>NZ_ASJB01000032.1 GCF_000478275.1 Amycolatopsis orientalis DSM 40040 = KCTC 9412
AAGGTAGCCGTACCGGAAGGTGCGGCTGGATCACCTCCTTTCTAAGGAGCAACACATCCACCCCGCCGGGATACCCGGAGCAACGGTGGTGGAGTGGGCACGGCTCAACACCCGAATGTGGTGTTGCCGGGCTTGCTCAAGGAATTGTGGAACTACTGGTTATGGTTCGGCCGGCTTTTGCCGGGACGCTCTAGTACTGCTTCCTTCGGGGAGCGTGGAGGGGGTGTTCCTGGGAGGTCGGAGGGATTGTTCACTCAGCACGCTGTTGGGTCCTGAGGCAACACGCCAAGGGGCTTACACGAGCTCCAGGTTGTTTGTTTCTGGTGTGGTGTTTGAGAACTGTAGAGTGGATGCGAGCATCTTTGTGGTCAAGTT
>NZ_ASJB01000033.1 GCF_000478275.1 Amycolatopsis orientalis DSM 40040 = KCTC 9412
GTAAGGCAAACGTGGCGTGATCGACTCGATGCCGTGAAGGTCCCCTTGCCTACCCTCAAGGTAGCGAAGGAGGCCTTCACTACTTGGCAACCTACGTAGGTCTCTCGCGAGACCGGGACCCGTCCACAAAGGACAGTTTTCGGGGACTCGGCGTCCGGTTGATGCCTAAATGCACGTTCCTGAACGGCGTCGTGAGTGGTAAAGAGCGTTCTAACGCTCTTTGCCACTCACGACCACCTCGCGAAACCGAACAAACAACCCAAGTCGGACACTTGTCTTCAGAAGAGTGTCTCTCGGATCCGCGGCCCGACTTCTGCCAGCCAGTCCGGACGCTCGCCGGGGCACGACATCTTTGCCTTACCCCTCAATAGAACCATCATTACCACTCACGAGACCCGGTCGGTAAAGGGTGCTTGGGATCCCCTTGGGCCCGCCCTGGGCAGCTCGACGGCCTCCGTTCGCCTCACCGTCGCGAGCCGGGCACATCCGTGAGCGAGTATCGCGCGCATGGAAATCCCCAGGGTCGGTGTCCCCGACGCGCTGGCCTCGCGCCTGTCGATGGCCGAACAACACGAATACCTGAGCCGCCGCTCGATGCTCAAGGGCGCCGCCGCCGGGGGCGCGCTGCTCGCGGCGGGGCCGCTTCTGCTGCCGGGCACCGCGTACGCCGACGGCGACAAGGTCGTCCCGGCGGGGCGGCATCTCGCGTTCGGCCGCAACCCGCGGACGTCGATGCGGGTCGCGTGGCAGGTGCCGGCGCCGGTGCGGAAGCCGTTCCTGCGCATCGCCGACCGCCACGGCGGCTGGAGTCACCGGATCCCGGCCGAGGTCCGCGTGCTGCATTCCGAGGTCGACGGCGTCATCGCGCCCTACGACCAGTACTACCTGCACGCCGAGGCCGATCACCTGTGGCCCGGCCGCACCTACCGGTACGCCGTCGGGCACGAGGGCTTCGACCCGGCGTCGGGTGACGGCGGTCCCGCCGCGATCTCGACCTTCACCACCGCGCCCGCCCGGGGTGTCCCGGCGGGTAAGTTCACCTTCACCGCGTTTGGTGACCAGGGCGTATCGACGACGGCGCTCGCGCAGGACGGTGCGGTCGCGCGCCAGGATCCGCGCTTCCACCTGCTGGCGGGCGACATCGCCTACGCGGATCCGAGTGGCGCGGGCAAACCGCCCGGGTCCAAGCCCGACGCGGATCACGACCTGTTCGATCCGAAGGTCTGGGACGCCTACTACCGCCAGATCGAGGGTGTCGCGGCTTCGGTGCCCTGGATGGTCACCACCGGCAACCACGACATGGAGGCGCTCTACTCGCCCGACGGTTACGGCGGCCAGCTCAAGCGCTGGGACTTCCCCGAGAGCGGTCCGCGCGACTGCCCGAGCGTGTACTCGTTCATCTACGGCAACGTCGGGGTGATCTCGCTCGACGCCAACGACGTCTCCTACGAGATCCCCGCGAACCTCGGGTATTCGCATGGATCCCAGACGGCGTGGCTCAAGCGGCGCCTGCGGTATCTGCGCTCGCAGCCGGACGTCGACTTCGTCGTGGTGTTCTTCCACCACTGTGCCTACTCGACGACCAATCAGCACGCGTCCGAGGGCGGTGTCCGCGAGCAGTGGGTCCCGCTGTTCGACGAGTACCAGGTGGACCTCGTCATCAACGGGCACAACCACATCTACGAACGCACCGACGCGCTTCGCGGCGGCAAGGTGACCCGCGAGGTCAAGATCGGCGACACCGTCGAGCCGGACCGTGACGGTACCGTGTACGCGACGTGCGGCGGTGGCGGGAAGAGCCTCTACAGCTTCCCGGTGCCCGACACGTTCGCGGGGGAGTTCCAGTCCTACCACTGGGTCAAGGGCGGCGAGAAGGTGACCGAAACGGTGCCGTGGTCCCGGGTGCGCTACACCGGGTACTCCTTCCTCGCGATCGACGTCAAACCCGCCTGGTTCGGGCAACGGACGACGCTGACCGTGCGAACCCTGCGCAACGACGGCGCGGAGATCGACCGGTTCACCCTCCGGCGCACCGCCGGTCTCCACCGTTCGCGGTACACCGCCGCCTCGGTGCTCGGCGCCGATCCGGGCGATGCCTGACGTATAACGACCTATACCCCTCCGCAGGCTGCGCCGCCCCCTGCGGATTCCGGCCAAGCCTCGTGAGTGGTAATGACGGTTAGAACCGTCATTACCACTCACGAGCGCGCTGTCGGGGTCTGTCAGGCGGGTGCCCAGAGGGCGGGCACGTTCGGCGGCTCCCAGCCCGGCAGGGACCGGTGGCCCTGACGGCAGACGTAGGAGGCGCCGTTGTAGGTCACCCGGGCACCGGTGGCGTAGTCGGTGTTCGGCGCCCAGGTGCCCGACGGGGCCGAGGTGGTCGTCGTCGGGGTCGTGGTGGTCGTCCGGGTGGTCGTCGGACTGGTCGTGGGTGTCGTGGTCGTCGTGCCGGTGGTGGGTGTGGTGGTGGTCGTCGGCGGAGCGCCACCGCCCCGGGGGTGGTCCGACGCGATCGCGTACGTCGTCCCGCCGAAGGTGAAGGTGAAGTTCGACGGCGACGCGATCGGCATGTAGTAGTTCAGCCGGATCTCGACCGTGGCGCCCGGCGCGATGGTCTGCCAGGTCGGCACGGTCACCGCGACGTGCTGGAAGTCTCCCTTCAGGCCGCCGACGTTGGGCCCGCTGTGACCCTTGCTCGTGACGGCGAGGCCGAAGCCGGACTGGTCGGACATGCTGCCGGGCGCACTCGTGCCGTAGTCGAACTCGATCTTCGTGCCACCGGGGATGGTGGTGGCCGAATTGTTGGTGACGCGCATCCGCGGCGTGATCGGATAGTTCGCGTCGCCCAGCGCGAACCCGGTCAGGTTGACGTTCACGTCGAGCACCGACGCGGGCGCGGGACGCGGCGACTTGGCGTTGCCGTAGGGGGCGGCGCCGCGCAGGCCGTCGTTGATCTTCGTGAGCAGGGTGTCGCCCATGAAATACTGGCCCTTGGCGTCGTCGAAGGCGTAGTCGCCGGCCAGTTCCCAGATCATGATGCCGCCGATGCCCTTGTCGGCGACGTACTTGGCCTTGGTGGCGATCGACGCTTCGTCCTCAGTGGACAGGAACACCTTCTTGTCGTTGTTCCACAGCCACGGCGTCACCATCGTGTTGTCGTAGAACCTGTTGTAGGTGCCCGAAATCCGGTCGGTCGGGTCGGTCTTGGGGGTGAGCCCGTATGCCTCCAGGTAGTCCGGCGTGATCTCGTTCTCGAGGTTCTTGGCGTGCCACATGGGGTTCGCGCCCGCCGGCACCTCGCCGCCCGCCAGGCCGAGGTCGTGCCAGAGGTTGTCGATGCCGATGGCGCCGTTACCGCATGGCACCGTCGAGCCGACCTGGGAGCCGGTGCCCGGTGGACATTGTTTCTGGTCCGGCAGGGGCGCCTTGCCCCACAAGCCGTTCGTCCCGCCGGAAACACCTTGCCAGCCCCGGGTGTAGAACCCGACCCCGATGTTGATCCGGCCGGCCTGCATGGCACCGCGGAAATAGTGATACGCCCAGTCGGTGTTGAGATAACCCTGACCGTCGTACTGCGGTGTCGTGTACACCTGCCAATGCGCGAGTTCCGCGTCGTTCCCGGCGTCGTAGAGCGCGGCGTTCGGCCCGGCGAACTGGTTCCACGCACCGTGCAGGTCGTAACTCATCATGTTGGCGTAGTCGAGATACCGCGTGACGCCGTAGACCTCCTGACCGCGCAGCAGCCAGCCGGACGCGGGCACGGCCGCGGTCAGCAGGTAGTGCCTCCCGTCGGCGGCACCGGCCCGGTCGAGTTTCTCGCGCAG
The DNA here is from genome assembly GCF_000478275.1 of Amycolatopsis orientalis DSM 40040 = KCTC 9412. Classification (GTDB taxonomy): domain Bacteria; phylum Actinomycetota; class Actinomycetes; order Mycobacteriales; family Pseudonocardiaceae; genus Amycolatopsis; species Amycolatopsis orientalis. The sequence goes on from NZ_ASJB01000033.1 coordinate 3,825, forward strand.
TGTGCGCATCAGGTTTTCGTAGCCCGCCCAGAGGGTCCCGCGGTTGGCCTGCGCGATCCAGTAGTCGTCGGGGTTTCCGGCGTAGTTGGCCGACGTCGCGTACTCGTAGTCGATGTCGGCGCCGTTGAAGCCGTAGGTGCGCAGGAACTGCACGACGGAATCGGCGAAGACGTCGATGCCCGCCTGGGTCTGCGTCATCTTGTAGAACCCGCCCGAGGCGTTACGCGTGCCGTCCGGGTTCAGGAAGCCGCCGGTTTCGGCCCAGCCGCCGATCGAGATCAGCGTCTTCACGTTCGGGTTCTGCTTCTTGTACTTGGTCAGCAGATTGAAATGTCCCTTGTAGGGCAATGACGGATCCATCTCTGCGCCGGGGACGCCCGGCCATTCCATGCCGATGGACTCGTTGGCCGCGCCCGGGGCGCCGACCGAAACCTTGTTCTGCGCGTCGACATGGGCGAACGCGTAGTTGAGGTGGGTGACCTTCGACCACGGGATGTTGTTGACCAGATAGGCCGGCGCGCCGTTCTTCCCGGTGCGCCAGCTGGTGAAGTAGCCGATCACGCGGCGGGAATGCCCGCCCCCCAGCGTTTCCCGGCCGGTCGTGTCGTAGACGGTGCAGTAGGGGGTGTCGACGCCGGGCGTCCGGTAGAGACCGTCGGGACGGCAGTCCTCATGGCCTGCCGCGCTCGACGTGGACGGGGTGATGACGACGATCATGAGTCCGGCCAGCGCGATGAGCGACGCCAGCAGGGGGAGTAGTTTCCTGGTTCTCCTTGGCACGCCGAACCTCCGACAGTGGAAGATGGCCCTCGGTCTCAGCAGCTTGAGCCGCTGACCTGCCGCGCGTCAATAGGTGTAGACCAATTTCCATCCTGTGCCGCACTGCCGGACGTACCTGTGCTTCGTCAGGTCTGGTCTTCGTCGAGAAGTGAGGGTGGTTCGGGTGCCGGTGTGTAAGTCAGGCCCTTCAACAACGTTCGCGGGTGGCCATACTCCCGGCCACATCCCGTCAGTGCTATGACGCCGTTTCCCGTAACGCGGGTGTGCGGGCCGATCTTGCCGGGGTGCACCGAAAGGGCTTCGGCGATCGTGTCCGCGTCGCAGTGGTCCGGGATTTCGAGTTCCGTCTTCAGGCGCCGGTAACGCCGGACCCATTCGCGTTGCCAGTCCAAGGGATTCTCGGTGTGAGGGATGTCGTCGGCCCAGCCTTCGGGTAACGGCGTCTCTTCGTGGGGGAGGAGATAGCCGTTCTCCGCCGCGAGTTCACCGGCCGATTCCTCGGGGGCGGCGTTGCCGTAGAACCGGACCAGCTCGCCCTTTTCGGCGACGCACCACGACGTCATGGAGTCGCCGTAACTGCGGAAGTACTGGTGTGCGGCGCCGAACCGGCGGCTCAGCTCGACGCAGCGCTCACGGTCCACTTCGCGCCGGACCTTTTCGTTCGCGAGCATCGCTTGATACTGCTCGCGCGGCTCGACGCTCCAGGAGCTTTCCTCGGTGATGCCCGCGGGGTGCATGTCCTCCGACGGCCTGCCGAAAACGAGCGTCCATCCGTCGAGGGCAGGGCTGACGTAGACCCGGGCGCATCGTTGATGCCCCGGGCCGAGGTAGTGCTGGTTCCAGATCTCGGTGCCCAGCGACATGGTCACCGGTTCCGGATCGGACAGGCCGAACGCGTCGAGGACGGCCGCCTGGTCGGCGGTCGGGAGGGCGTACCAGAACTCGCAACCCCGCATCGCGACCGGAACCTCGCCGTCGATCTTGCTCCGGATCAGACGGCGGAAGAGCGCGAGGTCGTACTCGCCGAGTGCTTCCGGGCCGCCCAAGGCGAACAACAGCGCGCGCGCCGCGTTGCGCAGCGCCGGATTCCCGGTTCGCCGGATTTCGCGGAGTTCGGGGAGGTCGTCCGGCCCGGCCTTGTCCAGGTCCCAGACGCTGAAGCGTTCCCCGGCGACGAGGGCTTCGGCCGCGGCTCTCATGTCCATGACGCGGAGGTTAGCCGGACACCACGACAGAAAACTCGTTGCCGTCGGGGTCCGCCATCTCCACCTGTCCGCTTTCCCCGGTGCCGAGCCGGGTCGCGCCGAGCGAGACGAGCCGATCGACGTCCGGGAGAAGGCCGCTCAAAGCGAACCGCACCCGCCTCTTCTCGGTCTTGGCATCGAAAGGCGGGCCGCCCCAGGTGATCTTCGGGCCGCCGTGCGGGGAACGGATCGCGGTCTCCTGGTCCTGATCCCAGACCAGCGGCCACTCCAGCGCCTTGCTCCAGAAGTACCCGACCTCCTGAGAGCCGTCGCAGGCGAGCGCTCCGACGAAACCGCAGTCGGCCAGGAAATCGTTGCCCGGCTCGATCACGCAGAACTCGTTGCCTTCGGGATCGGCGAGCACCACGTGCTCCTCTTCCGGACCCTGACCGATGTCGATATGCCCGCCGCCGAGTTCGAGTGCCTTCGCGACCGTTTCCCGCTGGTTTTCGAGAGAGGTGCTCGTCAGGTCGAAATGCGCGTGGTTCTTGACGGACTTCTTTTCCTCGGTGGGGACGAAGCGGATCCGGAACCCGGTGTCGTCGGCAGGCACCAGCGTTTCGCCGTCCGGCGTCCAGCCGAGGACGCCCGCCCAGAATTTCGCGAGGCGGAGGGGGTCGTTCGCGTCGAAACAGACGGCGTGCAGGGTGAGGGTCATAAGTGGAGCCACCTCGTGAGTGGTAATGACGGTTAGAACCATCATTACCACTCACGAGTCGCTAGCGCCGCCGGTTTTCCACCTTGCCCGTCAACGTGCGCAGGAACGCGCCGTCCTCATCGGCGGTGACCTTCACGTCGTACCAGCCCTGCGAGACCGGCCAGTCCACAGTGGCCGAACGCCCGGCCCCGACCCGCACCACGCGCGTGAGTCGCGCCGACGAGAGCCGCAGCGTCAGCGCCGAGGAGCCCGAGTTCGTCACCTTGAACTCGACACCCGGACGCCAGGACAGGAACCGGGTCCGCACGTCGACGCCCGCCGCCGCGCCCTTGCGGTTCCCGCGCAGTTCCCACCAGGACCGGTTCGGCCCCTGGACGACGACGCGGTAGTCGTCGCCCGGCAGCGCCACGGTCTCGGCGGCCTCGCCCCGGACATCGCGGTGCGCGGGCTCGGCGAATTCGCCTTTGTAGGGGTACAGCGCGAAATGCGCCGACGACGAGCCGCTGTTCACCAGCGACAGCGCCAGCTTGCCCGACTTGTCCACCGAGCCGGACACCGAGACCTGATACGGCAGCGGGCGCGCGGGACGGTCGCCCGGTTCGGCCACGGGCAGGGCCTGCTCCGACGGCGCGGACGGGCGCCAGCGGCTGATCGGCGCGGGTACCGGCCCGGGCCGGGTCACGCGCGGCGGGCGACCGGCGCGGGAGAAGTCGAAGGCGCCGGTGAGGTCACCCGCGACCGTCCGCCGCCACTTGCTGATGTTCGGCTCGGCCACGCCGGTCCAGCGCTCCAGGAACCGCAGCACCGAGGTGTGGTCGTACACGGTCGAATCGACGTGGCCGCCGATGGACCACGGCGAGACGACCGTCATCGGCACCCGCGGGCCGAAACCGAGCGGCTGACCTTTGAAGTGGTCCGCGTCGTCGGCCGCGCCGCCGGGCGGTACCGGCGGCGGGACGTGGTCGAAGTAACCGTCGTTCTCGTCGAAGTTGATCAGCAGCACCGTTTTCGACCAGGTTTCGCGGTCGGAGGCGATGGCGTCGAGCACGCGGTAGATCAGGTTCGCGCTGCCGACTGGGGTGGACGCGCCGGGGTGCTCGGAATCCACCGCCGACGGCACCAGCCAGCTCACCGCTGGCAGGCGGCGCGCCTGGATGTCGGCCTTCAGCCGGGTCACCAGCGTCTCCGGTTCGCTGCGGTACATCGCCTTCTGGAACAGGTTCCGTTCGGCGGGGGTCAGCGCGGCGACCCCGGCGTCGAACTGCGCCTGCAGCTTCTTCCGCTCCTCAGGCGTCTTCTTGGGCAGGGTGTCGTAGAACTCCTCGGTGGTACGGAACTTTCCGTCGACCTTGGTGAGGATTTTCGTACCGATCTTCTTGAACGGGAGGAAGTACTCCACCGCGTTGTCGGTGAAGTTGTCCCATTCCTGGTAGATCCGCCACGGCACCCCGGCCGCTTCGAGGCGCTCGGGGTAGGTCGTCCAGTCGTACCCCTTGTGGTCGTAGGAGTACGCCGCGTTCGTGACCGCCCGGGCGGTGCCGCCCGGTTCGAAACCCGTGGTGCCGGTCCACAGGAAGTTCCGGTTCGGGTTGGTGGAGCCGAAGATCGAGCAGTGGTAGGCGTCGCAGATGGTGAAGGTGTCCGCGAGTTCGTACTGCAGCGCGATGTCGCGGCGCTCGTAGTACGTCATGGTGGCCGGGGTCTTCGCCGCGATCCAGCCGTCGTTCCAGCCGCGCGCCCACGCCTTGCCGCTGCCGTTCCAGCTGTGGTCGAGGTCGCCGAGGTACTGGATGTCGTCCGGTTTACGGCCGGCGAGTTCGGCCGCCTTCCGCACCGAGAACGGCAGCACCGTGCCACCGGCGGGGTTCGGCTGCTCGAACACCGACCTTCCCGAGGGCAGTTCCAGCGGATGACTGTCGGAGAAGCCGCGGACGCCGCGCAGGCTGCCGTAGTAGTGGTCGAACGACCGGTTCTCCTGCATGAGCACGATGACGTGCTCGACGGCGTCGAGTCCGCCGCGCCGCATGGGTTCGGCCATCGCGGCGTGCACGGACGGGGGCAGGAGCGTGGTGGCGGCCGCGGCGCCGGTGGCGCCCAGCAACGTACGGCGTGACAGTTCAGGCATGCCCGAACCTTGACCCAGGAACATGAACGTCACAAGAACCGAACAGGTCGTCCTGGCGTCGGTAGCCGGGCGGTGACACCGCGTCGATCCAGTTGGTCTCCGGCCGTTCCCGTGCTTACAGTATGCCGCCCGCACTACCCTTGGATGGCCGTGTTTCCTGATCATCACAACGAAAACGACACCGGCGGAGACCCCGCGAGACCGGTGTTCGTCGACCCGAGCGGTCGTCGCCGCACCCTCGTCCGCCGGATCGCGATCGGCGTCTGCGCCGCCGTCGCCTGCTATGGGATCCTCCTCGTCGCCGCCCTTTTCGGCGCGCCGACGCTGCCCGCCGCGCTCGTCCCGCTGCCGGTGCCCGCGCCGCGGGTGACCTCCGAGCCGCCCGCGCCCACCTCGTCCGGCCCCCGGCCGACGGCTTCCCGCCCGGAATCCTCCGAAGCACCTGCGACCGAGAACGAGACGTCGCACACGAGCGCCAGGCCAGCCCCCGCCGGGACCACGGTTTCGCCGGGGACGACGCCCCCGGGCTCCGCCGCCACCTCTTCGCCGCCGGGCGCCGACCGCCGTAACAGCCGGGCGCCCGACCTCCCGCCGGGGCAGACGAGGACGACTCCGCCCGGTTCCGGGCGCTGACGCCCGCTTCGCGCACGACCGAAGGATTCCCTGTGCCTGACCACCGCCGGTTGCCGCCGCCCAAGGCGCATTGGGCGCTCCTGGCGACCCTGTTGTTCGCCGTCACCGTCCTGCTCGGACTGAACACCCTGGTCGAAGGGGGGTTCGCCGCCGACGGCGCGGTCTCGGCGGGCGCGGCCGGGGAAGTACCTGCCGCGGTACGCGACGGCGGCCCGATCATCGACCCTCGCGGCGACGAGCCCGTCACGTCACGGCTCCGGCCGAAGACGCTGGCGCTCACCTTCGACGACGGCCCCGATCCGGAATGGACACCGCGGATCCTCGCCGCGCTCGAACGGCACGGCGTGCACGCCACCTTCTTCGTGACCGGCGCGCAGGTGGCACGGCATCCCGGCCTGGCGGCGGAGATCGCCGAACGTGGCCACGAACTCGGCAACCACACCGCGACGCACACCGACCTCGGCGCGGCCGGGGACGTCCGCGCGAAGATCGAACTGCGGGCCACCGACCTCGCCATCGCCGGTGCCTCCGGGACGGGGACCTCCCTGGTCCGGCCGCCCTATTCGTCGACAACCGACGCGGTGGACGACGCGGGCTGGCGGGCGGCGCGCCGTCTCGGCGGCGAGGGCAGGGTCGTCGTCCTGTCCGAACTGGACTCCCAGGACTGGCGGAGGGCGGGAGTGGACGCCATCGCCGCCGCCGCGACGCCCCGGACGGACGAAGGCGCCGTGGTGCTCATGCACGACGCGGGCGGTGACCGGTCGGAGACCCTCGCCGCGCTGGACCGTGTCATCCCCGGTCTCCAGGCCAAGGGCTGGCGGTTCGACACCGTCAGCGGCGCCGCCGGGCTCAGCGGGAGCACGGCCGCGGTGGACGGGCTGACCCGGTTCGGCGGCTGGCTCCTGATCGCCGCGGTCCAGACCGGCGACGCGCTCGCGGCCGTGCTGGGCTGGCTGCTGATCGCGGCGAGCGTCCTCGCCGTACTGCGCACCGCCCTGGTCCTCGTCACCACGGCGATCCATGTCAGACGGGGCAGGACCGACCGGACCCGGCCTCCGGTGCGGGAACCGGTGACGGTGATCGTCCCCGCCTACAACGAGGAGGCCGGGATCGAGGCGACCATCCGCTCGATCCTCGCCTCCGACCACCATCCGACCTGGGTGATCGTCGTCGACGACGGGTCGACCGACGGCACCGCCGACGTCGTCGAGCGGCTCGGCCTGCGCCGGGTCAAGCTGATCCGCCAGCGGAACGCGGGCAAACCGGCCGCGCTCAACACCGGCCTCGCCGCCGCACGGACCGAGCTGGTGGTCATGGTCGACGGCGACACCGTGCTGGAGCCCGGCACCGTCCGCACGGTGATCCAGCCGTTCGCCGATCCGTCGATCGGCGCGGTTTCGGGCAACGCCAAGGTCGCCAACCGCGGCGGGCTGCTCGGCGGCTGGCAGCACATCGAATACGTCATCGGGTTCAACCTCGATCGCCGGATGTACGACGTCGGCGAGTGCATGCCGACGGTGCCGGGGGCGGTCGGGGCCTTCCGGCGCTCGGCGGTGCTCGCGCTCGGGGGAGTCCCCGAGGACACCCTCGCCGAGGACACCGACCTCACGATGGCGCTGGAACGGGACGGCTGGCGGGTGGTCTACGAACAGGAGGCCCGTGCCTGGACCGAGGCGCCCGCGACACTGGGGCAGCTGTGGAAACAGCGCTATCGCTGGTGCTACGGCACGCTGCAGGCGGTGTGGAAGCACCGGGGCGCCATCGTCGCCAAGGGGGCCGCCGGCCGGCTCGGCCGCCGCGGCATCCCGTATCTGCTGATGTTCCAGGTGGCGCTGCCCGTTCTCGCGCCGTTCGTCGACGTGGCCGCGATCTTCGGCCTCTTCACGGGGGACGCGAAGACCGCGTTGCTGTACTGGTCGGTGTTCCTGCTCCTGCAGATCGTGCCGGGCATCATCGCCTTCCGGCTCGACCGCGAGTCGCTTCGCCCACTGCTTTTCCTTCCCCTGCAACAGTTCGTCTACCGGCAGCTGATGTACCTCGTCGTCATCCAGTCGGTGATGACGGCGCTGGCCGGGGCGCGGCTGCCGTGGCACAAACTCGATCGCCTCGGCCAGAGCGCGCCGCCGAGGTCACTTGTGGACGCTGAGTGACCGTTGGGCGGGGTGACCCCGCTGAACGGCCGCCTGCGCGGTAACCTCACGGACACCAAAGACCGCAGACCCTTGAGGAGGGCCCGTGTCGGCAGGGCAGATCGCCGCGCTGATCGCCGCAGGAGCATTCGTCGTACTCGTCGTGCTGCTGGCGATCGTGCTGTTCAAGCTCGGCCGGACCCTGGACGAGGCCACGATCGCCATCCGCAAGGCGCATGAGAACACCGACCCGCTGCTGATCGGCGCGAACGAGACGATCACGCACGTCAACACGCAGCTGGAGCGGGTCGACGGCATCACCGCGAACGCGCAGGCCGTCACCGGCAACGTGTCCGCGCTGTCGTCGGTGTTCACCGCCACCCTCGGCGGGCCGCTGGTCAAGACCGCCGCGCTGTCGTACGGCCTCAGCAAGGCCATCAAGGCCCGCCGCAAGAAGGCGGAGGCGAAGGCGGCACGCCCGGCACGGAAGCGGGGCCGGAAATGAAGCGCCTGTTCTGGCTCGGCGTCGGCGTGGTCGCCGGCGTCGCCCTGTCACGCAAAGCGACCGAAACCGCTCGCCAGGCCACGCCCGCGGGGTTAGCCTCGAACCTGGGCGACGCCGTGCGGGAACTCGCGGGCGCCGTCGGTTCGTTCGGCGCGGAGGTCCGCGCCGGGATGAGCGAACGGGAACAGGAGCTGCACGACATGGTGTCCGAACGCACCGGTTTGAGCACGGCCGCCGACGGCCCTGCGGGCAGGCACGCGGCGTCGCCGCGGCGCCCGGCCCGGCGAGCTCGCCGGGCGGAGGGCTGATCGGTCGCCTCCGCGACCGGAAGAACCCCAGCCCTCCGCCGTTCCCGCCTGCCCTCAGATCCCCGCGCCTTCGCGCGAGCCCGCATCCAAGGACGAACCCCGTGGAAACACACGAAATCACCCAGCGTTTTCTGAGCCATTTCGAGAGCAAGGGACATACCCGCGTCCCGAGCGCCCCGCTGATCCTCGACGATCCGAACCTGCTGTTCGTCAACGCGGGCATGGTCCAGTTCAAGCCGTACTTCCTCGGCGAGGTCCCGCCGCCGTACCCGCGCGCGACCAGCGTCCAGAAGTGCGTCCGCACCCCGGACATCGACGAGGTCGGCAAGACCACCCGGCACAACACGTTCTTCCAGATGGCCGGGAACTTCTCCTTCGGCGACTACTTCAAGGAAGGCGCCATCGAGGCGGCCTGGGAGCTGATCACCAAGCCGCAGAGCGAAGGCGGCTACGGCCTCGACCCGAACCGCATCTGGGCCACCGTCTACGAGGACGATCCCGAGGCGGCGGGCCTCTGGAAGAAGCTCACCGGCCTGCCCGGCGAGCGCATCCAGGCCCGTGACGGCAAGGACAACTACTGGGACATGGGCGTACCCGGTCCCGGCGGCCCCTGCTCGGAGATCTACTACGACCGCGGCCCCGCGTACGGCCGCGAGGGCGGCCCGGTCGCCGACGAGGACCGCTACATCGAGATCTGGAACCTCGTCTTCATGCAGGACGTGCGGGGCGACAAGAGCCCGAAGCACGGCCACAAGCCGATCGGCGAGCTGCCGAAGAAGAACATCGACACCGGTATGGGTGTCGAGCGGGTCGCGACGATCCTGCAGGGTGTCGAGAACGTCTACGAGACCGACCTCGTCCGCCCGGTGATCGGCCGCGCCGAGGAGTTCTCCGGCCGCCGCTACGGCTCCGACCACACCGACGACGTCCGCTTCCGCGTCATCGCCGACCACGCCCGCACCGGGGTCCTGCTCATCGGCGACGGCGTCACCCCGGGCAACGACGGCCGCGGTTACGTGCTCCGGCGCCTGCTGCGCCGCATCATCCGCTCCGCGCGCCTGCTCGGCGTGCACGAGCCGGTGCTGCCCGCCTTCGCCGCGGTCGTCCGCGACACCATGGGCCCGACCTACCCCGAGCTGGTCTCCGGTTTCGACCGCATCGAGGACGTCGTCCGCGTCGAGGAGGAGGCCTTCCTCTCCACGCTCACCAGCGGTTCGCGCATCTTCGACCTCGCGGCCGAGGAGACGAGGCGGTCCGGCGGTTCGCTGCTGGCCGGTGACAAGGCGTTCCAGCTGCACGACACCTACGGCTTCCCGATCGACCTGACCCTGGAGATGGCGTCCGAGCAGGGCCTGTCCGTCGACGAAGAGGGCTTCCGCACGCTCATGAACGAGCAGCGGCAGCGCGCGAAGGCCGACGCGGCCTCGCGCAAGACCGGCCACGGCGACCTGTCCGAGTACCGCAAGGTGCTCGAGCAGCACGGCGAGACCGAATTCCTCGGGTACGGCGACCTGCAGGCCGACGCGAAGGTCGTCGCGCTGCTCGAAGACGGCGTCCCAGTCCGCAGCGTCGGCGCGGGTAAGAAGGCCGAGCTGATCCTCGACCGCACCCCGTTCTACGCCGAGAGCGGCGGCCAGGTCGCCGACACCGGCGTCCTGCTCGGCGACGGCGTCGAACTCAAGGTCCACGACGTGCAGAAGATCGTGCCCGGCCTGTTCGTGCACCGCGTCGAGGTGCTCGACGGCGAGGTCGGCATCGGCAGCGCGCTGACCGGTTCGGTCGACCAGCACCGCCGTCTGTCGATCGAACGCTCCCACTCCGCGACGCACCTGGTCCACGCGGCCGTGCGCGGCGCGTACGGCAAGCGCGCGGCGCAGGCCGGATCGCTCAACTCGCCGGGCCGGATGCGGTTCGACTTCACCACCTCCGGCTCCGTCTCGGCCGACGTGCTGACCGAGGTCGAGGAGGAGGTCAACGACTACCTCCAGACCAACGTCGAGGTGAACACCTTCGTCACCACGAAGGACAAGGCCCTCGAACTGGGCGCGGTCGCGCTGTTCGGCGAGAAGTACGGCAACGACGTCCGCGTCGTCGACATGGGCGAGTACTCCCGCGAACTCTGCGGTGGTACCCACGTCGACCGCATCGGCCAGCTCGGCCTGGTGAAGCTGGTGGGTGACTCGTCCATCGGCTCCGGTGTGCACCGCGTCGAGGCGCTGGTCGGCTCGGACGCGCTCAAGTACGTCCGCAAGGAGCAGCTGCTGGTCTCGCAGCTCGCGAGCACCTTCAAGGTGCCGTCGGACCAGCTGCCGTCGCGGATCGACGACGTGCTCACCCGGCTCAAGAACGCGGAGAAGGAGATCGAGCAGCTGCGCACCCAGCAGGTGCTCGGCTCGGCGGGCTCGCTCGCGGACAAGGCCGAGGACATCGGCGGGATCGCGGTCGTCGCGGAGAAGCTCGGCGAGGGCGTCGACTCGAACGGCCTGCGCGCGCTGGCCTCCGACATCCGCGGCAGGCTCGGCGCGCGTCCCGGCGTGGTCGCGCTCTTCGCGCCGCAGGGCGAGAAGGTCGCCTTCGTCGTCGCGACGACCAAGGCGGCGCAGGAGAAGGGCATCGCGGCCGGCAAGCTCGTCCCGTCGTTCGCCGAGGCGATCGGCGGCCGCGGCGGTGGCAAGCCGGACATGGCCCAGGGCGGCGGCACCAACCCCGCCGGGGCCGAGCAGGCCATCACCTCCCTCCGCGCGGCGGTCGCCCAAGTTGGCTGACGACGCCCCCCAGCGGCGCCCGGATCGGCCAGGGGAATCCGATCCGGGGCGCGGTAGGCGGCTTGGCGTGGATGTCGGATCCGTCCGGGTCGGGGTCGCCCTCAGCGATCCCGACCCCATCCTCGCGAGTCCGCTCGTTACCCTCACTCGCGACGCGACTGGCGACAAGGACGTCGACCAGCTCAGCGAACTCGTCACGGAACACGACGTGGTCGAGGTCGTCGTCGGCCTGCCGAGGACCCTCAAGGACCGGCACGGTCCGGCGGCCGAAGCGGCGCTCGACTACGCCGAAAAGGTCGCCGCCCGGATCGCTCCGGTACCGGTGCGGCTGGCCGACGAGCGGTTGACCACGGTGACGGCATCCAGGATGCTGTCGCAGCGTGGGGTGAAGGGACGTAAGCAGCGTGCCGTCGTCGATCAGGCGGCCGCGGTCGAGATCCTGCAGGCTTGGATCGACGCGGTAGCGGCACATCGCGCACGGAAGGGCGACACATGACCGAGCCCCACGGCCGGCCCGAACCCCGGCAGGGCGGTAGACGACGGCTGCGGGAGCCTGAGGAGAGCATCCAGCCGCCGGCCCCGCCCCGTCGGCGGCCCGAACCCCAGCCGCCGTCCCGGACCCGGCACCTGCGCCACGATGCTCCCGAGGCCCCGCCCGTGCCGCCCGCCCCGCATGGCCGCCGGGCCGCCGAAGAGCCACCGCCCCGCGGTCGCCGGGCGGCCGCCGAGGAACCGCTTCCGCCGCGCGCGCGGCGTCCGGTCCCGCCGAGGCGGGCCCCGGAGCCCGCGGTGCCCCCGCCGCCTCCCGCACCGCCCCGGCGGTCCCTCCAGCCGGGTGACCGTGGTCTCGGCATGCCCGCCCACGCCCAGGACGAGCCGCGTCCCGGCCGCCGCCGTCGCCGCGAGGACGACGGCCCGCAGCCGGACGAGCGGCCGACCGACATCCTTCCCGCCGTCCAGGAGGCGCCGCTGGCCCGGCGCCCCGGCGCGGCTCCTCCGCCGCCTCAGGGCAGCGAGGAGGAGTACGACGAGATCTTCGGCGAAGACGCGTACGACGAGTACGAGGACTACGACGAGTACGACGACTACGAAGACGACCTCGACTTCGAGGACGAAGATCGCGCCGAACCCGAACGTATCGAGGACGAGCGCCCGGAACGCCAGGGACCGCCGCCCAAGAAGCGCAAGAAGAAGCGCGCGCTGGGCTGGGTCGCCGCGCTGACCGTGCTCGTCCTGCTCGCCGGCGGCGCCTACTACGGCTTCACCGAGATCTTCGGCTACGACGACTACGAGGGCACGGGCGAGAGCGATGTCCTCGTGCAGGTGGAGAAGGGCGACTCGACGTCGGCGATCGGCAACCGGCTCCAGGCGGCCGGAGTGGTCGCCAGCGGCAAGGCCTTCGTGAAGGCGGGCGAGGACAACACCGCCGTATCGCGGCTGCAGCAGGGCTACTACGTCATGAAGACGAAGATGTCCGGCGCCAGTGCGGTCGAGAAGATGACCGCCCCCGCTTCGAAGGTCGGCCAGGTCGAAATCCGGCCCTACACCCAGTTCCACGACATCACCCAGCCGGACGGCAAGGTGACGCCGGGCGTCTACTCGTTGCTGTCCAAGGCTTCCTGTGCCGAGTTGAACGGCAAGAGCACCTGTATCCCGGTCGAAGAACTGCGCAAGACGATCGAGACCGCTGATCTGGCGAAGCTGGGCGTCCCAGCCTGGGCCGTCGAGGCCGCCACGAAGGCCGAGCACAAGGACCGGCGGCTCGAAGGACTCATCGCGCCGGGCATCTTCAACGTCAAACCCGGTTGGACGGCCGAGGAACTGCTCGCCGACGTCGTGAAGACCTCGTCGGAGCGCATCCTCAACGCCGGGCTGAGCGAGCAGTCCAAGGGCGACGGCAGGACGCCGTACGAGACGCTGGTCATCGCGTCGATCATCGAACGCGAGGCGGTGAAGGCCGACTTCGGGAAGATCTCACGGGTCATCTACAACCGGCTCGCCGAAAAGATGCGGCTCGAGATGGACTCGACGGTCAACTACGTCCTCGACCGGCCGACCCTGCTCACGAAACCCGAGGAACGGGAAAAAGCGGGCGCGTACAACACCTACAAGTCCGTCGGCCTGCCCCCCACCCCGATCGCGGTGCCGAGCGCGGAAGCGATCCAAGCCGCGCTCAAGCCGGCCCCGGGGGAGTGGCTGTTCTTCGTGAAATGCGAGAAGAACGGGCTCTCCTGCTTCGCGGTGACGAACGACGAGCACAACAAGAACAAACTGGACGCACAGAGGCGTGGTGTCTACTAACCGCAAGGCCGCGATCCTCGGAAAGCCGGTCGAACACTCGCTTTCGCCGGTGCTGCACGGCGCCGCGTTCCGCGCGCTGGGTCTCGAAGGCTGGAGCTACGAACGCGTCGAAATGGACGGCGACGGCCTGCCGGGGTTCGTCCGAGGGCTCGGCCCGGAATGGACCGGGCTTTCGGTGACCATGCCCGGGAAACGCGCCGCGCTGGAGCACGCCGACGAGGTCACGCCGCGCGCGGCGGCGGTCGGCGCGGCGAACACGCTGGTGCGCCGGGAATCCGGCTGGCTGGCCGACTGCACCGACGTCGACGGCGTCACCGAGGCGTTGCGGATCGCGGGAGGCTACGTACCCGGCCCGGACGACGGGGCCGTCGTCCTCGGCGCGGGCGGCACCGCCGCGGCGGCCGTCGTCGGCCTGGCTGCGCTCGGCGTGCGGACGGTCCGCCTCGTCGTGCGGGAACCCGCACGGGCGACCGAGACGGTCGAGGCGGCTTCTCGGGCTGGACTCGACGTCGAGGTTCTTCGCTGGGCCGACGCCGACTTCGGGAAGCTCGCGCACACCTCGGCGGTGCTGGTGAACACCGTGCCCCCGGACGCCGTGCGGCCTCACCTGACGGAGCTGGCCGGGATCGGTTGCGTCCTCGACGTCATCTATCACCCCTGGCCGACCGCGCTCGCCGAAGCCGTCGTCGAGCGGGGCGGGCGGCTGGCGACCGGGCTGGACATGTTGCTGCATCAGGCTTTCGGGCAGTCCGAGTACTTCACCGGGCAGCCCGCGCCCCGCGAGGCGATGCGGGACGCGCTGCGCGAGGCGACCGGCGGGATCCTTCCCCTGCCGCTCCGCTGACCTCCCGACCAGCCAGGAGCCACCACGGCCTCGTGAGTGGCAATGACGGTTCTAACGGCGAGTAAGGCAAACTTGGCGTGTTGCGTGCGCTATCGGCTCGCGCCGCGGTCTGATGTCTCCAATGTGGCGTTGGGGGCGTTCAGTGTCTCCAACGCCACATTGGAGACATGATCGGCAGCAGCGGCTTCGGGAGAACGCGCAGTTGGGGGTGTCGGTCACGACAACTTTGCCTTACCCCTCAATAACCGTCATTCACTTAGGTACCTACTCGTGGCCTGCGGCTTTGCTCGCGGTGAAGTACATGATGGTCCCCTTCCTTGCGTCAGGCGCAAGGAAGGGGGCCTTCATGTACTGGGGAAGGTGTGAAGGTCGAGTTTCCTCGGCTGAGCCGTGGGAAGGGGGCCTTCACGCGCTACCGCTGTGACTGGTGGTGTCACTGAGCCTGGTGACACTGGTCCGAGCCGGGTGAGGGGAAATTTGAGGGACTCTGGGTCCCTCAAGGAGTCCTTCACGGCCAGCTGTCGTGCCAGGTCCGGCCTCGTGAGTGGTAATGACGGTTCTAACCGTCATTACCACTCACGAGGCCGGACCGGCCCCAGACTGAAGGGGTTTCCGGTGAACGCCTGACAAGATCGCCCGGGTTCGATAATCTGGCCGACTGCCTTGAGGAAGGAACAAGGGGTCAATGCCTAAACCCGATCGTGACGACTACACCGAAGAAGACATCGACAACTCGTGGGTCGGTCAGGCTCCGGTACTGAATTCCACCGTCACCCTGGCCGAATACGACCCGGAGTGGCCCGAGCTGTTCGACCGGGAAGCGAAGCGCATCAGGGGGATCCTGGGGGAGCGCGCGCTCGTGCTGGAGCACGTCGGCTCCACATCGATACCGGGACTCTGCGCGAAACCGATCATCGACATCATGCTCATCGTCCCCGACTCGGACGACGAGGACGCCTACGTGCCGCAGCTGGAGGCGGAGGGCTACAACCTCGTCATCCGCGAGCCGGACTGGGAGAAGCACCGCTGCTTCAAGGGCCCGGACACGAACATCAACCTGCACGTCTACTCGCCCGACAACGGCCAGACCGAGCGGTACCGGCTCTTCCGCGACCGGCTGATCGCCCACGAGGACGAGCGGAAGCTCTACGAGGCCAAGAAACGCGAACTGGCCGCGCGCACCTGGAAGTACATCCAGCAGTACGCCGACGCCAAGACCGAGGTGATCGACGAGATCATCGAACGGGCGCGTGCCGCCCAGTACGACGGCTTCGCCCGGCTCTACGCCGCGCATGCCGAAACCAGCAGCACCAACGCCCGGTACGACCGCCCCGCCATCGTCGAACTGGCGGGCGAGGTGGTGGGCAAGCGAGTACTCGACGTCGGCTGCGCGGCGGGTCACCTCAGCGCGCTGCTCGCGGCGAAGGGCGCGGACGTGCTCGGCGTCGATGCCAGCGCCGCCATGGTCGCCGTCGCCAGGGAGAAGTTCGGGGACGTCGCGAAGTTCGAGACGGCGGACGTGTCGCGGCCGCTGACGTTCGTCGAGGACGGCTCCGTCGACGTCATCACCGCGTCCCTGGTGCTGCACTACCTGAAGGAATGGGGTCCGGCGCTGGCCGAGTTCCGCCGGGTGCTGAAGCCAGGCGGGATCCTGGTGTTCTCGGTGCACCATCCCGGCGAGGACTGGCGCTGGTTCGGCAAGGAGAACTACTTCCAGCTCGAACTGCTCGACGACGAGTTCCCGCTGGGGGAGTACAAGCAGAAGGTCCAGTTCTACCGGCGGCCGCTGAGCTGGACGTTCGGCGCGGTGCGGGACGCCGGGTTCGCCGTCGACAGGCTGGTCGAGCCGATGCCGGAGGAGTCGGTCGCCGAATCCGACCCGCGCTGGTACGCGAACCTGCGGACCAAACCGCGGTTCCTGTACTTCCGGACGGTTCGCGAGTGAGCCGCTGAACGCGTTCAGTCCTCTGGATGCGTCATGCATCCAGAGGACTGAACGCGTTCTCAAGCGGCGTCGTCGCGTTTGGACAGGTCCCGGATCAGCGACACGATCTCCCGGCTGACCGGCCGCAGCACGCGCAGCCGCGAAAGCCCCACCAGCCGCGCGATCAGCGGGACGGTCCGCTCCACCAGCAGCCGGCTGCGTTTCTGGCCCGCGGACCGGTCGTGGACCCAGAACAGCACGACACCCATCTGGTACAGCCACAGCAGATCGGGCAGATCGTCGCGCAGGTCCGGGTCGAGTTTGGCGTCGGAGCCGTCGATGACGTCGCGCATCAGCCCGATGGAGGCGTCCCGCGCGGGCGTCGACTCTTCGCTGAACGGGCTCAGCGGCGAGTCCGGGTCGGCGGCGTTGACGAAGAACTGGGTGCCGAAGCGGTGGTACGGCTCGGCGACGTCGAGCCAGGTGAGCAGGACCGTCTTGAGTCGTGCGCTGAAGTCCCGCTCACCTTCGATCGCCTGGCCTGCCGTCAGGAGGTGCACCTTGGCGATCTCGTCGTAGAAGCCCTGGATCAGCTGATCCTTCGAGGCGAAGTAGTAATACGCGTTCCCGACCGACACCCCGGCCTCGGCGGCGATGGCCCGCATGGTCGTGCGGTCGTAGCCGTTCTCGGCGAACAGCCGCAACGCGGTCGCCACGATCAGCGACTTGGTTTCCTCACTCTTCGCCACGCGTGCACGTTATCCGGTCAGGGCGCGGGATGCGGAGCGGGCGCCGGGTAGCCGGGGTAGGGCGGCGGCGTCGGCGCGGGCCGCTCGGCGCCGTGGTGGAGATGGCGGCGCCGGATGCCGTTGAACACCAGCACGTTCCCGACGTGCATCACGCCGAGGACGAGCGCCACGGTGCCGACCTTCACCGACAGCATCTCGAAGACGTCGCGCGCGTCGAGGACGGTGTCGGTGCTGGTCAGGAACAGGGTCACGAAGCCGAGGCTGACCAGGTAGAAGCCGACGACGAGCAGCTGGTTCACCGAATGGGCGAGCGCCTGCTTGTCCTGGAAGACGTCCTCCAGGAACGTCTTGCCGTGCCGGCTCAGCGTTCGGGCGACCAGCACGGTCAGTGGGACGGTGATGGCCAGATAGAGCGCGTAGGCCACGACGACGGGTTGCATGGGGACCTCCTTTTGAACGTGTTCAAGAAGAACCGTAGCCGATGTTTTGAACGCGTTCAAGAGGTGCTGTTCATCTGAAGCTCACCCGGACGGCCGGGCCGGGTGCGTAAGGTCGCACCGAACTCTGGGAGGTAAGACCGTGAAACGCATCGCCGCCGTGCTCGCCTCGGGCGCCTTGCTGGCCGGGACGCTGCCGTCCGCCACCCCGGCGGAAGCCGCCGCCGGGCAGAACGTCCGCTTCGCGACGTTCAACGCTTCGCTCAACCGCGGTGCCGCGGGACAACTGGTGACCGACCTGTCGCAGCCGGGCAACGCCCAGGCGAACGAGGTCGCCGAGGTGATCCAGCGCAACCGGCCGGACGTGCTGCTGATCAACGAATTCGACTACGTGCCGGACAACCGCGCCGCGGACCTGTTCCGCGAGAACTACCTCGAGCGCGGTCAGAACGGCGCCGCCCCGATCGACTACCCGTACGCCTTCACCGCGCCGTCGAACACCGGCGTCGCGACCGGGTTCGACCTCGACCGCAACGGCCAGGTCGGCGGCGGCAACGACGCGCACGGCTTCGGCCTCTTCGAGGGCCAGTACGGCATGCTCGTGCTGTCGAAGTACCCGATCGACACCAAGAACGCGCGGACCTTCCAGAAGTTCCTCTGGAAGGACATGCCGGGCGCGCTGCTCCCGGACGACCCGGCGACCCCGGCGCCGCACGACTGGTACTCGCCGCGGATCCTCGACGTCCTGCGCCTCTCGTCGAAGTCCCACTGGGACGTCCCGATCCGCGTCGGCCGCTCCACCGTCCACTTCCTCGCCGCGCACCCGACGCCGCCCACCTTCGACGGCCCCGAAGACCGCAACGGCACGCGCAACAACGACGAGATCCGGTTCTGGGCGGACTACGTGACCCCGGGCAAGGGCCGCTACATCTACGACGACCGGGGCCGCCGCGGCGGGCTCGGCGCGCACGAGCGGTTCGTCATCGCCGGGGACCACAACTCCGACCCGCTCGACGGCGACAGCGTCCCCGGCGCGATCTCGCGCCTGCTGAACGCCCCACGCGTCATCGAGACGCGGCCGGGCAGCGAAGGCGCGGTGCGCGCGGCCCAGGACCAGGCAGGCGCCAACATCGGCCAGAAGGGCGACCCCTTCTTCGACACCGGCGACTTCAACGACAACGCGCCGGGGAACCTGCGGATCGACTACGTCCTGCCGTCGCAGGGCCTGTTCCCGTGGCACGCCGAGGTGTTCTGGCCACTGCCGGATTCACCGCTGGCGCGGCTCAACGACGCCTCGGACCACCACCTGGTGCGGGTCGACGTGTTCGTCCCCCGCCGGTAGTGCTCAGCGGGCGCCGAGCAGCGCCGCGCCCGGCCCGGTCAAGGTGGCCAGCCCGGCGCTCCGGCCGCTCACGGACAGGAGCAGGTCGACGAGCGGGCCCCGTACTTCCCCGGGGCCCGTTCCGCCGGCCCAGTCGGCGTCGGTGGCGATCAGCCGGAGGCCCTCGCAGCGCTTCTTCGCGCCCCAGAACGGGCTGACGAGCAGGTGCTCCAGTGCCGCGATGGCGGGTTTCTCCGGCATCGGCCGCGCGATACCGAGCGGGCGGGCGACGTCCTGGCCGTGGATGAGCACGTCGGCGAGCGGGTCGATCGGTTTGGCGCCGGGTGAGCGGCGGGCCGATCCGGCGTCCTCGCGGATCTGGGCGACGAGTTCGGCGGAGGAGAACCGGGCGCCGTAGGCGATGGCCTGGCCGGTGTTCATCCGGTCCCAGTTCCCCTTGGCCTTCACGATGCCGACGAGGGTGTCGCGCAGCCGGTTCCTGGTGCTCTGCGCCAGATGCGCGGCCATCGCGTGGACCGTCCACTCCGGACACAGTGTCTTCGTGGACCAGTCCTTGTCCTCGAGCCCCTCCAGCAGGTCGGCGAAGCTCAGCCGCTCCGCCTCGGTCCAGGCCAGGATCCCGCCCTCGTGCATCCCGCTCCTCGTCTTCGGCTCACCGTCGTCCGAGCGCCTTGACCGCCTCTTCGGAGGTCTCCACGACGATCGTGTGGTAGCTCTCGATCCGCGAGACGATCGCCTCGCGCGGGCCCGTCAGCCAGGCCTCACTGCCATAGAACTCGCGTTCTTGCCGTTCGTGTTCTTCGAGAGAGCCGAATGCGCGGATCAGGTAGGCCTCTTCGTGCCCGTCCTCGGCGACCAGCGACGTTCCGAAGTCGACGACCCGCAGCCCCGCGCGCTCCAGCAGGGGAATGGACTCTTCGCGCATCACGCGGAGGAACTCCGCGCTCGTCCCCGGCTTCAACCGGTAGGTGCGGATTTCCAGGATCACGGTGGCCTCCCCAGGCATGGCTTCGCCGCCGACTCTAGCCTGGAGTCCATGAAGATCGCGATTCTCGACGACTACCAGGAAGTGGCGCTCGGATTCGGGGACTGGGCCTCCCTCGGCGCCGAGATCGAGGTGTTCACGAAGCCGTTCGCGGATCCCGCGGACGTGGTGGCCCGCCTCCGTGACTTCGACGTCGTGGTCGCGATGCGCGAGCGCACCCGCTTCCCCGCCGAGGTCCTCGATCGCCTGCCCGCGCTCAAGCTGCTGGTGAGCACCGGCCACCGCAACGCCGCGATCGACGTCGCCGCCGCCCGCCGCAACGGCGTGGTCGTCTCCTCCACCGGCTACATCGCTGCCCCGGCGGCCGAGCACACCTGGGCGCTGATCCTCGCCGCGGCGAGGAACATCCCGGTGGAGTCGCGGAACATGCGCGAGGGCGGCTGGCAGACCACGGTCGGCACGATCCTGCACGGCAAGACCCTGGGGCTGCTCGGGCTCGGCAGGCTCGGCGCGGGCGCGGCGAGGATCGGCAAGGCGTTCGGCATGGAGACCATCGCCTGGAGCCAGAACCTGACCCAGGACAAGGCCGATCCCCACGGCGTGACGGCGGTGTCCAAGGAGGAACTGTTCGCCCGTGCGGACGTGCTGTCGGTCCACCTGGTGCTCAGCGACCGCACCCGCGGCCTCGTCGGCGCGCCCGAACTCGCCGCCATGAAACCGACGGCGATGCTCGTCAACACCTCGCGCGGTCCGATCGTGGACGAAGCCGCGCTGGTGGACTCCTTGCGCCGCAAGGAGATCGCCGTCGCCGCACTGGATGTCTACGACGTCGAGCCGCTGCCGTCGGACCATCCACTGCGGACACTGGACAACGTCGTGCTCACGCCGCATATCGGCTACGTCACCCGCGAGGCGTACGAGATCTTCTACCGCGACGCGGTCGAGGACATCGCGGCGTTCCAGGCGGGTAGTCCGGTCCGCGTCATGGAGTGAGCTTGCCCAGTTCGGCGAGGACGGCGTCGGTGTAGGGCGGCCACACCTCGGCCGCCCACGGGCCGAACGCGCGGTCGGTGAGCGCGACGCAGGCGGCGCCGGCGTCGGGATCGACCCACAGGAAGGTGCCGGACTGCCCGAAGTGACCGAAGGTCCGCGGCGAACTCGACGAACCGGTCCAATGTGGACTCTTGTGGTCGCGGATCTCGAAGCCGAGGCCCCAGTCGTTCGGCTTCTGGTGGCCGAAGCCGGGCAGGACACCGGAAAGTCCAGGGAAGACCACGGAAGTCGCCTCCCGCACCGTTTCGGCGGCGATCAGCTTCGGTGCCTGCAGTTCGGCGGCGAACGCCATCAGGTCGTCCACAGTGGACTCCGCACCCGAGGCGGGGGAGCCGGTCAGCCGGGTCGCCTTCATGCCCAGCGGCTGGAAAAGCGCCTCCGCCTGGTAATCGGCGAAGGGGATGCCGGAATGCTCGGTGAGCGCGTCGGCGAGCTGCTCGAACCCGGCGTTGGAGTACAGGCGCCGGTTGCCGGGTGCGGCCATCGCCTTGTGCTCGTTGAAGGCCAGGCCCGAGGTGTGCGCCAGCAGATGCCGGATCGTGGAACCCTCCGGGCCGGCGGGGGTGTCGAGTTCGACGACACCCTCTTCGATGGCGATCAGCGCCGCGTAGGCCGTCAACGGCTTGGTCACCGACGCCAGCCGGTACACCTTCGTCGTGTCGCCGTGCGTGCCCAGCACGTCACCGGCGGCGGTCACCACGGCCGTGGCGGCGTTGTCCACCGGCCACTGTTCGATCTCGCGCACGCTCTCCATGCCCACACCCTACGAAGCCCGGGCCGGTCGGGGCGGCCCGGGCTTCGCAGGGGAGGGGATCAGGCGTCGAGGTCGGTCGCCACCAGCTCGGCGATGGCGTCGACGGCCGCCTCGGCACCTTCACCCTCGGCACTGATGATGACCTCGTCGCCGTAGCCGGCGGCGAGCGTCATCAGGTTCAGCACACTGCCGGCCGCGACCGGGTCGCCGCCCGCCTTGGCGATGTTCACCGCGACGGGCTGCGCCGCGGCCGCCTTGGCGACCGTCGCCGCGGGCCTGGCGTGCAGGCCCACCTTGCTGGCCACGGTGACGCGTTTCTCCGGCATGTTCTTTCCCTTTCGTGCCTTTGTTCTTCTGTGCTGAAACTACTTGATGGGCTTGGCCGCGGTGGCTTCGAGATCGGCCTCGATCGCGTCCTCTTCGCGGCCCGGGGTCCGCAGGTTCCACTTCGTGATCACGAAACGGAAGATCACGTAGTAGACGACCGCGTAGGCCAGGCCGATCGGGATGAGCAGCCAGACGTTGTCGCTCGCCGCCGGCTGGTTGAAGTTGAGCCCGAAGTCGATCGCGCCGGCGGAGAAGCCGAAGCCGAGGTGGATGTCGAGCGCGTTCACCAGTGCCAGCGACGTACCGGTCAGGACGGCGTGGACCAGGTACAGCGGCCACGCGACGTACATGAACGAGAACTCGATCGGCTCGGTGATCCCGGTCAGGAACGAGGTCAGCGCACCGGCGATCATCACACCGCCGACGATCTTCTTCTGGCTGGGCTTCGCGGTCTGCCAGATCGCCAGCGCCGCGGCGGGGATGGCGAACATGAAGATCGGGAAGAAGCCGGTCATGAAGGTGCCGCGGGTCGGGTCGCCCTCGAAGAACTTCGTGAGGTCACCACCGTCGAAGATGAACCACACCGGCACGTTCAGCAGCTGGTGCAGACCGACCGGGATCAGCAATCGGTTGAGCACACCGTAGATACCGCCACCGACCACCGGCGCGCCGGTGACCGCTTCGCCCACCGCCTGGATGCCGTCGTTGACCCAGTGGAAGACCAGGCCCAGCGGCACCGCGAGGACCATCAGCGTCAGGGCGGTGATGATCGGCACGAACCGGCGGCCGCCGAAGAAGGCCAGGTACGGCGGCAGCTTGATGCGGTAGAACTTCTGCCACAGCAGCGCGGTGACGAGACCGACGATCACACCGGCCAGTACGCTGTAGGGCCACTTGAGCGGGTTGAGCATCAGGCCAGCGGGCTTCTCGGGATCCCAGCCCGGCAGCTCGGAGAACGGTGCGAAGACCTGCAGGACGCTGGTGAACACGAAGAAGCCGACCACTGCGGCCAGCCCGGTCGCGCCGTCGCTCTTCCGGGCGAAACCGACGGCGATACCCACCGCGAACAGGAGCGGCAGCCAGTTGAACAGCGAGTTGCCCGCCGCGCCGAGAACCTCGGCCACTTTGGTCCAGCCGAGCCCTTTCTCGCCGAGCAGGTCGGGCTGGCCGAACCTGTTGAGGAGGGCGGCGGCGGGAAGAGCGGCGATGGGGAGCATGAGGCTGCGGCCGAAGCGCTGAAGCCCGGCCAGTCCCTTGCCCTTGCTCTTCGCCCCCTCCGCGGTGGTGGAGCTCATCGGGTACCTCCGTAGTGAGGATGGTGACCGGAATCCGGGGTGTTCCGGTCAAGCTGCATGGTGACCTGGTAGTGATCGCCCCGGTACCAGGAAGTCATGTCTTCGATCGGTTCCCCGTTGACGCTGGAGACCCGGCGGAAGACAAGAAGCGGACTGCCGGCGCGCATGCCGAGCAGGCGTGCCGTTTCGCGGTCCGCGGATTCGGCCCAGACCGTCTGCCACGCGTGGTCCGGGCGCAGGTCGTACGACTGGGCGAGTTGGACGTACAACGATCGGGTGAGATCGAGGTCGAGCAGACCGGGCATCCGGCCGGCGTGATACCACCCGCGTTCGACCGCCAGCGGCACCCCGTCGGCCCGGCGGAGCCGAACGATCCGGTGTGCCGGGGTTCCGGCGGCCAGGCCGAGAGCGTGCGCCGAGGGGGCGGGCGGGACCTCGGTGGAGGTCTTGACGACCTCCGTGGTCGGCGTCATCCCGCGACGGCGCATGTCCTCGGTGAAGGACATCAGGTAGAGCTGTAGTTCCATCCGCCTCGCGGCGGTGAACGTCCCCTTGCCCCGCACCCGCGACAAGAGTCCTTCTTCGACCAGCTTGCCGATCGCCGACCGGACCGTGAGCCTCGACACCTGGTAGGTCTCGGCGAGGTCACGTTCCGAAGGAATCGGTGAGCCGGGGGGTAGCTCACGCTCCACCGTGCGGCGCAGAATCTCCCGCAGCTGGGCGTGCTTGGGCGTCGGTCCGTTGATCACACGGTCGGACGGCGGCTGCTGCGCCGAAGCGCTCATGACGGTCACCGTCCTTTCGGGCCGGTCGATTCGGGTAACCCGTACTCGCGTCTGGACCGGAAGATTGGTACGTTCCGGTCTAGACCAATGATCCGATGGGGCAGGATGCTCCGTCGCACGAGCGGGTGTCAACCACCGTTACGCGTTCGTGGCCAGGGATCACGTGCGAGTCGGCGAACGGCGTAGTACAGCTGGTTCGCATGTGGGAAACCGACAGGGAACAGGGAGACCGCGATGGCGGATGACAGGGCGGAAAAGATCCTCGCGGGCCTCGGCGGTGCCGAGAACGTCATCGAGGTCGAGGGGTGCATCACCCGGCTCCGCTGTGAGCTCGAAGACATGAGCCTGCTCGACGAAGCGGCACTGAAGGCCGCCGGCGCGATGGGCGTCGTGCGCATGGGCGCGGGTGTGCAGGTGATCGTCGGGCCCGAGGCGGACACGATCGCCAGTGACATCGAGGATCTGTTGTGAGCCTCGAGATCCTGAGCCCGGTCGCCGGCAAGACGACCGCTATGACCGAAGTGCCCGATCCGGTCTTCGCGGACGCGATGGTCGGCCCCGGCCTAGCGGTCCTGCCCTCGGGCGGGCGTCAGGACGCGGTCGCGCCGGTCGACGGGACGATCGTGACCCTGCACCCGCACGCTTTCGTGGTGGCCACCGAGGACGGCCGCGGCGTGCTGGTCCACCTCGGGATCGACACGGTGAAGCAGAAGGGCGAGGGATTCACCCTCCACGTCGTCAAGGGCGAGTCCGTCCGCGCCGGGCAGCCGGTCGTCGGCTGGGATCCCGACGCGGTCAAGGCCGCCGGCTACTCGCCGATCGTGCCCGTCGTGGCGCTGGACGCGAAGGCCGAAGTCCTTTCAGGACTGCTCACCGGCGGAGACGTCGAGGCGGGCGACCCGATCTTCACCTGGGACAGCTGAATTCCACGCTCGGCCTACGGACGTCGCAATTAGTCGACTACTTGCGACGGCCCGCACGGAGCCTTCTCAATCTGGTCGGGGCTGAAGGGCGCTTTCCCCGCATCGCATGCGGGGAAAGCGCCCTTCGCCGCGTTAGATGAGGGGAAAGGGCCCTTCAGCCGCCGGTACCGGTCACGCCGTCACGACCTGCCCGTTCGCGACCTTGACCGCGATCGAGGGCAGCGGCTGGTCCGCCGGTCCCTTTTTGACGGCACCGGTCGCCGCGTCGAAGATCGAGTTGTGGCAAGGACACTTCAGTTCCGCGCCGGCCGGGACGACCGCGCAGCCCTGGTGCGTGCAGATCGCGCTGAACGCGGCCGCGGTGCCCTCGGCGGTCCTGGTGACGATCACGTCCTTGCCGTCGGCCGTCTTGGCCGCCTTCGCCTGGCCGATCTCGATGTCGGAAAGCGCGGTCAGGGTCTCGCCCGGTGCCGCGGCGGGCGGGGCGGCGGCCGAGCCGGACGACGGGGTTTCGCTTCCGCAGGCCGTGAGGGCCACGGCACCGACGGCCGCGCCGGCGACGGCGGCCCCCGTGGTCAGGACGGTGCGGCGGGAGTGCAGTTCGGCAGTCATGCCCATAGACACGGTTCAAGCACCCATCCGGTTCAATTTCACCGACCATCGGGTGCGGGATTGAACCGAGAGCCCCTCTTTTCCGTGTTCAAGGGCATAGGGGAACCGAACACGCGAAAAGAGATACGGACATGATCCGGTGGTTGTTGCGGGCGGTGGTGGCGGCGGGCCTGCTCGGCTCGGCGTGGGTGCATTACGTCGTCTGGCGGGATTGGGCGGCCGAAACGGACGTGGTCGGGCAACTCTTCCTGGTGAACGTGGTGGCCGGGGTGGTCATCGCGGTCGCCGTCCTGGTCTGGCACCACTGGCTGCCCGTGCTGGCGGCGATCGGCTTCGGACTGGCCACACTGGGTGCGTACGTGCTCTCGCTGACGACAGGGTTCTTCGGCGTCAGCGAGCAGTTCACCACCCAAGCCGAACTGTGGGGCGTGATCACCGAAGTCGCCTGTGTGGTGTTCGCCGTCCCTTTGCTCCTCAACCGCGAAGGCGCGGATCGGTGAAGGAATTCGCGGAGGACCGGCTGATGCGGGCTCTGCACGACGAGCACGCCGCGGCGCTGTGGTCCTACGCACTGCATCTGACCAGCGGTGACCGGGTCCGCGCCGAGGACGTCGTCCAGGAGACGCTGTTGCGGGCCTGGCGCAACGCGAAGGTGCTCGACCAGTCCGAGGGGTCGGCGCGGGGCTGGCTGTTCACCGTGGCCAGACGCATAGCCATCGACGACTGGCGCGCTTCCACGGCACATCCGGAGGTGGTGACCGGCGAACCGCCCGAAACGGCGGTCACGGACGGCACCGAACGGGCGGTTCAAGGCTGGCTGGTCGCCGAAGCCCTCGGCGAACTCTCGCCGAGACATCGCGACGTACTCGTTTTGTGTTATTTCCAGGGTTACTCCATCGCGGACGCGGCGAAGCGGCTGGGTGTGGCCGAAGGGACCGTCAAATCGCGGACGCATTACGCCTTGCGGGCGTTGCGGCTGGTATTGGAGGAAAGAGGGGTGACTCAATGACCGACCCCTTCGCCACTTACGACGCGGCCTACGTGCTCGGGGCGTTGTCCCCGGAAGACCGCTCCGCGTACGAGAAACACCTTCGCGGGTGTGACCGGTGCGCGGCGTCCGTACGCGACCTGGCGGGGATTCCCGGCCTGCTCGCGCAAGCCGGTGCCCCGGCGCTGCTGGAGGACGAACCGGCGCCCTCGCCGGAACTGCTCCCGACCGTGCTCAAACGGGTCCGCCGGGGAAGGCGGATCCAGCGGGCGATCACCACCACCGCGGCCGGGGTCGCCGTCGCGGCCAGTGTCACGCTCGCGGTCGTCCTGACCGGGCCGGTCGCGGCGGGTGGCGATCCGATGACCCCGCTCGGCGACTACCCGGTGACCGCCGAGGTCGCCATGTCCGCCACGGACACCGGCACCAAAGTGGACATGACCTGCAGTTACGGCGGCAACCGCACCGGGGACTACATCCTGGTCGCGGTCGACGCGGGCGGCGGCACCAGCGAACTGGCGTCCTGGCGCGCGATGCCCAAGGACACCGCGCACATCGTGGTCGGCACCGCGATGCGCACCGGCGACATCAAGGCGCTGGAGATCCGCACGCCCTCGGGTCTCCCGCTGCTGCGGATGAACCCCTGATCCCGGTGTCATGACAGGCATTCGGCGCCGGACGCGAGGTGGATTGGCGGTAGGTGCGAAAAATTTCAGCCTCCCCGGAAGCCGCGCGGATCAGCGGTGGGCCGGTTGTCTCGTGAGTGGTAATGACGGTTAGAACCGTCATTACCACTCACGAGACGACAGGGTCTGGCCGCGTCTTGGTGTCCGTG
Source organism: Amycolatopsis orientalis DSM 40040 = KCTC 9412 (assembly GCF_000478275.1). Classification (GTDB taxonomy): domain Bacteria; phylum Actinomycetota; class Actinomycetes; order Mycobacteriales; family Pseudonocardiaceae; genus Amycolatopsis; species Amycolatopsis orientalis. The sequence continues at coordinate 31,126 of NZ_ASJB01000033.1, forward strand.
GTGGAGCTGATGTCGGCGAGCGGGGAGGATCGCGGCCGTTGGTCGTCCGGAATCTTCCCCGCTTGATGTTTCCGCCGGGGGTTCGAGGGGGCGTGGACGAGAGTATGTCGTGACGATGAAGGAATCGGGACGTTGAGTGTCCAGATTCCTTCATCGTCGATCCCGATATCCGCTTGTGCGAGCCCAAAGCGCTGGAATTGAGCTGGCCCAGCCTCGTGAGTGGCAATGGTGGTTAGAACCGTCATTACCACTCACGAGCCACGGGTGACGCGAGCCTGGAGTAGTGGGGGCCTTCGCCTCCCATAGCGCATTTAGTCGGCTGAACGCGTTTAGTGGGCTGAACGCGCCGGCCGCCGACCTGCCGGAAGTGCGTGAAAGTCCCTGTCAAGAAAAGAAGTTCTTGCCTCAGCGCACCACTCAGGCGGACTCTTGATCTTGTGTTCATGCCGATCGCCTTCGCGGTGGCGGGCGCCGCATCGGCGCTCGTCACCCACTCCTGCCTCCGCCGTGCGGGAGCCCCGGTCCCGGTGTGGACGGCCGCGCTCACGGCGGCCCTGCTCGTCGCGGTCTGCCTCCGTGGGCAGGACGGGGCGTGGCCGGTCTGGTGGCTGGCCGTTCCCGCCCTACTGACCGTCTTCGCGGTCCCGCTGGCGGTCGCCGACCTCAAGTACCGCCGCCTGCCCGACATCCTGACCCTGCCCGCGTACCCCGTGCTGGCCTTCGCCCTGGCGATCGCCGCGTACGGGGGAGGAGCGGCCCTCGCCTGGCGGGCCGTGCTGGGCGGGCTGCTCTTCGGCGGCGCGCACGCACTCGTCCACGCGCTGTCACCCCGTTCGCTCGGCGCCGGCGACGTGAAGCTCGCCGGGAGCCTCGGAGCGGTCCTCGCCGCGACGGGCTGGCCGTCGGTCGTGCTCGGCGCGGTCGCCGCGGCGCTACTGAGCGTGGCACTCGCGGTGGGCGGGCCCCGGCATCCCACGGTGCCGCACGGGCCCGGCCTCCTGGTCGCGGCGTGGGCGCTCGCCGTCTTCGCCGGACCTGGTCCGGGATAGCCCGGCCTGTCCTGGGACGGAGAGGAGGCTGTGACAGGATCTGTCAGGTGTTGCGCTGGATAACCGCAGGGGAATCGCACGGACCCGCCCTCGCCGCCATCCTGGAAGGGATGCCCGCCGGGGTCGAGGTCACGACCGCCGAGGTGGGCGAGCAGCTCGCGCGAAGGAGGCTCGGTTTCGGCCGCAGCCCCCGGATGGGCTTCGAGACCGACCACGTCGTGTTCACCGGCGGGGTCCGGCACGGGCTCACGCAGGGTGGCCCCGTCGCCGTCCAGATCGAGAACGCCGAGTGGCCGAAGTGGGAGAAGGTCATGTCGGCCGATCCCGTGCCCGCCGAGGAGCTGGAGGGCTTGGCGCGCAACGAGCCGCTGACCCGGCCCCGGCCCGGCCACGCCGACCTGCCCGGGATGCAGAAGTACGGCTTCCCCGAAGCCCGTCCGGTGCTGGAACGCGCGAGTGCCCGCGAGACCGCGTCCCGTACCGCGCTCGGCACGGTCGCCCGTGCGTACCTCAAGCAGCTGCTCGGGGTCGAGATCCTCAGCCACGTCGTGTCGATCGGCGGCGCCTCGGCGCCGGAAGGCCCACTCCCCGTGCCGTCCGATCTGGCCGCGATCGACGAGAGCCCGGTCCGGGCGTTCGGCCAGGAGGGGACCGACGCCATGGTCGCCGAGGTCGACGCCGTGCGGAAGGCGGGTGACACCGTCGGCGGCGTCATCGAGGTGATCGCCTACGGGCTGCCGCCGGGCCTCGGCTCGCACGTCCACTGGGACCGCAGGCTCGACGCCCGCCTCGCCGGCGCGCTCATGGGCGTGCAGGCGATGAAGGGCGTGGAGGTCGGCGACGGCTTCACCACGGCCACGCGCTGGGGCAGCCAGGCCCACGACGAGATCGACCGCGGCACCGGCCCGGTCGGGGTGACCCGCCGGTCCAACCGCGCGGGCGGGCTCGAAGGCGGCATCACCAACGGCGAGCCGCTGCGCGTGCGCGTCGCCATGAAGCCGATCTCGACCGTCCCCAAAGCACTGTCCACTGTGGATGTCACCACCGGCGAACCCGCGGTCGCCATCCACCAGCGTTCCGACGTCTGCGCGGTACCCCGCGCCGGGGTCGTGCTGGAATCGGTGGTCGCGCTGATCCTCGCCGACGCCGCGCTGGAGAAGTTCGGCGGCGACTCGCTGGCCGAGGGCAAGCGCAACGCCGAGGCATACCTGAAGGCGCTCGAGGAGCGCTGGTGACCCCTCGCGCGGTGATCATCGGACCGCCGGGCTCGGGCAAGAGCACGGTCGGCCCGGCGCTCGCCGCCGCACTCGGCCTGGCCTTCCGCGACAGCGACGACGACATCGTCGCCCGGGCGGGCAAGCCCATCACCGACATCTTCGCCGAGGAGGGCGAGCCCGCCTTCCGCGCGCTGGAGGAGGAGGTCGTCGCCACGGCGCTGGCCGAACACGACGGCGTCCTCTCCCTCGGCGGGGGAGCGCCGATCACGCCGGGCACGCGGGAGCGGCTGGCCGGGCACACCGTGGTCTTCCTCAACGTCGGGATGGCCGCGGGTGTCCAGCGCGCCGGGCTCTCGACCGCGCGCCCGCTGCTGGCCGGGGTGAACCCCCGCGCCACCTACAAGGCGCTTCTCGACGCCCGCCTGCCGGTGTACCGCGAAGTGGCCACGATAGAGATCGAGACCGACCACCGTACGCCCGCCGAGGTCGTCGAGGCCGCCGTCGCCGGGCTGACCGAGAACAGCAAGGAACGAGCATGAAGCGCACCACCGCCGGCGCCCTCCTCGCCGTCGTGGCCCTCACCCTGACCGCGTGCGGAGACGAGAAGCAGCCCGCCGGTGCCGACGTCGTCCAGACCGGCGCGGCGTCCAGCGCGGCTCCCGCCTCCGCCACGCCGGAGGCGGACGTCGCCGCCGACGTCAAGGTCACCAAGTGCGACAGCGACAGCTACACCCCGAAGGTCACCATCGAGGTCACCAACAGCACGGGCGAGGACGCGCGCTACGCCGTCACCATCGCGATCAAGGACGCCGAGGGCAAGGACTCCGGGGAAGCGCTGTTCGCCAAGAACCGCATGACGCCGGGCCAGAAGGTGACCGAAGAGATCCCGGGCGACACCCCGGTCAAGGGCAAGATCACCTGCGAGGTCGCCAGGGCCAAGCGGCTTCCGCCGAAGTGAGGGACACGATGACCGAGCCGGTCCGCATCACCGTCAACACCGCCAAGCCGTACGACGTCGTCATCGGCCGGGGCCTGCTGGGTGAACTCACCGAGCAGCTCGCCGACGCGTCCAAGGTCGCGCTGATCCACCCGCCGACGCTCACGACCACCGCCGAGGCCATCCGCGACGAGCTGGCCGCGGCCGGGATCGACGCGCACCGCGTCGAGATCCCCGACGCCGAGGACGGCAAGGCGCTCACCGTCGCCAGCTTCTGCTGGGAGGTGCTCGGCCGGATCGGGCTGGACCGCCAAGGCGTGGTCGTCGGCCTCGGCGGCGGCGCCGTGACCGATCTCGCCGGTTTCGTCGCCGCGACCTGGATGCGCGGTGTACGCCTGGTCAACGTGCCCACCACGCTGCTGGGCATGGTCGACGCCGCCGTCGGCGGGAAGACCGGCATCAACACCGAGGCGGGCAAGAACCTGGTCGGCGTCTTCCACGAGCCGAGCGCGGTCCTCGTCGACCTCGCGACGCTGGAGACGTTGCCGCCCAACGAACTCGTCGCCGGGATGGCCGAGGTCGTCAAGACCGGGTTCATCGCGGATCCGCGCATCCTCGAACTCGTCGAGCAGGATCCGGCCGCCGCGCTGGACACCACCGGTGAGGTCCTCGGCGAACTGGTCCGCCGCTCGATCCAGGTCAAGGCCGACGTCGTCGCCGCGGATCTGCGCGAGTCGGATCTGCGCGAGATCCTCAACTACGGCCACACGCTCGGACACGCCATCGAACGCCGCGAAAAGTACCGGTGGCGTCATGGCGCCGCGGTGAGCGTCGGACTGGTGTTCGCCGCCGAGCTCGCGCGCCTGGCCGGCCGTCTCGACGACGCCACCGCCGATCGCCACGCCGCCGTCCTCAAGCTGCTGGGCCTGCCGACCACTTACGACCCGGACGCGCTCCCGCACCTGCTGGAAACGATGAAGGGCGACAAGAAGACCCGCTCGGGTGTGCTGCGCTTCGTCGTCCTCGACGGGCTCGCCAAGCCCGGCAGGCTGGAAGGCCCCGACCCGTCGCTGCTCGCGGCGGCGTACTCGGTGGTGGCGGGCGAGGCACCCAAGCCCGGCGGGAGTGTGCTGCTGTGAAGGTGCTGGTCCTCAACGGCCCCAACCTCGGCAGGCTCGGTCTGCGTGAACCGGGGGTCTACGGTTCCGCGACCCACGCCGACCTGGTCACGTCCTGCGTCGACACCGGCAAGGAACTCGGGCTCGACGTCGAGGTCCGCCAGACCGACCACGAGGGCGAGATGGTCGGCTGGTTGCACGAGGCCGCCGACGCGGACTGGCCGGTGGTGCTCAACGCCGCCGCGTGGACGCACTACTCGATCGCGGTTCGCGACGCCGCCGCCCAGCTCAAGGCGCCGCTGATCGAACTGCACATCTCCAACGTGCACCGGCGCGAGCAGTTCCGGCACCACAGCGTGCTGTCGGACATCGCCACCGCGGTCATCGCCGGGCTCGGCGTCGACGGCTATCCGCTCGCCCTGCGCTGGATGGCCGCGAACGCGGTATGAACAATCCGCCGGAGCTGGTCACCGCGCGGCTTCGGCTGCGGGCGCTGACCGAAGCCGACACCGAAGCGATCGTCGCGCTCTTCGCCGACCCGGCGATGAGCGCGCATTTCGCGGTACCGCTCACCGATCCGTCCCGGGTCCGCGCCATGGTGGACCGGCGCCTGTCCTACGACGGCCCCGCGGGGATGGGGCATTGGGTGATCGAGCGGGACGGCGAGGTGATCGGCCTCGCCCATCTGCGGCCGTCGGAGGAACTGCCCGGCCGGGTTCCGGAGATCGGCTACTACCTCTCGCGGGCGCACGGCGGGAAGGGCCTGGCGACCGAGGCGGCGGGCGCGCTGCTGGCGCACGGGCTCACCGGGCTCGGCTTGTCATCGGTGTGGGCACTGGTCGGCGAGTCCAATGTGGCCAGTCAGAATCTGGTGCGGCGCTTGGGTTTCCTCGACGTCGGCGGCGGCGATCACTATGGCAGCGGGCCGCACCGCGTCTTCGTCGCGCTGCCGTCGGAACACGGCAAACCGCACCACATCGCAATGCCGCTAAGTTAAGCGTGGTGTGATCAGGATCTTCGGTGGGACGTCGTAGCGCTGCTC
>NZ_ASJB01000034.1 GCF_000478275.1 Amycolatopsis orientalis DSM 40040 = KCTC 9412
CCTGGTCGTTTCGCTGGTGTTGTGTCCTGTTTGGACGCCGAGGCGACGCTGGTAGTGGTGCAGGCCGCGGTGGGTGCCGGTGTCAAGGTGTGGTCGGTGACCCGGGGCGCGGTTTCCGTGGGCGGGTCGGATCGGCTGACCGCGCCGGAGCAGGCGCAGGTATGGGGCTTGGGCCGGGTCGCGGCACTGGAGCATCCCGAGGTGTGGGG
>NZ_ASJB01000035.1 GCF_000478275.1 Amycolatopsis orientalis DSM 40040 = KCTC 9412
ACGGCATACGAGATCCGCGTTCTACTTCACCAAGCACAGAAACGGATATACCCAATGCTTTGGCAAACCCTTCTTGAGTATAACCCTTCAGCTTTCGATATGCACGAATTCGTCTACCCCAGATTTCTGCTTCCATACTCTTACACCTTCTTGATTTTTTGCATGATTGACAGCTCCCTCAAGATCCGGATAAATCTCCAGCAGCGGGATGAGTACAAAC
>NZ_ASJB01000036.1 GCF_000478275.1 Amycolatopsis orientalis DSM 40040 = KCTC 9412
AACTTGACCACAAAGATGCTCGCATCCACTCTACAGTTCTCAAACACCACACCAGAAACAAACTCCCGGGGTGTAAGCCCCTTGGCGTGTTGCCTCAGGACCCAACAGCGTGCTCGTGAACAACCCTCGACCAGACCCGACATACCCCGTTCCACGCACCGAAGTGCAGTACTAGAAGTCATCAGCAACCTGGCCTCAGGCCATAACCAGTAGTTCCACAATTCCTTGAGCAACCAGTGCCACCACACGTTCGGTGGTGAAACCCTGGCCACTCCACCCTCGAGTTCCCGGTATCCGGGGAGGGTGGATGTGTTGCTCCTTAGAAAGGAGGTGATCCAGCCGCACCTTCCGGTACGGCTACCTT
>NZ_ASJB01000037.1 GCF_000478275.1 Amycolatopsis orientalis DSM 40040 = KCTC 9412
GGCCGCTCCCCGTCAAGGTATGCGACACCGGCCAGAAAGCGGTCAACCCTGTTGCCGTAGCTGTCTCCCCAATCGGCTACATTTCCCCGGGCAGGTTCGTAGTTGACCGTTGTAAGCTCAGCGCCTGTATCGCCTTTAAAAACCGTCAAATACTCAGGCCCTGACAAAATTCGGCCTTGGGCATTGCGGTAATCGGCGTTTGCATTGCCGATCACCTTCCCTTTGCCGTCC
>NZ_ASJB01000038.1 GCF_000478275.1 Amycolatopsis orientalis DSM 40040 = KCTC 9412
CGCAAATTGGCTTAAATGCTTTAAAGATTCCCCTTGTACACTCAGCCAAAATAAACTCAGCAGACTGACAAGCGGCAAAGCCGCAATCATTCCGCCCATTTCAGGCGATTTTCGTGCAATCTCGGTTATAATGGCAATCAATATTGCAGAAACCCCGATTTTTACTATTAAAAACATGATTTTGCCTCCCGGCTTAACAAGGAAAATGCTGTTTTAACCATTTCGACTTCTTCCTCATTTAATTGCTCCAGCACCTTTTGCAGTTTTTTCGGATTAAATCTCGTATGCCGTCTTCTGCTTGAAAAAA
>NZ_ASJB01000039.1 GCF_000478275.1 Amycolatopsis orientalis DSM 40040 = KCTC 9412
CCTTGGGTTCTAGTGGTGGTTGCAACACCTGACTTTGTTCGGGGGTTGTGTTGTTCGAGATTCGGGAGGATCGGTCGCCTCAGGGGCCGAGGAAGCTGGTCGCCGAGCGCCGGGCTTATCTTGATCTTGTGGCGCAGGGGATGGGCACCGCCGAGGCGTGCCGGGTCGTGGGGATCAACCGCCGGACCGGGCATCGGTGGCGGCAGGATCGTGTGAGTCAGGCGGGGCGGAACACCGGTCGGTGTTCCGCCCCGCCGTCGCGTGCAGAGCCTGAGGTTCCCGTGCCTGATCGGCCGTCAGGAACCGGTCCGCTGGTGCCGGTCACCCGGTTCCTCTCGCCCGAGGAGCGGTTGCTGATCGCGGATCTCGCGCGGACCGGGCACGGCCCTCGAGAGATCGGCCGACGGCTTGGCCGTCCGGCCTCAACGGTCAGCCGGGAACTGGACCGCAACGCCGATCCTGCCAGCGGCGAGTATCTTCCCTATTCCGCGCAGGCCCGGGCCGACGCTCGCCGGCCCCGGCCTAAACCGGGCAAGATCGCGACCAACCCTGAGCTGCGGGACCGGATCCAAGGCATGCTGGATGACCGGTGCAGCCCGGAACAGGCCAGTCGACGGCTGCGCCGTGATCATCCCGACCAGCCGGAGCTGCACGTGGTCCACGAAACCATCTATCAAGCCTTGTATGTCCAAGGCCGCGGCGAGCTGCGCCGCGAACTCAAAGCCGCGCTACGCACCGGCCGCACCCAGCGCACACCCCGCGGCAGCGGCGACCAACGCCAGCCCCGGTTCACCGCACCGATGGTGATGATCAGCGACCGGCCCGCCGAGGCCGACGACCGCGCCGTCCCCGGCCACTGGGAAGGCGACCTCATCATCGGCGAGAACGGGGCATCCGCGATCGGCACCCTCGTCGAACGCTCCACCCGCTACGTCATGCTCGTCCACCTCGGACAATCCCGCACCGCCGAACACGTCCGCGACGCCCTCATCACCACCATCAGCACACTGCCCGACCACCTGCGCCGCTCCCTGACCTGGGACCAAGGCGCGGAAATGGCACGACACCACGAATTCAGCATCGCCGCCGACATGCCCGTCTACTTCTGCGACCCCCACAGCCCCTGGCAACGCGGCTCCAACGAGAACACCAACGGCCTGCTCCGCGAATACTTCCCCAAAGGCACCGACCTGTCCGCCCACACCCCCGACCACCTCACCGCCGTCGCCGCCCAACTCAACCGCCGCCCACGCAAAACGCTCGGCTGGGACACCCCAGCCGAGCGCCTCGCTAAACTCCTCACCGAAACCAGTTGATCACCCGTGTTGCAACGACCCCTGGAATCCACCC
>NZ_ASJB01000040.1 GCF_000478275.1 Amycolatopsis orientalis DSM 40040 = KCTC 9412
CCGCGGCCGCCGGAGCCGACCGGCTCGTGCTCGCCGGCCGCCGGGGGCCGGACGCGCCGGGCGCCGCCGAGCTGACGGCGGAACTCCGTGACCTCGGCGCCGAGGTCACGATCCTGGCCTGCGACGTCGCCGACCGCGCCGCGGTGGCGGGACTCGTCGCCACCGCGGGACCGCTGACCGCGGTCGTCCACACCGCCGGGATCCTCGACGACGGTGTGCTCGACAGCCTGACCGCCGACCGCCTCGCCGCCGTGCTGTCCGGCAAGGCGGACGCGGCCCTTCACCTGCACGAACTCACCCGTGACCTCGACCTCGACGCGTTCGTCCTGTTCTCCGCCTTCGCGGGCACGATCGGCAGCGCGGGCCAGGGGAACTACGCGGCCGCGAACGCCGTGCTCGACGCCCTCGCCGAGCAGCGGCGTGCCGATGGCCTGCCCGCCACCGCGATCGCCTGGGGTCCCTGGGCCGGGGCCGGGATGGCCGCCCGCGCGGCAGGCGGCCTCGACGCGCTGGGGCTGCCGTCGATGGCTCCGGAAGTCGCGCTCGAAGCGCTCGGCCGGGCCGCCGGGGGAGACAGGGCGGTCACCGTGGTGGCCGACGTGGACTGGGACAGGTTCGCGCCGGCGTTCCGCACCGGACGGCCCAGCCGCCTGCTGGCCGAACTCGCGCCGGTGCCCGAGGAGACCGGGCCCCGGCTCACCGGGCTGGCGGCCCGCGTCGCCGGTCTCGATCCGGCCGAGCGGGAACGTGTCGTGCTCGCCACCGTCCGCACCGAAGCCGCCGCGGTCCTCGGATATCCCGACCCGGCGCTGGTGGACTCGGGCAGTGCCTTCCGGGAGCTCGGTTTCGACTCGCTGACCGCGGTCGAGCTGCGCAACCGGATCGCCACCGCGACCGGTCTGAAACTGCCGAGCAGCCTGGTTTTCGATTACCCGACCCCCGCCGTGCTCGCCGCGCATCTGCTGGCGGGACTTCTCGGCGCCGAGGCGGAAACACCGGCGGCGGTCGCCGCGCCCGCCGTCACCGACGAGCCCATCGCGATCGTCGCGATGGCCTGCCGGTTCCCCGGCGGGGTCGCGACCCCGGAGGACTTCTGGCAGCTGCTCGTCGACGGCCGCGACGCGATGACCGGCTTCCCCGCCGACCGCGGCTGGGACCTCGGCCCGCTCCGGACAGGTGCCTCCACCGCGCTGAACGGCGCCTTCCTCGATGACGTCGCCGGGTTCGAGCCCCGCTTCTTCGGGATCTCCCCGCGTGAGGCGCTGGCGATGGACCCGCAGCAGCGGTTGCTGCTGGAGACCGCGTGGGAGGCCTTCGAACGCGCCCGCATCGCGCCGGATTCGGTCCGTGGCAAGCGGATCGGCGTGTTCGCCGGTACCAACGGCCAGGATTACGTCGCGCTGGTGGACCAGGGCGGCGAGGAGACCGAGGGATACCTGGGTACCGGCAACTCCGCCAGCGTGCTGTCCGGCCGGGTGGCCTACACCTTCGGGCTGGAAGGCCCGGCGGTCACCGTCGACACCGCCTGCTCGTCGTCGCTTGTGGCGCTGCACCTCGCGACGCAGGCACTTCGCGGCGGCGAATGCGAGATGGCGCTGGTCGGCGGCGTGACGGTCATGTCGACACCGAGCGCCTTCGCCGAATTCAGCGCACAGGGCGGACTCGCCGCGGACGGCCGATGCAAACCCTTCGCGGCCGCCGCCGACGGCACCGGCTGGGGCGAAGGCGTGGGCATGCTCCTGGTGGAGCGGCTGTCCGACGCCCGCCGCCACGGCCGCCGGATCCTGGCCGTCGTCCGCGGCAGCGCGATCAACTCCGACGGCGCCTCGAACGGGTTCACCGCGCCGAACGGACCCTCGCAGCAGCGCGTGATCCGCGCCGCGCTGGCGAACGCGGGACTGCGACCGTCCGAAGTGGACGTTGTCGAAACACACGGCACCGGTACCGAACTGGGCGACCCGATCGAGGCGCAGGCACTGCTCGCCACCTACGGGCAGGACCGCGAGGAGCCGTTGCTGCTGGGCGCGGTGAAGTCCAATATCGGCCACACCCAGGCGGCGGCGGGCGTGGCGGGCGTGATCAAGACGGTGCTCGCCCTGCGGCACGGCACCTTGCCGCGCACGCTGCACTTCGACGGGCCCAGCCCGCACGTCGACTGGTCGGCGGGCCGGGTTTCCGTGGTGGACCGGACCCGGGCCTGGCCCGAAACCGGCCGTCCGCGCCGGGCAGGGGTCTCCTCGTTCGGCCTGAGCGGTACCAACGCGCACACCGTGCTCGAACAGGCGCCCGCCGAGGTCCTGGCCGAGACCGCGCCGGAGCGGCCGGCTCTCCCAGGTCTCCTCGCTCTGCCGCTGTCCGGCAAGACACCGGACGGACTGCGGGCACAGGCGAGCAGGCTCCGCGAGACCGTGACCGACGCGGAAGACCTCGCGGCCACCGCGTATTCGCTGGCCGTGACCCGATCGGCACTGGACGAGCGGGCCGTGGTCCTCGGTGCCGACCGTGACGAGCTGCTGGCCGGTCTGGACGCGCTCGCGGAGGCCAAGTCGTCGGCGCAGGTGATCCGCGGCTCGGCCGCACCGGGCGGGGTCGCCTTCCTCTTCACCGGCCAGGGCGCGCAGCGGCCGGGCATGGGGCGTGAGCTGCACCAGCGTTTCCCCGTCTTCGCGAAGGCGTTCGACGAGGTGTGCGAGAACGTCGACGGCCTGCTCGACCGCCCGCTGCGCGAAGTGGTTTTCGCCGGCGCCGGGACGCCGGAAGCGGATCTGCTCGACCAGACCGGCTACACCCAGGTCGCCCTGTTCGCCGTCGAGGTCGCGCTGTTCCGCCTCACCGAATCCTTCGGCATCCGGCCGGACGTCCTCCTCGGCCACTCGGTCGGTGAGATCGCCGCCGCGCACGTGTCCGGGGTGCTCTCGCTCGCGGACGCCTGCAGGCTGGTGGCCGCGCGCGGCAGGCTGATGCAGGCACTTCCGTCCGGGGGCGCCATGGCGGCGCTCGAAGCGACCGAGGCCGAGGTGCTCGCCCTGCTTTCCGGCGACGTGGGCATCGCCGCGCTCAACGGCCCACTGTCCACTGTGGTCTCCGGCGCCGAAACCGACGTCGACGCCGTGGTCGCGCGGCTCGCGGCGACCGGACGCAAGACCCGGCGCCTGCGGGTGAGCCATGCCTTCCACTCGCCGTTGATGGAACCGATGCTCGAAGACTTCGCCGAAGTGCTGCGAGGGCTGCACTTCGGCGAGCCCACCATTCCCGTGGTGTCCAACGTGACGGGTGAACCGGCGACCGCGCTGGGCGCCGAATACTGGCTCGCCCATGTCCGTCAGGCCGTGCGGTTCGCCGACGGCGTCGCCGTGCTGCGGGACCGGGGCATCTCGACGGTGGTCGAGCTGGGACCGGACGGCGTGCTGTCCGCGATGGCGAAGGAAACCCTGCCGGACGTCACGTACCTTCCGGTGCTGCGCAAGGACCGGCCCGAGGAGAACTCGCTGTTCGCCGCGCTCGCCGGGCTGCAGGTTCGCGGGCGGACACCGGACTGGGCCGCGATCTACCCCGGCGCGGGCCTCGTCGATCTCCCGACCTACGCCTTCCAGCGGGAGCGGTTCTGGCTCGACACCCCGGCCTCGACCGGCCACGCGGGCGAGCCCGTCGACGCCCGGTTCTGGGCGGCGGTGGAGCGGGCCGACCTCGATTCGCTGGCCGCGACCCTCCAGATCCGTGGCGAGGACCGCGAGCCGCTGCGGTCGCTGCTGCCTTCCCTCTCGGCTTGGCACCGTCGCCGGTCCGAACTCGCCGAGACCGCGGGCTGGCGCTACCGGATCGCCTGGGAACCGTTGTCCGGCGGCGAAAACGCCCCGTCCGGCTCCTGGCTCGTGGTGCTTCCCAGCGGGTTTGAGACAACGGAGCCGGCACTGGCCGTCGTGGCCGCCCTGCCCGGCGCCCGGACGTTGTGCCTGACCCCGGCCGAGCTGGACCGCGAAACCCTCGTGGGTGTGCTGCGCGAACACGCCCCGGACGGTGTGGTGTCCCTGCTCGGCCTCACCGACTGGGGTGTCGCCGGATCCCTGGTGCTGTTCCAAGCGCTGTCCGGGCTCGACACGCGGATCTGGGCGGTGACCAGGGGCGCGGTCTCGGTGTCTGCGGCCGATGGGCCGCCCGACCCGGTCGCCGCGCAGCTCTGGGGTATCGCCAGGGTCGCCGCGCTCGAACTGCCCGCGGTCTGGGGCGGGATCATCGACCTTCCCACCGACGGGAGCCCACTGGCCGCCGAGGCGATGTCGCTGCTCGGCGGAACCGAGGACCAGGTCGCGATCCGGCCGTCGGGACTCTTCACCCGCAGGCTCGTCCGCGCGGCGCCGTCCGGCGAGGAGGCACCGGTCTGGCGGCCGTCGGGCACCGTGCTGGTCACCGGCGGCACCGGCGCGCTCGGTGCCCAGGTGGCCCGGTGGCTCGCCGGCCGTGGCGCAGAGCACCTGGTGCTCTGCGGTCGCCGCGGCGCGCGGGCCGAAGGAGCCGCCGAACTCGCCGACGAACTTCGCGCGCTCGGCAGCGCGGTCACGCTGGCCGCCTGCGACGTCGCCGACCGCGCCGCGGTGGAGGAGCTCCTGCGCGGGCTCGCCGACGACGGCACCCCGGTGCGGGCGGTCGTGCACGCGGCGGGTGTGCCGCAGCTGACCGCGCTGGCCGACACCGATCCCGCCGAGTTCGCCGAGGTGGTGGCCGCCAAGGTGGCGGGTGCTCGCCACCTGCACGAGCTCACTTCGGACCTGGACGCCTTTGTGGTCTTCTCCTCGATCGCCGCCACCTGGGGCAGTGCGGGGCAAAGCGGTTACGCCGCGGCCAACGCCTACCTCGACGCGCTGGTGGAACTGCGCCGGAGCCAGGGTCTCAGCGGCACGTCGGTGGCTTGGGGCCCGTGGGCGGGCGACGGCATGGCCGCCGGAGAGGCCGGGGAGCAGCTGCAACGGCTCGGCCTGACCGGGCTGGCCCCGGACATGGCCACCGCGGCGCTCGGGTACGCGCTCGACCACGACGAGGTCACCGTCACCGTCGCGGACGTCGACTGGCCGCGGTTCGTCCCGGTGTTCACCGCACACCGGCCCAGTCCGCTGCTGGCGGCCGTGACGGAGGCCGTCACCGTCGCCGAACCGGCCGACTCGGCGCTCTCCACGCGGGTGCGGGCACTGCCCGAAGCCGCCCGCCAGGAGTTCCTGCTGGACCTGGTCCGCACCGAGGCCGCCGCCGTGCTCGGTTACGCCGGTCCCGACGCCGTTTCCCCCGGTTCGTCGTTCCGCGAACTGGGCTTCGACTCGCTCACCGCCGTCGAGCTGCGTGATCGCCTGACCGAGGCGACCGGCCTCAAGCTCACCGCCACGCTCGTGTTCGACTACCCGACACCCGAGGCGCTGGCGGGGTACCTGCGCACCGAACTGTCCGGCGGCACCACGGCCGCCACCACCGCGGTGAGCAGGGCGGCCACGGTGACCGACGAACCGATCGCCATCGTGGGCATCGGCTGCCGGTTCCCCGGCGGGGTCGCCTCGCCGTCGGACCTGTGGGCGCTGCTGGCCGAAGGCGGCGACGCGGTCTCCGCCTTCCCCACCGATCGCGGCTGGCAGCCGGACGCCGGTTACGCCCACGAGGGCGGGTTCCTCCACGACGCGGCCGAGTTCGACGCCGAGTTCTTCGGGATCTCCCCGCGTGAGGCGCTGGCGATGGACCCGCAGCAGCGGATCCTGCTGGAGACCTCCTGGGAGGCGTTCGAACACGCCGGTATCGACGTCTCGACGCTGAGGGGCAGCCGGACCGGCGTATTCGTCGGCGCGGGCCCGCAGGGTTACGGCGTCGGGGCGGGAGACCTGCCGGACGCCGTGGAGAGCCACCTCATGATCGGCACCACGCCGAGCGTGGTGTCGGGCCGGGTCGCCTACTCCTTCGGGCTGGAGGGCCCGGCGGTCACGGTGGACACCGCCTGCTCGTCGTCGCTGGTCGCGCTGCACTGGGCCGCGCAAGCGCTCAGGCAGGGGGAGTGCGAGCTGGCGCTCGCCGGCGGGGTGACCATCATGTCGACGCCGACCGCGTTCGAAGGGTTCAGCGCGCAAGGCGGTTTGGCCGCGGATGGCCGCTGCAAGGCGTTTTCCGAGGGCGCGGACGGCACCGGCTGGGGTGAAGGTGCCGGGATGCTGCTCGTGGAGCGGCTGTCGGACGCCGAACGCCACGGCCACCGGGTACTGGCGGTGGTGCGCGGGAGCGCGATCAACTCCGATGGCGCGTCGAATGGGCTGACCGCGCCGAACGGTCCTTCGCAGCAGCGGGTGATCCGCGAAGCTTTGGCGAGTGCGGGCTTGGCACCGTCCGATGTGGACGCTGTGGAGGCGCACGGTACGGGGACCGCGCTGGGTGACCCGATCGAGGCGCAAGCGTTGCTGGCGACCTACGGCCAGGACCGGGATCGGCCGCTGTGGCTGGGTTCGGTGAAGTCCAACCTCGGCCACACGCAGGCCGCGGCGGGCGTCGCGGGCGTCATCAAGATGGTCATGGCGATGCGGCACGGTTCGCTCCCGAAGACACTGCACGCCGCGGAGCCGACCTCCCGCGTCGACTGGTCGGCGGGCGCTGTTTCCCTGCTGACCGAAGCCCGCGACTGGCCGGACGACGCCCGGCCGCGGCGCGCCGGGGTTTCTTCGTTCGGTATCAGCGGCACGAACGCGCACATCATCCTGGAGCAGGCGCCGCCGTCGGCGGCACCGGAGCCCGCGCGCTCGCCCTCGGTGGTGCCGTGGGTTCTCTCCGCCAAGAGTGAGCAGGCCCTGCGGGCACAGGCGGTCCGGCTCCGCTCCATTGTGGACGGTATGACGGCGGCACCGGCGGACGTCGCCAACGCCCTCGCCACCGGACGGTCGGCACTGCCGTACCGGTCGGTGGTGCTCGGCGCCGACCGTGCCGAACTCGCGCGCGCCCTCGACGTCCTGGCCGCGGGCGAGTCCGGCGCCGGGGTGGTGCGCGGGGAACAGGGCAAGGGCAAGGTCGCCTTCCTGTTCACCGGGCAGGGTTCGCAGCGTCTGGGCATGGGCCGCGAACTGGCCGCGGAGTTCCCGGTGTTCGCCGAGCACTTCGGGCTGGTCTGCGCAGAGCTGGACGAGCTGCTCGGCGGGTCGGTGGCCGAGGTGACGTACGCCGGTGGTGACCTGCTGGACCAGACCGTGCACGCACAGGCGGCGTTGTTCGCCGTCGAGGTCGCGCTGTTCCGGCTCGCCGAGTCCTGGGGAGTGCGGCCGGATTACCTGATGGGGCACTCCGTCGGCGAGATCGCCGCCGCGCACGTGTCCGGGGTGCTGTCGCTGACGGACGCCTGCAAGCTGGTGGCCGCCCGCGGGAGGCTCATGCAGGCGCTGCCGTCCGGCGGGGCGATGGTGGCGGTGGAGGCCACCGAGGACGAGATCCTGCCGCTGCTGAGCGGAGCCGAGGAGCACGCCGGCATCGCCGCGGTGAACGGCCCCCGTGCCGCGGTGCTGTCCGGCATGGAAGAGGTGGTACTGCGCGTCGCGGCCGAACTCGCGGACCGGGGTCACCGGACCAAGCGTCTCCGGGTCAGCCACGCGTTCCATTCCCCGCTGATGGAGCCGATGCTGCCTGAATTCCGCGCGGTGCTGGAGACCCTGACGTTCGGTGTCGCGGAGATCCCCGTGGTGTCGAACCTGACCGGAGCGGTCACCGACGACCTCTCCTCGCCCGGCTATTGGCCGGCGCACGTACGCCAGGCCGTCCGGTTCGCCGACGGCGTGCGGACGCTGCACGGCCTCGGGGTCACGACCTTCCTGGAGGTCGGCCCGGACAGCACGCTCAGCACGGCCGCGCGGGACTGCCTGCCCGACGCCAGCGGGATGGACTTCATCCCGCTGTCGCACCGGGACCGGCCCGAGGTGCGCACCGCGGTGACCGCGCTCGCCCGGCTCCACGTGCGGGGCGTGGACGTTCAGTGGAGCAGCGTCGTCGGCGGTGCCCGGCCGGAGCTGCCGACCTACGCGTTCCAGTGGGAGCGGTATTGGCTGACCGCCGCCGCACCCGCCCCTGCGGGCCAGGGAGACGGCGACCCGGCGTTCTGGGAAGCGGTGGACCGCGAGGACACCGCGACGGTGGCCGCCTCGTTGCGGGTCGGCGAGGAGGAACTCGCGACGGTTCTGCCCGCGTTGTCCGCATGGCGACGGCGTGGCACCGAAAGGTCCACTGTGGACTCCTGGCGATACCGGGCGGACTGGCGGCCGGTGTCCCAGCCCGCCGGTCCGCCGTCCGGCCGGTGGCTGGTGGCGTTCCCCGAAGGACTTCAGGACGACGAAGCCGTCAGCGGACTGCTGTCGGCGTTGGGTGCGCATGCGGTGCCCTTCGGCCTGACCGAACCCGATCGCGAGAGCCTCGCAGAGAGCCTTCGCGAGGCCGGTGAGGGACTGACCGGCGTGGTCTCGTTGCTGAGCTTGGCGGGCGAGGGTGTGCTCACGTCCATCGCGTTCGTCCAGGCGCTGAACGACGCGGGGATCACCGCGCCCTGCTGGGCGATCACCCGTGGCGCGGTGTCGACGGGGCCGTCCGACCGCGTCGCGGACCCAGCGCAGGCACAGACCTGGGGTCTCGGCCGGGTGGCCGCGCTCGAGCAACCGGCGCGCTGGGGCGGTCTCCTCGACCTGCCGGCCAAGGCCGACGACCGGACCTTCGCCCAGGTGCTCGGCGCGCTGGCCGGGGCCGAGGACCAGCTCGCGATCCGGCCGTCCGGGGTCTTCGCCCGGCGGCTGGTCCGGGCCGCCGATCCGGTGGAGACCGGCTGGCGGCCGAACGGGACCGTGCTGGTCACCGGCGGAACCGGCGCGCTGGGCGCGCGGGTCGCCCGCTGGGCCGCCGAGGGCGGTGCCCGGCGCCTCGTGCTGACCAGCCGCCGTGGCCCCGCCGCCCCGGGGAGCGCGGCGCTGGAAGCCGAACTCCGCGCGCTCGGCGCCGAGGTGACCATCGCCGCCTGCGACGTCACCGACCGGGAAGCCGTGGCCGCTCTGCTGCGCGAACACCCGGTGTCCGCCGTGGTGCACACCGCCGGGGTACTCGACGACGGCATGCTGGACAGCTTGACGGCCGAACGGGTCGACGCGGTCTTGAAGTCCAAAGTGGAGGGTGCGCGGATCCTGCACGAGTTGACCGGTGACCTGGACGCCTTCGTGGTCTTCTCGGCCTTCGCCGGTGCGGTGGGGAGCGCCGGGCAGGCGGCGTACGCCGCCGCGAACGCCCACCTCGACGCGTTGATGGAGCAGCGCCACGCCGACGGCCTGCCGGGCACCGCCATCGCGTGGGGTCCGTGGGCGGGCGACGGGATGGCCGCCGGGGTCGCCGCCGGACTCGGCGCGCTCGGCCTGCCGGGGATGGAACCCGACCTGGCGGTGCAGGCGCTCGGGGTCAGCGTGGCCGCCGGGCGGCCGTCGGTGATCGTGGCCGACGTGGACTGGGCCCGGTTCGCGCCGTTGTTCGGCGGCACCCGTACCGCCCGGCTGCTGGCCGAGTTGCCGGAGGCGGCGATCGCCGGAACCGGGGAACCGGCCGAAGCGGCGCAGGGGTTGCTCGACGGCAAGTTGGCCGGGCTTTCCCGGCCACAGCAGGAAACCGTGCTGATGGACCTCGTGCGGGCCGAAGCCGCCGCGGTGCTCGGATATCCCGGACGGGACTCGGTGGCGCCCGACCGGGCCTTCCGCGACCTCGGGTTCGACTCCCTGACCGCGGTGGAGCTGCGGAACTCACTGGAGGCCGCCACCGGGCTGCCGCTGCCGAGCAGTCTCGTCTTCGACTATCCGACGCCGTCGGTGCTGTCGGCCTGGCTGTGCGCCGAACTCGTCGGCGACACCGCGGCCGTGGCCGAACCCGCCGTGGTCACCGGACGAACCGACGAGCCGATCGCGATCGTGGGCATCGGCTGCCGGTTCCCCGGCGGGGTCCGCTCGCCGGAGGAGTTCTGGAGCCTGATCGCCGACGGCCGTGACGCCGTCGGCGGCTTCCCCACCGATCGCGGCTGGGACCTGGACCGGCTCCAGCAGCCGGGCGACGGATCCTCCGACACCAAGGAGGGCGCGTTCCTGCACGGCGCCAGTGAGTTCGACCCGGCGTTCTTCGGGATCTCCCCGAGGGAAGCGCTGGGAATGGACCCGCAGCAGCGGTTGGTGCTGGAGACCTCGTGGGAGGCCTTCGAACGGGCCGGGGTCGACCCGGAGTCCGTGCGGGGCAGCCGGACCGGGGTGTTCGTCGGCTCCAACGGCCAGGACTACCTGACGCTGGTGCTCGAAGCCGAGGAGAACCTCGAGGGCTACCGCGGCACCGGCAACTCGGCCAGCGTGATGTCCGGCCGCGTCGCCTACGCGCTGGGGCTGGAGGGACCGGCGGTCACCGTCGACACGGCGTGCTCCTCGTCGCTGACGGCGCTGCACTGGGCTGTGCAGGCCCTGCGCGCCGGGGAGTGCGAGCTGGCGCTGGCCGGCGGGGTCACGGTGATGTCGACGCCGGGCGCGTTCGTGGAGTTCTCCGCGCAGGGCGGGCTCGCGGGTGACGGCCGGTGCAAGGCGTTCGCCGAGGGCGCGAACGGCACCGGCTGGGGCGAGGGCGTCGGCATGCTGCTCGTGGAGCGGCTGTCGGACGCCGAACGCCACGGTCACCCCGTACTGGCGCTGGTGCGCGGGAGCGCGATCAACTCCGATGGTGCGTCGAACGGGTTGACCGCGCCGAACGGACCTTCGCAGCAACGGGTGATCCGCGCGGCGCTGACGAGCGCGGGCCTCTCACCGTCCGATGTGGACATGGTGGAGGCGCACGGCACGGGAACCGCGCTCGGCGACCCGATCGAGGCGCAAGCACTGCTGGCGACCTACGGGCAGGACCGGGAGCAGCCGCTGTGGCTGGGCTCGGTGAAGTCCAACATCGGCCACACCCAGGCCGCGGCGGGCGTCGCCGGGATCATCAAGGTCGTCATGGCGATGCGGCACGGCCTGCTGCCGAAGACGTTGCACGTGGACGAGCCCACCTCGCAGGTGGACTGGTCGGCCGGTGCGGTGTCGCTGCTGACCGAGGCCCGGCCGTGGGCGGAGAACGGACGTCCCCGGCGCGCGGCGGTTTCGTCGTTCGGGATCAGCGGGACCAACGCCCACACCATTCTCGAACAGGCGCCGCCGCCGGTCCCGGCCTCGGTGCCCGCCGCGCCGTCCGTACCGCCGGCCACCGTGCCGTGGGTGCTCTCCGCCCGTGACGAGTCCGCGCTGCGGGCGAGGGCCGCCGAACTCAAGTCCTTTGTGGAGTCCGGCACGCCCGAGGTCGCGGATGTCGCCTTCTCGCTGGCCGCCCACCGGTCCGCGATGGACCATCGCGCCGTGGTGGTCGGCGGGGACCGTGCCGAGTTGGTGCGGGCACTCGACGTCGTCGCCGAAGGCGGCTCGGCGCCGGGGATCGCCCGCGGCGTGGTCTCCACCGGCCGGACCGCGTTCCTGTGCACCGGACAGGGCTCACAGCGGCCGGGGATGGGCCGCGAGCTGAGTGCGGAGTTCCCGGTGTTCGCGGAGGCGCTCGCCGAGGTCTGCGCGGAGTTCGACCGGTACCTGGACCTGCCGCTGCTCGAGGTGATCCTGAGTGACCCCGCCTCGCTGAACCGCACGGAGTACACCCAGGCGGCCCTCTTCGCCGTCGAAACCGCGCTCTTCCGCCTGCTGGAGTCGTGGGGGGTGCGGCCCGATTTCCTGCTGGGGCATTCCGTCGGGGAACTCGTCGCGGCCCATGTGGCCGGGGTGTTCTCACTGGCGGACGCCTGCGAACTGGTGGCCGCGCGCGGCAGGCTGATGCAGGCGCTGCCTTCGGGCACCGACGGCGGGGGAGCGATGGTCGCCGTCGAGGCGACCGAGGACGAGGTACGGGCCCTGCTGGAGGCGAGCGTGGGCGCGGTGGACATCGCCGCGATCAACGGCCCGCGGTCCGTGGTGCTCTCCGGCGCCGACGCCGCGGTGTCCGCGGTGGCCGGTGAGTTCGCCGGACAGGGCCGCAAGACCAAGCGGCTGGTGGTGAGCCACGCGTTCCACTCCTCGCTGATGGAACCGATGCTCGAGGAGTTCGCCCGCGTACTCGACACGATCGACTTCCACGAGCCCGGGATCCCGGTGGTGTCCAATGTGACCGGTTCGCTCGGTGGCGAGCTGGCCACGCCCGCTTACTGGGTTTCGCATGTCCGCGAGGCCGTGCGCTTCGCCGACGGGGTGGCGACGCTGGCCGCCGAGGGGGTGACGAAGTTCGTCGAGCTCGGGCCGGACGGCGTGCTGACCGCGATGGCACAAGGCTGTCTGCCCGACGGGGAAGCGCTGTTCATGCCGGTGCTGCGTGGCGACCGGCCGGAGGCGCGGACCGCGGTGACGGCCGTCGCGGCGCTCTACGCCCACGGCGCGGCGGTGAACTGGTCCGCGTTGGTCGACGGCGACCGGGTCGACCTGCCCACTTATCCGTTCCGGCGGGACCGGTACTGGGTTTCCCCCGCCGTCCCCGGCCAGACCGCGGCGGACGCGGTGGACGAGCGGTTCTGGGCGGCGGTGGACACCGGGGACCTCGAATCGCTGACCGGCCTGACGGCGGCGAGCGGCGACCAGTCGCTGAGCAGCGTGCTGCCGGCGCTCTCCGCCTGGCGGCGCGGGCAGCGGGAGTCCTCCGTGGCCCAGGGCTGGCGCTACCGCGTGGGCTGGACGCCGGTCACCGCCACCGGTGGCAGGCCGCCGGGCCGGTGGGTGGTGGCCTGCGAGGGCACCGACCAGGCGGCGACCAAGCTCGCCACCGCACTGGACGCCGAGCTGATCTCCGGCGTGACCGGCCGCGACTGCTGGGCCGCGAGGCTCACCGAGGCCGGCGCGGACGGCGTACTGTCCTTTTTGGACGCCACCGCCACGCTGACCCTGGTGCAGGCGATGGTGGACATCGAGAGCGCGGGCAAGGTGTGGGCCGTCACCCGGGGTGCGGTGTCGACCGGCCCGGCGGACCGGCCGGACTCGCCGGAGCAGGCGCTGGTGTGGGGCCTGGGCCGGGTCGTGGCGCTGGAGCGGCCCGAGGTGTGGGGCGGCGTCGTCGACCTGCCCGCCGACTTCGGCGACGACACGGTAACCACGTTGCTCGGGCTGCTGGCCGACGGGACCGAGGACCAAGTGGCGGTGCGGCCCGGCGGCGTGTTCGCCCGGCGGCTGACGCCTGCCACTCCGGCGGTTTCCGGGCCTTGGCGGGTTTCCGGTACGGCGCTGGTGACCGGCGGCACGGGCGCTCTCGGCGGGCACGTCGCCCGGTTGCTGGCCCGGCGTGGCGCCGGCCGCCTGGTACTGGTGAGCCGCCGTGGCGCGGAGTCCCCCGGTGCCGAGGAGCTGGCGGCCGAGCTGCGGGACCTCGGAACCGAGGTCACCCTGGCCGCCTGCGACGTCGCGGACCGGGCGGCGACGGCCACCCTGCTCGACGGCCTGCCGGATCTCTCGGTCGTCGTGCACGCCGCGGGGCTGGCGCAGTCGACGGCGTTGCCGGACTGCACCGAGGCGGAGTTCGCCGCGGTGATCTCCGCGAAGGTCGACGGCGCGGTGAACCTGCACGAGCTCACGAAGGAAAGGCCGCTGTCGGACTTCGTGGTGTTCTCGTCGATCGCGGCCACGTGGGGTAGCGGCGGGCAGAGCGGTTATGCCGCCGCGAACGCGTTCCTCGACGCACTGGTCGAGCAGCGGCGCGCCGACGGGCTCCCGGGGCTGGCGGTCGCCTGGGGTCCCTGGGCGGGCGGCGGCATGGCCGAGGGCGAGGCAGGGGAGGGCCTGGCGAAGCGGGGCTTGCGGGCACTGGACCCGGAGCGCGCGCTGACCGCGCTGGAGCAGGCGCGGGAAGACGTCACGGTGACCGTCGCCGACGTGGACTGGAACCGGTTCGCGCCGGTGTTCACCACCCGGCGGCCGAGCCGGCTGCTCACCGGGTTGCCCGAGGTCCGCGAGCTTGTCGAGGACACTCCCGTGGCGGACGAAGACAGCTCGGCGGGCCTCCGCGACAAGCTGGCCGGGCTGGAACCGGCCGAGCGGTCCAGGACCGTGCTCGAACTGGTGCGTGCCGAAGCGGCGACGGTGCTCGGGTACGGCGGCCCCGAGGCCATCGAACCGGGCCGGGCGTTCCGCGAGCTGGGATTCGACTCGCTGACCGCGGTGGATCTGCGCAACCAGCTGCGGGCCGCCACCGGGCTCACGTTGCCCGCCACGCTGGTCTTCGACTACCCGAAGCCCGCCGTGCTGGCCGACTACCTGCTGGCACAGCTGGGGTCCGGCGAAGACTCGGGCGTGGACAGCCTGTTCGGGCAGCTGGACCAGCTCGACGCCACCCTGGCACGGCTGGCGGCCGACCCGGAGGTGCTCGGCTCGGTCACCGCCCGGCTGAACGCCGCACTGGCGCGGTTGACCGGCGACGGGGACACCGCGGAGGAGACGGCGGTCGCCGACCTGCTGGACGATGCCTCGGACGACGAGATCTTCGCGTTCATCAACAACGAGCTCGGCAGGTGACGGCGTTCCCGCGGGCGAATTCCTCCGGGAATTTGCCCGCGGGGAAATCGTGAAAACAAATTATTCGCGCTATGCTTTTCCAGAAATGGAAATCGGGAATAATGGTGAACAATGCGCAGGTCGTCGGCCTGTGCCGCTGATGTGCGGTACCTAGGGGTCACCTAGGGGTTGTCGCCCCCGTCGCTCGTCGAATACTTTTTTCTTTGGTTCCCGGCACCGCGATCGATCGTGCCGGTCAAGGGTGTATTCGTGGTCTGCGGTGATCGAGGTGGCTCAGATTGGCCAGTGAAGACAAACTTCGCGAGTATCTCAAGTTGACCACCACTGACCTGCATCAAACGCGCAGGCGCCTGCGCGAACGGGAAGTGGCCGAGCAGGAGCCGATCGCCATCGTCGGCATGGGCTGCCGGTACCCCGGCGGGGTCCGCACGCCGGAGCAGCTGTGGGACCTGGTGCTGGCGGGCACCGACGCGGTCGGCGGGTTCCCCGAAGACCGTGCCTGGGAGCTCGACCAGCCGGGGTTCGCCCGGCTCGGCGGATTCGTCGACGACGCCTCCGGGTTCGATCCCGCGTTCTTCGGTATTTCCCCGCGTGAAGCGCTCGCGATGGACCCGCAGCAGCGACTGCTGCTGGAGACCTCGTGGGAGGCCTTCGAGCGTGCGGGCATCGCCCCCGACGCGGTGTCGGGCGCGCGGATCGGTGTGTTCATGGGGACGAGCAGCCAGGACTACGCCGCGGTCCTGCGCGCCTCCGCCGAAGACACCGAGGGTCACCTGCTCACCGGCAACGCCGCCGCCGTGGTGTCCGGGCGGCTTTCGTACACCTTCGGCCTGGAGGGCCCCGCGGTCACGGTCGACACCGCCTGCTCGTCCTCGCTGGTCTCGATCCACCTCGCCGTGCAGGCCCTGCGCCGCCGCGAGTGCACGATGGCGCTGGCGGGCGGCGTGATGATCATGTCCACGCCCGGCGCGTTCCTGGAATTCTCCGCGCAAGGCGGGCTGGCCGCCGACGGCCGGTGCAAGGCGTTCGCCGAGGGCGCGGACGGCACGGGCTGGGGCGAAGGCGTCGGCGTGCTGTTGGTGGAGCGGTTGTCGGACGCGCGACGGCTCGGGCACCGGGTGCTGGCTGTGGTGCGTGGTTCCGCGGTGAACCAGGACGGTGCGTCGAACGGGTTGACGGCGCCGAATGGTCCTTCGCAGCAGCGGGTGATCCGCGCGGCGTTGGCCAGTGCCGGGCTCTCACCGTCCGATGTGGACGCTGTGGAGGCGCACGGTACGGGGACCGCGCTCGGTGATCCGATCGAGGCGCAGGCGTTGCTGGCGACGTACGGCCAGGATCGTGACCGGCCGTTGTGGCTCGGTTCGGTGAAGTCGAACCTTGGACACACGCAGGCGGCCGCGGGTGTCGCGGGCGTGATCAAGATGGTCATGGCCCTGCGGCACGAAAAGCTGCCGAAGACACTGCACGCCGAACAGCCCTCGTCCCATGTGGACTGGACGGCGGGTGCGGTGGAGCTGCTGACCGAGGTTCAGGACTGGCCGGCTGGTGCCACTCCCCGCCGGGCGGGGGTGTCCGCGTTCGGCATGAGCGGGACCAACGCGCATGTGGTGGTCGAAGAGGCTCCGGCGGCCGAACCCGTCGTCACGGTGCCCGCGGCGGTGGCGCCCTGGGTGTTGTCGGCGAAGTCGGCGGACGCGCTGACCGAGACCGCCGCCCGGCTCGCCGACTTCGCCGTCGACCGTGACACCGCGGGCGTGGCTGCGGGGCTCGCTGGCCGTTCGGTGTTCGGGCATCGTGCGGTGCTCGTGGGCGAGGATCAGGCTGGTTTGGCGGCTGCGTTGGCTGCGGGTGAGCAGCCCGCGGGTGTGGTGCGGGGTTCTGGTTCGGGTGTTGAGCGTGTGGTCTTTGTGTTCCCTGGTCAGGGTTCGCAGTGGCTGGGTATGGCGTCGGCGCTGTTGAAGGAGAGCCCGGTTTTCGCGTCGCGCATGGAGGAATGCGACAGCGCTTTGCGGTCCTTTGTGGACTGGTCGTTGTTTGACGTGCTGGCCGACGAGACTGCGCTTAGCCGGGTTGATGTTGTTCAGCCGGTGTTGTGGTCGGTGATGGTGTCGCTGGCCGAGGTGTGGCGTTCGCTCGGCGTGATTCCTTCCGCCGTGGTGGGTCACTCTCAGGGTGAGATCGCGGCCGCGGTGGTGGCTGGCGGCTTGAGCCTGGAGGACGGGGCTCGGGTGGTGGCTTTGCGCAGCCAGGCCATCGCCGCCGAGCTGGCTGGTCTGGGCGGGATGTTGTCGGTGGCCGCGCCGGTGACCGAGGTCGGTGAGGGTGTGTCGATCGCCGCGGTGAATGGCCCGAACGCGGTGGTGCTGTCGGGTGACCCGGACGCACTCGCGAAGGCGAAGGCCCGGTATGAGGCCGAGGGCATCCGGGCCCGGTTGGTGGCGGTGGATTACGCGTCCCATTCCGCTCATGTCGAGCGGATCGAGACACAGCTGGCGGAGTTGCTCGCCCCGGTATCCCCGCGGACGGGTGAGGTTCCGTTCTATTCCACTGTGGACTCTCGGTGGCTGGACACCGCGGAGTTGACGGGTGGCTACTGGTATCGGAACCTGCGTCAGACGGTGCGGTTCGCGGACGCGGTGGAAACGCTGGCTGCCGAGGGGCAGCAGATGTTCGTGGAGGTCAGCGCTCATCCGGTGCTGACGATGGCGATCGAGGACACCGTCGATGTTCCGGTGGTCGGCACACTTCGCCGCGACGAGGGCGGCCTGGAGCGGTTCCTGCTCTCCGCGGGGGAGGCGTTCTGCCATGGCGCCGATGTCGACTGGCGGGGCCTGCTGGGCAAGGCCGGGACGGTTCCTGAAGACCTGCCCACGTATCCGTTCCAGCACGAGCGCTACTGGCCGACGAGTTCGCCCGCGCTGCACGGCGACGTCGCCGGGGCCGGGCTCGGCGCCATGGGACAGCACCCGTTGCTCCGCGCCGTGGTCGAAGTGGCCGGGGGCGACGAGGTCCTGCTCACCGGACGGCTTTCGCTGAGCACCCACCCCTGGCTGGGCGAGCACGTGGTGCTGGGGCGGGTGTTCCTGCCGGGCACCGCCTTCGTGGAACTGGCGGTACAGGCGGGTGACCGCGTGGGCTGCGCCAGGGTCGAGGAGCTGACGGTCGAGGTGCCGTTGGTGCTGCCCGCGACCGGCGGTGTCCAGGTGCAACTCGTGGTCGGCGCGGCCGACGAGGCGGGGACGCGTGGCCTGGTCTTCTACTCCCGGGAAGAAGAGGGGATGCCGTGGACGCGGCACGCCTCGGGCGCCCTCTCACCGGACCCGGGCACGGCCGAGGGCCTGCACACCTGGCCGCCCGCGAACGCCGAACCGGTCGACATCGACGGCCTGTACGCCGGACTCGCGAGTGTCGGACTCGAGTACGGTCCGGTCTTCCGCGGCTTGCGTGCGGTGTGGGAGCGCGGGGACGAGGTGTTCGCCGAGGTCGAGCTGCCGCGTGAGGAGCACGCAGGCGCGGGTGACTTCGGACTGCATCCCGCGCTGCTCGACGCCGGCCTCCACGCACTGGGCGCGGTGTCGTTCGGCGGTGGCGGGGCATATCTGCCGTTCTCCTGGGCCGGGGTGTCCCTCCACGCGACCGGCGCACCGGCGTTGCGGATCCGGCTGACCCGGCACGCGGGAGACAGCGTGTCACTCCTCGCTGCCGACGGCGCCGGGAATCCCGTCGCCGCGGTCGAGTCACTGGCACTGCGGCCCGCGTCGGCGACGGGCGCCGGACGGTCGAAGAACCTGTTCCGGGTCGCCTGGGAAACACTCCCGCTGCCCGACGCCGAGTTCGCCGCACTGCCGGAGTACGCGGAACTGGCCGACGGCGAGCCCGTGCCGGACACCGTCCTCCTGCACTGTGAAGGCGTCGAAGGTGATCCACATCGGACTGTCCACAAGGCACTCACGGTGGTGCAGGACTGGCTGTCACAGGAGCGGTTCGCGGGCTCGCGGCTGGTCTTCGTGACCAAGGGCGCGATCGCGGCGGCCCCCGGTGAGGACGTGCCGGACACCGCTTCGGCGGCGGTCTGGGGCTTGGTGCGCTCCGCGCGTTCGGAGAACCCCGGCCGCTTCGCGCTGGCCGACGTCACCGATCCCGCCGATCTCGGCTTGCTCGCCGCGGCGCTGTCCACCGGTGAGCCCGAACTGGCCGTGCGGGACGGCGTGGTGCTCGTGCCACGTCTGACACGTGTCGTCCAGGGCGAAGTGCCGCAGGGAGTCGGCGGGGACGGCACCGTGCTGATCACCGGCGGTACCGGCAACCTGGGCGGACTGGTGGCCCGGCACCTCGTCACCGAACACGGCGTGCGTCACCTGCTCCTGCTCAGCCGGCGCGGGTCTGCCGCCGACGGAGCGAGCGAGCTGGCCGACGAACTGACCGGACTGGGCGCCGAGGTCGAGGTGACCGCTTGCGACGTCGCCGACCGCGAGCAGCTCGCCGCCGTCCTGCGCGGACTGGACCGGCCGCTGACCGGTGTCGTGCACACCGCGGGCGCGCTGGACGACGGACTCGTCGACACATTGACCCCGGAGCGCGTCAGCGCCACCCTGCGGTCCAAAGTGGACTCCGCGGTACACCTCGACGAGCTGACCCGTGACCATGACCTGGCCCTGTTCGTGGTGTTTTCGGGAGCCGCGGGGGTCTTCGGCGCCGCCGGGCAAGCGGGCTACGCCGCCGCCAACGTCTTCCTGGACGCGCTGGCCCATCGGCGGCGCGC
This sequence comes from Amycolatopsis orientalis DSM 40040 = KCTC 9412, assembly GCF_000478275.1. Classification (GTDB taxonomy): domain Bacteria; phylum Actinomycetota; class Actinomycetes; order Mycobacteriales; family Pseudonocardiaceae; genus Amycolatopsis; species Amycolatopsis orientalis. The sequence continues at coordinate 19,327 of NZ_ASJB01000040.1, forward strand.
CGCCGGGCTCCCGGCCACCTCACTGGCGTGGGGCCTCTGGTCGCGGCTCGGTGGCATCACCGGGCATCTCGGCGAAGCCGATGTAGCACGGCTCAGCCGTGACGGCGTCGAGGGCCTGAGTGAAGCCGAAGGGCTCGAGTTGTTCGACGCGGCACTGGCCGCGGACGAACCGCTGCTGGTCCCGATCCGGCTTCAGACCGACGGCCTGCGCGGCGCGAAGACCGAGGTCCCGCGGTTGCTGCACGGCCTGGCCGGTATCCGGCCGGGGCGCGGCAAGGCCGTGGCAGGCACCGGGCTCGGCGACGCGACCCTGCGGCAACGGCTCGCCGCGCTGTCCGAGTCCGACGCCGAACGCGTCCTGCTCGACCTAGTCCGCACCGAAGCCGCCGCAGTCCTCGGTTACCGCTCAGCCGAGGCGATCGAAGCCGATCGCGCGTTCCGCGAGCTGGGTTTCGATTCGCTCACCGGCGTCGACCTCCGCAACCGGCTCAAGGCCGTAACCGGGGTGCGGCTGCCGGCGACGGCGGTCTTCGACCACCCCGCGCCCGCCGTGCTGGCGCGGTTCCTGCTCGGTGAGCTGGCCGGTTCGACCCCGGCCGAACGGCCGGCGCCGACCAGGGTGAAGGCGGACGACGAGCCGATCGCCATCATCGGCATCGGGTGCCGTTTCCCCGGCGGGGTGGCTTCGCCGGAGGACCTCTGGGAGCTGCTGACCGCCGAGACCGACGCGGTCGGCGGATTTCCCGCGGACCGCGGCTGGAGCACCACCGCGGACGAGTCCTACGCGCCCCAAGGCGGATTCCTCTACGACGCCGCCCAGTTCGACCCCGGCCTGTTCGGCATTTCGCCGCGGGAAGCGCTGGCGATGGATCCGCAGCAGCGAGTGCTGCTGGAGACCGCTTGGGAGGCGTTCGAACGCGCCGGGATCACCCCGGCCCAGGTCCGGGGCAGCCAGACCGGTGTGTTCGTGGGCGCCGCGGCACAGGGCTACGCGGTGGGCGCCGAGGCACCCGACGGAGTGCAGGGCCACGTGCTGACCGGCACCACGCCCAGCGTCGCGTCCGGACGGATCGCCTACAGCTTCGGGCTGGGAGGCCCGGCGATCACCGTCGACACGGCTTGTTCCTCCTCGCTGGTGGCACTGCATCTGGCCGCACAGGCACTCCGCAAGGACGAATGCGAACTCGCCTTGGTGGGCGGGGTCACCATCATGTCCACCCCGAACGCGTTCGAGGAGTTCGGCGCACAGGGCGGGCTCGCGGCGGACGGCCGCTGCAAGCCGTTCGCCGACGCCGCCGACGGCACCGGATGGGGCGAAGGCGCGGGCATGCTGCTCGTCGAGCGGCTGTCGGACGCGCAGCGCCGCGGCCACCGGGTGCTGGCCGTGATCCGCGGCAGCGCCATCAACTCCGACGGCGCCTCGAACGGGCTGACCGCGCCCAACGGCCCGTCACAGCAGCGGGTGATCCGCGCCGCCCTCGCGAGTGCCGGACTGGAACCGTCCGAAGTGGACGCTGTCGAGGCACACGGCACCGGCACCGCGCTGGGTGACCCGATCGAGGCACAGGCGTTGCTGGCGACCTACGGCCAGGACCGGGAAGAGTCGTTGTGGCTCGGGTCGGTCAAGTCCAACCTCGGGCACACCCAGGCCGCGGCGGGGATGGCCGGGGTGATCAAGATGGTCATGGCCCTGCACCACGGCGTCCTGCCCAAGACGCTGCACGTGGACGCGCCGTCGACACAGGTGGACTGGTCCGCCGGCGCGGTGGAACTGCTCACGGACGCCCGCGCGTGGCCGGACACCGGACGTCCCCGGCGGGCGGGTGTCTCCTCCTTCGGGATCAGCGGGACGAACGCGCACACGATCCTCGAACAGGCCCCGGCCGCCGGGCCCGCCGCCGCCCCGCGGCTGCCCTCGGTGGTGCCGTTCGTGCTGTCCGGCAAGACCGCCGCGGCCTTGCGAGGGCAGGCCGCGCGGTTGTTGTCCCTTGAGGACAGTGAACTCGCGGACGTGGCCTTCTCGCTGGCGACGACGCGGTCGGCGTTGGAACACCGCGCCGTGGCGCTCGGCGCGAATCGGGACGAACTGCTGACCGCGCTCACCGCTCTGGCCGCAGGTACCTCTTCGGCCGACGTGGTCACCGGGGCGGTTTCCGGTGGGCGGTTGGCGTTCTTGTTCGCTGGTCAGGGTTCTCAGCGGCTTGGTATGGGTGCTGAGTTGTATGCGGAGTTCCCGGTTTTCGCTGAGGCGTTTGATGCGGCGTGCGAGTTCTTGCCGCCGTTGGGTGATCTTGGTCGGACGGAGTTCGCGCAGCCTGCGTTGTTCGCTCTTGAGGTTGCGTTGTACCGGCTTGTCGAGTCGTGGGGTGTGCGTCCCGATTTCCTGTTGGGCCATTCGATTGGTGAGATCGCGGCTGCGCATGTTGCCGGGGTGTTCTCGTTGGAGGATGCCGGGAAGTTGGTGTCGGCTCGCGGTCGGTTGATGCAGGCGTCGCCCGCTGGTGGGGTGATGGTCGCTATTGAGGCGGCCGAGGACGAGTTCGTGCCGACGTCCGAGTTCGGTATCGCGGCGGTGAACGGTCCGAATTCGGTGGTGATTTCGGGCGTGGAGTCGGTGGTTTCCCGGATTGCTGGGGAGTTCGCGGCGAGGGGGCGTAAGACGAAGCGTCTTGAGGTGAGTCATGCGTTCCATTCGCCGTTGATGGAGCCGATGCTCGCCGAGTTCGCCGAGGTTCTCGACGGGATCACGTTCGCCGCACCGCGGATCCCGGTGGTGTCCACTGTGTCCGGTGGGCTGACCGCGGACTTGACGTCGCCGCAGTACTGGCTCGATCACGTGCGCCAGGCAGTGCGTTTCGCCGACGGCGTGAAAGCTCTTGCCGCTGAGGGTGTGACGTCGTTTGTCGAGTTGGGCCCGGACGGTGTGTTGAGCGGACTGGCGCAGGGTTGTCTTCCCGACGCTGAGGCGTTGTTCGTGCCGTTGCTCCGCGGTGACCGGCCTGAGGTCCGCACCGCGATGACGGCGCTCGGCGCGCTGCACACCCGCGGTATCGCGGTCGACTGGACCGCGCTGGTCAACGGAAACCCGGTGGACCTGCCCACCTACGCCTTCCAGCGCGACCGCTTCTGGCTGGAACTGGGCAGCGCTCCCGCGTCCCCGATGGACGAAGTCGACGCGGCGTTCTGGGACGCGGTGGAGCGCGAGGACCTGGAGTCGCTGTCGAAGTCCCTGGCGCTCGAAGCCGGACAGCCCTTGGGCAGCTTTGTGTCATCGCTTTCGGCGTGGCGTCAGCGGCGTCGTGAATCTTCTGTGGTCGAGGGTTGGCGGTACCGGGTGGAATGGGTTCCGGTTCCGGTTCCTGAGGCTCGGCCGGAGGGCGAGTGGCTGGTGCTGTCGCCGGTCCCGCTGGCTGAAGGTGACGTTCTCACAGGTCTTGGCGAGGTTGTCGTCGTCGACCGCGCGGACCAGTCCGCGTTGACGGAATTGTTGGCAGCCGGTCGTTTCACTGGCGTCGTGTCCTGTTTGGACGCCGCATCGACGCTGACAGTGGTGCGGGCGGCCGTGGGTACCGGTGTCAAGGTGTGGGCGGTGACGCGGGGTGCGGTGTCGGTCGGTCGTGATGACCGGTTGTCGGCCCCGGAGCAGGCGCAGGTATGGGGCTTGGGCCGGGTCGCGGCACTGGAGCATCCGGAGGTGTGGGGCGGGCTGATCGACCTGCCCGCCGCGGGTGACGACCGGGTGCTGGGTGTATTGACGGGGACTGAGGACCAGGTCGCGGTGCGGGCGTCCGGCGTGTTCGCGCGCCGTCTGGTGCGAGCGGCGGCGGCCGGTGAAGAACCGTGGGCTTTCAGTGGCACCGCTCTGGTGACCGGTGGCACGGGTGCTTTGGGTGCTCAGGTGGCGCGGTGGCTGGCTCAGCGTGGTGTCGAGCATCTGGTGCTGGTCAGTCGCCGCGGAGCGGCATCGCCGGGGGCGGAAGATCTGGCCGCGGAGTTGCGGGAGTCGGGCGTCGAGGTCACGGTGGCGGCCTGTGATGTGGCCGATCGTGCGGCGGTGGCCGAACTGGTCGGCGGGCTCACGGATCTGTCGGTGGTGGTTCACGCGGCGGGTGTCGCGCAGTCGACTCCGCTGGCGGACTGCGGTGAGGAAGAGTTCCGTGCGGTGGTCGCGGGCAAGGTAGCCGGTGCGGTCAACCTGCACGAGCTGACCGAGGGTCTTGACGCGTTCATCGTGTTCTCGTCGATCGCGGCGACGTGGGGCAGCGGTGGCCAGTCTGGCTACGCGGCGGGCAATGCGTTCCTTGACGCACTGATCGAACAGCGTCGTGCCGATGGTCTTCCTGGCCTGTCGGTGGCGTGGGGCCCCTGGGCCGAAGCAGGTATGGCAGTCGGAGAAGCAGGTGCGCAGCTCGCCAAGCGTGGTCTGACGGCGTTGGCGCCGGAGCGGGCGTTGGCGGCGTTGGAAGGTGCGCAACACGACACCACGGTCACTGTGGCCGACGTCGATTGGGCTCGCTTCGCGCCGGTGTTCACCTCGCGGCGACCCAGCCCCCTCCTCGCCGAGTTGCCGGAAGCGGCGAGCACTGAGGTCGAAACCCTCACCTCTGGACTGCGGGAGGAACTCGCCCGGCTGGACCGCGCCGGGCAGCTGGCGACCCTACTGGACCTGGTGCGCACCGAGGCCGCCGTCGTGCTCGGGTACACCGGTCCGGACGACGTCGAGCCGAACCGTGCCTTCCGTGAACTGGGCTTCGACTCGCTCACCGCGGTGGAACTGCGCAACCGGATGGTCCCGGCGGTCGGGCTCGACCTGCCGACCACCCTGGTCTTCGACTACCCCAACCCCCTCGCCCTCGCGGGACATCTGCTCGACGAGCTGATCGGCGGCCTGGCCGAGGAGGCCGCCGAGCGGTCCGTCATGGTGGACGGCGAGCCGATCGCGATCGTCGGGATGGCCTGCCGGTTCCCCGGCGCGGTGGAGAACCCGGAGCAGCTCTGGCAGCTGGTCGCGGACGGGGTGGACGCCGTCGGCGACTTCCCGTCGGACCGAGGCTGGGATCTGGAGACGCTCTACCACCCCGATCCGGAGAACCCTGGCACCACCTACACCCGCGACGGCGCCTTCCTCGACACGGCCGCGCACTTCGATCCGGCGTTCTTCGACATCTCGCCGCGGGAAGCGCTGGCGATGGACCCGCAGCAGCGGCTCCTGCTGGAGACGTCGTGGGAGGCCTTCGAACGCGCGGGGATCGACCCGGCATCCGTCCGGGGCAGCCGGACCGGCGTGTTCGTCGGTTCCAACGGGCAGGACTACCTGGTGGTGCTGGCCGGTGCCGAGGACAGCCACGACGGCCACCTCGGCACGGGCAACTCGGCCAGCGTGATGTCCGGCCGCGTCGCCTACACCTTCGGGCTGGAAGGCCCGGCGGTCACCGTCGACACCGCCTGTTCGTCTTCGCTGGTGGCCCTGCACTGGGCCGTGCAGTCCCTGCGCAGCGGTGAGTGCGAGATGGCCCTCGCCGGCGGGGTCACGGTGATGTCCACCCCGGGCGCGTTCGTCGAGTTCAGCGCCCAGCGCGGGCTGGCGGCCGACGGCCGGTGCAAGGCGTTCGCCGACGGCGCCGACGGAACGGGCTGGGGCGAAGGTATCGGCATGCTCCTGGTCGAGCGGCTGTCGGACGCCCGGCGCAAGGGACATCAGGTACTGGCCGTGGTGCGGGGCAGCGCGGTGAACCAGGATGGCGCGTCGAACGGGCTGACCGCGCCGAACGGTCCTTCGCAGCAGCGGGTGATCCGCGCGGCGCTGGCCGACGCCGGATTGCGACCGTCCGAAGTGGACGTTGTGGAGGCGCACGGCACGGGGACCTCGCTGGGTGACCCGATCGAGGCGCAAGCGTTGCTGGCGACGTACGGGCAGGATCGCGAGGAGCCGTTGTGGCTCGGGTCGGTCAAGTCCAATGTCGGTCACACCCAGGCCGCGGCCGGGGTGGCGGGCGTGATCAAGATGGTCATGGCCATGCGGCACGGTGTGCTGCCGAAGACCCTGCACGTGGACGCGCCGTCGGCACAGGTGGACTGGTCCGCGGGCGCGGTCGAGCTGCTCACCGAAGCCCGCGACTGGGCGGAAAACGGGCATCCCCGCCGGGCCGCGGTGTCCTCGTTCGGGTTCAGCGGGACGAACGCCCACACCATCCTGGAGCAGGCACCCGCCGAGGCGGCCGTCACGCCGCCGGTCACGAGGACTCCGTCTGTCCTCCCGCTGGTGGTGACGGGCAAGTCGGCCGCGGCCGTGCGGGCACAGGCGGGAAGGCTGGCCGCGGCCATGGAGCAGGGCACGGATTCGCTGCTCGACCTGGCGTACTCGCTCGTCTCTTCGCGGGCGTCGTGGGAACACCGGGCCGTCGTCGTCGCCGAGGACCGGTCCGCCGCTTCGCGTGCCTTGCACGGCTTGGCCGAGGGCGGCACCGACGCTTCGGTGGTGGAGGGCACCCCGGTCGGCGGGAAGCTGGCCTACCTGTTCACCGGTCAAGGCGCCCAGCGGCTCGGGATGGGACGCGAGCTGTGCACCGAGTTCCCCGTGTTCGCCGAGGCTTTCGACGCGGCTTGCGCCCAGTTCGACCGGTACCTGGACAAGCCGTTGCGGGACGTGGTGTTCGGCGAGCCCGAGCTGCTGGACCAGACCGTCTACACACAGGCGGCCTTGTTCGCCGTCGAGACCGCGCTGTTCCGGCTGTTGGAGTCGTGGGGAATCCGGCCGGACTTCCTGCTGGGCCACTCGCTCGGTGAACTCGTCGCCGCGCACGTGGCCGGCGTGTTCTCCCTCGCCGACGCCTGCGAGCTGGTCGCGGCCCGCGGCGCCCTGATGCAGGCGCTGCCGGTGGGCATCGGCGCCATGGTCGCCCTGGAGGCCACCGAGGACGAGGCGCTGGTGCAGGTGAAGAGCGCCGTGGGCGCGGTGGACCTCGCCGCCGTCAACGGGCCGCGGTCCGTGGTGATCTCGGGTGAGGTGGCCGCGGTGCTGCGGATCGCGGACGAGTTCTCCGCGCAGGGACGCAAGACCAAGCGCCTGCCGGTCAGTCACGCCTTCCACTCGCCGTTGATGGAGCCGATGCTCGCGGACTGGGAGAAGGTCCTCAATGGACTGACCTTCCACGAGCCGCGTATCCCGATCGTGTCCAATGTGTCCGGTTCCGTCACCGGCGAACAGGCCACGCCCGCGTACTGGGTCACTCACGTGCGGGAAGCTGTCCGCTTCCTCAACGGTGTGGAGACGCTCGCCGCGCACGGCGTGACGAAGTTCGTCGAGCTGGGACCGGACGGCGTGCTGACCGCGATGGCACAGGGTTGCCTGCCGGATTCGGACGCGGTGTTCCGGTCCGTGGTGCGGGGCGACCGGCCGGAAGCGCAGAGCGCGATCACGGCGTTGGCGGGGTTGTGCGTCGACGGCTCCACAGTGGACTGGGAGACGGTGTTCGAGGGCACCGGTGCCAGGAAGGTCGACTTGCCGACCTACGCCTTCCAGCGCGCGCCCTTCTGGCTGGAGACCACCTCCTTCAGCGGCAAGGCGGAACCCGCGCTGCTCGGGCTCACCGCCGAGGACCACCCGTTGCTGGGAGCCGCCGTCGAGCTGGCCGACGGCGACGGGATGGTGCTGACCGGGCGCCTGTCGCTGCGGACGCACGGCTGGATCGCCGACCACGTCATCCTGGGCCGGGCGCTGGTGCCGGGTACCGCGCTGGTGGACCTCGCCGTCTTCGCCGGAGACCGGGCAGGGTGCGGACGCGTCGAGGAGCTGACCCTGGAGGCGCCGCTGGTGCTGCCGGAGTCGGACGGGGTGCACCTGCAGGTCGTCGTCGGGGAAGCGGACGACGAAGGCAGGCGAGTGCTCTCGATCCATTCGCGGTTCGACGGCGCGGCCGCCGACGGCGTGTGGACCAGGCATGCCACGGGATCGCTGTCGGTGCCGGCCGGGGAACCCGGCCCAGGGGCGGCGGAGTGGCCGCCTGCCGGAGCGCGACGGGTGGAGGTCACCGGTCTCTACGAAGGACTTGCGGAGGCAGGTTTCGTCTACGGACCCACCTTCCAGGGCCTGCGCGACGTCTGGGTGCGGGACGACGAGGTGTTCGCGAACGTGGCGTTGCCTTCCGAAGCCGCCGGTGAGGCCGGGCGCTTCGGGCTGCACCCCGCGTTGTTCGACGCCGGGCTCCACGCGTGGGCCCTGCGTGACGACGCGACCGAGGGCGGACGTATCCCGTTCGCCTGGTCGGGCGTGTCCCTGTTCGCGGTCGGCGCGGACGCGGCCAGGGTGAAGCTGACCAAGACCGGCGCGGACTCGCTGTCGATCGAGGTGGCGGACAGCACGGGTCGGCCGATCGCCTCGGTGGACTCGCTGGTGCTGCGTGCGGTGTCCGAGGAGTCGTTGCCCAGCACGGGCGACCACACCGGCAACAACCTGTTCCGCCTGATGTGGGAGCCGGTCACCCCGGCGGACGCGGCACCCGGGTGGACTACTTTGCCGGGCTTCGACCTGATGCCGGTGCGGGCGAACGTGCCACCGATCGTGGTCGTGGACTGCGCGGCCGACGGCCGGGGCACGACCGAACTGACCTCTTCCGTGCTGGCACTCGTCCAGGAGTGGCTGTCGGAGAAGACTTTCGACGATTCGCGGCTGGTCGTGGTGACCCACCGGGCGGTCGCGGCGAGTAGCGGCGAGGACGTGCTGGACCTCGCGGCATCGGGGGTCTGGGGCCTGCTCATGAGCGTGCAGAGTGAGCATCCTGACCGGGTGTCCGTGGTCGACGTGGACGACGATCCGAGGTCACTGGAGCGCGCGTTGGCGGTCACCGGCGAACCTCGGCTGGTCGCGCGTGGTGGCGACGTCTTCGCCGCGCGGCTGGACCGGGCTTCGCGGTCGGCCGATCTGATGCCACCGACCGGCGAGGCACTATGGCGATTGGACAGTGTCGGCAAGGGCACGTTGTCGAACCTTTCGCTGCTGTCGTGGCCGCAGGCGGGGGAACCGTTGGGAGAGTTGGACGTCCGGGTCGAGGTGCGCGCGGCCGGGGTGAACTTCCGTGACGTGCTGAACGCGCTGGGCATGTATCCCGGCGACGCCGGGCTGATGGGTATCGAGGGTGCCGGGGTGGTGCTGGAAGTCGGCTCCGGCGTCACGGGGCTGGTCCCAGGAGACCGGGTGCTGGGGCTGCTGTCGGGGGCGTTCGGGCCGGTGGCGGTGACAGACTCCCGGATGCTGGCCAGGATTCCGGCCGGATGGTCCTTTGTGGACGCGGCATCGGTGCCGATCGTCTTCCTGACGGCGTTCTATGCCCTGCGTGATCTGATGGATGTCCGTTCCGGTGAGGCGGCGTTGATTCACGCCGCCGCCGGAGGGGTGGGTATGGCCGCGGTGCAGTTGGCGCGGCATTGGGGTGTCGAGGTTTTCGCGACGGCGAGTGCGGCCAAGTGGGACGCTGTGCGCGCGCTCGGTGTGGCGGACGATCATCTGGCGTCGTCGCGGGACACTGACTTCGAGGCGAAGTTCCTTGCCGCGTCTCAAGGTCGCGGTGTGGATGTGGTCTTGGACGCGTTGGCGGGTGAGTTCGTCGACGCCTCGCTGAGGCTGTTGCCGCGGGGTGGCCGGTTCGCGGAGATGGGCAAGACTGACGTCCGGGAGCCGGAGCAGGTCGCGGCCGAGTACCACGGGGTCCGGTACCAGGCGTTCGATCTGGTGGAGGCCGGTCCGGCGCGGATCGGTGAGATGCTGGCCGAGCTGGTGGGCTTGTTCGAGGCCGAGGTGTTGTCGCCGTTGCCCTCCCGGGTGTGGGATGTGCGGCAGGCGCCGGAGGCGTTGCGGTTCATGTCGCAGGCGAAGCATGTGGGCAAGGTCGTCTTGACTGTGCCGCGTTCCCTTGACGCCGACGGAACGGTGCTGATCACTGGCGGCACGGGGAATCTGGGTGCTTTGGTGGCTAGGCATCTGGTCGGTCAGGGCGCGCGGAAGTTGTTGCTGGTCAGTCGTCGTGGTGCGGCGGCTCCTGGTGCGGATGCGTTGGTCACCGAGTTGACCGCTCTGGGTACTGAGGTGTCGGTGGCGGCGTGTGACGTGGCCGACCGGCACGCGCTGGCTGATCTCCTGTCCACTGTGGATCTGACGGCGGTCGTGCATACCGCCGGGGTGCTCGACGACGGTGTGGTGGAGTCGCTGACTCCTGACCGTGTCGCCGGAGTGCTGCGTCCGAAGGCGGACGCGGCGTGGAACCTCCATGAATTGACGAAGAACCGTGACTTGGCCGAGTTTGTGATGTTCTCGTCGGCGTCGGGAGTCTTCGGCAACCCGGGGCAAGCGAACTATTCGGCGGCGAATGTCTTCCTGGACGCTCTCGCGGCTCATCGTCGGGCGAACGGTTTGCCGGGCCTGTCGCTGGCATGGGGGTTGTGGGACCAGGAAGACGGCGGCATGGGCGGGACACTCAGTTCCGCGGACCGGGCCAGGGTTTCCCGATCGGGCAGTGGCGCGCTGAGTCCCGAGCAGGGGCTCGCGTTGTTCGACTCGGCCCGTGCCCGCGCCGACGCGTTGCTGGTTCCCACCGTGCTGGACCTGGGCTCGGGCCAGGCGACCGCGGACGAGGTACCCCCGTTGCTGCGAAGCCTCGTCAAGGTGGTGACCCGCCGGGCGACGGTCTCATCCGCCGGCGACACCACGGCGAACCTCGGGGCGCGCCTCGCGGGGCTGACCACGGCAGAGCAGGACGAGACGCTCGTCGAGGTGGTCCGGGACCAGGCCGCACTGGTCCTCGGGTACCACGACTCGGCCTCCGTGGAGCCCGACCGGTCCTTCCGGGAACTCGGTTTCGACTCGCTGACCTCGGTCGAGCTGCGGAACCGGCTCAACGTGGCCACCGGCCTGAAACTGAGCGCCACCCTGGTCTTCGACTATCCGACGCCGTCGGCGCTCGCCGAGTACCTGCGGGGCGAACTTGTCGGCGAAGAGGTCGCTCCCAGTGTGGACGCCGAACTCGACCGGCTCTCCGGCGCGCTCGCCGCCTTCTCGGCGGACCGGCGCGAACGAGAGCGGATCGGCGCCCGGCTCGCCGCGATCCTCGCCGACTGGAACGACGGCAGGCGCGGACCCGACGAGGACGGTGACCTCGAGGAGGCCACCGCCGACGAACTGTTCGACTTGCTGGACAAGGGCTTCGGCGGCTCCTGACCTGCTCGACCCCTGATCCCGATCGCTTCGAGGGCGGAAGAATTTCGATGGAAAACGAGCAGAAGCTTCTCAACTACCTCAAGCGTGCGACCGCTGACCTGCGTGACGCGCACCGGCGGCTGCGAGAGGTCGAAGAACAGCAGCAGGAGCCGATCGCGATCATCGGCATCGGGTGCCGCTTCCCCGGCGGGGTGCGCTCGCCGGAGGATCTGTGGCGTCTGCTGGAGTCCGGGCAGGACGCGATCGGCGGCTTCCCCGCCGACCGCGGCTGGGACCTGGACAACCTGTACGACCCCGACCCGGACACCACGGGCACGTTCCACGCCCGTGGCGGCGGGTTCCTCTACGACGCGGCCGAGTTCGATCCAGGCTTCTTCGGGATCTCGCCGCGTGAGGCGCTGGCGATGGATCCGCAGCAGCGGTTGTTGCTGGAGACGTCGTGGGAGGCGTTCGAGCGCGCGGGGATCGACGCCACCACCCTGCGCGGCAGCCAGACCGGTGTGTTCGTCGGCGCGGCGGCGCATGGTTACGGGGTCGGTGTGGAGGCCGCACCCGAGGGCACGCAGGGACATCTGATGACCGGCACCACGCCGAGTGTGGCGTCCGGCCGGATCGCGTACTCCCTGGGGCTGGAAGGCCCCGCCATCACCGTGGACACCGCTTGCTCCTCCTCGCTGGTGGCCTTGCACCTGGCGGCCCATTCGCTCCGGCGGGGTGAATGCGATCTGGCCGTGGCCGGCGGCGTCACCGTGATGGCCGGGCCGGGCACCTTCGTGGAATTCTCCGCACAAGGCGGACTCGCGGACGACGGCCGGTGCAAGGCGTTCGCCGAGGGCGCCGACGGCACGGGCTGGGGCGAGGGCGTCGGGATCCTGCTGGTCGAGCGGCTGTCGGACGCCGTCCGTAACGGCCACTCCGTGCTCGCGGTGATCCGCGGCTCCGCGGTGAACTCCGACGGCGCGTCGAACGGGCTGACCGCGCCGAACGGGCCGTCGCAGCGCCGGGTGATCAGGGCCGCGCTGGCGAGCGCCGGACTGTCACCGTCCGAAGTGGACGCTGTCGAGGCGCATGGCACCGGAACGGCACTGGGCGATCCGATCGAGGCACAGGCGCTTCTCGCGGCGTATGGGCAGGACCGTGAAGTGCCGCTGCTGCTGGGGTCGGTGAAGTCGAACCTCGGGCACACCCAGGCCGCCGCCGGGGTGGCCGGCGTGATCAAGATGGTCATGGCGATGCGGCACGGGGTCCTGCCCAAGACGCTGCACGTGGACACGCCGTCGTCGCATATCGACTGGTCCTCCGGAAGCGTGGAACTGCTCACCGAGGCGCGGGCGTGGCCCGACGCCGGACGCCCTCGCCGGGCGGCGGTGTCGTCCTTCGGCATCAGCGGCACCAACGCGCACACGATTCTCGAGCAGGCGCCTGCCCAGGAGCAGGCCACCGAACGCCGGGCGCCCGCGGTGGTGCCGTTCGTGTTGTCCGGTAAGACGACGGCGGCGTTGCGGGCCCAAGCGGCCAAACTGGCGTCCTTTGTGGAGGACGGCGACGCGGCGCTGACGGATGTCGCGTACTCGCTGGCGACGACGCGGTCGGCGCTGGAACGGCGTGCCGCGGTGGCCGGTGCCGACCGTGACGAACTGGTGAGGGCGCTGCGGGCGCTGGCCGAGGGGCGTTCGTCCGCGGACCTCGTCGAGGGTTCCGTCGGCCGTGGCAAGTTGGCGTTCTTGTTCGCGGGTCAGGGTTCTCAGCGGGTTGGTATGGGGGCGGAGCTGTATGCGGAG
>NZ_ASJB01000041.1 GCF_000478275.1 Amycolatopsis orientalis DSM 40040 = KCTC 9412
TCTCGCGCGGCGAAGGGCGCTTTCCCCGCATGCGATGCGGGGAAAGCGCCCTTCAGCCCCGAGTCACAACCCGGGCGAACGCGTCAGTCGCGGATCCGCGGGATCTGCTGCGTGATGTCCTCGGCGGTGTCGGCGACGATGCCGGTCGCGGTGGCGCCGTGCTTCTTCTCGCGGCGCGACTTCAGGTACTCGAGCACGATCGGCACCACCGACACCAGCACGATCAGGATGAAGATCGCGTCGATGTTGTCGCGGATGAACGGGATGTCGCCGAGCAGGTGGCCGAGCGCGGTGATCCCGGCGGCCCACAGGACGCCGCCGATGACGGTGTAGGTGAAGTACTTCTTCGGGTCCATCTTGCCGATGCCCGCGATCCAGGTGATGAACGTCCGCACGAACGGCACGAACCGCGCCAGCACGACCGCCTTCGGACCGTGCTTCTCCAGGAAGGCGTGCGTCTGGTCGACGTACTTCTTGTTGAAGAACTTCGAGTCCGGGTTGCGGAACAGCCAGGGCCCGATCTTCCAGCCGAGGCCGTAGCCGAGCAGGTTGCCGAGCAACGCCGCGACCGTGACCAGGACGCAGACCAGCCAGAGTGGGGCTTCGATCTTGTTGGACGCGATGAGCAGGCCCGCGGTGAACAGCAGGGAGTCACCGGGCAGCACCGGGAAGATGCTGCTCTCGATGAAGATGATCAGGCAGAGCACCGTGATGACCGGGACGGTCAGCCCGCTCAGCAGGTGCATCGGGTCCAGCCACTCCGGCAGGAGGCCCATCGTCGTCACGTTGTTCTGCGCCAGGATCACACCAAAACGGTACAGGGTGACGCTGAGTGGCCTGACCCGACGGGGAACGCCGCTCAGATCAGCGTGAGCAGCCCGATCACCGAACCGGCGGCCAGTCCCAGCAGCACGGCCAGCAGCAACACCCAGTACGCGGGCAACGGCGCACTGCCGGGCGAAGGGGCCGGAGGCGGCATCGGGCGTTCCGCCAGCCTGGCCGTTTCCGCGTCCTCCAGCGCGACGCGCTCCCGTTCGAGCGAGTCGGCACCCGCGCCGGACAGGAGCCCGTACTGCAGCGGCAGCTCACCCTCCCCCGGAGACGCGGACGGAGACGGCTCGGCGGCGACCGGAACCTCATCGGTGTCCGAATTACTCTCGGTGTCCGATTCGGCCGGCTTCTCGGTGGACGCTTCGGCGATCCGTTCCGCCGAAGGAGCGAAGACGGCCTGAGCGCGAAGGGCATCGGCCAGGAGCTTCTCCGGGTCCTTGGGCTCGCTCATCCGTACTCCTCTCGCCGCTACCCGTCGCTGACCGACACACCGCCTTCGACCGCGCCGCTCAGCGGGGCCGTGGCGCTCAATGTAGCCGCAGCCTCGTCCTCGACCCACTCGCCCTGGCGCAGCACCTTGACCGGCCGCAGGTCGCGGTCGAGCACGACGACGTCGGCCGCGAGGCCGGCGCGCAGCGACCCGGTCCGGTCGGCGAGACCGAGCAGTTCGGCCGGCCGCCCGGAGGTCGCGCGGACGGCGTCGAGCAGGTCGATGCCCGCGCCGCGGACCAGATTGCGGAAGGCCGCGTCCATGGTCAGGGTGCTGCCCGCCAGCGAACCGTTCCCGGCCAGCGTGGCGACGCCGTCGCGGACGTCGACTTCGAGGCGGCCGAGGATGTAGCTGCCGTCGGCGGCGTCGGTGGCCGACATGGCGTCGGTGATGAGCACTGTCCGGCCCTTGCCCGCGTGATGGGCGGCCAGCCGCAGCACCGTCGGGTGCACGTGGACGAGGTCGCAGATCAGCTCGACGGTGATCCGCTCGTCGTCGAGGAGGGCGCCGATCGGGCCCGGCTCGCGGTGGTGGAGCGGCCGCATGGCGTTGAAGAGGTGCGTCGCGACGGAGGCGCCGGCGTCGATCGCCGGGACGATCTGGTCTTCGACGCCGTCGGTGTGCCCGATGGCGGCGATGACGCCCGATTCGGCCAGTTGCCGGACCGCCTTGATCCCGCCGTGCAGTTCGGGGGCGAGGGTGACCATCCGGATGTCGCCGCGCCCCGCGGTGAGCAGCGCGTTGACCGTCGCCGTGTCCGGTTCGATCAGCGTCGCCGGGTCGTGTGCCCCGCAGCGTGCCTTCGAGATGAAGGGTCCTTCGAGGTGAATGCCGGCAAGTTCACCCTCTTGGACCAGCTCTCGAAGGGCCGCGATCTGGTCTCGGAGCACCGGAATGGGGTCCGAGACGAGACTGCCGAGCATGGTCGTGGTCCCGTGCCGCCGATGCGCGCGCACGGCGCGGTACAGCTCCTCGGGGTTGGCGCTGGAGAACGACCCACCCCCACCGCCATGGCAGTGGGTGTCGACGAAGCCGGGCACGACCAGGCACCCGTCGACGTCCACGCGGTCGATGTCCGGGGGTGTCCCGGAACCGACTTGGACGATCTTGTCGCCGGCGATGGCCAGCCAACCGTCGTCGAGTACACGGTCCGGGGCGACGACCCGGCCGCCCACGATCACGAAATCTCCGGCGCCTCTCACGCCCCCCAGCATATATTGGTCTGGACCAAGCATGGCGGCACAACCCAGCGCTCGAGAGTGAGGCCGGGTGTCAGTTCGGCGACTGCATCGCTTTCTGCAGTGCCTCCAGCGCCCGGCTGGCGGTTGACTTAACGGTACCTTTCGAAATCCCGGCGGCCTCCGAGATTTCGGCCTCACTCAGCCCACCGTAGTAACGGAGTACCAGAACTTCACGCTGACGCGGGGGCAGTTTGGACAAAGCGCTCACCACGGCCTGATGTTCACTCGACAGCATGGCGAGACTTTCGGCCGAACGCGCGTTGACGGCGTGCGGTGCGACGTACTCGCGAGCGGTCTTGCGGCGCCGCAGCACGCTGCGTGATCCGTTGACCACGGCGGTGCGCAGGTAGCCGACGGCCGCGGCGGCGTCACGCAGGCGTCCCCAGTTGCGGTGCAGCCCGGTGAACGCCTCCTGGACGACGTCCTCGGCGGTCGCGGGTTCGTCCACGAGCAGGATGGCCAGCCGGACGAGCCGCATCCGATGCTGGCGATAGAGATCCTCAAGGGTCAGCGGTGCCGCAGGCGGCGGTGGCGTGACCGGTCCGTCCATGGTGCGCAAGTGGCCGAGGGTCGCCTCGACACTGCGTTCCGCATTGCCCTCGAGCATGTACCCCTACCTGTTCATTTACCCCTTTGAAGCACAACCTGTGCGTGGCGCTCGATCAGCGTATCGGGTGGGGCAGGAGTCCTGCCTGATCGGATCCTGAGAAGCTGGGGGCGTCTGTCGGAACGACCCTTGGAGACGTCGATGGCCTGGTTCCTGGTGGAGATCACGTACGTGCAGGAGAAGCTGGCGGACGTGCGTCCCCGGCACCGGAAGTTCCTCTCCGACCTCGCCGACCAGGGCGTTGTCGCGCTCGGCGGGCCGCTGGGCGACGGCTCCGGTGGCATCTCGATGTACCAGGCGGCCGACGAGACGGCGTTGCTCGAGATCATCGACCAGGATCCGTACCACCTCGAAGGCGTTGTGGCGAAGCGGACCGTCCGCGAGTTCAAGCCGGTGATCGGCGCCTGGATCCCCAAGGAAGCCTGACGGCTCAAAGGTCGAGGGTGACCGGCTCGCGTTCGACGCAGACCCGGACGCGGTCGCCGGTCACCGTCGGCAGCTCGCAGGTCCCGCAGAATCCCTGGCGGCACGAATACGCGATGCCGGGCACGGTTTCGCGCAGGACGTCGAGTGTCGTCCGGTCGGCGGGCACGTCCAGCGTCACGCCGCTGCGGGCCAGTGCGACGCGGAACGGCTTGCCGCCGACGATCGGCGGCGTCGAGAACCGCTCGAAGAACACCGGGCCGGTCGTGTGCAGCGCCGCGTCCGTGCGGACACCGACGATCATCGGAACCGGGCCACAGCAGTAGATCGGCGCGCCTTCCGGCGCCCCTTCGAGAAGTTCGGCGCCGGAAGCGGGCATCCCGTAGTCCGTGTCCGGCCGGATCCAGACCCGGTCTCCGAATCCGGACAATTCCTCCAGGAACGGCATCGAAGCCTCGTCGCGACCGGTGTAGACCAGTCGCCAGTCCGCGCCGGAAGCGGCCGCCTGCCGCACCATCGGCAGGATCGGCGTGATCCCGATACCGCCCGCGATGAACAGGTAAGCCCGGCTCGCGACGAACGGGAACGCGTTGCGCGGGCCGCGAGCGGTGACGCGCGCGCCCTTCTTGAGCGCGTGCACCGCCGTCGATCCCTCGCCGAGCAACCGGACGCCGACGCGGTAGGCCGAGCGGTCGTCCGGGTCGCCGCACAGGGAGTACTGGCGGACCAGCCCCGGCCGCGGCGCGAGATCGACATGCGCGCCGGGCCGCCAGCGCGGCAGTTCCTCGCCGCGCTCGTGGACCAGCCGCAGGCTGACGACGCCTTCGGCCTCGGTGCGGAGATCGTCGACCACCAGCGGGAGATCACGGTCGACGGCGACCACCGGCGGACGACGGCGGCCGCTCACGCCGCTGAGCCTGCGGTACACCGCCACGACACCGGTCAGCGACGACATCAGCCGGTCGGTCCGGCCGCTGCCGTCGAGCCGCAGCGGGCGCGTCATCGTGGTTCGTCGGCGGCCAGCGCGGCCGGGGAACGCGCGAGATACGCGACGGCCTGATCGGTGTCGCCGGTCTCGGTGGGGTGATAGGACTTCCGGAAGTACGGCCGGATCTCGCGCAACAACTGCCTTCCCGACGGCAGCAGGCCCAGCTTCGCCACCCGGAGATAGGTGCGGAAGCTCGCCTTGCCTGGCCGGGTCGGGTCGTTGCGCATCAGGAACCTGGTGCCCCGCAAGAAGACCCACGCGAGCACCGGCGTCACCACGAGCATGCTGCGCACGCGACGGCCGTAGCGTCCGTCGAGGTGCATGAACAGGTCGAAGGCGACCGAGCGGTGCTCGACCTCTTCGGCGCCGTGCCAGCGCAGGAGGTCCAGCATCGTCGGGTTCGCACCCGCGGTGTCGAGGGCTTCGGCGTCGAGGATCCATTGGCCGAGGAACGCGGTGTAGTGCTCGATCGCGGCGATGACGGCGAGCCGTTCGATCAGCCATTCCTCGCGCCGCTTGGCGGACAGCGGGCGATCGCCGAGCAGGCGGCGGAACATCCACTCCATCTGCGCGATGTACGGCCGTACGTCGACGCCTGCCGCTTCGAGATGTCCGGCCGCCCCGTCATGCGCCTCGGCGTGCATGGCCTCCTGGCCGATGAAGCCGAGGACGTCCTCCTTGAGCCGCTCGTCGCGGATCAGCGGAACGGCCTGCTTGAACACCTCGACGAACCAGCGTTCGCCCTCCGGCAGCGCCAGATGCAGCACGTTGATCGTATGCGTGGCCTGCGGCTCGCCGGGGATCCAGTGCATCGGCAGCGACGCCCAGTCGAATTTGACGTCGCGCGCGTGCAGGACGATCTGCTCGTGCTCGTCGCGCCGATCCGTCATGACGCCCTCCCGCTGAGTTCGAAGTCGCTCGGGTCGACCTTGCGGGTCTCAAGCCAGTAGCGCCAGGTGAAGCCGGGCCAGATCGTGCGGTTGACGCCCTTCGCGTCGAGGTACCAGCTCTTGCAGCCGCCCTGCGTCCACACGCCCCTGACCAGCTTGTCCTGGATCTCCCGCTGGAACTTCTCCTGGACACCGGCGCGGACGTCGAGTGCCGCGGCTCCGCGCGAGTCGGCGAGCTTGATCGCGTCGACGACGTAGCGCGCCTGCGATTCGATCATGAACACCACGGAGTTGTGCCCCAGCGCGGTGTTCGGGCCGAGGAGGAAGAACAGGTTGGGGAAGCCGGAAACGCTGATGCCCTTGTGCGTGCGCATCCCCTCGGCGGCCCATTCCTTGGCGAGGTCGCGGCCGTCGATCCCGGTGATGTCCAGGTATTCCAAGGCATCCGTGACCTTGAACCCGGTGCCGTAGATGATCGCGTCGACCTCGTGCTCGACGCCGTTGCCGTCGACGACGCTGTGCGCCTTGACCTCGCGCACGCCGTCGGTGTTGACG
Source organism: Amycolatopsis orientalis DSM 40040 = KCTC 9412 (assembly GCF_000478275.1). Taxonomy (GTDB): domain Bacteria; phylum Actinomycetota; class Actinomycetes; order Mycobacteriales; family Pseudonocardiaceae; genus Amycolatopsis; species Amycolatopsis orientalis. The sequence goes on from NZ_ASJB01000041.1 coordinate 6,026, forward strand.
TCCACATTGGACCGGTTGATCGCCGGGTAGTAGTCGTTGGAGATCAGCACCCGCTTGCAGCCCATGGTGTAGTCCGGGGTGACCTGCTTGCGCAGCACGGGATTCTTGATGCTGCGGGCGATATGCCGCCGCGCGACCAGTTCGCCCGCCTTCATCAGCGCGGGGTGGCCGTTGAAGCCGATCGCCCGTGCTTCGAGGAACCAGTAGAGCGCGTTGCGGTAAAGCCGTTGCACGCCGGGGACGCGGCGGAACGCGGTCTTGGCCCAGCCCGGCATGGCGTGGTCGGGCTTCGGCATGATCCACGGCGGTGTGCGCTGGAACAGCGTCAGTTCGGCGACCTCGGGGGCGATCTCCGGGACGAACTGGATCGCGCTGGCGCCGGTGCCGACCACGGCGACCTTCTTGCCGCGCAGGTCGTATTCGTGGTTCCACTGCGCGGAATGCCAGGTCTGGCCCTTGAACTTCTCGATCCCGGGCAGCTTGGGGACCTGCGGGATGTGCAGGCCGCCGACGCCGGAGACGACGAACTGGGCCTCGATGTCCTGGCCGGTTTTGGTGTGGACGTGCCAGCGGCGCGTGGTGTCGTCCCAGGTGGCGCCGGTGAGTTCGACACCGAACCGGATCTTGCGGCGCAGCCGGTACTTGTCGGTGACGTCCTTGAGGTACTGGAAGATCTCCGGCGCCGGCGAGAACGACCGCGACCAGTCCGGGTTCTGCTCGTAGGAGAACGAGTACATATGGGACTGCACGTCGCAGGCGCAGCCGGGGTACGAGTTGTCGCGCCACGTACCGCCGACTTCGTCCGCCTTCTCCAGGATGACGTAGTCCCGGATTCCGGCCTTTTCGAGCTGGATGGCCTGGCCGAGCCCGGAGAACCCGGTGCCCACGATCACGACCTTGAATCGCTCGGTCATCTGGCAATCCTCCACTTCGAGGCGTTCGTGCCCAGATGACGTTACCGGAAGTAACAGTTACTTGCTAGTACTCCCTACCAGTCAGTACGTCCCGCCGAGCTTCGTGTGATCCCAGCTCACGGTCTTGGTCGGCCGGAAAATCAGCCCGATTCGCTTCGGGGCCTGCTTGCCGATGAAGCCCGTGAGCTCGTCGGGCACCGGATCGCCCGGCTTCGCTCCCGCGTAGCGCTGCATGAGCTGGATACCCATCTGGGTGACCACGGCCGTATCGGTGATGACCTCGACGTCGGCTTCAAGGGAGATCCCGCGCAGCTTGTCGTAGCTGTCGCCGTCCTCGATGAGCACGGTGGCGCGTGGGTCGCGTTCCAGGTTCTTGGCCTTCTGGGACGAGCCGTAGGTCCAGGTCGCGATGCCCGCTTCGTGCGGGTAGTACCAAAGCGGCGCGAGATGCGGGCGGCCGTTCGGGCCGATCGTCGCGACGTTGATGACCTTCTGCTCGTCGAGGAAGGCGGTGAGTTCGTCGGGGGTCATGCGGATCTGGTCGCGACGGGACATGCGCGGTCTCAGCCCTTCTTCGTGGCGGCCCGGCCTGCCTGACCGGTTATCGAAGATTCGTACGCGCCGCGCTGCTCGATGTCCACGAGTGCGGCCGCGTCGGCCTTCTTGATCCGGCTCTTCGCGCCGATCTCGATGATCGGCGGCAGGAACGCGCGGATCAGCTTGAGCCCGCCGACCCAGCGGGGCACGTGCACGGTGCGGGCGCGTTTGTTGACCCCGGCCTGGAGGTGGTCGAGCGCGACGGACAGCGGGTAGGTCTTGCCGAGCAGGCCGGGCATGCCGGTGCGGAGCTTGCCGAAGACGGGGTGCTTGTCGGCGCTCTCGACGAGGTCGGTGCGGATCCAGGTCGGATGCGCGACGCCGACCTTCACGCCGAGATGCGCGACTTCGGCGCGGAAGCTGTTGCAGAACGCCTCGACACCGGCCTTCGCGGCGGCGTAGTTGGCCATGCCGGGCGCGTGGGTGATCGCGGCCAGCGAGGAGATCGCGAGCAGGTAGCCCTTGCGGTCGATGACATGCGGGAGGGTGACGCGGAAGGTGCGCCAGACGCCGAGGAGGTCGACCTCGATGACCTTCTCGAAGGCGGCCGGATCCACCGACCGGACGAAACCGGAGGTCGCGATGCCGGCGTTCGCGATGACGATGTCGATCCCGCCGAAGTGCTCGACGACGCCCGCGGTGGCCCGCTCGAGGTCGTCCCAGCTGGTGACGTCGGCTTCCCAGGCATGTGCGCTGGGGCCGATCTTGTCGGCGACGGCCTGCTGTTCCTTGGCTTCGATGCCGACCAAAGCGACCTTCGCGCCCTGTGCGGCCAGGCGTTCGGCGAGCCCCGCGCCGATGCCCCTGGCGGCGCCGGTGATCAGGACGACCTTGCCGTTCACGCTGTTCTTGGCCACGTTGCCTCCTCGTCCGAGCCCTACGGCTTTCGGACGGTACCTCAACCTACCCGGAGTAAGCTACCCACAAGTAAGTACGCATTTCGTCCTCTGGATGCGGTAGTCGGTGGTGCCGACTACCGCATCCAGAGGACGAAATGCATGGGTTTCAGGCCGAGGCGGCGGTGAGGGCGTCGACCTCCTCGGCGGTCAGGGCGAGGTCGGCCGCGGGCAGGAGGTCGTTCAGCTGCTCGACCGAGCGGGCGCTCGCGATGGGCGCGGTGACGGTCGGCCGGGCGAACAGCCACGCGAGCGAAACCGCCGCGACCGAGACGCCGCGGTCGGCCGCGATCTCGTCGAGCGCCGAGAGGACGCGCTCGCCGCGTTCGTCCAAGTAGGACGAAGCGCGGGCGGCGCGCGGGCTGTCGCCGATGCTCTCCTTCGACCGGTACTTCCCGGCCAGGAAACCCTTGGCCAGCGCGAAATACGGGAGGACGGTCAGCCCTTCGCGCTCGACTGTCGGCGCCAGGTCACGCTCGTAGTCGCGCTCCACGAGGTTGTAGTGCGGCTGGAGCGCGACGTACTTCGCCAGTCCTTCACGGTCCGAAATGGACAGTGCTTCGCTCAGTCGCTCCGCGGAGTAGTTCGATGCCGCGATGTAGCGGACCTTGCCCGCGCGCACGAGCGCGTCGAAGGCGCGCAGCGTCTCTTCGATCGGGGTCTCCGGATCGTCGATGTGCGCGTAGTAGAGGTCGATGTGGTCGGTCCGGAGCCGTCGCAGCGAGTCTTCGGCCGCCGCCGCGATGTTCGCCGCGGACAGCCCCTTCCGCTCGTCCCACATGCCGGTCTTGGTCGCGATGACGACGTCGTCGCGGCGGCCGCGCTTGGCCAGCCAGTCGCCGATGATCGTCTCGGAACCGCCGCCCGAATAGAGGTCGGCGCTGTCGATGAAGTTGCCGCCCGCCGCCGTGTAGGCGTCGAGGACGGCGAACGACTGCTGCTCGTCCGCGGTCCAGCCGAAGACGTTCCCGCCGAGGTTGATCCCCCGGACGTCGAGGTCGGTGTTGCCGAGTTTCGCCATGTCCCGAACTTAAGGGAAGACATCCGGGGGCATCGGTGTTGGCTCGGATCATGGGACTCGAACTCGGCAGAATCGGCATCTGGCAGCTCGAAGGCGTGCTCACCCCCGAGCTCGCGCGTGAGGTGGAAGAACTCGGCTACGGCACCATCTGGATCGGCGGCTCACCGTCGGGAGACCTCGCGAAGGCGGAGGAACTCCTCGACGCGACGAAGACGATCAAGGTGGCCACCGGCATCGTCAACATCTGGCAGGACGACGCGGCCACGGTCGCCGAGTCGTACAAGCGCATCGAAGCGAAGCACCCGGGCCGTTTCCTGCTCGGGATCGGCGCCGGGCACCGCGAGCACACCGCGGAGTTCAAGAAGCCGTACACCGCGCTGGTCGAATACCTCGACGCTCTCGACGCCGCCGGAGTGCCGGTCGAAGCCCGTGCGCTCGCGGCTCTCGGCCCGAAGGTGATCAAACTCGCAGGAGACCGCACCGCGGGGGCCCACCCGTACCTGATGACGCCCGAGCACACGCGCCAGGCACGGGAGATCCTCGGTGAGGGACCGCTGCTCGCGCCCGAGCAGAAGGTCGTCCTCGAGACCGATCCGGCGAAGGCCCGCGAGATCGGCCGGGCGACCGTGAAGTTCTACCTCGGCCTGGTCAACTACACGAACTCCCTGCGGAAACTCGGTTTCACCGACGAGGACCTGACCGGCGAGGGCAGCGACAAGCTGGTCGACGCGCTGGCCGTCCACGGCGACGCCGAGACGATCGCCCGCGGCGTCACCGCGCATGTCGAAGCCGGCGCGGACCACGTGAACATCCAGGTACTGAACCAAGACCCCCTGCCGGTCTATCGGGCGCTCGCCGCGGTCCTTCTCTGACGCGACGGCTGTAGGCACCTCCCGGCCGACCTCGTACGATGCGGCCGAGAGGTGCACCAGCCTGCTTCGAGGAGGAGTAAACGATGCCCATCGCCACCCCCGAGGTCTACGCGGAGATGCTCGACCGGGCGAAGGCGAACGAATTCGCCTACCCGGCCATCAACGTGACCTCGTCGGAGACCCTGAACGCCGCCATCCGCGGGTTCGCCGAGGCGGAGAGCGACGGGATCATCCAGTTCTCCACCGGCGGCGCGGAGTTCGCGTCCGGCCAGAAGGTCAAGGACATGGTGACCGGCTCGGTCGCGCTCGCCGAGTTCGCCCAGGTCGTCGCCGCCAAGTACGACGTCAACGTCGCACTGCACACCGACCACTGCCCGAAGGACAAGCTCGACGGCTTCGTCCGCCCGCTGATCGAGATCTCGGCCGAACGGGTCAAGAACGGTCAGCACCCGCTGTTCCAGAGCCACATGTGGGACGGCTCCGCGATCGACCTCGACGAGAACCTCGAGATCGCGCAGGAACTGCTCGCCAAGGCCGCCGCCGCGAACATCATCCTCGAGGTCGAGATCGGCGTCGTCGGTGGCGAGGAAGACGGCGTCGAGGCGGAGATCAACGAGAAGCTGTACACCGCCGAGGGCGACTTCCTGAAGACGATCGACGCGCTCGGTTCCGGCGAGAACGGCCGCTACCTGCTGGCCGCGACCTTCGGCAACGTGCACGGCGTCTACAAGCCGGGCAACGTGAAGCTGCGCCCGGACGTGCTCAAGGGCGGCCAGGAGGCGGCGTCGAAGAAGCTCGGCCTCCCGGCCGGCTCGAAGCCGTTCGAGCTGGTCTTCCACGGCGGTTCCGGCTCGCTGCCCGAGGAGATCCGCGAGGCGGTGTCCTACGGCGTGGTGAAGATGAACGTCGACACCGACACGCAGTACGCCTTCACCCGCCCCGTCGTGGACCACTTCTTCAAGAACTACGACGGCGTGCTGAAGATCGACGGCGAGGTCGGCAACAAGAAGGTCTACGACCCGCGTAGCTACCTCAAGGCCGCTGAGGCCGGTATGGCCGCGCGCGTCGTCGAGGCGGCCCAGTCGCTGGGTTCGGCGGGCAACAAGCTCTCCTGACCAGAACGCATTTAGTCCTCTAAATGCGGAAGTACGTGAAGGCCCCCTTCGTTGCGTCTAGCGCGATGAAGGGGGCCTTCACGTACTTCAGAGGCTCAGGCGGCCGGGAGCGTCGTCTTCTCGCGGCGCTTCGCCAGCAGCGAGTTCACCGCCCGCGTCCCCGGTCCGGCGGCGGCCCACAGCGCACCGACCCCGACCAGGCAGACCGCGGCCGTCCAGTAGGCCACCGGCGGCGCCGACTCGGTATGCGCGTCGCCGAGGATCCACGGCCGGAACTGCGACTGCACCCACAGCATCCCGTAGCCGAACGCCGTCACCAGCAGCGCGCCGGCACCCGCCGTCAGCAGCGGATGCCCCCGGCCGATGCGGAACGCCAGGTCCACCGCGAGACCGACGGCGAGCAGGTAGAACGGCACGACCGAGACCGGGAAACCCATCCCGAGCAGCAGCGGCCACATGACCAGCCGGTAGCCGAGGTAGACGGCGGCGACCGTCGTACCGGCCCAGCGGAAACCGGTCGTGTGCCGCGCCAGCGCGAAGATCAGCGCCATCACGCCGATGCCCCACAGCGGGTAGACCCAGTCGTCGATCGGCATCGTGAAGTACTCGACGGCCACCTGGTCGACCGGATGCCCGATCTGGTTCGCGGCGAAGTTCAGCAGTTCGGGCTCGGCTTCGGGCGCGCCGCGCTCCCAGGCGCGCAGCCCGAGGATGCCGTACTCCTGCTGGCCGTTCGGGAAGAACGTGTTCTCCAGGAAGAACGCCCACAGTCCGATCAGGACCCCGGTGCGCGCCCGGCCGGGCTTGGCGTACTTCAGCCAGCCCATGATCACGCCGGCCTGCATGATGCCCGTGCCGATGTAGAGCATCATGTGCGACGGGCTCCACGCGGTCAGGTCGAGGCCGTTGACGCGGTGGTTGATGACGTCCAGCGGTGCCGCGATCAGGAAGACCACGAGCCCGATCTGCATCAGCCGCAGTGACCGCCGGTCGGCGCCCATCCCGGTGTAACTGTGGATCGCGACGAGCACCATGATGATCACCGTCCCGACGGTGTTGATCAGGTGCGGCGGGGCGAGGTCGTCCCGGAGCCACATGAAATGCCACGACATGTCCCAGGACGAGCCCACCAGTTTGAAGGCGAACGCGGCGAGCCACATGCTGTAGCAGAAGTTCAGCACCCAGTCCGGCGTCGCCTGTCCCGGCGCGCCGCGGTGCCAGTGGAGCTTGAAGAACAGCCTCGTCTTCGCGATGGGGCTGCGGGGGATGACACCCGGCGAAAGGTCCCCGGTCACTTCTGTCGCCTTTGTCATGCGGCACATCTTCCCTGCTCCAGATCACGGGACGGGCATTCGGGGTCGAAAATCGGGGTTCACCCGTAGGGGTGGCGGAGTTGCGGCCGGCGTGCGAAGCAGGGCAAGGTGTGCCGCCATGATGCCGAAACGACTTGTCGCGGCGGTCCTCGTCGCCGCTCTGGTGCTCGCCGGTGGGGGCATTCTCGGGAGCCTGTTCTTCTAGTCACAGTGTTGCTGATCGCGCGCTGACGAAAGCTCGCCGAAGGGGCGCAGTTTCGTACTCCGGTCGAGTGGTTCGCAAAGGCGCCCCTTCATCGAGCTTTCGTGGCCTTCGGCCGAGCGAGGGCGCGCGATGTGAAGTCTCCGTCGGGCGCAGGGCGCCCTTGGGGAGACCGTTGGCAAGATGGGCGTATGACGAACCTCCTCGGCCCCCAGCCGACGCATCTCCCCGAGCACACCGCCGCGCAGGCGGCTCTGGACGCCGGGAGCGACCCGGCCGCCGTCGCCGCCGAGCACCCCGACTACAGCGAGGCGTGGGCCTCGCTCGCCGAGAAGGCGCTCGACGCCGGCGAAACCGTCGCCGCGTACGCCTACGCTCGCACCGGTTACCACCGCGGTCTCGACCAGCTCCGCCGCGCGGGCTGGAAGGGCCACGGTCCGGTGCCGTGGTCGCACCGTCCCAACCAGGGTTTCCTGCGTTCCCTCGCCGTCCTCGGCAAGGCCGCCGGCAAGATCGGCGAGACCGAGGAGTACGACCGCTGCAAGACCTTCCTCAGCGACTCGGACCCGGCCGCCGCGGAAGCCACCGGCCTCAAGTAGCGCGCTATGAAAGGTCCTTTCCTTGCAAATTTCGCAAGGAAAGGACCTTTCATGGCACTCGGCGCCCCCTAGAACAGCCCGCAGTTCCCCACGGCCGGAAGCCCCGCGAAGCGCCCCTCAAGCCAGGCGAAGGCCTCCGGGAACGCCCGGATGGCCCCGCCGACGTGCGTCGGGACCAGCGAAGTCGAGAACTGCACCTTCGCGCCCTTCGCGCACCACGAGCGCGCCATGGTCCGTCCCTGCGCGTAGGGGACGATGTCGTCGAGTGCACTGTGGACGACCAGCGTCGGCACACCCGGCTTCCGCGCCCCGATGAGCTGCTCGCCGACCCGCGTCTTGTACGGCTCCTCGCCGAGGTACGCGGTCAGCGGCCTGCCGTCCTTGGTCAGGTCCTTCGACTGGGTGAACGCGTGCGCGAAGATCGCGTCGCCGGTGCACTCCTGCTTGACCTTCTCGAACGCTTCGGCGCCCTTCGCGTTCAGCAGGGCCGGGATGTTCAGCTCCGGATACGCCGCGTCCATGCTGACCAGCGTGAAGCCGAGGAATCCGAACGCGTAGTGGCCGTCGATGTTCTTGCCGACCTCGGCCAGATCCGCCGGGACGGCGCCCGCGTAGGAGCCCTTCAGGGCGAGTTCGGGGGCGTACGACGGTTGCAGTTCGGCGGCCGACGCCGACGCCCCGCCGCCCTGCGAGTAGCCCGCGGTCGCGACCGGACCGCTGTCGGGGAGGTTCGCTTCGGGCAGCCGCTGTGCCGCGCGGATCGAGTCGAGGACGGCGTTGCCCTCGGCGACGCGGTTGACGTAGGTGTGGACGCCGGGGGTGCCGAGTCCTTCGTAGTCGGTGACGACGACGCCGTAGCCGCGAAGCAGCAGCCCGGCGATGAAGGGCCCTTCGTACTCCATGCCCGCGGCAAGGGCCTTCGACGGCGCGCACTGGTCGCCGACGCCCTGTGTCCCGGCGGCGTAGCCGACGACGGGCCGCTCGCCGGGGCCGGTCCAGGCCTTCTTCGGGGTGAGGACGGTGCCGGTCACGGCGTTGGGCCTGCCGTGCGTGTCGGTGCTGCGGTACATGATCCGCTGGACGTCCGCGTCGGCTTTGATGAGTTTCACGGGATCCACGTAGAAGGTGGACGGTTCGTGCCGGATGATGTCGCCGGGAGCACCCGCGGGCAGCGGCGACGGGGGGTCGTAGAAGGACGGGGCGGCGCTGGCCTGTGGTGCCCCGAAGGTCAGCAGTGCCGCGACGGTGGCCGCTGAGACGGCGGCGGGCACACCACGCCGGGATCCTGGACGCATGCTTGCTCCTCGTTGAGCACAAACATTTTCGACAGGGATGTCGGAAAAGAGAGTCAGTGAGGTGGCGCACGATGTCAAGTCCCGCGCCGAGAGGGAGACCCCGCAAACTCCCGATCGGCGAGCAGCGCGCGCGGGTGCTGAGCGCGGCGGCCGGGGTCTTCGCGGTACACGGCGCGCAGGCCGCGACGATCGAACAGATCGCCCGGCGCGCGGGCGTGTCCCGCCAGGCCGTCTACGAGCAGTTCGGCGACCGCACGACGCTGTTCGCCGAGGTCGTGGCGGATATCGAGGAGCGGGCCTTCGAGGCGATCGGCGCGCCCGCGCTCGACGTCTCGCAGCCCGAACTCCGGTCGTGGGCGCGCGGCAACTACGCCAACATGTTCGCCTTCGTCGCGGCGAATCCCGAGGCGTTCCCCGTGCTGCGCGAGGCGGAACGCCTGGGCGATCCGGCCCTCACCCGGCTGCGGGAACGCCTCGCCGGCGTCTACACCGAGGCGAGCCGACAGCGCTGGGCCAGCCACGGCGTCGACTCGGGCCGCGCGGACAAGGCGCTGGTCACCTTGTTCTTCGCGATGACCGAAGCGCTCGTCCAGGCGAGCTGGGACGGCGAGCCGCCCGACGCGGACGCGCTCATCGACCTGCTCACCGAGTTCACCGTCGGAGGCGTGGTACGTCTTCGGACCGCGGCCGCCGACGTGATGGAAAGGCTGAAATAGCCCAGGACACGACCTACGCCGCGACGGCCTCCAGCAGGGGCTCTTCGACGGTCGTCGCCAGATCCGGCGAAGACACGACGCGGTTGCGCCCGTTGCGTTTCGCCGCGTAGACCGACGCGTCGGCCGAGGCCATCACCTCGTCGATCGTCCGGCCGTCGAGCGGGAAGGTCGCGACGCCGACGGACGCGGTCCGCTGCTCGATGACCACGTGGTTGCCCTCGTTGTCCTGCGTCTTGATGACCATTTCGCTGATCCGCTGGCGGATGCGCTCGGCGACCGCGACGGACTCCTGCTTCGACGACGATGTCAGGAGCACGACGAATTCCTCCCCGCCGAAGCGGCCGGCGAGGTCCTGCGTCCGGGTCTCGGCCTTGACCAGCGCCGCGACGCCCTTGAGCACGTCGTCGCCCGCCAGGTGACCGTAGGTGTCGTTGATGCTCTTGAAGTGGTCGAGGTCGATCATCAGCGCGCCGAACTGGCCGTTCTCGCGTTCGGCGCGGGCGACCTCACGGACGGCGCCCTGCTGCCAGGTGGTGGCGTTGAGCAGCTGCGTCTTCTGGTCGGTGGTGGCGAGTTCTTCGAGCTGCTTGATCAGCACCGAACGCTGCAGCAGGTACAGCGGAAGGAAGACGAGCAGGACGAGCACCGGCTGGTGCGGCAGCACGGCGAGGACCAGCGCGCCGATGCAGACCGTGGAGGCTTCGAGGATGTTGTCGTCCCAAGAGCCGAGGAGAGTCTGGACCGAAGCCTTCGTCGGCGCCGCGAAGTAGAGGCCGGTTCCGGTGAAGACGGCGTTCATCAGGAAGAAGGCCAGGCTGGCGGCGCAGATCGAGGTCACCGACTCAGGGGCGGCCCCGACCACCTGCACGGCCGCCCAGGCGGCGAACGCGGTGAGCGTCATCGATGTGGCGTTCGCCACAGTCCGGTGTGGATTGACCGTCCGGAGGCCCGCCCAGCTGCGGTATCCGAGGTGCAGATAGATCACGGTCACGAGAAGCGCGGTGAGCTGGGGCGGAAGCAGGATCGCGCCCGGAAGCACCCAGACCGACGTCATGTTGATGTGCGGCGTGACGCTCATGCTGCGCCGTTGCCGTTCGATCCGGCGGGTCGCCTCGGTGTGCGCGATCGCCAGCCCGGCGAGCAGGAAACACAACAAGACCTGCGAAGACGTGATGGAGATCGATGCGGCGAGGACCCCCGTCAGTGCCAGCATCGTCGCCACCGAGATCCCGGTGTAGGCGATCCAGTGTTTCGGCCTCTTCCACAGCTCCCACGTCGCTACCGTGAGAGCCGAACGATGTCCAGCGCGTTCCTCCGATGTGATCATCTTTCCCCCTGACTCTTGCGTCATTCTCCGAAACCCCCTACTTACCGACAGCTTCCACCGACTTGCGGGCTGTCGACAAGCTCCCTAGGTGTGTACTTTTCTCTGAGAGGCCGAGGGAAAGGTGCCAGCGATGGCCGGTAGGGATCAGTGAGCTGGGCGCGGGCCTACGGGCCGCGCGAGTGAGCCGGCGCGTGGAACACCTCAATGTTCCGCGCGTGCGGCGTCTTTCTCCTGCCATCTGTCCGGGTTCTTGGTGAGGTTCCGCCACCAGCTCAGCGCGAGCGGGATCGTCAGCACCAATCCCGCAAGACCGAAGACGCCGACAGTCGACTGCGGACCGATCTGGTCGGCGAGAATGCCGCCGATCAACGGGCTCACGCCCATCGTCGTGGTCAGCCCGGTGTTCGAAAGGCCCATCACCTGAGCCCTGCTCTCGTCCGGCACCGCCAGCGTCAAGGACGCCGTCGCCTGCATGAGCGCGACAGTGCCGAAACCACCGCAGATCACGAACAACACGATCGACGACACCGGACCCGGCTGCAGGAAGCACAGCAACAGCGGGATCGCCGTCAGCGCCGAAAGCGGCCCGATCAGCTTCGGCCGGATGTGCGCCGGGACCCAGCGCGAGTAGATGTACGCGCCGATCACACTCCCGAGTGGATCGGCGGCCAGCAGGAGCCCGATGACCTGGGGGCCGCCACCCGACGCCTCGGCGTAGGGCGCCGCGATGCCCTCGTACACCGGCAGCAGGCCCATCAGCCAGGTGAACAGCAGCAGCGCCCGCAGGCCGGAGCTGGCGAAGATGATCTTCCCGCCCGAGCCGATGGAGGCGAAGAACGACTTGCGCTTCTCGCCCGTCGCCGCGGCGGGGCGCGCGGCCAGCCCCAGCCGGACGAACAGCGCCGAGATCAGGAACGTGACGGCGTCCAGCGCGAGCGCGATATGGGGTTCGAGCGCGGTCAGCAGGAAACCGCCGCCCGCGAAACCCGCCAGCTGCGCCGATTGGACGGTCATGCTGCGGACGGCCATGCCGACGACGAACCGGTCGCCTTCGAGGATCTGCGGCAGCAACGCCAGCTGGGCGGCCTTGAACGGCGGGTTCAGCAGCGAGACGGCGCCGACGAGGACGCACAGGACCCAGAACGGCAGCACCGGGACGGCGACGAGCGCGATCAGCGCGGCCCGCAGCAGGTCCACGACCACCATCACGGTCCGCCGGGGGAAGCGGTCCGCGAAGCCGGTGAGGAAGATGCCGCCGAGCAGCGACGGGGCGTAGGTCAGCGCGTAGGTGAGGCCGGTGAGGGTCGCGGAGCGGGTTTCGGTGAAGACGAGGACCGAGAGCGCGACCCTGGCGAGCTGGTCGCCGAAGATCGAGAACAGCTCGGCGAACCAGAGCGAACGGAACTCGGTTACACCGAACACCTCGCGGTAAGTGACCCGTCCGGCCGAAGCCATGCTGCCCCCAATAGGGTCCTTATTACGCGACAAACTCGTGACCGAGAGTAACGCGGTCACGAGCTCGTCACGAAGCGTCATTCGTTCACGTAAGTGTCTCCTGACTGTTCGTGATTGGCTAGGTTCTTTCGCCGGGTTTCTGGAGTTAGAGATCTTTTTCGATGGCGATCGGCCGGGAGCCGCCGGGATCGCCGTCGTCCGCGGCGATGTCCCGATGGTCGGTACCGCGGTCCAGACCAGCGGTTTTCGGCTGTTTCGCGCTTGTCGTCAGGAAAATTCGGGTGCGGCCGCGTTGTCCGGCTTCGGATTCCGGCTTCGCGACGAAGATCCGCGCGGACCCGCGCCGCCGGTGTGGGGAGCGGGGGCCGATCCGCGCTTCGGCTTCGCTGTGTGATCGTCGTAACGTTCGAACACAATGCAGAGGCTATCCGCCAAAAGGATGATCAAGTCGCCGTCCGGTCGGGTGAACGGCTCGGCCGGATAGCGGTTGATCCCCGTGAGCGTCAGCCGTCGACCGCGAGCAGTTCCCGGGCCGAGGCCCCCTTCGCGGCGTCGCGTTTGGCGACCTCTTCGCGCACGATCGGGATGACGTGGCGGCCGAAGTCGATCGTGTCGCCGAGCATGTCGTACCCGCGTGCCGAGAGGATGTCGACGCCGAGGTCGTAGTAGTCGAGCAGGGCCTGCGCGACGGTTTCGGGCGTGCCGACCAGCGCGGTGGAGTTCCCGGCGCCACCGGTCGCGGCCGCGGTGGGCGTCCACAGCGCCCGGTCGAAGCGTTCACCCGCCGCGGCGACCGCGAGCAGCCGCCGCGAGCCGGTGTTCTCCGGATTCGTGAGCGAATGCCGCCTGGTCAGCTGCTTGCCCCCGGTCGTCCTCGCCTTGATGGCGTCGACCGTGCGGTAGGCCTTCTCCCAGGCGAGTTCCTCGGTCGGCGCGATGATCGGGCGGAACGCGACCTGGATCCGCGGGACGTCGGTCCGCCCGGCCGCCTTCGCCGCGGCCTTGACGGCCTCGATCTGCTCGGCGGTCTGCGCGAGGGGCTCGCCCCAGAGGCAGAAGATGTCCGCTTCGGCCCCGCCCGCCGCGTACGCGGCCGGAGACGAGCCGCCGAAGGACACGCCTGGACGTGGTTGCTGCACAGGATGGACATCGAGGACGAAGTCAGCGAAACGGTAGTGCTCGCCTTCGTGATCGAAGGGCTCTTCGGACGTCCACGCCTGCTTCACGATCTGGATGTACTCACGCGTGCGTGAATAGCGCTCGTCCTTCGTGAGGTAGTCGCCTTCGCGCTGCTGTTCGTGGTCGCTGCCGCCGGTGATGAAGTGGACGGTGAGCCTGCCGTCCGAGAGCTGGTCCAGCGTGGCGAACGTCTTCGCCGCGAACGTCGGATACGAGACGTTCGGCCGATGTGCCAACAGGATCTGGAGTTTGTCGAGCTTCGCCGCGACGTGGGCCGCCGCCTGCGCGGGATCGGGTCCGCTGGAGCCGTAGGCGAACAGCACCCTGTCCCAGCCGAACTCCTCGTGTGCCCGCGCGAGGCGCAGCGTGTAGTCCTTGTCGAAGACGCCGCCCGACCGCGGATGCGTCTCCGAACCGTCGTTGGTGCCTCCGATACCCAGGAATTCGACCGGCATCGTCCGTCCCTTCCGTTGGCTTCCCCCGATCGACGGGTACGCCCGTTCTTCCAGCTGTGGCAACGAGTTCCGCTCCTTGAGAAGCCGCGCACGCGCCGGATCCCCGGCGTAGCTTCGGCTTCGTGAGTACCGCGGAACTCCCCTTCGTGCTCGCGGTGGTCGGCGCCGGTCCGCGCGGGGTGGGCGTACTCGAACGACTCGGCGCGAACGCCGCCGAGCTGCTCGGTGAGCGGCGCCTGGTGGTGCATCTCGTCGATCCGTTCCCGCCCGGCGCCGGACGGGTCTGGCGGTACGAGCAGTCACCGTTGCTGCGGATGAACTCCATGCCCGAGGACGTCACGGTCTTCACCGACGACACGGTGCGGATCGACGGTCCGATCCGGCCCGGCCCTTCGCTGATCGAGTGGGCGCGGCTGGTCCGTGAGGACGCGCTCGACGTCGGGATCGACGACAGTCTGCGTGCCGAACTCGAGGCATTGCGAAGTGATCACTTCCCGACGCGACGGCTGCAGAGCGCCTACCTTTCGTGGTTCCACCGCGAGGTCCTCGCGGGACTCCCGGCGGGGATCGAGGTCGTCGAGCACCGGACCCGCGCGGTGCGGCTCGAAGACGGAGAGCCGCAGTCGCTGTGGCTGGAGGACGGTGCGGAACCGCTCGAAGCGGACGCCGTCCTGTTCACCGTCGGTCATCTCGACGCCGAACCGGATCGGCGCGAGACCGAACTCGTGGACTTCGCCGCACGCCACGGCCTCGCGTACTACCCGGCCGGCTACACCGCCGACGTCGACTATTCGGCCATCGAGCCGGGGGAAACCGTGCTGGTGCGCGGTTTCGGCCTGGCGTTCGTCGATCTGATGCTGCTGCTGACCGAAGGCCGCGGCGGCCGGTTCGAAGAACAGACGTGCGGTGGGCTGAAATACCTTTCCAGCGGCGCCGAGCCCGTACTGCACATCGGTTCGCGGCGCGGAGTCCCGTATCACGCGAAGATCGGCTACCGGCTGCACGGGAAACCGTTGCAGCTGCCCAGGTTCTTCGACGCGTACGCCATCGAAAAGCTCTGCGCGGTCCCTGGTTCCCTCGATTTCCGCCGCGATGTCTGGCCGTTGATCTCGAAGGAGATCGCCTGGGCCTACTACAGCGAACTGTTCACCGCCCATCCCGAACGGGTGCGCATGGACTTCGCGGTCTTCGCCGACGCCTTCGCGGACGCGGCACCCGGGGAACTCGACGCGCTGGTGGCGCGTGCCGTTCCGGCGCCGGAAGATCGGCTGGACCTGGACCGGCTCGACCGGCCGATGGCTGGCCTCCGGTTCGGCACGGCCGAGGAGTACGGCAAGGAACTGCGCGAGTACGTCGAAGCGGATCTGAGTCGCAGGGCGGACGCCGAGTGCAGCGCGGATCTGGGTGCCTTCATGGCGTTGTTGTCGGTGATGGGCCAGCTCCCCGTGCTGCTGCAGACCGGACGACTGGACGCTGCCTCGCAACTGTCCGATTTGGACGGCTGGTTCCTCGGTTTCTTTTCGTACTTCGCCAGCGGTCCGCCGCCGCGACGGCTCGAAGAGCTGCTCGCGCTTCAGGAAGCGGGTCTGGTTTCCTTCCTGGGCGCGGAAATGCGGGTGGTGGCCGATGAGGAGCGCCGGAGGTTCGTCGCTTCCGGCGCGAGCTTCCCCGGCGAGACCGAGGCGTGCACGTTCGTCGAGGCGCGGCTGCCGGAACCGAGCATCACCCGTACGTCCGATGGTCTCTTGCGACAGTTACGTGACGACGGCGGGCTCGCCGAGGAGGTCGTGCTGGACACGGTCACCGGTGACAGGCTGCTCGCCGGCCGGATCCACACCCGGGTCACCGACGGCCGGATGCTCGACCGCGACGGCCGCCCGCACCCACGCCGGTTCGCCCTCGGCCCGCATACGTCGGCGCGGTCCGCCGGGGCGTTCACACGGCCCCGGACCAACGCGCTTCCCTTCCGGCAGAACGACTCCGTCGCCCGGGAGATCCTGCGCCTCGCCGCCGGTGCCCGGAGCGCGTTTAGCGGGCTAAACGCGAGCAGTCGGCCGGCTCCTTAGCGCGCGGCGAACTCCTCCAGCCTCCGCACCACCTCGGCGGGCGACGGCATGGCGGCGATCTCGTGCCGCACCCTGGCCGCGACCTCGCGCACCCGCCGGTCTTCGAGGAGGGTCTTGGCCCGCTCCTCGACGGCGTCCGCGGTGATCTGGTCGCCGACCAGTGCTCGCCCCGCGTTCGCCGCCTCCAGCGATTCGGCGTTGACGGACTGGTCCGCGCCCTGTGGCAGCACCAGTTGCGGCACGCCGGCCGACAGCGAGCCGAGTACGGTCCCGGTGCCGCCGTGGTGCACCACGAGATCCGCCCGAGGCAGGACTTCGGCCTGCGGTACGAATCCGGTGACGTGGACGTTCGCGGGCACCTCGCCCAAGGCGGCCGGATCACCCGGGCCGCGCGCGACCAGGACGTCCACGGGCAGCCGGGACAGGCCGTCGATCGCCGCGCGCAGCACCTCCGTGGCGCCGAACGCCACCGTGCCCAGCGTCAGGTACACCAGCGGCCTGTCGCGGCCGTCGAGCCACGACGGGAGGGTGCCGGGTTCGTTCCAGGGCACCGGCCGCAGCCGGAAAAGTGTGGGGATGCCCGCCGGCCCCGGGTCGCGGAGGCTGTCCGGCCACAGGTCGATCCCGGCGTCGCCCAGCATCAGGTTCGCGGGGGTCGTGCCGTCCCACAGCGGCGCGAGCCGGTCGGCGGCGATCGCCATCAGCTCGGCGGGCATCGAGCGGCCGATGACGTGGGACAGCACCGGGATCCCGGCCCGGCGGGCGGCGGTGGCGGCGCCGATGTCGCTCATCTCGTAGACGACCAGATCCGGCCGCAGCCGGGCGAGCAGCGGGGTCAGGTCGGCGATCGTGGCCTGCGGCAGGATCTCGCCGAACATGGTGAGGACGACCTCGATCGGGTTGTCCTCACCCTGTCTCCGGGTGGCCTCGTCGCTGGCGGTTTGGATCGATTCGCCGACCTTGTGGGTGTCGAATCCAAGCGCGCGGACTTTGTCCACGAAGGCTTCACCGGTACCGAAGACCACCTCGTGTCCCGCGTCCCTGGCGGCGATCGCGAGCGGCATCAACGGGTACAGGTGGCCATAGGCCGGACGGCACGAGAAGAGGATGCGCACCCTTTCAAAGTACTGGCCCCGAAAGCCGGTGAAGGCCTCTTTGGGGGATTGGGATCCCACAAAGAGGCCTTCACGAAACGACGAGGATCAGCAGCGGTTGAGCATGTCCGTCAGCGCGGTCTTCTCGGCCGACTTGACGGTGAGCTTGTACTTGTACTTCACCGTGGTCCACATTTTCGCGTAGGTGCACCAGTAGCCGACGGTCGGCGGCTTCCAGGCGTCCGGCGACTTGTCGCCCTTCTCCTGGTTGACGTTGTCGGTGACGGCGATCAGCTGCGGCGCGCTGAGGTCGTTCGCGAACGCCTGCCGCTGGGAGGTGGTCCACGACGACGCCCCGGTGCGCCAGGCGGCCGCGAGCGGGACGACGTGATCGATGTCCACATCGGACGCCGCGGTCCAGGTGGCTCCGTCGTACGGGCTGAACCAGCTGCCGGAGACGGCGGCGCAACTGCTGTCCTGTTGCACGTTCGTGCCGTCCCGCTTGAGCACGACCTCGCGGGTGTTGCAGCTGTTGCCCTGGTCGGACCAATGCGGGAACTTGTCGCGGCTGTATCCGTCCGAAGAACCGTCCGGTTTGACGGTCAGCGCGGCGAGCTGTGTCTTGGCGGTGTCGGCGGACGGGATGCCCGGCGGCGTGGCCTCGGCGACGCCGACGACGCCCGCCGAGACGATGGCCGAAACGGCGAGAACGGTGAAGGAGCGACGAACAGCAAGCGCAGTTGGCATATTGCTGCCTCCGTGTCAGGTTTGGGGACCTGGTCACCTTGAGGGACGGAAATGGCCCACGCAACACTGACGAGTGACACCCTGCTGGACATTTGTGAACGACGAGTGACCAACATGCCGCATTTAGTCCTCTGGATGCGGTCCTTGCGTGGGCAACTACCGCATCCAGAGGACTAAACGCGCTGGTCGGGGGATCGCGCGGGCAGGGGAGGCGAGCGCGAGGGAGGCCCGAGTGTCGCGCGAAAGTTTTTCGGAAAGTCCAGCGGAAGGTTCTGGGCCGAACGGGCGAACGGCTAGGCGAGCCCGCGGACCAGCCGGAGATCCTCGGTGTGCCGGTACCAGGTCCACCGGCTCATCGCGCGGGGGTGGACGACGCCGTCGCTGCTCGGCCGCGTCGGGATGCAGCCGAGCTGGAACGCCCGCGCGTACTGCGTCGAAGGCCGTTTGAAGAGCGTCCCCTTGGTCACCCGCACCATCAGCCCCGGCCCGCTCGCGTCCGGCTCGACCTCGATCGAGCGCGCGGGCCCGCGCAGGACGGTGTGCTCGTCGCAGTAGGCCACCCCGCGCACCATGCCGACCACCCCGCGCCCGACCAGGACGCCACCGGTGTCGTCCCGGATCAGCGGAACCGGATCGACCTCTCCGCGCAGGGCGAGCGCGAGGGCGCGCAGCGGCTGGGTCGGGAGGCTCCAGATCCGGGCGACGTCGGAGTCCGGCGAGGAGGGCACGAACCCGAGCGACACGCCGGAGAGCTGTTCTTTTCGCAACAGTCGAAGCGCGACCGCCGCCAGGTCGGCGTCGCTGCCCGCGACCACCAGATGATCGTGTTCGCCCAGCAAGGGGTCGATTTCCGCCTTGCCGGGACGGCTCGGGACGCGCACCATTTCGACGTCGTCGATGTCCGGGAGTGTGGGCTCGCCCTCTGGACAGACCACCACTATTCCGCGCACCCGAAGGCCCTCCGTTACGCTCATGCACCGGCATTTACCAGCGCCAAACCACAAGTCGCCGAACACCTGGAGTGTCACATGCCGGCCATCGTGCTGATCGGGGCCCAATGGGGGGACGAGGGCAAGGGCAAGGCCACCGACCTGCTCGGCGACCGCGTCCAGTGGATCGTGCGTTACCAAGGCGGTAACAACGCGGGCCACACCGTAGTCCTTCCCGACGGGCAGAACTTCGCGCTCCACCTCATCCCGTCCGGGATCCTCACGCCGGGCGTCACCAACGTCATCGGCAACGGCGTCGTGATCGACCCCGCCGTGCTGCTCGACGAACTCGCCGGGCTGGAAGAACGCGACGTCGACACCAGCAAGCTGCTGATCTCCGCCGACGCGCACTTGATCATGCCGTACCACGTCGCCATCGATAAGGTCACCGAGCGTTACCTTGGCAGCCGCAAGATCGGCACCACCGGCCGCGGTATCGGCCCCTGCTACCAGGACAAGATCGCCCGCGTCGGCGTCCGCGTCCAGGACCTGCTCGACGAGAAGATCTTCCGGCAGAAGGTCGAATCGGCACTGGAGTTCAAGAACCAGGTCCTGGTCAAGGTCTACAACCGCAAGGCGCTCGACGCCGACCAGGTCGCGGACGAGGTGCTGGCCGCGGGCGAGAAGTTCGCGCACCGCATCGCCGACACGCGCCTGCAGCTCAACCAGGCCCTCGAACGCGGCGAGACGGTGCTGCTCGAAGGCTCGCAGGGCACCCTGCTCGACGTCGACCACGGCACCTACCCGTTCGTGACGTCGTCGAACCCGACGTCCGGCGGCGCGAGCGCGGGTTCGGGCATCGGCCCCGGCAAGATCACCACCGTCCTGGGCATCCTCAAGGCGTACACCACGCGTGTCGGCTCCGGCCCGTTCCCGACCGAGCTGGACGACGAGTCCGGCGAGTACCTGCGCAAGCAGGGCGGCGAGTTCGGCGTCACCACCGGCCGCTCGCGGCGCACCGGCTGGTTCGACGCGGTCATCGCGCGCTACGCGGTGCGGGTCAACGGCATCACCGACTACTTCCTCACCAAGCTGGACGTGCTGTCCGGGCTGGAGAAGGTGCCGGTGTGCGTCGGCTACGAGGTCGACGGGTTCCGCACCTACGACATGCCGATGACGCAGACCGACGTGCACCACGCGCTGCCGATCTACGAAGAGCTGCCGGGCTGGTTCGAGGACATCTCGGGCTGCCGCACCTTCGAGGAGCTGCCCGCGAACGCGCGGGCCTACGTCGAGCGCCTCGAAGAGCTTTCGGGCGCGCGGATCTCGGCGATCGGCGTCGGTCCGGGCCGGGAGCAGACGATCGTGCGGCACGAGTTCGTCTGACGCCCTTACGCGTGCCATGAAAGGTCCTTTCCTTGCAAATTTCGCAAGGAAAGGACCTTTCATGGCGGCTCAGGTGAGCGAGGTCTTCACCGGAGTGGGGTTCCGGAACAGATCCAGCACCGGGCAGTGCTCGTCCACCTGCCGCTTCAGGTCTTCGTAGACCTCCGCCCCGGCAGGCCCGCTCAGCTCGACAGAGACCCGTACATCGCCGAAGCCGGGCCGGGTCGACTCCGAGAACCCGAAGAACCCGTGCAGGTCGATGTCGCCGTCCACGGTCACCTTGACCCCGTCGAGCGGCACCCCGAGTTTCGCCGCCCAGAACTGGTACGTGATCACCTGGCACGAACCGAGCGCGGCGAGCGCGTATTCGACCGGATTGGCCGAGGTGTCGGTGCCGCCCAGCGCGGCGGGTTCGTCGACGGTGAGCGTGTGGTCGCGCACGCGGACGTCCACCCGCGTCGCGGTTCCGGGTTTCAACGCGTTGGCGACGCTGAACGAAACGGCGGCGTTGCGCGGGTCGGCGTCGACGGCGGTCTTGGTTCCTTCGATGACATCGGTCAGCGACATCGGGTCACTCCAGGATCGAGGTGTCGGACGCCGCCCAGGGTGGGCCACCGCGGGAGACCGTGCGCGTGTTCTCAACTGGTGAACACCGAAATATCCTTTGGACGGCGCGGTTAGCGTTGAACATGACCATCGGAGTGGCACTCCCGTCCGGGGACACCGCGAACGCCGTCAACATCGTCGACGAACTCGTCACGCAGACAGCTCAAGCCGCCGAGGCCGGCCTGACATCGGTCTGGTTCTCCCAGCAGATGGAGCACGACGCCATCACCGTCGCCGCCCTCGCGGGCCGCGCCGTGCCGGGGATCGCCGTCGGGACCGGCGTCGTCCCGATCTACCCGCGGCATCCACTGCTGATCGCCGGACTGGCGCAGACGGCGCAGGCCGCGACGGGCGGCCGGTTCGTCCTCGGCCTCGGAACCGGCGCGAAGAACTGGCTCGAACCGGCGTACGGCGTCGAGTACCCGCCGCCGATCAAGCACCTTCGCGAGTACCTCACGATCCTTCGCCAGGTGCTCGACGACGGCGAGATCGACTTCCAGGGCGAGACGGTCAGCGCGCACGCCAAGGGTTTCGGCGCGTCGGTGCGGGTCGCCGGATCCTCGGACATCCCGCTGATCGTCGCCGCGATGGGACGGCAGGCGCTGCGCGTCACCGGCGAACTCGCCGACGGCACGATCCCGTTCCTTGCCGGGCCGAAGGCGCTTTCCGGGCTGATCGTCCCGGAGATCACCAAGGCCGCCGCGGGCCGTCCGGCGCCGCGGATCATCGCGATGGTGCCGGTGGCGGTGACCGACGAGCCCGACGACTTCCGCGCCATCGTCGACCGGCAGTACGCCTTCTTCCGCGACATCCCCTCCTACCGCGCCATCTTCGACGCGCAGGGCGTGGATTCCGCCGGGGATCTGGTGATCGCCGGGGACGAGGAGACCGTCGCCGCTGAGATCCGCCGGTACTTCGACGCCGGGGCGACCGAGGTCGTCGCGACCCAGGCGGGCACCCGGGGCACGGAGGAACGGCTCCGCACTTGGCGCGTTCTCGGAGACCTCGCCCAGGGCTGATAAATCCCCAGGGACCAGTGGCCTTGCTCACAGCGTTCGGATTGTGCATACTCGTGCGCATAGCGAACACAGCTGGAGGTCCCCATGTCCCCTGCCACGGCCCGTTCGTGGGTGGTCCCGCTCGCCTGGACGGCGGTGCTGCTCGACGGATTCGACCTGGTCGTCCTGGGTACGGTGCTGCCCGCACTGCTCCGTGACCACGTCTGGGGCCTGACCCCCGGCACGGCGTCGGTGATCTCGACCTTCGGGCTGATCGGCATGATGATCGGCGCGATGGCGATCGGCACGATCACCGACGTCATCGGCAGGCGGAAGGCGCTGATCATCGCGGTCGGCGCCTTCTCGGTGTGCACCGCGCTGTGCGCGATCGCGCCGTCGGCGTTCTTCTTCGGGCTGTTCCGCTTCCTCGCCGGGCTCGGCCTCGGTGGCTGTCTCCCGACGGCGATCGCGCTGGTCACCGAGTACGCGCGCAAGGGAAGGGGCGGCAGCGCCACCACCACGGTGATGACCGGCTACCACGTCGGCGCGGTGCTCACCGCCCTGCTCGGCATCTGGCTGATCCAGCCGCTCGGCTGGCGCGCGATGTTCGTCGCGGGCGCGCTGCCCGCGCTCGTGCTGGTGCCGCTGATGATCAAGTACCTGCCCGAATCCGAGTCCTTCGAGCGGGCGCGGGAGACGCAGGAGAAGTCGGCGGCGGAGGTCGTCGGCGGGCTGTTCCGGGGCGGTCTGCTGCGGGCCACCCTCGCGTTCTGGGTGACGTCGTTCATGGGGCTGCTGCTGGTCTACGGGCTCAACACCTGGCTGCCGGAGATCATGCGCCAGGCCGGGTACCCGCTCGGCGCGGCGCTCGGACTGCTGCTCACGCTGAACCTCGGCGGGGTCGTCGGCCTGCTCGTCGCGGGCCGGGTGGCGGACAAGGTGGGCGTGCGGCCGTCGGTGATCGCCTGGTTCCTCGGGGCGGCGGTCTTCCTCGCCCTGCTGAGCGTGAAACTACCCGCGGCCGGTCTGTACGTCGCTGTGTTCCTCACCGGCGGTTTCGTGTTCAGCGCGCAGGTTCTCGTGTACGCCTACATCGGCAAGACGTACCCGGCCGCCATGCGCGCCACCGGAATCGGCTGGGCGGCCGGGGTGGGCCGGGTCGGCGCGATCTGCGGCCCGATCCTCGGCGGTGCCCTGCTGAGCGCGGGCATCGCGTATCCCTGGGGCTTCTACGCCTTCGCCGCGGTCGGTGGGCTGGGCGCGGCCGCGGTGACCGGAGTCCGCGTCGGCCGCGCCCAGGAGACCGTTACCCGAGTTCCTTGAGTTCCCGTTCCACGGCGGCGAGTTCCTCTTCGGAACCCTGGACCTTCGGACCTGTGAACCACTTGCGTGCCGAGGCGAACCACCACACCGCGGCACCACCGAGAACGACGAGGAAGGCGATCGGCGTGTAGTTGAAACTGTCGATGGTGACCGGTGATCCCTGCGGCAGCATGAACAGCACGAAGATGAAGCAGACCCAGATGGTCGCGACGATGCCGATCGGCTTGCCCCACCGGCCGAGGTTCCACGGCCCCGGTTCGAAGTCGTCGCCCTTGCGCACCCGCAGGAACACCGGGATCACGTAGGCCACGTAGAGGCCGACGACCGCGATCGAGGTCACCGCCGCGTAGGCGGTCGCGCTCCAGAGGTACGGCAGGGCCAGCAGGAGCGCGCCGCCGGCGGCCAGCCACACCGCGTTGGTCGGTGTCTGGGTCCGCTTGTTGATGCGGTGCCAGAACTTCGAACCCGGGATCGCGCCGTCGCGGGCGAAGGCGTAGATCATCCGAGAGTTCGCGGTCACCGACGCCATCCCGCAGAACAACTGCGCGCCGATGCAGATCAGCAACAGGAACTTGCCGGTCGTCTCGCCGGTCGCGTCGAGGAAGATCTGCGCGGGCGGCACCCCGGTTTCCGAGCCGACGGCGCCTTCGTAGTCCTGGATCGCGAAGGTGAGGCCGATCAGCAGGACCCAGCCGGCGACCAGTGAGACGAGGATCGAGTTGACGATGCCGCGCGGCCCGGCCTTCGCCGCGTTCTTGGTCTCTTCGGTCATGTGCGCCGAAGCGTCGTACCCGGTGAGTGTGTACTGCGCGAGCAACAGCCCCAGTAAGAAGACGTAGACCGGCGAAGCCCAGCCGGTGTTGTTCACGAACTCGCCGAAGACGAACGACGCGTCCTGGTGTTTCTCGGGCACGATGATGAGCACCCCGACGATGACCAGTACGCCCGCCAGATGCCACCACACGCTGACGGTGTTCAGCAGCGCCACGATCTTGACGCCGAAGGTGTTCAGCAGGCCGTGGATCAGCAGGATGATCGCCAGCAGCAGGATCGTGTTGCCCGGTGTCGC
The DNA here is from genome assembly GCF_000478275.1 of Amycolatopsis orientalis DSM 40040 = KCTC 9412. Taxonomy (GTDB): domain Bacteria; phylum Actinomycetota; class Actinomycetes; order Mycobacteriales; family Pseudonocardiaceae; genus Amycolatopsis; species Amycolatopsis orientalis. The sequence continues at coordinate 30,200 of NZ_ASJB01000041.1, forward strand.
CTCGAAGCCGAACTGCAGGTCGAGGAAGGCGTTGAGGAACAGTGCCGCACCGAAGTCGATGCCCGCGGTGACCGCGATCTGCCCGATGAGGTTGAACCAGCCGGTGAACCACGACCATGCCGCACCGTTGCGGGGGGCGAGTTTCGCGGCCCAGTAGTAGAGGCCGCCCGCCGTCGGATAGCTGGAGCAGACCTCGGCCATGCCCAGCCCGACGAGGATGACGAACAGGCCGACCAGCGGCCAGCCCCAGATCATCGCGGCGGGACCGCCGGTCTTCATGCCGAACCCGTAGAGGGTCAGGCAGCCGGAGAGGATCGAGATGATGGTGAAGGAGACGGCGAAGTTGGAGAAGGTCGACATCGTGCGCCGGAGTTCCTGCGCGTAGCCGAGCTGGTGGAGCCGGGCACTGTCTTCGTCGGCGGGTTCGGCGGCCTGCTTGGCTGGGACATCCATCGGGCACCCACTTAAAAGGTATGCGGACAGACCATTGAGATCCGCCGAAATTAGGCCCGCCGACCTGCGCATGTCAAGGTCCCGTCAAGACCTCGCCCCCTCCGGACGCCATGAAAGGTCCTTTCCTTGCAATATTTGCAAGGAAAGGACCTTTCATGGCAGTCGAGGGAGGGTCAGCGTCCCTCGAACGCCTTCACGGCCTCCAGCGCAGTGTCCGGGTGGTCGGCGAAGTACCCGTCGACACCCGCCTTGAGGAACGCCTCCTGCTCGGCGAACGCGTTGCCGTACTCGGCGAGGTTCGCCGAGGAGCGCAGGTTCTGCGGCAGGAAGTTGTTCTCGTTGCGGAACGTGTACGGCCCCACCTTCAGCCCGGCCTTGTGCGCGTCGTCGACGAGCCTGGTCGGCTGCCCCAGCGCACCGTTCACCACCGGGATGACCTGCGCCTTCTCCGGCCCCAGGTAGTCCGCGTACTTCGAGATCTCCTTCAGGCCCGCAGGCGTGACGAGGTCGGCGTACGTCCGCGGGTCACCCTTCGCGACGAAGTCGGCGGGAGCGCCGGTCGCCGAGGTCAGCTGCAGCAGCGGCACCCGCACCTGACGCGAAAGCTCGATCAGGTTCGACACCTCGAAGGACTGGATGATCACCGGCGCCTTCGGGTGGTTGAGCCCGTTGCGCTTGAGCAGCTCGACCAGCTTCGGTTCGGTCGGGTTCTTGATCGACGAGAAGTACGTCGAGTGCTTGACCTCCGGGTACGTCCCCAGCTCGCGGCGCAGTTCGCGGCCGAGGCGGCGCGTCAGGTCGAGCACCTCCTGGTAGGTGGCGATCCGGTAGCGGCCGTCGTAGATCTTGTTGTTCGGCCGCAGCTGCGGGATCCGCTCGGTCGCGCGCAGCGTCTTCAGCTCGGCAAGGGTGAAGTCCTCGGTGAACCAGCCGGTGAACGACGTGCCGTCGATGACCTTCGTCGTCTTCCGGTTCGCGAACTCGGGGTGCTTCGCGACGTCGGTGGTCCCACCGATCTCGTTCTCGTGCCGGGCGACCAGCTGGCCGTCCTTGGTGGGCACCAGGTCGACGTCGACCCAGTCGACGCCCTGGCGGTAGGCGAGCTCATACGAGGCGAGCGTGTGCTCCGGCCGGTAGCCGGGGGCGCCGCGGTGTCCGACGATCACCGGCCCATCGTGGCCCTTCGCCAGCGCCGACACATCTTGGGTGCTCGGCTCGGCGGCGCCCGCCAGCCCTGTGACGCTGAGTACGGCGAGTCCGGACAGGGCGAGCACGCCCAGGCGCTTTCGCATGGTGGATGACCTCTTTCGCTTGAACTCGGGGTACCGCGCAACCCTTGACGCAGGAGGCGTCCAGGCGGCGAAGACGGACCGGCGGAGCGCTGACCGCCGGGTGAACGCCGGATGGAACCACCCGCTCGAGGATGGCGACGTCTTCGTAGCTCACCGGCACGGTTACCCTGTGCGTCGTGCGCGTACTGGTAATCGGGTCCGGCGCCCGTGAGCATGCACTTGTCCTCGCGGTCGCGGAAGACCCTTCCGTCACCGCACTGGCCTGTGCCCCGGGCAACGCCGGCACCTCTTCGGTGGCCGAGCAGCTCGGCGTGGAAGCGGCCGACCCCGAGTCGGTCGCCGCCCTCGCCAAGCAGTGGCAGGCGGACCTGGTGGTGGTCGGCCCCGAGGTCCCGCTGGTGGCCGGTGTCGCCGACGCGGTCCGGAAGGCGGGCATCGCCTGCTTCGGCCCGTCCGCGTCCGCGGCCAGGATCGAAGGCTCGAAGGCGTTCGCGAAGGACGTCATGGCGGCCGCCAACGTGCCGACGGCGCACTGCGAGGTGGTCGACACCCCGGCCCGCCTCGACGCCGCGCTCGCCCGCTTCGGCCCCACCTGGGTGGTCAAGGACGACGGTCTCGCCGCGGGCAAGGGCGTCGTGGTCACCACGGACGTCGACGTCGCGCGCAAGCACGCGCTGATGCTGCTCGACGGTGGCCACCCGGTGCTCCTGGAGTCCTTTTTGGATGGTCCGGAAGCCTCGCTCTTCTGCTTCGTCGACGGCCGCACGGTCGTCCCGCTGCTGCCCGCGCAGGACTTCAAGCGCGTCGGCGACGGCGACGCGGGCCCGAACACCGGCGGCATGGGCGCCTACGCGCCGCTGCCCTGGGCGCCGAAGGACCTGGTCGACGACGTCGTCGCCCGCATCGTGCAGCCCGTGGTCGACGAACTCGACAACCGCGGCGCCACCTTCTCCGGCCTGCTCTACGCCGGTCTCGCGCTGACTTCCGAAGGCCCGCAGGTCATCGAGTTCAACTGCCGCTTCGGCGACCCGGAGACCCAGGTCGTCCTGGCGCTGCTGCGCAGCCCGCTCGGCAAGGTCCTGCACGCGACGGCGACCGGCAAGCTCGCCGAGCTGCCGCCGCTGGACTGGGACTCCGGCGCGGCGGTCACCGTCGTCATCGCCGCCGACGGCTATCCCGGCAAGCCGAGGACGGGCGACGTCATCACCGGTGGCGAGATCGAAGGCGTGCTCCACGCCGGGACCCGCCGCCGCGACGACGGCGCCGTGGTCTCCTCCGGTGGCCGTGTGCTGTCGGTCGTCGGCACCGGCAAGAACCTGAAGGCCGCCCGCAAGGACGCCTACGCGACGGTCGAGAAGGTCCACCTCGCCGGCTCGCACCACCGCACCGACATCGCCCTGCTCGCCGCCAAGGGAGAGATCGCCACCCCGGTCTCGTGAATTCCCGACGGAACCGTTCCGGTCCCGGGTACGTCTAACCCGGTATTTCCTGTGAAGCTTAGGCAGCCGATACATCAGCGTTGGTAGCCTCGACAGGGCGAACGGTCACCGTCCGTACAAGGGGTGGGGAATGGCAGCATCGAGCAAGATCCAGGACCTCACGTCCGCGGTCCCCGTGCCACCGTCGGTGGCCGACATCAGAGTGGATCCATCGAAGCTGCTCGAAGTGGCGAAGATCGTCGAAGAACAGGTCGACGCGCTGCAGGACAAGCTTCTGACGCGGCTCGACCAGCTGCGCATCGACACTCCGGCCAACGACACCGTGAGCGTCCACGCGACGAGCGTCTGGAACGAGCTCGTGGCCGACGGCGACCAGTCGTACGCCGCGCAGGTCAAGGCGTACGTGGCCGGGCTCAGGGGCTTGGTGAGCCAGCTCCGCACGGCGGCCAAGGAGTACAAGACCAGTGATGCGGACAAGGCCGCCGCGTTCGGGGACCGTGGTGTACACCGGGCGTAGGCCCCGTGTGCTGGTGTCCGGCGGGGTGCTCACCCTCGTGCTGGCCGGATGTACCACGGACACGGGCGGACAGGCGTTTCCCGACGAACCGGCGCTGGCTTCGGCCACGCAGGGCGCCAAGGCGTCCGCGTTGCCCGCCCGGCCCGCCGAATTGAGCCTGCAGGGCGTCGATCCGTGCGCCTTGATCACCGAGCCCCAGCTCGACCAGCTCAAGATCAACAGCAGGCCGCGCGCGGCCGCGGAGCCGATCGACGGCCCGACCTGTGTCCTCGACGCGGACGCCGCGCAGCCCTTCCACAGCTATTACCTCCGCACGGTCACCGCGGACGTCGAAGAGTGGTTCACCGGCAAGCGCCGCAAGAACAGCATGACCACGGAACCGAGGGCGGTCGGCGGGTTCCCCGCCATCACGAACTACCGCGACGCCGGGAAACCGGCCGATTGCGAAACGCTCGTCGGTGTCGCGAAAGGCCAGACGCTGGCGGTACGGGCCGTCACCGTCACCGCCGGCGCGTTCACCATGCCGCAGCTGTGCGAGATGTCCGCGCAGGCGGCCGACATGGCTTTGCAGACCTTGAAAGCACGCAATTAGGGAGGGCGCCGTGAACGTCTCCGACCTCGCGGGCAAGCTCCGCGATCTTCGGTTCGACGGCTACACCGACACCGGGATCGCGACCGAGATCGAGCGCTTCCGCAGCGGCGACGGCACCGGCAGCATCGGCATCGCCGTCGACGCGCTGAAGTCCGTCGCGTCCGCGCTCGCCGACACCGACAAGACGCTGCGCGACGAGCTGGGCAAGCTCGGCGTGGAATGGCAGAGCGAGGCGGGTGGCGCCGCCGGTCAGGTGTTCACCGAGCAGGCGGGCTTCTCCCAGGACGCGAATTCGAAGGTTTCGCATTCCGCCGAGATGATCTTCGCCCAGGGTGAGGCCTTCAACCGGACCCTGCACAAGCTCCCGGATCCGGAAGTGGTCCGGAAGGGCGCGGGCGGCTTGACCCTCGGCGACGTCGTGCTGAGCCTCATCGGCTTCGAGACGGACCACGCCAAGAGCGTCAGCGCGGCGAACAACGCGCGGGCGCAGGCGCAGGAGGCGTTGAACGACTACGCCAAGACCAGTGGCGAGAACCTGCTGACGACCGACACGCTGGCCGACCCGCAGGCGATGAACCTCACCCAGACCACGACCGCGGCCGGGGTCGGCGGCGGGGCAGGCCCGCTCGACCTGGCGGGCACGGCCACCGAGCTGACCCCGGACGGCAGTGTGCGGCCCGCGTCGGCAGCCGTCGAGTCGAAGTACGTGCCGCCGGTCGCGCAGCCCGTCAGCAACCCGAAGGCGCCGTCGTACGACGCGCCGACCCCGGCCTACGGTGTCGCCGTCGGCGGAGGCGGTGTCTCCAGGAAGACCGGTGCTTCGCTGCCCAACACCGGTGCGACCGCTCCGGCGGCCGCCGCGCCGACGACGCCGTCCGGCACGTCCAGGCCCGCCCCGGCGCCCGGCAGCGGCTGGGTGACGCCGAACCGGCCCGCGCCGCAGCCCGAACAGAGCAGGCCGTCGTACCCGATCACCGGCTCGCCCGGTTCCCCGTTCATCCCACCGGGTGCGCCGAACCTGCCCCCGGGTTCCCCGAACGTCCCGCCGGGCCAGTCCACCGGCAGCCTGCCGCCGAGCAGCAGCTCGACGTCGGCGCAACCACTGGGCAAGTCGTTCGGCCCCGGCCCCGGCATCGACGGCGCCCTCGGCAAGGGCCCCGGTTCCAGCTCGGGCCCCGGCGTCTTCGGTGGCGTCGGCGGTGGCCAGGGCGGCGGCGACCAGGCGCTCGGCAAAGGCCGCTCGGTCGGCGCCGGACCGCAGGCGCCACTGGCGGGCGGCAACGAGTCGGGCCGCGGCTTCCCCGCCGTCCCGAAGGTCACCGGCCCGGCCGCGGGCGACCTGGGTGCCGGTGCCGCCGCGCTCGGCGCCGGTGTCGCGGGTGGCGCGCTGAGCGGGGACAAGGAACGCGACCGCCGTCCCCGTCAGGAAGGCGGCGGCAAGCCGACCCGTCAGCTGCCGATCGGCGAGCTTCCCGAAGAGGAGGCGATGCGGCGCTCCGAGAAGATCGGCGCGAAGCAGCCGAAGGCCGAGTCGAAGTTCATGGAGCGCGCGGCCACCCAGGACGTGGAAGAGGACGCGGAGCACATCCGCCGCTTCGGCGTCGACGACAAGGATCTGTTCACCGACGAGCGCATGGTGTCGCCCGACGTGATCGGTGACCACGGCAACCGGGAAGCGCGCTGAACCTGTGCCGAACGACACCGGCAGCCTGGTGCTGTCCGCACTCGAGTTCGAGATGCTCTGGGAAGCCGAACGGCTGCCCCGCCGCCATGTCTCCCTGGACGTGCCAAGTCCGGGAACGACCCATACGGAGCGGGCGGCCCTGATCGAAGAGGCATGGGAATCCCTGCGCGGGCGAGGCCTCGCGCGGGGGTACCAGGCGTCCGGCGAGCTGGTCGACATGCTGAACCTGTTCGCGCACCCCCGGTTCGCGATCGACGTCTGGGTGTGGACCGATCGGGAGATCAAGGGCCAGGCCGTCAGCGTCGGCAACCAGGCCCTGCTCGGCGTCGTGGACTCCGGCCAGGTCTGGCTGATCCCCGCCCGCGAAGGCGCTCTCGCCGAGGCGGCCGTCTCCGTCGCGGGCGATCTCGGCCCAGGCGTCGGGCAGTCGATCAGCATCCCGCACGACGTCCTCCGCGACGCCGACGCCGCCGCCCGCGGCGACGCGAAAGCACTGGTCACCGCCCTGGAAGACCTGGACGTCCCGCTTTGGCAGGCCCAGGAGGTGGCAGGCATGCTGCTCGGCCAGGAGGCCCGTGGCCAGTTCGGCGTCGAACGCGCGGGCCGGGACGGCCGCCCGCGCCGCGCGGACAGCGTGGTCGCCTTCTACGACACGGACTCCGGTCGGTACCTGTTCCAGATCGCGCGGAACCGCGACGGCCGGGATTGGGCGACCATCACCCCGGCGGACAATCAGCTGCTGGCGACGCGGATCCGGGAAGTCGCCGATTTCTGACTTGCCCGATTCAACCGTTTCGTGAACTCGATATCGGCGGGGTGGAACTTGGCGTGGATGCGCACACGGCCCGCTGCGGAGGTCTTAAAGTGTGCGCGGGAACCGTCCTGATCGGCCGCGCGTCTGATCGGGCGGATACGAGTTTTCCGTGAAGGGGATGACGAACCGTGCCTGTGTACGACCCGGATTCCATGGGGATCGCCGCCGGTCAGGTGGAGAAGCTCAAGGACGAGTTCGAGAAGACCAAAAAAGGCGTCACCGGGATGGATGACGAGAAGGAAAGCCCCTTCGGCGGAGTGGACGAACACGGCGACGCGCACGGCGCGGTCGGCAAGTTCAAACAAGGTGTCCACAACGAATTCGATTCGGCCGGTCAGCTGATGGAGGCCACGGCCTTCGTGCTGCGAAAGGCGGCAGGGCTGATCAAGGAGACCGAAGCGGTCCACGTGGACAACCTGAAGGTGCACGGGGACCTGTGAGAACTCGCCAGGCCTGGGGGCCGGAAACCAAGGGGGCTTGAGCAGTGGCTTTGAACGGTGTCGGCGCCGGCACGCCGGACGGCTGGGGTGAACTCGTCAAGAAGGCCGACCAGGTCGCCAAGGTGAACCTCGACGCCATCCACAACGCTTCGGTGCAGTTCAAGACGGCGGCCGACAACGCGGGCGACCACAGCGCGGCCTTGACCCGATCGACCGACGCCCTCAACGGCGGCGTCTGGAGCGGCCCGGCCGCGGACGCCTTCTTCGAGTACGTCAGGTCCATCACCAAGGCCGGACAGAACGTCGAGGCACAGCTGGGCAAGGTCGTGGACGACCTCGATCGCGTCCACACCGACCTCGGCAACATCAAAACCCAGGTCGCGGACGCCTACAAGGGCGCCGAAGAGCAGGTCAACGCCATCAACACCAAGGCGCAGGCCGCCGCCGACGCCGCGAAGAACGCGGCCGCGCAGGCCGAGAAGGATCACAAGCCGGCGCCGAGTCCTTCGGCCGCCGAGATCATCCAGAAGGCCAAGACCGAGATCAACACGGTCACCAGCACCGCCGACACCCGGGTCAAGGGCCTGCTCGATCAGGCCAACCAGATGATCCAGAAGTCCCAGGAGCTGATGAAGAAGGACATCGAGGGCGGCTACTCGAAGGTCCCGATGCCCGGCAAGGACGGCACCGTCCCCAAACGCACCGGCGGTCTCCACGCCGGAGGTGGCGGCGGTGGAGGAGGCGGCGGCGGTGGCGGTGGGGGCGGCGGCCTCGGGCCGAGCGGTGGCCCGCCGTCGACGACGCCGCCGGGCAACGTCCAGCAATGGATCCAGGAAGCCATCAAGATCCTGCAGGCGGCCGGGATCCCGGTGACCGACGCGGACATCCAGAAGATCTGGACGATCATCGAGAAGGAGTCCGGCGGTAATCCCAACGCCATCAACAACTGGGACTCCAACGCGGCGAAGGGCACTCCGTCGAAGGGCCTGATGCAGTGCATCGACCCGACCTTCAACGCGCACAAGCTGCCGGGGCACGACGACATCTACAATCCGGTCGACAACATCATCGCGGGTGTCCGGTACACGTTCTCGCGCTACGGCGGGTTCGACGGCCACCCCGGGCTGAAGTCCATGGCCGGTGGCGGCGGATACCAGGGCTACTGATCGCGTCGTGAGTGGTAATGACTTAGGTACCTGCTCGTAGCCTGCGGCTTTGCTCGCGGTGAAGTACATGATGGCCCCCTTCCTTGCGCCTGGCGCAAGGAAGGGGGCCATCATGTACTGGGGAAGGTGTGAAGGTCGAGTTTCCTCGGCT
>NZ_ASJB01000042.1 GCF_000478275.1 Amycolatopsis orientalis DSM 40040 = KCTC 9412
GAGCAGCGCTACGACGTCCCACCGAAGATCCTGATCACACCACGCTTAACTTAGCGGCATTGCCTTGTGGCCTGGGATGGACCTTTCTCGAACCCAACGCCCAAGTTCGCTGATGATCGCCCACTGATTTCTTGACCACTCGAAGAGCGCTGATCGATCCGATCTGCGCTCTTCGCTATTTCGGCGCAATCCAGAACCAGGCCCCCGAGCCGCACCACTCGGATCATCAGGGCTTCGCTTGAACGTCGCTGAGACGCCGACGGACCTCGGCGGCTTTGTGAGAATAGCCGGCGTTGTCATAGACGGCGGCGGCTTCCTGCCAGCAACTGATGGCTTCGTCGGTGCGGCCGAGCCGGCGGAGGCAGGTCGCCAGGACATCCAGCGGGCCAGCGATGGTTTCGTAGCGGTTGAGCGGTGTGCTGTGGCCGAGGGCTATCGCGTCCCGGCACAATGCGATCGCCTTCTCGGGGGCGCCGAGTTGACGCCAAGCACGCGCTAAGTGTGTCAAAGCCGTCGCCTCACCGGTGAGATCTCCGGCTTGGCGGCGCAGGCGCAGACCTCGTTCGGCGTATTCGAGCGCGACCTGGCTGTGACCGAGGCCGAGATGGGCGGTGCTGAGATTGCCTTCCACCACCGCCTCCCAGCGTACGGAGCCGATCTCCTTGCTCAACGGCAACGCCAGTTTGAGCAGCCTTACCGCCTCCTGAAACCGGCCCTGTCGAAGCAATAGCAGGCCGCGACCGTTGAAGTCGGACACCCGAAGACGGGGGTCGTCGAGTTGCCGGACCAATGTGGCCGCATGGTCGAGGTCGGTTTGAGCCTGATCCCACCAGCCCAGATCACTAGCCGTTTCCCCTCGGTCAATCAGGAGAATTGCTTCCTGAGTGCGGTTGCCGACACGTTTGGCGGCGGTGATCCCGGCGTCGTGGGCTCGGATCCATTCTTGCGGGCTGCCCAGGGAACAGAGGAAGCGGCACGCATGAGCGAGAGGGATCGTGTGGTGATCGAGCCGCCGTTCGGCGGCGTGTTGGAGGGCGGCCAAGATGTTGGCACGTTCGGTGCCGAGCCAAGCCCATGCCTCGTCTGGGGTATCGATAAGGTGCGGGTGGCGGGGTACGGCCACGGCCGCCGGCATCTGCACGAACAGGTGATAGATGTAATGGTCGGCAGTGCAGACGGTGTAGGTGTAGAAGGTCAGTAAGGCTTCCAACGCCCGCTCCCGATCTTCGTCGGTGTCCTGGTGACGGGCTTGGTCGGCGGCGTAAGCGCGCAGTAGGTCGTGGAACCGGTACCGACCACCGGCCGTGGGCTCGATCAGATGCGCGCCGGCAAGCGCGGCCAGCAGGGGACGAGTGTCCATCGGCGCCAGTTCGGCGAGCACGGCGGCCGCGGGAAGGGACAGGTCGGGGCCGGGGTGTAGGCCGAGTCGCCGGAACAGCCGAGCCTGCTCGGGCGGGAGCCGGCGATAGGACCAGTCGAAGACCGCTCGGACGGCGGCTCGCTCGTCGGCGAACTCGCTGAGGACGTCCAGCCGGGTGTGGTCGTCGGCCAGTTCGATCACGACGTCGGCGACCGTCAGATGCGGGTGGGCGGCTGCGCGGCTGGCCGCGACCCGCAGTGCCAACGGCAACCGCGCGCACTGCCGGATCAGCGCGGCGACCGCGTCCGGCTCGGCGGCGGCACGCTCGGCGCCGAGGATGCCGGTTACCAGGTCGAGCGCTTCGGGCGGAGTGAGCAAATCAAGGGTGAGGCGGTGAGCGGCGTCGGTGACGACGAGACCGGTGAGACTGTCGCGACTGGTGACCAGCACCATGCAGCCCGCCGTACCGGGCAGGAGGGGCCGGACCTGTTCGGCACTGTGCGCGTTGTCCAGCACGAGGAGCGTGCGCTTGCCCGCGAGCAGGGAGCGCAGCAGGGCCGCTTGGGCGTCGACGTCGGTAGGGATCGCGCGCGCCGCGACCCCCAAGGCCCGCAGGAACCCGCTGAGGGCTTCGCCGGAGGTGACCGGGGTTCCAGGACCGTATCCGCGCAGATTCACATGCAGTGTGCCGTCCGGGAAGCGGTCCTGTATCCGGTGGGCCCAGTGCAACGCGAGGGTGGTCTTACCCATCCCGCCCGCGCCGTCGACCGCGGTGATCACCACCGAACGTGGTCGCTCGTCGTACTGGCCGGGCTCGGGCGGGATCAAGGCGTCGAGCGCGGCCAGATGCTCCGCCCGCCCGGTGAAATCCCGCACCGATCCCGGAAGTTGCCGGGGAACCACTCGTCCCGAAATCACATTCGGATGTCCGGGGTGCGATGCTCGGGTGAGCGCCGTCGTCGGATCCGGCGCGGCGGGGTAGGGATGATCGGGCAGGGTGATCCAGCCGGTTGTGGTGACCTCCTTGACCTCGACCGAAACGGTGCGCCAGGTCGCGGGCGCGGCGCCGGGGGTGTGACGGATGACGTCGTCGAACAGCCAGTCCGACGCGATCACCGCCAGCACGCCGGGTGAGGCGGCGAGCGCGGTCTTCAGCGGAGGCGCGTCGCACAACCGGAACGCCAGAGTCAACGAAGACGACGTCACACCGTGCTCGTCGTAGCCGACTTCCCCGGCGTGGAGCGCGATCCGCAACCGGATCCGCTGCGCTTCCGGATGGGCGTCGTTGTGCACCCGCAAGCGCGTCACCAACGTCGGCAGCGCGGCCTCCACGAACACGGCTTTGTCGACCTCGCCGGGCACTAGGACGAATACCGCGTCTCCGCGGTCCTCGTGGTAGCAGTCTCGCCATACCACTCCGGTTGCGGTGAACGCCGCCTCGATGGCTTCGTAAAGCCCGTCGCGCACCGCCCGTTGGTGTGGCCCTGTCCGGCGCCGGTCCCCGAATCCCTCCACGTCGGCCACCACGATCAAGTGGTGCCGCGAACCGCGTCTCGCCACCATCGCCGCTCCCTCCTCGGCCCCTGGGCCAAGGGTCTCAGGGAAAGCGATGCGGGGATACAGCGCACGTTTCCACAAGAGGCCGTGAGCAGTAAGAAGCGTTCTCTTGAGAAGCCAGCCACCAGTGGTGGACTTGCCTGCCTTGAGGCTTCCGGTGGTTTCGACGGGTCCTCGAAGGTGAAGGTCGAGTTTCCTCGGCTGAACCGAGGGAAGGGGCCTTCACGCCCTGAGTGCGGGCTAGCGCGGAGTTGTCAGCAACGTCGGCGTCGGCGGTATCGAGGCACGGTCGACGGAGAAGACGGCGAGGAAGTAGTTCGCCTGCACACAGTTGACGTTCTCCCCGCCGGTGAGGTCCGCGGTCAGCGTTCCGTGCTCGACGATCAGCTCGGCGCCGTCCTCGGCGCAGCCGGGCACGACGAAGGCGAAGCCGCGCCGATCGGGCGGCGGCGCGAACGACAGAGCGGCACGCACTTTGTCCGGTTTCGAGTTCCCGGCGCGCTCCAGGGTTCGCTGGAACTCCCGAGCTTCGGCCGTGCCCAGTTCCGTGGGCGCCACATTCACCAGCCCGGCGGACGAGCCGAGTGCTGTGAAGGCTTCCAGCCTCGCCTGTCCCGCACCCGCACCGGCCCCACATCCCGCCACCAGCAGCAGAAGACACCCCGCGATCCATCTCATGTGCACAGGACGGAGCAGACCGGTCCTCCGGTTGCACCGCGCGGTGGTCGACGCTACCGCACCCGTCCGGCGGACCGATCTGTCACCATTCCCGTCGTGCTGGCGTGTTCTCGGATTATCACCCGCGACCTCGGTATTGAACATCGAGCCGTATTTCGACCAGCCCTTCTACGTCGGTTACTCGGTCGCGGGTTACGAACTCGCCCTCGATCCCGCCCTCGACCCCGAAATCGGCCCGATCACCTGTTGGGGCGTCGAGGCCGATGAAGAGGCGCTGCTCGCCGCCGGGGCGACTTCACATTCCGGGGTCGAAGAGGTCGGCGGGGACATCAAGGTCGCCGTCGTCCGCACTCCCGACGGAAATCTGGTCGCCTGATTCACAACCCGCATTTCAAGGTCGAATAAGGACGTTCCGCGCCGAGAACCCCGGCCTCAGCACGGCTGCACGTTGGCGACGAAGCTGAAGGTGGTCAGGGCCACGCCCGTCCGGGTGCCCGCTTCCGAGCTGTTGGTGTCCCCGACGAAGGACCATTCACTGACGAAGCTGTCCGTGACCTGACCCGCGAACACGTCGACCGCGTGGTCGGTGTCGCGGTAGCGGATTTCCTCATAGCCTCCCCGGCTGACACTCTGGACACACTGGCCCGCCGGCGCCACGTAGATCAGGAAGTCGGGTGAGGTTCCACGCACGTGCGTGAAGTCCGCCCTCGTTTCGATCGCGTCCATGAAGATCCTGACCCGCAACCGATTCGTCCCCACTCCTTCCAGGGTCGAGTTGGCGAAGACGTCCGGGCCATGCCCGTTGAATTCGTCGTCTCCTCCGACCCGCGGCGGGATGAAGCGGTTGTCCACCGGGATCCGCTTGGCCGGGATGACCACCGACGCGAATGTGCCGGCTTTCCCTTGTCCCACCGAGCCGGGTGACGCACTGGCCGACGGCGCGACGGACAACCCGGCGACGGCCGCCACCGCACCGATACTGATCACTGACTTTCGCATGACATTCTCCCCTGGTCGCTCTTGCCGGGCTTCGTTTTCGTGACCCGCTTCGAGAGGCAGATCGCGCGGGTGACGGTGGTATCGATGTCCGAATCCGGTCACAGCGCGAACTGCCCTGCGCTCACTGTGGCAAGGGCCGTCGACAAGCCGTCGACATCCGGTCGACAGCGCTTCACCGAGGAAGGAAGTCGTGATGACCGTTCCCGCTGCTGGCCGCCGCCGGGGGCCAGGTCGCGCACCGGACGATCCCGTGGCGGTCTTCGCCCCCGGCCCGGACCGCGCCCACCTCTCCGAGGTGACCTGGCCCGCGCCTGCCATGGAGCCTTTCCATCCTGGGGTTCCGAGGTGGGGAGTCGTGAGTGGTAAGTGTCGTTAGAACGACACTTACCACTCACGACCAGGTCCTCAATCCTCCACGCTCGCGCATGCCACGTCGCAGGTCAGAGCCGTTGCCCCCACGACCCCGCTCCCTCGCAACCTGGCGCCGGGTGGGAGGGGCTGAAGGGGCCCTTCGTCTCATCTCACGCGGCGAAGGGCGCTTTCCCCGCATGCGATGCGGGGAAAGCGCCCTTCAGCCCCAAGCCACTGTTCGGCGAGACCCTCTCGGCCGAGGCCGAAGCACTGTCCGCCCGAATGCGCGCGCCTGGACGGCGTTGAGGTCACCACCTACCCGGAAGAAGCCTCCCGGCTGATCTGGCACGACCACACCTTCCCCGCACTGCCGCTGATCGGCCATCGGTGACTGCGGAGACCACGATTCTTTCTCGCCGCGAGCGCAACTCCTCAGCGCCCTGAGCGCAGCAGAGCCGTGGCCTCCGCATAACGCTCTTCGCAGACGGCGACAGCGGGCCAGTGCGCCAAGGCGAGGTTGTGCTGGATCGCGGTGTGCAGATGCCGCACGGCCCGTTCCGGGGCGCCCATGGCCATCGCGGCGACACCCAGGGGATAGTGGGCCGATCCGAAGCAGGCGACGGCGAGGCTGGCCATCACCGGCAGGTCCGCGAACGGACTGAGCAGTTCGTAGACCCGTGCCGCCGTTTCGGCGTCACCCAGCCGGTAGGCGGCTTCCGCGACGCCGTTCATCGAGACCATCCAGGTGCTCGACCGGGGCAGTTCCGCCAGATCGGAGCCGACCAGGCCGGCGAGTGAGCTCGCCGCCTTCCGCCGGTCCCCTGCCACCGCGGCGGCCGCGGCCCGCGCCGCGAAGTACGAATTGTCGACAGTGGACAGCGTCGACGAATGCACGAGCCGGTCGAGCAGTGGCAGCACCTCCTCGAGCCTGCCCTGAAACCACCGGATCGCGACCAGATGCGCGCCGTACCAGCCCATGGCGTCGGCGTCGCCCACGGTCTCCCCGAGTTCCGCACAGACCTGCGCTTGTCTCTCGGCCTCGTCGAACCGGCCCGCCCGGATCGTCAGCATCACCTCGAGGGCGTCCGCCACGAAACGCGCCGCGAGGAAATCGTCCTCGGCGAGGGCTTGACGCAGTTCCCCCAGCCGTCGTTCGGCGTGCGGATGGCCGGCGAGGAACAGGTCGACGGTGTGCCACACCAGGCCCATCAGACGGTCACCGCGACGGCCGGTGCGGGCGCTTTCGCCGATCAGCTCCCTGGCCAGCGTCTGCCTCAGCCGTCCGTGGTCCGGGCCGAGCAGGCAGTGGTGGGCGAGGCTCAGCGCCTCCGCGTGTGCCACCGGATCGTCGGCGAGCCGGGTTTCCTCAAGTACTGCCAGGATTTCCGAATGCCGGGACGCCCGGTAGTCGATCTCTCCCGCGAGCCGGACCCGCAGCCGTAGTGCCAGCGGAGACTCCTTGCCGACCGCGGAAAGCGCGGTTCTCAACCGGGTCTGCATCTGCTGGGTGCCGGTGGCCGTGCGATGTTCGTGCACCCACAGGCCGGACAGTCCCAGCATCGCGCGCGCCAGGCTCTCTCCGTCGCCCGCCTGCTCCGCCAGGTTGTAGGCGGTTTCGAAATGCCGCCTGCTGGTGCGCAGATCGCCTTTGCCGAGAAGGGCGGCTTCACCGTCGGTGAGCGGACCGGAGTCGCCGGTTTCCGGAGCCAGCAATTTCTTGTCTTGAGAGAGGATTCGCCGTTGAATCACGGACAGCTCGGGCGAAGGTTCGACTCCGGACTCCTCGAGCAGCAGCAGCCGCGCCCGCTGGAACGTCCGGAGCGCGTCGGCCTGTCTTCCCGCGCGGTACAGGGCCAGCATCAGATGTCCCCATAACCGTTCGTGCCCAGGATGGGCGAAGGTCAACGCCTCCAGTTCCGCGACCAGTTCCCTTCCTCCCCCGGCGGCGAGATTCGCGGCGATCCGATCTTCCACGGCGTTCTGACGCAGTCGTGCCAATCGGATCGACTCGGCGTCGAGAGCGGCGACGTCGGAGAATTCACCGTAGGCGGGGCCACGCCACAGATTCAGTGCCGCGACAAGCCGCTCGGCCGCGAGGACGGGCTGCCCGGCGTCGAGCGCCCGGCGCCCCGCGGCCGCCAAACCTTCGAACCGCACCGCGTCGATCACTTCGGGATCCAGGCGCAGAAGGTACCCGGGCGCCCGGGTCACGATCGGATCGCCGCCGAGTGCCTCCGCCGCGGGCTGAAGGTATTTGCGCAGCCGGGAAACGTAGGTGCGCACGGTCCGGTCGGCGTCGTGCGGGGCACGCGGACCCCACAATTGCCCGACCAGAGCGGCGACGCTCACCGCGCGGCCGTCCGCGATCCCGAGCAGGACGAGCAGGGCCCGCAGGCGCGGTCCGCCGAGGTCGAGCACCGTGCCGCCGACCGCGACCTCGAACGGACCGAGCACCCGGAAGTCGACGCCGTGCGAAATGCCGCTCACACAGGCCCCCTAGACCAGGACGAATCCTTCATCCGATCTGACAGGAGCGGCGATCCGGGCCTCAGATACGCGATACTCCGCCGGTTCCCCGTGACATCGGCTTCGACCGTTTCGCGGTGAGCAGTCCGCTGGCAGAATCGGCGGCCTGCCGAGGGAGGGTATGGGGTGGCGACGAAGCTGACCTATCGGGACGCCGTCAGGATTCTGGGTACCGGGCACAGTTCGCTGGTTCAGCGGCTTGACAAGCTGTTCGGCGGCTTGCTGCTCGCCGCGACACCGTTCTTGCCGGAACTGCTTTCGATCTTCGACGCGAAGGCCGAGTTGGTGCGGCTGACCGACGAACTGGTCGCGCGAGGCATAGACAAGCGCCGGAAAATGAGTCAGTTCGATCGGATCCAGCGGCTCCACGCGGCACGCGGGGTGCTGATGGTCACCGCCTATTTCGACGCGCTGGAGCGCGAGAAACTTCCCTTCAGGTTCGACGCCTTGAAAGTCTCACGCGCCGATTCACTGGCCCTGGCGGGCGCCGGAACCCCGGCGAACTCACTGGCCGAGGCCGCGGAGGCCCTGGTCCAGACCGAACTTCCCCTGCTGGGACTGACTTCGGACAGCGTCGGTCTCCGGTCGGACCTGGACCGGTTCTATCGCGCCCTGAGCCATCGTCTCGACAATTTCCTGCGAGGGCTGGCCGTCTGGGATTCCTTGAACGAAGCCCAGAAGTCCCACACCAGTGGCGTACTGCAGCTGGCGATCCCCTCGGCGATCTCGAACTTCGACGCTTCGATGCAGCGCCTGGCGGTGGAATCGCCCGAATTCGCCGTCTGGTTGACCCTTTCCGGCCATCGGTCGAGCCGGGACCGCCTGGAGGACGTGCATCGCGCCGTACAGGACCTGCTCACGCGGGCGGAGCCGGTCGACCAGGTCACCCCCGCGCTCCAGGCGATCGTGCGCTGCAATCGCGCCGTTCTGGGCCGCAAGCTCCTCGCTTCGGCGGAACTCCCCCGGGGCCTCGACGCGCCCGAAATCGATCGCGCGTACGTCAACCCGAACTTCCGGATGGCGGACACCGTGTCCGGCACCCCGATCAACGACGAGGATTTCTGGGCAGGGCAACGAGTATGTGAGGACTTCGAAAGATTCCTGCTCGGCTACCTCTCCACTCCGTGGGCTTGGCTCAAACCCATGGTCATCCTGGGACATCCCGGTGCCGGGAAGTCCTTGCTGACCGTGGTGCAGGCCGCCAGGCTTCCTTCGCCGGACTTCATCTCGGTGAGGGTCGCCCTGCGCGATGTACCGGCGGACGTTTCGATTCACGAACAGATCGAACGCGCCATCCGGCTGTCCACCCACGAAACGACGACGTGGCCGGATTTCGCCAGATCGGCGGGCAGCTCACTGCTGGTGCTGTTCCTGGACGGTTTCGACGAGCTGCTTCAGGCGACAGGCGTGAGCAGATCCGACTATCTGCTCCAGGTCAAGCATTTCCAGGAGATCGAAGAAACCCAGGGCAGGCACGTGGCGGTGATCATCACCAGCCGTGTCACGGTCGCGGACCGCATGCGGCTCCCGGCGAGCGTGCTGACGGTGCGCCTGGAACCGTTCGATCTCGCTCAGGTGGGTCAGTGGCTGGAGGTGTGGAACGAAGTCAACCGGGAACACCTGTCGAACGGAGGACACGGCCCGCTCGGTGTGCAGGTCGTCGAACCGTATTTCGACCTGGCCTCCCAGCCCCTGCTGCTGCTCATGCTGGCGGTGTACGACGCCGAGAGCGGCGCGTTGCGCCATACGCGGAGGAAGCTGAGCCAGACCGAACTCTACGAACGCCTGCTGGGTCAGTTCGCCCGGCGCCAGGTCGCCAAGACCGATCGTCACGTCTCCGTCGAGGACGCCACCGTCCGGCAGGAGCTGATGGTGCTGTCGATCGTCGCGCTGGGGATGTTCAACCGGGGCGCGCAGTGGATCACCGACTCACAACTGGCCGAAGACCTGGCAGCGTTGCAGATCGTCGCCCCCGCGGAGAAGACGGTCACCGACGAGCACCAGCTCCTGGCCAGTGAGGCCAAGAACGCACTCGGCCGCTTCTATTTCGTCCATCGGGCACGCACTTCCCTGGACGACCGGGAGCTGGGCACCTACGAGTTCATGCACGCGACGTTCGGCGAGTTTCTCGTCGTACGGCTGGTCTGGCGCTGTCTCTTGGACATGGTGGAAAGACTGAGACACGAGAATTCCCGGCTTTTCACCACCGGGCAGCGTGCCGACGATGTCGAACTCCGGGCCTTTCTCTCGTGGTCGCTGCTGTCGACGCGTTCGACCACGATCGACTATCTGCGGGAACTCGCCGCCGGTGTGTCGGAGAACCAGCGTCCGGCCCTGCGAGCCGCCCTGCTCACCGCCTTCCACGGGCTGCACCGGCCGGAGGTCAACACCGTCTACCGCGGTTACGTGCCCGCCACCATGACGGCCACCGCCCGCTTGGCCACCTACGGCGCCAACCTGCTGCTGTTGCTGATGACGATCGGCGCCAAAGTGACCTCGAAGGAGTTGTATCCCGATTCGCGGGACCACGTCGACGAATGGACGCGCACGCTGTACTTCTGGCGGTCCCAGCTGCGCCCTGGCGAGTGGGACAGCCTGCTGGAACGTTACCGCGCGCTTCGCCTCGGAGAGGCCGAAACATCCGCTGTGCTCCTGGTCTCCCGGTCCGACCGGACCGAAGCGGAACGGTCACCCGGACTCTCGTGGGCGCCCGAGGCCGCACGCGCCGTTCTGCGGATTCCGACCGACATCCTGCGGTCGGCCGAGATCATCTGCGACCGGAATCTGGACCTCGCCGTCAACGCGCTCGGCGATCCGGCCGGTCTGCCCAGCCGGATGATCTCCGTGTACTTCGCGGATTCAGGGAACGTCTGGTCTGTTTCCGGCGAGCTCGCGAGGGCCGCTTCGTTTCATTCTTCGCTGACACCCCGAAAAGAACGGATGGCGGTCTTCGAACGGCTGGCCACCGTCGGCAGACTCGCACTGGCGACGAACGAGGACTGGGGACAGCAGTTCGCGTCCCAGGTGTCACAGCTGCTGGTCAACGATGACGTGGTGCCCGTTTCGTTCATTCTGCGCCACCTCGAAGTGTTGCGTGAACACGCGGGGCCGGTCTACCGGGACCACAATCTCAAGCTGATCCTGCGCCTGTTCCCGAGGATCTCGGACATCCACGCCTTCGTGCCCATGCTGGACGAGCTGCTGCGCGGACATCGCCTCGGGGCCGACCTGGCGGCCGAGTTCTGGTGCGCGCTCGCCGAAAAGGGCGTTCCCGCGGGCCGGTTCCCGTACGAGGTCCGCGAACACGCCGCCGCGTTCCGGTCACGAAACCGGGACGTGCTGCTGGCCCGTCGCCCCGACCTGTCGAAGCGCCTGTCCGCGCTCGGTGTCCCGATCCAGGACGACGACTCGGCCGAGTCATGACTCATCCGGTGGCGCCACCGTCAACCGGATTCCCGCTCGCCGGACCGGAACAGCAACCGGTACCGGCCGACCCACACCATGTCCCCGTCGGCGAGGACACGACGATCCATCGGGATCCGGTTGACATAGGTGCCGTTGAGCGAGCCGAGATCGGCGATGACGACCTCGCCACCGGACCTGCGTAGTTCGATGTGGTGGCGGGAAACGGTCGGATCGTTCAGCACGACGTCGCTGGAAGGATGCCGGCCGACGACCGTGGTGTCCTTCGTGAGTTCGATCGTGACCGGTTCCTGGATCCCCGGGCCGCGGACGATGTTCAGGGTCGCGCCGGAACGCGGGATCACCGGCGCGGCCCGAGTTTCCTCGGACGGCCGGGGAACCGGTGCCGAGACGGTGCGGCTGGTGTGGGCGAGCGGGTCCGGGTCGCTCCGGCCTTCGTCGCTCATGGTGACACCTCCCCTTTCCTGTCCGGCCAGGGTGCTCCGGAAAGAGCCGTCTCCGGGTCGACGCCCGCTTTCGACTACCCCGTGAAGAATCCTATGAACCGATCGTGGGCCGGGCAAGAAGCGGATCTCGAGATCGTCCATTGTGGATCATGACATCCGGCTCGACCCCGAGGCGGACGAGCACCGAAAGTTCCTCGAAACTCTTTGCCCGGTGACGCCGCGCCGTGTTCTGCTGCTCGCGGTAGGTGAACATCATCGATTTCGTCCAGGTCACCGAAGACTTGGTTCCCGGAGCCGGCCTCGCCGGCGGGGACATGTCCCGAGGTGGGCATCCCCTGGGCGGCGCCCGGGAGGAGACCACGGATGGCAAGAAGTTCGTCGGACCTGCACGGCAGGCGGTGGTGGCGGTCATCGGCCGCACGGATACTGGCGGGAGTGGCCAGCGTGGCCGCCACGGCCGCCGTGCTGGTGACTGCTCCGGGCGCTGACGCCGCGGCCGGTACCTTGGGGGCCGCGGCCGCGCAATCCGGCCGGTACTTCGGCACCGCGATCGCCGGCGGGAGGCTCGGCGACTCCGCCTACACCACGATCGCGGCACGCGAGTTCAACATGGTGACGGCCGAGAACGAGATGAAACCCGACGCAACCGAGCCCAACCAGAACCAGTTCAACTTCTCGGCGGGCGACCAGATCTACAACTGGGCGGTCAGCCGGGGGCTGCGGGTCCGCGGTCACACGCTCGCCTGGCACGCGCAGCAGCCAGGGTGGATGCAGAACATGAACGGCAGCGCCCTCCGCAGTGCGATGATCAACCACATCCAGAAGGTCATGGCGCATTACCAGGGCAAACTCGCGCACTGGGACGTGGTCAACGAAGCCTTCAACGAAGACGGCAGCCGCCGTTCGTCGAACCTGCAGGGCACGGGCAACGACTGGATCGAGGTCGCGTTCCGGACGGCGCGCGCGGCCGACCCGTCGGTCAAGCTCTGCTACAACGACTACAACATCGACAACTGGAACTACGGCAAGACGCAGGGCGTGTACAACATGGTGCGGGACTTCAAGGCCCGCGGCGTGCCGATCGACTGTGTGGGCCTGCAGGCGCATTTCACCGGCGGCAGTTCGGTCCCGAGCAACTTCCAGACCACGATCTCCAGCTTCGCGGCGCTCGGCGTCGACGTGGCGCTCACCGAGGTCGACGTCACGAACGCTTCCACCTCGCAGTACACGGCGCTGACTCAGGCTTGCCTGAACGTCGCGCGCTGCGTCGGCATCACGGTGTGGGGCGTGCGTGACAGCGACTCCTGGCGTTCCAGCGAGAGTCCCCTCCTGTTCGACGGCAACGGCAACAAGAAGGCCGCGTACAACTCGGTACTGAACGCCCTCAACGCCGGAAGCCCGACCACGACACCCACCACCCCGACGAATCCCACCACACCCACCACTCCGACCACACCCACGACTCCGGGCGGGGGTGGTTGCACCGCCACGCTTTCGGCGGGGCAGGCCTGGAGCGACCGGTACAACCTGAACGTTTCGGTCAGCGGCTCCTCGACCTGGACGGTCACCATGACCGTTCCGAGTCCGGCGAGGATCAGTGCCACCTGGAACATCAACGGCACTTGGCCCAGCAGTCAGGTCCTCGTCGCCAAACCCAACGGCAACGGCTCCAACTGGGGTGTCACCATCCAGCACAACGGAAACTGGAACTGGCCCAGCGTCAGCTGCAGCACTTCCTGATCCCACTGAGCCTTGAGTAGCAGTCGTGAGTGGTAATGACGGTTAGAACCGTCATTACCACTCACGAGGGTCTCGGGGCTCGGGTGCGGTGTGACGTCGTCCAACTGAGGGCCGGGCAGCGGTTGGACGTCTCCGGCGCCGGACGGCATTGCCGGTCAGCCGATCGCGGAGGCATAGTGAGCCGCCTGCCGGACTCACCGCACTTCGCCGAGAGAGGGGCAATTCCGTGCCAAATCCTTTCGAGGACCCGGACGCCAAGTATCTCGTCCTGGTCAATGACGAGGGTCAGCATTCCCTTTGGCCCGTTTTCGCCGATGTCCCCGCCGGATGGAAATCCGTTTTCGGGGAATCCGGACGACAGGAATGCCTCGACTACATCGAAAAGAATTGGACCGACATGCGTCCGAAGAGCCTCATCGAGGCGATGGAGAAAACCGCACCGGCGTCATGACGGCCGACCTCACCGGATACCGGAGCCTGGGTGAGGCCTTCGCCGCGCGTGCCGCCGAGTTCCCCGATCGCACCGCGCTGACCCTTTACCGGGGCTCGGCCGAACCGGACCACGAGAGCGTCGGCTACCGGGAACTGATGCGGCGGGCCCAGGTGCGCGCGACGGAGCTGGCCCGGCGGCTGGAACCCGGCGAACGGGTGCTCATCGCCCTGCCGACGGGCCTGGAGTTCGTGGAGATCTACCTCGCCTGTCTCTTCGCCGGGCTGATCGCCGTGCCTTCACCGGTGCCGGGTCCCTCGTCGAGCGCCAACGAACGGGTCGCCGCCATCACCGCCGACTGCGCGCCGGGGCTGACCATCACCACCGACGCCGCGCTCGCGGAGATCACCGCGCGCCGGCGCGAGCACGGTTTCGCGGGACTGCCCGT
Organism: Amycolatopsis orientalis DSM 40040 = KCTC 9412; assembly: GCF_000478275.1. Taxonomy (GTDB): domain Bacteria; phylum Actinomycetota; class Actinomycetes; order Mycobacteriales; family Pseudonocardiaceae; genus Amycolatopsis; species Amycolatopsis orientalis. Next base: position 13,959 of record NZ_ASJB01000042.1, read on the forward strand.
CGAAGCGGTGCGCCCCGCGAGCGCGGAGCCGGTGTCCTGGCAAGCGGCCGGGCGCCCGGTCGGCCGCGACACGGACGCGGTGCTGCAGTACAGCTCCGGCTCCACCGGCTCGCCGAACGGCGTGATCCTCACCCACGGCACCGTACTCACCAACCTCGCGGCGCTGTGCACGCATCTGCGCCTCGGCCCGGGGGACCGATTCGGCGGCTGGTTGCCGCTGCACCACGACATGGGCCTGTTCGCCCAGCTCACCGCGGCGCTGCTGTGCGGCGCCCCCGTCGTCCTGATGCCGCCGACAACGTTCGTCCGGCGGCCGATCGAGTGGCTCCGCATGCTCGACCGGTTCAAGGTCACCTACACCGGCGGCCCCAACTTCGCCTACGACCTCTGCGTACGCGCGATCACCGACGAGATGACGGACGGTCTCGACCTCTCGGCGGTGCGCTACTGCCTGAACGGATCCGAGCCCATCCACGTGCCCACGATCCAGGCGTTCACGGAACGGTTCGCCCGGATCGGGCTCGACCCCCTCACCCACTCCCCCGGCTACGGCCTGGCCGAGACCACGGCGTACGTGGCCTGCATCCCCGACGACGTCCGGCCGACCTTGCTCACGGTGGACACCCGGCGCCTGGAAACGGCCGAGCGGCCCGAGCTGCGCCCGGTGCCCGGTGGCACCGGCAGGCAGGTGACCGGGGTGGGGCGGCCGCACGCCTTCGACGCGCTGATCGTCGACCCGCGGACCCGCGAGCCGGTGCCCGCGAGCCGGGTCGGCGAGATCTGGTTGCGCGGGGCCAGTATCGGCCGCGGCTACTGGGGCAAGCCGGAGCTGTCCGCACGCGTCTTCGACGCCACCCTGGCCGGCGTCGAGGACGACGGTGGCTGGCTGCGCACCGGCGACCTGGGTGCCTTCGCCGACGGCGAGCTTTTCGTCACCGGCCGCCTCAAGGAGATGCTGATCGTCCACGGCCGCAACCTGTACCCGCAGGACGTGGAACACGAGGCCCGTGCCGCGCATCAGGCCCTCGGCGGTCAGCTCGGGGCCGCGTTCGGTGTCGGGGCGCCGGACGAGCGCGTCGTGCTGGTCCACGAGGTCCGTCCCAACACCCCGAGAACCGAGCTGCCCGCGGTGATCACGGCCGTCACCCGCAGGCTCAACCGGTCGTTCGGCTTCCCCGTCCGCAACGTCGTGCTCGTCCGGCACGGCACCGTCCGCCGCACCACCAGCGGGAAGATCAGGCGCACCGCCATGCGGGACCGGTTCCTCGCCGGCGAGATGAAGGTGCTGCACGCCGAACTGGAGCCGGGCCTGCGTCCCGCGCCATCGGGAGCGGAGCCGTGACGTCCACCCGTTCCGGCGTCGAGATCGAGGTCGCGCTGGACACGGCTCTGGCGGACGACCCCGCCACCGGCCGCCGGACCGCCGAACTGGACGCCGCCGAAGCCTTCCCAGAGCCCTTCGTCGACCGGCTGGACGCCTTCGGCCTGCCCGCGTACTACGTCCCCACCGGTTGGGGCGGCGCCGTCGAGGACCACGAACTGCTGCTGCGGCTCTGGCGCACCGTGGCCCGGCGCGATCTGAGCGCCGTGGTGGCGCACGGCAAGACCTACCTCGGGGCCGCCTCCGTATGGATCGCGGGCGACGCCGGGCAGGCCGCCACCACCGCGGCCCGGATACTGGAGGGCGGCCGGATCGCCTGGGCACTGTCCGAACCGGACCACGGCGCCGATCTGCTCAACGGCGAGTCGACGGCGACCGCCTACCGCGACGGATATCGGCTCGAGGGTGTGAAATGGCCGGTCAACAACGCCACCCGCGCCCGGTACCTGACCGTCCTCGCCCGCACCGGCAAGGCGGGCACCGGGCGCGGTCAGAGCCTTTTCCTCGTCGACAAGGCCGCGCTCGCTCCCGGCACCTGGCGAACGCTGCCCAAGGAGCCGACGCACGGGATCCGCGGTGTCGACATCTCCGGTATCGCGTTCCAGGACGCGCAGCTGCCCGCCAACGCGCTCCTCGGCGCCGAAGGCACCGGTGTCGAGACCGTCTTGCGTGCACTGCAGCTCACCCGGACCCTGTGCGCGGCCTTGTCCCTCGGCTCGGGCGAGCACGCGCTCCGGCTCGCCGCGGCCTTCGCCGCCGGACGGATCATCCAGCGCCGTCCGCTGCTGGGCCGCGCCTATCCGCGCGCCATCGTCGGCCGCTGCGCGGCGCTGCTGGCCGCCGTCGAGGCCACGGCCTTGGTGAGCGCTCGGTCGATCCACTCCCTCACCGGGGAGATGAGCGTGATCTCTGCCGTGGTCAAGGCTTTGGCGCCCACACTGACCGACGCGATGCTCGGTGAGCTCGCCGAACTGCTCGGTGCGCGCTCGTTTCTCACGGACGTGTACGCGCACGGCGCGTTCCAGAAGATCGGGCGGGATCACCAGATCGTCGCCGTCTTCGACGGCAGCACCCCGGTGAACCGCAGCGCGCTGGTCCAGCAGTTTCCCCGCCTGGTCAAGGAATTCGCCGCCGGCACGGTGGACGTCGGCGGACTCGCGAAGGCGGTGTCGCCCGGGAGCCCGCCGGGTCCGGTGGACCGCGGCGCTCTCGCGCTGCTGTCGCGGCGGGGATGCTCACTGGTGCAATCCCTTCCCGCGCTGGCCGCGTCGATCACCGCCGGGGCGGCACCGGACGGGCTCGCGGCGCACGCGACCGCCCTGGCCGTCACCACTGGGAAGGTCCACGAACTGATGGCAGGTGTCGCTCCGGCCGCCCGCCCGGCGATGGCCGCCTACGAACTCGCCGCCGCCTACGAACTCTGTTACGCGGGCGCGGCGTGCCTGCATACGTGGTCGGCCGAGCGGCATCGGGACGAACCGTTGTGGGACAACGGTCTCTGGGTCCGGGCCGCGCTCCGCGCGCTGCGGGCCAGGCTCGCCGCCACGCTGCGGCTCCCCGCGCCCGGCCCCGAGGCGGGAGACGACCGGATCGACGACGCGCTCGCGGCCCACGTGGCCGAGGCCGCCCGCACCGGCGCCGCGGTCACGCCGTTCGGCACCCCGATGCTCCCGGCGGACCGGTCATGAGCGCCGCCGAACTGGACGCGCTCCTCGGCGATGCCTGGGACGACCGGAACCCGGTGGGATATCAGGCGATCCTCGCCGCCGACGAACGGCGGGAGATGCTCGCCGCGGGTGAACGGGTGCTGGACGAGTACGGTCTGAACGCCGAGTTCGTCCCCGTGGCCTACGGCGGCCGCTGGGACCGCGCCGACCGGCTCGCCGAGGTGCTGCGCACGGTGTGGCGGCGGGACCCGTGTCTCGGTCTCGGTTACGGCTTCAGCTCTCTCATCGCCTCCGTGAACATCTGGACCACCGGCGACGAGGAGCAGCGCCGCCGCACGGCCGGGCTGCTGCTGGACAACCGCCGGATCGCCGCCGCCTTCCACGAATTGGCGCACGGCAACGATTTCGCGAACGCCGAATGCGTCGCCCGGCCGGACGGCGGGGGCTGGCTGCTGTCCGGTCGCAAGGAGATCGTGACGAACCTCCGGCGGGCCGAGGCCATGGTGCTGTTCGCCCGGACCGGCGCGGCGGGCAGCCGCGGCCACAGCCAGTTCCTCGTCCAGCGGGACGACCTGCCCGCCGCGGGAATGCGGGATCTGCCGCGATTCCACAGTTCCGGTATGCGGGGGGTGCAGCTGGGCGGCGTCGAGTTCGACGGCTGTCCCATTCCCGGCACCGCCCTGATCGGCGACCCCGGTCAGGGCGTCGAAGTGGCGCTCCGCTCCTACCAGGTCACGCGGTCGGTGGGTGCCGCGATGTTCGCCGGTCCGCTGGAAACCGCGCTGCGGCTGGCGATCCGCTGCTCGCTCGACCGGCGGCTCTACGGTGGCGCGGCGGCCGACCTGCCGTACGTGCGCGCGATGATCGCCCGCGCCTACGCCGATCTGCTGGCCATCGAGGCGTTCTCGGCGGTGGTCCTGCGCGCGCTGCATCTGGCGCCGGAGTCGATGGCCGTCTACGCCCCGGCGGCGAAGTACCTGACCGCGCGGATCCTGCTCGACGCGTTCGGGGACCTGCGCGCGGTACTGGGTGCGCGTTCTTACCTCCGGCGGGGTCCGTACGGGATGTTCCAGAAACTGGCCAGGGACATCGCGCCCGCCACCTTCGCCCACATCTCCCTCACCGCCGCGCTGGTGACGCTGCTGCCGCAACTTCCCCGGCTGGCCAGGCGATCGTGGCTGTCCGGCCCGGCCGCGACGCCTTCGCTGTTCGCCCTCGGTGGCGATCTGCCCGCGCTCTCGCTGGACCGGTTGAGCGCGGGGATGCCGCGCCAGGACGGGATCATCGGCGCCCTCGCCGAGATCGCGGACGAGAGTGCCGACGATCCCGTACGCCGGTTCACCGCTCGCTACGCGGAGGAATTGCGTGCGCTGCGGGGCGGATGCGCCGCGCTCGGGCCCGCGGACCTCGCCATCGACGCGTCGCCCGCGGCGTTAGCGCTGGCCGACCGGTACACCGTGGTCCTCGCCGCCGCCTCCCTGCTGGCGGTGTGGCGGCACGGCGGCGCGCGCCGCGACGAGGCGATGCTGCTGGGCGCGCTGGACCGGCTGACCGAACGGCTGGGCGGTCCGCCGGTGCTCGCCCCCGCCGAACGCGACGAGACGGAGCGGCGGCTGTTCGAGCAGGCCGTCGCGCACCACCTCGACGGACACCCTCTCGGCCTTTTCCCGCTCCCCGCGTAAAGTCCCGGCCTCGCATTTAGCGGGCTAAACGCGACAGCAAGGCCACTCGCGACCTCGGGAGTGGCGCAATGAAAGGTCCTTTCCTCGCAAATTTTGCGAGGAAAGGACCTTTCATTGCGCCGGTTCGTCCTGGGGTTCCGAGGGAGCGGGGGGCAGTGCTTCGCAGTTAGTCGGCTAAATGCGAAGCGAGCGTCGCGTCACGGGGGAGCAGGCACCCGAGGTGCAGCGGAAGAATGGGACGTTGAGCCTGGATCCACCGGTGATCGTGGGTGAGGTTGGTCGTGAGTGTTGAGTGTCGTTAGAACGACACTCAACACTCACGACCAGCTGGCCAGGGAGCGCGGGTGGCCCATGCGCCTCGCCGGGGACGGTCAGCGTCTCAAGCGTGGCGCTCGCGAAGCGGGCGTCACGGGGGTCAGGCACTTGAGGTGCAGCGGAAGACGAAGAGGGCGGGGTCACCGCCGTGCTCGGCGGGCGGGACGAGCGGGCAGGAGGCCGCCGCCCAGGCCACGATCCGGTACAGCTCCGAATCGGCCGTGAGGAGGCCGCCCGCGCCGCCCAGCACCACGTACCGCAGTTCCCCCGCCGCCACCATCTGCCGCACCTGCGCGAGCGTCGGCCGCGGTACCTGCCCGGAGAAGCCGCCCATCGGCAGGAAGCGCTCTCCGGTCGGCACGATGAACTGACCGGCGGTCTGCCAGGACGTCGTCGCCGCGAGGTAGCGAGCGCCTTCGCGATTCGCCCGCAGATAGTCGTACAGCCTCCGCTGCTCGTCGGTCAGGGTGTCCCTCGTGCCGCTGTCCAGATCCACTCCGACTGGCCCGCTCGGCCCCGCACCGGCCTCGAAGGCGGTGCCCGCGTACTTGTGGTCGAACGCCGACAACCCCCACGCGCACGGAAGCATCAGCACCGCGGCGAGGCCGGCGACGGCCGCGGGGGCGACCGTCGTGCGCTGCAGGGCGCCGACGGCCAGCACAGCGGTCGCCACCGCCGCACCGCCGAGGGAAAGCCAGGCCAGCCAAGGCAGGAAGTCCGCGTACCGCGTGGCCAGATACCCCACCCACGCGAGCTGCGCGACGAGCACCGAAGGCAGCATCCAGGCCGTCCGGCGTTCGCGGTGGAGCCGCAGGCCCAGCACGGCCCCCGCCGCGGCCAGGGCGGCCAGCGGGGGCGCGAGGGCGACGAGGTACGCGCTGTGCAGGACGGTCATCCGGCTGAGGACCACGGCGAAGGTCAGCAGCCACAGCCCCCACAGCAGGAATCCGCCCCACACCGGGTCGTCGCGCCGGGTCCGGCGGTACCGGACGAGACCGGCCGCCAGCCCCGCCAGGGCGAGCGGGTACAGCCAGCCGACCTGGGTCGCGTAGCGGTCGCCGAACAGCTTGTGCCAGGCCTGGGGCGGCTCTTCGGCCTTGGGCACAGGCGCAGGCGCAGGCTCAGGCGCAGGTTCCGGGACGGGTTCCGCGCCGGGCTCCGGAACGGGCTGCGGCTCCGGGACTCCGGGCGGCGGGGCGGCCAGGCGCTCGAGTTCGGGCGGCAGCACCAGCTCCCCGGTGCGCGAAGGATCCGTGAAGTCGGTCCGGGCGGCGCCGGGAACATGGAGTCCGAACCGGTCCACGCCGTTGTACCCGAAGACCATCGAGAACGCGTTGTCGTTGGTGGTCGCGTCCACGTAGGGCCGCTCCCCCGCGGGAGTCACCGTGTAGAGCAGGATCCAGCTCAACGAGACCGCGGCCAGGACGACACCGGCGATCGCGACCTGCCCGGCCCGCCGCCACCACGACGCGGGAGCGACGAGCAGATACGTCACGGCGAACGCGGGCACCACCATCCAGGCCTCGAGCATCTTCATCTGGAAGCCGACGCCCACCCAGACCGCGGCGAGGATCAGCCAGCGCGTCCGTGCCCCCGCCACCGCGATCATGAACGCGTCCGCGGCGAGCAGCAGGCACAGCGTCAGCGCCCCGTCTTCCATGGCGTGCCCGAACACCGAGGCCACGATCGGCGTGAGCGCGAACAGGCCCGCCGCCAGCAGACCCGCGGCGGCACCCAGCCAGCGCCGGACCAGCCGGTAGAGCACGAGCACCGAAAGCATGCCCCAAACGACCTGCGGCAGCGTCAGCGACCACTCGTGATAGCCGAAGATCCGCGCGGACAACGCCTGCGGCAGAAAAGCCCCGGCGAGTTTGTCGAGGGTGATCGAAGCGCCCGGATCGAAGGCGCCGTAGAAGAACGCCTTCCAGCTCACCGACATGCTCTTCACGGCGACCGCGTAATAGTCCGCGTATCCGCTCCGCCCGATGTTCCACGAATACAACGCGCCCGCGAGAACGACGATGCCGAGCAACACCGGACGCGCCCAGTGCGGCTGATCCGGTGGCGAGCGCCAGAACCGCAGCCGCGTCCGGCCACGTTCGGGTGTCCCGGCGAATTCCGTGGTTCCGGGCTGCGTCAACGGGGAAAGAGTCTCTTCGGCCACGGCGAGTCCCTCGACACGTAGGTGAAGTTACTGCGGTGAAGAGCACTTTAGGCGCCAGGAGCCGGACCACAGCAGTGTCAATATCGGCCTAAAGCACGGCCTTTCCCGCCCCCTCCTGTACTTTTGACCGGTTACCCGGGCGACGCCGCTTCCTATTCTTGGCCGCATGACTTCAGCGGAACGACCAGCGGGCATCATGGTCAACGTCGGGCTCGGCATCGTGTTCGCCGCGGGGATCGTGTTCACGGCAGTCATGCTCATGAACAGCTGGGGCGGCACGTCCTGGGTGTTCGGCTCGACCGTCGCGGTGGTGCTGTCCGGCCTCGCGCTGCTGCGCGAACGGCAGAAGACCCTCATCGCGGGCGCGGGTGTCGCCGTCGCGGCCCTCGCCGTCGTGGTGTCGCTGATCGCCGGTGATTCCCTGCCGAAGGAGCCCTCTCCCATCACGGGACTGGCCTTGGCCGTCCTCGTCGGCTCCGCGATCCGGACCCTGCCGAGCGGGGCTGCCATGGCCATCGCCGCGGGCGGTATCGCGGTGACCGTGGGCGCCTGGGTCGACGGGCGGACCACGGTGCCGTACCTGGCCACCGCGGTCATGGTCATCGCGCTGGTGGTGGGACCGTCGCTGCGGGCCCGCGACCACCACCTCCGGGTGACCGGTGCCCCGCCGCGGTCGTACTGGTCCGACTCGCCCCAGCGCTGACATGCGCGAAGACGCTCCCATCGCCCCGCCCGTCGGCCAGGACGAAACCCCCAGGTCCGACCGCTTCGGGCTGCCCGAGTCGCCGCCGTACGGCCCCTCCGTGCGGCGGCGATTCGGTAATCTGACCGGCGTGACCACTCCGGAGCGCTGGGTCAAGGTCGCTTCCGACACCGGGCTCGGCGTCCTGTTCCTCGCCGCGATCGCGCTCCAGGTCTTCGCCCTCGCGTCCAGCTGGGGCGGCGTGTCCTGGGTTCCGGGCGCCCTCGCCGCCGTCGTGGTGTGCGGGCTCGCCCTGGCACGACGCCGCGAGCGCACCTGGACCGCGGTCGTCGGGCTCATCGTCGTGGCGCTCACGATCCTGCTCGGCCTGCTGCCCGCCATCCACCTTCCCGCCGAACCGGGGCCGGCCATGGCGCTGGGCCTCGCGGTGCTCATCGGATCCGCGGTCCGGGCACTGGCGCCGGTGCGGGCCGGTGCCATCGGGGGCACCGGACTGCTGCTGATCGCCGTCCAGCTCATCGCCGGGCCGGTGTCGGCCGTACCCGCCATCGCCGCCGCGGCCTGCCTGGCGGGGGTCACGGCCGGACTGGGGCTGCGGCTGCACGACGGCAGGACGCGGGCCGCCGCCGACAGGGTGCGCCGGGACGAACGGCTGGAACTCGCCAGGGAACTGCACGACATCGTGGCCCATCACCTCACCGGGATGCTGCTCCAGTCGCAGGCCGCCCAGGTCATCGCGCGGCGGAATCCCGAAAAGGTCTCGGAGACGCTGGCCGAGATCGAGGCCGCGGGCACCGACGCCATGATCGCGATGCGCCGCGTCGTCGAGTTGTTGCGCGACACCGACGACACGGCTCCCGCCTCACCGGAGCCGGAGGGGCTGGGCGAGCTGGTCCGGCGATTCGGCAAACAGCACGCGAACGTCCGGCTCAGCACTCCCGGCGACGAGTCGGACTGGCCGCCCGAGGTGACCAGCACGGTGTACCGGATCGTCCAGGAGGCGCTGACGAACGTGCTGCGGCACGCGCCGCACGCCCGTTCGGTCGACGTGACCGTCGGCCGGGACACCGACGGCGTCACCGTCGAAGTCGCCGACGACGCCCCGCCGAGTCCGGCCCGCCCCCACTACCGCGGGGGTTACGGTCTGATCGGGATGCGCGAACGGGTCGAGACCCTCGGTGGGTCGCTGTCGGCCGGTCCGCGGCCCTCCGGCGCGGGCTGGTCCGTGCGGACGACCCTGCCCATCCCGACCAGGGAGCCCCGATGACCATCAAGATCCTGCTCGCCGACGACCAGGCGATGGTCCGCGCCGGCCTGCGGTTGATCCTGGAGGACCAGCCCGACATCGAGGTCATCGGCGAGGCCGAGGACGGCGCGGAAGCGATCAGCATGGCCAGACGGCTGCGGCCCGACGTCTGCCTGGTGGACATCAGGATGCCCAAACTCGACGGCATCCAGGTCGCCCGCGCGCTGGCGGGTCCCGGGGTGGCCGATCCGATGCGGATCGTCGTGGTCACCACCTTCGATCTCGACGAGTACGTCTACGGGGCCCTGCGCGGCGGCGCGGTCGGCTTCGTGCTCAAGGACGCCGGGCCGACGCTGCTCATCGAAGCGGTGCGGGCCGCGCACAACGGCGAGGCCCTGGTCTCACCGTCGATCACCTTGCGGCTGCTCAAGCATCTGAACAGCACCGGTGAGGTGTCGCAGACCGATCCGGCGCGGGCGGCGGCGCTGTCCGGCCGCGAGATGGAGGTCGTGCGGACCATCGCCCGGGGGCTGTCCAACCGGGAGATCGCCGCCGAACTGTTCATCTCCCTCAGCACGGTCAAAAGCCATGTCGCCGGGATCCAGACCAAGCTCGGGGCGCGCAACCGGGTCGGGATCGCGGCGTGGGCCTGGGAGAACCGGCTCGTGCAGGGCACCACCTGACGACGTGCCTGAGCGCTGGAATGTCACGAGCGCTTGTAGCTTTGGAAGTTGGCTATGCCGCCCTTGGCTTCACCGGGTGCCAGATGCACCCGATTTGTTCCACCACAGTTCTTGTCCCAGTACACGTAGTGGCCGTGGTCGGAACGGTTCAACGCGTAGGTGACCCAACCGCCGATATCGATGTTGATGCACTCCGACCCTTCGGCCGGGGGCCGATTGGCACACACGGCCCCCGTATTACAGAACCTCAGGTATCCGGACGGAACAGCCGCCGAGGACACCGCGGGCGAAAAGCTCAGCACAGCCGCCATTGCTGTCATCGTCACCACGGACCTGCGCATGATTCGCATCATTACCACTTCCTTTTCGTTTTACGAACACTTCCACCCTTTTATGTTCTCGTACAAAGCCTCGACCACACCAGTGCCGACCAATAGACGTATCCGGACAGGCCGTCAGGACCGCAGCGCATCGGCCAGCGCGCGCACCGTGGGGTTGAGATAGAGCGCACGCGGGTGCAGTGGCGGCAGCCCGCGCTCGCGCATCGCCGCCGCGATCCGCATGGCCAGCAGTGAATTCCCGCCTATTTCCCAGAAACTGTCGGACGCGCCGACGGCGAAACCGAGCACCTGCCGCCACACCGCCAGCAGCTCACTGGCGAGGTCGTCCCCCGCCGCAGGTTCATCCTCCACATCGGACTCCGGAAGAGACCCGGCCGCAGCGGGTGCGGCGGGTTCCGGCAGCGCGGCGAGGTCGACTTTCCCGTTGGCGGTCACCGGAAGCGCGGGCAGCGCGGTGATGGTCGCCGGGACCATGTGGTCCGGCAGGACACGGCCGATCCGCTCCCGCACCGCCGCCGTGGTCCCCTCCGAAAGCACCACGTACGCGTCGAGCCGTCCGGTGGCCGCGTCCGCCGCGTCGGTCCGGCGCAGCGTGACCGCGGCCGCGGTCACCCCGGCGCATTCCGCCAGCACCGACCTGATCTCCCCCAGTTCGATGCGGAACCCGCGCAGCTTGACCTGGTCGTCCAGCCGTCCGAGGTGTTCCAGCACGCCGTCCGGCCGTAGCCGTCCCCGGTCGCCGGTGCGGTACATCCGCCCGCCGCCGAACGGGTCGGCCGGGAAGCGTGCGGCGGTCAGCCCCGGCCGCCGCAGGTAGCCGAGCGCGATGCCGCGGCCGGCGACGTGGATCTCGCCCGCGACACCCGGCGGCGCGAGCCGCCCCGACTCGTCCAGCACGGACACCCGCCAGCCGGGAATCGGCCTGCCGACGGATCTCGACCCGGTGAGGGCGTGCCACCGGGTGATGGTCTCGGCGGTGACATGCACGGTGGTCTCGGTGATGCCGAACATGTTCACCAGACGGCAGCGGGTCTCGGGATACCGGTCCAGCCACGGCAGCAGGCTCGCGGCGTGCAGGGGTTCGCCGCCGAAGATCACCAGCCGGACCGCCAGCCGTTCGTGGTGCGCGCGGTCCACCTCCGCGAGCGGGGCGAACGCCGACGGGGTCTGGCTCAGCACGGTGACCCCGTGCCCCGCCAGCAGTTCGCGCACCTGCTCCGGCGACCGAGAGACCCAGTACGGGACGACGACGAGATGCCCGCCGGTGAGCAGGCAGCCCCAGATCTCCCAGACCGAGAAGTCGAACGCGACGGAGTGGAAGAACGTCCAGACGTCGGTGGCGCCGAGGGCGAAGTCGTCCCGGGTGGCGTCCACCAGCGCGACGACGTTGGCGTGCGGGACGAGCACGCCTTTGGGTCTGCCGGTGGAACCCGACGTGTAGATCACGTACGCCGCGTCGTCCGGGCCACCGCCGGCGGTGGCGGGCGGGCCGTCGCCGCACAGGGCCTCGACGGTCTCCGGCGTCAGCACCCGAAGTCCCGGGGACACGGGAAATCCGGTGAGCGTGGTGATGACGACGGAGAGCCGGGCGTCCTCGACCGTGTAGGCGAGCCGTTCCGCCGGATAGGCCGGATCGAGGGGAACGTAGGCGGCGCCCGCCTTGAGCACGGCGAGCAGGACCGCCACCAGTTCCGCCGACCGGTCGAGGCAGACACCGACGAGGTCTCCCGGGTTCACCCCGGCGCCGCGCAGGCCGTCGGCGAGCCGGCCGGACCACCGGTCGAGTTCGCGGTAGGAGACCTGACCGTCCTCATCGGACAGTGCGATCGCGTCGGGCCGTTCGGAGGCGCGCTCCGCGAACACTTCCGGGATGCGGCGCGGCCCGCCGTCCGGGGCCGGTGCCGGACGGCCGAGCGCCACCACGTGTTCACGCTCGGCCTCGTCGAAAATCTCTTTCCCCGCCGTGCGATGGGCTTCGGCGAGATGCCGGACGAACTGGGCGGCGATCGGCGGGCTCACCCAGGCGGGCCGGTAATGGCATCGCAGCTCGGCCGGGCCGACCGTGACGGTCAGCGGGAACGGGGGCGCCAGGCAGGACACGTACTCCCCTGCGCTGTCGAGAGCGAACAGTAATCCCGCGCCGGGAGCCCGCCCTGATCGGTCTCCCGGCTCGTACCGCGCGAGGACGGCTGCGAGCGCCGACGTCCACCGCTCGGGGTCCGGATCGGTGCCGGACGGCAAGGAGACCCGGAATTCGGCCGACTCGTCGTCCCCGAAAGCGCGGTCACCCAGTCCCCACTCCGGTACGTGCTCCGCGCCGGACCGGCGGCCCGGTGCCCGCGACCGCGCGGGAGCCGGGCCGCCCTCCAGCACCGCGGTGGCGAGCAGGCGTAACGCCGGGCCGTCGAACGCGGCCCGGTGCGCGACCACCACCAGCTCCGCCCGGCCGTCGGAGTACTCGATCAGCGCGGCCCGCGCCCCGCGCCGGGCATCGACGGGCCTGGCCAGTTCGCGCGCCCGGCGCCGGGCACCCGCCGGATCCTCGGCGGTGAACGGGACCCGCTCGGCCCAGAGCGCTCCCGGCGCCGCGATGCGCGCGAAGCGCCCGGCGACCACGTCGGCGTCGACAGGGCCGTCGAGCCGGAGGCACAGCGCGTGGCAGTGCCTGGCGTTCCTGGTCTCTTGCGAGGGCATGACCACATCCATCCAGGGTTCGGCGGCCGGGGTCAGCGGGCGGTGAACCCGCCGTCGACGGTGACGACCGATCCGGTGACCTGCCGGGATCCGTCGGAGGCGAGCCAGACGGCGGCCTCGGCGACGTCGGCCGGTTCGATCAGGGCGTTCATGGGCTGCGACTGGACGAACGCCGCTTCGTGCTCGCCGTCCGGCACCCGCAGCGATCTGGCGATCTCCGCCAGCATCCGGCCCTCCACCGCGGGGTCGTCCCGGACCGAGCCCGGGCAGAGGGCGTTGACCCGGACCTTCACCGGGGCGAAGTCGAGCGCCGCGGCCTTGGTCAGCCCGATGACGCCGTGTTTGGCCGCGACGTAGCCCGCGAAGTGGCGATACCCGACCAGCCCGGCCGTCGAGGCGACGTTGATGATGCTGCCGCTCCGCTGGGCGGTCATGATCTTGCCGACCGCCGCCGTCGCCCGCCAGGCGCCGGAGAGGTCCACGTCGATCATCAGCTGCCACTCGTCCTCGGTGATCTCGTCGGTGGGGGTACCCGACGGCGTGGCGATCCCGGCGTTGTTGACCAGGACGTCGATCCGCCCGCTCCAGCCATGGGCGGCGTCGACGGCCTGCCGCAGCGCGGGAAGGTCCCGCACATCCGCCTGCCGGGTCAGCACGGCGGCGCCTCGCTCGCGGCACAGGTCGGCGGTGTGCTCGAGCTGGCTCGCGCTGCCGAGCGGGTACGACACACCGGGCAGGTCCGCGCAGACGTCGAGGAGGACCAGATCGGCACCCTCGCGGGCGAAGGCGACCGCGCAGGCCCGGCCGAGGCCGCGGGCCGCGCCGGTGATGATCGCGGTCTTGCCGTCGAGTCGCATGGCTCAGCGCTCCCGGTGGGCGAGTTCGTCGTTCACCAGGCGCAGCAGGGCACCGGGATTCTCCGCGAGGTACATATGCCCGCCCTCGATCTCCTCCTGCGCGAACTCGGCACTGGTCGCCTGCAGCCACTCGGCCGTCTGCGCGGCCGTCACCAGGTCGTCGTCGGTCCCGCGCACGGCGGTGATCGGCCGCGGCAACGGCCGGGCGAGCGCGGGCACGTAGTCCTCGTGCATCTCGACGTCCGCGCGCAGGGTCGGCAGGATCAGCTCCCGCATGTCCGGGTCGGCGAGCGCCTCGTGGTCGTATTTGGCGAACTCCTTGACCCTGGCCAGGAACTCGTCGTCGGGGAGGCCGGTCGCGCGCCGGGTCCGCCGCGTCCAGGGGCCGGGCGAGCCGCTCACGAACAACCGCACCAGGTCGGCGTCGCTGCGCGCGACCAGCAGGTGGGCCAGTTCGTAGGCCAGTACCGCGCCGAGGCTGTGGCCGAAGACCGCGATCCGTTCCCCGGGCGCGAGTTCGGCGGTGACGGCGGGCAGCAGCCCGGCCGCCGCCTCCGCGACGTCCCGGTACGGGTCTTCGGAAAGCCGCCATTCCCGCCCGGGCAGCTGCAGCGCGATGATCCGCGGGTCCCCGTCGGTCAGTGCCGCCCAGGAGTGGAAGAACGAGGCGCCCGCCCCCGCGAAGGGGACACACACCAGGGATGTCCGTCGCATGTCCGCTCTCTCCGTTCCGTCCGCCGATGCTGTTGGCGGGATCCACCTCGGGGCGCTCCCGCGTTTAGTCCTCTGAATGCGGCCACGGCGTCGTCTGTCATCGCGCTTCCAGCCAAGCCTCGATCGCCTGCCAGACCAGGGCCATCATGTCGGGGCGGACCATGTCCGCGTGCTCACAGGGAATGGACGTCTCGGTCAGCTCGCCGGAGACGTAAGGCGCCCACCGGTCCCGGAGCGGCCCGTCCTCCGACGCGTTGTCGGTGGCTGTGAGGATCAGCGTGTCGCCGTCGAACCGGCCGGTGGAGTGCGCGCCGCGGATCCGGGTGTTGTTCTCGAAGATCCGCGCGAACACGGCGATCTCCTCGTCGGAGAACCCGCCGAGCAGGTGACCGAACTCGGTCCGGATCACCTCCTCCCACGGCTCGTGTTCCTCCGCCGCGTCACCCGCTTCCTTCATGCTCTCGTCGAGCGGGAAGGAGTCCATGATGATCAGCGCGACCTCCTCGCCCTGCGCCCGCAGCCGGACGGCGATCTCGTGCGCGGGCGTGGCACCGAAGGAGTACCCGACGAGGTAGTACGGGCCGGACGGCCGCACCGCGCGCAGTTGCCTGATGTAGTCGGCCGCCATCTCCGCCACCGAACCCGCGAGCGGGGTCCGGCCGTCGATGCCCCGTGCCTGCAGGCCGAAGACGGGCACTTCCCGCGGCGCGTGCCGCGCGAAAGGTGTGTAGCACCAGCTCAATCCGCCCGCCGGATGCACGCAGAACAGCGGTGGCCGGTCGCCGGTGCCGCGGATGGTCAGCAGTACGCCGAGCGAGCCCCGCACCGACGACAGGCTGAGTGTGTTCAGCAGCGCGGTCACGGTCGGGGCGGCCATCACGTCCTGGACCGAGGTGGTGATGCCCTTGCGCTTCAGCCGCTGCACCAGGCTGACCGCCATCAGCGAATGCCCGCCGAGCGCGAAGAAGTCGTCGTTCACCCCGACTTCGGGAAGTCCGAGCACTTCGGCGAACGTCTCGCAGACGGCCTGTTCCAGGACCGCGAGGGGTCCGTTCGCTCCGCCGGTGCCCGCTCCGGGCTCGTACTGGGGCGCGGGCAACGCCTTCCGGTCGAGTTTGCCCTGCCCCGTCAGCGGCAAGGCTCCCAAGTGGACGAACGCGGACGGGACCAGGTAGTCCGGAAGCCGTTCTGCGACATGGCCTCGCAGCGCGGTGTCGTCGAGGGTGGCGTTCTCCTGCGGGACGACATACGCGACGAGACGTTTGTCCCCGGGAACGTCCTCACGCACGACGACCGCGGCGTGGGCGACACCCGCGTAGCCGCCGAGCACGGCTTCGACCTCGCCGGGCTCGACCCGGTATCCGCGGATCTTCACCTGGTCGTCCGCGCGCCCGACGAAGACCAGCGTCCCCTCCCGCGACCACTTGACCAGGTCCCCAGTGCGGTACATCCGCGTTCCGGGCGCCCCGTGGGGGCAGGCCACGAACCGCTCAGCGGTCAGCCGCGGCTGGTTGGCATAGCCACGCGCGACACCGGCGCCGGCCACGTACAGCTCCCCGGCGACACCGTCGGGCACCGGGTTCAGCGCCCCGTCGAGGACGTAGACCCGGGTGTTGTCCATCGGCCGCCCGATCGGTGCCACGCCCACGACCTCGCCGGGGTCGCGGACCTCGTGCTGGGTGGCGCACAACGTCACCTCGGTCGGCCCGTACAACTGCCGCACCACCACCCCGGGATTCGACTCCAGTACCCGCCGCACGGCTTCGGCCGGGACCACGTCCCCGCCCGTGAGCACCTCACGCACCCCGGCGAAACAGGCCGGATCCTGCTCGGCCAGTACCCGCAGCAACCCCGCGGTGACATGCACGTGGGACACCGCGTGCGCGGAGATCCACCGCCGGAGCACGTCCGCGTCCACCCGCTCGTCCGGCGCGATCACCACGGTCCCGCCCGAAAGCAGGGGCACCCACAGTTCGTACGACGACGCGTCGAAAGCGTGCGGCGCGTGGAACAGCACCCGCGCGGGCGCTCCCCAGCACCGGTCCTTCGCGAGGGCGACCACGTCCCGGTGGGTCGCCACCACCCCCTTCGGCACCCCAGTCGACCCCGACGTGTACATCACGTACGCCGCACTGGCCGGGGACACCGGCGGCACCACGGCCCGGCCGTCCGTCTCCGCGCTGGGCCCGGCCGAGATCCGGCGAAGCCCCGCCGTGCGAACGAATTCGTGGCCGCTCGTGGTCTCGTGCACCACCACGCACCGGGCGCCCGCGTCCCGGACGACCGCGCGCATCCGGGCGACCGGCCACGACGGGTCCAGCGGCAGGTAGACCCCGCCCGCCTTCAGCACCGCGAGGAACGTCACGACCACATCGGCCGTTCTGTCCAGCAGTACGGCGACGGTCCGTTCCGGCCCGTCCACCGCCAGCGTCCGCGCCAGTCGTTCGGAACGGGCGTCCAGTTCGGCGTAGGTGAGGGTGAAACCCTTGTCCACCACCGCGGTCGCGTCCGGATCGGCGGCGACGCGTTCGGCGAAGGCCTGGGGAACCGAAACATCCGCCGTCGCGACCCAGGTGTCGTTGCGCCTCTCGACCAGTTCGGCCGACTCGGCTTCGCCCAGTACGTCCACCGCGAACAGTGGCGTGGCGGGTGCCTCCGCCAAGGCGGTGACCAGGTTGTCCAGGCAGGTGTGCAGAAGCGCGCAGACCTGGTCGGGATCGGCGGGGGCCACCGCGTCCACGGCGATCGTGAAGCCGGTCCCGTCGACGTCGATGGCGACGCCGAGCGGATAGTCGGTCAGGTCCCGGACGGACAGCAGCCCGATGCCGTCCATCGTCTCCGCCTCGTCCCTGGACACCTCCTGGTTGTGCCGGTAGTTGAACAGCGAGGTGAACAGCGGGCTGCCGGACAGGCCGCTGGCCGCCTGCGCCAAGGCCAGCGGCGCGTGCTCGTGGACCATCAGGTCGGCGAGCTGGTTCCGCAGTCCGGTCAGCGCCTCACCGACGGACAGCCCGGCGAGCCGCACCCGCACCGGCAGGGTGTTCATGTACAGGCCGGGGACCCGGTCCGCGCCCGCCCCCGAGTTCATCCGGCCGAACACGATCGTGCCGAACACCACGTCGTCACGGCCCGACAAGGCCGCCAGCACCCGGGACCACGCCAGGTGGAACACCGTCGCCGGGCTCACCGCCAGCGAACGCGCGATCTCCTTCAGCCGACCGGAAAGCGCCTCGTCCACGCGGAGGCCGGCTTGACCCGTCGTCGTGCCGTCGCCGTGGACCTCGGTCAGCCCGTACGGCGCGGTCGGCTCGGTGACGTCGCCGAGGACCTCGCCGAAGTAGCGCTCGTGTTCCTCCCGCGAGACCCCGAACCGTGCCTGCGCGACGAACTCCCGGAACGGCAGCGGCGGCGGCAGTTCGTCGGTCCGGCCCGCCAGATGCGCCCGCAGCTCGGTGAGCATCACCTGCATCGCGGTGTGGTCCTGGAGCAGGTGGTGGACCCGGAGCAGGCAGAGCCACCGGTCCTCCCGCGGATCGGCGGCGATATGCGTGGTCAGCAGCGGAGCCCGGTCCAGCGGCATCCAGTCGCGGACGGCGGCGGTCAGCGCCTCGGCGGGATCCGCCTCCCCCGGCGGGAGCACGACCTCCGAGATCGGCAGCGCCGCGTGGCGCACCACGACCTGCACCGGCTCGGGGAGCCCGTCGGAGAGGACCGCGGTGCGGTAGATGTCGTGCCGGTCCACCACCCATTGCAGGGCCGTGAGGAACTCGTCCAGCCGCTGCCGCGACCCGAACTCCATCACCGCGGGCGTGACGTACACGTCCGTGCCCTCGTGGCCGACCATCAGGTTGTGGAAGAAGATCCCTTCCTGCAACGGCGCCAGCGGGTACACGTCCGCCACGTTCGCCGCACCGCCGGGGACCTGCTCCACCAGCCTTTCGACCTCGGCCTCGGTCAGTTCGACCATCGGCAGCATCTCCGGCGTGATCCTCTTCGCCCCGGCCGGGATGAGGTTCGGCGGGACGACCACCGGTTCCGGACCGGAGGCGGTGGCCAGGCCCGCGGGCGTCGGCGTCACGAACAACGCCCGCACCGAAACCGACACCCCGCGCTGCCTCAGCCACTCCACCAGCGACACCGCCAGCAGGGAATGCCCGCCCAGCGCGAAGAAATCGTCGTCCACCCCGACCGAGGGCAGCCCCAGCACCTCGGCGAACGCCTGGCACAGAAGCTCTTCCTCGGTCGTGGCGGGGACGCGTCCCGAACCGGTCGTGTAGGTGGGAGCCGGCAGCGCCCGCCGGTCCAGCTTGCCGTTGACGGTCAGCGGCAACGCCTCCAGTTCCACCACCGCCGACGGCACCAGGTACGACGGCAACCGCTCCGAAGCGAAGGTCAGCAGCCCGCCGGTTTCCGCGGGCTCGCCGGGCACCACGTACGCCACCAGCCGCGGGTCGCCGGGCGAGTCCTCCCTCGCGATCACCGCGACCTGGGACACCCCGGGATACGCCGCCAGTACGGCCTCGACCTCACCGGGTTCGATCCGGAACCCGCGGATCTTGACCTGATCGTCCGCGCGGCCCGCGAAGACGAGCTGCCCGTCGGCGTCCCAGCGCACCCGGTCGCCCGTCCGGTACATCCGCTGCCCCGGCTCGAACGGGCAGGCCACGAACCGCTCGGCGGTCAGCACCGGGAGCCCGAGATAGCCGCGCACCAGGCTCGCGCCCGACAGGTACAGCTCGGCGACCACGCCCGCCGGCACGGGACGCAGCGCGGCGTCCAGCACGTACACGCGGGTGTTGGCGATGGGACGGCCGATCGGCACCGCCTGCCCCGCTTCGAGACCGGGACGGCACCGCCACACCGTGGCGTCGACGGTCGCCTCGCTCGGCCCATAGGTGTTGAACATCGTGCGGCCGTCCGAAGTCCACCGTTCCACCAGCTCCGGCGGGCACGCCTCACCTCCGACGTCCAGCACGAACGCCGGGTCCAGCACGCCGTCGGGCATCGTCGCCGCCACCGCGGGCGGCAGCGTCGCGTGTGTCACCCCTTGTTCGACCAGGAACCCGGCCAGTTCACGCCCCAGCCGCCGCTCCTGCGGCACGATCACCAGCGCCGCCCCCGACAGCAACGCCAGCAACCATTCCTCACAGAACATGTCGAAACCCACCGACGCGAACTGCGCGACCCTGCTGCCGGGTCCGGCCCCGTACCGCTCATGGCTCACCGAGAGGCTCACGCACGCCTCGTGCGTGACGACCACGCCCTTCGGCCGTCCCGTCGACCCCGACGTGTAGATCACGTACGCCGGATGGGACGGCGACAAGGGCGCGAGCCGGTCGAGGTCGGTCACCGGGCCGGACGCGTAGTCCGTGGCCTCGTCCTCGAAGCCCGGCGTGTCCAGCACCAGTGCCGGGGCGGCGTCCTCGATCATGAACCGGACGCGCTCCGCGGGCAGCTCGCGGTCGATCGGCAGGTAGGCGCCTCCTGCCTTCAGCACCGCCAGCACCGCGATCACCAGCTCCGGCGAGCGCTCCAGGTTCAGGCCCACCACCGATTCCGGTCCGACCCCGTGTGCGATCAGCCGTCGCGCCAGCCGGTTCGCCCGCGCTTCGACGTCGCCGTAGGACAGCTCGACGCCGTCACCGGCGAGTGCCGTCGCCTCCGGTGCCCGCGCCGCCTGCTCGGCGAACAGCTCGGGCACCAGCCGCTCCGGCACCGGGCGGGCGGTGTCGTTCCACTCCTCGACGATCCGGTGGTATTCGGCCGGATCGAGGACCTCCACCGCGCTCACGCGGACTTCGACGTCGGTCGAAACCGCCGTGAGGACACGGATCAGGTACCCGACGAGCCGCCCGGTCGTGTATTCGTCGAACAGATCGGAGGCCGCGGTGAGGGAGCCGGACATCCCGGCCGGGGCACCGGTTTCGTCGAAGGTCTCGCCCAGGCTGAGGTCGAGGTCGAACTTGGCCGACACCCCCGCGCCCAGCACCAGCGGAGCCGTCCGCAGACCCGGCAGCCCGGCGGCCGGTCCGCCGCCCGCCCCGGTGGTGTTCTGCACCGTGAGCATGACCTGGAACAGTGGATGCCGGGCCAGTGACCGCGTCGGCGCCAGCTCCTCGACCAGTTTCTCGAACGGCACGTCCTGGTTCTCGTACGCCGACAGGCTGGCGGCCCGCACCCGCGCGAGCAGTTCCCGGAACGTCGGGTCGCCGGACAGGTCGCTCCGGATCACCAGGGTGTTCACGAAGAAGCCGACCAGCTCGTCCAGCGCCTGGTCCATCCGCCCGGCGACGGCGGCCCCGATGGGGACGTCGGTCCCCGCGCCGAGGCGGTGCAGCAACGTCGCGAGCGCCGCCTGCAGCACCATGAAGACCGTCGCGCCCTCGGCCCTCGCCAGCTCCAGCAGCCGCGCGTGGACGTCGGCGGGCACCAGGATCGGCAGCTCGTGGCCGCGGTGGGACGCCTCGGCCGGCCGGGGCCGGTCCGCGGGCAGGTCCAGTTCGTCCGGCGCCCCGGCGAGCGCGTCCCGCCAGTACGAGACCTGCCCGGCCAGCACCGTTCCCTCGGCCTGCTCGTCACCGAGCAGGTCCCGCTGCCAGAGCGTGTAGTCGACATACTGCACCGGCAACGGCTCCCACGCGGGTGCGTGTCCTTCGAGACGGGCCGTGTAGGCCGCCGCGAGGTCGCGGGTGAGCGGTTCCATCGACCAGCCGTCACCCGCGATGTGGTGCACCACCAGGACGAGCGCGTGCTCCGCCGCGCCGAGGGCGAACAACCAGGCGCGCACCGGGATCTCCGCGGCGAGGTCGAACTCGTATCCCGCCGCCGCGGCCGCCGCCTCGCCGAGGTCCTTTTCGGACACTTCCGCGAACCGCAGTTCGAATCCGGTCTCGGTGATCGGCAGGATCCGTTGGCACGGCTCCCCTTCGGTGGTCTGGACCACAGTGCGCAGCACCTCGTGGCGTTCGATCACGTCGCGGAACGCGGCCTCCAGCGCCTCCCGGTCCAGCTCGCCGGACAGCCGGAGGCCCAGCGGGATGTTGTACGCGGCGTTCGGCCCGTCCAGCCGCCCCAGGAACCACAACCGCCGCTGCGCGAACGACAACGGCACCCGGTCGGGCCGTTCCCGCACCACCAGCGCGGCCCGCCCCGGCCTGGCCTCGACGAGCCTGGGGACGAGGGCGGCCGGGGTCGGCGTCTCGAACAGCGCCCGGACCGGCAGCTCGACACCCAGCACCGCGCGGATCCGGCTCACCAGCCGGATCGCGAGCAGGGAATGGCCGCCCAGCGCGAAGAAGTCGTCGTCCATCCCGACCGACGGCAGGCCCAGGACCTGAGCGAAAGCACCGCACAGCAGTTCTTCCCGGGCGCCGGACGGCGCGCGGCCGTCACCGGCGGTGTGGCCGGGGGCGGGCAGCGCGGCGCGGTCGAGCTTCCCGCTGACCGTCAGCGGGAACGAGTCCAGCTCGACGACCGCCGACGGGACCAGATGCGCGGGCAGGCGCTCCGCCACGAAGGCGCGCACCGTGTCCACCGGCTCGCCGGGGTCCTCGGCCGGCACCACGTACGCCACCAGACGCGGATCGCCGGGGACGTCCTCACGGACGACGACCGCCGCCCGGCGCACCGCCGGATGCGCGGCCACCACGGCCTCGACCTCACCCGGTTCGATCCGGAATCCGCGGATCTTGACCTGATCGTCCGCGCGGCCGAGGAACACCAGCTGCCCGCCGGTGTCCCAGCGCGCGCGGTCGCCCGTCCGGTACATCCGCCGTCCCGGCTCGAACGGGCAGGCCACGAACCGCTCGGCGGTCAGCCCCGCCCGGCCCACGTAACCGCGGGCCACACCGGGACCCGCGACGTACAGCTCGCCCGGCACGCCGGCCGGGACAGGCGCCAGCCTGTCGTCGAGCAGGCAGATCCGGACGCCGCCGATCGGACGGCCGATGGGCGGGACCTCGCCGGGACGCAGGGCGTCGCTCAGCGTGCACAGCACGGTGATCTCGGTCGGGCCGTAGGCGTTCACCATCCGCCGCCCCGGGGTCCAGCGCCCGACCAGCTCCGGCGGGCACGCTTCGGCGCCCACCACGAGCGTGACCAGCGCGTCGCCCGCGTCTTCGGGCACGGTGGCCAGCACACTCGGCGGGATCAGCGTGTGGGTGATCCGCTCCGACCGCAGCACCGCGGCGAGTTCGTCCCCCGCCAGCGGTCCTGCCGCATCCGGGACGACCAGCGTCGCCCCGCACGACAACGCCATGACCATTTCCATGACCGACGCGTCGAAGCTGAGCGAAGCCAGTTGCAACACCCGGGACGCGGCCTCCAGCGCGAACGATTCGACCTGGGCCCGCGCCAGCTCGGCGAGGCCACGATGGGGGACCACCACACCCTTCGGCCGTCCCGTCGAGCCGGACGTGTAGATCACGTACGCCGGATGATCCGGCAGCAGCGGCGTGATCCTGTCGGCGTCGGTGACGGCACCGTCGTCCAGATCCGCCAGCTCCGCCTCCATCTCCGGAGCCCCCAGTACGACCACGGGCATGCCGTCCGGCACCACTGCCACGCTGCCGGTGTTCGTCACCGCCAGCACCGGACCGGCGTCGGCGAACATGAGCCCGACGCGGTCGGCGGGCAGGGCCGGATCGACCATCAGGCAGGCCGCACCGGCCCGCGCGATCGCCAGGAAGGCGATGACCGGTTCCAGCGAACGCTCCAGCACCACCGCGACCACCGATTCCGGCCCGGCGCCTCGCGCGATCAGCAGTCGCGCCAAGCGGTTCGTGACGGCGTCCAGCTCCCGGTACGACAGTGCGACGTCCCCGCGCGACAGCGCCACGGCGTCCGGCGTTTCGGCCACCCACTCCGCGAACAGCTCCCCGAAGGGCACCGGCGGCACCTCCCGGACCGGCCCGGTCCCCGCCTCCAGTACCCGGCGTCGTTCGGCGACGTCCACCACTTCGACCGCCGAAAGCGCCGTACCCGGTTCTTGTTCGAGCACGGAGGCCAGGCTGTCCAGACAGGCGTGCAACAGCGCGCAGACCTGCTCCGGATCGCCTGGGGCGAGCGCGTCCACGGTGACCAGGAACCGGTCCGCCACGTCGTCGACGGACACCGTCAGCGGGTAGTTGCTCTGTTCGCGGTACTCCAGCAGCTCGATGCCGTCGCTCGCGTCGCGCTCGTCGGGCTCCCCGCCCTCGGCCGGGGCCGCCGTGAACCGGTAGTTGAACAGCGACGTGAACAGCGGGAGGCCGCCCGGCACGCCGCTGGCCGACTGCGCGAGGGTGAGCGGCGCGTGTTCGTGCACCATCAGCCCGGCGAGCTGACCCCGCATGGCCGAGAGCGCCGCGCCCGCCCCGGTGCCGTCGAGACGGACCCGCACCGGCAACGTGTTGATGAACGGCCCCGCCGCCCGCCGCACGTCGGCCGTGGCGTTCATCCGTCCGAAAAGGACGGTGCCGAACACCACGTCGTCACGACCGGCCAGTGTGCCGAGGACCCGGGCCCAGGCCAGGTGGAAGACGGTCGCGGGACTGACCCCGCGCGCACGGGCCAGCGCCCGCACCCGCCGGGCGAGCGTGTCGTCGATCCACCGGTCGGCACGCGTCATCGCGTCGCCGCCACCGTGCACGTCGAGCAGGCCGTACGGCGCGGTCGGCTCGGTCAGATCGCCGAGCAGCCCGGCGAAGTAGGCCTCGTGCTCCTCCCGCGCGACACCGAACCGCGCCCGCGCCACGTATTCGCGGAACGGCACGGGCTCGGGCAGTTCCGCGGCGCGGCCGTCGAGTATCGCCCGCACCTCGTCGAGCAGCACCTCGAGCGCGGTGTGGTCCTGCACCAGGTGATGGATGAGCAGCAACGCGACCCAGCGCCCGGTGCCGGGTTCGCGGGCGACCCGGACCCGCATCAGCGGCGCCCGGTCCACCGCGATCCCGGCACCGGCCATCAGCTGCCCGGTGAGGTCACCAGAGCCGTCGGAGCCGTCGAGGACGACTTCGTCCACCGGCAATTCGGCGGTACGGCACACGACCTGCACCGGTTCGCGCAGTCCTTTCCAGACGATCGCCGTCCGGTACGTGTCGGTCCGGTCCACGATCCGCCGCAGGGCGCCGAGGAAACCGTCGAGGAGGTCCCGCGAGCCGAAGCGCAGCACGGTCGGCAGCAGGTAGACGTCCGCGTCCTCCCCCTTGGCCATCAGGTGGTGGAAGAACATGCCCTCCTGCAACGGGGCCAGCGGGTACACGTCGGCGATTGCGGCCGCGCCGCCCGGCACGGCCTCGACGACCGTGGCGATCTCGGCCTCGGTCAGGTCGGCCAGGGTGAGCATCTCCGGGGTGATCGCGGTGGCACCGGGCGGGATCAGGTTCGGGGGCACCACCACCCGGTCCGGACCGGCCGCGGTGGCCATCCCGGCCGGGGTGGCGTACTCGAACACCGCCCGCACCGACACCTCGGCCCCGTGTTCGCGGAGATACTCCACAAGGGACACCGCGAGCAGCGAATGCCCGCCCAGTGCGAAGAAATCGTCGTCGGCACCGACCGCGTCGAGGCCGAGAACGTGGGCGAAGGCCGCGCAGAACAGCTCCTCCCTCGGCCCGGCGGGGAGCCTGCCCGTGCCCGCGAGCGTCGCGGGGCCGGGCGCGGGCAAGGCCTTCCGGTCCAGCTTCCCGTTCGGGGTCAGCGGCAACGCGTCGAGCGGGACGATCACGGACGGCACCATGTACGACGGCAGCCGTTCGGACGCGTACGCGCGCACCGCGCCCGCCGGGTCGTCACCGGTGGCCACCAAGTAGGCGACGAGCCGCTTGTCCCCCGGTGTGTCCTCGCGGACGACCGCCGCGACCCGGTCCACCACCGGGCAGGCACCCAGCACCGTTTCGACCTCGCCCAGCTCGATCCGGAACCCGCGGATCTTCACCTGGTCGTCCGTGCGCCCCAGGAACTCCAGCTCACCGTCGGCGCGCCACCGCGCCAGGTCACCGGTGCGGTACAGCCGCTCCCCCGCGTCGCCGAACGGAGAGGCCACGAACCGTTCCGCCGTGGCCCCCGGACGTCCGAGGTAGCCCCGCGCGAGCTGGACACCGGCCAGGTACAGCTCCCCCACGGCGCCGGGCGGGACCGGCCGCAGCGTGCCGTCGAGCACGTACGCCCTCGTGTTGGCGATGGGCCTGCCGATCGGCACCCGGCCGGGGCCTTCGCCGTCGAGGACGGCCGCGGTCGCCCACACCGTCACCTCGGTCGGGCCGTACAGGTTGGTCACCGGGCCCTCCGACGCTGCGGCCAGGCGGCCGGCCAGCGGACCGGGCAGCGCCTCGCCGCCGACGAGAGCGCTCAGCCCGCGCGCGGCGTCGGCGTGCGCGGTCAGCAATGCCTGCCACAGCGCGGGAGTCGCCTGCAGGGTCGTGACACCGAACCGGTCGATCAGCCCGGCCACCGCCGCCGGATCCCGGACGGCCGCGTCCTCCGCCAGGACCACCCCGGCGCCCGCGAGCAGCGGTACGTACAGCTCCAGGACGTGGATGTCGAAGGACACCGTAGTGACGGCCAGCAGGCGGTCCTCGGTCCCCATCGGGAATCGGTCGCCCATCGCCGCCACGAAGTTCGCCATGGCGCCGTGCGGGACGACGACCCCCTTGGGCCGCCCGGTGGAGCCCGACGTGTAGATCACGTAGGCCGGGTTGCCGGGCGACAGCGGCGCATGCCGTTCGGCGGTGGTCAGGTCGCCGTCGTCCAGTGCCGCGAGTTCGGCCACGACCCGGGGATCGTCGAGCACGATCCGGTCCGGTCCGTGGACGGCGATCCCGGTGCCCAGCTCGGTGAGCATGAGCTTGGGGCGGGCGTCGTCGAGCTGGTAGCCGACGCGCTCGGCCGGATGCGCGGGGTCCACCGGCAGGTAGGCGCCGCCCGTCTTGAGCACCGCGAGCAGCGACACCACCAGCTCGGCGGAGCGGCCGAGGCATACCGCGACGGACGACTCCGGTCCGGCGCCGTGCCGGACGAGCAGCCGGGCGAGCCGGTTGGCCCGCGCGTTCAGCTCGGCGTAGGTCAGCCGGGTGCCGTCGCCGTGCAGCACCGCGACCGCGTCCGGCGTTCTCGCCACCTGCGCCTCGAAAGCCTCCGGCACGAGCATGGCCGGCCGCGGGGCGTCCGTGCGGTTCCACTCCTCCACCACCAGGCGGCGCTCGGCGGGGTCGAGCAGGTCCACCTCGCTCAGCCGCGTGCCGGTGTCGTCGGCGAGCAGGCTCAGGACCCGGATCAGGCAGCTCGCGAGGCGGTCGGCGGTGTGCTGGTCGAACAGATCGGCGGCCGCGATGAGCATGCCCTCCATCCCGGCGGGCGCGCCGGTCGCGTCGAAGGATTCGCCCATCGACACGTCGAGGTCGAACTTGGCCGCCACGCCGTCGGTGGGCAGCGCGCCGATCCGCAGGCCGGGCAGCGTCACCGCGGCCCCGCCGCCCGGGCCGCCCGCGTTCTGGAGGGTCAGCATGACCTGGAACAGCGGATGCCGGGACAGCGACCGGCTGGGCGCCAGCTCCTCGACGAGCTTCTCGAATGGGACGTCCTGGTGGCCGAAGGCGGCCAGGGACGTGTCCCTCACCCGGCCGAGGATCTCCGCGACCGTCGGGTCGCCGGACAGCTCGGTCCGCAGTACGAGCGTGTTGACGAAGAAGCCGACGAGGTCGTCCTGCGCCTGGTCGGTGCGCCCCGCGACGGCGACCCCGATGGGGATGTCCGTCCCGGCGCCGAGCCGCGACAGCACCGCGGCCAGCGCGGTCTGCACCGTCATGAACAGGGTGACTCCCCTGTCCTTCGCGACCGCGCGGAGTCGCCGGTGCAGCCCGGCCGGGATCTCGATCGGGGCGACCAGGCCGCGATAGGACGCGGTGGCAGGTCGTGGCCGGTCGGCGGGGAGGTCCAGCTCTTCCGGCGCCCCGTCGAGGGCTTCGCGCCAGTAGGCGACCTGCTGGGAGAGCAGGCTTTCCGGATCGTTCTCGTCGCCGAGGAGGTCACGCTGCCAGAGCGCGTGGTCCGCGTACTGGACGGGCAGCGGTGCCCACGCGGGTTCCGTACCGCGCAGCCGCGCCGTGTAGGCCGCGGCGACGTCGCGCGACAGCGGCTCCATCGACCAGGCGTCCGCCGCGATGTGGTGCACCACCAAGACCAGGACGTGGTCCTCCGGCGACAGCGCGAACAACGACGCCCGCACCGGGGGTTCGGTGGTCAGGTCGAACGCGTGTCCCACCGCTCCGGCGATCGCGTCGTCGAGTTCCCCGGCGGTCACCTCGGCGACGTCCAGGGAGAAGGCGGCCTCGTCGACCGAAAGCACGCGCTGGTACGGCTCGCCGTCGGCCAGCGCGAACACGGTACGCAACACCTCGTGCCGCCCGACCACGTCCTGGAGCGCGGCCGCGAAAGCCGTCCGGTCCAAGGAACCGGTCAGGCGCAGCGTCAGCGGGATGTTGTACGTCGGGCTCGGGCCCTCCAAGCGGCTCAAGAACCACAACCGCCGCTGCGCGAAGGACAACGGCACCCGCTCCGGCCGTTCCCGCGCCACCAGCGGCGTCCGGTCGGGGACGCCCAGTGCCGGCGACGCCGCCAGCTCCGCCGGGGTCCGGGCCTCGAACAGCGCGTGCAGCGGCACCTCCACCGACAGCACCACCCGCACCCGGCTGGCCAGCTGGATCGCCAGCAGCGAATGCCCGCCCAGTTCGAAGAAATCGTCGTCGACGCCGACCCGGTCCAGGCCCAGCACGTCGGCGAACGCCTGGCACAGCAGCTCTTCCGTGACGTTCGCCGGGGCCCGGCCCGCACCGGCCGAGTACTCCGGCACCGGCAGCGCGGCGCGATCCACCTTCCCGTTGACCGTCAGCGGAAGGGTTCCCAGCTCCACGAACGCCGCCGGGACCAGGTACTCCGGCAGGCGTTCGGTGGCATAGGCGTGTGCCGTGACGCCGACGGCCGTTCCCGGTTCGGCGGGCACCAGATAGGCGACCAGCCGTTTGTCGCCGGGCACGTCTTCGCGGACCAGCACGGCGGCCTGCGCGACCGCCGGATGCCCGGCGAGCACGGTCTCCACTTCGCCGGGTTCCACCCGGAACCCGAGGATCTTGGCCTGCTCGTCCGCGCGCCCGACGAACACCAGACGGCCGTCCGGAGTCCACCGGGCCAGATCGCCCGTCCGGTACATGCGGTCACCCGGACCACCGAACGGGCACGCGACGAACCGCTCGGCCGTCCACAAAGGACGATTGAGGTAGCCGCGCGCGACACCGGCACCGGCCACGTAAAGCTCACCGGCCACCCCGGCGGGCACCACGTCGAGCCGGTCGTCCAGGACGTAGACGCGCGTGTTGTCCAACGACCGCCCGATCGGCAGCACCCCCGCCACCGCGCCGGGATCCCCGACCTCGTACTGGGTGGCGCACAACGTCACCTCGGTCGGCCCGTACAACTGCCGCACCACCACACCCGGGTTCGACTCCAGGACCCGGCGCACGGCGTCCGGCGGGACCACGTCGCCGCCGGTCAGCACCTCACGGACATCGGCGAGACAGGACGGATCCTCGTCCACGAGCACCCGGAGCAGACCGGCCGTCAGATGGACATGCGACAGCTCGTGTCCCGCGATCAGCCGCCGCAGCGCGGTCGCGTCGACGCGTTCGGGCGGCGCGACCACCACGGTCCCGCCCGACAGCAACGGCACCCACAGTTCGTACGACGACGCGTCGAAGGCGTGC
The DNA here is from genome assembly GCF_000478275.1 of Amycolatopsis orientalis DSM 40040 = KCTC 9412. Lineage (GTDB taxonomy): Bacteria > Actinomycetota > Actinomycetes > Mycobacteriales > Pseudonocardiaceae > Amycolatopsis > Amycolatopsis orientalis. The sequence continues at coordinate 43,141 of NZ_ASJB01000042.1, forward strand.
GGTGCGTGGAAAAGCACCCGCGACGGCTCGCCCCAGGACCGGTCCTTCGCCAGGCGCACCACGTCCCGGTGCGTGGTCACCACCCCCTTCGGCACCCCGGTCGAACCGGAGGTGTACATGACGTAGGCGGCTTGTCCCGGCGGGCATGCCCGGGGCAGTACAGCGTCTGCGGCGGTGTCGGTGGTGTCGGTGGTGTCGGCGGAGATCGTCCGGATATCCAGCCCGGTCAGGAATTCGTGGCCCGCCGTCGGTTCGTGCACGACCAGCGTGGCGGCGCCGGAATCCTCGGCCACCGCCCGCATCCGCGCGACCGGCCAGCCCGCGTCCAGCGGCACGAACACCCCGCCCGCCTTGAGGATCGCCAGCAGCGCCACCACCAGCTCGGCCGAACGCTCCATCAGCACCGCGACCGGCGACTCCGCACCCACCCCCGAAGCCACCAGCGCCCGCGCGAGCCGGTCCGAGCGGGCGTCCAGCTCGGCGTACCCGAGCGTCAGCTCACCGGCGACCAGCGCGGTGGCGTCCGGCGTGCGGGCCACGTGCGCCGCGAACGCCTCCGGCACCGAAACGTCCGGAACGGCCACTGTCGTGTCGTTCCATTCCTCCCGCAACCGTCGCCGGGTCGGGGCGTCGAGGACGTCCACTCCGGTGAACGGCGTCTCCGGGGCCGCCGCGAGCGCGGTGACGAGGTTGCCGAGGCAGGTGTGCAGCAGGGCGCAGACCTGGTCGGGATCGGCTGGTGCCACGGCGTTCACGGTGATCGCGAAAGCCGGGCCGTCGTTGTCGATGGACACGTGGAGCGGATAGTTCGTGTGCTCCCGGGTGAAGACGGTCCGGATGCCGTCGATGCCCTCGCCGGTTTCCGGCTCCTCCTGGTTGTGCCGGTAGTTGAACAGCGACGTGACCAGTGGGCTGCCACCGGGCAGTTCGGCCGCGGCCTGCGCCGAAGCCAGCGGCGCGTGCTCGTGGACCATCAGATCGGCGAGCTGGCCCCGCATCGTGGCCAGTGCCTCGCCCACACTCGCCCCCGCGAAGCGCACCCGCACCGGAAGCGTGTTGAGGAACAGGCCCGGCGCGCGGTCGGCACCCGCGCCCGCGTTCATCCGGCCGAACAGGAGCGTGCCGAACACGACGTCGTCCCGGCCCGAAACCGCGCCGAGGACACGGGCCCACGCCAGATGGAACAGCGTCGCCGGGCTCACGCCGAGCGTCCGCGCCACCTCGCGTGTCCGCGCGGCCAGGGTGTCGTCCACCCGCCGGTGGGCGAGCGCGGCCGCCGCTCCGTCTCCGTAGGTGTTCAGAAGTCCGTACGGTGTGGTGGTTTCGGTGACGCCGTCGAGCACTTCGGTGAAATAGCGTTCGTGGTCGTCCTGGGACACCCCGCGCCGGGCCTGCGCGACGAACTCGCGGAACCGCGACGGTGGCGGCAGTTCACCGGCCCGACCGGAGAGGAACGCCCGCAGGTCCTCGATGATCACGTCGAAGGTGGTGTGGTCCTGGATCAGGTGGTGGATGCGCAGCAGCACCAGCCAGCCGCCCGCCGGATCGGCGGCGACGTACACCCGGATGAGCGGGGCGGCGGTGAGTTCCATCCGGCCGTCGCCCGCGGCCAGGAGCTGGTCGACGGGTGCGGGGCCGTGGGGGTCGAGGGTGATCTCCTCGACCGGCAGCGGGGCGTGCCGGGTGACCACCTGCACGGGCCGCGGGAGCCCTTCGGACACGATCGCCGTGCGGTAGATGTCGTGCCTGTCGACCAGCCAGCGCAACGCCACGAGGAAGCCGTCGAGGCGTTCGCGGGTGTCGACGGACAGCACGGTCGGCGTGGCGTACACGTCGATGCCGTCACGACCGGCCAGCAGGTGGTGGAAATAAATCCCTTCCTGCAACGGCGCCAGCGGGTAGACGTCCTGCGTGTTGGCCGCGCCGCCGGGGACGGCCGCCACCACCGTGTCCAGTTCCTCCGGGGTCAGGTCGACCAGCGTCAGCATCTCCGGCGTCAGCGCGGTGGCACCGTCCGGGATCAGGTTCGGCGGCACCTCCACCGCCTCCGGGGCCGCCACCGAGGCGAGCCCGGCCGGGGTCGGGGTCGTGAACAGCGCCCGTACCGACACCGCCATCCCGCGCCGGCGCAACCATTCCACCAGCGACACCGCCAGCAGGGAATGCCCGCCCAGTACGAAGAAGTCGTCGTCGACACCGACCCGTTCGAGGCCGAGTACCTCGGCGAACGCCTGGCACAGCAGCTCTTCCTCGATACTGGCCGGAGCACGTCCGCCCCCGGCGGTGTACGAAGGCGCGGGCAGGGCCTTCCGGTCCAGTTTCCCGTTGGCGGTCAACGGCAGTGCCTCCAGCACCACCACCGCCGACGGCACCAGGTACGACGGCAGCCGTCCCGCGGCGAACCCGCGCACGGCCTCCGCCAGACCGTCGGCATCGATCCCGGCGGCGGGCACGACGTACCCCACCAGCCGGACGTCACCGCCGACGTCCTCCCGCGCGATCACCGCGGCCCGCGTCACGTCGGGGTGTTCCGCCAGCGCGGCCTCGACCTCACCCGGCTCCACCCGGAACCCGCGAACCTGCACCTGGTCGTCCACGCGGCCCGCGAACACCAGCAGGCCGTCGGCGGTCCAGCGGGCCCGGTCCCCGGTCCGGTACATCCGGGCGCCCGGAGCTCCGGAGGGGCAGGCCACGAAACGCTCGCTCGTCAGGCCCGGTCGGCGCGCGTATCCCCGCGCCACTTGCGGACCGGCCACATACAGCTCACCCACGATTCCCGCGGGGACCGGGCGCAGCCATTCGTCCAGCACGGACACCGAGAACCCCGGAAGGCCGCGGCCGATCACGCTCCCGTCCGTCTCCGGGGCGAGGTCGTACCGGGTGACGTGCACCGTGGTCTCGGTGATGCCGTACATGTTCACCAAGCGGGGACCGGAATTCCCGGATCGCGCCCACCACTCGGCCAAGCGCGCGGGTTCCAGCGCTTCCCCGCCGAACACCACGGTCCGCACGTGCTCCAGCGCGGCTCCGGAGTCGACGGCCAGCAGCTGGTAGAACGCCGATGGCGTCTGGCTCAGCATCGTGACCCGTTCGCGCTCCAGCAACTCCGCGAACTCCCGCGGCGACCGCGACACCTCGAACGGCACCACCACGACGCGTCCGCCATGCAGCAACGCGCCCCAGATCTCCCACACCGAGAAGTCGAACGCGAACGAATGGAACCACGACCACACCTCACCGGAACCGAACAGTTCCCGGGTGGCGGCGAACAACGCAACCACATTCCGATGTGGAACCACCACGCCTTTCGGCGTCCCCGTCGAACCCGACGTGTAGATCACGTACGCCGGATGCTCGGGGTGGGTGAGGCTCGGCGGGGCGGACACGAGGTCGTGCCCGGATTCGTCCACCACGACGACCGGAACACCTTCCGGTATCAAGGAAATACAGTCCGCCGTCGTCACCACACACGCCGCGGCCGCGTCCGTCAGCACGAACGTCCTCCGCTCCGCAGGAGCGTCCGGATCCACCGGCACATACGCAGCCCCGGCCTTGATCACCGCCAGCAGTGACACCACCAACTCGGCCGACCGCCGCGCCACCACACCCACCACGGACTCCGGGCCGATGCCCCGGCCGACCAATCGATGGGCCAAGGCATTCGCCCGAGCGTCCAGTTCCGCATACGACAACCCGACATCGCCCACCGTCACAGCGATCGCGTCCGGCGTCCTCGCCACCTGCGCCTCGAACAACTGGGGCAGCGTCGCCTCGGGGACCGGCGGCCCCGGCTCGGTCCATCTCTCCAAAGTGGACAGTTCTTCGGCGCCCAGCAGGTCGATCGCGCCGAGTCGCAGCTCCGGGCGCCGGGTCACCTCGTCGAGCACACGCGTGAACCAGGCGACGATCCGGTCCGCGGTGTCCCGGTCGAACAGGTCGGCGGCCACGACGAGCGTTCCGCGCAACCCGGCGGGCGCGCCCTCCTCGTCGAAACCCTCCTCGAAGGCGAAGTCCAGATCGAATTTGGCGGGCACCGCCCCCGTGGGCTCCATCGAGGTCCGCAGCCCGGGCAGCTCGGTGTCGGGCCCGGCGGTGTTCTGCACGGTCAGCATCACCTGGAACAGCGGATGCCGGGTCAGCGACCGGGCCGGGGCCAGCTCCTCGACCAGCCGCTCGAACGGGACGTCCTGGTTGGCCAGCGCCGCGAGGAGGTTTTCCCGCGCCCGCCCCAGCGTTTCGGTGAAGGTCGGATTCCCGGATAGGTCGGTGCGCAGCACGAGGGTGTTGACGAAGAACCCGGCCAGCTCATCGAGGGCCTGGTCGGTGCGCCCCGCGACGGCCGTGCCGATCGGGATGTCCCGGCCCCCGCCCAGCCGCGCGAGCGTCACCGCCAAAGCGGCCTGCAGCACCATGAACACGGTCACGCCCTCGGTCCTCGCCAGCTCCAGGAGCCGCCGATGCAGCCCGGCCGGTAGCTCGGCCTCGGCGACGTGGCCCCGGTGGGACAGTTCCGCCGGCCGTGGCCGGTCGGACGGCAGGTCCAGCTCTTCCGGCGCGCCCGCGAGCGCGGCCTTCCAGTAGCCCACCTGCTGCGCGATCACACTGCCCGGATCGTCGTCGTCGCCGAGCAGTTCTCGTTGCCAGAGCGCGTAATCGGCGTACTGCACCGGCAGCGGCGCCCAGCGGGGAGCCGCACCGTCCAGCCGGGCCTCGTACGCCAGCGAGAGGTCGCGCGCCAAGGGCGCCATCGACCAGGCGTCGCCCGCGATGTGGTGCACCACCAGGACGAGCACGTGCTCGTCCTGCGCCACCGCGAACAGCGAGGCGCGCACCGGGATCTCCGCCGCCAGATCGAAGGGATACGCCGCGGCCCGTGCCACCGCGTCCGTCAGCCCGTCGCGCGGCACTTCCACCACGGGCGGCGTGAACGCGGCCTCGTCGGCCGAGAGCACGCGCTGGTACGGCTCGCCGTCGGCCAGCGCGAACACGGTACGCAACACCTCGTGCCGCCCGACCACGTCCTGGAGCGCGGCCGCGAAAGCCGTCCGGTCCAAGGAACCGGTCAGGCGCAGCGCCAAGGGGATGTTGTAGGTAGGGCTCGGACCCTCCAAGCGGCTCAAGAACCACAACCGCCGCTGCGCGAACGACAACGGCACCCGCTCCGGCCGCTCCCGCGCCGCCAGCGCCGCCCGTCCCGGCGCGGCGACCTCGGCGAGCCTCACCGCCAGCCGGGCGGGGGTGCGGGCCTCGAACACGGTCCGGATCGGGAGTTCGACGGCCAGGGTCGCGCGGACCCGGCTCACCAGCTGCATCACCAGGAGCGAATGCCCGCCGAGGGCGAAGAAGTCGTCGTCCATCCCGGCCGACGGCAGCCCCAGGACGTCGGCGAAGGCCTGGCACAGCAGCTCTTCCGTGGCGTTCGCCGGAGCCCTGCCTGCCCCGATCGCGTACTCGGGCGCGGGCAACGCCGCCCGGTCCACCTTCCCGTTGACCGTCAGCGGAAGCGCGCCCAGTTCCACGAACGCCGCCGGGATCAGGTATTCGGGCAGGCGTGCGGCCAGGTGGTCGCGTACGGCGTCGGTGATCCCCGCGCCCCCGTCCACGGGCACCACGTAGGCGATCAGCCGCTTGTCCCCCGGGACGTCCTCCCGCACGGCGACGGTGGCCTGCGCGACCGCCGGATGCCCGGCGAGCACGGCCTCGACCTCACCCGGTTCCACCCGGAACCCGCGGATCTTCACCTGGTCGTCCGCGCGCCCGGCGAACACCAGCCGTCCGTCCGGCGTCCACCGGGCCAGGTCCCCGGTGCGGTACATCCGCCCGCCCGGCCCGTACGGGCAGGCGACGAACCGTTCCGCCGTGGTCTGCGCGCGGTTGACGTAGCCGCGTGCGATACCCGCCCCTGCCACGTAAAGCTCACCGGCGACCCCCACCGGGACCACGTTGAGCCCGTCGTCGAGGACGTAGACGCGGGTGTTGTCCAGTGGCCGCCCGATGGGCAGCGCGCCGGCGGTCCCGGCGGCGTCGGTGATCTCGTGCTGGGTGGCGCACAGCGTGACCTCGGTCGGCCCGTAGAGATGCCGCACGACCACCCGCGAACCGGCCGCCAAGACCCGGCGCACGGCGTCGGCCGTCACCACGTCCCCGCCCGTCAGCACCTCGCGCGCCCCGGCGAAGCAGCCTGGGTCGTCCTCGGCCAGTGCCCGCAGCAGACCGGCGGTCACGTGGACGTGCGTCACGTCGTGCGCGGCGATCAACCGCCGGATCAGGGCCGCGTCGACGCGCTCGTCGGGGGCGATCACCACGGTGCCGCCCGACAGCAACGGCACCCACAGTTCGTACGACGACGCGTCGAACGCCTGGGGAGCGTGGAACAGCACCCGGGTCGCGGCACCCCAGCACCGGTCCATCGCCAGGCGCACCACGTCCCCGTGGGTGGCCACCACGCCCTTCGGCTCCCCTGTCGAGCCCGACGTGTACATCACGTAGGCGGCACAACCCGGCGGCACCGGGTCCGGCAGCTCGACCGCGGTGCCCGCCTCGGCCTCGACCGTCAACGCCGCGACCCCGAGTTCGAGCCCGGCGGTCGCCTCGTGCGCCAGCAGCAGGCAGGCGCCCGCGTCCGCGGCCACCGCGCGCAGCCGGGCCTCCGGCCATCCGGTGTCCAGCGGGACGAACACGCCGCCCGCCTTCAGCACCGCCAGTAGCGCCACCACCAGGTCGATCGACCGCTCCATCGCGACCGCCACGGCCGACTCCGGCCGCACGCCCGCGGCGACCAGCGCCCGCGCCAGCCGGTCCGCCCGCGCGTCCAGTTCGCCGTAGGACAGCTCCATCTCGCCGGAGACGACCGCGACGGCGCCGGGATCGGCCGTGACCCTGGCCGCGAACGCGTCCGGTACCGACACGTCCGGTACCGGGACCGCGGTGTCGTTCCAGCCGTCGAGCAGGGCCGACAGCTCGGTCTGGTCCAGCACGTCCACCGTGCGCAGCGGGGTGGCGGGCTCGTCGGCCAGTGCGGTGGTGAGCGCCTCCAGGCAGGTGATCAGCAGCGCGCCGACCCGCGCCGGGTCGGCGGGCGCCACCGCGTCCAGGGTGATCGCGAAACCGGACTCGTGGGCGTCGACCGCGACCGCGAGCGGGTAGTTCGTGAGGTCGCGGGCCGACAGGACCTTCATCCCGTCCAGCGCCGGGCTGTCTTCCTCCGAGGTGGCCGGGTTGTGCCGGTAGTTGAAGATCGAGCTGAACAGCGGGCCGCCGCCGGAAAGTCCGCTGGCCGCTTGGGCGAGCGCCAGCGGCGCGTGCTCGTAGGCCAGCAGGTCCGCGAGCTGATGCCGCAGTCCGGTCAGCGCTTCGCCGACGCCCTGCCGATCGAGGCGGACCCGGACCGGCAGCGTGTTGATGAACAGCCCCGGCACGCGGTCCGCGCCGGTGCCGGCGTTCATCCGTCCGAAGAGGACGGTGCCGAACACGACGTCGTCGCGTCCCGACACCGCGCCCAGCACGCGGGCCCACGCCAGGTGGAACACCGTCGCCGGGCTCGCTCCCCACGATCGCGCCACCTCGCGGACGCGGTCGCCCAGCGCGTCGTCCACCCACAGGTGGGCCTGTTCGGATCCGGTGCCGTCGCCGTGCAGGTCGACCAGCCCGTATGGGGCGGTCGTTTCCGTGACGTCGCCGAGGAGGGCGGTGAAGTACCGCTCGTAGTCTTCCCGGGGTACCCCGAGCCGTGCCTGCGCCACGAATTCGCGGAACGGCACCGGCGAGGGCAGTTCCCCGGTCCGGCCGGACAGGAACGCCCGCAGGTCGTCGAGCAGCACTTCCAGCGTGGTGTGGTCCTGCAGCAGATGGTGGACGCGCAGCAGGCCGAGCCATCGGCCGCCGCCCGGATCGGCGGCGAAGTGCACGTCCATCAGCGGCGCCCGGCCCAGGTCCAGCCGTCCGCCCACCGCGTGCAGGAGCTGCTCGACGGCGTCGGGGCCGCCGGGATCGAGGACGACCTCCTCGACCGGCACCTCGGCGTGGCGCACCACGACCTGCACGGGTTCCCGCAGTCCCGCCGAGACGACGGCGGTGCGGTAGATGTCGTGCCGGTCCACCATCCAGCGCAACCCGGCGAGGAAGACGTCGAGGCGGTCACGCGTGTCGAACTCGATGACGGTGGGCGTCACGTAGACGTCGGTTCCGTCCTGACCGGACATCAGGTGGTGGAAGAAGATGCCTTCCTGCAGCGGTGCCAGCGGGTACACGTCCTGGATGTTCGGCGCCCCACCGGGAACCGCCTCGACCACGTGGGCGATCTCGGTTTCGGTCAGGTCGGCCAGCGGCACCATTTCCGGCGTGATCTCGTCGGCGTCCGGCGGGATGAGGTTCGGTGGGACCGCCACCGGTTCCGGACCCGCCACCGCGGCCAGCCCGGCCGGGGTCGGCGTCAGGAACAGGGCCCGCACCGACACCGAAACGCCACGCTGCCTCAGCCATTCCACCAGCGACACCACGAGCAGGGAATGCCCGCCGAGGGCGAAGAAGTCGTCGTCGACGCCGACCCGTTCCAGGCCCAGCACGTCCGCGAACGCGGCGCAGAGGATTTCCTCTCGCGCTGTCTCGGGTGCGCGCCCCGTGCCCGCGAGGGCCGCGAAGTCCGGGGCCGGTAGTGCTTTGCGGTCGAGTTTCGCGTTGGCCGTCAAGGGAAAGGCGTCGAGGGCGATGATCGCCGACGGCACGAGGTACGCGGGCAGCCGCTCGGCCAGGAAGGATCTTAAGTCCTCAATGGACACTGTGTCGGCCGGAATCACATAGCCGACCAGCCGGAGGTCGTTCGGAGTGTCTTCCCGGGCTATGACCACGGCCTGCTCGACGTCCGGATGCGTCAGCAGCGCGCTTTCGATCTCACCCGGTTCAACCCGGAAACCGCGGATCTTCACCTGGTCATCGGTACGGCCCAGGAACACCAGCTCGCCGTCGGCGTTCCAGCGCACCCGGTCGCCGGTGCGGTACATCCGCTGGCCGGGTTCGAACGGGCACGCCACGAATCGCTCGCCGGTCAGTCCCGCGCGGCCCGCATAGCCCCGCGCCAGACCAGTTCCGGCCACGTACAGCTCGCCGCTCACACCGGCCGGTACCGGCTCCAGCGCGTCGTCGAGGACGTACACCCGGGTGTTCGGGATCGGCCGTCCAATCGGGACGGTGGCCACTCCGTCGGCCCGGCACCGCCACACCGCCGCGTTCACGGTGGTTTCGGCCGGGCCGTAACTGTTGAACATCACATGATCGGTGGCCCACCGGGAAACCAGCTCGCCCGGCAAGGCTTCCCCGCCCACATCGAGTACGAACCCTTCGGGCAGACCGTCTTGCGGCAGGCTGGCCACCGCGGCGGGCGGCAACGTCGCATGCGTCACCCCGAACTCGGCCAAGAACCCCGCCAACTCGGCACCCAAACGCCGCTCCGGCGGCACGATCACCAACGCCGCCCCCGACAGCAACGCCAGCAACCATTCTTCGCAGAACATGTCGAACCCCGACGACGCGAACTGCGCCACCCGAGACCCCGCACCCACCCCAAACCGACCATGACTCACCGACAAATTCACAAAACCCCGATGAGAAACCACCACACCCTTCGGCACCCCAGTCGACCCCGACGTATACACCACATACGCCGGATTCTCTGGCCTCAACGACGCCACTCGGTCGATGTCGGTCACCGGGGCGACCGGAGAGCTGAAGGACGCTTTCACCTCATCCCACGCCACGAAAGCGCCCCTCACCGCATGCGATGCGACGAAAGGCCCCTTCAGCCCACCACCCACCACCACACCCGCCGCCGAATCCTCCACCAGAAACCGAACCCGCTCCTCCGGCAGACCCGGATCGATGGCGAGATACGCGCCACCGGCTTTTAGCACCGCCAGAATCGCGACCACCAAATCCGGCGAACGCTCCAACACCACAGCCACCACCGACTCCGGCCCCACCCCCACCGCAATCAGCTCACGCGCCAAACAATTCGCCCTAGCGTCCACCTCCGCATAACTCAACTCGACACCGTCACCCACCAACGCCGTCGAATCCGGAGAACGCATCACCTGTGCGGCGAACAAATCCGGCACCAGCCCACTCGGCGCGGCGACCGCCGTGTCGTTCCATTCCCGCAGTACCCGGCGCCGTTCACCGTGGTCGAGAATCCGCAAGGACCGGACGGGGACGGACGGTTCGGCCGCGACGGTCTCCAGGACGCGGCCCAGCCACGTCACGATCCGTTCGACGGTCTCGACGTCGAACAGGTCCGCCGCGCCGATGAGGGCACCCTGCAGCCCCGTCGGGTTTCCCTCGGTGTCGAGGGTCTCCCGCACCACGAGATCGAGGTCGAGATCGTCGGACCGCCGGTCGTCGGGGATCAGGTCGATCCGCAGGCCGGGCAGCTCCAGCGCCGGCCCGCCGCCGCGTCCGGCGGAGACCAGATCCGCGGTTTCCACCGCGGCCATCACCTGGAACAGGGGATGACGGGACAGCGATCGGGTCGGCGACAGCTCCTCGACCAGCTTCTCGAACGGCACGTCCTGGTTTTCGTAGGCGTTCAGCGCGGCTTTCCGTACCCGACCGAGGACTTCGGCGAAGGTCGGATCGCCCGACAGGTCGGCCCGGATCACCAGGTTGTTGACGAAGCAGCCGACGAGGTCGTCGAGCCCCTCGTCGGTCCGGCCCGCGACCAGGGTCCCGATCGGGAGATCCACGCCGGCTCCCAGCCGGGACAGCAGCACCGCCAGCGCGGAATGCACCACCATGAACAGGGTGGCCCCGTGCGCCCGCGCCAGCTCCAGCAGCCGCCGATGCGTGTCCGCGCCCAGTTCCAGCTCGGCGGTGTGACCACGGGGGCTCAGCTGTGCCGGACGCGGCCGGTCACCCGGCAGGTCCAGTTCTTCCGGTGCCCCGGCGAGGGCTCGCCGCCAGAACGACACCTGCTCGGTCAGGGTGCTCTCCGGATCGTCCTCCGCACCGAGGAGTTCACGCTGCCACAACGTGTAATCGGCGTACTGCACCGGAAGCGGCGTCCACTCCGGCGCGCCGCCCGCCAGCCGTGCCGCGTACGCGGTGGAGAGATCGCGCAGCAGCGGGCCCATCGACCAGCCGTCGGCGGCGATGTGGTGCACCACCAGTACCAGCACGTGCTCACGCGGGCCCACCGGGAACAGCCGGGCCCGGACCGGGATCTCGTTCGCCAGGTCGAAGGCGTACGCGCTCGCACGCGCCACCGCGTCCTCCGGTACCGCTCCCTCGACGACCTCGAGTTCGAAGCCCGTCTCGTCGGCCCGGAGCACTCGCTGACAGGGTTCGCCGTCCTGGGCGGGGAACACGGTCCGCAGTACCTCGTGGCGGCCGAGTACGTCCAGCAGGGCGGCGGCGAGCGCGGCGCGGTCCAGCTCCCCGGTCAACCGCAGCGCCAGCGGGATGGTGAAGGTGTCGCTGGGGCCGTCCAGCCGCCAGAGGAACCACAGCCGGCGCTGCGCGAACGACAACGGAATCATCAGAACTCCTTTTCGTGCTCACGCATGGGCCGGAGTACCGGCCTCGTTTTCTTGCCGGTACCGGCGTTCGCCACGATCCACGCGGCCACCTCGGCGGCGGTCGGGTTCTCGAACAGCACCCGGAGCGGCACCTCGGCACCCGCGACCGCCCTGATCCGGCTGAGCAAGCGGGTGCCCAGCAGGGAATGCCCGCCGAGGGCGAAGAAATGGTCGTCGGGGCCGACCCGGGGCAACTCGAGGATCTCGGCGAACGCCTCGCAGACGAGTTCTTCCTCCCGCGTGGCGGGCGCCCGTCCCGCCCCAGCGGTGCCGTGTCCGGGCGCGGGAAGCGCCTTGCGGTCGAGTTTCCCGTTGACGGTCAACGGAAGCGCGTCGAGTTCGACGAACGCGACGGGCACCATGTACGCGGGCAACCTGCTCAGGGTGTACTCCCGGAGCACTTCGCCGAGGTCGTCGGTCCCCGGCTCCGCGCGGACCAGGTAGGCGACCAAGCGCCGGTCGCCCGCCCGGTACTCCCTGGCCACGACCGCCGCGTCGGCGACCGCCGGATGCTCCGCCAGCACCCGCGCGATCTCGTCCGGCTCGATGCGGAAGCCGCGGATCTTCAGCTGGTCGTCGACCCGGCCCTCGAAGAGCAGCCGTCCGCCGGTGGTCCAGCGGGCGCGGTCGCCGGTGCGGTACATCCGCTGCCCTGACCCGAACGGGCAGGCGACGAAGCGTTCGGCGGTCATCGCCGTCCGTCCGAGGTAGCCGCGGGCCAGGCCGGCCCCGGCCACGTACAGCTCCCCCCGCACTCCGGGCGGCGCCGGGGCCAGGGCGTCGTCGAGGACGTAGACGCGGGTGTCGAGGACCGCGGCCCCGATGTCGGGCGGGCCGCTGGGCGAAAGCGGCTCCGACATCGACGAGCAGACGGTGGTCTCGCTCGGTCCGTAGGCGTTCACGAACCGGCGTCCGGATGCCCAGCGCCGCACGACGTCGGCGGTGAGCGCCTCGCCCGCCGACACCAGGGTGGTGACCGGCGCCAGATCCTCCGGCGCGGACGCGGCGAGCAAGGCGGGCGGCAGGGTCGCGTGGGTCACCCCGTGCCTGGCGACGACTTCGGAGAGCCCGGCGCCCGAAAGCAGGTCCTCGGTCACCACCAGGCGGGCGCCGGTGCACAGCGCCATCACCAGTTCCCAGACCGACGCGTCGAACCCCGGGGACGCGAACTGCAGCACCCGGCTCTCATCGGTGACGGCGAGCCGTTCGACCTGGGAGGCCACGAGGGCGGCGATGCCGCGGTGCGGGACCACCACGCCCTTCGGCCGCCCCGTCGAGCCCGAGGTGTAGATGAGGTAGGCCGGATGATCCGGCAGCGGCGGGACGACGGGCGCGGTCTTCCGCTCCTCGGCCGCGTCGAGGACGACGACCGGCGGCGCCGTGCCCTCCGGGATCGACACCCTGCGCTCGATGGTCGTCAGCACGCAGACCGGCCGCGCGTCGCCGAGCACGTACTCGATCCGTTCCGGCGGGAGCACCGGGTCGACCGGGAAATAGGCGGCGCCCGCCTTGAGCACGGCGAGGAACGCGATCACCAGATCGACCGAACGGTCCAGCACCACGGCCACCGCCGACTCGGGGCCCGCGCCGTGCCCGGCGAGGACGGCGGCCAGCCGGTCGGAGCGCGCGTCCAGTTCCGCGTACCCGAGGACGGTGTCCCCGGTCTCCAGCGCGACCGCTTCCCCCCGCCGCGCGACCTGCGCGGCGAAGAGCCCGGGCACCGTCGCTTCGGACACTCCGGCACCTGACGGATTCCCCTCGCCGAGCACCTGACGGCGTTCGGCTCCGGTCAGGAGGTCGATCCGGCTCAGCGGGCGGGCGGGTTCGGCCACGGCGGCTTCCAGCAGCCGCACCAGCCGTGCGACGAGTGCCTCCGCCGTCGACCGGTCGAACACGTCGGCACCGAACTCCAGCGCACCCGACATGCCGTCCGGTGCGCCCTCCTCGTCGCGTCGCTCGGCGAGGCTGAGCATGAGGTCGTACCGGGCGACGCCGTGGGCGACCGGTTCGCCGCTCACCTCCAGCCCGGGGAGCCGGAGCTCCGCCTCGGGCGCGTTCCGCACGTCCAGCGCCACCTGGAACAGCGGCTGCCGCGACAGGGAACGCTCCGGGACGAACTCCTCCACGACCCGGTCGAACGGCAGGTCCTGATGCGCGTACGCCGCCAGGTCGGTCTCCCGCACCCGCCGCAGCAGCTCGGCGAAGGCCGGGTCGCCCGAGACGTCGGTGCGCAGCACCAGCATGTTGACGAAGAACCCGACCAGGTCGTCCAGCGCGTCGTCGGTGCGGCCGGCCACCGCGGTGCCGATCGGGACGTCGGCGCCCGCGCCCAGTCTGCTCAGCAGGGCCGCGAAACCCGCTTGGAGCACCATGAAAACGGTGACCTGTTCGGCCGAGGCGAGGTCCACGATCCGCCGGTGCAGAGCCGAGGACAGCTCCACCATGACCTCGCCGCCCCGGTGCGTCGCCACCGCGGGACGAGGCCGGTCCACCGGCAGCGGGATCTCTTCGGGGACACCGGCGAGGGTTTCGCGCCAGAACGCCAGCTGCCGGGACAGCACGCTCTCCGGGGCGTCGGCGTCGCCGAGCAGATCCCGTTGCCAGAGCGCGAAATCCGCGTATTGGACGGGCAGCGGCGCCCACTCCGGCGCCTGCCCCGCCGCGCGTGCCGGGTACGCGACCGACAGATCCCGTGCCAGCGCCGCGGTCGACCAGCCGTCGGTCGCGATGTGGTGCACCGCCAGCACGAGGACGTGGTCGTCCGGTGCCACGCGGAGCAGCCGTGCCCGGATCGGGATCTCCGTGGCGAAGTCGAAGGCGTAACCCGCCGCACGGTCGATCTCGTCCGCGACCTCCCCGGCCGCGACCCCGACCACCGGCAGCCGGAAATCGATCTCCTCGATCGGCAGGATCCGCTGGTACGGCTCGCCGTCCTCGACCGGGAGCACCGTCCGCAGCACCTCGTGGCGGGCGATCACGTCCCGCAGCGCCGTGGCCAGCGCCGCCGGGATCAGCGTGCCGCGCAGCCGGAGCGCGATCGTGTTGCTGTAGCTCGCACTCGACCCTTCGAGCTGGCTGACGAACCACAGCCTGCGTTGTGCGAAGGAAACCGGTGGCCGCTCCGGTCGCTCCCGGGCCGTCAGCGCCGGCCTGCCGGTCTCCGCCTGCCCCAGCCGTTCGGCGAGGCGGGCCACGGTCAGCGTCTCGAACAGGACCCGGATCGACAGCTCGACGCCGAGCACCGAGCGCACGCGGCTCACCAGCCGGGTCGCCAGCAGGGAGTTCCCGCCGAGCGCGAAGAAGTCGTCGTCGGGTCCGACCCGCTCAAGACCCAGCACCTGCGCGAACACCCGGCACAACAGCTCTTCGTGCGCGGTGGCGGGCGCGCGCCCGGTGCCCGGCGCGCTCGCCTGCGGGACGAACACCGCGCGGCCCGGGGCCTCCACTTCGGCCTCGTCGAGCAGCAGGCGACGCGGCCAGCCGGGCAGGCTCTTCGCCTCCTCGGTCGTGGTGATCAGCACCAGCGCGCCGGCGCCGGTGAGCGTGGCGGCGACCTGCTCCGGCGGATCCGCCGGATCGACGAGCACGTGACCGCCGCCCACCCGGCCGACGGCGGCCAGTGCCACCGCCAGATCGGCGGGCTCCCGCACACCGATCGCGACCACCGACTCCCGGCGCACGCCGAACGCGGTCAGCCGCCGCGCGAGCCGATCGGCTCCGGCGCCCGTACCCGGTTCAGGACGGGCCCGGCCGGTCACGTCGAGCACGTCCAGCGACAGGAGCGGAAGGTCCGGGGTCTCCTCCAGCGCGGTGGTGAGCTTCGCGAGCGAGGTGTGCAGCAGCCTGGCGAACCGGTCCGCGTCCACCGGCCGCACGACACCGACGAAGACACTGAACTCCACGCCGTCGTCGTCGATCGACACGCTCAGCGGGTAGTTGTCGTGCTCCTGGGTGAACACGGTCTCGACGTCGCCGAGCACGTCGCCGGGCTCGACGACGACGGGCCGGGCGTGCCGGTAGTTGAACAGCGCGGCGAACAACGGGCTGCCGTGGGGCAGGCCACCGGCCTCCTGGGCCAGTGTCAGCGGCGCGTGTTCGTGCACCAGCAGCTCGGCGAGCTGGTCACGCAGCTCCGTCAGCGCCGTTCCCACCGGCTTCCCGGCCAGGCCGACCCGTACCGGGAGGGTGTTCATGAACAGCCCGGGCACCCGGTCCGCGCCGACGCTCGACCGGCCGAGCAGCACCGTGCCGAACACGACGTCGTCGCGCCCGGCCACCGCCGCGAGCAGCCGCGCCCACGCCAGGTGGAAGAGCGTCGCCGGGCTCATCCCGAGCGATCGCGCCAGCGCCCGCACCCGCGTCGCCAGGCCGTCGTCCACCGTCAGCCTGGTCTGCCCGGTTTCCGTGCCGTCGCCGTGCACGTCCAGCAGTCCGTAGGGCGCGGTGGTCTCCGTGACATCCCCGACGAGCCCGGCGAAATACTCCCGGTGCGCCTCCTCGGGGACGCCGAGCCGGGCTTGCGCCACGAAGTCCCGGAACGGCGCGGGAGCGGGCAATCTGTCGGCCCGGCCCGCCAGTATCGCCTTGATCTCGTCGAGCACGATGTCGAGCGCCGTGTGGTCCTGGACGAGGTGGTGCATCCGGATCAGCACCAGCCATCCGGCACCGTCGCCGGGTTCGGCCGCGAGGTGCACGGTCAGCAGCGGCGCCCGGCGCAGGTCCATCCACCCACCCGCGGCGGCCAGCAGTTGCCCGACCGCGTCCCCGCCGTCGGCGTCGAGGGTGACCTCGGTGACCGGCAGCTCGGCGTGCCGCCACACGACCTGGACCGGCTCGGCCAGCCCGTCCGAGACGAGCGCGGTGCGGTAGACGTCGTGCCTGTCGATCACCTGCCGCAGCGCGGACAGGAAGGCTTCAAGTCGTTGCCTCGCCCCGAAACGCAGGACGAACGGCATGGCGTAGACGTCGTCACCACCCCGGTCGGTCATCAGGTGGTGGAAGAAGATGCCTTCCTGCAACGGCGCCAGCGGATAGACGTCCTGGATGTTGGGCGCCCCACCGGGAACCGCCTCGACCACCCGCGCGATCTCGGCCTCGGTCAGGTCGATCAGCGGCAGCATTCCCGGCGTGACCTCGTCGGCGTCCGGCGGGATCAGGTTCGGCGGGACCGCCACCGGTTCCGGACCCGCCACCGCCGCCAGCGCGGCCGGCGTCGGCGTCACGAACAGGGCTCGCACCGAGACCGACACCCCGCGGTGGCGCAACCACTCGACCAAGGACACCGCCGACAGCGAATGCCCTCCGAGTGCGAAGAAATCGTCGTCGGCGCCGACCGCGGGCAAGCCGAGGATCTCGGCGAACGCCTGGCACACCAGCTCTTCCTGGGCGGTGGCGGGAGCACGTCCGCCGCCCGTGTCGTGCCGGGGGCCGGGGAGCGCCGCCCGGTCCACCTTCCCGTTGACCGTCAGCGGCAGGGCGTCCAGTTCCACGAACGCCGAAGGCACCAGGTACCCGGGCAGCCGCTCGGCGGTGTGCGCGCTCACCGCGTCGGCGATCGAGGTCCCGGTGTCCGCGGGTACCAGGTAGCCGACGAGCCGTTTGTCCCCCGGGACGTCCTCCCGCACGAGGACGGTGGCCTGCGCGACCGCCGGATGCCCGGCGAGCACGGCCTCGACTTCGGCGGGCTCGACCCGGAAACCGCGGATCTTCACCTGCTCGTCCACGCGGCCGACGAACACCAGCCGCCCGGCGGAATCCCACTTCACCCGGTCGCCCGTGCGGTACATCCGTTCGCCCGTCCCGCCGAACGGGCATGCCACGAACCGCTCCGCCGTCCACAAAGGACGATTGAGGTAGCCGCGCGCGACACCCGCGCCGGCCACGTACAGCTCACCGGCGACCCCCACCGGAACCGGCCGCAATCCTTCGTCCAGCACGTACACGCGGGTGTTGTCGAGCGGCCGCCCGATCGGCAGGACACCCGCCACCGCACCGGGATCCGCCACCTCGTACTGGGTCGCGCACAACGTCACCTCGGTCGGCCCGTACAACTGCCGCACCCGCACACCCGGAACGGCCTCCAGCACCCGCCGCACCGCGTCCGGCGGGACCACGTCGCCGCCCGTCAGGACCTCACGCAGACCGGTGAAACACCGCGGATCCCGATCGGCGAGCACCCGGAACAGGCCCGCGGTGACATGCACATGCGACAGCGCGTGGTCCGTGATCAGCCGTCGCAGCACGGTCGCGTCCATCCGCTCCACGGGTGCCACCACCACCGTGCCGCCCGACAGCAACGGCACCCACAACTCGTACGACGACGCGTCGAAAGCGTGGGGCGCGTGGAACAACACCCGCGGGGTCACACCCCAGCAGCGATCCTTCGCCAACCGCACGACGTCCCGATGGCTTACCACCACACCCTTCGGCGTCCCGGTCGAACCCGAGGTGTACATCACGTACGCGGCACCGTCCGGCGAGACCGCGCCGGGAAGATCCACCGCGACGTCCGTCCCGGCGTCCGCCCGGATCGCCGGGATCCCGAGGTCGTGCTGAGCCGTCTCGTCGTGCACCACCAGCACCCCGGCGCCCGCGTCCCCGGCCACGGCGCGCATCCGCGCGACCGGCCAGCCGGTGTCCAGCGGCAGATAGGCGCCACCGGCCTTCAGCACCGCCAGCAGGGTCACCACGACGTCGGCCGAGCGCTCCAGCAGCACCGCGACGACCGACTCCGGTCCCACTCCCGCAGCGGCCAGCACCCGCGCCAGCCGGTCTGCCCGCGCGTCCAGTTCGCCGTAGCCGAGCCGGACGCCCTCGGCGATCACGGCCACCGCGTCCCGATCGGCGACAGCCCGGCGCGCGAACGCCTCCGGCACCGACACCTCCGGGACGGCCACCGGCATCGCGTTCCACTCCGTCAGGATCCGCCGGCGTTCGTCCGCCGCGAGCACGTCCACCGAGGCGATCGGGGCGCGCGGATCCCGTGCCATCGTCCGCAGCACCCGGACCAGCCGATCCGTCAGCAGCACGGCGGTGCCGGAGTCGAACAGGTCGGCGGAGACGAGGAGGGTGCCGCTGATCCCGGCCGGCGCGCCCGCTTTGTCGAAGCTCTCGCCGAGGCTCAGATCGAGGTCGACCTCGAGCGACTTGACCGCGGAAGGCAGCGCCACGGCCCGCAACCCCGGGAGGTCCAGCGGCGGCTCCCCGGCGCGGCCGGTGTTCTGCAGGGTCATCAGCACCTGGAACAACGGATGCCGGGCGAGGGAGCGGACCGGGGCCAGCTCCTCCACCAGCCGTTCGAACGGGACGTCCTGGTGCGCGAACGCGGACAGCGAGGTCTCGCGGACACGGCCGAGCACCTCGGCGAAGCTGGGCTCGCCGGACAGGTCGGTGCGCAGGACGAGGGTGTTGACGAAGAAGCCCACCAGTTCGTCCAGGGCCTGGTCGGCCCGTCCCGCCACCGCGACGCCGATCGGGATGTCCGTACCCGCCCCGTGCCGCGAGAGGGTCACGGCGAGTCCCGCCTGCAGCGCCATGAACACGGTCACGCCCTCGCCGCGCGCCAGCTCCAGCAGCGCGCGGTGCAGGTCCGCCGGGATCTCGACCCCGGCCGGATGCCCGCGGCGCGAACCCTCCGCGGGCCGGGGCCGGTCGGCGGGCAGGTCCAGCTCCTCCGGTGCGCCGTCGAGCGCGTCGCGCCAGTACGCGATCTGCCGCGCCATGAGGTCCTCGCCGAGCAGTTCCCGTTGCCACAAGGTGTAGTCGGCGTACTGGACGGGGAGCGGCTTCCACGTCGGGCTCCCACCGGCCAGCCGCGCCGCGTACGCCGTGGACAGGTCACGGGCCAGGGGTTCCATCGACCAGCCGTCGCCCGCGATGTGGTGCACGACCAGGACGAAGACGTGTTCCTCCGGCGTCACCGGGAACAACGACGCCCGGATCGGCGGTTCGGCGGCGAGATCGAACGCGTGCCCGGCGGCTTCGGCGATCGCGTCGCCGAGTTCCCCGGCCGCCACCTCGGCCACGTCCAGCGCGAACGCGGACTCCTCCACCGGAAGCACGCACTGGTACGGCTCTCCCCCGGCGGTCCGGAACACGGTGCGCAGCACCTCGTGCCGCCCGGCCACGTCGCGCAACGCCGCCGCGAAGGCCGCCCGGTCCAACGGCCCGGTCAGGCGCAGCGCCACGGGGATGTTGTAGGTGGCACTCGGGCCCTCCAACCGGCCCAGGAACCACAACCGGCGCTGCGCGAACGACAACGGCATCGGTTCCGGCCGCTCCCGCGCCACCAGCGCCACCCGGCCCGGCGCGGTCACCTCGGTGAGCCGGGCCGCCAGGCGCGCGGGAGTCGGGGCGTCGAACAGCGTGCGCAACGGCACCTCGACCGAAAGCGCCAGGCGCACTTGACTCACCAGCCGCATCGCCAGCAGCGAATGCCCGCCGAGGGCGAAGAAGTCGTCGTCCATCCCGGCCGACGGCAGCCCCAGGACATCGGCGAAGGCCTGGCACAGCAGCTCTTCCGTGGCGTTCGCCGGAGCCCGGCCCGCACCGGCCGCGTACTCGGGCGCGGGCAACGCCGCCCGGTCCACCTTCCCGTTGACCGTCACCGGGAAACGGTCCAGCTCCACGAACGCCGACGGCACGAGATAGTCCGGCAACCGCTCGGACAGGTAGCTCCGCCAGGGTTCGACGTCGGATACGTCCCGGGGTACCACGTAGCCGACGAGCCGCTTGTCACCGGGAACGTCTTCCCGGACGACGACCGCGGCCTGCGCGGCCGCCGGATGCCCGGCGAGCACGGCCTCGACCTCGCCCGGCTCGACCCGGAAGCCGCGGATCTTCACCTGACCGTCCGCCCGGCCGACGAACACCAGCCGCCCCTCGGCGTCCCATTTCACCCGGTCCCCCGTGCGGTACATCCGGCCACCCGCGCCGTCGAACGGGCAGGCCACGAACCGCTCGGCGGTCCACAAAGGACGATGCAGATAACCCCGCGAGACGCCCGCTCCGGCGACGTACAGTTCACCGGCCACACCCACCGGGACCACGTCGAGAGCGTCGTCCAGTACGTAGACCCGGGTGTTGTCCAGCGGGCGCCCGATCGGCAGCACCCCGCCGACCCCGTCCGGGGCAACGGTCTCGTGCTGCGTGGCGCACAACGTCACCTCGGTCGGCCCGTACAACTGCCGAACCCTGACCCCGGGATTCGACTCCAGCACCCGCCGCACCGAACCGGCCGGAACCACGTCACCACCCGTCAGCACCTCACGCAGACCTGCGAAGCAAGCCGCGTCCTCGTCGACGAGCACACGCAACAGACCCGCCGTCACGTGCACGTGCGTCAGGCCGTGGTCCGTGATCAGCCGCTGCAACACAGTCGCGTCGACGCGGTCATCCGGTGCCACCACCACCGTGCCACCGGACAGCAACGGCACCCACAGCTCGTACGACGACGCGTCGAAGGCGTGCGGCGCGTGGAACAACACCCGCGACGTCACACCCCAGCAGCGATCCTTCGCCAACGCCACGACATCGCGGTGCAAGGCCACCACGCCCTTCGGCACCCCGGTCGATCCCGACGTGTACATCACGTACGCCGCGGCGGCGTCCCGGACGACCGGCAGTGCACCTCGGTCCGCCCCGGCGTCCGCCCGCACTTCCGCGACACCGAGGTCCTGCCCGGCTATCGCGTCGCTCACCACCAGTAAACAGGCACCCGAGTCCTTCAGCACCGAACGCGTCCGGTCCGGCGGCCAGGCCGGGTCCAGCGGCAGGTACACCCCACCGGCCTTCAGTGCGGCGAGGGCGGCCACGACCAGCTCGGCGGACCGTTCCATCAGCACGGCGAACACCGGTTCCGGGCCGATCCCGCCGCCCGCGAGTACCCGCGCGAGCCGGTCCGAACGCGCGTCCAGTTCGCGGTAGGTGAGTTCGCGGCCGGCCTCCACCACGGCGATCGCATCCGGATCCGCCGCGACGCAGGCCGCGAAGACCTCCGGCACCGACCCGCCGGGACGAGGAACCGCGGTGTCGTTCCACTCCGCGAGGATCCGCTCCCGCCCGGCCGTACCGAGCACGTCCACTGTGGACAAAGGAGTGCCCGGATCCTGTTCCAGGGCGATCGCCAGGCTCTCGGCGCACGTGAGCATGAGTTCGGCCGCCCAGGTCGGGTCGACCGCGGTGGCGGCCTCCACCTCCAGCTCGAAACCGGTGCCGTCGTCGTCCACCGACACGACCATCGGATAGTTCGAGTAGTCCCGCACCAGTACCGGGGTCACGCCGTCGAGACCGCCGCCGGAGTCCTGTTCGGCGGGCTGGTTGTGCCGGTAGTTGAACAGCGCGGTGAACAAGGGGCTCGTTCCGGTGGCCCCACCGGCCCGTTGCGCCGTGGCGAGCGGGGTGTGTTCGTGGACCATCAGCTCGGCGAGCTGGCGGCGTACCGCCGTGAGGGCCTCGGCCACGCTCGGACCCGCCAGGCGCACCCGCACCGGAAGCGTGTTGATGAACAGTCCCGGGGTGCGGCCGGCGTCCGAGTTCATCCGTCCGAACAGGACAGTGCCGAACACGACGTCGTCCCGGCCGGACAGCGTCCCGAGTACCCGCGCGAACGCCAGGTGGAACAGCGTCGCCGAACTCACCCCGAACGTCCGCGCCAGTGCGCGCAGCCGCCGGGTCAACGTGGCGTCCACCGGCAACCGGACCTGCGCGGAGTCGGTGCCGTCGCCGTAAACGTTCGTGAGGCCGTAGGGAGCGGTGGTCTCGTCGACGCCGTCGAGGAGCCGGGCGAAGTAGCGTTCGTGGTCTTCCGTGGACGCTCCGCGCCGTGCCTGCGCGACGAAGTCACGGAAACGGGCCGGTGGCGGCATCCGGTCCGCCTGCCCGGAGAGGAACGTGCGGAGTTCGTCGAGCAGCACGTCGAAGGTGGTGTGGTCCTGGATCAGGTGGTGGATGCGCAGCAGCACCAGCCAGCCACCGTCCGGGGCCGCCAGCACCCACACCCGCAGCAAGGGCGCGCGGGTCAGGTCGATGGCGGATTCGCTCGCGGACAGCAGCTGATCGACCGGTTCCGGTCCCTGCGGGTCGAAAACGACCTCCTCGACCGGCAGCCAGGCGCGTCGGGTGACCACCTGCACCGGCTCCCGGAGTCCGTCGGACAGGACGGCGGTGCGGTAGATGTCGTGCCGGTCGATCGCCCAGCGCAACGCTCTCAGCAGGTCGTCCACCCGCTCCAGGCTGTCCACGGCCAGCACCGTCGGTGTCGCGTAGACGTCCGTGCCGTCCTGGCCGGACATCAGGTGGTGGAAGAAGATGCCTTCCTGCAACGGCGCCAGCGGATACACGTCCTGGATGTTCGGCACGCCACCGGGAACCGCCGCGACCACGCGCGCGATCTCTTCGCCGGTCAGATCGACCAGCGGCAGCATCTCCGGTGTCAGCTCGGTGGCACCGTCCGGGATCAGGTTCGGCGGTACGTCGGCCCGCTCGGCCCCGGCGGCCGCGGCCAGCCCGGCCGGGGTCGGCGTCAGGAACAGCGTCCGCACCGACACCGAAATCCCCCGCTGACGCAGCCATTCCACCAGCGACACCGCCAGCAGGGAATGCCCGCCGAGCGCGAAGAAGTCGTCATCCACACCGACCCGCTCCAGGCCCAGCACGTCCGCGAACGCGGCACAGAGGATCTCTTCCCGCGCGTTCACCGGCGCGCGACCGGCACCCGCGAGGCCCGCGAAGTCGGGTGCGGGAAGTGCCTTGCGGTCGAGTTTCGCGTTGGTCGTCAAAGGAAACGCGTCGAGGGCGACGATCGCCGACGGCACGAGGTACGCGGGCAGCCGCTCGGCAAGGAAGGACCTCAAGTCCTCAATGGACACTGTGTCGGCCGGAATCACATACCCGACCAGCCGGAGGTCACCCGGAGTGTCTTCCCGGGCGATCACCACGGCCTGCTCGACGTCCGGATGCGTCAGCAGCACGCTTTCGATCTCCCCCGGCTCCACCCGGAAACCACGGATCTTCACCTGGTCATCGGTCCGCCCCAGGAACACCAACTCGCCGTCGGCGGTCCACCGCACCCGGTCCCCCGTGCGATACATCCGCTGCCCTGACTCGAACGGGCAAGCCACGAACCGTTCACCGGTCAGCCCCGCGCGGCCCGCGTATCCGCGCGCCAGACCGGTCCCGGACAGGTACAGCTCGCCGCCCACCCCGGCCGGAACCGGCTCCAGTGCGTCATCCAGGACGTAGGCCCGGGTATTGGTGATGGGGCGACCGATCGGCACCGCCTGTCCCGGTTCGAGACCGGGGCGGCACCGCCACGCGGTCGCGTCGACGGTCACCTCGCTCGGACCATAGGTGTTGAACATCGTGCGGCCATCCGACGTCCACCGTTCGACCAGTTCCGGCGGGCACGCCTCACCTCCGACGTCCAGCACGAACGCCGGATCCAGCACGCCGTCGGGCATCGTCGCCACCACGGCGGGCGGCAGCGACGCGTGCGTCACCCCGGATTCGGCGAGAAACCGGGCCAGCTCGGCACCCAGCCGCCGCTCCGGCGGCACGATCACCAGCGCGGCCCCCGACAGGAGCGCCAGCAGCCATTCTTCACAGAAGAGGTCGAAACCCGACGACGCGAACTGGGCCACCCGAGATCCCGGGCCCACGCCGAAACGACCGTGGCTCGCCGACAGATTCACGCAACCCCGGTGGGTGACGACCACACCCTTCGGTGTCCCTGTCGACCCCGAGGTGTACACGACATACGCCGGATGTCCCGGCAACAAAGGCGAAACCCGATCGGCGTCGGTCACCGGGTCGGCGCCGAACCCGGCGGTCTCGGTCACGTACCCCGGCGAATCCAGCACCAGCGCCGCCGAAGAATCCTCCAGCATGAACCGGATCCGCTCCGGCGGGAGAGCGGGATCGATCGCGAGGTACGCGCCTCCCGCCTTGAGCACCGCCAGAACCGCGACCATCAACTCCGGCGAACGGTCCAGCACCAAGGCCGCCACCGACTCCGGCCCCACTCCACCGGCGATCAGTTTCCGCGCCAACCGATTCGCCCGAGCGTCGACTTCCCCATAGCTCAGCTCGGCACCCGCACCGGCCAACGCCGTCGAGTTCGCGGAACGCACGACCTGCTCCGCGAACAGATCCGGCACCACACCGTCCGGCACCGCGACCGCCGTGTCATTGACCTCACGCAGCAGATCACTGAACTCGGGATCCACGACCGGCACTGTCGCGAGCCTGCGCTCCGGAGCATCCACCAGCGCGGTGACCAAGTTCTCGACACAGGCGTGCAGCAACGCGCATACCCGCCCCGGATCCACCGGCGCCACCGCCTCCACGACCAGATCGAAACCGGTGGCGCCCTGATCCACCGAGACGTCGAGCGGGTAGTTCGTGTGTTCCCGCACGGACAGAACCTGGAAACCGTCCATTTCGGACTCACCCGTTCCGGCGTCCTGAACGTGGCGGTAGTTGAAGATCGAGGTGAACAGCGGGCTGCCGGACAGGCCGCTGGCCGCCTGCGCCAGTGCCAGCGGTGCGTGCTCGTGCACCATCAGGTCGGCGAGCTGGTCACGCAGTCCGGTCAGCGCGGCGCTGACGGTCTGCCCGGCGAGGTCCACCCGGACCGGGAGCGTGTTGATGAACAGGCCCGACACCCGGTCCGCGGCGGCACCGGCGTTCATCCGTCCGAAGAGGACGGTCCCGAACACGACGTCACCCCGGCCGGACACCGCCCCGAGGACGCGGGCCCACGCCAGGTGGAACACCGTCGCCGGGCTGACCCCGAGGGTCCGCGCCACCTCCCACACGCGGTCCGCCAGGCCGGCGTCCACGGCCAGCCTGCCTTCCGCGGCCGTGGTCCCGTCGCCGAGTACGTCCGTGAGGCCGTACGGCGCGGTCGTCTCGGCGACGTCCGTCAGCAGCTCGGCGAAGTACCGCTCGTGGTCCTCGCGCGGCACCCCCAACCGTGCCTGCGCCACGAACTCGCGGAACGGGACCGGCGCGGGCAGCTTGTCGCCCTGACCGGTCATGAACGCCCGCACCTCGTCGAGCAGGACGTCCGAGGCCGTGTGGTCCTGCACGAGGTGGTGGACTCGCACCAGCGCCAGCCGGTCCCCGGTGTCTTCGTCCGCCGCGACGCGCACTTCCATCAGCGGAGCGCGGCCGAGGTCGAGCCTCCCGCCGTCCGCCGCGCTTACCCGGGCCGCGGTTTCTTCGGCGACCGGCAGTTCCGCGTGGCGAACCACCACCTGCACCGGTTCCCGCAGCCCTTCCCAGACGATCGCCGTGCGGTACACGTCGTTGCGGTTCACGACCTGTCGCAGCGCATCGAGGAAGGAGTCGAGACGGGCTCGTGAGTCGAAGCGCAGCACCGACGGGGTCACGTAGACGTCGATGCCGTCGCTGCCTGCCAGCAGGTGGTGGAAGAAGATGCCTTCCTGCAACGGCGCCAGCGGATACACGTCCTGGATGTTCGGTGCCCCACCGGGAACCGCCTCGACCACTCGCGCGATCTCGGCGTCGGTCAGATCGACCAGCGGCAGCATCTCCGGTGTCAGCTCGGTGGCACCGTCCGGGATCAGGTTCGGCGGGACCACCACGGGTTCCGGGCCCGCCACCGCGGCCAGTCCGGCCGGAGTCGGCTTCGAGAAGAGCGTCCGCACCGACACCGACACCCCACGGCGTCGCAGCCATTCCACCAGGGACACCACGAGCAGCGAATGCCCGCCCAGCGCGAAGAAATCGTCGTCGACACCGACTCGTTCCAGGCCCAGCACGTCCGCGAACGCGGCGCAGAGGATTTCCTCCCGCGCTGTCTCGGGTGCGCGACCGGATCCGGCGAGGCCCGCGAAGTCGGGTGCGGGAAGTGCCTTACGATCGAGTTTCGCGTTGGCAGTCAAGGGAAACGCGTCAAGGGCGACGATCGCCGACGGCACCAGGTACGCGGGCAGCCGCTCGGTCAGGAAGGCACGCACTTCCTCGACCGGCACGCCGGTACCCACGACATAGCCCGCCAGCCGGACATCGCCCGGTGTGTCTTCCCTGGCGATCACCACGGCATTCTCGACGTCCGGATGCGTCAGTAGCACGCTTTCGATCTCTCCTGGCTCGACCCGGAAACCGCGGATCTTCACCTGATCGTCGGTCCGCCCCAGGAACACCAGCTCACCCTCGGCGGTCCACCGCACCCGATCTCCCGTGCGATACATCCGTTCGCCCGGTTCGAACGGGCACGCCACGAACCGTTCGCCGGTCAGCCCGGCTCGGCTCACATATCCCCGCGCCAGACCGGTTCCGGCTACGTACAGCTCGCCGCCCACACCGGCCGGGACAGGCTCCAGCGCGTCATCCAGGACGTAGACGCGGGTATTGGCGATCGGCCTGCCGATCGGCACCGCCTCACCGGGCTCGACGTCGATTCCGCAGCGCCATACCGCCGCGTTCACGGTGGTTTCGGCCGGACCGTAACTGTTGAACATCACGTGATCGGTGGCCCACCGCGAAACCAGCTCGGCGGGCAACGCCTCTCCGCCCACGTCCAGCACGAAACCCGGGGGAAGGCCGGGCAACGTCGACACCGCGGCGGGCGGCAGCGTCGCATGCGTCACCCCGAACTCGCTAAGGAACCCCGCCAACTCGGCACCTAGCCGCCGCTCGGGCGGCACGATCACCAACGCCGCCCCCGACAACAACGCCAGCAACCACTCCTCACAAAACATGTCGAACCCCGACGACGCGAACTGCGCCACCCGAGACCCCGCACCCACCCCGAAACGACCATGACTCACCGACAAATTCACAAAACCCCGATGAGAAACCACCACACCCTTCGGCACCCCAGTCGACCCCGACGTATACACCACATACGCCGGATGCCCCGGCAACAACGGCACAATCCGATCCACGTCCGTCACCGGGGCGACCGGAGAGCTGAAGGACGCTTTCACCTCATCCCACGCCACGAAAGCGCCCCTCACCGCATACGACGCGACGAAAGGCCCCTTCAGCCCCCCACCCACCACCACACCCGCCGCCGAATCCTCCACCAGAAACCGAACCCGCTCCTCAGGCAGACCCGGGTCGATCGCGAGATACGCGCCACCGGCCTTCAACACCCCCAGAATCGCGACCACCAGATCCGGCGAACGCTCCAGCACCACAGCCACCACCGACTCCGGCCCCACACCCACCGCAATCAGCTCACGCGCCAACCAATCCGCACGAGCGTCCACCTCCGCATAACTCAACTCGACACCCGAACCCACCAACGCCGCCGAATCAGGAGAACGCAGCACCTGCGCGGCGAACAAATCCGGCACCACGCCGTCCGGCACCGCGACCGCGGTCTCATTGACCTCACGAAGCAGGTCGCTGAATTCGGGATCCAGGATCGACACCGTCGAGAGCCCCCGGTCCGGGGCATCCACCAGCGCGGCGACCAGGTTCCCGACACAGGCATGCAGCAACGCACACACCCGCACCGGATCGACCGGCGCCACCGCTTCCACGACGAGGTCGAACCCATGGGGACTCTGGTTCACGGAGATGTCGAGCGGGTAGTTCGTCGGGTCTTCCGCCCGCAGGGCCTCGACGCCTTCGATGCCGGTGCCCGTCTGTTCGACGTCCCGCCGAAGGTGCCGGTAGTTGAAGATCGAGGTGAACAAGGGCCCGCCGCCGGACAGGCCACTGGCCGCCTGCGCCAGCGTCAAGGGCGCGTGCTCATGCACCATCAGGTCGGCGAGCTGGTCACGCATCCCGGTCAACGCCTCGCCGACCGTAAGCCCGGCGGTCTTGACCCGGACCGGCAGCGTGTTCATGAACAGCCCGGGCACACGGTCCGCGCCCGCGCTCGCGCGGCCCAGCAACACCGTGCCGAACACGACGTCCTGATGCCCGGACACGGACGCCAGGACCCGCGACCACGCGACGTGAAAAAGCGTCGCGGGACTCACGCCCCGAGCCCGCGCCACCTCCCGGATCCGCTCGGCCAGCCGGTCGTCCACCGGCACCCGGCCCCGCGTGATCCCCGCGCCGTCACCGTGCACGTCCAGCAACCCGTACGGAGCGCAGGTCTCGGTCACGTCGCCCAGCAAGCCCGCGAAGTGCCGTTCGTGGTCCTCGGCGGACATGCCCAGCCGGGCCTGCGCCACGAAGTCACGGAACGGCACGGGAGCCGGCAGCGCCCCGGCCCGTCCTTCCATGAACGCCTTGATCTCGTCCAGGACCACTTCCAGCGCGGTGTGGTCCTGGATCAGGTGATGCATGCGCAGCAAGGCCAGCCAGCCGTCGCCGCCGGGATCGGGTGTGACACGGACGCTCAGCAGCGGCGCCCGGTCCAGCTCCATCCACCCGCCGTCGTCGAGGGGGCCTTCGGTGACCGGCAGCTCGGCATGCCTCCACACCACCTGGACCGGCTCCCGCAGACCCTCCCGGACGATCGCCGTGCGGTACACGTCGTGCCGGTCGACGACCCGCTGCAGGGCGTCGAGCAGCGCGGTCAGCCGGTCCCGGGTGTCCAGCCGCAGGGTGAACGGCATCGCGTAGACGTCGTCACCGTGCCGGTCGGCCATCAGGTGGTGGAAGAAGATGCCTTCCTGCAACGGCGCCAGCGGGTAGACGTCCTGCACGTTCGCCGCGCCGCCCGGCACGGTCGCCACGATCCGGCCGAGTTCTTCGCCGGTCAGGTCGACCAGGGGCAGCATGTCCGGCGTGAGTTCCGTCGCGCCTTCGGGGATGAGGTTCGCGGGCACCGGCACCGGCTCGGGCCCCGCGACGACCGCCAGCGAGGCCGGGGTCGGCGTCACGAACAACGCCCGCATCGACACCGAGATCCCGCGCTGCCGCAGCCATTCCACCACCGAGACCGCGAGCAGCGAATGGCCGCCGAGGGCGAAGAAATCATCGTCGACGCCGACAGCGGGAAGTTCCAGCACCTCGGCGAACGCCTGGCACAGCAGCTCCTCGCGGACGGTGGCGGGTGCGCGACCGGTGCCGGGTTCGTACTCAGGGGCGGGAAGTGCCGCGCGATCCACCTTGCCGTTGACGGTCAGGGGCAGGACTTCCAGCTCGATCAGCGCCGAGGGCACGAGGTAGGCGGGCAGGCGCTCGGCCACGTACTCGCGCGCGGCCTCGGCGACGGCCGCGCCCCGGACCTCGGGTACCAGGTAACCGAGCAGCCGTTTCCCGCCGGAGGTGTCCTCCTGGACGACGACCGCGGCCTGCGCGACCGCCGGATGCCCGGCGAGCACGGCCTCGACTTCGGCGGGCTCGACCCGGAACCCGCGGATCTTGACCTGCTCGTCCGCCCGGCCGGCGAACACCAGACGGCCGTCCGGGGACCAGCGGACCAGATCACCCGTGCGGTACATCCGTTCGCCCGCACCACCGAACGGACACGCCACGAACCGCTCCGCCGTCCACAAAGGACGATTCAGGTAACCCCGCGCCACACCGGCTCCGGCCACGTACAGCTCACCGGCCACCCCGACCGGAACCGGCCGCAATCCTTCGTCCAGCACGTACACGCGGGTGTTGTCGAGTGGCCGCCCGATCGGCAGCACCCCGCCGACCTCGTCGGCAGCGCCGGTCTCGTGCTGCGTGGCGCACAACGTCACCTCGGTCGGCCCGTACAACTGCCGCACCCTCACACCCGGATTCGACTCCAGCACCCGCCGCACCGAACCGGCCGGAACCACGTCACCACCCGTCAGCACCTCACGCAGACCGGCGAAACACTCCGGATCCCGATCAGCCAGGACCCGGAACAGCCCGGCCGTCACATGCGCGTGCGACAGGGTGTGCCCGGTGATCAAGCGGCGCAGTACGGCGGCGTCCATCCGCTCGACGGGCGCAACGACCACCGTGCCGCCCGACAGCAACGGCACCCACAACTCGTACGACGACGCGTCAAAGGCGTGCGGCGCGTGGAACAACACCCGCGACGTCGCACCCCAGCAACGATCTTTCGCCAGACGCACCACATCCCGATGCGTCGCCACCACACCCTTCGGCACCCCGGTCGACCCCGACGTGTACATCACGTACGCCGCGGCCGCGGACGGGATCACGTCCGGCAGCTCCGCGTAAACGTCCGCCTCGGCGTCCGCCCGGACCACCGCGATCCCGAGGTCGCGCTGAGCGGTCGCCTCGTGCGTCACCAGCACCCCGGCGCCCGCGTCTTCGAGGACCACGCGCATCCGGGCTTCCGGCCAGCCCACATCGAGCGGGACGAAGGCGGCACCGGCCTTGAGGATCGCCAGCAGCGCCACCACCAGGTCGGCCGAGCGCTCCATCAGCACCGCGACCGGCGAGTCCGGCCCCGCCCCGGCGGCCACCAGCGTCCGCGCGAGCCGGCCGGAACGCGCGTCCAGTTCTCCGTAGGTGAACTCACCGCCGTCCCACGCCACCGCCGTCGCGGCCGGATCCGCCGTCACCCGTCCGGCGAACGCCTCCGGCACCGAGATGTCCGAAGTGGACACTTCAGTCGCGTTCCACTCCTCCATCAGCCGGGCGCGTTCGGCGGCATCCGGGAGCTCCACCGCATCGACGGGCAGGTCCGGGTTCGCGGCCATGGCCGTCAGCACCCGCACCAGATAGCCCGCGATCCGGGCCACCGTGCGCGCGTCGAACAGGTCGGCCGAGCCGGTGACCACACCGCGGATTCCCGCCGGGGCACCCGTTTCGTCGAAGACCTCGCCCAGGTTCACCTCCAGATCGAATTTGGCCGTCGTCCGGCCGATCGAGAGCACTTCGGCACGCAGGCCCGGGACCGCTGGGGCGACGCCGTCGTCGAGCGGCGCCAAGACGACCTGGAACAGGGGGTGGCGGGCGAGTGCGCGGACGGGCGCGAGTTCCTCGACGAGCCGCTCGAACGGCACGTCCTGGTGGGCGAAGGCGCGCACCGCGGTGGCGCGCACGCGGTCGATCACCTCGCCGAACGTCGGCTTGCCGGACAGATCGGCCCGGACCACCAGAGTGTTGACGAAGAAGCCGATCAGATCGTCGAGGGCCTCGTCGGAACGCCCGGCGACCGGGGTTCCGAGCGGGATGTCGGCCCCTGCGCCGAGCCGGGACAGCGTCACCGCGAGCCCGGCCTGGAGCAGCATCGGCAGCGTGGCGCGGCGTCCGCGGGCCAGCGCGACCAGTTCGCCGTGCACCGCCGCCGGAACGCCGACCCCGATCGCGTGCCCGCGATGGGACGGTTCCACCGGACGCGGGCGATCGGCGGGGAGGTTCAGTTCCTCGGGGACGCCGTCCAGCTCGTCGCGCCAGTAGCCGATCTGCCGCGACAGCAGGCTTTCCGGCTCGTTCTCCGAGCCGAGCAGTTCCCGCTGCCACAGCGTGTAGTCGGCGTACTGCACGGGCAGCTCCGCCCACTCCGGTTCCCAGCCCGCGCACCGTGCCGTGTAGGCGGCGGCGAGGTCCTGCGCGAACGGGCCCGCCGACCAGCCGTCGGTGGCGATGTGGTGGACGACCACCACGAGCACATGCGATTCCGGGGCCGACGCGAACAACCAGGCCCGCACCGGGATCTCGGCGGACAGGTCGAACGGGTGGGCCGCCACCCGGGCCACCGCGCCCGGCAGGTCGCTCGCGTCGATCTCCTCACCGGGTAGCTCGGCTCCCGGCTCGACCGACGGCAGTTCCGCAGGCTGGTCCCATTCCAGGTCCCGCAAAGACGGAATCCCTCGGTGTGCGGCCGGATCCTCGGTTCCCGTCACGCGCACCACCGGCAGCTCCCAGGCCAGCTCACCGGGTTCCACGATCCGCTGGCGCGGCTCGCCGTCCACCTCGGGGAAGACCGTGCGCAGCGCCTCGTGCCGGATGATCACGTCACGGATCGCGGCGGCCAGTGCCGCCCGGTCCAGCGGTCCGGTCAGGCGCAGGATCGTCGGGCTGTTGTAGGTGGCGCCCGCTCCTCCGATCCGCCACTGCAACCACAACCGCTGTTGTGCGAACGACGCGGGAATCATCGGCCTCTCCTCGAGTGACGCATCCGCCGCAGCGCGGGCCTGACCCGTTCGGTCCGGTCGCCGTGCTCGGCGAGCCAGGCGGCGAGCCCGGCCGGGGTGGGAGTCGCGAACAGTTCCTCGATCGGCAGTTCCGTCCCCAGTGACGCGCGGACCCGGGCGACGAGCCTGGTGGCGAGCAGGGAATGGCCGCCGAGCAGGAAGAAGTCGTCCTCCGCGCCGACCTCGGGCACGGCCAGGGTCTCGGCGAAGGCCGCGCACAGGGCCGCTTCGCGTTCGTTGACGGGGCCCCGGCTCGTCCGGCGGGCCGCCGCGTAATCCGGTGCGGGCAACGCGTCGACGTCGACCTTGCCGTTGGGCGTACTCGGCAAGGCGTCGAGCACCGTGACGGCCGACGGGCACAGGTAACCGGGGAGCCGCGCCGCGGCGTGCGCGCGGACCTTCGCGGCGAGCTCCCCGACGGTGCCGGCGTCCTTGGCCTCGCGGGTGGGCACGACGTAGCCGACCAGCCGCAGGTCGCCCGGCAGGTCCTCCCGTGCCGTCACGACGGCCCGGGCGACCGCCGGATGCCCGGCGAGCACGGCCTGGACCTCCCCCGGCTCGACCCGGTGGCCGCGGATCTGCACCTGGTCGTCCACCCGCCCGGCGAACACCAGCTCACCGTCGCCGGTCCGGTGCGCCCTGTCCCCCGTGCGGTACATCCGGGCGCCCGGGGCACCGAAGGGACACGCCACGAAACGCTCACTCGTCAGACCCGGTCGGCGCGCGTAACCCCGTGCCAGCTGGACCCCGGCCACGTACAACTCACCCACGACACCTGCGGGCACCGGGCGCAACCCTTCGTCCAGCACATACACCGACAAACCAGGGAGACCCCGGCCGATCACACTTCCCTCGGTCTCCCGGGCGACATCGAAACGCGTCACGTGCACCGTGGTCTCGGTGATCCCGTACATGTTCACCAACCGGGGACCGGAATCCCCGAACCGCGCCCACCATTCCTTCAACCGCGCGGGCTCCAGCGCTTCCCCGCCGAAGACCACCGCGCGCAGTCCGCCCAAACCACCGATACCGGATTCGTTGTCCAGCAAGGAAAAGAACGCCGACGGTGTCTGGCTCAGCATCGTGACCCGTTCACGCTCCAGCAACTCCGCGAACTCCCGCGGCGACCGCGACACCTCGAACGGCACCACCACAACACGTCCGCCATGCAGCAACGCACCCCAGAGTTCCCACACCGAGAAATCGAACGCGAACGAATGGAACCACGACCACACCTCACCGGAACCGAACAATTCCCGCGTTGCCGCGAACAACGCCACCACATTCCGATGCGGAACCACCACACCCTTCGGCGTCCCCGTCGAACCCGACGTATAGATCACATACGCCGGATGAGAAGGCACAACCGACACGGCCGGACGGACCTCCGACCGCGCCTCGTCCGTCACCACCACCGGAAGACCCTTAGACACCAACGAAACGCAGTCCGCCGTCGTCACCACACACATCGCGGCCGCGTCCGCCAACACGAACGCCCTCCGCTCCGCCGGAGCATCAGGATCCACCGGCACATACGCAGCCCCGGCCTTCAGCACCCCCAGCAACGACACCACCAACTCGGCGGACCGCCGCGCGACCACACCCACCACCGACTCCGGACCGATGCCCCGGGACACCAACCGATGGGCCAAGGCATTCGCCCGCACGTCCAGTTCGGCGTACGACAACCCGACATCGCCCGCCGTGACAGCGATCGCGTCCGGCGTCCTCGCCACCTGCGCCTCGAAAAGCTGGGGCAGCGTCGCGTCGGGTGTTTCCGGGGCCTCGTCGTGGATCTCGTCCAGCAGCCATCGGCGTTCGCCAGGAGACAGCAGGTCGAGGGCACCCACCCGCCGTCCGGGATCCTCGGCCACCTGCTCCAGCAGCCGGGTCAGCCGGTCCACCAGCGTCCGAACCGTTGCGGCGTCGAAGAGATCGGTGGCGTACTCCACTGTCCCTTCGACACCGGCGGGTACGCCGTCGTCCCCGTAGCGGTCGGCCAGGCCGAACATCAGGTCGAACCGGGCCGTGCCGGTGCCGAGCGGTTCCGGCCGGGTTTCGAGGCCCGGTAGCCCGAAGGTCGCGAACGCCGCGTCCTGCAGGGTCAGGCCGACCTGGAAGAGGGGGTGGTGTGCCGGGGAGCGTTCGGGATTGAGCACCTCCACCAGGTGTTCGAACGGGACGTCCTGGTTGTCGTATGCGGCCAGGTCGGTTTCCCGGATCCGCAGGAGGAGGTCGTGGAAGGTCGGATCGCCGGAGACGTCGGCGCGCAGCACCAGCGTGTTGACGAAACAGCCGACCAGGTCGTCCAGGGCCGCGTCGTGGCGGCCGGCGACCGGTGCCCCCAGCGGGATGTCGTCCCCCGCGCCGAGTCCGGCCAGCAGCGCGGCCAAGGCCGCGTGCACCACCATGAACAGGGTGGCCCCGCGTTCACCGGCGAGGTCCATCAGATCCCGGTGCAGGGCGGGCGTCAGCCGGAACGACAGCAGGTCCCCGCGTTGGGTCGCCACGGCCGGGCGCGGCCGGTCGGTGGGCAACCTCAGCCGCACCGGCAGTCCGGCCAGCCGGTCCCGCCAGTAGTCCAGCTGGCGGCCGAGCACGCTCTCCGGATCGTCTTCCCGGCCCAGAAACGCGTGCTGCCACACCGTGTAGTCCGCGTACCGCACTGGCAATTCCGGCAACCGCGGGGCCCTGCCCTGACTCCTGGCGGCGTACGCGGCGGCGAGGTCGCGCGCCAGCGGCCGCGTCGACCAGGCGTCGCCCGCGATGTGGTGGACGACCAGGACCAGCAGATGCTCGTCCGGCCCCACGGCGAACAATTCCGCCCACAGCGGCAGTTCCGTGGCCAGGTCGAACACGTGACGGGCGGCCGACGTCCACTGCTCCGGACCGCCGCCCTCGTGCCTCACCAGCCGCGGCCTGGCCTCGTCAGACGCGAGGATCCGCTGGACCGCCATACCGTCCGTTTCCGGGAACACGGTGCGCAAGGCCTCGTGTCTCGCGACCACGTCGGCCAGTGCCGCTTCGAAGGCCGCGGCGTCCAGCGCGCCGGTGATCCGCAGTCCGAGCGGAGCGTTGTAGGTCGCCGACCGGCCCTGCATCCGGTGCAGGAACCACAAACGCCGCTGTGCCGGGGAAAGGGGCACAGGCTCCCGGTGCGGCACCGGCCGCAACGGCGGGCGGGCGGCGGCACCGCCGTCCAGTCCGGCGGCCAGATCCGCCACCGTGGGTGCCCGGAACAGGGTCCGCATCGGCACTTCCAGGCCGAGGGTGGCCCGGATACGGCCGATCAACCGGGTGGCGGCCAGCGAATGCCCGCCCAGCGCGAAGAAATCGTCGTCGACACCCACCTTCGCCAGCCCGAGCACCTCGGCGAACAGCCGGCAGAGAATCGCCTCCCGCGGGGAGCGGGGCGCGCGGTCCGACACCACCACCGCGGGCACCGGCAAGGCCCTGCGGTTCACCTTTCCGCTGGGCGACAACGGGATCTCCGTGAGTACCTGCACCGCCGAGGGCACCATGTGGTCCGGCAGCACCCGCGCGGCGAACCGGCGCAGCTCCGGCGCGTCCACCTCCGCCCCGGCCGACGGCACCACGTAGGCGATCAACCGCGCGCGATCGCCCGGTTCGCCGGTGGCCACCACGACCGCCCGCGCGACCCCCGGATGGCGGGCCAGCACCGCCTCGATCTCGCCGGGCTCGACCCGGTATCCGCGGATCTTGATCTGCTCGTCGACGCGGCCGAAGAACTCCAGCACCCCGTCCGCGGTCCACCGCGCCAGGTCTCCCGTCCGGTACATCCGCCGCGCCGCGCCGTCGAACGGGCAGGCCACGAACCGTTCCGCGGTGAGTCCCGGACGGCCCGCGTAACCCCGCGCCAGCCCCGCTCCGGCCACGTACAGCTCGCCCAGCACTCCCGGTGGGGCCAGGCCCAGCGCGTCGTCCAGCACATAGAGCCGGGTGTTCGCGATCGGTCTGCCGATCGGTACCGCGTCGCCCACCGGTCGCCCGGCGGTCAGCTCGAACACGCAGCAGCCGACCACCGTCTCGGTCGGCCCATACTCGTTGACCACGACCGTGCCCGGAGCGGCCGCCAGCCAGTCCCGTACGTCGGCGCCGGGGAGCGCCGCGCCGCCCACCACCAGCCGCCGCGCCGACGCCCGCTCGTCCGCCGTCAGCATCTCGGCCAGCAGGGGCAGATGCCCCGGCACCACTTTCACCAGCCCGAACCCATCGTCCCCGGCGGCCCGCATCAGGCCGGCCAGTCCCTCGGGGCCGCCTTCGGTGCTGATCACCACCGTGCCGCCGCACACCAGTGGCGCCAGCACGCTGGTCACCGTGAGGTCGAACGCGAGCGACGAGTGCAGCGGAACCCGGTCCCCGGCACCGATCCGGTAGAACTCGACCGCCCACGCGAGGTAGTTCGCCAGCCCCTCGTGGGTGACCGCGACGCCCTTCGGCACGCCCGTCGAACCGGACGTGTACATCACGTACGCCAGCTGGCCGGGCAGCATGGCCGACGCGGGCACCCGGGATTCCTCCAGGCCAGAGACACCCTCGGGGCCGATCAGCACGGTGGCACCGCTGTCGGCGCGCGTGAACTCCGAGCGTTCGGCGGGATGGTCCGGGTCGATCGGCAGATACGCCGCCCCGGCCAGCCAGGTCGCCAGGATCGCGGCGAGCAGCTCGGGTCCGCGCGGCAGGCGGACGGCGACCACCGACTCGGTGCCGACGCCGCGCTCCCTGAGCGAGTCGGCCAGCAGGCGCGCGCGGTCGGCCAGCTCGCGATAGGTGAGTTCCGCCTTGCCGCACACCACCGCCACCGCGTCCGGGGTGCGCGTGACGTGTTCCTGGAACCGGTCGAGCGCCGTCGCACCGATGTCCGCGGTGCCGGTGTGGTTCCAGTCCACGAGCAGACGTCGCCGCTCGTCGTCGCCGAGGACGTCGATCCGGTCCAGGCGCTCGGCAGGCGACGCGGCCGCCAAGCGAGTCAGTGTCCGGCGGAATCGGCGCGCGATCTCCGGTCCCGACGCCGGGTCGTGCAGCGCGGGATTCAGCTCGACGAGCAGCTGGACACCGCCGCCCATCGCGCGCTCGAAGACGTCGATGGCCAGATCCTCGACAGGCCCGCTCGACAGCCCGGCCCGGGTGGCGACGGCGTCGGCGAAGCGCAGCGGACGGCCAAGGGACATCACGTTGACGCTCAGGGAACGCAAGGATCCCCGGCCGACGAGGCCGCGGTCGGCGAGGATCTTCCCGTACGGGTACCGCTGGTGGCGCAGGCAGTCGAACACCGCGCGCGAGGTCTGCCGGACGAACGCGCCGACGGTGCCGCCGCGCGGGATCGCCAGCCGCAGCGGCACCACGTTGGACGTCATCCCCGGGATCCCGAGTTCCCGTGGCGAGGTCCGCCCGCTGACCGGCAGCCCGAGGACGACGTCGCGGTCCCCCACCGTGCGCTGCCGGTACAGGGCGGCCGCGGACAGCACCAGCGCGGCGAAGCTCGTCCGCGACCCGCGTGCCGCCGCCTTCAGCCGGGCGGCTTCGTCCGCGTCGATCTCCTCGGCCCACAGGACCGGGCGCCCCGGCAGGTCCCGGGTCCGGTCCGTCCCGGTGGGATCCGGTAGATCCGACAGCGCGTCGAGCCAGAAACGCCGGTCCCGTGCGGAATCGGCGGAATCGCGGTAGGCGAGGTCGGCGTCGAGCAGGATCGAAAGTGGCTTCAGTACACCGTTTTCCGGTTCCCGGCCGTCGGCGAGTGCCGTGTAGACGTTCGCGACCCGGGCCGCGAACGTCGAAAGGCTCGTCCCGTCGAGGACGAGGTGGTGCACGCGCTGGTACCAGACGACCCGGTCCGGCCCGAGCCGGAACACGGCGTGGGCGGACGGCGGGCCCGCGAAGAGATCCATCGGCTGGTCCAGATCGGCCGCCATCCATTCTTCGGCCGCCACCAAGGGATTCGGCGATGCACTGAGATCCGCCACGTGGATCCGGTGCTCCATCGAGGCGTCGAGGTACTGCCGGGGTGTCCCGTTCTCGAGCCGGAACCGGAGCTGATAGGTCTGGGCCTCCGCCAGGGTCCGGCGCACGGCCGCGACGAGCAGCCCGGTGTCCACCTCGCCGCGGATCTCCAGGTACTCGGCGATGTTGTAGGCCGGGTTCTCCGGCGCGAGTTGCTGGGAGTACCAGACGCCGAGCTGACCCGACGTCAACGGGAGGTCCAGACCATTCATACAGCGGCCAGCTCGGCGAGATGGGTGGTGAGCGCGGCGACGGTGTCGACGTCCCAGAGCAGGATGGGCTCGACGAGCAGGCCGAGCGTGTCCTCGATGTCCCCGCACAACGCGAAGGCGTACACCGAATCCAGCCCGTACTGAGCCAGCGGGACATCGGCTTCGATCTCCTCGGCGGGAATCATGGCGTAATGCGCCACGCGCTCGACGAGCCACGGCTGGATCTTCTCGGCGGTAAGGGGGGTGGCGGTCAGATCGGCATCGGACACGACGGGCCTCCTCGGGCTCAAGGCGGCTCAATATGTCCCACGGAAACGCGGCACATCAACTGATCGGCGAGGCGTTCGTGGACGCCCAACTGACGCCGCCCCCGCAGTTGGACGCGCGGACACCGCTGTCAATCACGGTCGTTCGCGAAGCCTGTACCCGAAAACCCGCCCGATGCCATAGTGACGCCGCTCCTGATTCGGGACGGACGCGGCAATCGCACGCCCTCCGGCGAACGGGCTGAAGGGAAATGACATGGGTGGTGCCGCCGACCGGCCCGCCGCGAACTTCGTCACCGCGAACGGGATCCGGCTCGCGTACGAACGTTCGGCCGGCGGCGATCCGGTTCTGCTGATCGCGGGATCCGGTTCCGCCGGCCATTTCTGGACACTGCACCAAACACCCGCGCTGCGGGCCGCCGGTCATGGCACGATCGTGTTCGACAATCGCGGGATTCACCCGTCCGACGCACCCGACGGCAAATATTCGCTCGCGGATTTCGTCGCCGACACCCGGGGAATCATCACGGCACTCGACCTGGCACCGTGCCGGATCGTCGGGATGTCCTTGGGCGCGATGATCGCCCAGGAACTGGCGATCGACCATCCGGACCTCGTCCGGAGCGCGGTGCTGATCGCCACCAGGGCCCGCGCGGACGCCGCCAGGCTGGCGCTGACCGAGGCCGAGATCGCACTGGTGGAAAGCGGCGTGCGGCTCCCCGCCGCGTACGAGGCCGCCACCACGGTCTTCAAGATGTTCTCACCGTCCACTTTGGACGACGACCACACGGTGACGAGCTGGCTGGAGGTCTTCGAGATGGCCGGGACGGGGACCGTGGCTCCCGGGCAGACCTGGGCCGACCTGGCCGGCGACCGGCGCACGGCACTGAGCCGCGTGACGGCACCGTGCCGGGTCGTGACCTTCACCGACGACATCGTCACCCCGCCGCACCTCGGCGCGGAGGTCGCCGAGGCGATCCCCCGCTGCGACCTCGTGGAGATCCCCGGCTGCGGGCATCTCGGCTGTCTCGAACGCCCGGACGCGGTCAACGCGGCGATCACCGGCTTTTTCGCCAACAACTGAGTGCGACCACAACTGAGGAGGGCTTTCGTGACCATCGGAGAAGACCCCAGCCTCGGCACGATCGGGCTGCGTGTCGAAGGCCTCGTCGAGCCGCAGCCGATCAAACCCGGCACGGTGAAACGCATCATCCCCTACGCCCTGCGCTATCGCTGGTCACTGCTCGTGGTGATGGTGGCGACCGTGATCGAGGCGGTCATCACGGTGTCGACCCCGTTGTTCCTCAAGGGGATCATCGACGACGGCATCGTCCCCGGGAACATGTCCGTCGTGCTGACGCTGGCCCTGACCGTCGTCGGGCTCACCCTGGTCAGCGTCGTCGCGATCTACGCGCAGACCTGGTTCTCCGGCCGGGTCGGCCAGGGCCTCATCTTCGACCTGCGCACCAAGGTGTTCACGCATGTGCAACGGCAGCCGCTGGCGTTCTTCACCCGCACGCGGACCGGGTCGCTGGTCAGCAGGCTCAACACCGACGTCGTCGGCGCGGAGCAAGGGATCTCGACGCTGCTGTCGCAGGCGCTGTCCACGGTGCTGACGCTGGTGCTGGTACTCGGCACGATGTTCTACCTGTCGTGGCCGATCACCCTCGTGGCGCTGGTGCTGATCCCGATCTTCTTCCTGCCGGGGAAGATCATCGCCACCCGGCTGGAACGGCTGGCGCGCACCGGTATGCAGACCGACGCCGAGCTGGGCTCGACGATGACCGAACGGTTCAACGTGGCGGGCGCGATGCTGGTCAAGCTCTACGGCCGCCAGGACGAGGAGGCCACGGACTTCTCCCGCAAGGCGGCGAAGGTCCGGGACATCGCCATTTCGATGGCCGTGCACGGACGGCTGCTGTTCATCCTGGTCACGCTGCTCACCACGGTCACGACCGCGATGGTCTACGGCTTCGGCGGCTGGTTCGTCATCGACGGCACCCTGCAGCTCGGCACGCTCGTGGCGCTGGTGGGCCTGTTGCTGATGCTCTACAGCCCCATCAACCAGCTGACGACCATCCAGGTGGACATCACCACCGCGCTGGTCAGCTTCGACCGCGTCTTCGAGGTGCTGGACCTCGACCCGATCATCACCGAACGGCCGGACGCCCATCCCCTGCCCGCCAAGGAAAAGGGGAACGGCACCGCGCCGCACGTCGAGTTCGACCGGGTCGCCTTCCGGTACCCCGCCGCCGAAGAGGTCTCCCTCGCTTCCCTGGAGGCGGTGCCGGCGCGCCCGCCCGAGCAGGGGGAGAACGCGCTGGTGCTGAACGAGGTCTCCTTCCATGCCCCGGCGGGACGGCTCACCGCGCTCGTCGGCCCCTCCGGCGCGGGCAAGACCACGATCACCCACCTGGTGCCCAGGCTCTACGACACGACTTCCGGAACGGTCCGGATCGGCGGCCACGACGTCCGGGACCTGACCCTGGACTCGCTGCAGGACGCTGTCGGCGTGGTCACGCAGGACGCGCATCTGTTCCACGACTCGATCCGCGCCAACCTGCTCTACGCGCGGCCGGACGCCACCGAGACCGAGATCGTCGAGGCATGCGAGGCCGCGCGGATCTGGCAGACCATCGCCCAGCTGCCCGACGGACTGGACACGGTGGTCGGCGATCGCGGGTACCGGTTGTCCGGCGGGGAGAAGCAGCGGCTCGCGCTGGCCCGGCTGCTGCTCAAGTCGCCGCCGATCGTGGTGCTGGACGAGGCGACAGCGCATCTGGACTCCGAGTCCGAGGCGGCCATCCAGCGGGCGTTGAAGACCGCCCTCGCCGGGCGCACCTCGCTGGTCATCGCGCACCGGCTGTCCACCATCCACGACGCCGACCAGATCCTGGTGATCGACAAGGGACGGATCCAGGAACGCGGCACGCATCGGGAACTGCTCGCCAACGGCGGACTCTATGCCGAACTTTACCGGACCCAGTTCGCCCAGCAGCGGGACTTCGACGCAGAACCGGTCAAAAGTGCGACCGTGGACAGCGGAAACCATGCTTTGGGTTGATGCCGGGAGGAACAGGCGAATCCCAGGATGAGGGCATGCCACACGCAGACTCCCCTCCGGTGCTCCACGCCACGGACCTGGCCAAGAAGTACGGCCGCCGCGGCAAACAGGCGCTCTCCGAGGTGAACCTCACCGTCCCCGCCGGCCGGGTCATCGGCCTGGTCGGCCCGAACGGCGCGGGCAAATCGACCCTGTTGCACCTGGCCTGCGGGCTGATCGAGCCGACGGCGGGGTCGCTGACCGTGCTGGGGGCCCGTCCCGCGGCGAACGCGGCGCATCTGGCGAAGGTGGGGTTCGTCGCGCAGAACACCCCGGTGTACGGGTCGTTCACCGTGGCGGAGCACCTGAAACTCGGCGCGAAGATGAATCCGGGGTGGGATCAGGCACTGGCCGAACGCCGCATCCGGCAGGTCGGGCTGAATCCGGCACAGAAGGCGGGGCAACTGTCCGGTGGTCAGCGCGCACAGCTCGC
Source organism: Amycolatopsis orientalis DSM 40040 = KCTC 9412 (assembly GCF_000478275.1). Lineage (GTDB taxonomy): Bacteria > Actinomycetota > Actinomycetes > Mycobacteriales > Pseudonocardiaceae > Amycolatopsis > Amycolatopsis orientalis. The sequence goes on from NZ_ASJB01000042.1 coordinate 85,757, forward strand.
GCTGACCATCGCGGCCGCCAAACGACCCGACCTGCTGATCTTCGACGAACCTGCCGCCGCGCTGGATCCGCTGGCCCGCAGGGGTTTTCTCCGTAACCTGATGGAATTCGTGATCGAGCTAGGCGCCAGCGCGGTGCTGTCGTCGCACCTGCTCGACGACATCGAGCAGGTCTGCGACTACCTCATCGTCCTGTGCGACTCGCGGGTGCAGGTCGCGGGCGACGTCCGCGATCTGCTGACCGGCCACGCCCGGCTGGTCGGCCCGCGCGGCGGACTGGACCGTCTCCCCCTCGGTGTCGAGGTCATCCGGACGGAACACAACGGCCACTACAGCCACGCGATCGTCCGCATGGACACCGCGGCGGGCCCGCTGCCCTACCCGCCCGAGCCGGTCTCGCTCGAAGAACTCGTCCTCGCGTACATGAGCAGGGCCGCCGGCATGGAGATCGGCGTCAACGGCCGGACCGAAGCATGGGAGACCCAGCGATGATCTGGCTGAGCTGGCGGCAGTTCCGCGTCCAGGCGCTGGCGGGCGCCGTGGCACTGGCGGTGATCGTCGCCTACCTGCTGTACGTGGGCACGGACGTCCGCGAAGGCTACGACGTCTACCAGGCGAACTGCCGAGGCCAAGGCGACTGCGCGCAGGCGAAGGCCCAGTTCCGCTCCGCCTACGAGAACACGCTGCTGTTCCTCGCGGCCGGTCTCGCCCTGGTCCCCGCGGTCATCGGGACCTTCTGGGGCGCGCCGATGATCGCGCGGGAACTCGAAGGGAACACCCACACCCTGGCGTGGAACCAAAGCGTCACCCGGCCACGCTGGCTGCTCACCAAGGTGCTGGTCGTGGGCGTCGGCGCCATGGTCGTCACCGGCGTGGCGGGAGCGGCGCTCACCTGGGCCGCCGCGCCGTTCGACGAGGTCGTCAAGAACCAGTTCAGCACCTTCGTCTTCGGCGCGCGCTACATCGCCCCGATCGGTTACGCCGCGCTGGCGTTCACCGTGGGCACGCTCGCCGGGCTCCTGCTGCGCCGGACGCTGCCCGCGATGGCGCTGACGCTCGTCGGCTTCATCGCCTTCCAGTTCTTCTTCGCCAACGTGGTGCGGCCCAGCCTCGTGCCCGCCGAGCACGCCTCGCTGCCGATGACCGCCGAGGCCATCAACGAGGCGCAGAACCTGGGCAGCATCACCGGCGGCTCGGTCATCAACGGGATCCGCGTCCCGGACGCGCCCAACGCCTGGATCGCCGACATCAGCCCGTTGCGCACCCCGGACGGCAAGACCCTCGACAGCACCAAATTCGGCACCTGCATCAACACCCCGCCCAAAACCGGGGCGGGCGGGACGTTCGGCGACGCCGCGGTGTGCCTCGCGAAGTACGACCTCCACGTCGACGTCAGCTATCAGCCCGCCAGTCGCTATTGGACGTTCCAGATCCTGGAGACGGTGGCCTACCTCGCGCTCAGCGGCGGCCTCATCGCACTCAGCCTCGTCCGCATCCGGCGCCCGGTGAGCTGATACCGCGGGTCGTGAGTGGTAAGTGTCGTTAGAACGACACTTACCACTCACGACCCGCTGTCCGTTTCCGGGAACTGTCCAAGGTGGGTACGGGGCATTTCTTGTGGAACCCTGAGCCGGGAAACAAAGACACCGGTAACGCGTTCCAGGAGGCCGAATGAGTACGGCACGAAACGAGGAATTCGACGTGGCGGTCGTCGGCGGCGGCCCCGCCGGTTCGACGCTCGCGTCACTGGTGGCCATGCGGGGGCATCGCGTCCTGCTACTGGAAAAGGAGACGTTCCCCCGCTACCAGATCGGCGAATCGCTGCTGCCGTCCACCATCCACGGCATCTGCCATCTGCTCGGTGTCGACGACGAAATCGCCGAAGCGGGCTTCCTCCGTAAACGCGGCGGCACTTTCCGATGGGGAGCCAATCCGACGCCGTGGAACTTCGCGTTCTCCGTCTCGCCCAAGGTCGCGGGACCGACGTCGTTCGCCTATCAGGTCGAGCGGAGCAAATTCGACAAGATCCTGCTCGACAATTCCGCCCGCAAAGGTGTCGACGTCCGCCAGAACCGCACGGTGACCGACGTCCTGGAAAGCGAAGACGGTCGCGTACGCGGATTGCGTTATACCGATCCGGACGGCACCGAGCACGAAGTGTCGGCCCGCTACGTCGTGGACGCCTCCGGCAACACCAGCCGCATTCACAAACGGGTCGGCGGTTCGCGGAAATACTCCGACTTCTTCCGCAGCCTGGCCCTGTTCGGGTATTTCGAGAACGGCAAACGCCTGCCGGCACCGAACTCCGGCAACATCCTCTGCGTCGCCTTCAGCCACGGGTGGTTCTGGTACATCCCGCTCAGTGACAAGCTGACCAGCGTCGGCGCGGTCGTCCGCCGGGAGGACGCGGCGAAGATCCAGGGCGACCCGGAGGCCGCGATGCGGAACCTCATCGGCGAATGTCCGCTCATCCGCGAATACCTCGACGGAGCGACCCGGGTCACCACCGGCCAGTACGGGCAGTTGCGGGTACGCAAGGATTATTCCTACCACCAGACGAAGTTCTGGCGGCCGGGCATGGTCCTCGTCGGTGACGCGGCCTGCTTCGTGGACCCCGTGTTCTCGTCCGGGGTGCATCTGGCCACCTACAGCGCGCTGCTGGCGGCCCGCTCCCTCAACAGCGTCCTGGACGGGAGCGTCGGCGAGCAACGGGCCTTCGACGAGTTCGAGGGACGTTATCGCCGCGAGTACGGCGTCTTCTACGAGTTCCTGACCTCGTTCTACGACATGCACATCGACGAGAACTCGTACTTCTGGTCGGCGAAGAAGGTGACCAAGAGCAGCAACACCGAGCTGGAGTCGTTCGTCGAACTCGTCGCGGGGATGTCCAGCACCGAATTCGACCTCACCGACACCGAATCGGGGGTCCTGCGGCTCAAGCAGCGCTCGGCGGAGTTCGCCGACGCCGTCGACACGCTGGTCGAAGCCCGCGAGGAGAACATGGCGCCGTTGTTCCGGTCCTCGGTGGTGCGCCAGGCGATGCAGGAGGGATCGCAGGTGCAGACCAGGGCCCAGCTCGGCGACGAAGCGGGCGAGATCACCCCGGTCTTCGACGGCGGACTCGTCGCCACACCCGACGGCATGTCCTGGTGCGAACCGGATCCGGGCCGATGACGAGCCGCGGGCGGAGACTGGGCACGATCCTGGCCGTCGTCGCGCTCCTGTCCGGCACGGCTCCCCCGGCTATATCCGCCGAGCCGCGTACGGAGAGCTACCAGGTCCCCGGGCTGAGCCGTCCGGTCCGGATGGTCGTGGACCACTGGGGTGTGCCGCACATCTACGCGCGGAACGTCGACGACCTCTTCCTCGCACAGGGGTTCAACGCCGCCCGCGACCGGTTGTTCCAGATGGACATCTGGCGCCGCAGTGGTCTCGGGCTGCTCTCGGAGATCCTCGGCCCGTCGTTCGTGCAGCAGGATCGCGCGGCCCGGCTGTTCCTCTACCGCGGCGACATGGACCGCGAATGGGCGGCGTACGGTCCCGAGGCGAAACAAGCGGCGATCCGGTTCACCGAAGGCATCAACGCCCGTTTGGACTGGCTCGAGCAGCACCCGGAAAGCCTTCCGCCGGAGTTCACGGAGTTCGGCTTCAAGCCGGGCCGGTGGCGGCCGGAGGACGTGGTGCGCGTCCGCAAGCACGGGCTGTCGATGAACGCCGCGTCGGAAGTGCTCCGGTCACGCCTTGTCTGCGCGGGCGGCGTCGAGGCCGACAAGTTCGCCCACGCGCTTCAGCCCGCCCACACCCCCGCCGTCCCGGACGGGATCGACCCGTGTTCGATCCCGATGGACGTGCTGGACCCGGTCCCCCCGGCGGAGCGTCGAGCGGCCTTCGGCGGGCAATCGGGGTACACCTCCGGCATGGCGGAAGGCAGCAACAGCTGGGTGGTGTCGCCGGGAAGAACCCTGACCGGGCGCCCGATCCTGGCCAATGACCCGCACCGGGCGCTCACCGCGCCACCACTGCGGTACATCAGCCATCTGTCGGCACCGGGCCTCGACGTCATCGGCGCCGGCGAGCCGTTCCTGCCCGGGGTTTCGCTGGGGCACAACGGAACGGTCGCGTTCGGGCTGACCGTGTTCGGCATCGACCAGGAGGATCTGTACGTCTACCGGCTCGACCCGGACAATCCCGGCCGGTACCGCTACGGCGACGGGTGGGAGTCCTTCCGGACGGTCACCGAGGAGGTACCCGTCCTGGGAGGGCCGCCGCAGCGGATCGAGATGCAGTACTCCCGGCACGGTCCCGTGCTGCGGATCGACGCGGCGCGCAACGTGGCCTACGCGCTGCGCACGGCCTGGACCGAACCCGGAACGGCACCGTATTTCGGCTCCCTGCGCTACTTGCGGGCCCGGAACTTCGGCGACCTCTCCGCCGCGCTGCGGCATTGGGGCGGACCGGCGGAGAACGTCCTCTACGCCGATACGGCCGGGAACATCGGCTGGGTCGCGGCCGGGCTGGCGCCGAAACGGTCCGGCCACGACGGCCTGTTCCCGGTCCCCGGCGACGGCCGCTCCGAATGGACCGGCTTTCACGACGGCGCCACGCTGCCGCGCTCCTACAATCCGAGGAACGGCTTCATCGCCTCCGCCAACGACTACAACGTCCCGGCGGGCTTCCCGTTCCAGGTGGGCTACGAATGGGAGCCGCCGTACCGCAAGCAGCGCATCGACGACGTGCTCTCCGCCGGCCGCCGTCAGTCCGTCGACGACTCGGTCCGGCTGCAGAACGACCAGCTGTCGCTGCCGGCCCGCCGTCTGGTGCCGCTGCTGGCCGGGCTGCGGAGCACCGATCCCGACACCGAGCGGGCGCTGAACCTGCTCCGCGGGTACGACGGCGTCGCACACGTCGATTCCGCGGCCACCGCGCTCTACGAACCCTGGTTCACCAACCACCTCGTCCCGGCGTTCCTCCGCGTGTTCCTGAACGAGGAAGCGGCGTCACTCGCGGCGATCCCCGGCGGAAACGTCGGCCTGATGCTCGACGCGCTCGAACATCCCGGCCAGTGGTTCGGGCCCGGCGGGGAGGCGGCCAGGGACCGGCTGCTGCTGACCACGCTCGGCGCCGCCTACGCCGACGTGCGCGGGAAACTCGGTGCGGATCCGGGCAAATGGCGCTGGGGTGCCTTGCAGCACACCGAATTCCTGAGCACCACCGGACGGCACGTCGGCCCGGTGGAGCGCGGTGGCTCCGCGTACACAGTGGACGTTTCGAAGTACGACCCGTCCACCTACGGGCAGGGCGTGGGCGCCTCGTTCAAAATGGCGCTCGACGTCGGGCGCTGGGACGAGTCCAAGGCGGTCAGCGCCCCCGGTCAGTCCGGCGACACGACCGGGCCGCACTACCGCGATCTGCTGGAGCGCTGGCGGACGGGAGACTACTTCCCGTTGCTGTACAGCCGGGCCGCGGTCGAACGCAACGCGGAGTCCGTGATCATGCTGCTCCCGTGACGACCACCGTGTGCTGAAGGGCGCTTTCCCCGCATGCGATGCGGGGAAAGCGCCCTTCGCCGCGTCAGATGAGGCGAAGGGCCCCTTCAGCCCCCCTCACGCCCGGCACCAGGTCGCGGGTGGCACCAGCGACGTGGTCGCGAGCGTGCTGTCGCAATTAGTCGACTACTTGCGGCGGTCCGCACCGCGGCCCAGGCCCGCTTCCGACTCCACGAAGCCACGCAGCCGGGCGACGCCCTTCTCGATGTCCGCGTGCGTCAGGTAGCTGGTCGAAAGCCTGATCGTGGTCCGGCCGCCGCCCTGCGGGTAGAAGTACGACATCGGCGTCCAGATCACCCCGAAGTCCTGCGCGGACCGGGTCAGCGCGGCGTTGTCGGCGGGAAAAGGCACCCGCAGGGTCAGGAAGAAGCCCCCGCCGGGCGCGTTCCAGCTCACTCCCAGCCGCGCCCTGAGCCCGGCCGGGAACTCGTGCTCCAGGCATTCCAGCGTGCGCCGCATGGCCTCGCCGTAGTACGCGGACGTCTCGGTGGTGAACTCCGAAACGCGGCCACCGGATTCGAGCAGCGCGCCCGCCACCGCCGCCTGGCTCAGCGGCGAGGTGTTCACGGTGATCATGCTCTTGATCTTGGCCAGTTCGGCCGCGAGCAGCCCGGTGCCGCCGTCCGGCGCGAGCACCGGCTGGTCCGCGACCACGAAGCCGACGCGCGCGCCGGGGAACACGGTCTTGGCGTAGGAACCCAGGTGGATCACCTGCCGCGTCCGGTCGAGCGCCTTGAGGGCCGGGATCTGCGGCCCCGGGCTGACCCGCCGGTACGGGCTGTCCTCCAGGACGAGCAGGCCGAGCCGCCCGGCCAGGTCGAGCAGCGCCCGCCTGGCTTCGAGCGGCATGGTGACGCCGGAGGGGTTCGAATGGTCCGGGACCACGTACACGGCACGAGGACGTTTGCCCCGCGCCAGCACCGCTTCGACAGCGGCTTCGAGCGCGTCGCACGACAGGCCGTCATCGTCCTCCTCGACGGCGACCACCTCGGCGTCCAGCAGCTTGGCGGCGCCCGTGATCCCCACATAACAGGGACTGGCGACCAGCAGCACGTCGTCCGGCCCCGAGATCAGCGCGCGCACCGTGAGGAACATGGCCTCCTGACAGCCGACCGTGACCACGATCGACTCCGGCGGCACTTCGATGTCCTCGTCCGCCCGCAGGGAATCGGCGATCAGCTCCCGGATCAGCCCGGCGGCGGGCCCGTACTGGAACACCGCTTCCCGCACCTGGTCCGGCGAATGGCCCCGGTCGGCCAGATGGTCCAGGTAGCGGCGCACGTAGCCGAAAAGCTGCTCGGTGTCGAAGAACCCGGCGTACGGCCGCCCCGGCGCGAACGACACCGCGTCCGGGTAGCGCGCCGTCACCTCGTTCAGGAAGTTCATCGTGTCCATACCGGGATCGGCGACACTCGCGTGAAGATCCGTCAGGCGCAGCTCACGCACGGGCGTGCGGCGCCGCACCGGCGCCTGCCCGACGAGCTCGGGGCCCACCTCGGCCAGGGTCCGCAGGCCGGTCTGCGCCATCGCGTCGGTCAGTTCGTCGAGGAGAACGGTGAAGACGTCCCGCACGCCGTCGGCTCCCCCGGCCGCGAGGCCGTGCAGCACGGGGCGGCCGACCAGGACGGCGTCGGCACCCAGCGCGAGCGCCGCCAGCACATCCCGGCCCCGCCGCACCCCGCCGTCCAGCAGGATCGGGACCCGCCCGCCGAGGGCCGCCGCGACCTCGGGGAGCACGTCGAGTGTTCCCGGGACGCCGTCGAGCTGACGGCCTCCGTGGTTGGACACCACGATGCCGTCCACCCCGGCCTCGGCCGCGCGCCGCGCGTCGGCCCCGGTGAGAATCCCCTTGAGCAGGATCGGCAAGGCCGAGACCGAACGCAGCCAGTCCACCACCGACCAGTCCAGGTCGGGGTCGAACGCCGCGCGCGAGTGTGCCGACGGTGAGGAGAAGCCGTTTCCTTCCAGGTTGGCGGGAGTCACCCCCGGCGGCAGCCGGAAGTCGTTGCGCAGATCCCGCAGACGGCGGCCGAGGCGGGGCGTGTCCACGGTCAGGACCAGCGCCTCGAACCCCGCGCGCTCGGCGCGTTCGATGAGGTGCCGGGTGAGCGCGCGATCCCGCAGGCAGTAGACCTGGAGCCAGAGCGGCACGGCGGTCCCGGCCGCCAGTTCCTCGAAAGTGCGGCCCGCGAAGGTGCTGACCACCACGGGGACCTTCGCGGCGGCCCCGATCCCGCGGACGGTGGCCAGCTCACCCTCGGGGTGCACGAGCGTGTGGAACGCGACCGGCGCGACCGCCACCGGAGCGTCCCAGGTCCGGCCCAGGATCTTGACGCCGGTCTCCGGGCGCCCCGCTCCCCGCAGCACCGACGGCCGCAGCCGGATCCGGTCGAACGCGGCCGTGTTCGCCGCCAGCGTCCGCTCCTCCCCCGCACCGCCTTCGAGGAAGTCCCAGACCGGCGGGTCCAGCCGTTCCCTGGCCCGCCGTGCGAACTCCCCCAGCGTCAACTCCATGACGGCTCCCGTTCCCCTCGGCACACCGGACGCGTCAGCCGTTCCGGGCGGCCGTGTCGGCCGCCTGCTGGCGTTCGACGGCCTCGTACAGGGCGTGGATGTTGTTGCTGCCGAACGTCCGCGCTCCCCGGCGCTCGATCAGCTCGTAGAAGAGGGTCCGCCGCGGATGCGTGGACTCGGTGAAGATCTGGAACATGACGCCCGTGTGGTCGCGATCGGCGAGGATGTCGAGCGCGCTGAGTTCGTCCACCGGGACGCCGATCTCGCCGAGCCTGCCGGGCAGTGCCTCGTAGTAGCTCAGCGGTGTGGAGAGGAACCGCACGCCGCGCTCGGCACTGGTGCGCACCGCGGTCCTGATGTCACCGGTGAGGAAGGCGACGTGCTGCACACCGGCCCCGCCGTGGGACTTCACGAAGGTGTCGATCTGCCCGGGTGCGCGTGTGACGTCGGGCTGGATGACGGTGAAGGTGAGCATCTCGGACCGGCTCTGGACGACCTTGGAGTCCATCGCCTGCGAACCGACGACGATCCGCTCCTCGAACGTTTTGGTGAGACCGAAGATGTCCTGGTAGCGCCGGACGGTCTCGTCCAGTTCACCGGCGGGGACGCACACCGCGAAGTGGTCGACCCGCTTCAGCAGGCCGCCGGACGCGGCGGAGCCGGTCTCCTCGATGGCGGGCGCGAACGGGCCTCCTGGCCTTTCCCGGGAGACGAAGCGGTGCTCGATGTCGCCGAGCCCGAGCACGGACGCGTAGGTGACCCGCGCGCCCGCCGGGCCGAACTCCTCGGGCGGGGCCACGGGTACGGCCCCGCGCTCCACCGCCTCGCCGAACGCGGCGTGCGCGTCGCCGACCCCGATGCCGATCACGCCGACACCGTCGCCGTGGTGCCGCAGGTATTCGGCCGCGCGGTGGTCCGGGCTGGTGGCCGTCGTCAGCAGGAGCGCGATGTCGTTCTGCCGCAGGAGCACCGACTCGCAACCGCGCAGGCCGGTGTGCTCACCGCCCCGGCCGGCGAGCGCGAACCCGAAGGAGTCGCACAGCCTCGCCGCCGTCCCTTCCGCGTCCGCCACGAACAACTCGACGTGGTCGACTGATCCGATTTCCACTTGACAACCTCCGAAAATAGTTTTCGACAAATGGCCACTAGGCCGATTTCGATCCTTTGTGTTCGATACGGAACGCGATCTCCGTCCATTTTTCGGCACAATAACGCGCCAGTTCGGCGATCGTTTCCGTGCTGTGCGGCGGCACGCTGTCGATGATCCTGTTCCAATCCTCGGAACGGACCAGGTGGATGTTCAGCAGCCGCAGGAGTTCCCGCCCGTTCTCGTTGAGCCGCAGCGCGGGGTCCTCGCGCAGCCGCGCCACGACGGTGGCCGGGGGCGGCTTCACCTCGCACCGGGTGACGACGCGCTCAGTGGGGCGGTCGTCGTCACCCCATCCCCCGGGTTTCGCCTGCCGTTTCCGCGGGACCGGGTCCTCCCCGCGCAGCATCCGGTTCTTGACGTCCCGCACGGTCTCCGCCGAGATCCCCGCCGCGCGGGCGACCTGGCGCAACGACAGGCTGGGATCCCCGACGATCATCTCGTGGGCCAGTCTGCGGCCCGCGCTCACGTCGATGGACCGGACCCGGCCGTCGCGGCCGATACGGGCGAATTCCCCCGCCGCACCGATTTCGGTGCCGCGGCGGATGTCGGCGACCGTCTTGGCGGACATCCCGACCACCGACGCGATCATCCGGTCGGACCACCGGCTGTGAGTGGCGATGATGCGCTCCGCCGCCTGCCTGCGATCGGCGGCCGACAGCGGCAGGCCGTGCGCGATATTGGACTCCACCGCCAGGATGAAGGCGTCTTCCTCCGTGCCGTCGAAGAACCGCGCCGTGATGGTCCCGCGGCCGGCCAGCATCGCGGCGCGGAGGCGGTGCACGCCGTCGATGACCCGCATCGAGGGCCGGTGCACCACGATCGGTGGCAGCGGCACATTGGCGGCGACCAGTGCTTCCACGTGTTCCAGGCTCTCGCCGCCGATTCGCGGAGAATCGCCGACGGAGAGCGAACGGATTTCCACTTCTTCGGTCGAATGCAGATCGTCGTGCCCCAGCGCGAACCGCAATGTCCAGCTCCTTAGTATTCGACTTGCACTGCACTCAGGCAGGCGATTACGCACCATGCCCCAGCGGAGTGATGTGTGGCCACCGTGTTCAACTGCCGCCTTTCGCGCAGTTGAACACGAATACACAGAAAGGCGGCGGAATAGCCGGAAAGCGAACGCGATGCGGCGTTCGTCGATTTTCTTCGCGCGGGACGGAGGGTCAGGCCGGGCCGCGCGGGGACGCACCCATGGCGAACGGTGCCCGGCGGCCGCGAGACCCGGGCCGCCGGGACCGGTTACTTCGTGTCGTCCACCGGACGGACTCCCCAGGGGTCGGCGATCGCCGCGCGATCGTCCAGTTCCTCCGCGAGGGAGAGCCAGATCTCCGAGAAATGGCGGGCGAGACTGGTGATCATCGCCAGGCAGTGGGGCGGCACGGTCTCGGTGGCACCGAGCCAGTCTTTGGCCTCGGCGGCGGTGTGCTGGATGAGCCGCAGGAGTCGCCTGCCCTGTTCGTTGTGCCGCAGAGAGGGATCCCGCAACAGTTTCTCCAGTGCGTACCGCGCCGCCTCGCGATCCGCGTCGAAGCTCCCCTCGGCCACCGCGTCGGGCTCTCGCTCCGCGGACTCGAGTCGCGCGGCCTCCTTCTTCGCCCGCTCGATCGTGCCGCCTTGCCGAGGCTCGGGCGACACGGCCTCTTCACCGCGTTCGAGCCGCTTGCGGACATCCCGGACCGTGCCCGGGGAGACACCGGCGGCCCTGGCGACCTCCCGCAACGACGCTTTCGGGTTCCGGGCAAGGAATTCGGCGGTGCGCCGTCGTCCTTCGCCGTGATCGACCGGGCGCACCTTGCCATCCCGGCCGATCCGGGTCGTCGTCTCCGGGACGGCGTCGCTGGATCGCCGGATCGACGCGACGGTCCGGGCGCCGAGGCCCGTGATCTCCGCGATGGTCCGGTCCGACAGGCGTGGATGGGAAGCGACGATCCGGATCGCGGCGGCCCGCCGATCCGCTTGGGACAGCGGGAAACCGTGGGTCACGTTAGCCTGAACGGCCCTCAGGAATCCTTCTTCGGGATCGCCGTCGAAGAACTCGACATCGATCGTGTCCTGGCCTCGCATCGAGGCGGCCATCAACCGGTGCATCCCGTCGATGACGCGCATCGTCCGCCGGTCGACCAGGATGGGCGGCAGCGGTGAATCCGTTTCCGCGAGCCGCGCGACATGTCTCTTGTCCTCACCTCTCAGTCTTGGTGATTCACCGGGACGCAGAGACAAAATCGGAATTGTCACGATTTCCTCATGCGCCACTACCGGCCGAAACAACCGTGCACTCATGTCGATCATGAATCCCCCATGACGTCCGACACCGTCCCAGGCCCGGTCCCGCGTCCCCCGCTGTTGCCGTCAAGCCGGGAGAGACGCCCGCACACCCGACCGGCACTCCTCCACTGAGTCGAAGTGGCAGGCTCTGATCCGTGACCCCCAACGCAAGCATTGCCGATCCGACCAGGGTGAGCAAGAGTCGCCGCTCCGCTTACCGGGCCGCGTGAACCCCCGGCGTCACGCCGGTTTTCCGGGAAATGCGGAACTTTCCTCTTGCGGGCATGAGGGATGTCATGAGGTGATCTTGGAAGGACGCGTGACGAATACCCGCTTCGGTGGCGAGGTCGGCATTTTACCGAAGAATGCACGACAACGCACATCACTGTCGGTGAGCGATTCCGTTTCGACCTGTCGATCGCGATCGATTTCGAAGCCGGCACCGCTCGGCGACCGCGTTTTCCGTTCCGTCGGCGCTCAAGGGATGCAGGGTCACAACTGCTTGAAGAAACCGAGCAATGCCTCGTTGCGCACGTCCGTCGCGGCCTTGGTGATATTCCCGGGATCGGTGAACGCGCGGGTGATATCCCCGTCGTCCAGCCAGTCCGGCAGCCGGTCGACGTCGGTGAAGCGGTCCAAGAAGCCCTCACCGTCCCGGACGACCGGGGCCCCGGCGGAGGAGGCGCCGAGCAGTCTCCGGAACGTCGTGCGCGCCCTGCTCCACGAAGTGCATCGTGATCCCGTTGACCTCGGCGGCCCGCTCGGTGACCAAGACCCGTTCTCCCGTTCTTCCTTGTCGCATCGCTCAGCCGGCCGCGGGCGGCGGATCGGCGAGGTCGAGAATCCCTGTGCTCCAGGCCAGATCCGCGCGCTGTTCGGGCAGTCCGAGTGCCGTGGAGATCGCCTCCAGGCGCGTACCCGCCAGCCCGTTCGCGGCGAACTCGGCGTCGGCCGCGCGGATGGCCTTCGACGAACTTGTCGTCATACAGGCAGCGACAGGCGCGGATCAGCCCGTCCTCACCCAGTTCCAGCCGGTCGTCACCGTGGAATTCGACGCGGCGGCCCGTGCGGGCGCCGGTTCGTCGTAGACGAGGTCGTCCGCGCACATCGCCGCGACCGCGTCGCCGTCGTGCCCGTTCCACGCCTGCTCCCACCGGTGGCGGAAGGCCTCGACCGCGTCCAGGTCGGCAGTGGCCCCGCCCGCCTTGATCGTCGTCATGGAGCTATCAAGTCGCGGATCCGCCCCTCGAAACCGATCGACAGGATGGATATGATCGGCTCGTGGTGCGATTCCACGGTGTGGCCGTATAGCCGGCCGGTTCCGCCGAGGGGGCGGAACGACCCGGTGCGATTCCGGGGCCAAGCGGTGAGACCCCGCGTCCCCCACGTCCGGCGCGCGCCGGGCTTTGCCGGGGGTACGGCGTCAAAACGGGGTGATGATTCATGTTCACTGGCCGGATCGGCGAGCTGGGTTCCATCGAAGAGATCAAGGGCGACGTGCTGCGGGTACGTGCGCCGAAGTGCGCGGACCGCGTCGGCGACGGCGGTTCGGTGTGTGTCAACGGAGTGCGGCTCACCGTGCGACCGGAGGACGGCGTTCTGGAGGCTGTGCTCTCCGCGGAGACCCGCCGCCGGTCGACGTTCGACACGCTCGCGGCAGGGGATTCCGTCAACGTCGAGACGCCCCTCAACGTCGGTGACCCGCTGGACGGCCACCTCGTCCAGGGATATGTCGACGCGGTCGGCAAGGTGGTGCGGATCGATGACGAAGGCGGTGCCCGCCGGATCTGGATCCGGCCGCCGGAGCGCCTGCTGGACAGGCTGCTCGCGAAGACCCCGATCGCGCTCGACGGGGTCAGCGTGACCATCGCCGAGGTGCTACGCGACCGGATCTCGGTCGTGCTGCTCCCGATGACCCGCTCGGCCACCACGCTCGGCGAACTGAAGTCCGGTGACCGGGTCAACCTGGAACTCGACCTGGTCAGCCGCTTGGTGGAGAAGGCACATCCGTCGGCACTGGACCGGGCCTTGCCCAGGCTGCCCTGGGCCGGGCACGTCGGCGGACGCGTCGGCGTGGAGAAGGTCCTGCGGCAGCTCGCCGCGGGTGGCGGCGTCATCGTCTGGGACCCGGAGACCGAGGGCGAAGGCGACGTGATCTTCGCCGGCGCCCGGCTCCGCCCGGAGTCGTTCACCTTCCTGCTGACCAAGGTCTGCGGCTTCCCGGCGGTACCGTGCGCGCCGGAAGTGCTGCGGAGACTGGAGATCGCGCCCATGCCCGGTGAGGGCGACAGGCAGGGAACGGCCTGGTCGGTCCCGGTCGATCTCGCGGCCGGGACGGGGACCGGCGTCTCCGCGGACGAACGTGCCGCCACCGTCCGGAAGCTGGCCGATCCGGCCGCGACGGCCGGTGACTTCCTGCGCCCCGGACACGTCTTCCCGCTCGCCGCGCGGCCGGGTCTGCTCGCCGACCGGTCCGGGCACACCGAGGCGACGGTCGCGTTGTGCGTCGCCGCGGGCCTCCCTCCGGTCGGCGTGTGCTGCGAGGTCATGAACCCCGACGGCACCATGGCCGGCAGCGCCGACCTCGAGGTCGCCGCGCTGCGCTGGGGGATGCCGGTGGTGGATCTGGCCGATCTGAAAGCATGGCTCTGATGACCGCCTTGACTCTCGAAGACGCCCGGAAGGGCCTCGCGTCGCAACCGTTCAGCGTCCTGCTCGGTACCCGGCTGGCCTCGTTCGGTGACGGCGAGACGACCCTGGAACTCGACGTTCGCGAAGACCTGTTGCAGCAGAACGGTTTTCTCCACGGCGGCGTCCTCGCCTACGCCGCGGACAACGCGATCACCTTCGCGGCCGGGACGACGCTGGGACCTGCCATCCTCACCGGCGGATTCAGCATCAACTATCTCCGGCCGGCGAAAGGCCTCAGGCTCCTGGCGCAGGCGCGAGTCCTGCACAGCGGCCGTTCGCAGGCCACCTGCCGCTGTGATCTCTCCGTGCTCGGCCAGGACGGGACCGTGACGCTCTGCGCCGCGGCACAGGGCACCGCGGTGTCCATCGCCCGGCCCTGAAGTGTCGCGAGGGGTAATGAGAGGTCGCGAGCGCCACGCTTGAGACGCTGATCGTCCCAGGCGAGGCGCATCGGAAACCCGCGGCTGCCCACCAGGGAACTTCCCGGCGCTGTCGGCCAAAGTCCCGTGGATTCGGGACTTTGGCCCGCTGTCGGCACGACGGGCCAGGCGCGATGCTCACTACCGCCGGTGACGTCGGATCCTCGCCACATACGGCATCTTCGCGGCGCTCGGCGCCCGGCCCCTTCTCCATGACCTGAATCCGAACGGGAAGGCAGGGAGCGATGTCGGACACCGGTAGCGGACCGTTCCGGAAGAGCATGATGCCGGTGCTGGCCTTGCTGGTCACCCTGGGCATGACCGCCACGGAGGCCTCGGCCGTCGAGGACGTTCACCGCGTGGTCGATCTGGGCACTTTGCCAGGTCACGTCTACAGTGAGACCTCAGGCGTGAACGATTCGGGTGAGGTCGCGGGAACCTCGTACGACACGGCGCTCGCGGCCTCACGCGCGGTGCGCTGGAACTCCCGTGGCCGGATCGAGGATCTCGGCGTGTCGCCCGGCACCACGCGCAGCGTCGCCAACGCGATCAACGCGCATGGCACGGTCGTCGGCTTCTCCTACACCACCGACTTCGGCGACAGCCACGCCATCCGCTGGGACGCTTCCGGCCGGATGCGCGAACTGGGCCTCCTGCCAGGCGGTATCGGCGGCTGGGCGGTCGGTGTCAACGACGAAGGAACCGCCATCGGCGGCGTCCTGCTCGGCGACCGGCGCCA
The DNA here is from genome assembly GCF_000478275.1 of Amycolatopsis orientalis DSM 40040 = KCTC 9412. Lineage (GTDB taxonomy): Bacteria > Actinomycetota > Actinomycetes > Mycobacteriales > Pseudonocardiaceae > Amycolatopsis > Amycolatopsis orientalis. Next base: position 101,082 of record NZ_ASJB01000042.1, read on the forward strand.
TCGGGCGGTGAAATGGGACAGGGACGGACGAGTGACGGATCTCGGGCCGCTCGAGAGCGACTCTCAGGCGAATTCGTCGGCCATCAGCGACAGCGGGGCGGTGGTCGGCACGTCCTACACCGATATCGCCAACGCTCATCCGGTGCGCTGGAGCCGCGGCGGTCCGATCGCCCTGGCGCTCTTGCCCGGCGACACCACCGGGAACGCCCTGCGCGTCAACAACGACGGGACCGCCGTGGGCAACGTCTATCGAGACGATCCCGGGCCCCACGCCCGCAAATGGGACGGCCGAGGCCGGGTCACCGGCTTGAGCCCGTTGCCAGGCGGGACGAACAGCTGGGCCGGTGACATCAACGACCACGGCATCGTCGTCGGGAATTCCGATCGTGGCGACCGGCAATCACAAGCCGTCAAATGGGACCGGACGGGAACGGTGTTCCCGCTGTCCTCGTTCGGTGGGCCGAGCGACGCGGTCGCGATCAACCGTCGCGGCACCGTGGCGGGCAACGCCCAACGCGCCGGCGGCAACCGTGCCGTCATCTGGGACACCGCGGGCCGGATCACCGACCTCGGCACTCTTCCCGGCAGCACGCGACCGAGCGAAGCCGTCTCGCTCAACGACCACGGCACCGTGATCGGGTACGCCTTCACCGAGCGCGGCGAATGGCACGCCGCCCTCTGGCCCGCGCCCCGGAGGTAGCCGGACGGCCCGCCGCACCGGCGACGGGAACGCCGGACGACGAGATCCACAGGATTCACCCGACAATGACGTAATTTCCGCGCTTCGAGCACCGGGAAATCACATTTTCCGTTCCACGCAAAATCCTTGATTCAGCGTGCGGAAATTCTTGAGTCCCTTTTTCGCGCAGCGCCCTACCCCGAATGACCCACAGTCGATCGTCCAGGCACAGCAACGGGCGACGTGGCGGCAATGCCTTTTCAGGGCAGGCAATCCGGTCGTGTACGGTCGTCCGGGTCCGCGGTCGCGGAACCGGATCGAGGAACGCATCCGACCCTGTGCGCAAATGGTCTTCATCGTGATGGCAATCAGATGAGCGGGGAGGGAACGACACTGAAAGATCGACCCGAACGGATATCGCCGATCGCGTTGTCCGCGGAACGTCGGCCAGTGCAACGGACTTTGTTCACACCACCGAAGGACCTGCAACCAGAAAGCCTGTACCACACCGTCGAGCGAGGTGCGGCCGTAGCGGACCGAGCCCGCATCACGCTGGAACCGCATACCTTTGTCACCACGAACACCTTTTTCGGCAGATTCCCCGCGAGCTACTGGCAGCGCTGGACACGGATCGAAAGGATCACGGTCCAAGCCGAGGTACAGGGCACCGGGCGAGTGCACCTGATGGCTTCCGACAGCACGGGCGAACAGCGCGCCGTCAGCAGTGCGCGGGTGTCGGCGGACACCATGCGGACGGTCGAACTCGCGGCGACCCTCGACCGCTTCGTCGACGGCGGGGCGCTCTGGCTCGATTTCGCCGCCGCGGCGGGCAGGCTGACAGTCGCCGATGTTCGCTGGCGGGTGGGAGTGCCCGGCACGGGCGGCGGGACCCGGCTGGTGATCTGCACGTTCAACCGGGCCGACGACTGCCTCGAGACCTTGCTCGCCGTCTCGGCGGACAAGGAGTGCCTGGCCGCTCTGGACACGATCTATGTCGTCGACCAGGGGGACGACCCGCTGGAGTCCAGAACGGCCTTCGCGCCCGTGCGTGCCACGCTCGGCGCGAAGTTGCGCTATCTGCGCCAACCCAACCTCGGTGGCGCCGGCGGGTTCGCCCGGGGCCTGCACGAAGCGAGTGCCGACGTCCCGGAGTCGCCCGGTGTGCGGCCACCGGTGTTGCTGATGGACGACGACATCGTCCTGGAACCCGACACGGTATGCCGTTTGACCGGTTTCGCCGCGCTCACCGCGAAGCCGACCATCGTCGGCGGGCAAATGCTGCAACTACTCCACCCGGAACGGCTGCACGTCTCGGCGGAATACGCGGATCTGGCCGGTTTGCGGGCGGGACGGCCGACACCCGGCGCCGTGCACGACGCCGACATGACCACCACCAGCCAGGACGCGCGAGTCGACGCCGAATACAACGGCTGGTGGTCCTGCCTGATCCCGCAGCAGGTGGTGGCCGAGATCGGTTATCCGCTGCCGGTGTTCTTCCAATGGGACGACATCGAGTACGGGCTGCGTGCCCGCGCGGCCGGCCACCCCACGGTGACCTTGCCGGGCGCCGGTGTGTGGCACGCGGACTTCTCCTGGAAGGACTGGGACGACTGGCCCCGGTACTTCAGCGTCCGTAACGCTCTGATCGTGGGTGCGCTGCACGGGAACCTCCCTGGGCCGGGAACCGCGGTCCGGCTGTTCACGGATCTGTGCCAGGCTCTGACCGCGATGCGCTACGGCCTGGCCCTCACCCTGCTCATGGCGGTGGAAGACTTTCTGAAGGGGCCCTCCTGTCTGGCGGACGGCGGCGTCGAGGCACTCGCCACGATTCGCAAGGTCCGCGCCCAGTACCCCGAAACCGTCCGGCATCCCGCGTTCGGCGCACCCGAGGTGGCGATCGTGCCGCCCGAACCGACCCCGTCACGTCCTGGTCTGGTTCTCGTCAAGCGGATGACCTGGCATCTGCTCGGCCGGTCACGTGGGCAGGCGGCGATCAAGGCCGGTGACGATCAATGGTGGCACGCGTCGCTCTTCGAGAGCGTGGTGGCCACCGACCCTTCCCAGACCGGGGTCAAGGTTCGCACTCGCGATCGAGCGCTGCTGCGCCACCTGACGTTTCGCGGATTACGCGTGTTGTGGCGATTGGTCCGCCACGGGGATCGTCTGCGGCGGTCGTACCGCGCCGCGATGCCCGAACTCACCGGCCGTGAGAACTGGACCAGATTGTTCGATCTCGCCGACTGACCCACTCTTCACTTCACTGGAGGTCTTTCGTGTTCACCCGGATCCACCGTGTACTGCGGGCTTGGCTCTTGCGGATGGTCGACGAAACCGCGGAGCGGCAACATGCCCGCACGGAGCTACTCGTCGAGCGAATCGGCCGCGAGCTGCGCACCGACGTCGAAGCCATCGTCCGCCGTGAAACGGATCGCCTCGCCCAGGCGCTGCGAGACGTCGAGTTCCGGGCGCGCCGGGACATCGACGCGGCGGGTGAGCGGAACGCGGTCTCCGCCACGGAGGAATTCGTCCGCGAGCACTTACCGACCGCCACGACGTTTCCTCATCCGCGAGAAACCCTTCAGTACGCACTGGACCTCGCGCCTGCCGGCGGTATGGCGCTGGAGTTCGGTGTCTACAGCGGCAGTACGCTGAAGGTCATCGCCAATGCCCGTGCCGGACACGAGGTCTACGGTTTCGATTCGTTCCAGGGACTACCTGAAGACTGGCGACCCAATATCCCGGCGGGTGCGTTCACCGCGGAACGACCGCCCGAAGTGGACGGCGCCGAACTCGTCGTCGGCTGGTTCGCCGACACTCTCGCCGGTTTTCTCGACGAGCATCCCGGGCCGGTCGCGTTCCTGCACCTGGACGCCGATCTGTACTCCTCGACGAAATCGGTGCTGGATCACGTGGGACCCCGGCTCAGGCCGGGCAGCATCGTCTTGTTCGACGAGTACTTCAACTATCCGGGATGGGAAAAGCACGAGCATCGCGCGTGGCGCGAGTACGTCGAACGCAGCGGTACGGAATTCGACTACCTCTGCTACACCTCGAACAACGAGCAGCTCGCCGTCCGGATCACCGGCTGATGAGCGGAGCCGGCACACCGATGTCCAGTACGCCGACCGAAAACGACGTCGAAGAACGAACAGGGCACCGGCAGGACACCCCGGCGGACTCGCGAGCGGAGGTCGGCCGGAACCGTCCGGAGTGGATGGTTCTCCTGGGAGTCGGCCTCGCCGCGGTCATCCTGTTCTCCGTCCCCTACTGGCTGAATCCGTTCTTCTACTACGTCGGGGACAATCCGGAATCGTTCACGCCCCTGTGGCACCACCTGGGTGAGCAACTACGAGCCGGACACTGGCCCGTCATGGATCCCGCCGGATGGTACGGCGGTAACCATGCCGCCGAGGGCGAGTACTCCGTGGTGAACCCCGTCCAGCTGCTGAACTACATCGTCGTGTCCTGGTTCGACGATCTGGCCGCCGCCTCGGCGGTGGTGATGATCGAGTTCCTGGCCTTGCTCTCCGCGGGCGTCTACCTGCTGTGCAGGGATTACGGCGCCGGGCGGGTACCGGCGGCGGTGCTCGGCCTCGGCATGCCCGCCGGTGGATTCACCCTCTACTACGCGGCGGCGGGATGGCCGCTCGAACTGATGGCGTTGACCTGGGTCGCCTGGTTCTGGTGGGCGGCGCATCGGTACACCCGGGGACGGCTCAACCCGTTCGTCCCGTTCCTGCTCGGCGCGCTCGGGATGACGACCGGGAACCCCTATGCGGCGGTGGGACTGCTGATCGTGCTGCTCGGCCTCACGGTCGAGCTGCTGGCACGGAAGCGGTACCGATTGCTGGCGCACCTGGCGGTTCTCGGCACACTGGTCGGCGCTTCCGGTGTGGTGGTGTTCCTGCCCCTCGCCGAGGTCCTGGTGGTGACCGACCGGCGGCATCTCGCGATGGTCTCCAACGACGCGTTCCAGGTTCCGCACCTCGGGGATCTCCTCGCCTCGAGCGCGCCCACCTACCTTCCCGCGATCGTCAACTGGAACGGTGCCGTACGGGAGACCCTGCCGTCCACGTATTTCCTGTGGTTCGCCGCGCCTCTGCTTCCCTGGTTGCGTTTCGGGGCGCTGCGCCGTCCGACACCGGCGATACGCGGGCTGCTGGCGATCAGCCTCGGCTTTCTCGCACTGACCCTCGCACCGTCCAATGTCTGGCTGTTTCGGTGGCCCATCCGGATGGTGGAGTTCCTCTATCTCGGTCTCGCCGTCCTGCTCGCGATCCTGTTGTCGGCGGGCCTGGCCACGAGCCGGGCACGCGCTCGAACCGTCATGACGGTCGTACTGGTCGCCGCGGGCGGTTATCTCTCCACGGCGATCAGCCCGGAAATCCTTGGGCTGCACCTCGGCGCCACGGTCATCGTCCTTCTCCTCGTGGGCGGGGCGATCCTGATCCACCGGCGATTCGGACGGCGAGCGTTCGGCGCGGCGCTCGCGGCGGGCACGCTGATCGTGCTGACCGGTCAGGCCGCCACCCTGCCGGTCGAGAACTCGGGTGCTCCCACCAGGCCCGCGGTCTCGGTGTCGCAGGTCCGGCAGAACACGACGTTCGCCGTAGGCACCGTCCTTCAACTGGCCGCCCCGGAGACCGTCCGCACGCGGGACTACGCCGACGGCGACCTGCTGTTCGGCAACGGGAGCCTTCTCCGCGGCCGGGAAACGATCAATCGCTACAGCGGGGTCGGATTCGCCGCGCTCAACTCGGCCCTGTGCATGAACTACAAGGGCGTCACCTGCGCCGACGCCTACGAGCGGCTGTGGCGCCCGGTGCCCGGCACCACGGTTCCCCTGGTTGACGCGCTGCGCGTGCGCACGCTGATTCTCCAGCGAGCCCTGCTCCCCACCGTGGCCGACCGGCCTCCCCCGGCCGGATGGCACGTCGTGGCGACCGACGAGGTACGCACCGTATGGGTCCGTTCCGATCCGCTTCCGCACCCGGGACGCGTGTCCTGGGTTTCTCCAGGCTTGTCGGTGGACTCGGCGGACGTGAACGCGGAGAACGAAACGGTCACCTATCGGGCGCCCGACAACGGCGGGCGTCTGGTGTTCGCCCGGCTCGCGTGGCCGGGGTACACCGCCACGGTCGACGGAGCCGATGCCCCGAGCGCGGTGGTTCACGAAATCGGAGCCGGTCTCGTCGCCGTCGACGTGCCTCCGGGCCGGCATGTCGTGCGTTTGGAGTTCCACGAGCCCGGACTGCGACCCGGCCTCTGGATCCTGCTCGTGGCGCTGGCCGCCGCGCTGGCTCAGGCCGTGGTCCGGAAAAGATCGTTCTGGTCGGATTCGACCTGACGACCCGCGTGGGACAGCTGCGCGGTAGCCCTTCCCCACCGATCTCGGCGATAACGCGAGACCCGACCCAGAAGGCTGTCCCGGTCACTGTGCAGATCCGGAGGCGTCGAAACGGGGACCGGGCCGCCGAGCGCGTGTATCCGCGCCACGAACGCGGCGATCCGGGCCGGGGCCGGCACGAGCTCGCACCCGAGGTACGCCAGTACCAGCAGGTCCTCGCCGGAGTGTGTCTCCATCGCGAACGACCAGCCATGCCGCTCGTCCCACACCAGCGCGGTGTCGCGATCGGGATGGCGGGCAAGCCGTCCCTCCATCGCGACGTAAGCGGACAATGGCGTGTCGAGGTCGACTGTGCACGACTCTTCACCGACACCGAGAGCGGCGCCGACGGCGGCCAGGTAGTCGCTCAACACGTGCAGCGTTTCGTATTCACTGTCGATACCGGTAAGCAGGGGAATCACCATCCGTCGTTCCGGGTTCGCGCACCGGTCGCGGTCTGGGCGCCTCCGGCGGCGTCCCGAAGCTACGGCCGGCGTGGCGTCACCGGCTGTCGGCGTTCGTCCCTCCCGCGAAGGACTTTGGTCACCTGAACTCCGCAACCCGGCAGACGAATACGACGACAGTGAGCTCAGGAAGTCGAACGGGACCTCATGACGGCACTGCGGCCCGCTCGAGACAGCCGGCGGTCATCAGCTCGACGACAGACTCCTTGGTGAGTTCGGCGGTCCGGCGCACGCTCGCCATCCGGCCCAGGTACAGCACGGCTATACGGTCGGCCACCGCGAAGACATCGTTCAGGTTGTGGGACACCATGAGCACTCCTAACCCCTTCTCCGCCAGGCGCCTGACCAGGCGAAGGACGACTTCGGTCTGCTGGACCCCCAGGGCGGCCGTCGGTTCGTCCATGATCACCAGCTTGGAGTGCCACAGCACGGCCTTGGCGATCGCGACCGCCTGGCGCTGACCGCCGGACAGTGACCCGACCGGCTGGCGAACCGAGGTCACCGTCGTGACGCCGAGGCTGTGCAACGTCTTCTTCGCGGCCTCCTCCATACGATCTTCGTCGAGTGTCCCGAACCGCACGGCTTCCCGTCCGAGGAACATGTTCTGCACGATGTCGAGGTTGTCGCAGAGAGCCAAATCCTGGTAGACGGTTTCGATGCCGAGTTCCGCGGCGTCACGGGGGCCACGGATACGCACCGGCTCGCCCTGCCACCAGAGCTCACCGGCGTCCGGGACGTGAATGCCCGCGACACATTTGATCAGCACGGACTTGCCTGCTCCGTTGTCGCCGACGAGCGCGGTGACCTCGCCTGCCGGGAGGTCGAGGTCGACTCCGGCCAGGGCCTGCAACGGCCCGAACTTCTTGACGAGACCCCGGACGCGCAGCAAGGGCGTGGCCTCTGCCGGGATCTCCGCTCTCCGTCCGAGGTCGGCGGTCATGATCGCCTCAGGGGTTCGCCGGCTCGCGGGTACTGGTCACCGGCCCGAGTCTTCTCGGTCATCACCGCTCCTCCCGGGGAAGGTCATTGAATAGTGCTTCTCCGTGATTCCAGCCAACTCCTGCTGACGGCTTCACGAAGCCGTCCTTGCACCCGATCCGGCGGGACCAAAGACCTCCTCGAACGGACTCCTCGACGGCGGGGTGCCCGAGATCCCGTCGCCGCGAGTACCTGAATGCCTCTTACCGCCTCAGGCGGGCGTCGGCGGCGTCCCAGTCGGCGCCCCGGTCTGAGGGCGGATACCGCCGCGGCGGATGCGTCCGCCGGACCAGCGCCCGCATCGCGGTCAGGTCCGGCAGGTCCTCGCCCAGGGTCCGGGCCTGCACGAGCACGTTGCCCAGGGCGGCGGCCTCGACCGGACCGGCCAGCACCGGCACGCCGCACGCGTCCGCGGTCAGCCGGCACAGCAGTTCGTTGCGCGCTCCGCCGCCGACGACGTGGACGACGTCGACCGTCCGGCCCGTCAGTTCCGCGGCTCGGCGGACCGTGCGGCGGTAGGCCAGCGCGAGACTGTCCACAATGCACCGGACGATCTCGCCACGGGTGGACGGCGGCCGCTGCCCGGTCTCCCGGCAGGCCCGCGCGATCCGGGACGGCATGTCCCCCGGCGGAAGGAACGTGGCCGCGTTGACGTCCACCACCGCGGCCAGCGGCGGTGCTTCGGCCGCCTCCGCGAGCACTTCGGCCAGGTCGGCGCGCTCGCCGCGCGCGGCCCAGGTCCGGAGCGTTTCGGTCAGCATCCAGAGGCCCATCACGTTGCGCAGGAAGCGGATCCTGCCGTCGACGCCGGTTTCGTTGGTGAAGTTCGCGGCGAACGCGGCGTCCCCGAGTTCGGGGGCGTCGAGTTCGAGACCGACGAGCGACCAGGTGCCCGACGAGATGTAGGCGAAGTGCGCGCCGGGTTCGGCGGGCACGGCGACCACGGCCGACGCCGTGTCGTGGGACCCGACGGCGACCACGGGCACCGGGGGCAGCGCGAAGTCGTCGGCCGGCTCTGGCAGCAGGGTGCCGATCCGCTCCCCCGGCTCCCGGAGCGGGGGCAGCAGGCGCGGCGGGATCCCGGCCCTGGCGGCGAGGCCCACCGCCCAGGTCCGCGCGCGGACGTCGTAGAGCTGGGTCGTCGAGGCATTGGTCCGTTCCGCGCCGGCCTTCCCGGTCAGCCAGTAGCCGAGCAGGTCGGGGATCAGCAGCATCGTCTCCGCCGACGCCAGTCTGTCCACTTCGGACACCAGCTGGTAGAGCGTGTTGAACGGCAGTTGCTGCACTCCGGTGACGTCGTAGAGTTCCCGCGCGGGGATCGTCTTCACGACCCGGTCCGGCACCCCGTCGGTGCGGCTGTCCCGGTAGTGCACCGGATTGCCCAGCAGCCTGCCCGAGCCGTCGAGCAATCCGTAGTCCACCGCCCACGAATCGATCCCGATCCCGGACAGCCCGCCACCGGCGTGCACCGCCTGGATGCCGTGCAGCATCTCGCGATGGATGCCCAGCACGTCCCAGTACAGCGTCGCGCCCGCCCGGACGGGGCCGTTCGGGAACCGGTGCGCCTCCTGGAGAGTGAGGTGTCCCGGCCCGGCCGACCCGGCCATCACCCGTCCGCTGGACGCGCCGAGGTCGACGGCCGCCACCCGCAGCACCGACACCGCCTTCTCCCGTCTCAGCGAAGGAACGCGGCCGCCACACCCGCGTCGACGGGCACGTGCAACCCGGTGGTGTGGGTCAGGTCGCCGCCGGTGAGCGCGAACACCGCCGCGGCCACGTGCTCGGGCAGCACCTCGCGTTTGAGGATCGTGCGCTGGGCGTAGAACGCGCCGAGATCCTCTTCCGGCACGCCGTACACCGCGGCCCGCTGCGCGCCCCAGCCACCGGCGAAGATGCCCGAACCACGGACGACCCCGTCCGGATTGACGCCGTTGACGCGGATACCGTGCCCGCCCAGCTCGGCGGCGAGAAGACGGACCTGGTGCGCCTGGTCCGCCTTCGCCGCACCGTAGGCCACGTTGTCCGGACCGGCGAACACCGAGTTCTTCGACGAGATGTAGACGATGTCACCGCCGATCCCCTGCGTGACCATCGCCCGCGCGGCGGCCCGTGAGACCAGGAAGGACCCCTTCGCCATGACGTCGTGCTGCAGGTCCCAGTCCCGTTCGGTGGTCTCCAGCAACGGTTTGGAGATCGACAGGCCCGCGTTGTTGACGACGAGGTCGATACCGCCGAAGGCGAGCACGGTGGCGTCCACGGCGGACTGGACGGCGGCGGCGTCGGTGACGTCCGCGGTCACCGCGACGGCCTGGTCGGTGCCGCCGATGCCCGTGGCCACCCTTGCCGCCGCCTCCGCGTCGAGGTCGGCGATGCACACGCAGGCGCCCTCGGCCGCGAGCCGCTCGGCGATGGCCTTGCCGATCCCCGAACCGGCACCCGTCACCAGCGCGATCCGCCCCGCGAGGGGTTTCGGCTCCGGCATCCGCCGCAACTTCGCCTCTTCCAGTGCCCAGTACTCGATCCGGAACTTCTCGCTCTCCGGGATCGGCGCGTAGGAGGACACCGATTCGGCGCCGCGCATCACGGTGATCGCGTTGACGTAGAACTCCCCCGCGACCCGCGCGGTCTGCTTGTCCTTGCCGTAGGAGAACATGCCGACGCCGGGGACGAGCACGATCGCCGGATCGGCGCCGCGCAGGGGCGGGCTGTCCTGGGACGCGTGCCGCTCGTAGTAGGCGCGGTAGTCCGCGCGGTAGGCCTCGTGGAGTTCCTTCAGCCGCGTGACGACGTCGTCGAGCGGAGCGGTCGCGGGCAGGTCGAGCACGAGCGGCCGGACCTTCGTGCGCAGGAAGTGGTCCGGGCAGGAGGTGCCCAGCGCCGCGAGCGGCGCGAGCTTCTCCCGTGCCAGGAAGTCGAGCACCGCGTCGCTGTCGGTGTAGTGCCCGACCTGGCGCAGATCCGTCGAGGCGAGCCCGCGGATCACCGGTGCGAGCGCCGCCGCCCGCGTATGGCGCTCGGCCTCGGGCAGCGGTTCGAAGCCCGGCACGATCGCCCCGAACGGCTCGGCGTTCCCGCGTTCGGCGAGGAACTTCTCGGCCGTGCGGATGATCTCCAGCGAATTCCGGTGGCACTCTTCGGAAGTCGCGCCCCACGCGGTGATGCCGTGCCCGCCGAGGATCACGCCGATCTTCCGCGGATCCGCGGCGTGCACCGCGGCGATGTCCAGTCCCAGCTGGAATCCCGGCCGCCGCCAGTCCACCCACGCCACGCGGTCGCCGAAGCATTCCTTGGTGAGTGCCTCGCCGTCGGCCGCGGTGGCCAGCGCGATGCCGGAGTCCGGATGCAGATGGTCGACATGCGCGGCGCCGACGAGCCCGTGCATGGCGGTGTCGATCGACGGCGCCGCCCCGCCCTTGCCGTGCAGGCAGTAGTCGAACGCGGCGACCATCTCGTCCTCACGCTCGACACCCGGGTAGACGTCGGCGAGCGCGCGCAGCCGGTCCAGCCGCAGCACGGCCAGCCCGGACTCGGTCAACGTGCCGAGGTCACCCCCGGAACCCTTGACCCACAACAGTTCCGTCGGCTTCGCGGTGACGGGGTCGAGCACTCGCTCTTTCGCCGAGGTGTTGCCGCCGGCGTAGTTCGTGTTGCGCGGATCGGCGCCGAGCGCGTTGCTCCGGGCGACGAGTTCGGCGGGTACGCTCATGCTCCCCACCCCGCCTGCGTACCGTCGGCCCGTTCGGCCACGATCTTCTCCTGGTATCCGCTGCGGTGGTAGGCCGCGATCGGGTCGGGGTCGAGTCCGGCCTCGGTGCGCAGTTCGGCCAGCAACGGCCGGACGTCGGTGTTGTAGGCGTCCATCACGATCGCGTTGGCCTCCAGTACCTCGCCGTCACGCTGCGCGGCCCGCAGCGCGTCCCGGTCCACCAGCAGTGCCTTCGCCGTGGCCTCCTGGACGTTCATCACCGAGCGGATGATCGCCGGGATCTTCGCCTCGATGTTGTGACACTGGTCGAGCATGAAGTTGATGCCGTACGCGGGATCCAGCGCGTCACCGCGGACGATCTCGTACATGATCCGGAACAACTGGAACGGATCCGCCGCCCCCGCCATCAGATCGTCGTCGGCGTAGAACCGGGAGTTGAAGTCGAACGCGCCGAGTTTGCCCGCGCGCAGCAGGAACGCGACGATGAACTCGATGTTCGTCCCGGGCGCGTGATGCCCGGTGTCGATGCACACCGTCGCCTTCTCGCCCAGTTCCAGGCAATGCGCGTAGGAGGTGCCCCAGTCCGGGATGTCGGTGGCGTAGAACGCGGGCTCGAAGAGTTTGTACTCCAGCAGCAGCCGCTGGCCGTCACCGAGCCGGTCGTACGTCTCCCGCAGCGCCGCCGCCATCCGGTCCTGCCGGTCGCGCAGGTCGTCCTGGCCGGGATAGTTGATACCGTCGGAGAACCACAGCTTCAGGTCGCGCGATCCGGTGGAGTCCATAATGGACACCGCCGCCAGCAGATGATCGGTCGCCTTGCGGCGCACGACGGCGTCCGGGTTGGTCACCGAGCCGAGTTTGTAGTCCTCGTCCTGGAAGACGTTCGTGTTGATGGCCCCGATCTCGATGCCCAGGTCTTTCGCGAAACCGGTGAGCGCGCCGAAGTCGTCGACCCGGTCCCACGGGATGTGCAGGGCGACACTCGGCGCGGCACCGGTGAACCGGTGCACGGTCGCCGCGTCCGCGATCTTCTCTTCCGGCGTGCGCGGCACACCTGCCTGGGGGAACACCTTGAACCGGGTGCCGGAATTGGCGTACGCCCACGACGGTGTCTCGATCCGCTGCTTCCGCAGTGCGGCTTTCACGGCGGTGAGGTCGGGCAAGTCGATCACGTCTTTCCTCGTCGAGCGCCGGTCAGGCGCTGTGGAACACCCCGGTCAGAAGTCGAACTTGTCGATGTTCGCCGCGTCGAACGTCGTCGGCGGGCCGAGCACGATCTCCCCGTTCGCGCCGATGGTGTACTCACCGAGCTTGCCCGCCTTGAACTTCTGCCCCTCGGTGCCGGTGATCTGCCCGGAACTCAACGCCACACCGGCGTACGCGGCCAGGTAGCCGATGTCGGCCGGGTTCCACAACGCGAACTGCTTGACCGTGCCGTCCTTGACGAAGGCGCGCATCTGGTTCGGGGTGCCCAGCCCGGTGACCGCGACCTTGCCCTTGTAGCTCGACGAACTCACATACCGGGCCGCGGCCGCGATGCCGACGGTCGTCGGCGCGACGATGACCTTCAGGTCCGGGAACGACTGCAGCAGGCCTTGCGCCTCCTGGAACGACTTCTGGTCGTCGTCGTTGCCGTAGGCGACCTTCACCAGTTTCAGGTTCGCGTACTCGGGTTTGGCCAAGGTCTGCTTGGCGACCTCGATCCAGGCGTTCTGGTTGGTGGCGTTGGGGGTCGCCGACAGGATCGCGATCTCGCCGGACCCGCCGGACAGCTCCTTCGCCTGCTTCACCAGCTGCTCGCCGATGCCCTGGGTGGTGGCCTGGTTGATGAAGACGTCACGGCAGTCCTTGGCCGCGTCGGAATCGAACGCCACGACCTTGATCCCGGCTCCGCGTGCCTGGTTGAGCGACGGGCACACCGCGTTCGGATCATTCGCGGCGATGCCGATGACGTCCTGCCGCTGTTGGATGAGCGTGTTGATGTAGCTGACCTGGGACGACGCGCTCGCGTCGTTCGGGCCGACCAGTTTGTACTCCCCCTTGAGTTCCTCCAGCGCCTGCTTGCCGCCGCCGACCTCGATGTCGCTGTAGGGGTTGTTGAGCTGCTTGGGCAGGAACGCCATCTTCACCCCCTCCTTCGCGGCCGCGCCCGGATCCGCGGTGGCGGTGGACCGGTCGGGGCCCGGGCCGGCGGTGTCGTTCTTGGTGGTACCGCCGCAGGCGGCGAGCACGACCACCAGTCCGGCCGCGGTGAAGGCCGAAAGGACGCCGGTGAGGAATGGACGCGTCATTGTCGTCAACCTTTCTGGGGCGGAGATGCGGTTCGCCGTCCGCGCCGGATTCCGGCGCGGACCGACGAGAGCAGATTGGGCAGGAGCACCGAGACGATCAGCAGCACACCCGTCACGATGTTGAGCGCTTCGTTCGACACGTCCTGCAGGCGAAGGGCGTTCTGCAGGGTCGCCAGCAGCACGACACCGGCGAGCACCCCCGGCAGCGTGCCCTTGCCGCCGAAGATCGACACCCCGCCGAGCAGCACGGCGGCCACCACGGCGAGTTCGAGGCCGAGGCCGTTGTCGGCCCGCGCGCTGGAGTACCGCAGCGTCCACAGCACCCCGGCCAGGCCCGCGATCGCCCCACCGGCCACGAACAGCCAGAACTTCAGCCTGCCGGTGCGGATCCCGGCGAACCGCGCGGCCTGTTCGCTCGCGCCCGCCGCGAACACCCCGCGCCCGGTCGGCGTCGCGTGCAGCACCACCCCGAAGATCAGGGCCAGTACGACGAGTGGGATCAGGACGTTCGGGATCGGTCCGCCGCCGAGGGTCCCGGTGACCCAGCCGGTGTAGTCACGCGGGAAATCCGCCACCGCGCCGTCGCCGAGCACCACGAACGCCAGCCCGCGATACAGCGCCAGCGTGCCGATCGTGACCGCGAGCGACGGCAGCTTGAACACGGTGACGAAAACGCCGTTCAGCGCGCCCAGTACCGCGCCGAGGCCGACGCACAGGGGCATGATCGTCTCGATCGGCAAACCGCTGTCCCACAAGGAACCCATCACGGCCGAGGTCAGCCCCAAGGTACTGGCCACCGAAAGGTCGATCTCGCCGGTGACGATCACGAACGTCATCGGCAACGCCACCAGCGCGATCGGCAGCAGGTCCAGCAGCAGGAACGTGAAGTTGCGGCCGGTGCCGAAGTTCTCGACCGTGCCGGAGGCGATCAGCAGCACGACGACGGTCACCATGATCACGGCGGCGTCCCAGCTCGCCAGCCTGGACAACCACGGAATACCGGACTGTGCCCGCTCAGACATGGGAGTCCCTCTTCTTCAAGGCTTTCGCGACCCGGACCGCGACCAGCCGGTCGGCGCCGATGGCGAACAGGATCAGCGCGCCGACGATCGCCTGCTGCCAGAACTGGTCGATGTCGAGTACCGCCAGCGCGCTGCCGATCACGGTCAGCAGGAGCGCGCCCAGACCCGCGCCCCACGCCGAACCGCTGCCGCCGAACACCGCGACCCCGCCGACGACGGCGGTCGCGACGACGGTGAGCTCGTATCCGGATCCGGCGGCCGCGTCGACGGTGCCGAAGCGCGCCGCGAACAGGACCCCGGCCAGGCCCGCGAGCGCACCACTGGCTACGAAGGCGGCGCTGGTGTTGCGGCCTACCTTGATCCCGGCGAGCTTCGCGGCCTCCGGGTTCGAACCCATCGCGTACAGCTCGCGCCCGGCACGGTAGTCGCGCAGGAGAACGGCGGCGGAGACCAGGACGGCCACCGCGATCAGCACCAGCCACGGCACGCCCAGCAGCGTCGCGGTCCCGAAGCCGAGGAACGAGGGCGGCAGCTTGTCGGCGTTGATCTGCTGCCCGCCCGCCCACAGGTAACAGACCCCGCGGAAGGCGTACAGCGTGCCGAGGGTGACCACCAGTGCCGGCACCTGGCCGAACCGGACGAGGGTGCCGTTGATCAGGCCGCAGACGGCGCCGAGGGCCAGGCCGGCCAGTACCGCCACGATCACCGGCAGACCGGGGTTGTCCCGCATCAGCGAGCCGACCGCGAACGCCGACAGGCCCAGCACCGAACCCACGGACAGGTCGATGTTGCGGGTGATCATCACGATCGACTGGCCGACGGCCAGTACCGCGAGGATGGCCGTGCCGAGCAGGATGTCGCGGATGCTCTGCCCGGAAAGGAACCGGGAGTTCTGCGTGGCGGTGAACGCCACCAGTGCCACGAGGGCCAGGGCGATTCCCGACTCGCGGGCTTTGAACACCGTGCCGAGCACCGAACGCTCCGGAGGCCGGGGTGCCGCCACTTCGGTCGCGCTCACGCGGCGGCTCCCTGTCCCATCGCGGCGAACATCACCGAGTCCTCGGTGGCCTCGGCGCGCGGAAGTTCCGCCACCATCCGGCCTTCGCGCATGACCAGCACCCTGTCGGCCATGCCCAGCACCTCGGGCAGTTCCGAGGACACCATCACCACGGCGACCCCCTCGGCGGCCAGTTCCGACATCAGCCGGTGGACCTCCGCCTTCGTGCCGACGTCGATCCCCCGGGTCGGCTCGTCCACGATCAGCACCCTCGGCGCCGTCGCGAGCCATTTGGCCAGCACGACCTTCTGCTGATTACCGCCGGACAGCGTTCCGACGGCGTCGGTCAGACGGCGGTACCGAGTGCGTAGCCGCTCCGTCCAGTGCCGCGCCTCCCGCCGTTCCCCCGCGCCGCTGAGCAAGCCGAGCCGCGCCAGCGCCCGCGAACGCGGCAGTGTCACGTTCCGCTCGATCGACAGGTCCATCACCAGGCCCTGCTGCCGCCTGTCCTCGGGCACGAGCGCCATCCCCGCGGCCATCGCCGCGCGGGGCGAACGCGGCCGGATCCGCTTGCCGTTCAAGCGAACCGAGCCCGTGTCGCGTTCGTCCACCCCGAACACCGCCTGCACGACCTCGGACCGGCCCGAGCCGACCAGCCCGGCGAAGGCGACGATCTCCCCGGCGCGGACCGAGAAGGAGATGTCCCGGAAGACACCGGCGCGGGACAGGTTCTCGACCTCCAGGACGACCGCGCCCGGTTCGACGTCCTGTTTGGGGAACAACGCGTCGAGGTCGCGGCCGACCATGCGGCGCACCATGTCGTCGACCGTCAGGTCCCCGGCCGGATCGGTCGACACCTGCCTGCCGTCGCGCAGGATCGTCACGCGACCGCACAGTTCGGTGATCTCCTCGAACCGATGCGAGATGAACATGATCGCCGCGCCCTCGTCGCGCAGCGTCCGTACCACCGAGAACAGGCGCTCGACCTCGACCAGGCTCAACGCCGCCGTCGGCTCGTCCATGACCAGCACCCGCGCGTCGGCGCTCAGCGCCTTCGCGATCTCGACGATCTGCTGATCGGCGATCGACAGCCCGCGCGCCGGCCGGGCCGGGTCGATCCGCACCCCGAGCCGGGCGAACAGCCGCCGCGCCTCGGCTTGGACGGCGGCGTGGGCGATCCTGCCGAAGGCGCGGCGCGGATGGCGGCCCATCACGATGTTCTCCGCCACCGACAGATCCGGGAACAGGGTCGGCTCCTGGTAGATGACCGCGATACCGGCGGCCTTCGCGTCGGCGGGCGAGGCGAAGGCGACCGGTTCGCCGTCCAGCACCAGCGTTCCGGAGTCGGGCCGGTGGACCCCGGCCAGCATCTTGACGATGGTCGACTTGCCCGCGCCGTTCTCCCCGACCAGGGCGTGCGTCTCCCCCGCGTACAGGGGGAACGACACCCCGGCGACCGCCGCGACCGCGCCGAACGACTTCGTCACGTCGCGGACCTCCAGCAGGGGCACGCGACCCGGCTCGTCGGCCGACCGATCCTGCCGCCCCATCGCGACCTCCGGATTGAAAGGTTTCACAAGCCTGGAGCGGTGAAGCTACTATGGCCTGAAAGGTCAAGTCAACGACTAGCCAGGACCGCTTGACCGCTGCATAGTGTTACGTTTCAACAGAGAGGTGCCGATGACCGACCGAGGCTCGAAGGAAGCCCGACTCGAGACCCGGGCGGCGGGCATCAAGGATGTCGCGGCCGCCGCCGGTGTCTCCCTCGGCACGGTCTCGAACGTGCTCAACCGGCCCGACCGGGTCAGCCCCGGTACCCGCGCGAAGGTCGAAGCCGTCATGGCCGAACTCCGCTTCGTGCGCAACGAATCGGCGCGCCAGCTGAGAGCCGGCCGCAGCCGCGTCCTCGCCTACGTGATGCTCGACGGCAGGAACCCGTTCTTCACCGACGTCGCCGCCGGGATGGAGGAGGCCGCCGGCGCGGACGACCTCTCGCTGTTCCTCTGCAACAGCGCCAATCTTCCCGGCCGCGAGAAGGCCTACCTCGACCGGCTCGAAGAGCAACGGGTCCAAGGCATCCTGATCACCCCGGCCGATCCGGACTCACCGCTGCTCGACGAAATCGCGCGCCGCGGCACCCCGGTCGTCATCGTCGACCGCACGCGGGACACCGCCACCCACTGCTCTGTCGCGGTCGACGACGTCTACGGCGGCGAGATCGCGGTGCGGCACCTGATCGAACAGGGCCACGACCGCATCGCGTTCGTCGGCGGCCAGACCGCGCTCGGCCAAGTGCGCGATCGCCGCGAAGGCGCCCTTCGCGCGCTTGCCGAGGCAGGTCTGGGACCGGATCACCTGATCGACATCACCAGCCCGACGCTGACCGTCGCCGACGGCCGCAACGCCGGCGAACGCCTGGCGGGCCTGCCCGCGCCGATCCGCCCGACCGCCGCCTTCTGCGTCAACGACCTGCTCGCGCTCGGCCTCCTGCAGGCCTGCGCCACCCTGCGCGTGAGCGTCCCCGGCGACCTCGCGATCGTCGGCTACGACGACATCGAGTTCGCCTCCGCGGCGGCGGTCCCGCTCACCTCGGTACGCCAGCCACGCCACCAGCTCGGCCGCACCGCCGCGGAACTCCTGATGGCGGAGACCACCGAACCGGCTCACGAGCACCGGCAGGTCATCTTCACCCCGGAACTCGTCGTGCGCGCCTCCACACGCCGCCGCGAGTGACCGGTGGGCCGGGGTGGTCGACTCCTCATGAATCGCGCTGACAGCACGGCGATCGCCGTGTCGGCAACCGTGTTCATCGACAGAGCGGAACAGGCAGATCGCCCCGGACCGACCTTGTCACCCACGCGGTTTGCGTTTCTTCAGTCGATCGAATGCCAGCGCAGCGCCAATCCCGGCGAGACCGAAACACATGATCAGCGTGCGCCCCTCGTCCCAGAAGTCACCCGTTCCCGTCCCCTGGACAAGACGTCCGATTCCGGCCAACGTGAAGACCACCGCAGCCACGCCACCGATCATGATCAGAACGACATCGACAGGTGTCCGTTCCTTGGCGACAGGTGTCCGCTCCCCGGGAGTTCCGAACTCCCGTGCTGCTTGCCGCTGTTTGCGGTTCATCGGCTTGCGAAGCTGTTCGTCGGTCATGCTGGATACACGTCCGTCGCGCCTCGCGGGTTGCCGTGTTACCTCACCGTTACAGCCAGGAGCGGCTGTGACCGGCGCGCCATGGAGGGGCTGAAGGGCGCTTTCCCCGCATCCCATGCGACGAAAGCGCCCTTCACCGCATCTGACGCGAGGAAAGGGCCCTTCAGCCCACGCAGCCGGTACAGGACCTCGTGAGTGGTAAGTGCCGTTAGAACGACACTTACCACTCACGACCCACCGGCTCGCCTAACCGACCGCCACGCGCGGGTTCCCGATGCTTCCCGGAACCGACAACAGGGCGCGGTACCAGACGGCGGCCATCTTGTCGTACCCCGTGGCGTTCGGATGGACGCCGTCGGGGAGGTCCGCGGCGGTCACCGCGCTGTGCTGGTCCACCAGGTGCACACGCTTGCCCGCGTTCACCTTGTCCCGCACGATCCCGGGCAGCGCGTTGTTGAACGTCCGCACGGTGGCGTCACCACTCCCCCATCCCAGCGGGATGAGCTGCGCGACGAACACGTCGGCGGTGGGCGCCGTCGCGGTGATGTGGTCGATCAGCGCGGACAGCCTGCCCGGCGCGCCCGCCACGTTGTAGTTCTGCAGCACGTCGTTGGTGCCGATGTGCAGCAGCACCGAACGCGGCCGGTAGGTCCGCAGCCAGCCGGTGATGTTCGCGTCGATCTGGTCGATCCGCCAGCCGGGGTGACCTTCATGGTCGTGGTCCCAAAGACTGCCCGGCCCGTTGAACTGCGAGCCGACGAAGTCGTTGGTGTACCGGCCCGCCGCCAGCCGTTTCCAGAGGCCGATCCGGTACCCGCCGGGGTCGCCGGTCCCGTAGGTGATCGAGTCGCCCAGTGGCATGATCCGCACGCCCCCGTTCGATTCGGCGTGGCCGGCGCCCGGCAGTCCGGTGATCGCCACGACCACGGCCGCCGCGACGGCCAGTACTTTCGCGCGTGTTTTCATCGTCGGCTCCCGTTCAACAGGTGGAATTCGTCTGGGTGAGGAGATCGAGCCGCCAGGGCAGGCAGCCTCTCGCCGTGACTGACGTCCTTCGTCCACTGCCTGCCGGGGAACGTCACATTGTTGGCCCGGGCGAAGGGATTGCTTTCGCTGGCGGCCAGCGGCCTGAACGTGCCGTTGATACTCGACGACGTCCAGGAACGGAAGTACCGGCGGCCCTCGGATCCGATCGCCTCCACCAGCATCAGGTACTGGTTCTGCCCGGCGATCTTGTAGCTGTTGCCGGCCTCGAACAGATTGTGCGCGTTCGAATCCTGCATCGCGATCACGGTGTCGGTGAAGCCGTTGGGGAAGTTCGCCATGGTGGTCCGCGAACGGTACAGATGCCCGTTGTCGTCGGAGGAGAACAGGTAACAGTTGGCCGTGTCCGGGTTTTCACGAAACCTCCTGCGGGCAGGGAAAGTAAGCCGGTGGCGGCCGAAACTTTCGCCATCGGGCGGAGAAAATCGCTGAGTGACGAAAGTTTCGCTGACACTGTTAGCGATAACATTCCGTCGGAGTTGTCAGCTTAACGTCTCGTTCACATCGTGACAACGGTCGATGACCACTCCCTCACGCGCGACGAGCCTGATCATCCACTGTGGACGGACATCGCCGACATCGATGACAGCACCCCTGACCTGGGAGCGATCCCAGCTCACGCCGGCGAACATCACCGTGACCCCGCGGCCGCTCGCCATTTACATCGCTTTCGATGTATCGTTTCCGATATGAAGGCCAGTGAGCTGTACCTGCTCGGCAAGCACCTGATGGAGCTGGCCTCCCAGGGCATGCGCGACGACACGGATCCGGAGGCCCCGGAGATCTACGACCTACTGATCTCGGTGCTCGTCGAAAGTCCGGGCATGTCGATCGGTGAGCTGACCGCGCGCACCGGTTTCGCGCAGAGCCACGTGTCCGCCGCCGTCGCGAAGATGCGCGACGAAGGTGCCGTGGTGACGGGCCCGGATCCGGCGGACCGGCGGCGGACCCTGGTCACGCCGGTCGACGCCCTGGTCGAGGTGGTGGCCCAACGGCAGCAACGGGACGCCGAACAGGTCATCGCGGCGGCGCTCGCCGAACTCGATCCGGACGCGGAGGCGGTCGCGGCCCGCGCGGCGCGCCTCACGCTCGCGGCGGAGGAGCTGTACCGGGTACTGACCGCCCGAGCGCTGGGCGTGAGCGGTGACGCCGTCTTGATGCCGCTGAACTCACTCAGCGAGAAAGCGACCGAACGACCCAAGAGAAGGGGGAGATCATGACAGGGGAGAGTGATTACCCGTTCGCGGAGGCGGACCCCTTGCGGTGCCCGGCGGAATTCGCCCGGCGGCAGGACGAGGAACCCGTCGGCCGCGTGCGGCTGGCGTCCGGGGAGGACGCCTGGCTCGTCACCCGCCACGCCGACATCCGGGCGGTGCTGGCCGATCCGCGGTTCCGCCCCTGGATGCCCGGGACTCCCGCCACCGACGGAGAGCAGCTGCTCTTCACCATGTCGGGCCCCGGACACGCGCGGTTGCGCCGCATCGCGGCCAAGGCGCTCACCCCTCGCCGGGTCGAATCGCTCCGGCCGCGGGTGGAGGTCCTCGCGGCGGAACTGGCCGCGAAGCTGATCGCGCAAGGCCCGCCGTCCGACGTGCTGGCCGGGTTCGCGATCCCGTTCGCCCTCTCGGTGATCGACGAACTTCTAGGCGTCCCGGCGGCGGCTCGCGACGATCTGCGGACCTGGACCGACGGGATCGTCGCGGTGTTCACCGCCCCGGATTACGCGGAAATGGCCGACGCGGCGCGGAATCTGGGCGGATACCTCGCGGAACTGGTCGAGTCGAAGCGGAAATCGCCCGGTGACGACCTGCTGACCGGGCTCATCGAGGCTCGGGACGACTCCGGTGACGCCCTGCGCCCGGACGAGGTCACCCATCTCGCCTTCGCGATCATGATCGCCGGCTACGTCCCCTCCGCGAACGCACTGGCCCAGGCCGTACTACGGCTCGCCGTCGCACCGGAACTCCCCCGCGACCCCGCCGCGATCCCCGCGCTGGTCGAGGAATTGCTGCGCCAGGACCAGGGTTCCGCCGCCGATCAAGGACGGGTGGCGGCCGAGGACGCCGAAATCGGGGGAACGCCGATCCGCGCCGGAGAGTTCGTCCTCTCGCCGCTGCGAGCGGGCAACCACGACCCCCGGCGGTTTCCCGCGCCCGAATCGGTGGATCTCACTCGCGCGCCGGGTCATCTCACCTTCGGGCACGGGCCCCATCACTGCCTTGGCGCGGCCCTGGCCAGGCTGGAACTCCAGACCGGTCTCACCGCGTTGCTGGCCGCCGCGCCGCGCCTGCGACTGGCCGTCCCCTTCGGCGAACTCGCGTGGCGGCGGATGTTCCTCACCCTCCAGGGCCCGGTCACCGTCCCGATCGAGTGGTGAAGCTGAAGGACGCTTTCCCCTCATCGCATGCGGGGAAAGCGCCCTTCGCCGCGTGAGATGAGGGGAAAGGGCCCTTCAGCCGCATTGAACGCGACGCCGCCGCCGGGTTGAATGACCGCTATGCAACGCAGGATTCTCGGGCCCGCGGTCATCTGGTTCCTGCTCGCGTCGGTGATGGTCTGGGTGATCATCCGCTACGGCGCGGGACCGGTCACCGCGGTCTCGGGCGTCGTCCTGGCGTTGGTGACGGCGGCGCCCTTCGCCCCGGCCGTCCGGCGCTGGTGGCTGTGGTCCGGTGAGGCGAGTACGCCCAGCCAGATCGACGACGCGGCTCTCGTCCTCCGGGAAACGGTGCGCAAGCAGTGGACCGAGGAGGCGGGACGACGGCACCAGTTCGCCGAAGAAGACCGGATGGCCGTCCGGTGGGAGGTCGTGTCGAGGCCCGCGCCCCGCGCCGGGGCCGAGAACCTGTTGCCGGACAACGGTTCCCTCGAAATGCTCCTTGAAGCGTACGAGGCACGGCCGTGGCCGATGATCGTGGTGGGCGACGCCGGATCGGGCAAGACCGGGCTGTGCGTCCTGCTCACCCTGGAGCTGGCGAAAAAGGAGGCGCAGCAGCGGATCCCGGTGCTGTTCCAGCTCGCGTCGTGGAATCCGGCGGAGAACTTCGAGCGGTGGCTGCTCGGCAGGCTGAACGAGGACTACCCGTTCCTGAACGACGAGGCGCGCTGGGGTGCCACCGCGGCACAGGACCTGCTGACCGGCGAACGGCTGCTGCCGATCCTCGACGGCTTCGACGAACTGTCCGAGGAAGCCCGCAGCGCGGTGATGCGGACCGTCCGTGAAAGCCCGGTGTTCGTCTCACCGTTCGTCCTCACCAGCCGGACCGCCGAATTCGCCGACGCGGCCGGGAAACGCACGGTCAGCGGCAAGACCGTGGTACGGCTGCTGCCGATCGACGACGCCGCGATGGGCACCTACCTCCGTGAGGTGTTCAGCACCGACATCGACCGCTGGCTGCCGGTGCTCGACGAGATCGAGCGCAGACCGGACGGACTGGTGGCCACCACCCTGGCGAAACCGTTGATGCTCTTTCTCGCGCGCACGACCTACGAAGGGCCGGACCGGTCCCCGGCGGACCTGCTCGATCAGCACCGGTTCGGCACCGCCGACCAGCTCGAACACCATCTGCTCGACAGCTTCGTGCCGACCGTGTTCGCGCGAAGGTCCAGGCCGCTGGTGCACAACCCGGCCCGGCCCTCCGGGCATTGGGGCCCGCGCCAGGCCGAGCGGACGTTGACCTTCCTCGCGCGGCACCTCAGCTCCGGCAGGAAGGAAGGCGACCGGGGCACGACGGACCTGAGCTGGTGGCAGCTGTACCGGCTGGTGCCGATGACCGTGTTCGTCCTGACCCCGGTCATCCTGGGCGCCGCCGGCTGCGGGTTGCTGGGCTGGTCGGTGTTCAGCCTGTTCGGGCGCCCGGTGTTCGGGCTCGTCTTCGGGCTTTCGATCGGCTTGCTCGGCGGATTCGCGCTCGGCGTGATCCGGCCGGAACCACCGATGCGGTTCGTCCCGAGGGCACCGCGGTGGAACGCGGCCGGACGTCGTTCGTTGCTGCAGGACCTCGGTTTCGGCGTGACCGGCGCGGCCGCGGGCGGCCTGATCGCGGGAACCCTCGCCACCCCGGTGCACGGCCTGATCAGCGGCCTGATCTTCGGCCTCACCTTCGCCATGGTCCGGCGGTTCACCCGTCCGACGGAGCCGAAGTCCGCGGTCACCCCGCTCGGCGTCCTGCGCAGCGACCGGGCGGCCGTCGGCTACGGCGTGGCCGTCGGCGGTTTCGCCGGTCTGGTGGTCGGTGTCGCCGGGAGTATCGCGGTGCCGGAACTCGCCGCACAGCTCGCCTTCCGGATGAACCCGGTGCAGCAAAGCCTTTTCGGCGGTTTCGTGGGCATGGTGCTCGGTGGCGGCGGGCTGGGGATGATGGTGCTGGCCAGCAGCGCCTGGGGGCATTTCGTCACCGCGCGGATCTGGCTCTTCGTCATCGGCGCCACGCCGCTGCGGCTGATGCGGTTCCTCGACGACGCGCACAAGCTCGGGGTGCTGCGGCTGACCGGGCCGCACTACCAGTTCCGTCACGGACTGCTTCAAGACCGGCTGTCCGGCGGCTGAAGTCGTCCTCGTTACCCGGCGGCGGCGTGGACCGTGGCCGGGCCGAGCACCCAGAACGTCGTCTCGCTCGGTTGCCGCCAGCCTGTCCGGTGCAGCGACGGCTGCGCGTGATAGCGCGCCTCCGGGAACCGGACACGTGCCCGGCGCGCACCCTCCGCGCGGACGATCGTGACGTCGTCCAGATCCAGGTGGACCACCTCGATCGCCGCACGTCGCGCCGGCCCGAGAAGGTAGGAGAATTCGAGCTTCACCTGCGAGGACCGGCCTCGGGCACGGTCGTCGCGCTGCCGCTCGATCAGCATCTCGACCTCCGCGGGGCGGGTGAGGTCGTAGGACTGGGCACGGCCGCGAGGACGTCGCTCGAACGGCGTCGACACCTCGAACCGGACGACTTCGAACGAGGCCGTGCGCAAGACGGCCGACTGCGCCTCCAGCCACCGGGGCTCGAAGGCGCGCTGGCGGCGCCGCAAGGAGTTCAGCGCGAGGAGACGGCAGACCAGGTCCAGCAGGAGCAGGGCGGCGGCGCCCAGCAACCACGGCCGCAGTGAGGGGACGACGGCGAACTGTGCGGCCGTCAGCGCGGCGGCCCCCGCCAGGGCGCGGAGGGTCCGGCGATGGGCGTCGGCGAACCGCGGTTCACTCAGCCGGGCCAGCGTGGCCTCGATCCTGGCGGTCGCGAGGAGGGGAACGCGCAGGTCGGGTCGCAGGCTGTCGGCGGGCTCGATCCTGGGAAGGTCATCCGTTTTCACCGGTACTCCGCCTCTCTTCGCGGACGCGGTCGGCTCCAGCCTCCGCCGTGCTCACGGCTCTGACAAGGCCTCCGTACTGTTAGCCTGCTCGACATGGGTGGGGTGCTCCGCGATGCGCTCGGGGTGATGCGCTGCGTGCCGATGGCCGCGGGCCTGCCCGGTGTGGTGCGGTACGTGGTCCGTGACGCGCGGGAGATCATGGGCGCGTTCGACGAGGTCGTCGCGCCACTCGTCGACCAATCGGTCGGGACCACCCCGGCGTTGTCACGGGACGCCCACGACGCCTTCCTGGCGACGACCATCAAGGTCGGGCTGGCGATGCGCGGCTACGCGGAGATGGCGGGGGTACCGTTCGACCCCGCGCTCGCGGCGCTCGGCAGTTCGTTCACCCGCGTCTACGACGACCTGGTCGACAACTTCGACCGGCCCGACCTCGACGACAGGCTCGCCGAGCTGTTCCGAGGCGAGGCCTTCGAGCCGATGTCCGGGGTGGAATCGCTGCTCCTCGCCCTTTATCACGCGATGGAGACCCGGATGGACCGGCCCGCCGAGGACACCATCTTCACCGTGATGCGGGACCTGCACGACTACGAACGGCAGTCGCGGCGCCAGCGGGATCCGCGGCTGCCGCTCGCCGAGGTCGAGCGGATCACCCGCGGCAAAGGCGGTCTCGGGGTCACCGCGCTGTTCGCGCTGCTACGGCCGGGGATGACGGCGGACGAACTCGACCTTCTCGTCGAGCTGGGCGACGTGCTCCAGCTTCTCGACGACTACCACGACGTCGCCGTCGATCACCGCGACGGAGTGGTGACGGTCGCGACGCTGGGAGAGCCCGGTCTGGCGGTGCTCGCCGAGAAGATCCGCCGGCTGCGCTCCCGCTTCGCGCGTCACTACGGCGAGGGACGTGATCGCCGTCTGGCCGCGATGTTGTTCGTGATGCTGGTCGGCGCCTTCGCGGCGGGACGGCGACGGCTCGACAGGCCGGTGCGGTCCACGCGGTCGCGGCGTCCTTTCGTCCTGCTGTTCTCCCGGACCGGCACGATCACGCCGGACGGCGCGGGATTCGACGACTGACGAACGTGACGTCGGCGAAAGGCTGATCATTCGGCTGCACGTTGGTGCGTTCACGATTCGGTACCGGGCTGGTCTCATGGCGATATTCCCGTCGAGAAAGGAATACTCGAGATGTCCATTGCGACCAGGAAAGCGCTCCGGATCGGTATCGCCGCGACCATGGCCACGGGCCTGGCCTTGACCGCGACGCCTGCCGCGTCGGCTGCCACGAGCTTCGCGGGCAGTTTCGACTGGCAGGCGGATTTCAAGCTGCTCCTGAAGTCCCGGCTCTGGGACCAGAACGGCGGGAGCACGAAAATCACCAGTTACGCCAACTGCTCCACCGATCCGGGACTGACGTCCTACGCGATCGAACTGTGGAAAGACGAATTCTTCGACAAGAGCTACGGCAACGTCGGTTACCAGTGCGACTCGGCCCGGGAATACACCTGGAACAACCTGCCGGCCGGGACCTACTATTTCATGATCTCCAAGCGGGACGGCAACGCGATCCACGCGAACGGCACCACGTACTACCCCTGATCGCGACAGCCCCAGCCTCGTGAGTGGTAATGAGGGTTAGAACCGTCATTACCACTCACGAGACGTCCTTGCGGCTCGCCTAGTGCGCGAGTACTCCGCTGACCTCGTTCGGTGTACCGGGCAGCGAGCCGGTCGTCGTCTTCGTACCGGCGGCGAGGTCGACCGCGTGGATCTCCTTCTTGCCCGGATCGGTGACATAGGCGGTCCCGCCCCGGACGAAGATCGCCGGACGCGGGCTCTGCCATTCGAGCGGTTCCTGCCAGGAGCCGAGCACCGCGATCTTCCGGGTCACCGCACCGGACACCGGGTCGATGACGTGGATCTGCCCGTCGGTACCGAGCACCAGCCCCTCCCCCTGCGGTCCGCGGGCCAGCGACCGGAAGGTGTAGCTGACCCCGAGTTCGACGTGCTTGAGCGTGGCCTTCTCGGTGTCGATCAGCGACACCCTGGTCGGCCGCTCGAGTTCCGCCGCCTTGTCGACCTTGTAGTCGCCCAAGGTGATCGGCGAGAGGTCCGACCCGGCCTGGTTGCCGATCCGGCCGTAGGGGTCCGGGCTGGGGACCTTGGTGATGGCGCCATCGCGGTAGATCAGGACGCCGGTCTCGCAGCCGATCACCACCGCTTCGCCGCGCGCGGCGGCTTCACCGTGCACGCCGGGGCATTGGTCGTTGCGCGCGATCTCCTTCTTCTCCTTGTCCAGCACCACGATCCCGGGCCGCTCGTCCTCGTTCCCGATGGTGGTGACCAGTTCGCCGCCCGCGAGTTCGACGGCCACCCCGTGATGCGCTTCCGGCGTCTTGTGCTTCGGCGCGGGCAGGGCCGCGCCCCCGAGCGTCTTCGGATCGAACACCGTCACCTCGCCGGTGCCGTCCGCGAAGAGCACCGTCTTGCCGGCGTGGCGGACGACGTGTCCCGGTTTGGGCGCCTTCACCTCGGTATCGGTCAGCACGGCGCCGACGGCGTCGAGCACGCGGAACCCGGTGGACGTCGAGACCAGCAGATGCCGGTCGTTCCCGGCGGGGTTGAGCCGGTTGAAACCGCTGAGCGGAAGGTCTTTGGCCACCTTCAGGGTCTTCCCGTCGAGCAGCAGGATCCCGCCGTCGTAGGTGACGGCGACGGGTTCGGCCACGACGGCCACCGCCGGGGTTCCGGCCTGTGCCTGCGGGGACGGCTGTTCGGTCGCGCAGGCGGTGAGCGCGAGCACGCTCGCCGCCGTCAGCGCGCCGTACCGGATGGGTCGTGCCATTTTCACTGCACCTTTCTTCTGTGCCAAGTCATTCAGGGCCAAGTCGTTCAGGGGCGCGTCAAGCCGGTGGCGATCGACTCGGTGTTGGCGCGCATCATGTCCAGATAGGTGGCCGCGCCCTGCCCCGGTTCGCTGAGCGATTCCGAGAACAACGAGGTCACCGCCACCTGCAGACCGGCCTGCTCGGCCAGGACCCGCGCGAGCTTGTCGGGCTGGGAGGAGTCCGCGAAGATGACCGGCACACCGGCCGAGCGCACGGTGTCGGCCAGCGCCTTCAGATCCGAGGAACTGGGTGAGGCGAGGGTTGTGCCACCGGGGATCACCGCGCCGACGACCTCGAACCCGTAACGCCGGGCGAGGTAACCGAAGACATGATGATTGGTGACCAGTTTCCGGCGGTCCGGCGGGATGGCCCCGAACCTCTCGGTCATCGTGGCGTCGAGTGCCGCGATCTCGCGGCCGTAGCGGTCGGCGTTGGCCCGGATCACCGTTTCGTCGACGCCGCCGACATGGGCGACGATCTGGTCGGCGATCAGCTTCACCGCCTCGCGCACCCGTCCCGGGTCGGTCCAGAAGTGCGGGTCGGCCGCGCCTCCCGGATAGGCGATCGGATTCGCCCGCTCTCCCACGGGAAGCGACGGCACCCCGTTCTCCTCCGCGGTGCGGACCGTGCGCAGCATGCCCTCTTCGAGGCCGAG
This sequence comes from Amycolatopsis orientalis DSM 40040 = KCTC 9412, assembly GCF_000478275.1. Taxonomy (GTDB): domain Bacteria; phylum Actinomycetota; class Actinomycetes; order Mycobacteriales; family Pseudonocardiaceae; genus Amycolatopsis; species Amycolatopsis orientalis. The sequence continues at coordinate 129,643 of NZ_ASJB01000042.1, forward strand.
TCCGTTGTAGACGATCAGCCCGGCGCGTTCGACTTCGGCCGCCTGCTGCGCGGAGATGCCGAACGAATGCGGATCGGCGTTCGGTTTCATCAACACGGTCACCCCGGCCTGATCCCCCACGATGTTGCGGGTGATGTCGCCGAGGATGTTCGTGGTGACGACGACGGACTTCCCTCCCCCGCCGCTCCCGGAGCAGCCTGCGACCACCAGCAGCACCGTGGCGAGCAGCGCGAGCACGCGACGGTTCATCGGCCGGTCTCCACGATGAAGGCGGCTTTGCCCTCGACCTTCAGGGTCCTGGCGCGACGGAGGTTGTCGTTGTAGTCGATTTCGTACACCTCTCCGGAAAGCGGGTTGTTGATGTAGGCCCGCGTCGTGTCGACCTGCACGGAGGGAGTGGCGGCCACGGCCGCTTCGGGTGGCAGCAAAGGGATCTGCGCCTGTTCCTTCCCCGTGGCGCCGTCGAAGGCGCGCAGCTTCCCGTCCCGGGTCAGCACCAGGACGGGGCCGCCCTCCCCCACCGCGTTCACCGCGGCGACCGGCCCGGTCTCGAGGTACCGCCAGGTCCGGCGGCCGACGTCCAGCGACCACACGCCGCCGTCCCCGGCCTTCGCCACGAGCGTGGTGCCGCCCGGCCGGTGAAAGAAGCCGGTGGCGCGTTCCCGTGCGGCCGCCTCCGGCGGGTACGGGATCTTCTCGCCGGTGAAGGCGCCGTCCTTTTCCGTGACCAGCAAAGCGCCGTCCGCGCAGCCGAACACGACACCCCGCCGGGTCACCGCCTGGCCCCGCAGTTCCGGACACGGCCGGTCGATCTCCGCCACCGGTTTCCCTTGCCGGTCATGGACCCGCACCCGGTTCCCGTACCTCTTGCCGGGTTCCGCCACCGAAGCCAGGATCTGCTTGCCATAAGGGATAGCGACGCCGTCATGGGGTTCGCGCACGATCCTGCCCAGTTCGGCGACGGATCCCTTGTCCAGCAGAGCCCGGTCGAGCACGACCGCCGTACCGTCCGAAAAGGACAGAGCGGAAGCCACTGGATCGCTGTACGCGCCCAGCGGCTGTTTCCCCGGCGCCACACCGACTTCCCTGGGCTTCGCGCGATAGTAGTGCACGTGGTCGCCGTGATCGACCATCCAGGCGCCGCTGTCGACCACGCGGACCGAACCGTCACCGCCGGTCAGATAGCCGAACCGCCCGTCGCCGGTGAGGGCGCGCACGCCGTCGACGCGACCGGTTTCGTGCACCTCTTCGGTGATCAGGTCCACCACGCGCACGGCGCCAGACGCGGTGTCCGCGACGATCAACCGTGACTGCGCCTCGGCGGCTTCCTCGGCACCTTCGACGTAGCCGTGCGGTGTCTCCGCGGGAACGTCCTGCCGCGGTTCGCCGCCGCACGCCGCCATGGTCACCGCCGTGACCGCGAGGATCACCGCCACCCGGCTCTTCTTGAGTCTCATCGTGAACGCTCGATCTCCAGGGTCAAGGAACGGAAGCGCCGTCGCGCGAAGGAAAGGAACGCGGAGAGGAAGAACACCAGTACCGCGCCGGCGGCGATGGTCGCGCCCGCCGCGGTGCCCCAGTGCCACGAGACGAGCAGGCCGCCGACCGTGGCCACGACGCCCAGCAGCGCCGCGACGAGCATGATCGTGGTGATCCGCCGCGACCAGAAGAGCGCCGCCGCCGCGGGGGCGATGAGCAGGCCGAACACCAGCAGCGTCCCCACCACGCGGAACGAGGCGACGATCGTCAGCGTGACCAGCGCCAGCAGCACGGCGTTGGCCAGGCGCGGGCGCAGGCCCAGGGTGTGCGCCTTGCGGATGTCGAAGGTGAGCGCGGTGAACGACCGGTGTCCCAATAAGGCCACCACCGCCACGACGGCCAGCGTGATCGCCAAGCCCACCAGATCGGCGGAACCGACGGCGAGCACGTCACCGAAGAGGAACCCGGTGAGATCGACCGCGAACGACCGCGAATGCGAAACGATGATCACGCCGCTCGCGAGCATCCCCACGAAGAGGAGCCCGATCGTGGTGTCCTCCGACAATCGCCGCGACCGGCCCAGGGCCGTGACGCCGAGCGCCATCACCCCGGCGCTGACCGCCGCGCCGATCAGCAGGTTCACGCCGGTGAGCGACGCGATCGCCACGCCGGGCAACATGCCGTGCGACATGGCGTCGCCGATGAAGGCCATGCCCCGCAACACCACCCAGGTGCCCACGATCGCGCACACCACCGACACGAGCACTCCCGCCACCAAAGCCCGCTGCACGAACGACACCTCGAAGGGGACCAGTAACCACTCCACGCGAGCCACTATAATGGTAATGATTGTCATTATCTGAATGAGGTGGGATGAAATCGGACACAACGGTCCTCACGCTCGACGGCGTCCACGCGCACTACGGCCCCCGGGAGGTGCTGTGCGGGGTCACCGCCGAGGTGCCGCAAGGGCGTCTCACCGCGGTCGTCGGGGCGAACGGAGCGGGTAAGTCGTCCCTGCTCAACGTCGTCGCCGGGGTGCTGCCGCCGACCGCCGGGTCGGCCGGCCTCCGGGATCCGCGCCGCCTCGCCTACGTGACCCAGCAGAGCGAGGTCTCCCAGACGCTCCCGATCACCGTGCGCGCCACCGTCACCATGGGCCGGTGGGCGCACCGCGGCCCCTGGCGGCGGCTGACCGCCCTGGACCGCGAAGTGGTCGAGGAATGCATGGCACGACTGGACATCACGTCGATCGCGCACCGGATGCTCGGCACCTTGTCCGGCGGTCAGCGTCAGCGGGCGCTGGTGGCACAGGGGCTCGCTCAGCGGGCGGGGCTCCTGCTGCTCGACGAGCCGTCGGCCGGTCTGGACCTGCATGCCCGGACCATGATCGACGAGGCGCTGCGGGCCGCGCTCGACGAGGGCACCACGATCCTGCGCGTCACCCATGACCTCGCCGTCGCCCGCCGGGCGGATCACTGTCTTCTGTTGCGGGACGGCCATCTTGTCGACGCGGGCCCGCCGGATGCGGTGCTGACCCCGGGCCGGGTGGCGGAGGCGTGGGGAATCCCGCTGGGCCAGCTCGTGAGTGGTAATGACGGTTAGAACCGTCATTACCACTCACGAGGCTTGCGAACCGACTAAGGCGCGATCAGCTCGCGGTGCCGCGGAATCCCTTCAGCCGCAGGCTGTTCGTGACCACGAAGACCGAGCTGAACGCCATCGCGGCACCGGCGATCATCGGGTTGAGCAGCCCCGCCGCGGCCAGTGGCAGCGCCGCGACGTTGTAGGCGAAGGCCCAGAACAGGTTGCCCTTGATGGTGCGCAGCGTCCGCCGGGAAAGCCGGATGGCGTCCACCGCCGACCGCAGATCGCCGCGGACGAGGGTGAGGTCCGACGCCTCGATGGCGACGTCCGTGCCGGTGCCCATCGCCAGCCCGAGGTCGGCCTGGGCCAGCGCGGCCGCGTCGTTGACACCGTCCCCGACCATCGCGACCACCTTGCCCTCGCCCTGCAACCGCTTGACCACGTCGACCTTGTCCTTCGGCAGGACCTCCGCGATCACCTCGGTGATGCCCACCTCCGCCGCCACCGCGCGGGCCACGGCCTCGTTGTCGCCGGTGAGGAGGACCGGGGTCAGCCCGAGGGCGCGCAGCCGCGTGATGGCCTCGGCGGAGGTCGGCTTGACCGTGTCGGCGACGACGAGCACGGCGCGGGCCTTCCCGTCCCAGCCGACGACGACCGCGGTGCGGCCTTCCTTCTCCTCGGCGGCCTTCGTCTCGGCGAGGTCCTCCGGCAGGTGATGCGCCCACTCCTCCAGCAGGGCGCTGCGCCCGGCGAGTACCGCCTTGCCGTCGACGATCCCTTGCACACCAAGGCCTTCGACGTTGGTGAACTCCTCGACACCCGGGAGGTCGCCGGTGCGCTCCCGCGCCGCGCGGGCGATGGCCTGCGCGATCGGGTGTTCGGACGCGTCCTCCAGCGCGCCCGCCAGGCGCAGCGTCGTCTCCTCGTCGACGCCTTCGGCGACGTGGACGGCCACCAGCGACATCTGCCCGGTGGTCACGGTGCCGGTCTTGTCGAGGACGACCGTGTCGACCGAGCGGGTGGACTCCAGCACTTCCGGGCCCTTGATCAGGATCCCGAGCTGCGCGCCGCGGCCGGTACCGACGAGCAGCGCGGTCGGCGTCGCCAGTCCCAGTGCGCACGGGCAGGCGATGATCAGCACGGCGACCGCCGCGGTGAACGCCGCCGCGACCGAGCCACCCGCGCCGAGCCAGAACATCAGCGTGCCGACGGCGAGCGCGATCACGACCGGCACGAACACCGCCGAGACCCGGTCCGCCAGCCGCTGGACCTGCGCCTTCCCCGTCTGGGCGTCCTCCACCAGCTTCGCCATCTGCGCCAGCTGCGTATCCGTGCCGACCCGCGTCGCGCGGACGACGAGCCTGCCGCCCGCGTTGACCGTCGCCCCGACCACCGCGTCACCGGGGCCGACCTCGACCGGGACGCTCTCCCCGGTCAGCATGCTCGCGTCGACCGCGGAACTGCCTTCGGCGATGACACCGTCGGTGGCGATCTTCTCGCCGGGCCGGACCACGAACTCGTCCCCCACGGCCAATTGGTCGACCGGGATCCGCACTTCCTTGCCGTTACGGAGGACCGCGACGTCCTTCGCGCCCAGCTCCAGCAACGCCCGCAGCGCGGCACCCGCCCGCCGCTTCGAGCGGGCCTCGAAATAGCGTCCGGCGAGGATGAACGTCGTGACGCCGGCGGCGACCTCGAGGTAGATGTTGCCGTCACCGGCCATCCGCCGCACGGTCAGCTCGAAGGCGTGCGTCATCCCCGGCGTTCCCGCTGTCCCGAACAGCAGGGCGTACAACGACCACAGGAACGCGGCCAGGGTGCCCATCGAGATCAGCGTGTCCATGGTGGCCGCGCCGTGGCGCAGGTTCGCCCACGCCGCCCGGTGGAACGGCCATGCCGCCCACACCAGCACCGGCGCGGCCAGGGTCAGCGAGATCCACTGCCAGTAGGTGAACTGGAGGGCGGGCACCATCGCCAGCAGGATGACCGGCACGGAAAGCACCGCCGAACCGATCAGCCGCTGCCGCAACGGCGTGATCGGGTCGGCCTCTTCACGGGGCTCGGCCGGGTCGGCCGTCTTCGCGGGGGCCGGGACGGCGGCCGCGTAACCGGCCGCCTCCACCTGCTCGATCAACCGCTGCGGCTCGAGGCCCGCCGGAAAGGTGACCTTGGCCTTCTCCGTGGCGTAGTTGACCGTCGCGGTGACCCCGTCGAGTTTGTTCAGCTTGCGCTCGATGCGCATGGCGCAGGACGCGCAGGTCATGCCGGTGATCGCGAGTTCGACTTCGGTGGTCCGCGCCTCGTCGACGTCGGTTGTCATGGTGCTCACTCCCTTTCGACTCGCGCGATCAGCCGTGTCCGCCATGCCCGCCATGCCCGGGTTCTTGCGCCGGAGGCTGGGCCGGGGACGTCCCGGTGGCGACGGTGAACTCCGCGGTGCGGACCTTTCCCTGGTGCTGGAAGTCCAGGAACAGCCGGTAAAGGCCGTCCGACGGGACTTCGGCGAAGAAGGTGATCCCGGGTCCCGGCGCGGTGCGGCCGTCGCCGGGTTCGCCGTCCGGGTGGACGTGCAGATAGGCGAGGTCACCGCCGCGCAGGGCCACCAGATGCCCGTAGGCGCCGAGGTAGGGCTGCAGGTCGGTCACGTCGCGGCCGTCCTTGGTCACCGTCAAGGTCACCTTCGACGACCGGCCCGGCGCCAGGTCGCCGTCCAGCCGGACCTGGTAGCCGTCGACGTTCGCGACGCGCGAAGGCCGATGGTCGACCGGCCTGAAGTCCCCGGCCGCGGCGACGTCGACCCCGAGCGTCGTGGCCGTCCCGCCCGCTGGTTTGAAGTCGGCGAAAACCCGGTAGGAGCCCGCTTCGGGCAGCGCGAGCGGCACCGTCCACACGCCGTCCGCCCCCAGTTCGGGATGCACGTGCTGGAAACCGGCGGTATCGCGGCGGACGACGATGAGGTGCATCCGCTTCTCGTGCTCGACGTCGTAGCCGGTGACCGGCGCGCCGTCGGGGCCGAGGATCCTGAAGGAGAAGGGCTGGGTCGTCCCCGGCGTGAGCGTCGTGGTGGTGGGCGTGAGGGTGTAGCCGCCCCTGGACGACGCGAGCCCGCCGGGCTCTTCGGTCCGCGCTGCCTCCGCGACGGTGCCGCTGTGAGCGTCCCCATGCCCGGCGTCCTCGCCGCCGGGAAGGCCGGCGGCGCCGGCGAAAGGACCGACAGCGGTGCCTGCGGCCCAGGCGCCACCGGCGACCAGGGCGAGTGCCACACCGTAGGCGGAAAGCTTCGCTGCTGTGTTCATCGTGAAGTCCTTAGTGCGGGCCCGTGCGGCCCGCTGTCAGGGAGCCGTCCCGCGAATCAGGCGGTCAGCTCGTAGCCGGCTTCTTCGACGGCCGCGCGCACTTCGGCGACCTCGGGTTCCTGGGAGCTGATGACGGTCACCGCGCCGGTCGGCAGGTCGACACGGACATCCGTGACGCCGCTGATCTTCCCGACCTCTTCGGTGACCGAGCTGACGCAGTGGCCGCAGGTCATGCCGGTGACGGTGTAGGTGGTCTCGCTCATCGTGGTTCTCCTCCGGGTTTCTTGCGCGTATCCGCGCATCACGACCTTCCGATGACGACACTACATACCCCGTGGGGGTACCGCAATCGGCATACCCCCGTGACGTATGCCACTGGACGTATGCCACTGACCGCCTCGGGCGTTTTTCGGCACGCCGAGGGGCAGCTTTGTGGTCTTCAGAAAGGGAGGAATACCGGCCAGACAGGCCGCTTACGCCTTCGCCGTCCAATCGGCACAGGACACGACCTCGAATCCCCGGCCGGGGAAGACGGTGTCCATGAAGAAGTCGTGCGTCGCCGGATCGCCGTCGGCGCAGCCATCGCGCAGCACGGTGACGCGATAGTCACGGTCCGCCGCGTCGTAGCAGGTCGCGGCCACCATGGCGCTGGTCGCGACTCCGGCGACCGCGATCGCGCCGACACCGGCGGCCCGGAGCACCAGGTCCAGATCCGTGCCGGCGAAAGCGCTGGCACGGCGTTTCAGCACGACGACGTCGTCCTCGGCGACCGGCAGGTCGATCTCGGTTCCGGCCGAACCCTCGTGGAAGGCGTCCCCCGCCTCGTGGAACGACCTGAACAGCGCGTTACCCGGCGGCAGGTCGGCACCGTTGGGCCGGATCGCGAACCGCACGAACACCACGAGCACGCCGGCCGCGCGGGCGCGCGGCAGCAGATCGGTGATCGGCGGGAGGACCTGCCTGGCGAACGGGTAGCCGCCCGTGATGCCTCGCTGGAGGTCGCCGACGATCAGCGCGGTGGTCATGGCGGACTTCCCTCCGGCGACGGAAAAGACCTGTCAAGCAACGAAAATACAGAAAGGATGCCCGGCGGGGTCCGCGTACACGCGCAACGGTTCGTCAGGATGGTCGCTACGGTCGAACAGGAGGCGTCCGCCCAGTTCGAGAACGCTGTCATGCTGCGCGTCGAGGTCCTCGACGGAGTCCACGGTCAAGTCCAGATGCAGCTGCTGCGGTATCGGGGCCGGATCCGGCCAGCTCGCTTCGGGAAGCCGATCGACCTGCTGGAAGGCGAGTTGCACGCCGCCGTCCGGATTTCTGAGCACCAGCCAGTCCTTGTCGCGCTCGCCGTCCTGGGGCGGCTCGTCGCCGGGGCGGTATTCCCAGCCCAGCAGACGCCGGTAGAAGTCGGCCAGCACCCGGACGTCGGTGCAGTCCAGCACCACCTGACGGAATGTCGGACCAGGCTTTCGTTCGGCCACGCCGTTCACCTCCTCTGCGCTTCCGCGGCCGCTCGCTGCTCGAGAACGGCGAGAACCCTTTCACACCAACGGATGTTCTCTTCTTCGAACGCGATGCCGCGGGCGAGGGTCAGGTAGGGGCCGACGCGGGCAGCGGTGGCGAGGAACTCCGGCTCCGCGGACTCGCCGAGAAGACGCTCCCGGAGACGTTCGAATCGCTTGAGTTTCGTTTCGGCAGCGGCCATCCTGCCCGCGACGGCACGCCGGACCGCCTCGTCGTCGCCCGCTTCGACGGCCTGGATCTGCACCAGGAGTTCGTCGCGGATCGCGGTCGGTTTCGGCGTCCTCGTGGTGAATCCGGCGAGTTCGGCCTCCCCGGCGGCGGTCAGGGCGAAGAGCCGCTTGTTCGGGCGGCGCCGCTGCTCGACGACCCGCGCGGTCACCAGGCCCTGCGACTCCATCTTGTCCAGTTCCCGGTAGAGCTGCTGGGGGGTCGCGGTCCAGAAGTTGGCGACCGACGCGTTGAAGCTCTTCGCGAGGTCGTAGCCGGAAGACTCGCCTTCGAGAAGCATCGCGAGGATCGCGTTCCGCAGCGCCATGGCGTGATGATAGTCATCCGGCTGATTAGTCGCAAAGTTGATTAGACACTTTGATGGACACCGGTGCGGCGATCACCTACGCTCGGCGTCATCTACTCAACAAGTTGACTATGAGGAGATCGCCATGCCCACGTTCCGCCAGGCCGTCGAGGCGAAGGACGCCGCCGCGATCGAGGCGATGCTCGCCGACGACGTGGTCTTCACCAGCCCCGTCGCCTTCAAGCCGTACCAGGGCAAAGCGATCACCGCGGCGATCCTGCGCGGCGTCATGCGCGTGTTCGAGGACTTCCGCTACGTCCGCGAGATCCAGGACGGCGCGCACCACGTGTACGAGTTCGAAGCCACGGTCGACGGCCTGCGGATCAACGGATGCGACCTCCTGACCTTCGACGCCGACGGCAGGATCATCGACTTCAAGGTGATGGTGCGGCCGCTGCGCGCGGCCGAAGCCCTCGCGGCGCGGATGGGCGCCCAGTTCGAAGCCATCAAGGCCGACGCACTCAGCTCACCCCTCGTGAGTGGTAATGACGGTTAGAACCAGGGCGTTTAGATACCCACCGGGGGTAGATTCTCAGCGGTTGGCCGTGAAGGCCCCCATCCCTCGGCTCAGCCGAGGAAACTCGACCTTCACACCTTCCGCAGTACATGATGGCCCCCTTCCTTGCGCCTGGCGCAAGGAAGGGGGCCATCATGTACTTCACCGCGAGCAAAGCCGCAGGTCACGACCTGGGCCGGGTGGGTCGTGAGTGGTAAGTGTCGTTCTAACGACACTTACCACTCACGAGCCAACCAGGCGCCCCCGCCGGATTGGGCCGATCGGGGTGGAAGCGTCACCCGTCCTGGTCGGTCTGGCGGGGCCGGGTTTCCGGGCGGACGGGAGTGCGCGATCCTCGATCGGTGACGACCAACGAGAAGATCGGTGACGCGCGATGGCGTGCGTCCCTGTGGCGCGAGATGGCGACCATCGAGCAGGCCAAGGGCGCGCTCATGGCGCGTCACGACGTCGACAGCCGCGCCGCCGCGGCCCTGCTGGCGCTGTGCGCCGAGCAGAACGGGATCGAGATCTCCGAAGCCGCCCAGCGGCTGAGCTGAAGTCCAGCGGCGATCGACCCGAACCGAACGAGACCCCCTGCTCCCTAGCCGGCGCGCTGTCGCCGCACCATCTCCGAGATCCAGACAGGCGCGAACGGCGACGTGCAGTTCGGCGGAGTCGGATAGTCCTTGAGCACCTCGAGGCGCTCACCGATGTCGATGGCCCTGGCGCGGTGCGCGGGGTGGTCGATCCCGACCTGCGCCAGGCAATGGTTCATCGCCCACTGCAGACGGTCCGGGGCGGCCTTCATCTCCGCCTCGATGACGTCGAGCAGCCCGGCGAGGTCGAGCCCGTCCGGTTTCTTCGCGACACGTTCGGTGGTCAGCGCCCAGCCCGCGCTCGCGACCACCGGATCCGGATCGGCGGACCACGCCAGACGCAGCTCTTCGGCGTGCGGGCTCTTCTTCACCACGTAGTTCACGAGCCAGTCGTGCACCTTCGGGGTGCGCGCCTCGCGCACCATGCGGTCCAGGTCCGCGCGCTCGAACGCCTTCGGACGGCAGATCAGCAGCGCGAGCAGTTTCGCCGCGGTGTCGTCCGTGTCCCAGAGTTCGCGCGCGAGTTCCTGCTGTGTCTTCAGGCGTTTGGCGAGCGCGCGCAGCTTGCCGAGGTTCACGCCGTGATCGTCACCGTGTCTCTCGTTCACCTCGCGCGCCCTCGGATCCTCGAGCGCGGCCAGTTCCGCCATCACCTCGGCCATCGTCGTCCCGGCCACGTCAGCCTCCTGTCCACCGCGGATGACGTTCAGCCTAGGAGAATCGCCGGCTGGAGAAGCCCCTCGACTCCTCCACCCGGCGATTCGCTCCCCCAAGCCGTGTCCTAGCCGCGACGGGTCAGCTCGTCCGCGTGGTCACGCAGGAGCGCGGCGACCCGGGGCCAGCCGACGTTGATCCGCCGCGCCCAGCCACGATGGAGCTGGGCGAGTTCCCCCGAATCACCGTCCTGGACGGTCATACCGATCGCGAAGCCTTCACGGAGATGCCCGCCGTCGGCGACGTCCAGGACGTCCCGGACCGGCTCCGGCGGCCAGCCACCGTCCGGCCTGGCGGACCCGCCCGCGAGCAGGGTGCCGATCGCGCGGTCACCGGACTCGGCCCGGCCACGCTCGGCGAATTCCGCGCGAGCGCGCGCGACCCATGCCTTGAGCCCGGCACCGCCCGGTATGGTGCGCGCTTCGAAGATCGCGAACCACGCGTTGACCAGTTCGACGCGCGGGGAATCGTCGTCCTCGGGATGGATCCGGGTGTAGAGATCGACGAACGCGACCGGGTTCTCGGCGAGGATCCGCAGGAGGCTCCGGGGTTTCCGATGCTGCCTGAGCGCCGCGTGGTACCGCAGCTCCAGCCGGGCGACCGCGACGTCCGATCCCCCGGCCTCCACCAGCTGATCCAGCAGCGGACCCACCTGGGCGACGGCTTTGCGGTCGGGCGGCTCGATACCGTCGGCGGATGCCTGGAGCAGCACGTCTTCGACCAGGGACGCCGCCGGGGACAGCGGGTCGGCCGCACGGAGGCCGAGTGCGAGGGCCTCGACCGCGGCCCACGGCCGCCGCCGCGCGAGGTGCGTGACGAAGGACGACTCCTGCCCTTCCGGGAGCGGCCACGGGCCGACACGGGCCCAGTAGCTCTCGTGCACCGCGTCATCGGCGGATTCGAGGAGCGCCAACGCGTGTTCCGCGGGCACGGCCAGGAGGTAGTCGACGAGCCTGTCCTGCCCCTTGAGCTGTGTCGCGGCCTCCTGCCACCACTCCTCACCCCGCGTCCGTGCCATCTCCCCCACCCAGCCGGACGCCCATTCCTCGCGGCCCAGCACCGCGAGCGCGTCCTCCTGGATGTCCTCCCCCGCCACCGCGGCCGCGATGCTCCCGACCAGCCGCGGCTGCGCGCTCTCGGCGGCGAGGGCGCTCAACCCCGCGACACCGTGTTCGCGCAGGACTCCTCCGACGGCATCCCGGCGGAGACGGTCGATCTCGGCCTCGCGAGCCTCCTGATCGAGGGAGTCGCCACCCTCCAGATACGGACGAGGGCCGAACAGCCGGACATGCCGTCCCGGGTTCACCGTGGGCTCGATCATCTCGGCGCAGGATTCCAGCCACTGCAGCAATTCTTCCGGCAACGCCCAGGCGGCACCGGCGTAGTGACGATGTTCCGCGGTCAGCCCGGTGAGCCGGTTCCACAGCAGGAGTCGTTCGTCCGCCGAGAGCCTGTCGGCGTCCAGCCGCGTGAGCTCTTCCACGACGCGGTCCCACTGCGCCGTGCTGAGCTCGCGCCGTCGCTCGAAGAACTCGCACCACCGCGCGGGCCGTTCCTCCAGCGCCGCCAGCGCCGCGGTGACCAGCTCGTCCTGGAACTCCGCCACGTCGGGGACGGCGGCCGGCGGTACCGGGACCGTCCATTCCAGACGGACACGGGGTCGCCGGGGACTCGCGAGGAGATGTCCTCGCGGACCGCCCAGCAGCGCGAGGACCAGCCGCCAGCCGGTTTCCGGGGTCCGGCGGCCGATCGCCTTGACGAACTCGGTCCGCTGTCCGCCGGGCAGGTCGAGGTACGGATACCACGGCTGCACGAGAGTGATCAGGGCCTCGAGCGGCTGCGCACCGGCGCCGCGGTCCGGCCGCGCCAGCTCGGCCAGCAGGGACACGACCATCGGCAAGGCGTCGTCGGACCAGCAGACCGTTTCCAACGCCGCCGTGAGACCGTCGGACGAGCCGTCGATCGGCGACGGATCGCTGGTCAGCGCGCGATCGACGGCGCCGAGGAATTCATGCGGAGCCGCTTCGGCGAGCAAGGGCAGCACATCGGCGAGCGAGCGCCAGAGCACGCCGTCCGCGGCCTCGTTGGCCCGCCCGAGCAGTTCTCGGACGAACCGCGCGGCATGCTCGGCGCACGCGACGCCGTTGGACAGCGTCGTCTCCCCCTCGGCCGCCAGCAGCGCAGCACTGGCCGCCAGCCCCTGCCGCAGCTCCGCCGACCACGTCCGCCCGGGTTCCGGCTCCGCGAGCACCTTGACGGCTTCCTCGTGCCAGCGCCGCAGATCCTGCGCGCTCAACCGACCACGAAGGAGAGTCCAGGCGTCGTAAGGATCCGCCAGCCGCACCCGGTCGCCGGACCGGGCGAGCAAGGGGTCGTCGCCTGCCTCGGACCTGGTGAAGAAGCGCGCGAGCTCGTCGGTCTCCCGGCCGGCGATCGCGGCGATCTCCTCCAGATCGTGCCGCGAATCGGCCGTCCAGCGGCCGATCAGCAGGAGCGGCGCGGCGAGATCGCGCTCCAGCGGGTTCACCCACTTCGGGAGATCACAGCCGACGGCCAGCCGTCGGCGCAGGCTGCCGAGGCTCCGCCGCGCCAGATCCGCGTAGGTGTTCGCGTCGGCGGGCGGAACCCCGGCCGCGGCGAACGCCTCGGCGGCCTCGTCGCGGGGAATCCTGGGCAGGACCAGGACATCGGTCCCGTTCCGGTCCGGGGTGCCCCGCACCACGACGACATGGCCTTCACCGGCGTCGTCCACCTCGATCCCGGGGCCGTCCACCACCGCGACGAAGGGAGCGGCCAGGCTCCGACAGTGCCGCCAGCCTTCCTGGCTCGACACCCGCACCGCCCGCAGCCCCGGCCGGTGGGCGGCCAGCGCGGTCGCGACGAACGCCGCGGCCTCGGTGCGGCTTCCGGCGTATACGGGCAGAACCGACGGCGCGGCGTCCAGCCACCCGCACAACCGGTCGATCTCCCGGTCCCGGCCGAGCACCGGGAGCGCCTCGGGCAGCACTGGCCGCGTCTCGTCGCGCCAGGAATCGAGCCACTCCGGCAGGTCTTCGAGTCCTTTGAGGACACCGATCCCCAGTTCCGGGGCGACGCGGATCAGTTCGGTGATCAGGCTCGCGATGTCCTGTTCTCGCGTACGGCGACCGAGCCGCCGGTACGGCAGGCGTGAGAACCCGGCGATCCCGGACGGCATCACGGCGTCCTCGGTGAGTACCGGGACGACCTTCTTCCCGAGCCGCAGCGCCTCGGCGATCTCCTGCCGGGCCCCGTCGTCGAGGCCCTCGGCGCCGATCGGCACCACCACAACGGACGCGGAACCACTCGACCGGAGAACCCGGTCCGTTCCGAACACGTGACGCAAACTCCGGTCGAGACCCCGGACGGGATCCTGACCGTCACCGGGCTGGACGGTGATGAAGATTCCTGCCATGGTGCGAAATCCTTTCCAGCGAGCACAGTTGATGAGGCGGACGGGCTGTGGTTTCACTCGGCGTCGGCACGAGCGCGGGTGAGGACCTCCTCGATGCGGAGCGGACTGGCCGGATGGTGGGTGAGGCACAGGGGGGTGGTCACCCGCTGGAATCCGAACGCCTCCCCCGCCACGTAGAACTGAGCGCGTTCCAGCCGCGAGATGTCGTCGACCGGGCTGCCCTTGGCCCTGGCGAGTTCGTTGGCCGCGGCGATCTGGGCGGGGCTGTTCAGCCTGCCGAAGAACTGCGTCATCGCGTTGCCGACGACCTGGTTGTGCAGGCCTTTCGGGGCCTGCGTGGCGAACAGCAGTCCCAGGCCGTACTTCCGGGCCTGCGAGGCGAGCACGATGGTGCTGCGGGTGCTCGCCGTGAGAGTGCCCGACGCCGCGAGCATCTGCGCTTCGTCCATGACGAAGAGCGCGCCCAGTGGCCGGTCACCGGCCGGATTCCGCTTGGCCCAGGCGAAAAGTTCCATCTGGAGCTGGTTGACGAAGTTCTGCCGCTGCTGCTCCGACGGCAGCCCGACGAAACTGATGACCGAAACCCTTGCCCGCTTGCCTTCCCCTGGAGCGAGCAGGACACCAGGGTCGACAGGCTCGCCGCCGCCCGCCAGGAGCGGGTCGTTGACCATGGCCGCCTTCAGCCACTCGGCCAGGTCGGCGGCGACCTTTTTCCCGTCGTTCAGGGTGCTCACCCCGTCAGGCAGGTCTTCGAGCACCTCGATGAGTTCCGGCAGGCTCCGCGACCCGGTGCGGGCGTGGTGCACGACCGCCTGCCGCAGCACCGCCAGCCCGACGGTGGCCTTCGCCGTGCTGCCGGTCAGCCGGACCTGGGGAGCGAGGGTGGCCACGGCGACCTCGACGGCGGCGTTGAACTCGTCCTCGTCGTCGAGTACACCCGCGAAATCGGGCAGCGGCTGGAACGCGAGCGGCCTGCCGGTGGCCCGCCCCGGTGTCCACACGACGACGTCGGTCTCGGCCAGGTACCGCTCGGCGAGCCGCGCGTCACCCGGCCCCCACGCCGACGGCTGGTCCGGCCAGGCGTCACCGAGCCGCGCGAGGTCGTTGTTCGGATCCAGCACGATCGCCGAGACGCCCTGCAACGCGCACTCTTCCACGATTCGCCTCAGCAGAACCGTTTTGCCGGAACCCGATCCCGCGAAGATCGCGGCGTGCTTGCGTAGCGCGGACAGTTCGATCCGGACCGGTTTCCCGCTGCCGACCACGGTGCCGATGGTGATCTCGCCTTCGACGGACGGCGGCTGTTCTTCGTCGGAAGGGGAAGCGGGTCCCGGCCGGGATCGCGGAAGCGGCTCGGGGAGAACGGCCGACAGGAGTTCCGATTTTCCGGCGGGGCGGCGGTCGACGAGCCATTCGTGGAGTTCCCGGCTGCCCTCGGCGAACATCTTGTCGAGCGCCCAGAACGTGCGGATGTCCGCATCGGACAGCCCGTGCCACTTGCCACCGTCCTTTTTGAACGCCTTGAGTTCCGCTTGTGTCTTCACCCCTCCCGACCACTTGAGGTTGCGGATCAGGACGAGGTGGCGGTTCTCCGCGCCCTTGCGCACCCCGGCCGCCGACCGTGCCTTGCGGAACCGGTGCAGCGCGGCGATGGGATGCGACGCCGCGATGGCCCGAAACGCCCAGTGCTCTTCCAGATCGGACGCCTCGTCCACCGTGCGGGTGAGCCAGGCGTGCAGTTCGTTTCGATCGCTCTTGGCTCCGTACACCCACTCCAGGTTGTCGTCGCCGACCTCGGTGATCCATCCGCGGAGCGCGGCGGACAGCAGACCGGGCATCACCTTGTCCTCGACCTTCGGGTCCAGGAGTGCCGACGGCTCGGCGGCCGACCGGTGTTCCTCGAACCGTTTGTCCAGTTCCACGAATCGATCGGCGGCCATCGCCGGACGCGGCGGAACCGCGGGCCGCGCGGCGCGGTCGTCGAACGTGGTCAACTCGGCGATCCGGCCGGCCCGCACACAGGTATCGATGTGCGCGCCGATCCGCTTCAGCACCTCTCGCGGAGTCATCTCCTCCCAAGCCCCGTCGAAAGCGGAAGGCGACACCGGCCAGGTGGGATGCGGGGGCACGAATTTCATGACCGAGTAGGCGACTCCGAGTCGCTTCTCGACCAACGCCCTGCCGATCTCGGCATCGGTGACCCGGCCGAGGATCAGAGCTTCGTGGAACCGGTCAGGGACGGTGTCGGTGGCCTTCTTCTTGATCAGCTCCCAGGTTCCGGGCAGGCACGCGAGGACCGTCATGGTCCTCCGGGTCACTTCCCGCAGGCCCATCAACCCGTCCGCGACCTGGGCGACGAGCAGATCCTCCTCGTCGCTGTCGCGCACGTGCTGCATGGCCACCGAAGATCGGGCCACCAGGGTGTCCAGCTGATCGACGGCGACCACGATCGGACCGGTGAGCGCGAGCAGCCTCGTGATGTTCTTCACCTGAGTCGCCGCGGACTTGGGCGCCGACCGGATACCCCATTTGCGGCGGTCGCCGGCCTTCGATTCCGGGAACACGCCCAGGTAGTCGTCGCCGACGTAGTTCTTGCTCGGATCCTCACTCGCGTAGAGCACCAGTGCCCGCGCCGTATCGGCGCACTCCCTGGCGACGTCACGGTCGAGGGCTCGCAAGCCCTCGACGAAAGCGTCGACATCTCCTCTGGAAACACCGTGTCCGTCGAGGATCTTTTTGGTGACCTCCGCGTCGATACTCGCGCGGAGACAGACTCTGCGGAGGAAGCTGGTGAGCTGGGGAACACCGGACCCGTCGAGTCGCGAAAGCCCCCGGCGCAACGCCTCCGCCGTGTTCTCCCAAAACGCGTCACCCGCTGTGAGGTCATTGAGGAAGAAGTAGCCGCGAGCCTCATGCGCCTGCTTCCTGACGAGACCGAGCAGATGTGTCTTGCCAACGCCCTTCTTTCCTTGGAGGACCAACCCGATCGGGCTCGGGCCGTCGCTGGCCGTCGCCTCCCGAATCCCTCCGCTCACCTGCGCCAGGACGCCCGCGTGCAGGCCGTCGACGTGATAAGGCGAATCACGCCATACGTGGTCGGGCGTGTCGGCCCAGTCGAAGCGCAGGGCCGCGAGCGCCGTCAGCTGGTCCATCACGGCTCCTCGATCGAGAGCAGATGGTTGTCCTCACCGCCGACGCGGATGGCCGCGGCGTGATCCGCGTCGGTGAGCGCCTTGCGATTCGACTCCGGCACCAGATGCGCCTGTCCCGAACGGCTGAGTTCCTTCAACACCGCGTCGACGTCCACTGTGGACGCATCGCCGAGCATCGGCCGCAGATCCACCAGCGCGACCCAATCCTTCGGGGTACGGGACAGTTTGCGGTAAGCGATCCGGATCCGGCTCTCGATCTCCTCGGCGGTCAGTTCGACATCGGGCATGAAAAGGTCGACCAACCGGAGCTTTTCGCGCCGCAGGTGCCTGTCGAGCCCGCCGAGCAGGACATACAGCGCGCTGCCCAGACTGCTTCGGGGCAGTGGCGCCTCCCCGACGCTCAGCTCCTCCTCGCACCAGGCCCAGCCGCGCTCGGTCAGCTCGTGGACGAAGGGACGGCCGCGGAGGACACTGCTGCGTTCGCTGGCGACCAGATCGAGTTTGTTGAGCTTGGTGCGATCCTGGCCATCCAACGGGAAGCCCACGATATCCCGGAGTTCCGGGTTGGGCACCTCACGCGCGATGACCATCAGCGCGAGCATCGCCGCGGTCTGCTTCTGTCCCAAGCGATCCGTCATCCGTGATCCTTCCGTAGCTTCGTTGCCGGCCCAGAACGGTCGTCAAGGCCTACTGATCGAGAAATCCGCTGAATCCGTGCCGTGTCGCCCTGGCCTCGGCGATCTGCACGGCCCACTCGATCGCCGTGCGGGTGCCCGGCGGCGCGAGCACTCGCCGATCGGATCCGGTGTCGGTCGATCGGGATCGGGTGGCCAGCAGCAGGTCTTCGGCGAGTTCCTGAGCCCGTTCGCTCTCCCCCGCGCCGATCGCGAACTGCAGATCGGCGACGATCTCGTCCACCAGTCCCCACATCAGCGGACGCAGCTGTGCCCGCGCGGCCTGCCGGAGCACGCCCGCGACATCGAGTTCTCCCGGTTCGATGAGCGCCGTGGTACCGCCCAGCTGGTCCATGAGGCTCCGGGCGATCTCCACCGGGCCGCGGGAGGGGCCGAACCGGAGGTGTCTCAGGTTGCCGACGTAGCCCGGCAGGGTGTTCGGGTCGGTGTCCTCGGTGAGCACGGGAATGACCCTGCGGTCCTGGCCCAGGGTCCGGTGGAGGAACAGCTCGACCTCGGCCGATTGCCACCGGCTGACTTCGCCGTCGACGAGCAGGCACAGATGCCTCGCGTCGTCCGCCTTCCCGAGCATCGACCGTTCCCCGGACAACGACAGCACCGGCGACGCGCCGAGTTCTCCCAGGTACTTCATGAGGTCGCCGGCGAGATCCTTCGCGGGCCGCGGCGTACTGATCCGGACGTCATAGGCGAACGTGCTCTTCTCCGCCCGGATCGCGGCGACATAGGCGTCCCGGTTCTCGGCGAGCAGGTCCGTGCGGTCGAAGTCGTGCGCGACCACCGCTGCGACCGTTTCCAGTGCGAAACTGATCTGGTCCGCGGTCGGGTTGAGTTCCTTGACCACCGGGAGCTGCTCGCCGAAGGTCCAGTAGGAGACGTAAGGCAACGTCAGATGCCGGGACATCACATCGGGCGAGACATCGCGGTCGAGCCAGTTGCGGAACAGGCCCTTGGTCTCTTCGAGACAGATGCGCCGCCACTCCTCGGAGCGGGCGTACTCCTCGCGGGCGTCGAATCTCGACAGCACCGGCAGGACGGGCAACTGTGGCCGGTCGTAGGGCATGCGGTCACGAGCGACGTTGGCGCGTTCGGCGATGTCGACCGCGCCCTTCATGCTCTGCACGTTCGCCGTGAACAGGACGACGAGCCGGTCCGGGAGGTGGGCGGTGCAGATGCCCCCGATGTCGGAGATCCCCGTCCGGCTGTCGATGAGGATGTAGTCGTACTCGGCCGTCCACTGTTCACGGCACCGTTCGAGATAGTCTCCGAAGCCCTGCTCGTAGAGCGACTCCCAATCGAGCTTCTGCACCCGCCCGGCGTAAGCGGCGTCGGCCCGGCCCGCGGTGACGACGTCGAGCTTTTCGGCACCGCGAAGCCGGGTCGTGTGCGCGCCGGGGCGCAGCCTGCCGACGAGGAAGTCGTCGATCAGATCCACCACGCCACCGGACGGGGCCGCGCTCATCATCGGCCGGAAGTAGGCGTCCAGACCGGGTGCCTCGAGATCCCAGTCCAAACACAACACCCGATGCCCCCAGCGGGCGAGGAGGACGGCGATGTTGGCCAGCGTGAAACTCCGCCCGACGCCGCCCTTGTAGGAGTAGAAGGTGACCACGGTTCCCGGCATGGGTCAGAACCTCGGCAGCTTCGGCGGCTTGGGCTGGTCGGGCGGCGGTGTTTCGACCGGCCAATCAGGACGCCACCTGGGCGCCTGGTCGATGATCTCCACCAGTTCCTGGACCATCCGCTCCATCTCACGGTTGAAGTCGAGGTACTCATCGGTGTTCTGGTACTGAGGATGCGGCTGATTCCAGCTCCGGAAACTGCGCATCCGCCGCTCATGGGCGTAGTTCGGAAAGTTTTCGGAGTCGCTGAAGATCACCGGGTAGATCAGCCTGCCCGCCTTCACCGAGCCGTCCCGACCGACGAGTTCCTCCCGTTTCGCCATGGTGTGCCATTCGGCGAGACACCACTCGTCGCGGAAGTACTTCGGCGAACAAACGGGGATCAGTATCCGAGTGCGCTGCAACGCGTCTCGAACCTCCTGTGGCCATTTGCCGCCGATGGGAACACTGTCGTCCAGAAATATCCTGACGTCATAGTCGACATTGTCGTCCAGAAGTCTCTGCAGCCGTGGATGGAAGTGATTCCGCACCCAGTCCGGGGCATCACCTCCGCCACGGCGGTAACTGATGAACAGGTGGTACTCGTACACGAGCGCCCTTGCTCCTTCACACCCCGACCTGCTGGACAGCCCTGATCGTAGGGGGCGACGACGCCGTCGAAAAAGGTACAAAAACACGACAAAAACTGGACACGGCCGCGCCGCGAAGACCGTCCTGGACACCCGCGTACCCGGAAAAGACAGAAAGGTGACAAGCGAACGACAAAGGGTGCGCCCGCCCGCGCGATCGTCAACAATGCGACCCACCCGCGTTCCCCTCAGAACAGGAGAGTCGATGGCCGACAACGAGGCGCCGCACGTGTTCGTCACTTACGCACACGATTCACCGGAACACAAGGAGCGGGTCCGCCTCTTCGCGGATTTCCTGCACAGCCGGATCGGCCTGGAAGTACACCTCGACCAATGGGACGACGGTGAACGCCGCGACTGGTCTTTGTGGGCGTTGGAGCACCTCGACACGGCGAATTTCGTGGTGGTCGTCGCTTCTCCGGAATACAAACGCCGTGCCGAGGGAACGGCGGCACCCGACGAAGGGCGGGGTTCCCAGTTCGAGGCCGCGCGGCTCCGGGACCGGCTGACCCGTGACCTCGGCCGCGAGATCAAGCGGGTGCTCCCGGTCGTGTTCCCCCAGCAGTCCATCGAGGACATCCCGAACTTCCTCAACCCCTACTCCACCACGAGATATCCCATCGAGGCGTTCACCGAGGAGGGCGTGGAGGACCTGCTGGCCGCGATCACCGGCAGGGCCCGGCATCAGCGGCCCGAGCGCGGGCCATGGCGTGGCGGCTCGGTGGGCGCGGCCGGTCCCCACCGATGTTCGCTCGCGACCGACCTGCGGTGGCGGGCCTGCAGCCCGCAAGTCAGGACGGAGGGGGCGCGGATCAACGATGTGCACTACACGGACAGCATCGTCGTGCGGGCGGCGGAGCGGCTCGCCTTCGTCGAGGTGGACCTCGGGATGGCCTACCGGAGGCTGACCGCGGTGGCCGGCGTCGTCGACGACGCCATCGAACCCTTCCAGGTAGGACACTTCCGCGTTCTCCTCGACGGAAGACCTTCACCCGAGATCAAGGTGGCGCTGGGGAAACCGGCCACGATCGACGTCGACGTCACCGGCGTGCTCACGCTGCGGCTGGAGTTCCACCGCCCGGGCACCACCGACGCCAAGTGGCTGCCGGAACTGGCCTGGGGCGATCCCACCTTGGAATAGCCCGCAGCTGGTCGTGAGTGGTAAGGACGGTTCTGAGCCAAAGGTGTTTCAGGCACCTACCGGGGGTAGGTTCGTTAGCGGCCGGCTCGGACCATCGCCATCAGCCTCAGTGACACCACCAGTCACAGCGGTAGCGCGCGAAGGCCCCCTTCCCTCGGCTCAGCCGAGGAAACTCGACCTTCACACCTTCCCCAGTACATGATGGTCCCCTTCCTTGCGCCAGGCGCAAGGAAGGGGACCATCATGTACTTCGCCGCGAGCAAAGCCGCGGCTGGTCGTGAGTGGTAAGTGCCGTTAGAACGGCACTTATTGGCGAGTAAGGCAAACTTGGCGTGTTGCGTGCGCTATCGGCTCGCGCCGCGGTCTGATGTCTCCAATGTGGCATTGGGGGCGCTCAGCGTCTCCAATGCCACATTGGAGACATGCCCGGCTCCCGGAGTCTTCACCGAGATGTCGCGAAAGCCTCTTTCAGGACACCACATGTCCCGAAAGAGGCTTTCGCGACATGATCGGCAGCAGCGGCTTCGGGGAACGCGCAGTTGGGGGTGTCGGTCACAACAACTTTGCCTTACCCCTCAATAACACTCACGACCAGCTGTACCGGCCAGCCTCAGAAGTCGTCCTCCCGCTGCGCCAGTTCGCGGAGCTTCACCAGCGCCCGGTGCTGTTTGACCCGCACGTTCCCCGGGCTGAGCCCGAGGGCGGCCGCGGTCTCGGTGGCCGTCATGCCGACGACGATCCGCAGGGTGAGCACCTCCTGCTGCACTCGCGGAAGCGTGGCGACGAGCTTGCCGAGCCGGGCGCCGAGGTCGACGCCGAGCATATGGCTCTCCGGCTCGTTGCTGACCGGGCCGGCCTCCGGCAGTTCCGGTACGGGATCCGACCGGTCACGGGACACGGCGCGGAAGGCGTCGGCGACCTTGTTCGCCGCGATCGCCCGGACTAGGTAGATGAACGAGCCGCCCCGGTCTTCGTACGACGGCAGCATCTTGAACACCGCGAGGCAGACCTCCTGCGCGACGTCGTCGGCCGACAGGTACGAAAGATCGCGGCCACCCATGCGCGCGCGGCAGTAGCGCACCAGCGCCGGCTTCACGACGGCCAGCAACGCGTGGACCGCGTCCGGATCCCCGGTCTTCGCCGCGACGACGAGCGGGTCGAGGACCTCCTTGGTCATCCGGCCCGACGGGCGCGGCGCGGTCCGCAAAGTGGTGTAGCCCTTGACGTCGTCGGCGACCGGGCGGGTGTCGATGGTCGTCATCGGGTCAGCCCATCACTTTCGCACTGGAATCGAGCCGCCGGACCTGCGCGATGAAGGCGTTCATCCGCCATCGCAGGGTGTATGCCTTCGCGGTGCCACCGAAAGCCTTCTTCTCGTGGAGGATCGCGGCCACTTCACCGATCGTGCGCCCATTCGCCTCGGAGATCCGCAAGGAGATCTGCTGCCGGATTCCGGCGGGCATGACGGACTCGGCGATCATCGGATTTCCGTCGTCCGCGATCGACCAGCCGTTCCTCGCGACCTTTTTCTTGAAGACGTGCCGCAGCTGCTGCCCGCTCAAGGTCGTTTCCACGCGCCGCGGCCGGAAACCGTGTCTCTTGAAGGCGGAGTAGCCCAGGTACACGATGATGATCACGGCGACGATCAGGGCGCTGGTCGCGCTGTTCCCCTCACTCGCGGCTCCAGTGGCGATTCCCATGGTCTCTCCCGGGCGTTCACGGTTCGAATACCCGGTAATCGAGCGACCCGGGCATCGCGTTGCGGCCCGCGATTTGTTGTCCTCGTTTTGTCCGTTGCCGAAATTCCCGCCATCACGACTTCTCGGCGGATTCCACCGAAAGACCGGTCAAATCAAGGACAGTTCTTCGTATCGGCGCGATCACCGGTAGCGAAATCGCGTCCGTGGTCGATCCTTGCGCAGGCGTACCGACACGATCACTGGGAGAGAGCGCAGATGACGGATCCCGACCCTGGCCTGTCCGATGCCCGAAGCTCGGATCGTTTCGATGTCTTCCTGTGTTTCACCAGAGCCGATCCCGATGGCGCGGCGCGGGTCGTCGAGATCGAAGCGGCGCTTCGTGACGCAGGGCTCCGCGTCTTCCGGGACACCGTCATCGACGAGTTCGCGCCGATCACCCGCGAACTCGCCGACGCGATCGCCGGCTCGCGCGTCCTGCTGGTGTACTACTCCCGGGTCCTTCCGACCCGCTATGCCTGTCAATGGGAACTGACCGCGGCCTTCGTCGCCGCCAGGCGCCACGGCGCTCCGGCGGACCGCGTGCTCGCCATCAATCCGGATCCCGACAGCGCTCACCTCGCGCCCGTGGAACTGGCCGACGCCAAGTTCTTCACCGGTCCGGTCACCCGCGAGACCCTGCCCGCCCTGGTCGAGCGGGTCGTGCGCAAGGTGGCCGAGGCCGGCCATCCCCTCGGTGCCCGGAACCGGGTGCCCGGACGGCGGCCCCCGGCCAGGACGGTCGGGAGGTACCGGGAACTCTGGGCCGTGCACAGTGGCCTTCACGCCGCCGAATACCCGGGAATGACACCGTATTCCCGGCCGGTGGTGATGGTGCGCGGGCTGCCGGGCGTGGGCAAGACCGCCCTGGCGGAACAGTACGCCTACCTCTTCCACGACGCCTTCGACGGCGGCGTGATCCGGCTGGGCCCGTTCGGGCATCACGCTCCCGAAGAGGTGCTTTCCCAGTTCCACCTCGCTTTGGCCCGGGTCGCCGGAGACCGGCTGGGTACCGACGTGTCCGGAATGGACCTCGACCGGCTGCGCGATCACGTCGCCGAGCGGATCGGCAAGGACGGCAAGCGAGTCCTCGTCCTCATCGACGACGTTCCGGCCGGGCTCCCGCCGAACGTCCTCGACCGGTTGCTGCTCCCCACGTCCGAAGTGGCCACGCTGCTCACCAGCCGGGTGCGGCATTCCCCTTGGGACGTCGCGACGGTCGACCTCACCGGGTTGTCGCCGGAGGAAGGACTCCGGCTGTTCAGCGAATACCGCGCCCCCGCCGATGACGCCGAACGCGACGCGGTGCTGCGTCTCGTCGAACGGTGCGGCGGGCACCCGATCACGGTGCGCGCCAACGCGTTGAGCGTCCGGCATCTCCCGGGGCCGCTCGACGACGCCGCCCTCGCCTCTCGCCCGGACACCGCCCCGCCGGCGATCCGTGCCCTGCTCGCCGGATTCGGCAGGCTCGCCTCCGGCATCGTCCGGCTGGGCGCCTTGCTGGCCCCGGTCCCCTTTCCCCTCGGTTTCGCCCGTGACGTTCTCGGATTCGCCGACGAACGCGCTTTCGCGCAGGCCGTCGACGAGCTGGTGACGCGCTGCGCGGCCTCCCGGGTGGACGGCGGACTGCAGCTGCAACCACTCGTGGCGGAGGTGGCCAGGACCGACCTCGACCCGGGCGACCTGCCGACGGCCGCGGCGAAAGCCTTGCTACGACTGCTTTCCGACGAGCGTGCCGAGTACCGGGACTTCCTCCTCCAGCATGCCCGCGTCCTCGCCGAACGCACTTCCGCGGCATTCCGCGTCCGGCTGCTGCGCCCGATCGCGGCCGCGCACGAAAAGCAGGGAGATCCGCTGGCGGCGGGGGAAATCCACGCCATGATCCTGACCGCCGAGGAGGCCACGAGCACGGATTTCGCGACGGCGGCACGGGTGGAGATCGCCTGCGGGCTCTACCCGGAGGCCACCCGGCACGCCCGGCGCGCGCTGCTCCTGGCGGGCACCGAGGACGAGCGGTACGCGGCCAGGCTGATCGCCGCACAGGCACTCGACTGCCAGGGCGACTATGCCGCCGCCGAGCGGACGTTCTGGCGGGACTACGCCGGACGATTCCCGAGCCGTCGCGAAGACCGGTTGCCCGCGGTCGTGGCGAGCGCGCAGGCGTGGCGCCTGCGCGGCCGCCCCCGGGAGGCCGTCACCTCGCTCGAAGCGATCTTGCCGGAGCTCCACGACGCCCCGCCCGGGCCGCTGCGCGACGACCTCCTGCCTTCGGCCTTGCTCGAATACGCCCGTGCCCTGCTGCTCGACGGCCATCCCCGGCGGGCACGCCAGGTCGCGGCGGAGGTGATCGCGTCCTTTCACCACACCGGCCGGGAACGGCACTTCCGGTGTACCGAAGCCGAATTACTGCAGGCGGAGGCGACGGTCACGCTCGATCTGCGCGACCTTCGCCCGGACCGCACCGATTGGGAGCGCTCCGCCACGGAACTGCGTGAACTCGAAAGCACGTATGGGAAACGCTACGGCTCCGAGAATCCGCTGACCCTGACCGTCGCGGTCATGGCCGATCGCGCGCTCCTGGCACTGGGGCGGCCGAAACAGGCCTTACGCGTGCTGAGCGCGACCGAGCAGACCGTGGTGCGCGTCCTCGGCGGCGAACATCAGCTGCGGTACCGGATCAGGCACGGCATGGCGCTGGCGCACGGGCAGTTGCGCGAGTTCGGGCGCCAGGCCGATCTCCTCGAAGACATCCTCCAGCCCCAGATCCGGCTGCTGGGCCTGACCCATCCGGAAACCCTGGAAAGCAGACTCGACCTCGGCATCGCACTGGCCTTCAGCGGCCGCGGCCAGTACCGGCGCGCCACGGAACTGGTCGACGGCGCGGCGGACGACATCGTCGCCGCGCTCGGCATCGCGACCGAACTGTCGACGAAGGCCATCGCGGCGAAACGGGTGATCCGGCTCCCCGGCCCCCTCGTCTCCGCGCTGTTCACGGCCGAACGGCTGTTCGGTACGGGTAAGAAGAAGGGCGAATGACTCATGGAAGGTGAACTGGCCGGGCGCTACCGGCTGGGCGAGTCGCTGGGCAGAGGCCCGGCGGGAGAGGTCTTCGCCGCCACCGGGCCGGACGGCGAGGACTACGCGATCAAGCTGCTGCCCGTCGGCCCCGCGCCGGATCCGTCGCTGCTCGCGGGCTTTCTCCGTGCCCAGTCCCAGCTCGTCGGCCTGCGGCATCCCAACCTCGTGGTCCTGCACGACGTCCTCGTCGAGGACGAGGTCATCGCGCTGGTCCAGGATCGCGTGCCCGGTGGCTCGCTGCGGCAGTGGCTCGACACCGCGGGCACCCTGCTCCCGGCGGAGCTGGCCAGGATCGGCGCGGGTGTCGCGTCGGCCCTGCACGAGGTGCACTCGCTCGGGATCGTCCACGGGGCCGTCGAACCCGCCAACATCCTCATGGACGACACCGGCCCGGTGCGGACACCCCGCTTGTCGGACACGGCCACGTCGCTGCTGAAACCCCGGGAGCCGGGGAGCACTTCCCTGCTGGCGGCTTCGGCGTACGCGGCGCCCGAGGCAGGCGAAAGCGGCCCCGCCGCCGACCTGTACGCGCTCGGCGCGCTGCTCTACGAGCTGTACTGCGGGGTCACGCCGTTCGTGCCCGGTTTCGTCCGGGCCGCCGACGAAGGACCGGGACGGCCGGGGCAGCTGCCGGAGCCGCTGTGGGACCTGATCCGGCTGCTCCTGGCCTTCGACCCGTCGTTCCGGCCGACGGCGGACCGGACGGCCGCCGTGCTCCGTGCGATGGCGCCCGACCTCCTCGGCGTACCGGTCGGGCAGCGGCTCGACCGGCCGCCACGGCCCGAATCGGCGAAAGACCGGCAAGACAGCCTTCCACCCTCGTTCCTGATCGGAGACCAGATGTACGGCGAGCAGTTGTACAGTCCCCCGCCCCGGCGAAGGAGACGATGGGTGCCGATCACCCTCGCCACCACCGTGGTCGCCGCCGGGGCCATCACCACCGTGGCCCTGACCGGCACTTCGCCGTCGTCCGGTCCGCAGGCGGCCCCACCGGTGCCCACGACGACGGTGCAGGTCACGGCTCCGCCGTCGTCGGTACCGGGCAGCACCGCACAGGCGGCGGTGAGCACGTCGACGTCCGCCCCGCCGAGTTCGCCTTCCCTGCCGGCCGAACGCTACCTGACCGAACTGGACCCGGTGCGGGGCTCGTTCGACTCCGGCCAGCAGACCGGCGCGATCGCGGGCAAGACCTACCTGCACACCCTGGCCACCCGTGTCTACGAGTGCGGCGGCGCCGACTTCGCCGAATACAACCTTTCCAAGGGTTTCCGGCGGCTCGTCGCTTCGGCGGGCCTGGACGACAACTCGCCGGACTCGACGCTCAAAGTGCAGCTGGAGATCTTCGGGGACAACCGCAAACTGCTCTCGACCACGCTCGAGCTGAACAAGATGGTGCCGATCGACCTCGACCTCACCGGCGTGCTCCGGCTCAAGATCGGCTGGCAACCGGTGAAATCCGGGGAGTGCGGAGCGTCGGGCAACCATCTCGACCTCGGTGAGGCCAAAGTGCTCGGACTGCCCGAGGAGATGCCGCCGCCCACCACCACGAGCTGACCACCCCTCTTGGCTTGCCCGGGCGTCAGTTCACCGAGCCGGGCAAGCCGGGATCCGGGGATTTCCAGCGCACACCGTAGGCGAATCCCGGCGTGAGGTTCCGGAAGTGGACGTGGATCTCTCCGGAAGCGTCCGGCGTCAAGAGGGTTCCCCGCGTCGCGTCGTCACTCGCGTCGTCCTGGAAAACCCGCTCCAGTTGCACGATTTCCGCCGGGACCGGCAGGCCGAACCGGACGTGCAGATCGAACAGGTCGACCGGATGCCGCGGAACGCAGACGAAATGCGGGTGCCCGAAGGCCGCCCTGAACCGCAGCGCGATTTCATGCTTGTCGTGCCGCTGAAGCGGTGTGGGTAATTGTAACGACATGCCGACCCGGTCGGTGGACTCCATCACGCGTCCGGCGAGACGTCCACCGTGGAACACGTCGACCCGGAGAGCGTCGGCGCCGATCGCTTCACCCTGATAGACCGAGTCGGTCAGGGTGAGCGCGAGATCCAGCTCGGTGATGTCGTCCGCGTCCGCGACGATCCGGCGGAATTCGAAAACCTCGGGCACGGGCTGATCGAGCGCCAGCGTCACCCGCAACTCCTCGGTGTGCCACCTCTTGCTCGGCTGCGCCGATTCGGTCTCGTCGGATTCTCTTGTGGACGCCGCGGCGACCTCCGCGAGCCGTTCCAGGCCCTCGTCGATGCGACGGCGCGCGGTCCGGTCGTCGCGCTCGAGGTATCTGGCCAGCCAGCGCACGCGGTCCTGATAGAAGGGCTTCGTCGCTTCCGGGTGCAGCCCGAACGCTGCCAGCACGGCGGTGCGCAGATCCTCGGGCAGCGAACGCGTCCACTCGGAGAGGCATTCGGTCGTTCTTCTCCTGATCTCCGCGTTTTCGTCGTCATCGGCCATACCGCAGGCCGCGCGCAACGCGGGTCCGGCACGTTCGGCGAGCTGAGGTGCCGAAATTCCCCTGCCCCGCCGGAGCAGCTTCAATTCACCGGCCAGGTCCGCGGCGCTGATGTTCACCAGTCCTCCCCTAGTGGTTCAAGCACGGTGGTCAATAGTCGTCAGCGCGGACGCCCGTGTCCAGCCGGTAACGGCGGTATATCGCCGATCGTTATTCAGGGTTTTCCTTTCCCGCTCATACGGGAAACAGGAAACTCCTTGTCGCGCCCAGGTGGGCATCGCATTCTTGGTGAGCCGCCACGATTTCGCGGCGAATAACACCCGAACCAGCGGTTTTCCCGCGTTGTCGAGTGCTGCCCTGGCACGCCCCGAAGGAGTCGGAATGAAGGTCGAGTGCTCGTTTTCGCTGCTCGTACGGCTGGCTTTCTGGCTGTGGGTGGTCGCGCTCCTCATCGGAGTGGTGCTCGGCGGCGCGTCGGGAACCGCGTCCGCGAACCCGGTCGAACCCGTGGTCGCCACGCACGGAAAGGAGGTGGATTGATCATGCAGACCCACGCCATCGGCCTGATCCTGGCCCTGCTCGGCTTCGTTTTCGGCTGAGGACGACGATGATCAACGACCATGGGCTGTGCGCGCAGCCGCCGGCCGGGTCCGCGGACCCGGCCGGCGCCCCGGTGGAAAATGGACGGTGCCGGGGCACTGTCCACACGGCCATACTGATCCTCCGACGAGGATGGGTGCTGATGAACGAGAGAGCCACGTTCGGAGCGGAGCTGAGACGCCGCCGCAGAGCGGCAGGCATCTCCCTGACCGAACTCGCCGCTCGCACCCACTACAGCAAGGGTTATCTCAGCAAGGTCGAAACCGGGCTCTCCGCACCGAATCCCGCACTCGCCTCGATGTGCGAAGCCGAACTCGGCGTGGAGGGGGTGCTGACCCCCCTGCTGCCCGCCGAACCGTCACGGCGCAGGACACGACCCGACGTGCGGCCGTCCGGGTTACCGGCGGCGACGTCCTCCTTCACCGGCCGGACAACGGAACTGCGGGCGATCCGGGCGGCGCTGGAAACCGACGGCGGCGTCTGCGTCGTGTCCGGCATGGGCGGGGTCGGCAAGACGGCACTCGCGGTCCGGTGCGCGCACCGGCTGGAATCCGGATTCGCCGACGGCTGCCTGTTCATCGACCTGCGCGGCCACGAGTCCGGCGGACCCGCCACCGTGCACGACAGACTGTTGCGCCTGCTCGGCGTTCCGGCGGACCGCATCCCGGCCGATCCGGACGACCGCGCGGCGCTGTACCGATCCCGGCTTCGCGGTCGCAGTCTTCTCCTGGTGCTGGACAACGCGATCAACGCGGCTCAAGTGCGCCCGCTGCTGCCCGCCGAGCCGAAATGCCGCGTGCTGATCACCAGCAGATCCAGGCTGAGCGCGCTCGACGACGCCGAACACGTTTCGCTGGACATGCTCCCGCTCGCCGCGGCTGTCGGCCTTTTCACCACCGTCACCGGTGTTCCCGACAGCGCCGCCGTCACCCGGGTGGTGCAACGGTGCGGCAGGCTCCCGCTCGCGATCCGGATCGCCGCGGCGAGGTTCCGCGCGCATCCGGCGTGGGACGTCGCGGAACTCGAACGGCGCCTGGACGACGAAAGCGCCCGCCTCGGCGAACTGGACGACGGCGAACGCACGCTCGCCGCGGCCTTCCAACTGTCGGTACGGCAACTCAGTGCCGCCGAAGCGAGACTCTTCGGTCTGCTCACCGTCCATCCCGGAACCGACGTCGACATCCAGACCGCGAGCGCGCTGAGCGCCCTTTCGCTCCGGGAGACAGATCGTTTGCTGGATCGTCTTCACGAAGCTCATCTCATCACCCAGCCCGAACCCGATCGATACGGATTCCATGACTTGCTGCACGCTTTCGCGGCTGAATTCGTACTCACCGACGCGGAGGACGAAATGAAAGCGTTCAGCAGGCTCACCGCTTTCGCGGTACGGAGCGCCGCTCACGCCGACAGGGAACTCACCCCGCACCGCTTCATCCCGGAGATCACCTTCGATCCGGGACTCCCGGAACCGGCCCGGCTGGACGACAGTGAAATGGCGATGTCCTGGTTCCGCACCGAATGGCCGGGGCTGGTCGCCCTGTGCCGGAAGGCGGGCGAGCGCGGTGAGCACGAGCGGTGCTGGCAGCTGGCCTTCTTCCTGCGCGACTTCTTCTTCGTCGCCAAGCTCTGGGACCCGTGGCTGGAGACCCATCGCTGGGCACGCGCGTCCGCCGAGGCGATCGGGCACACGTGGGCACTGGCCACCACCACGGCCAATCTGGGCGTCGCGTACGTGGATCGCGGTGATCTGGACGAAGCGTCGGAGTGCTACGGCGAGGCGCTCGCCCTCTTCCGGCGTATCGGCGACGGCCACGGGGAAAGCACCGCGCTGGCGCACAGCGGCTGGGCCGACCACTACCGGGGCAAGCACCACGACGCGCTCCGGGATCTCCGGCAGGCGCGGGCGTTCTACCTCCGTGACGGCAACCGCCGCAACGCCGCGATCACCGGCCGTGGGATCGCGCTGGCGCTGACCGCGCTCGGACGGTCCGCCGAGGCCGCCGAGATAGCCATCGAAACGTTGTCCGTCTTCGACGAACTCCGGCTGGACCTCGACGCCGCGATGGCCCTCAACTGCGCGGGCTGGGCCTGGTACCACGCGGGACGCCACGACCTCGCCGCCTCGGCCTATCGCGCCGCCGCAGACCGGGCGGAGGCCTGCGGAAGCTCCTACGAAACCGCACGCGCGTACCTGGGTCTCGGCAACGTGGCCGCGGCCGAAGGCTCAGCCGCGCTGGCGACCGACCTGTGGGGCCGGGCCGACGAGATCCACCCCGACCTCGACCGGGTCATGGTCGGCGAGGCCCGGGCGCGACTCCCGTGACCGCCGGTCCTGCTGGGGCTGAAGGGGACTTTCCCCGCATGCGATGCGAGGAAAGCTCCCTTCGCCGCGTGAGATGAGGGGAAGGGGCCCTTCAGCTCCCGCCGACGGGAGCAGCGGAGTGAGCGGTGGGTGGCTCGCTCATCCGGCGGTTCGGGCCGCGGGGCTGCTACGGTTGACTCGTCGCGGTTCAGACACCAGCCGCCGGGTCCCTTCTTTCGGGTCCGGCATGCCCTCTGGGCGTCAGCCGGTCCCCCATACCGGCAAGGAGTCAACTTGACCGACCATCGCGCGCCCGCCGCTTATCCGCCCCGCACAACCCGGAGATTCGTGTCCCCTCTCGACATCTCGGTCACCGCGTCCGACACCGACACGGTGGTCACCGTTTCCGGTGAAATCGATCTTGCCGTCTCCGACAGCCTGCGGCGGAGCCTGGAGGAGGAACTCCGGTTCACCCCGGCGGCGTTGATCGCGGACCTGTCCAAGGTCACCTTCTGTGATTCATCCGGTTTCACCGCTTTTGTCCAGATCAGGGCGAAGGCCGAAGAGGCGGGGGTCCCGTTCATCCTGGTCACCCAGGAGCGGGCCTTGCTGCGCCCGATGTCGCTCCTCGGACTCGACGCCGTCTTCAACGTGCACCCGACCCTCGATTCGGCCAGGGACGCGCTCACGCACTGACTCCGGATCCCCGAGTGCCCGCTTTCCTGCCTGGTGAGCGGCCTCGGGGAGGCACGCGCCACGCGCTCCGACGCCGTCCGGCTGTCATGATGGCCGCTGTGACGGCTGACAAGGATCCCGGATTCCGTATCGGCGGACGGCCATTGGCGGAACGGCTGACCGAAGTCCTGCCGTCGCTCGCGAAGACGGTTCTCGCCGAGATCGTCTCCCGGATCCCGGAGTACGGCCATCTGCCAGCCGAGGAGCTCAGCGGCGACATCACGCACGTGATCGAGCAGAACCTGCGGTCGTTCATCGACACCCTGCGCACCGGGGCGACGCCCACCCGGCGGGAACTCGACTTCCTCCGCGAATCCGCTGCCCGCCGCGCGGAAGAGGGCATCCCCATCGACATCGTCCTCACCGCGTACCACATCGGCATCCAAGCGGTCTGGGCGTCGCTGACTCCGGACGCGCGCCCGGACGAGGTCGCCGACGTCCTGGCCGTCAACGCGCTCACGTTGCGCTACCTCGAAGTCGTCACACCCGCGGTCGGCGCGGGATACCTCGACGAACGCCAGACGATGTTCGACGACGAACGTTCGGCGCGGCATACGGTGTTTTCCGCCCTGCTCGACGGCGAACCGGCCGACGTCGCCGCGGGACAGGCGGGTCTGCGCCTGCCGCCCTGCTACATCGTCCTCGCGGCGTCGATCGGGGCGCATCCCGACGAGGAGGCCAGCGGCGTCGACCCGCTGGTCGCGGGACGCCGGAAACTCCGGCGGCTGCGGGTCGAACTGGAACGGCAGATCCGGGGCACGGTCCTGACCTCGCTCACCCCGGACGGCGGAATCGCCTTGCTGCCGTACGAAACCCCGGCCGAGGAACTGTCCACAAGCGACTGGTCGCGGCTGAGGCGAGTACTCGCCGACGTCGCCCGGACGGCGGGCGCGGAGGTCACCGCCGCGGCCGCGGCCGCCGGACCTGCCGACGTGCCCGCCGCGGCGAAACTGGCGCAGGACGTGCTCGCGGTCGCGACGGGCGCGGGCAGGCCACCGGGGCTCTACCGGCTCGACGACGTCCTGCTCGAATACCAGCTGTCGCGTCCCGGCCCGGCCCTCGACCGGCTGGCCACCCGGCTGGAACCCTTGAACGGCAACGAGGAACTCCTGCAGACGCTGGAGACGTTCCTGCGCCATGGCGGACGACGGCAGACCGCGACCGCCGTCGGTGTCCATCCCAACACCGTCGACTACCGGCTGCGCCGGATCGCCGAGCTGACCGGGCTGGACCCCACCCGGCTCGAGCACATCGCCCTGCTGAGCGCGGCGCTCGTGGCCCGGTCCGCCGCCGCCCGGGACTGACTCACGATTTCTCCAGGGTCCGGAGGCTGACGTCGTCACAGAGATCCAGCAGGCGGCGCACCGAGCGGCACGCGCCGGGGCAGACGTACAAGCGGGTTCCCGTCTCGTCGGCGAGCAGGTGCGCCCGCTGGAGGACCCGGACGCCGGCCGCACCGAAGAACCCGACCGCGGACAGATCGACGATGAGTTTCGCGCCGTTGCCGTGCAGCCGTTCGCTGAGCAGCTCCCACAGCCGTGGCGCGGTGCCGAGATCGACTTCGCCGCCAACCTCGACCACGGCGGTGCCCCGGGTCGGCCTGCGTACACGCAGGCGTAGCCGCCCCGGCGCTCCTTCCACCGTGTGGGTCGTGGTCAGCGAGGTCATACCCCGAAATACCCAGGCCCCGCGGGGGACGAAACAGGCGCACGACCGTCGCGGGCACCGCTGCTTGGGAACCGCGCGAAACGGGTACCCGGAACCCGTCGGGAGGTGATGGCGATGTCCGCTGCGCAGACCGGGGCGGGCCCGGTGGTGGTCGGCTTCGACGGTTCGCCCGAGGCGCGCCGGGCCGTCCGATGGGCGCTCGCCGAGGCGAAGAACCGGCGATGTGGCCTGGTGCTGGGGTACTGCGCGAGGGATCGCCTGCCACCGCCCGGTGCCGATCTGGTGGCCACGCCACTCGCGGAAGCCGTCCCGGAGGCCGCCGACGAGGCAGCCGCGGTGGAACCGGCGCGACGGCAGCTCGACGCGATGGCCGAAACGATCCAGCGCACCGATCCGGACGTCGACGTCCGGACGATCGTCCGTGGTGGGACGCCGGAGGCGGTGCTGACCTCGATCGCCGACGAGACGGACGCCGCGATGATCGTCCTGGGCGAGTCCCACGCCGGCGTCTTCACCCGCGCGGTCCTGGGATCGACCGAAGCCGAGGTGACCAAGGCGGCCGGGCGGCCGGTCATCGTCGTCCGCGGGGACGAGCCTCTTCCGGGTGGGCCGGTGGTGCTCGGCACCGACGGTTCGGAGCAGAGTTCCCCCGCCGCGGGTTTCGCCTTCGACTTCGCGGCCCGTCACGGGCTGGCCGTGCACGCGGTCCACGTGGCGCGACTTCCGGTCTGGGGTCCGACGAGTGAGCCGCTGCTCGGCGGACCGATCCTCGATCCGGCGCCCGGGGTGCCGCAGGAGATCTCCGACGAGCTGATCGCCCGCCAGCTGACCCCCTGGCGGGAGCGCTACCCGCAGGTTTCCGTGGAGGTCGTGCACGACATCGGGCCTGCCGGCCAGGCACTGACCGGGCAATCCACCGACGCGGCCCTGCTGGTGCTCGGCCGGAGCGACCACGGCGCGCTGCGGCGGCTGCTGCTCGGCTCGGTCAGCGACGACGCCCTCCACCACGCCCGCTGCCCAGTCGCCGTAGTGCGCGCCTAGCCCCCCGCCCCCCGCATTTCGTCCTCTAAACGCGGCCACCCACGCCCCCCCAGAGCGCATTTCGTCCTCTGAATGCGGGGGCTTTCGCCCCGGATGGTCACTCGCTGTGGCTGGCGGGGCGTGAGTGTTACCGCTAGTGAGGGGTGCGGCGGGGGGTGAAGGGAACTTTCCCCGCATGCGATGCGAGGAAAGCGTCCTTCGCCGCATGAGATGAGGGGAAGGGGCCCTTCACCCGCTTTCGGGGCCCTTCACCCGCTCCCGAGACCTGCGCGGCCACGGTCGTGGGGCTCAGGCGCGACGGCGCAGGAGGTACGCCACCGTGCAGCCCAGCGCGACCCCGCCGAGGACGTCGGTGGGCCAGTGGACCCGCGTCCGCATCCGGCCGTAGCAGACCGCGACGGCCAGCGGGGCGATCGCGGCACCGGCTTTCGGTGCCCGCAGGGCGACAGCGGTGGTGAAGGCCGAGGCCGTCACCGCGTGCTTCGAGGGAAACGACGACGAACTCGGCCGCTCGGGCAGCGATTCCCGCGCGGGCAGATGCCGGGCGGGAGGACAGGGTCGCCGCACCAGCGCGCTGAGCAGATGCCCGCACGCCATCCCCGCCCCCGCGGCCACCAGCCCGCGCCCGGCGGCCCGACGGGAGTTCCCGCGCCGGGAAGCGAGCAGCGCCGCGACGACCAGCCACAGCAGACCACCCCGCGCCGCGGTCGTCACCGCGATCAGCACCGGATGCGGCCGCGACGTCGGCAGCTCGTTGTCGTCCAGTTCACGCAGGGCGTCTTCACCTTCGAAGCCCGTCAAGGGCCACCACCTCCTGACCGGTCGGTTACCCCGAACGGGCGAAGATCACGCACAGCGCCCGGAGTACCCCAATGGGTTGTTTCGGCCACCCGCGCCGGGGTTACCCCGCACGCATGGATCAGCGCAGGGCACCCGTGCTCGACGCGGTGCGCGACTACCGCGACCGGGGCTTCGTGCCGTTCAACGCCCCCGGGCACAAGCAGGGCCGGGGCGTCGACCCGAGCGTGCTCGAAGTCCTCGGTGGAGATGTGTTCGCTTCGGACATCATCGCGCTCAACGGGCTCGACGACCGGCTGATGCGCGCCGGTGTCCTCTCCGAGGCGCAGGAACTGATGGCCGACGCGGTCGGCGCGGAGCACACCTTCTTCTCGACCTGCGGCAGCTCACTCTCGGTCAAGAGCGCGATGCTGTCGGTCGCCGGTCCGCACGAAAAGCTGCTCGTCCCCCGGCACGTGCACAAATCCGTGATCTCGGGACTGATCATCAGTGGCGTCTGCCCGGTGTGGGTTCGCCCGCGCTGGGACAGCGAACAGCATCTGACCCATCCGCCCGGCCCGCGGGAGTACGCCGCCGCGTTCGAACGCGACCCGGAGGTCAAGGGCGCGCTCATGGTGACACCGACCGACTATGGCACCTGCGGCGACATCCGCGCGGTCGCCGGAACCTGCCATGAACGCGGCATCCCGCTGGTCGTCGACGAAGCCTGGGGTGCCCACCTCCCCTTCCACGACGACCTGCCGCCGTGGGCGATGAACGCCGGGGCCGACGTCTGCGTGACCAGCGTGCACAAGATGGGGGCCGCGGTCGAGCAGAGTTCGGTGTTCCACCTCCAGGGGGATCGCGTCGATCCCACCGTGCTCAAGGCGCGGGAAGACCTGCTGGGCACGACCAGCCCCAGTTCGCTCGTGTACGCCACGCTCGACGGCTGGCGACGGCAGATGGCCTTGCACGGCAAGGAACTGCTCACCGCCGCGCTGGAGCTGGTGTCCTCGGTACGACGGAGTGCCGGCGAGATCGACGGGCTCCGGGTCCTGCACGACGAATTCCTCGGGCCGCGGCTGGCCGATTCCGTCGACCCGCTGAAGGTGGTGGTGGATCTTCACGAACTCGGGATCAGCGGCTACCAGGCCGCGGACTGGCTGCGTGACCATCGCGACGTCACCGTCGGGCTTTCCGATCACCGCCGGATCGTCGCCCAGTTCAACCATTCCGACGACGAGAAGACGGCGGCCACCCTCCTCGACGCCCTCGAAGCCTTGACCAAGGCCGATCTGCCGACGCCGCCCGAAGTCCGCATCCCAGACCCCGAAGACTTCGAACTGGAGACGGCGATGCTGCCGCGGGACGCCTTCTTCGGCCCGGCGGAACAAGTGTCGGCCGACCAGGCCCCCGGCCGGATCTGCGCCGAGATGATCACGCCCTACCCGCCGGGAGCGCCCGCCGTCCTGCCCGGCGAGGTGCTGACCGAACCGATCCTCGACTACCTGCGCAGCGGGCTCGCCGCGGGAATGGAACTGCCCGATCCGGCCGACGCGGAACTGAAGTCGATCCGGGTGGTCGCCCGCGGGTGACGCGCGTGTTCACCGGGCGGTGAGCTCGCCGAGCATCTTCTGCGAGGTACGCAGTTCGTCGGCCATCAGGAGACCGCCCGCGCGGGCCTGGACCAGCGCACGGCCGACATCGGCCACCTTGTCCCACGCCTCGCCCGCCGCGTCGGCCGAACCGAGTTCGCCGGACAGCAGCTGTTCCTCCAGCTGCTCCTGCAGGCCCGGCAGCACATGCGCCAGGTCGTCGGTCAGCTGCCGCAGCGCGCCGAGGGTGCGGAAAAGGTCGGCGGGTGAGTCGGCCCCGCCCTCCCGTACGCGCCGGTACAGCCGGCGCACGACGGTTCCGGCCTGCGCGGCCAGCAGATACGGCGGCTCCGCCGACATGGGTTCCATGCCGTCAAGTACCCGGTTCCGCGTCCCGGAAAACACGTTTGCCCAGGGCATACCCCGGGTATCTGCGGCGGGTGAAGGACGACGTACTGACGTTCGGTATCGAGGAAGAGTTCTTCGTGGTGGGCCGGGACGGCCACCTGTCCCAGACGGGCGACGTCGTGGTCGACGCGGCGGACGAGGACGAAGGCGAGCTTCAGCACGAACTCACTCGCTCGCAGGCCGAATCGGCCACCGACATCTGCACCACGCACGACGAGGCCGTGCGGCAGCTGCGGAACCTGCGCGCGGATCTGGCGAAGGCCGCCGCCCGGCGCGGCTGCCGCCTGCTGCCGTGCGGCAGCAGCCCGCTGGCGGAAAGCGAACTCCCGGCCATCACGCCGAATCCGCGCTACGAACGGATGGCCGAGCATTTCGGGGCCACCGCGCGGACCTCACACACCTGTGGCTGCCACGTCCATATCGCCATCCCCGACCGCGAAACCGGCATCCGGGTGATCGCCCGCGTCCGCCCGTGGTTGCCCGCCCTCCTGACGGTCACCGCGAATTCCGCCATCTGCGACGGCTACGACACCAGCTACAGCAGCTGGCGGTACCAGCAGTGGAGCCGGTGGCCTTCGGCCGGGCCGCCGCCGGCGTTCACGTCGCTGGACCACTACGAAAGCATCGTGGACGGCTGGCTGCGCGCGGGCGCGATCCTCGATCGCCAGATGATCTATTGGGACGTAAGGCTTTCCGAGAAACAGCCGACGCTGGAGTTCCGGTTCGCCGACGTCGCCGCCACTCCCGAGGAAGCCGGCCTGTTCGGAGCGCTGATCCGCGGCGTGGTCGCCACGATCCTCGGCTCGGACGAACGGCCGGCCGACCTGCCCAACGAAGTCCTGCGAGCGCACCTTTGGCGCGCTTCACGGGAGGGACTTTCCGGCCGCTGCCCCCATCCCCGGACCGGCGACCTCGCTCCCGCCACGGAGGTGCTCGACGACGTCGTCGCCTTCGCGGCCGGTGCGCTCAAGGAGAACGGCGACTTCGACTTCGTCCGCGACGGCTGTGCCCGGCTCGTCGAAGGGGGCTCCGGAGCCGACCGGCAACGGGCCCGGTTCGCCGAACGGAACCGGGCCGAGGACGTCGTCGATCTGCTGGCCGTCCGGACGGGCTGACCGGCGGCGTTCAGATCCGGTCGAGTTCCGGCGGACGGCGCAGCGGACCCCATTCGGAGTCGTCCTTCGCGTGAGCGCGCAGCAGGTCCCGTGCTTCGGTCAGCACCGCCGTGGAGATCCGGGCGACGGGCTCCGGATCGGTGAGCAACGGTTCGTTGTCCGGTCCGGAGCCGACGATCCGGCCGGCCAGTACCCACGGTTTCGTCTCACGACGCCGTTCGTGCCGCAGGTGGCAGTAGTCGTACAGCCTCCTGGCCAGCCACAGTTCCAGCGGCCGATCGCGCCACCACGGTTCGGGATCGAGGGGATTCACCGACAGCCCGGGCAGTTCCGCGCCGGTGAGCTCGTCCCGGCTGGTGCCCGGCCGGTGTTCCGGCGACGGCGCCCAGCGCACGTAAAGGTCTTCCCGCCGTCGTACCAGGTCGGCGAGTTCCCCCAAGGAGGTCACTTCCCGCATCGAACACTCCGCAAGTGGTAACGGTGACCGGCGCGCCGGCGTCCCTGCTCCGCCGGGGCTGCCCACGCCGGTCCACCTCGCGGCCGGTGGACGCACAACCTCGCTACGCCGGCCGCTCTCCTCCGGATACCCGTTCAGTCCGCCACTACACCGGATTCAGCGGCGATCGACGAGATGGGCGATCTCTTCGACGGCGAGTGCCGCCTCCGGGATCGCGGCGATCATCCAGGCGTGGATCATGCCTTCGAATTCGTGGTAGCCGAGCCGCACACCCTGTTCGGTGCAGAGCGTCCGCAGCCGCCGCGCGTCGGTGAGCAGGACGTCGCGGGTCCCGATGTGGACGGTCAAGTTCCCGAGCCCGGTGAGATCGCCGGAAACCGGGCTGAGGCGGGGATCCGTCCGCGGCAACGGCCCGCTGTAGAGCCGCGCGGCCTCGTTCAGCCCGGTGAGCGCGAGGTACGGATCGCGCCGGTCCAGCGCGGGCTGCGCCGGATGGCTCATCGTGAGATCCAGCCACGGCGAAAGGAGCACGGTCTCCTTCGGCACGGGACGGCCGCTGTCGCGCAGCGATTTGACGAGTTCGAGCGCGATACCGGCGCCCGCGGAGTCGCCCATCACGACCTGCTCCTCCGGCTGGAGCCCGGCGGCGAACTTGTCGTAGGCCCGCCTCACGAACTCGACGGTCTCCGGACACTGGTGGGCGGGCGCCAGCGGGTAGATCGGCACGGTCACCGTGCAGCCGGTCCGGGAGATCAGCCGCCCGAAGAACTTCCAGTGATCGTGCTGGATCTGGTGCACGTACGCGCCGCCGTGGAAGTACAGCACCTGCTTGCCGATCCCGGCGTCGTGCGGCCGGATCGTGTAGCACGGCCGTCCGTCCACATCGGACTCACGGACGTCGAACCGGCGGCGGATCGACCGGCTGGGCTCGGTGTGCCCCTCGCGCTGGCTGCGTTCGATGCTCTTCCGGAAGCGGTCGATGTCGGCGTAAGTGCGCTTCCGGTTGGTCAGCCGCAACCAGGCGTACAGCGCCCTCGCGCGCAGGCTCGTCTTAGACGTGGTCACGGGGAACCGTCCGATGCCAGTTGCGGGAGAACGCCCTTCGTTCACCCTCGTATCCGTCGAGCTGGGCGTCGATGACGAATTCGGTGGGGGTACAGGAAACCCGGGTGCGGGTCTCGGACCTGGCCTCCCAGTCGCCGCGGGCGAAGGTGATCGACCACGAGGTTTCCGCGACAGGGGAACAGAAGTCGTCCGCCACCCACGAGTAGCTCTCCAGCACGTTCCTGGTGACTTCGAGGTCGATGTCGTCGAAGCGGACCTTCCCCGCGTTCTTCACGATGTCGAGCGCGGACCGGTAGTCGATCAGGTCACGGGAGACCGTCCAGCGCTGCTCGCCGGGTTCGAGTTGCGTGACGGGCAGGGGTTCCGTTCCCTCGGGCTCGCCGAACGGTCGCGCGGGCACCTCGTCCGCCTCGGCCATCGGGCGGACCGGCAGCGTCAGCGCACTCTGTCCGGTGTGGACGGTCACCATCGCCGGTTCCGGCGGCGGCCAGGCCAGCGGCCAGTAGGACGACGAGAGCGAAAGCCGGATCCGGTGCCCGGCCGGGAACGCCTGTGCGACGGCGTTGAGTTCGATCCGCACCCGGTAGGTCTTCCCGGGTTCCACCGGTTCCGGATCGTCGTGCCCGTCCCGGTGGGTCAGGTTCAGCAGCCCGTAGGTCACGCGGGTGGCCCGGCCGTCCGGTGCGACGTCGGACAGGCGGGCGGCGATCATCGCCACCGGCTTGTCCGCGGAGACCTCCAGGTCCACCACCGGGGAACCGAGGATCTCGCACGGTTCGGTGAGTTCGTCGGTGTCGAAGACGAGCGAGCCGCCGTCCTCTTCCCGCTGGTCGTAGGGCAGGTCGGGCGGTGCGCTGTAGGAGGCCCACTTCCCGGCGAACTGGCCGACCGACAGCGGCGACTCCACGGACAGCCGCTCGGCCGGGACCTCCTCGCCGGGGCGCGCGATCCGGTGCCGCGCGAGCCGGTGCTCCGACGGGTGGACATGCGGCGACGGCCAGGACGGCTCCCCCACCCAGCGGCCGGGCCGGTCCTCGTAGGAGGTGGACGGCGGCACGCTGTCCTGCATCCAGGTCTGGAGCATCGGCCCGTCCATGACGCCGTTCTCGACGTCCTTGAGCCAGTGATCCCACCAGCGGACCAGTTCCTGCAGGTAGCCGATGGCCGGACCGGGCTGCCCCAGATGCGGGTACTTGTGCGACCACGGCCCGATCAGCCCGCGGCGCGGGACGTCGAGGTTGGCCAGCAGGCGGGAGACGGCGTTCGAATAGCCGTCGGCCCAGCCGCTGGAGGCGAGCACCGGCACCTGGATGTCGCTGTAGTTCTCGCAGACCGACGCGTGCCGCCAGTAGTCGTCACGACGCTGGTGGCCCAGCCATTCGCCGATCCACAGGCTGCAGTTCTCCAGTCGTTCGAACCACAGGTCGCGCCACCGCTCCCCCGCCAGCGCCGGGTCGGGCGGCAACGTGCTGTAGGCGAACATGGTCGACGCCTCGGCGACGTTGTCCGAGAGCAGGCAGCCGCCCATGTAGTGCATGTCGTCGGCGTACCGGTCGTCGGTGAAGGACGAGATCGCGATCGCGGCGAGGCCGGGTGGTTTGCGCGCGGCGGTCTGCAGCGCGGCGAACCCGCCCCAGGAGATGCCCATCATCCCGGTCCGGCCGGTGCACCACGGCTGTGCCGCGATCCACTCGAGGACCTCTTCCGCGTCGAGCTGTTCCCGCTCGAGGTACTCGTCGGCGAGCACTCCCTCCGACTCCCCCGAACCGCGGATGTCCACGCGGACACAGGCGTACCCGTGGCCCGCCAGATACGGGTGATGCACCGAGTCCCGCACCGAGGTCAGATCGCGATGGCGGTACGGGATGTACTCCAGGATCGCGGGCACCGGTTCGGTGTCCGAGGCGACCGGACGCCAGACCCTGGCCGACAGCCTGATCCCATCGGACATCGGGATCCAGACGTGGTCGTCCTCGGTGATCTCGTACGGCAGCGAAGCCACCGTCCGCATGGGCTATCCCTCCTCGAATTCGAACCGCAGCGCTTCGGTGCACCGGCGGTACTTGTGCTCCATCTCCCGTTCGGTCTGCGCCGCGACGAAGAGATGGGCGAGTTCGTAGCTGTAGCTGTCCTGTGCCGGGAGATCCGAAAGCCGCATGCCCTTCTCCGGCACGATCTCGATCTTCACGCCGGGGATCTCGGCCTCCAGGTCGGCGATCTCGGCGCGGGTGGGGATCCGCGTGACCATCCCGTCCTCGAAGCGGCGGTAGTACCACTTGCCCGCGATCTGGTAGTCACCGCGGTGCCGCCGCTCGCCGGGATCCTCGCCGAGCCCGAGTTTC
Source organism: Amycolatopsis orientalis DSM 40040 = KCTC 9412 (assembly GCF_000478275.1). Taxonomy (GTDB): domain Bacteria; phylum Actinomycetota; class Actinomycetes; order Mycobacteriales; family Pseudonocardiaceae; genus Amycolatopsis; species Amycolatopsis orientalis. The sequence continues at coordinate 171,947 of NZ_ASJB01000042.1, forward strand.
ACCATGATCTGGTGGTTCGCCATCCCGTCGACGTATTCGAAGAGCTCGGCGTGGGACTGCGAATGCCGCGGGTTGATCTCCAGCAGGCACGCCTGCCCGGATTCGGGATGGCAGAAGAACTCGATGCTGAAGGTGGCGTTGTCGAAGCCGATCTGCTCCATCACCAGTACCGAAATCTCCTTCATCCGGCGGACGGAGTCGTCGGGCAACTGTGACGGATACTGATGTCTCAGAAAGCAAGGCGTGTCGGGATAGTTGATCGAATCGAGCGCGCCGTACACGGTCACCTGTCCGTTGTGGACATACCCTTCGGTCGCGGCCTGGACACCGTTGAGCGCGCCTTCCGCCAGGCAAGCCGCTCCACCGGCATCGGCCACCTCGGCGGGAAGGTCGACCTTGCCGAGGATGTGGTCGAACGGTTTCCCGACCCGGTCGACCCCGGACCGGATCTCGGCGACGGCCTTCGCGAACTCGGCGTCGTCCTCGACATGGAAGGCCAGTTCGGAGGAGAACGACTTCACCGGCTTGAGCCACATGGGGTAATCCACGCCCTCCGGTGGCGCCGGATCCTCGTCGTCCAGATCGACGATGCCGAAGTCGGGCAGCTCGTCGATCACCTTCGCCTGTTCGAGCCTGCTCCAGTACTTGTGCTCGCATTTGAGCACGGCTTCGAGCGAGACACCGGGCAGCCCGTACTTGTCGCACAGCATCGCCACCATCGTCGAGGCCGGGAAGTCCCAGTAGCTGACGATGGCGTCGATCGTGCCGTCGAAGGCGTCCAGCTGCCGTTGTGCCTTCTCCAGGAGCTCCAGGATCGGGATCTCTCCGTACTGGAGTTCCTCGACCGACAGCAACGGGTGGAAGCGGTACCGGTCCGCGCCCGGAACGCGCCGCAGCACCTCCTCGTTGCTCTCGTCCAGACCGATCACGAAGATGTTCTTTTCCTCGGGGGACCCAGGACCTGTGTTCATGGACGGCGGCTACCCGGATCCCGGACCCCGAAAACCCCGCGGTCGCTGGTTTGCCCCCGTTGCCGCGCGGGAATCCGGGCGCCATGACGGAGTTGCCCGGAACGCGTTCACTGTGGCTCGACACCGCGCCCGCCCCCGACCGGACCGGGACCCCGCTGCCCGCCGAAGTCGACGTCGCCGTCCTCGGCGGTGGCATCGCGGGACTGACCACCGCCTACCGGCTGGCCAGGGCGGGACGTTCGGTGCTCGTCCTGGAGGCGGCCCGCCTCGCGGCCGGCGTGTCCGGCCACACCACGGCGAAGATCAGCACCCAGCACGGGCTCAAGTACGCCACGCTGGCCAAGACCAAGGGCGCCGAAGCCGCCGCGACCTATGCGTACACGCAGGCCGCGGCGCTGGACTGGATCGCCGCGGCTTCGGCCGAACTCGGGATCGACTGCGGGTTCACCCGGGCGGACAGCTTCGTCTACACGACCCGCCCCGAGACCGTGGAGAGCCTCGAACGGGAGGCCGAGGCCGCCGCCGAAGCGGGTCTTCCCGCCTCCTTCGTCACCGACATCGACCTCGACGTGCCGTCCCTCGGCGCGGTGAAGTTCACCGGGCAGGCCCACTTCCATCCTCGCCGCTGGCTGCTCGGCCTGGCGGACCAGATCGAACGCGCGGGCGGCACGATCGTGGAAGGCGTCCGCGCGGAGGGCGTCGACGAACTCGGCGGCACCCGCGTCCGGACCACCGCGGGCGAGGTGCGCGCGGGGGAAGTCGTGGTGACGACCCATTATCCGGTGTTCGACCGCGGGTTGTTCTTCGCCAGGCTCGACCCGGTGCGCGATCTGGTCGTCGCGGGCCCGGTCGCGGGGAACCGGCGGCCGGAAGGGATGTACCTCGACGCCGACACGCACCATTCCGTCCGCGGTTACCTCAACGACGGCGTCCCGTACGCGGTCGCCGGTGGTGAGCACTATCGCGTCGGGGACTCCGTCGACGTCGAGAGCCGCTACGAACGGCTGGCGAGCTGGGCCGGTGAGCACGCGGGCGTGCATCGCGTGACCCACCGCTGGTCCGCGCACGATCTGTCCACTGTGGACTCGGTGCCGTACGTCGGGCGCTATCACCCGGCGAGCCGTCATCTCTGGGTCGCCACCGGCTTCGGCCAGTGGGGGATGACCGGGGGTACCGCGGCGGGGCTGCTGCTCGCGGACCTGCTCACCGGCCGGGACAACCCGTCGGTGAGCCTGTACGACCCGAACCGTTTCGACCTCCGCTCCGCGATCACCGCGGTCGAGAACAACGCCACGGTGGCGAAGTTCCTGGTGGGCGACCACGTCAGCGCCTTGCGGAAGCCCGCGGCGCTGGACGAACTGGCTCCCGGCGAGGCCAAGGTCACCCGCGACGGGGGCGAACTCGTCGCCGCCTACCGCGATCCCGGCGGTGAACTGCACGCCGTCGGCGCGCATTGCACCCACCTCGGTTGCCTGGTCGCGTTCAACAACGCGGAGAAGACCTGGGACTGCCCCTGCCACGGCTCGCGCTTCGGCCTCGACGGCTCGGTGATCCAGGGACCCGCCGTGCACGCGCTGCCGAAGAAGCGGGAGCGGTGATGACCGGCATCGGTGTCGAGGAGGAGTTCCTGCTGGTCGACCCCAGAACCGGGGTGAGCTGCCCGCGGGCGGAGGCGGTGCACGCGCGGCAGCGGGCCTGCTGTCCGCTGCCCGACGGCGCCGCCGTGCACCGGGAACTGCGGCCGACGCAGATCGAGGCCGCCACCGGCGTCTGCGACACCTCCGAGGAGCTGTACCGGCATCTCGTCGTTGGACGGCGTTCCCTCGCCGAAGCGGCCGCCGCCGAGGACTGCGCCATCATCGCCTCGGGCACCCCCCTGTGCGGCTCACCCGAGCGCGACCTTCCGGCCGACGACCGGTTCGGCAAGGTGGACGACCTGTACGCCGGAGTGGTGACGTCCTACGAAGCCTGCGGCTGTCACGTCCACATCGGCGTGCCCGACCGCGACCTCGCGGTCGCCGTGGTGAACCATCTGGCCGAATGGCTGCCCACCCTGCTCGCCCTGTCCGGGAACTCCCCGTTCGACGGCGGCCGCGACAGCGGCTACGATAGCTGGCGGATGGTGGAGCAGAGCCGGTTCCCCGGCTCCGGGATCGCACCGCACTTCGCGGACATCGAGGACTACGAGATCCAGGTCGACAGGCTGCTCGATTGCGGCGTGCTCGTCGACGCCAAGCAGACCTTCTGGCTCGCCAGGCCTTCGCCGCGCTGGCCGACGGTCGAGGTCCGAGCCGCCGATACGGCGTCCACTGTGGACGAAGCCGTCCTGCAGGCGCTGCTGACCAGGGCACTGGTGCGCACCGCGCTCGCGGCGCTGGCCAGTGGCGTCGAAGCCGATCCGCTGGACCCGCAGATCGCGGCGGCCGCCGTCTGGTCGGCCGCGCGGTACGGCCTGTCCGGGACGGCCATCGATCCGGTGGCCGGAAAGCCGGTCCCGGCCATCGGACGGGTCGGCTCACTGCTGGCGCACACCCGGGACTCGCTGGCGGAGACCGGCGATCTGGAGCTGGTGCGCACCCTGCTCGAACGGCTGGAGCACGAGGGAACCGGCGCCGAACGGCAGCGCCGGGCCGCCGCCGACGGGGAGATCGCGGTGCTGCGGATGCTGACCGAGGAGACGGTTCCGCACGCGTAGATCGGGTACTCCCCCGGCATGACGACGACGGAACCGCAGGTGGCCGCGAGGTTGCCCGAAATCCGCGGCCCGCTGTCCGCCGCCGTGGTCGACACGCTGGCGGGTGGCCGCACGAACGACTTCGACCTCGACGAAACGCGGAGCGCCGATCCTTTCGGGGAAGATCTGCAGCTGGCCTTGCACGTTTGCTACGAACTGCACTACCAGGGGTTCGCCGGGGTCGACCCGGGCTGGGAGTGGGACCCGGGCCTGCTCCGGTTCCGTGCCGCGCTGGAACGGGTCTTCCTCGACGGCATCCGGGCCGCCGTCCCCGGCGGGGACGATGTCGACGGCCTCCTCGACGAACTGCTGGTCGAACCGGCCGACGGGACCGGTGTCTCGCATTTCCTGCGCGACGAAGGCGCCTGGTGGCAGATGGAGGAGTACTTCGCGCAGCGGTCGATCTACCACCTCAAGGAGGCCGATCCGCACGCGTGGGTGATCCCGCGGCTGCGGGGCAAGGCGAAGGCGGCGCTGGTCGCGGTCGAATTCGACGAATTCGGCGGCGGGAGGGCGGATCAGGCGCATTCCCGGCTGTTCGCGGACCTGCTGACCGCGGCCGGGCTGTCGCCGGGCTATCTCGCCTATCTGGACCACGTTCCGGGCTGCACGCTGGCGACGGTGAACATGATGTCGCTGTTCGGCCTGCACCGGAGCCTTCGCGGCGCCCTGGTCGGGCATTTCGCGTGTGCCGAGATCACCACGGCCCCGGCGGCCCGGCGGATGGACGAAGCACTGCGGCGGCTCGGCGGCGCGGCGGAGTGCCGGTACTTCTACACCGAGCACATCGAGGCGGACGCCGTGCACGAACAGGTGCTGCGCCACGACGTCATCGGCGATCTGCTGGCGCGGGAACCGGACCTCGCGGCGGACGTCGCACTGGGCATCCAGGCCACCGAGCTGCTGGAGACCCGCCTGGCCGACCACCTCCTGAAGGCGTGGTCGGCAGGCGAATCGTCACTCCTGCGGCCGCTGCATCCCCTGCCGTGAGCGGCGGCGGTGACTGGTGTCGCAGAAGGGGTAGCGCCTGCTGCGGCGGCAGGCGCAGAGGGCGACCACGAACCGGTCCGAGGTGACCGTCTCCCCCTCGGGGGTGACGACCTCGACCGGGCCCTCCACCAGCAGGGGGCCGCCGGGTTCGATCCGCACGCGGGTCCTACGGCCGGTCGGCACGGATCACCACCAGTTCTTCGTGCCGCTGCCCGGCGGTGATCAGGCCGGCGGCCGCGAGGAACTCCGCCCGCTCCCGCATCACCGGGCCGAACGGGATGAACCTGCTCGCCACCACGGCGGCGGTCATCCCGGCGGCCCGGAGCTGGTCCAGCGACTCGCCGACCCCCGACACGGCGGACTGGACCAGCAGGAGGTAGCCGCCGGGCGCGACCAGCGACGGTGCTTCCGAGCAGACCGGGCTCAGCACGATCCGCCCGTCCGGCCCGGCGTCCCACGCCCGGGCCGCGCCGGTCGCCGGGACCGGGCACGGCACGTAGGGCGGATTGGCCAGTACGACGTCGAACGGTCCCCCGCGGGCCGCCTCGGCCAGGCCGCCGCGCACCGGCCGGACCAGCAGCCGTCGCAGGCGCGCGTTCGCCCACACCGCGGCCAGGGCACGACGGGAGATGTCCACGGCGGTCACCGCACCGGCACCGCCCGCCGCGGCCGTCAGCGCGAGCGCGCCGGTGCCCGTGCACAGGTCGAGCACGCGAGCACCGTCCGGCATGCCGGACGCGCGCAACGCCGAGGCCAGCAACCAGGTGTCGTCCTGCGGGCGGTAGACCCCGGGCGGCCGGAGCAGCCACGGCCGCGCCGGGGTGAGTGGTCTCGCGGAACTGGTGATCGCGGTCATGGGGCCCCTCCGGTTCGCCGATTCGGTGTTTCCGGCTACCCCGGTCGTGCGGTGCCAAACGTCCACAGTGGCCACCGCGGCCGGGCCGCCGAAAGTGGTTAACCGGGCTCGGATGCGGGTAGCCGTGGGGCGAACTCACAGAGGCGAGGTGCCCGATGAACGGCGATGACCAGGACAAGACCGCGGCCTCCCGGCAGGCACGGAAGGAAAGCGACGAAGAACGTCAGGAAACGCGGGGAGAGCAAGGCACGTCCTCCGGCGACCCGCATGACGACACGGACCCGCAGTCCGGCTGAGCCGCCGGCGCTCTTCGCGCGGCAGGGCCGGAGCCGGTCCAGTCTCGTGAGTGGTAATGACGGTTCTAACCGTCATTACCACTCACGACCCACCGGGGCCCGTATGGATCCGGCCGCGATCCTCGCCTATTGCTGGATCGTTTTCGTCGCCTTCGCCGGTTTGACCGCTTTCGGCGTGCTTTCCGCGGCCACGGATTCCGCGGGCGACGCCGTCAATTTCGGCTGGGCCGACAATGTGCTGCACGCGCTCACTTCGCTGGCCGCTGTGACCGTCGCCCTTCTCGTCACGCGGCGCACGCGCCGGACGCGGGTCCGGGCGTGAACGCACGTTTAATCCGGCTTCCAGAGGTAATCAGTCGTGCATGACGAAAATGGCGCCGCTGCGAGTCCTGTTGTGGCACGTTCACGGGTCATGGACCGAGGCCTTCGTACGGGGTGATCACCGGTATTTCCTCCCCACGCTGACCGAAGGCGGACCATGGGGACGCGGACTCAGCGGACGCGATTGGCCGTCCGCGGAAGAGGTTCCCGTCGACCGGCTCAAGGATCTCGACTTCGACGTCGTCGTCCTGCAACGTCCCGACGAGATCGCCTTGGCGGCCCGGTGGCTGCACCGCCGTCCCGGCAAGGACATCCCCGCGGTCTACGTCGAGCACAACGCGCCCCGGCCGCACGCGGCGACGACCCGTCATCCGCTGGCCGACCGCGACGACATCCCGCTCGTCCACGTGACGCATTTCAACGCGCTCATGTGGGATTCGGGCCTCGCGCCCACGGTCGTCGTACCGCACGGGATCCCCGATCCTGGCGAGCGGTACACCGGCGAGATCCCGCACGGCGTGGCGATGATCAACGAACCCGTCCGCCGGGGGCGGATCACCGGGACCGATCTGCTCCCCGCGTTCGCGGAGATCGCCCCCGTGGACGTGTTCGGCATGGGTACCGACGAACTCGAGGGCAGGCATCCCGCGGTGCGGCCGGGTGGTGATCTCCCGGCCGGCGAGTTGCACACCGAGGCCGCGAAACGCCGGGTCTACCTGCACACCGCCCGCTGGACGTCACTCGGGCTCTCCCTGCTCGAGGCGATGCACCTGGGTATGCCGATCGTCGCGCTCGCCACCACCGAGGCGACGCTGGCCGTGCCACCCGACGCCGGCGCCGTCTCGACGGATGTCGAGGCACTGGCGAAGGCCTACCGGGAGCTTGTCCACGAACCCGATTTCGCCGCACTGGCAGGGAAGTCAGCGCGAGAACACGTGCTGGCCCACTACGGCCTGGACGCGTTCCTGTCGCGGTGGGACACCCTGCTGACCGAAGTGACCGCTTGAATCCGCCGGGGGCGGACGGAAGGAGACTGATGAGGATAGCGATGGTTTCCGAGCACGCCAGCCCGCTCGCGGCGCTGGGCGGAGCCGACGCGGGCGGCCAGAACGTCCACGTCGCCGAGCTTTCCTCCGCGCTGACCCGGCAAGGGCATGACGTCACCGTCTACACGCGCCGCGAAAACCGCCGCTCCCCCGCCACTGTCGAGGCTCCGGACGGCTACCGTGTCGTCCACGTGCCGGCCGGGCCGCCGAAGAAGCTGCCCAAGGACGAACTCCTTCCGCATATGGGAGAGTTCGGCCGGGTGCTCCGCTCCAAGTGGGCCAAGGACCGCCCCGACGTGGTCCACGCGCACTTCTGGATGTCCGGGCTCGCCTCCGCCCTCGCGGCCAAGGACCTCGAAATCCCGGTGACGCAGACATTCCACGCCCTCGGCGTGGTGAAACGGCGCTATCAGGGCACGAACGACACCAGCCCGGCGGACCGCGTCCGCCTCGAACGGCTGATCGCCAAGAAGGCCGACCGGGTGATCGCGACCTGTTCGGACGAGGTGTTCGAACTCGTGCGCATGGGCCTCACCCGTTCCCGGGTGTCCGTCGTCCCCTGCGGCGTCGACCTGACGACGTTCACCGCGGACGGCGACATCGCCCCGCGTACCGCTCCACATCGGATCGTGAGCGTGGGAAGGCTGGTGCCGCGCAAGGGTTTCGACATCGCCATCGCCGCGCTGGCGATGGTGCCCGACACCGAACTGGTGATCGCGGGCGGCCCCGAATCGGGCAAACTGGAGAACGACCGTGAGGCGCGGCGGCTGCGCAAGATCGCGGAGCGGGCCGGGGTGAGCGACCGGGTGCACATGCCGGGGCAGGTGTCGCGGGCGGACATGCCCGCCCTCCTGCGGTCCGCCGACGCCGTCGTCTGCACCCCTTGGTACGAACCGTTCGGCATCGTGCCGCTCGAAGCGATGGCGTGCGGGGTCCCCGTGGTCGTCACCGCCGTCGGCGGCCTGATCGACACGGTGGTCCACGGCGTCACCGGGCTGCACGTGCCGCCACGCGATCCCCGGGAACTCGCGGGAGCGCTGCGGCGGCTCATGGCGGACGCGTCCATGCGCGAGGCGTTCGGTGTGGCGGGCGGCGACCGGGTGCGCGCGCGGTACTCCTGGGACCGGGTGGCAGCGGATTCCGTGCGGGCCTACCGGCGGGTCCTGACCAGCGAGACCGAGCCGGTCGAAGAAGCCGCCTCCCTTTCCTGAGTGGGTCACTGGGCTCGTGAGTGGTAATGACGGTTAGAACCGTCATTACCACTCACGAGCCGGTGGGTCAGGTGGGGCTCGGGAGATCGACGATGTAGGAATCTGGACACTCAATGTCCCGATTCCTACATCGTCACGACGTGGTTCGTCCGAGACCTCTTCGAACCCTGGCCAGCGCGTCGCTGACACCACTCCCGAGCGGCTGGCGGTCCGAGTCTCGCTCCGGAGGAAATGGGGCCTTCAGGACGGCGCCGCGGTGGCCGCTGGGTCGCGTGGGTCGTGAGTGGCAAGTGACGTTCTAACGACACTTACCACTCACGAGGTCCTGTACCGGCTGCGTGGGCTGAAGGGCCCTTTCCCCGCGTCAGATGCGGCGAAGGGCGCTTTCGTCGCATGAGATGCGGGGAAAGCGCCCTTCACCTCCTTCAGGACGGCGCGCGCCGCGGTGGCCGCTGAGTCGCGTGGGTCGTGAGTGGCAAGTGACGTTCTAACGACACTTAGCACTCACGACCACCGGGCCCGCGCGCCCCACCTCAACCGACGTACCGGCGCGCGACCGAATTCCGCTGCGAGTCCTCCAGCAGCGCCAGCCCCCGCTCCACCTCCGCGGGCACCACCTCCCGGTTCCGCAGTACCCAGGGAAGCCCCCGAAGCGCCTCGGCCACCGCGGTCACGGTCGCGCGGTCGAGCGGCGCCGAGCGCAGCACGGTCACCATCCGCCGCAGGGCACTCCGGAATGGACGCCGCAACCACAGGGTCCACAGGGTGTTCCGGATCCCGAGCTGCCGACGGCGCCGCGGATCCCGGACGGCCGAGGGGGCGTGGTGGATCACCATCGTCTCGTCCCAGCACATCCACCAGCCCCGCGCGGCCAGGTCGAGGGCGAACAACTCCTCTTCCCCGCCGAGCCACAGCCGCTCGGAGAATCCGCCGACGTCGGTGAACGCGCGGACCCGGACCGCCGACAGGCCCGCCATCACCCCCAGCAACGCGGGACCGGGCAGCCAGTCCGGTCCGGGGACGGGCGAATACCGCAGTTCCGGGGTGATGGGGTCCTCCGCCAGGCCGGGTTCCACCAGGCACCGGCCGGTCACCACGCCGAGATCGGGATACCGGTCGAGCTGCTCCGCGGCGCGCGTCAGGGCGCCAGGCTGCCAGCAGGTGTCGTCATCGCAGAAGGCGACGTAAGGCGTCGACACCTCGCGGACGGCGACGTTCCTGGCCACCGCGCCCAGATTCCGGCGCGACCGGAGTACCCGCACCTCCGGGAACCGTCGCTCGACGGCGTCCGCGGTCCCGTCGGTGGAGGCGTTGTCCACCAGGACGATCGGCGCGGCGTCGGGCAGGCCGGTCATCCGCCCGAGCGTGTCCAGCAGCTGCTCACGCCGGTTGTGCGTGATCATCACGACCGTGATCCGGTCCGCCACCTCTAGCCTCCTTGCGCGTGTTCGAGAACGCGGATCTGCCGCTCCACGCGGACGGGTAGCGGCCGTCGTCCGGCCAGCGCCGACGGCAGCCGGCGGAGTGCCCCGGCGAGCGCGCCCAGTACCCGCGGCTCACGCGGGACGCGGCTGAGCACGCGCAGTCCGTCGGCGAGGCATCGCCGCACCGGCCGCCGCATGACCGTGATCAGCAACCGGTTCCGCAGTTCGGCCCGCTCGCGCCGGCCCCGCGACGGCCGCGCCGACGACGGATGATGGTGTGCCCGGACCCGGTCCACGTAACACAACCGCCAGCCATGGGCGGCGAGATCGTAGGAGAGCAACCGTTCCTCGGCACCGAAATGCAGTACCGGGCTGAAACCCGCCACCTGCAGATACGCCTCCCGCCGGACGACGGCCGAACAGGCGAGGAAACCGAGCACCGCCGGACCGGGAAGCCCGTCCGGCGTTCCCAAAGGGCTCTCGGCCATCAGCGGAACGACCGGGTCCTCACGTTCTTCTTCCCCCACAAGGGTTTTGGCCGCGACCAGACCGATATCCGTGTGGGCGTCCAGGATCCGCTCGGCTTCGTGGAGGGCGTCGGAGGCCCACCAGGAGTCGTCGTCGCTGAACGCGACATACGGGGTCCGCGACAGCGCGACGCCGATATTCCGGGCCGTCGCCCCGAGGTTGCGCGGCAACCGGACCACCCGGACACCGGGGAATCCCGAAGCCCGATCCGCCGAGTCGTCACTGGACGCGTTGTCCACCACCACGATCGGCGGCGGAGGCCGCAACGCCGTCAGCTCGGTCAGGGTCCGGGTGAGTTCCGTGGCGCGGTTCCGGGTGGCGATCACCACCGTCGTCCGGGCGGCGGTCACCGCATCGGCCCCGTCTTGAGCGCCTTGACCATGTCCTGCACCAGTCTGTTGTCCGTCGGCAACGCGCGGAGCGCGGCCACCGCCCTTCCCTGGACTGAGGAACACCACTGCCACCACGAGTCGAGGATTTCCGGCCGGAGAGCCTCCTCGGCCGGGATGAGCGCCGGCCATCCGAGCGCGTCGGCCTGCGCGGTCACCTTGCCGCCTCCGGCGACCGGATCGACGGCCAGCACCGGCACCCCCGCCCGGAGCCCCAGCACCAGACCATGCAGCCGTGTCGTGACCACGAGGTCCAGATGCGACAGGATGGAAGTGAACTGATCCGGCGTCTCGCACCGCTCCCAGTCCTTCGCCGCCAGCCGGGTGTCGAGGGGCACCCTTCCGCAGTCGATCCCGGCTATCCACTCCGTCACCGCGGAGTGGACATCGGCGTGGCGGGCCGCGTCGCCGTATTCGCGCTGCTCCGGAGCGAGGATGATGCCGGTGACGAGCACCTCGTCGGTCGCGGCCTCGGTGGAGAGATCCGGGACGGCGATCCCGCGGTGGTCACGGGGCAGCACATGGTCGAACCCGGTGACCGTGTCGTCGTCCGGATCGATCACCGTGACCCCCACGGCGATCCGCCAGCAGTGCGCGAACCGCCGGTGCACCTCTCGGATCTGCCACCCGTGCGCGGGCCCGCAGACGAACACCACATGGCTGTAGCAGGCCGGATCCACCTCTTCGTAGCTCAGCTCGTCCGGCCGGTACACAGGACTCCACGCGAGGTCGTGTGGCATCCCGACGGCGGAGAGCGCCTCGTCGATCCGGCGCATGCTGAGTACGTCCCCCGCGGTCGCCTCACCGTGACGGAAACTCGCCCAGCCGATCACCAATGTGCGCATACCCGACGCTTACCCTGCTGGGCCCGGTTCACACGGGTTTTTCGGAAGACCATCGCGGGTAGCCCGTCGCCATGACCGCGACCTTCGAACGTGCACTGGTGACCGGGGGCGCCGGCTTCGTCGGCTCGCACCTGTGCGAGCGGTTGCTGGCGGCGGGGACGGAGGTCGTCGCGGCCGACAACTTCGCCACCGCCCACACCGCCAACGTCGAGCATCTCCTCGAGCTGCCCGGTTTCCGGCTGGTGCCACGGGACGTCACCGCTCCGCTGTCCGTACCGGGCCGCTTCGACGTCGTCTTCCATCTGGCGTCCGCCGCCTCGCCGCGTGATTATTTCCGGCTCCCGCTGGAAACACTGCGCGCCGGGTCCTACGGCACCGAACACGCGCTCGACATCGCCGAGCGCGACGATGCCCGCTTCGTCCTCGCCTCCACGAGCGAGGTCTACGGCGACCCGAAGGAACATCCGCAACGCGAGAACTACTGGGGCCATGTCAACCCGATCGGCCCGCGCAGTGTCTACGACGAGGCCAAGCGGTACGCCGAGGCCCTCACCTCGGCCATGCGCCGCGAGCGCGGCGTGAACACCGCCATCGCCCGGATCTTCAACACCTACGGCCCCCGGATGCGCCCCGACGACGGCCGGATGATCCCGACCTTCATCGGTCAGGCACTGAGCGGGAAGCCTCTCACGGTCGCCGGGACGGGACGGCAGACCCGGTCGATCTGCTACGTCGACGACACCGTCCGCGGTCTGCTCGCGCTGGCGGCCTCGGAGCTGCCGGGTCCGGTGAACCTGGGGAATCCGCACGAACTCACCGTCCTGCGGATCGCCGAGGAGATCCTCGCGGTCACCGGGAGTTCGTCCGAGATCGACTACATCGAGGCCGCCGTCGACGATCCGGTGCGACGCTGCCCGGACATCTCGCTGGCGCGCCGCGAACTCGGCTGGGCGCCGAAGATCGAGATGGCGGAAGGACTTTCGCGCACCGTTGCCTGGTACACCCGGAAGCATCCCCTCGAGCCGCTTCGCTGAGTAGCGACGTCCTGGGCTTTCGCGCCACTTCGTTTATCCACAACTGCACCGGGTAGCGCTAGAGGAGCAGAGGCGGGTCACGGCCCGCATCCCGGAACAGAGAGGTGGCGCGGTGCGCATTCTCGGTGTCAACGCCGTCTTCCACGACCCGGCCGCCGCGCTGGTCGTCGACGGGGAGATCGTGGCCGCGGCGGAGGAAGAACGCTTCAGCCGTCGCAAACACGGTAAACGCCCCGTCCCGTTCTCCGCTTGGGAACAACCCGCCGAAGCGGCCGCGTGGTGCCTCGCCGAAGCGGGTATCTCCCCGCAGGATCTCGATGCCGTCGGCTATTCCTACGATCCCGCGCTGGTCGAGCCCGGTCTCGACGGCCACGACGGGAAGAACGAATGCCTGCGGACCGATTTCGCCCGCCGGGCACCCGCCTTCCTCAAGGCGGCACTGCCCGGTCTCGACCCCGCGATCGTCCGGTTCGTCCGGCACCATGTCGCGCACGCCGCGTCGGCCGCCCTGGCGGCACCGTTCGGCGACTGCGCGGTCCTGGTCGCCGACGGCCGGGGCGAGAGCACGTCCTACCTGGCCGGCGAATACCGCGACGGCAAGTTCGGGGAACTCGCGGAACAACGGCTCCCCCACTCTCTCGGGCTGATGTACGAGGACCTCACCGAACACCTCGGGTTCGCCCGCTCCAGCGACGAATACAAGGTGATGGCGCTGGCCTCGTACGGGAAACCGCGGTTTCTCGACCGGATCCGCGAACACGTCCACACCAACGGCATGGGTTTCCGGACCGACGAGATCGACTGGGTGACGTTCGCGCCCGCCGTCGAGCCGGGACAGGAGCCGGGGCGGGTGCACGCGGACCTGACCGCGAGTGTCCAGCGCTGCCTGGAAGACGTCCTCCTCGAACTGACGCGGGGGCTCCACGAGCACACCGGGCACACCGATCTCGCGCTGGCGGGCGGGATCGCGCTCAACTGCGTCGCGAACACCCGGCTCCACGCGGAAGGTCCCTTCGACCGGATCTGGGTGCAGCCCGCCGCGGGCGACGCGGGCACCGCGCTCGGCGCGGCCCTGCAGCTCGCGGCGGATTTCGGTGAGCGGGGTGAGCCGATGTCCGGCGCCGATCTGGGCCGCGGCTGGACGGACGACCAGCTGGAAAGCGCGCTCGTCACCGCGAAACTGCGCTACGAGCGGCCGGACGACGTCGCCGAAACGGTGGCGGAGGCGCTCGCGGACGACCGGATCGTGGCCTGGTTCCAGGGCCGGTCCGAGTTCGGCCCGCGCGCACTGGGCCACCGGTCCCTGCTTGCTCATCCCGGGCACAAGGCGAACCTCGAACGGCTCAACGACGTCAAAGGGCGCGAACAGTTCCGGCCGGTGGCGCCGATGGTGCTGGCCGAACGCGCCGGCGAACTGTTCTCCCGTGGTCCGCTTCCCAGTCCGTACATGCTTTTCGTCCATGACGTCGCTCCACAATGGAGGGACCGGGTCCCGGCGGTCACCCACGTCGACGGCACCGCCCGTGTGCAGACCGTCGACGCCGCGCAGGAGCCACTGGTGGCCAGGATGCTGAGCGCCTTCGAGCGGCGCACCGGGCTGCCCACCGTCGTCAACACCAGCCTCAACACCGCGGGCAGGCCGATGGTCGACTCGCCGAGGGACGCACTGGAGTGCTTCGGCTCAGCACCCATCGACCTGCTCGCCCTCGGCCCGTTCGTGGTCCGCCGCCCATGAATTCCCTGAACGCCTTTGGAGGTGTGTCGTGATCGAAGAACACTTCGCCGCTTTGAGTGAGGCGGCCGGGAAATCTCGTTCCTGGGCACCGAAGCTTCGCGACTGGGGTGAGCATCTGGCCCTCGTCCTGTCTTCCGGTGGACGGCTGCTCGCGTGCGGCAACGGCGGCAGCGCCGCCGAAGCGCAGCATCTCACCGGTGAGCTGGTCGGCCGGTTCCGCAACGACAGGCGGCCGTTCTCGGCGATCGCCCTGCACGCGGACGCCTCCGCCGGTACGGCCATCGTCAACGACTACGGCGAACACGAGCTGTTCGCCCGCCAGGTCCGCGCACACGGCCGTCCCGGCGACATCCTCGTCTGCCTGTCCACCAGCGGGACCAGCCAGAACGTGGTCGCGGCGGCGAAGGCCGCCCACGAACTCGGCGTCACGACCTGGGCGCTGACCGGGCCGTCCCCCAATCCGCTCGCCGCGCTGTGCCACGAGGCGATCCCGGTGGAAGCGCCGTCAACGGCGACCGTGCAGGAAGTCCACCTGGCGCTGGTCCATGCCTTGTGCACCGCGCTGGACGACGCGCTCGGGGTGCCCACGTGAGGCCGCTGGTGGTGGTCGGCGACGCGCTGCTGGACGTCGACCTGGACGGCACCTCCGACCGCCTCTGCCCGGACGCGCCGGTCCCCGTGGTCGATCTCGGCAGGCACTGGCGGCGGCCGGGTGGCGCCGGGCTCGCGGCGCTGCTCGCGGCGCGGTCCACCGCCCACGTCGTCCTGGTCGCTCCCCTGGGCGGCGACCAGGCCGGGCGTGCACTGGCCGGATTGCTGGAACGCGAGGTCACCCTCGTCCCGATGCCGTTGCGGGGCACCACCGTCACCAAGACGAGGGTGCGGGCCGCCGGGCAGTCGCTCGTCCGGCTCGACAGCGGCGACGGCACGGCGGGGCCCGCGCCCCTGTCACGGGAGGCGCGGAACGCGCTGCGCTCGGCGGGAACGATCCTCGTCGCCGACTACGGCAGGGGCGTGACAGCCCATCCCGGCGTCCGCGACCTGCTCGCCGAACTGGCCGGGGACATCCCGATCGTCTGGGATCCGCATCCCCGCGGCGCCGAACCGGCGCCGGGTGTCCGGCTGGCCACGCCGAATCTCGCCGAGGCCGGGCATTTCACCGAATCCCGGTCCGGCCCGGCGGAACTGGCCGAGCGGATCCACGCGCTGTGGCCCGTGGACGCGGTCAGCGTCACCACCGGCCGGGACGGCGCCGTGCTCACCGACGGCGAGCGGTGCACGACGTTCCGGCCGCCCGCCGGCATCACCGCCAAGGACACCTGCGGCGCGGGTGACCGCTTCGCCTCCGCCGCGGCCGCCGCGCTGCTCGACGGGGCGTCCACCGCCGACGCGGTGGCCACCGGGGTCGCGACCGCGGCCCGCTTCGTCGCCACCGGCGGCGCCGCAACTTTGTCCACTATGGACACACAGCCCGAGCAGGACCCTCGGAACCATGGCGCTTCGGCCTTCGACGTGGCCGCGCGGGTGCGCGCGCGGGGTGGCAGGCTGGTCGCCACCGGCGGCTGTTTCGATCTGCTCCACCCCGGGCACGCCAGCCTGCTGCGCCAGGCGCGCGCCCTCGGTGACGCGCTGGTGGTGTGCCTCAACTCGGACGAGTCGGTACGCCGCCTGAAAGGACCGGGGCGGCCGATCGTGGCCGCCCGCGACCGCGCGCGGCTGCTCACCGAACTCAGTTCCGTCGACGCCGTCGCGATCTTCGACGAACCCGATCCCGCCGCCCTGCTGGACCGTCTGCGCCCCGACGTCTGGGTCAAAGGCGGCGACTACGCGGACCGGGAACTCCCCGAAAGCGCCGTGGTGCACCGGCACGGCGGCGAGATCGTCCTGATCCCGACCATCCGCGGCTACTCCACCTCCAGGCTGGTGGCCGCGGCGGAAGGAGCATGATGCGCTCACTCGGCAACATCCTGATCACCGGCGGCGCTTCCGGTCTCGGTGCCGCGACGGTCGAAGCCGTCCGCGAGGCGGGCGGCACCCCGTTCGTCATCGACCGCGCCGAACCCGCCGGCGGCGTCGACTTCGTCCGGGCGGATCTGGCGGACACCGCCGAGGCCGAGAAGGCCGTGCGGGTACTCGCCGAACGCGCGGGCGGTCTCGACGGCGTGTTCACCGCGGCGGGAACCGACGCCTGCGGGGCACTTGACGACGTGCCCACGGCGGACTGGGAGCGCGTGATCCGGGTCAACCTGCTCGGCACGGCCGCGGTCGTCCGCGCGGCGCTGCCCTTCCTGCGCCGGAGCCACGGCACGGTCGTCACCTGCGCCTCGACGCTCGGGATCCGGGTCGCGGGCGACGCGAGCGCCTACTGTGCCTCGAAATTCGGCGTCGTCGGCTTCACCAGGGCACTCGCCATGGAACTCGCCGGCCGCGTCGGGGTGACGCTGCTCGTCCCCGGTGGGATGCATACGGCGTTCTTCGACGACCGGGCCGAGCAGTACAAGCCACCGCCGGACGCGAAGCTCAACCAGCCCGAGCACGTCGCCGCGAGTGTGGTGTTCGCGCTGTCGCAGCCACCCGGCTGCGAGGTCCGTGAACTCGTGGTCTGCGCGTCGGAAGAAGGGTCGTGGCCGTGAGCGGCGGCATTCTCGTGCTGCGCGCGCTCGGCTTGGGCGATCTGCTCACCGGGATCCCCGCCCTGCGCGCGCTGCGCCGGGCGTTCGACGGCGAACGGCTGGTCCTCGCCGCCCCGGAAGGCCTCCGCGACATCGTCGAACTCATCGACGCGGTCGACGAACTCCTGCCGACGGCCGGTCTCGGCGAACTGTCGTGGCCAGGGGAACCGCCGAGGCTCGCGGTCAACCTGCACGGCCGCGGGCCGGAGAGCATCCACGACCTCCTCGCGCAGGATCCGGTCGAGCTGATCACGCACCGCCATCCGGACTTCCCCGGCGTCGACGGCCCGGACTGGCAGGAGGACGTCCACGAGGTCGACCGCTGGTGCCGTCTCCTCGAAGCGGCCCGCATCCCGGCGGAGCGCGATGTCCTCGGGCTTCCGCCGCCGCCGGGGCCGAGTCCGGCACCCGGTGCCGTGGTCATCCATCCCGGCGCCGCGTTCGCGGCCCGCCGCTGGCCTCCGGAGCGGTACGCGCGGGTGGCGCGGGAACTCGCCGGGCGGCACCGGGTGGTCGTCACCGGCAGCGCCGCCGAGGTAGGACTAGCCAGGGAGGTCGCCGAGGGGGCGGGGCTGCCGGAAGACGCCGTTCTCGCCGGGGACGGCGGTCTCGCCGAACTCGCCGCGACGGTGGCCGAAGCGAAACTGGTCATCTGTGGTGACACCGGCGCCGGACATCTCGCCACCGCTTACGGAACGCCTTCGGTGCTGCTGTTCGGGCCGACCCCGCCGAGCCGCTGGGGCCCGCCGCCCGGGGCACGGCAGCACGTGGTGCTCTGGGTGGGCGACGTCGGCGACCCGCACGCCGACCGGCCGGATCCGGGTCTGTTGCTGGTGCGCGAGGACCGCGTCCTCGCCGCGGCCGAAGGATTGCTGGTGAAAAGGGCGTCGCATGGGTGAGCGGGTAGGGGTGATCGGCGCCGGGTACGTCGGGCTGACGAGCGCGGCGTGCTTCACGCATCTGGGCCACCGCGTGATCTGCGTGGACAATGACCAGTCCAAAGTGGACGCGCTCGACCGCGGTGAGATCACCATCACCGAACCGGGGCTGGCCGAACTGGTCCACGACGGGCTGAACTGCCGGCGGCTCCGGTTCTCCACGGCCCCGGAGACACTGTCCGATGTGGACTTCGTCCTGCTGTGCCTGCCCACCCCGAAAGGGGACGGCGGGAACGCCGACGTCCGCGTCCTCGAAGAGGTCGTCGCCACCCTGCCCGGCCTGCTGAAGCCGGGATGCGTCGTGGTCACGAAGTCCACCGTGCCGGTGGGCACCGGGGCACGGTTGCCGGAACTGCTGGGCACGCCGGAACTTCCGGTGGTGAGCAACCCCGAGTTCCTCCGCGAGGGTCACGCCGTCGAGGACTTCCTGAACCCCGACCGGATCGTGCTGGGCTCGACGGAGGAGAACCGGCGCGCTGCCGAACGGGTGGCCGCGTTGTACGGTGAGACCGACGCTCCGGTCTGGTTCACCGACCCGGCGAGCGCCGAACTGGCGAAGTACGCCAGCAACGCGTTTCTGGCTCTGAAGGTGTCCTATGTGAACATCCTCGCCGAACTCTGCGAGCACTACGGTGCCGACATCCGCGAGGTCGGGCGGCTCATGGGGCTCGATCCGCGGATCGGCCCCGCGTTCCTCTCCCCCGGCCCCGGCTGGGGCGGCTCGTGCCTGCCCAAGGACACCGCCGCGCTGCTGCGGACCGCCGAGCACGCGGGCGTCGACTTCGGCATCCTGCGCGACGCCATGAAGGCCAACGCGCGCCAGCAGGCCGCTGTGACGCGAAAGATCCGGCGCGCGGTGACCGGCACCTCGGACGGCTCGCTCAAGGGCGTCCGCATCGGGCTGCTGGGGCTGGCGTTCAAGGCGGGGACCGGCGACCTGCGGGACTCCCCCGCGCTGGCGATCGCCAGGGAACTCGCCAGGGGCGGCGCGATCCTGACCGCCTACGACCCCGGCGTCGACTCGGCCGGAACCGACCTCGTCCAGGTCGTCGACGATCCGTATCTGGTGGCGAAGGACGCCGCCGCGCTGGTGGTACTCACCGAATGGCCCGAGTTCCGTGAACTCGACTGGGACCGGCTCGCCGCCGCCGCCGAACGCGCCGTCGTCGTCGACGCCCGGAACCTGCTGGACCCGGCGGCCGTCGCCAGGGCCGGGTTCGCCCACACCGGACTCGGCACCGACCCGAACAGGAGGACACGATGACCCAGCCGTTGAAGGCACTCGCCCTGGTGTGCACGCTCAAACCGTCGCCGGCGCCGACAAGCAGCGGGCTGATCGCCCAGCAGGTGCTGGACAAACTGGCCGAACGCGGCGCGACCGGCGAACTGGTGCGCGTGGTCGATCACGACGTCAAACCCGGCGTCGAGGCCGACATGGGCGAAGGCGACGCCTGGCCCGAGATCCGCCGCAAGATCGCCGCCGCCGACATCGTCCTGATCTCGACGCCGACCTGGGTCGGGCATATGTCCAGTGTGGCCCAGCGGGTCCTGGAACGGCTCGACGCCGAACTGTCCGAAACGGACGACGAGGGCAGGCCGTCGATGTTCGGCAAGGTCGCTGTCACCGCCGTCGTCGGCAACGAGGACGGGGCGCACAAGATCACCGCGGATCTGTTCCAGGCGCTCAATGACATCGGGTTCACCGTGCCGGCGCAGGGCGGGACGTACTGGAACGGCGAGGCCATGAAGGGCGGGGACTACAACGACCTCGACGAGACCCCGGAAGCGGTCGAATCGACCAATTCCACCTTGGCCCGTAACGCCGTCCATCTGGCGAACCTGCTGCGTGCGAGCCAATACCCGGCGTCATGACGGAACGCGAAGTGTAATCGACTACTCCAGGGGGTACTCCTGGTCCGTGATCGTCAAGGTGCTGGCGTTCGGAGCGTGCCTGCTCCTCGCCGGTTGTACGGGAGCGAGCGGGCAGGAGCCGGTGAAAGAGGCCACCGGGCGGTTCCTCGGCGCGCTCGCGTCGGGTGACCATCGCTCGGCGTGCGCGCTGCTCGCGCCCCGGGTGCGCGACTCGTGGGGCCCGGACGGCAGCGAACGCGGTCTGGCCGCGGCTGCCGTCCCGGGCGGCACACCCGGTACGGCGTCGGTCTGGAGCGAAGAGGCCCAGGTGAAGACCGGTGGCGACACCCTCTTCCTGCACGAGTTCTCCACCGGATGGCTGATCACCGGCGCGGGCTGCCACCTCCGCAACGAACAGGTGTACGACTGCGCGGTGGGTGGGCCATGAGGGCACGAGCGGTGTTCAGCGTCTACCTGGTCTTCGTCGTCGCGGGGCTCGGCTACTGCATCCTGATCGGGCTGCTGCACCGGTGACGGAGGCGGATGATGCGGCGCTTTCTTCGTGACAACGGGCTTTCCCTGGGCTTCGGCTTGCTGTTCCTGGCCAGTCTCGCGGGACAGGCGTTCGCCGGGCTCGCCGATTTCAACGACGGACGGTTGCGGCACGCCGCCGAACCCGTCGGCATGCTCGATTACCTGACCTCCGCCGATTTCGCCGTCGACGTCGCGGAGAACTGGCAATCCGAATATCTGCAATTCTTCCTCTACGTTTTCGCCACCGTCTGGCTGCTGCAACGCGGTTCACCCGAATCGAAACCCGCGGGCCGGGTCGGCCTGGAGAGTGACGAGGACCAGCAGGTCGGGGCGCACGCGAGCAAGGACTCACCCCGGTGGGCGCGGGCGGGCGGCTGGCGCACCGGGATCTTCTCGGTGTCGCTCGGTCTGGTGATGCTGGGGCTGTTCCTGCTTTCCTGGCTGGCGCAGTCGGTCGCCGGGATGAGCGCCTACAACGCCGAGCAGCTCTCCGACTTCGGCGACCCCGTCAGCTGGTTCGAATACCTGGCGTCGCCCGACTTCTGGAACCGGACCCTGCAGAACTGGCAGTCGGAATTCCTGGCCATCGGCTCGATGGCGGTGTTCAGCGTATATCTGCGCCAGCGTGGCTCGCCGGAATCGAAACCGGTCGGCGCACCGCATCACGCCACCGACGAATCCGGGTGATTCGCGCGCGAATCGGGGTAACCGTGTCGTGTCGGACTGAAGAACGGACAGGAGTGTCCATGACCACCACCACGAAACACGACCTCATTTCGGTCATCACCGAGGATCACCGCGCTTTCGAGCGGATCTTCAAGGAACTGGAGTCCGGGAAGGGCGGCGACGCGCACCGCAAGGACCTCGCCGACCACCTCATCGCCGAACTCGTGCGGCATTCGATCGCCGAGGAACAGCACATGTACCCCGCCGCGCGACGGCACCTGCCCGACGGCGACGAGGTCGCCGACCACGAGATCGAGGAACACTCCAAGGCGGAGCGGATCATGAAGGATCTCGAAGGCCTCGAGCCGAAGGACAACCGCTTCGACGAACTGGTCGGGAAGCTGATCGAAGACGTCCGCCACCACATCGAAGAGGAAGAGGGCGACCTGCTGCCGAAACTGCAGGGCGCCTGCTCGGCGGAGGAGTTACGCGATCTGGGCGAGAAGATCCTGCGGGCCAAGAAGATCGCGCCCACCCGGCCGCACCCCGCCGCCCCGGACCGCCCGCCGGCGAACCGGATCCTGGCCCCGGGTACGGCGTTCATCGACAAGATCCGGGACGCCCTAGAAGACCGCAACACCTGACCGCTCGTGAGTGGTAATGACGGTTCTAACCGTCATTACCACTCACGAGCCCCCGCAGTTAGTCGGCTAAGTGCGGAGGAAGGGCGTCTCGTAGGGAGGAGGCGGGCAGTTCCCCGGTGAGCGCGAAGTCGACCCGGCGCGCCACGGAGACGACCTGGTCCGCGTACCGCTCGTAGAAGCGCGCCAGCAACGTCACCGAGATGGCAGGCGCGACACCTTCGGTCCATTCGGGACCGGTCACCAGCTCCATCAGCTCCTCGTAAAGAGCGTCGACGCGCTGATCGGACCGTGCCAGCGACTGGAACACCTCGGCCGTCGGCCCGTCGATCGCCGCGCCGAGGTCTTCCGCCATCGAACAGGCCAGTCCGGCCATCTCACCGAACCGGCCGGTGAGCGCGTCGGGGACGGCGAACTCCGGCGCCCGCATGACCTGCTCGGCGATGTGCTGGGCGAGGTCGCCCATCCGCTCCAGCCGGTCGGCGCAGTACACCGCCGCGAGGACCGTCCGCAGATCCCTCGCGACCGGCGCCTGCAGGGCGAGCAGCTTCTGCGCGGTCTCCTCGCATTCGGTCCGTGCCATGTTCAACCGCGCTTCGACGGTCGCGAGTTCGGCGGCCGCCTCGACGTCGTGGTCGAGGAAGATCCGGTTCGCCAGGCGCAGCTCTTCGCACGCCATCCCGCACATCTCCGACAGCCGCTCGCCGAGGACGGTGAGCTGACCGTGGAATCGTTCTCTCATGCCAATGCCTTCGCCGGTTCGAGGACGTACGTCGCGTAAGCCGACCGGATGACCGGCTGGGCGACATTCCGCACCGGCACCCCGCCCGGGCTGACGCCCTGTTCACTGCCGTAGTGCGCGTGCCCGTGCACCGCGAGAGCGGCCCCGACCTCGTCGATCGGCTCACACAACAGGTACGACCCGAGGAACGGGTGGATCTCCGGTGGTTCGCCGTGCAGCGTACCGGGGATCGGCGCGTAATGCGTCAGCGCGACGATCACGTCCGGCTCCTCGTGTTCGAGTCCTTCCAGCGCGGTGCGCAGCCGTTGGGCCGCCGCCATGGTGTGCTCGACGAAATCCTTCATCTCACGTTCGCCGAAACGGCTGGCGCATTTGCCCGCGAAGCCGCCGCCGAATCCTTTCACCCCGGCGACGCCGAGCGTCCCGCCGTCGAGTTCCAGCGTGGTCGCGGAGCCCTCCAGGACGGTGATCCCGCTTTCCTCCAGCAGACCGCTGATCGCTTCGGCCTGGTCGGAGTGGTAGTCGTGGTTGCCGAGCACCGACACCACCGGGACGTCGAGTCCGGCGAACTCGTCGGCCACCACCCTGGCCTCCTCGACGGTGCCGTGTCGCGTGAGGTCCCCCGCGAGGAGGAGTACGTCGGCGTGTTCGCCGACGTGGTCCAGTGCCGGCCGCAGCAGGCCCCGGTTGTCCTCACCGAGGTGGACGTCCCCGACCGCGGCGACCCGGATCACCGGATCTCCTCGGCGCGCGCGGGTTCGCGCACGTCGGCCAGGCGGACGTCGTTGTGCACGAGTTCGGCCGCGATGTGTTCGCAGATGACGGCTTCGAGGTCGGCCTTGCGGTTCTCGCAGGCGACCTCGCCGCTGAGCCGGACCTGGTCGCCGCGCACGGTGACGTGCACGCCGAGTTCGGCCGTCCTCGGATCCTCCGCCAGCGCCTTGGTCAGCCTGGCGACCAGGTACTGGGGTGCTTCCGCGGGCATCGGGAGCTCCTTCCCGTCGATGATGGACAGTGCCGCGAGCAGGGTCAGGAACGACCACGCGTAGGGCGAATCGGAGGTCTCCTCGGCCACCCGGTGCCAGTCGACCTGCTCGCGGAGGTCACGGGCGATCCGCAGCAGCGGCCCGAAATCGCACCGGTGCGGGCTGAGCACGAGGATCTTGTCGACGAGCAGATCCGTCCCGTTGAGCACGGGCGCGGCGGTCGCCCCGATCCGCATCAGCGACGCGCGGTCGAGCATCTCGTCGGTCACCGGACGGTGGTTGGGCCGGAAGATCAGGTCGACCAGGCAGTCGCCGTCGTAGACCTTGGTGAGCCAGTCTTCCGGCGGGTGCACACGTCTCAGCCCCGCGGCTTCCAGTGCCTCCGCCGCTTTCTCGATGTCCTCGTGTTTGAGGAAGAGGTCGACATCGTGGTCGGACGCGGGACCGCCTCTGGCGTAGACGGCGAGACCGCCGGCGACGGCGAACCGCACCGGCGTACCGTCCAAAGTGGTCACCACCTTGGTCAGGGTGTGCAGCAGTTCCTTCTCCTTCACGGCCGCTCCCCCACTCCGGTCGCCAGTTCGTGGGCCCGGCCGACGTCCGGTTTCAGCGGCTCGGTCGGCAGGCCTTCCCCTTCCCGCAGTCCTTTGAGGAAGGCTTCGATCGCGTCTTCCGACGAGTACCGCGGTGTCCAGCCCAGTTCCTCCCTGGCCCGCGTGCAGTCCATCACCGGCAGGTGCAGGACGGCGTCGAACAGTCCGGGCGTGGCCGGGATCAGGTGCAGGGCCCAGGCCGCGGCGAGCGCGCGCCGGACGAAGACCGCCGGGACCTTCACCGGTTTGGCGCCGAAGATCCGGGCCAGCGACCGGGTGTCCAGCACCGGATCGGCGGCGATGTTGAACGCTCCCTTGACCTCCTGGAGCGCACAGCGGCGGTAGGCGTCGGCCACGTCCTCGGTGTGCGCGGTCTGGATCCTCAGCTGCGGGATGTCCGGCAGCAGGGGGATCAGGGACGGGCGTACGAGCCGCTCGGGTACCAGCGGCCCGCCGAAAAGCCGGCGCTGTTCGGGCGCCGCCGCCTTCTGGAACAGGAAACCCGGGCGCACCCGCACCACCCGCATCCGCGGATGACTCCGGTCGAACGCTTCGAGAACCCTTTCCACGTAAGCCTTTTCACGGGTGTACGCGGCTTTCGGCGAGCCATGGGTCGGCCATTCTTCGGTCACCGGGTGGTCGTCGTCCCGTGGCGAGTACGCCCCGATCGACGACGAGTACACCAGCGCGGGCACCCGCATCGCCTGTGCGGCTTCGAAGACCCGGATCGAGCCGAGCACATTGGACCGCCAGGTGATCTCGGGCCGATGGGTGGGCTGGAACAGCCACGCCAGGTGGATCACCACGTCGGCGCCGTCGAAGACGGCACGGAGGTCGTCCCGGGCGACGTCGGCGGTGACGAACTCGGTTTTCGGGCTCTCCCACCGGCTGGGGCGCCTGGCCACGCCGACGATCGACCCGACCTCGGGATCCGAACCGAGCGCGCGCACCACGGCCGTCCCGACATTGCCCGTGGCACCGGTGACCACGATCCGCTTTCCGCTTCCGGTCATGGGTACGGTTACCCACCGTGGACGCGGCTTAATCCGCCTCCAGCCGCTGGACCAGGCGACGGGCGGGCAGGGCCATCGCGCCGAGCCCGATCGACGTCGTGACCTCGTCCGTCGGCGTGACGAGCAGGTGATCGATCTCCTCGACCAGCGCACGGCACCGATCCTGCTTGGCCGGATCGCCCGAACGGGCCACCTCGGCGAGGGTTTCGAGCAGCTCGCCGACCACCCCGCGCGCGTACTCGCCGGGATGCCGGAACGGTTGGTCGCTCTGGGCTGCTTCGCTCACCGCGTCGATCAGCTGGGCGAGCGGCGGCCACAGCGAGATGAGGTTCGCCAACGGCTCGTCCCGCGCCTCACGCCGCCGTCGGAGGTTCAGGTACCGGCTCTCCCTGGTCCAGCCGATCGCGTCCTCCGCGTCCGCGACCAGGCTGCGGACGTCACGCATCCGCTCGTGCAGGCGGTCGGCCGCCTCGGCCTGCTCGCCGCCCCGGACCAGTGCCGCCGTCTCCTCCAGCACGTCCCCGATCGCCGAAGCGAGCCGGGACGTCGCCTCCCGCAACCGCTCGCCGTGCAGTGGCGGCAGGACGACGGCGTTCATCACCGCGCCGATCGCCGCACCCAGCGCGGTTTCCAGCAATCTGTCGGCGAGCAGGACGGGCTCGGTCGCGTTGCCGTAGGAGATCAGCAGCATGCCGGTGACCCCGACCCAGACCCCCGAGTCGCCGAACCCCGGCCACGAGCCGATCAGCAGCCCGGCGAAGACGACCAGCCCGAGCGCCACCGTCATCGAAGGGATCAGCTGGCCGGCGCCCGCCGCGAGCAGCACGCCCACGCTGACCGCGCCGACCTGTTGTGCCCAGCCGCGCAGCGACCGGTAGACGGTGGCCTGCACCAGGAACACGGCCGCGTACGGGGCCAGGAAGGGTTGCGGCAGCTTGAGGACCGACGTCGCCACGAGCCAGGCGATCACGGCCGCCGCGGCGGCCTTCGTGATCTGGACGAGGCTTCGCCGCTCCTCCCCCGGCACCCGGACCACCCGGCCGAGCCAGGTGAACGGCGCCGTCCACCGGATCCTCCCGGCCATCACGGCCCCGGCGGGGCCAGGTGGACGACCTTCGTCTGCGTCATCTCATCGAGCAGTTCGGGTCCGTAGCCGTAGCCGCTCCCGCTGGCCCGCCTCGGATGCGCGGCCCCGCCCGGTGCGCCGCCGAAGACGTTGTTGATCTTCACCGTGCCCACCGGGAGTTCACGCCAGGCCCGCTGCGCGTGCGTCATCGACGACGTGAGCACGGTGGCGGCGAGCCCGTATTCGTCGCTCGCCGCCTGTTTGAGCGCCTGGTCGAAGTCCGGCACCACCCGAACGGGGGCGACCGGACCGAAGGTCTCTTCGGTGAACACCCGCATCCCCGAGGTGCAGCCGGTGAGGACGGTCGCCGGGTAGAAGGCGCCGGGACCGTGCGGCAGGACGCCACCGACCAGCGGATCGGCGCCCTGGGCGAGTGCTTCCGTCACCTGGGTGTGCACGTGATCGCGGTGACGCCGGTCGACGAGCGGGGCCAGCTCCCGGCCACCGGCCTCGGCGACCAGCGCGCTGAGGAAGGCGTCCGCGATGTCCTGATGGACGTAGATCCGCTCGACGGAGACGCAGATCTGCCCGGAGTTGGCGAACGCCCCCGTCGCGGCCTGCGCGGCCGCCCAGTGCGGATCCACGTCGGCGTCGATGACGAGGGGGTCGTTGCCGCCGTTCTCCAGCAGCGCCTTGGCCCCGGTCCTGGCCGCGCTCGCGGCGATCGAGCGGCCCGCGTCGGTGCTGCCGACATGCGCGATGACGTCGACGTCCGGATGGGCGGCGAGTTCGGCACCGACGCTTCCATCGCCCTGCACGGTCTGGAGCACGCCCTCCGGCAGGGCCTGCGACAGCACGCCGCCGAGCCAGGCGCCGGTGTACGGGCAGCGTTCGCTCGGCTTGTGCACCACCGTGTTCCCGGTGACCAGCGCCGCGCCGAGCAGGCCGCAGGCCACCGCGACGGGGTCGTTCCACGGGGTCAGCGCCACGACGACGCCGCGTGGCTCGGGCACCATCAAATCGGTCGCGCCCGGGTCACCGAGCAGTGATCTCCCGCGGTGCACCGGCCCGAGTTCCGCGTACTGCTCCAGCGTCCCGGCCCCGGCCAGCACCCCTTCCTCCGCTTCGGTCCGGGGCTTTCCGGTCTCGCTTTCGATGAGGACGGCGAGTTCGCCCGCCCGCTCTCGCAGCAACCGGGCGGCATCCTTCACCGCCGCTCCACGTTCGGCCGCCGGAGTGGCCGCCCACGCGCGCCCGCGCCGCTGTGCCGTGGTGATCACGGCCTGGACGGCGTCGGAGGACGCGCATTTGACGCTTCCGACGAGACTGTCGTCGGACGGGTTGCGGATCTCCAGCACCGCCGTCCGATCCCTTGCCGGCATTCGCACCTCCTTCGAAGTGTTTGCGATCGGTTACCCCGAACGAGCGGTTCGACACTTCGCGTACGCCGTTTACCGGATCGGCGTACGGGTAGCCGTGCGGAAAGACCATCACCGAGAAGGGCGGCCCCGTGGCACAGCACCGAGAGGACGCGAAGGACGAGCAGTTGCGCGGAAGCCGCGTGGATCCCCGGGATTCCGCGCTGACCACGCAGCAGGGCGTCCGGGTCGGGCATACGGACGACTCGCTGAAGGCCGGGGCCCGTGGCCCCACGCTGCTCGAGGATTTCCACGCCCGCGAGAAGATCACGCATTTCGACCACGAGCGCATCCCCGAACGCGTCGTCCACGCACGCGGGGCGGGCGCCTACGGGTACTTCGAGGCCTACGACGATTCGCTGCTCGACTACACGGTCGCGGAGTTCCTCACCAGCGGTGAGAAGATCCCCGTCTTCGTGCGCTTCTCCACGGTCGCCGGTTCCCGCGGCTCGGCCGACACCGTCCGCGACGTCCGCGGGTTCGCGACCAAGTTCTACACCCGCCAGGGGAACTACGATCTGGTGGGCAACAACATGCCGGTCTTCTTCATCCAGGACGGCATCAAGTTCCCCGATTTCGTGCACGCGGTCAAACCCGAGCCGCACAACGAGATACCGCAGGCGCAGTCGGCGCACGACACGTTCTGGGATTTCGTCTCGCTGCAGCCGGAGAGCCTGCACATGGTGCTCTGGCTGATGTCCGATCGCGCGCTGCCGCGCAGCTACCGGATGATGCAGGGCTTCGGCGTGCACACCTTCCGGCTGGTCAACGCCGACGGCAAGGGCACCTTCGTGAAGTTCCACTGGAAACCCGTGCTCGGCACGCATTCCCTGGTCTGGGACGAATGCCAGAAGATCGCCGGGAAGGATCCCGACTTCAACCGGCGCGATCTGTGGGACGCCATCGAGGCCGGGCAGTACCCGGAATGGGAACTGGGCGTGCAGCTGGTCGACGAGGACGCCGAACACGACTTCGACTTCGACCTGCTGGACGCCACGAAGCTCATCCCCGAGGAGCAGGTACCCGTGCAGCCGGTCGGGCGGATGGTCCTCGACCGCAACCCCGACGACTTCTTCGCCGAGACCGAGCAGATCGCCTTCCACACCGCGAACATCGTGCCCGGGATCGACTTCACCAACGACCCGTTGCTGCAGGCGCGGAACTTCTCGTATCTCGACACGCAGCTGATCCGGCTCGGCGGTCCCAACTTCGCCCAGCTGCCGGTGAACCGGCCGATCGCGCGGGTGCACACGAACCAGCGTGACGGCCACGGCCAGCAGAACGTCCACAAGGGACGGACGAGTTACTTCCCCAACTCGCTCGGCGGCGGCTGCCCGGCGATCGCCGACTCCGGCGTGTTCGAGCACTACACCGAAGCCGTCGCCGGGCACAAGATCCGGGAACGCAGCGAGAGTTTCAAGGACTTCTACAGCCAGGCGACGTTGTTCTGGAACAGCATGACCGCCGTCGAACGCGAGCACATCGTCGCGGCGTTCCGGTTCGAACTCGGCAAGGTGGAGGACCGTGAGGTCCGGGCGAGGACGGTCACCGAGCTCAACAACGTCGACCACGACCTGGCCGCCAGGGTGGCCGAGGGCATCGGCGTCAGCGTGCCCGCCGCTCCGGCCGCGCCACACCATGACCGCACTTCTCCCGCGCTCTCGCAGCTGAACCAGCCGACCGCGGACCCCACCGGCCGCAAGGTCGCCGTGCTCGCCGCCGACGGCGTCGACACCGTCGGGGTCGGGCGCCTCGTCGAAGCCCTGACCGGACAGGGCGCGATCGTCGAGGTGCTTGCGCCCACCGAAGCCGAACTCCGGCCGGGCGGTGAAGGGGATCCCCTGCGGCCCGACAGGCAGCTCAACACCATGGCGTCGGTGCTCTACGACGCCGTGATCGTCCCGTGCGGTCCTGATGCGATCAACATCCTGGAACGCGACGGCTACGCGGTGCACTTCGTCGCCGAGGCCTACAAACACGGCAAGCCGGTGGCCGGTTTCGGCTCGGGTCTGGACCTGCTGCGCCGTGCCGGAGTGACGGCGAAACTGGCCGACGACGCCGACACCCTGGTCGACCAAGGTGTCGTCACCACCACCGCGGCCGAACTGACCATCCCCGACGGTTTCTTCTCCTCGTTCCTCGCGCAACTGGGCGAACATCGTTCCTGGCTGCGGAAGACCGACTCGATTCCGGCTTAGCACACGGGGACCGGGCGCGTTTGCGCCCGGCGTACCCGGGTATCGGAAGAGAGTGACCCATCTGGATTACACGATCGTCATCCCGACCACCGGCCGGGAGAATCTCCATCGGCTTCTGGCCGGTATCGAAGCCGCCGGGGAACCGCGGCCCGCGCGGATCATCGTGGCCGACGACCGGCGCGGCGGTGCCGACCTGAAGCCGCCGCCGTGCACGCCGGAGGTCGAGGTGATCCGCACCGGCGGCCGCGGTCCCGCCGCCGCCCGCAACGCCGGGTGGCGGCGCGCGACGACGGAGTGGATCGCCTTCCTCGACGACGACGTGCTGGTCGGCTCGGACTGGCCGCGGAAACTCGCCGAGGACCTTCTTCCGCTCGGGCCGGACACCGCGGCGTCGCAAGCCAGGCTCGTCGTGCCGCTGCCCCCGGACCGTCCGCCGACCGACGACGAACGCGGGACCGCCGGGCTGGAGACGGCCAGGTGGATCACCGCCGACATGGCCTACCGGCGGACGGTGCTGGCCGAGGTCGGCGGCTTCGACGAACGCTTCCCCCGCGCCTACCGTGAAGACTCCGACCTCGGGTTGAACGTCACCAAGGCGGGCTACCTCATCGCGAAGGGCGAACGGGTCACCACCCATCCGCCCAAGCGGTCGGGCCCGCTGGCGAGTCTGCGTGCCCAGCGCGGCAACGCCGACGACGCGCTCATGCGGCGCAAACACGGTGTCCTCTGGCGTCAGCAGACCGCCGCGGGACACGGACGGCTCGAACGGCACGCGCTCGCCACGGCGAGCGCGGTGGGTGCCGCCGCGCTGTTCGCGCTGGGACGTCGCAAGGCCGCGGCCGCGGCGGCGGGACTGTGGGCGGGACTGACCGCCGAGTTCGCCGCGCGCCGGATCGCGCCGGGGCCGCTCACTCCCGGCGAGGTCTCGCGCATGCTCGTCACCAGCGTCCTCATCCCGCCCGCGGCGTGCTACCACCGGCTCCGCGGCGAGGTGCGCCATCGGCTCTCCCGGCGACCGCAGGCGGTGCTGTTCGACCGGGACGACACCCTCATCGTCGACGTGCCCTACCTCGACGACCCCGAGGGCGTCCGTCCCGTTCCCGGCGCCAAGGAACTCCTGCACGGCATCCGGGCCGCGGGGATCCGGGTCGGCGTGGTCAGCAACCAGTCCGGGGTGGCGAAAGGCCTCATCACGCCGGACCGGCTGGCCGCGGTGAACGCCCGCGTCGAAGAGGTCCTCGGGCCGTTCGGCACCTGGCAGGTCTGCGTGCACGACGACGGAGACGGCTGCACCTGCCGGAAACCCGCGCCCGGACTGGTGCGTCAGGCCGCCGAGGCGCTCGGCGTGGACGTCCGCCGGTGCGTGGTCATCGGCGACACCGGGGCCGACGTCGACGCCGCGCTCGCCGCCGGGGCCCGCGCGATCCTGATCCCGACCCCGCGGACCCGGCCCGAGGAGGTCGACCGCGCCCGCCGCCGGGCGACCGTCGCCCGCGACCTCGCCGAAGCCGTCCACCTGGCCGTCGCGGATCGCCGATGAGGGGGACCGTGCTGGTCGCGAGGATGGACAACCTCGGCGACGTCCTGCTCGCCGGTCCTTGCGTCCGCGCGGTGGCGGCCGGGGCGGAACGCGTCGTCCTGCTGACCGGGCCCCGGGGGCGTGCCGCGGGTGATCTGCTGCCCGGTGTCGACGAGGTGCTCACCTGGTGCGCACCGTGGATCGACCCCGAACCCCCACCGGTGACCAAAGAGGACATCGACGGCCTCGTCCGGCGTTTGCGTGGGCTGTCCCTCGACGCGGCGCTCGTGCTCACGTCGTTCCACCAGTCGCCGCTCCCGCTGGCCCTGGTGCTGCGGATGGCCGGCGTGCCCTGGATCGGCGCGATCAGCGAGGACTATCCGGGGTCGCTGCTGGATCTGCGGCATCACGTGCCCGGTGATCCGCCGGAAGCGGTCCGCATGCTGTCCCTCGCCCGGGAAGCCGGGTTCTCGCTGCCCCCAGGGGACCACGGTGGCCTCGCGATCCGGGGGCCGCTCCCGCCGGCCGACGGCCTGCTCGGGGCCGGACCGCTCGACGAGGGGTACGTCGTCGTCCATCCCGCGGCTTCGGTTCCGGCCCGGCAACCCTCCGCCGCGCGGTCCGCGGCGATCGTCAAGGCCCTGCAGGCCGCCGGTTATCGCGTCGTCGTGACGGGGTCGCCGTCGGAAACGGAGCTGACCAGGGAGGTCGCCGGGGACGCGCTCGACCTGGGCGGGCGCACAGGGCTGTCCGAACTGGCGGCCGTGCTCGCCGGGGCGAAGGTGGTCGTCGCGCCCAACACCGGGACAGCGCATCTCGCGGCCGCCGTCGGGACGCCGGTGGTCTCCCTGTTCGCCCCTGTCGTCCCCGCGTCGCGCTGGGCGCCGTACGGCGTGCCCGCCGCGCTGCTGGGCGACCAGCACGCCGCGTGCCGGGACAGCCGGGCCCGGATCTGCCCGGTACCCGGCCATCCCTGCCTGGACCTCGTCCCGCCCGAGGAAGTCGTCGAGGCGGTGGACCGCCTCAGCCGGGGGTCGTCTCGCCGCCGAGCGCGGCGATGACCTCGCCGCTGTAGTAGGACGAAAGCCGGTTGGACGCGAGGAAGACGTACGACGGCGCGAGATCGTCGGGATGGGCGGCCCGCTCGTACGGGACCTGGAGGCCGAACTTCTCGACCTTCTCGGGCGGGAACGTCGACGGGATCAGCGGTGTCCACACCGGACCCGGCGCGACACAGTTGATCCGGACACCTCGGTCGGCCAGCGCCTGCGCCATCGCGTAGGTCCAGGCGTGCACGGCCCCCTTGGTCGCGGAGTAGTCGATGAGGGACTTGTTGCCCCGCAACCCGTTCACCGAACCCGTGTTGATGATCGCCGCGCCCTTCTTGAGATGCGGCAGCGCGGCGTTCGTCACCCGGAAGAAGCTGTGGATGTTCACGTCGAAGGTGTGCGTCCACTGTTCGTCGGTGAGTTCTTCCGGGGCGTCGACCGGCCATTGGGTGGCGATGTTGTTGACCAGGATGTCGAGTCCGCCGAGGTCGTTCACGGTCCGCTCGACGATCTCGCGGCACTGTGCCGCCTCGGCCAGGTCGCCCGGTAGAAGGAGGCATTCGCGGCCCTCGGCCCGGACGCGCTCCTCGGTGTACTTGGCGTCCTCGTGCTCGTTGAGGTAGGCGATCGCGACGTCGGCGCCTTCCTTGGCGAAGGCGATGGCGACCGCCCTGCCGATTCCCGAGTCTCCACCGGTGATGAGCGCGCGCTTGCCGTTCAGGAGACCACGGCCCTCGTAATCCTCCATCGAATCGCGGGGCGGCGGGTCCATCTTCGACGTCACGCCCGGCGGGTCCTGCTGCTGCGGCGGTCGTAACTTGTCGGCCATCGGGGCTCCTCCGGTCGGTTGTGGATCTTCCCCGAGCGGTTACCCGTGCCGGCGCGGTTCTGAACATGGGCACGTCTCGTGAGTGGTAATGACGGTTAGAACCGTCATTACCACTCACGAGACGGGGCACTCACCGGCGCTCAGTGCACCCGCCGGTCCCCGTCCTTGCCCCGGTACCGGATCGTCCACAGGCTGCGCCGGATGTAGGTGCGCTGCAGCCACCGGTCCCGCCCGTTGTGCCGCGCGAAGAACTGCGACCGCGCGTGCAGGCCCTTCCGGTTGTTGATCAGCAGCGCCGTCCCCGGCTCCAGCTTGACCTGGTGCGCGACCTCACGGCAGACCCGCTGCAGCTCCTCCAGCGCCTGCTCCGCCTCGACGGTCTCCCCCACCACACCGTTGGCCGAGACCGCCACCTCCGGCGAGTCCGGCGGCCCGGAGATGATCGGCACGAGGTCCGACAGCACGTCGGCGCCCTTGGCCACGTCGCGCACGTAGCTGCCGGGCGCGTTGAGCCGGAACAGCGGACGGCGCAGGATGTCGAGCACCGCGGGGTCGAGGGCGGCGGAGATGTCCCGGCCGTCGGCGTAGTAGGTGACGGCCTCCTTGTGCCCGTCCTGCCGCACGCAGTTCAGCACCAGGAAGTCCGGATTGGACACGTCGTACCGGCCGAGGTCGTCGTGCACGATGTCGTTGTGGAAGTTCAGGAACACGTGCGAACTCTGATTGGTCTGGCTCCGCGCCCCCGCCGAAACCGGGACGACGTCGTGCACGAGCCGCCCGCTCTTCTCGGTGGTGAACCCGACGGGCTCGCCGAGCAGCTGACTCAGTCCTAACAGGACGGTCTCGGCGACGAAGGTCTTCTTGTCCTTGCTGGGTTCCCCGTCGATCGGTGTCTCCGGGAGTTCCGGGTCCACCGGCAGGTTGCGCACGAGCGCGACGCCGGGGGTGTCGACGTGCCTGCCGAAGTCCAGGATCGTCTGCAGCTGGTCGATGGGCAGCCGCGAGAACACGACCCGGAGCATCGCCAGCGCGCGGTCGATGTCGTCGACAGGATTCGGGAAGGTCCGCAACTCGCTCCCGATGGCCTCGCGGACCTCGTCGGCGAGCACGACCTCGGCGAAGGTGCCGACTAGGATTTCCTGCTTGCTGGTCATGGCGTCCTATCTACTTTCCGCCGCCGCTGGACCGGCGGTCTTCTCGGTGTCCTTTTCGGACTTCTTCCCGAACCTGGAGATCAGGGCGAGCGCCGGCGCGGTGGCGACCGTCGAGACCAGCGTCATGATCACGAGCATCGCGAACACCGTCGGGCTGATCACCTTCAGCTGGAGCCCGACGTTGAGCACCACCAGCTCGGTCAGCCCACGGCAGTTCATCAGCGCCCCGAGCGACAGCGAATCGCGCCAGCCGACGCCGGTCAGCCGGGCGGCCACGGTGCTGCCGACCCATTTCCCGAAGACCGCCACCGCCGTGATCAGCGCGCACCACGCCCACAGGCTCACCTCGCCGAGCAGGCCGAACTGCGTCCGCAGACCCGTGTAGGCGAAGAAGAGCGGCAGCAGCAGGGTCACCGTGACGCTGCCGAGTTTCCCCGCCGCGCGGCTCACCACCGGGTCCCTGCGCGGGGCGATCACGCCGAACAGGAACGCGCCGAAGATCGGGTGGATGCCGATCTCCTCGGTGGCCAGCGCGGAGAGCATGATCCCCGCGAGCAGGATGGCCAGCACCGCCGACTCGGGCACCCGCGGGAGCCACTTCGCGAGCACCGGGCGGACCGCGTAGACCATGACCAGCACGAAGACCAGGGTCAGCGCGATGGTCAGGAAGACCTCGTTGCCCGATCCGCCCTGGCTGATCGCGATCACGACGGCCAGCAGGCACCAGGCGGCGACGTCGTCGACCGCCGCACAGGTCAGGGCGAGCGCGCCCAGCGCGGTCTTCGCGAGCCCGCGGTCGGTCAGGATCCTGGCCAGCACCGGAAAGGCCGTCACGCTCATCGACACCGCGATGAACAACCCGAAGCTCAGGAATCCGACGTCGCCGCCGAAGACCGGGTACAGCCCCAAGGCCAGCACGATGCCCGAGACCATCGGCAGCGCGATGCTCACCTGGCTCACCGTCACCGCGGTGAACCCGCGCCGCCGCACCGCGTCGAGATCGATCTCCGAGCCGACCAGGTACATGAAGAAGATCAAGCCCAGTTGCGCGAGGACGTTGATGATGGAGACCACGTTGCCGGGGAACAGCCAGGCGAACCCGGCCGGCCAGAGCAGACCGAGCAGGGACGGCCCCAGCAGGACACCGGCGATGATCTCACCGATGACCGCGGGTTGCCCGAGCCGGCGCGCCACCAGCCCGGCCAGATGACAGGCGGCCAGGATCACCGGAAGCGCGACGAGCAGGCGGGGGTACGGATCGGCCCCGCCCGGCGCGGCCGCGGCCGTCGCGGTGTGGCCCTGGTCGTAGGCCGAGCCGAAGCCGAGCACGACGACCACCACCACGAGCGGGACCGCGACCAGCACGGCACCGGTCAGCACCCGGCGGACGGTGACCGCCCGCCGGGCTCGCGGTTGCGCGGAATCCATCTGTTCTCCTTATCCCGCACGCAGTTCCAGCGTGCAGCACTTGACGCTGCCACCCGCCTTGAGCAGTTCGGACAGGTCGGCGCCGATCGGTTCGAACCCGTGTTCACGCAGCTGGGCGGTCAGCCCGGTGGCCGCTTGAGGCAGCACGACGTGCTTGCCGTCGGACACCGCGTTCAGGCCGAACACGGCGGCGTCGCGTTCGGAGGCCAGGATCGCGTCGGGGTACATTTCCTTCAGCACCATGAGACTGTCCTCGGAAAACGCCTCCGGGTAGTACATGACCGTGTCGTCGTCGAGGACCGCGAGCGCCGTGTCGAGGTGGTAGTACCGAGGGTCGATCAGCGTCAGCCCGATCACCGGACGGCCGAAGAACTCGCGCGATTCGTTGTGCGCCTCGGGATTCGTGCGGAACCCGGTCCCGGCGAGGATCCGGTCCCCGGCGACGAGATAGTCGCCTTCCCCTTCGTTGACCCACTGTGCCTGCCGCACGTAGCGGTATCCGTTGGCACGAAACCACTCCAGATA
The DNA here is from genome assembly GCF_000478275.1 of Amycolatopsis orientalis DSM 40040 = KCTC 9412. Taxonomy (GTDB): domain Bacteria; phylum Actinomycetota; class Actinomycetes; order Mycobacteriales; family Pseudonocardiaceae; genus Amycolatopsis; species Amycolatopsis orientalis. The sequence goes on from NZ_ASJB01000042.1 coordinate 208,149, forward strand.
CGCCTCGGATTCGCCACAGCGCTGCGTGTGCTGGAACCGCGCGACGAGCACCTGCCCGTCGACCACGGTGGCGCCGTTGGCCGCGAAGACCATGTCGGGCAACCCGGGCAGCGGGTCGAGCAGATCGACGCGATGGCCCAGGTCGGCGTACAGGTCGTGCAGCCATTCCCACTGGGCGATGGCCAGTTCGGTGTACGTGGGCTTCTTCGGGTCCATCCAGGGGTTGATCGAGTACTCGACGTCGAAGTACGTCGGTCTGACCATCAGGTAATGCCGTCGGGTGGCTGTACGTGACACGCTGTCCTCCACGCGGTTTTGGGCGTTTTCCACCACCGGGCCCTGGGTAAGGGCCCGGTTTCGTCGTACGGGATCCGGGGCTACTGCTGGGTCTCGCTCAGCTTGACCTCGATCTTCCCGGCCAGGTCGTTCGCGTTGCGCATGGCTTCGTCGAAGGACGAGCCGAGCGCGCCGATGCCGCCGAAGATGTTGTTGCCGAGCGGAGGCCGCTTGATCAGGTCGCCGGGTTTCGCGAAGATCTTCAGGTAGTACAGGGCTTCCGATTCGCTCACCGCCGGCGGGACGTCGATCGAGGCGATCACGCCACCGGGGCAGATCAGGCACATCGCGGCGGTGTGCACGCCGGTCGGGCTGAAGTGCCGCACGTCCGGCCGCACACCGCGGGAGACGTCCATGAGGCCCCTGATCGGGTCGTAGCCCGCCGAAAGCCGTGCCATGTGGTCGAGTCCCCCACCGCCGGGGCGGACGGCGATCTCCAGCAGGAACGGCTTGCCCTGGTGGAACCGGACCTCGGCGTGCAACGCGCCGCGGGTGAGCCCCTGCGCCCGCACCCCGGCGGTCACCACGGCGTGCACCTCGGCCACCTCTTCGGGAGTCAGCGACGTCGGAGCATGGTGCACGTCGTCGTCGAAGGTCTCACCCTCCGAAGTGACCCTGTCCACAATGGATCCGAGGTAGACCTCGTCGTCCCAGGCGAGTGCTTCGATGAGATGTTCGTGTCCGTCCAAGAAGGACTCGACGAGCAACCCGTGCGGGCCCAGATCCAGCCCTTCGGCCTCCATGTTGTACCAGGTCATCCGGTCGATCCCGGCGCGCGCCTGCGCGTAGCGCTCCCGCATCTTCTCCGCGTCGTCGACGCGGAAGACGAAGTTGCTCGCCGCGCCGAGGGTCGGCTTGAGGATCACCGGGTAACCGAAGTCCTCGGCCGCCTGCAGGGCCGCGTCGAGGTCCTCGACGAAGCGGAAGTCCGGATGCGCGGCGCCGCCCTTCTCGTGTGCCTGCCGCATGATCAGCTTGTTCCGGCTCGTCCGCGCCGCGTCGACGCCGATCCCGGGCAGGCCGAGTGCTTCGGCGACCGCGGCGACCAGGACCACGCCGGACTCGGAGAAGGTGAGCACGCCGTCGAAGGATTCCTCGGCGTGCCAGGCCTTCGCGTGGCGGACGAGGTCGTCGATGTGGTTGCTGCCGGCGATCCGGTAACGCTCCCGCGGCCAGAGGTCTTCCGTGCCGATCCCGTTGAGCACGTACAGCACGCCGCCGAAGTCCTCGATCTGCTGATACCGGGGCAGGTAGTAGTAGGAGTTCTGACTGGCTTCCAGCGCGAGCAGTTTCACGACACACCTCGTAGGGCAGGGCGGGTTGGGTGGACGCCGGACGCGCGGATGAGCGGCCGGTCGAGCGGTTCGAGTCCGGTCGGGGCCGGATCCGCGCCGGTCAGGCGGGCGGCGAGGGACCGGGCGATCAGCGGAGCGAACTTGAAGGACGAGCCGCCGCACGCGGCGTAGGACAGCACGCGGTCGCCGAGGACGGCGAGCATCGGGCCGAGGGTGGAACGCCGGGCCAGATAGTGACAGTCCCGGGTGTCGACCAGCCAGTCCCGGCGGAAACCCGGGATCAGCGCGGCGAAGGTGTCGATCAGGTGCTCCCGCCACCACGAGGGCGCGGCCCCGCCCCCGATCTCGTCGACGACCCGGCAGGCGCTCGCGGCGCTGAGCTTCAGCGGCGTCCCGGCGACCGGCGGTACCAGCCACGCGCCGCCGGGAGTGCCGAGTGACGTGATCGCCGGGGTCGCCGCCCACGCGGCGGCGTCGGCGGGTGGAACGTCGCAGTAGAGCATCGTCTGCCGGTGCAGTACGAGTTCCCTGGACAGTTCGGGGGCCAGCAGATCCCGCGACCACGGCCCGGCCGCCAGCAGGACGGCGTCCCCCCGCAGGATCTCGCCGTCGGCCAGCCGCACCTCGGCACGGTCGGCGTCGACACCGATCACTTTGCGATGCGGGTGAAGTTCGGCGTGCGCGTGCCAGCGGAGCCGGCCCGCGCAGGCCTCCAGTACCCGGTCGGCGAGCAGGACCCCGGCGTGGGACTCGAAAACCGCGCCCGTACCGGGGTGGAATCCGGCGTGCGGGAACGCGGCGGCGAGTTCGTCCGCGTCGAACACTTCGGCCTTCGAACCGGCCGCGGTCAGCAGTTCCCGCGCGGCCGCCGTCTTGTCCGCGCCGATCGCGGTGAGCGCGCCGACCTGTTCGTAGAACGTCGTGCGCAGCAGTCGTTCGAGTTCGATCCACGCGTGATGGGCGCTCACGGCGGCGGACGTGGTGGCGAGGTCGCCGGGATGCAGCGCGCGCAGCACGCGGTGACGATCGAACGAAGTGGCGCCGGAGAACGGGATGTCGGCCTGGTCGGCGACGATCACCTCGTGCCCGGCCGACACGCACTCGACGGCGGTCAGCAGCGCGATGACGCCGCCGCCCGCGAGCACGACTCGCATGGCCTTCCCCCTCCGGGCGAAAGTGGGCGCGACGGGATGCCCGGATGCCACCACTGGGGAGGTGGCATCCGGGTCCTACCCCCGTCGGGCAGGGATTCAGGAAGCTCGCGGGGTCACGAACGTGTCGTTGATGACGTAGCCGTCGAGGCCGTACGTCTCCCCGTACTCGATGAGATCACTGGTGCGATTGAGGAAACCGCGCCCGTTGTTGTTCAGCGAGGTGTTGCACAGCACGCTGAACCCGGTCTGCTCGCGGAACGCCTCGAGCAGGTCGGTGATGCCGGCGTTGCGCTCCCGCGTCACCGTCTGGGTGCGCGCGGTGCCGTCGACATGCGTGATGGCCTTCAACTCGTCGGAGGTGACGTGGTTGAAGTACAGCATGTACGGATCCTGCACCGAGCCGACGAACCATTTCGGCGCGTCGGATTCCAGCGCGATCGGCGCGATCGGGCGGTAGTCCTCACGGCGCTTGATCTTGTTGAGCCGCACGGTGGTGTCCACGGTGAACGGCGCGGCCAGGATCGACCGGTTGCCCAGCGCACGCGGCCCCATCTCGTACCGGCCCCTCGCCCAGCCGATGATGTTGCCGTCCTTGAGGTACTTGGCGACCTCGCTCGCCACGAGCGGCCGGGTCTCGTACTTGGCCGGATCCGGGACGACGTCCTCGACGAAGTTCTCCCCCGCGTAGACGTCCCACTCGATGGTCGCCTGCCCGGTGTAGAACCACTGGGCGTCGATGGCCGTGCCCAGCGCGGAACCGCTGTCGTTGGGACACGGCGGCACGAACACCGAGGAGAACAGGCCGCTCTCCCGCCACAACCGGTTCCAGTCGCAGTTCAGCCCGCAACCACCGGAGATCAGCAACGGCAGGCCTTCGGTCAGGTTCTTCTCGGCGTAGTCGTGGAACCGGCCGAAGATCGCCTGTGAGTGCTTGGCCGCCGCGTTGCGGTATTCCTGCGACCACACACCGGCGTTGTACAGATGGGACCAGGACATCTCCTCTTTGGACAGACCGAGGATGATGCCGTCGCGGTCGAGGATGAAGTCGATGGTCTTCTGCTCGTCCGGGGTGAGCGGGCCGGGTTCGGCGAACCCGGTCAGCGCCATCTGCTTGCCGGCGTCGTTGAACCGGAACTTTCCCTTGCCGAGCGGGAAACCCGGATCCGCCAGCGCGAAGAGATAGGCGTACTTCGCGCCGGGGTCGGTCAGCACGTGCTGCAGGTGAGTGGCCTCACCGCGCTCGTCGATCCGGTAGAAGTCCCCGATGTTCCCTTCCCACACCAGGGAGTAGTACTCCTGGCCGGGTGCCGCGGGCGCCATCCCCAGCGAGGTGTAGATATGCGAGCGCTCGTGGGTCGAGGAGAAGTAGCGCACGTCCTTGCCGAAGAACTTGCCCGCCTCGTCGGAGATCGCGCCCTCGCCGACACCGAAGTATCCGGTGCGGGACGGGGGTTCCACCGAGAACTCTCCCTTGACCCAGCCGCCGAGCGCGACCACGTCGGGCTGCCTGTCGAGCATCCCCGCCGCTCGCGCCATCAGCTCGCCGGTGATCCGGTCGTAGCGCGGGTAGTTGTCCTTTTCCGACTCCAGCGCGAACAGCAGCTTGCCGTCCTCGATCGCCACGATCCCGCCATCGTGACCCTCTTTCATGGACAGAATCAGCATTGTGTCACCGAATTTCGCTCGCCTTCATTCGTCGACTCATTCAAGCCGCGCCGTCCGTTGACCGGAAGCGTCGCGCGGGGAGAACAATCAACCTTCGGACGAGCCCCCCGGCAGGGTGCGCACGGTCTCGTGGCGCAGCGCCTCGAACGCGTTCTTCCGCGCCCGGCGGCCCGCCATCGGGACCGCGGCGGCGAGCGGGTTCGGCTCCCGGTACAGCCCGGCGGCGAACGCGCTGACCAACCGGGAGACCGCGTAGCGCCCGGCGACATTGGCACGCTGGAGAAGTCCGGCGTCCACGACGGATTCGAGGAGTTCGTCGGCGGTCTCGATCGTGCTGCCCATCGCCGCGGCGACGCCGATCGACGTCGTCCAGCCCGCCCCGTTCTGCCCGAAGTGGTGGATGGCCTCCCGTCCGGCCGGCGGGAGATGTTCGTACGCCGAGGCGAACCGGTCACGGACGTTGACGTCACCGACACTGAGGCTGTCCATGAGCCGGTCGCGATCCGCGAGCTGGCCCGCGGTGTAGGCGATCGCCCATTCCGGGCGCGCGGCGATCTTGCGGCCGACGATGTTGATCGCCAGCGGCAGATCACCGCACAGGTCGGCGATCGCGTCGGTCGCGTCGTGTTCGGCCCGGACCCGGTTCTCGCCGGCGATGCGCCCGATCAACGCCAACGATTCGGTGCGGGTGAACGTGTCCAGCTCGATCCGGTTCGTGTCCTCCAGCCCGAGCAGCCGGGCGCGGCTGGTGACCACCACCTGGCTGTGCGTCGCCTGGCCCAGCAACGGCCGCACCTGTCCTTCGTCGCTCACTCCCGCCAGCAGTACGAACAACCGGCGTTCGGCGAGCAAGGACCGGTACAGCCCGATGCGCTGCATCGGATCGTCGGGGACGAGATGCGCCGGCACCCCGAGCGCGCGCAGGAAGCCGCGCACGATCCCGTTGGCCGAGCGGCCACCGGTCCCGCTGTTGCTCAGGTCGGCGTAGAGCTGCCCGTCCGGGAAGTCCGCGGCGACCTCTTCGGCCAGCCGCAACGCGAAGGCCGTTTTGCCTACACCGATCGGGCCACTGACGACCAACGGCACTTTGACCGGCCCGCTCGCCCCGATCATCCCGGCGGCCTCGGCCAGATCCCTTTCCCTGCCGACGAAAGTCCTCGATCCCATCGGCAGTTGCGCCGGACGGGCGAGGTGGATGACGCCGGATGCCAGCGCGTGCGCGCCATCCGCCGGAACCTCGGCCGCCGGCGGTGCGGTCACCCGCTCCTCGCGTGCCTCGACGCCGCCTCCCGTTTGCCCGGCGACACTCCGCCAGCGCCGTTCCCACGCCGCGCGGTCACCGCCGCACGCGGAGACGAACGCCAGGGTCACGGCGAGGGTGGGCAGCCGGTGGCCGCTGGCCGCGCTGGACAGCACGGAGGGCGCGAACAGCGCCGTCCTGGCGAGTTCCCGGTAGCTCGGGTTTCCCGCCCGGTTCCGTAATACCCGCAGATCATGAGCGAATGCGGCGATCGGACCAGTGGAGCCGTCCAACGGTCGCTCGGGTCTGCCCATGCCATCTCCTCCCCTGGATGGGGCAACGCGATCGCGCTGCGTGACCGACATCCTTGTGGCCTTCCTGGCCACAACCCTAAAGGACCAATGAACCATGCAGCAGATACAAATAGGTGACTCAATGTACAAAGTCCAATAGTCGGACGGGTAAATTCACCTGCTTGGTGGCACCGGATAGGGTTCCGCCATGTCCAGCTCCCTCCCGCCTCTCGCGGAACTCCGGCGCGCCGCCGAAGTGTTCAACGGGTTCGCGAATGCCGACACATCCTGGCTTCGCCTCATCCGGGAAACGCAGTCAGCGATCGACCTGTCACAGGCCGCACATCGCGCAATTCTTCTGCGCTGGTTGAACTCGTGGGGTTGCCGTATCCGGTATCCGCGCGAGGGCGAGCCCGCCCCCTTCGACGACGGGATCCGGACCTGGTGGGAGACGTGGGGCGCCGCCCTGCCGGAGGTCGATCTCGCCCACCTGACGGACGCGGGGATCGACAGGGCCGCGAAGGCGTACGAGGACCTCTCCGGCGTCGTCGTCTCAGCTGGACGGACGAGGCGCACCCTGGGCCCGACCGCAGCTGCGAAGGCACTGTATGCTTTGCGCCCCAACACGATCATGCCGTGGGACGCCGCCATCGCGGCCGCCCTCCACGGCACCAGGGACGGCGCCGCGTTCGGCAGGCACCTGCGACTCGGCCGCGAGTGGGCCGCCGCCGTGATCGCGGAGGCGGGCTCGGACGGCGACGGTATTTCTGCCCTGGTGGGCAGACCGGTGTCACTGGCGAAGATCCTCGACGAATACCTTTACGTCGCCATCACCATGGGCGCCAAGGGTGACTGGGGAACGGAACGCGGAGAATGGTGGAAAAATGGTAACCGGGGATGATGTCAGGAAGATCGCTTCGGAGCTGCCCCGGGCCTATGAGGCGCTGGTCCGGGACCGGGTGAAGTTCCGCGTGGGGCGAATCGTGTTCCTTTCGCTCTCACCGGACGAAACCGTACTGGGATTCGGCTATCCCAAAGAGGAGCGGGAAGCACTAGTGGCGGGCGAGCCGGACAAGTTCATGATGCCGATCGCGTCCGATATGCGCTATCAGTGGGTCCGCGTCCGGCTGTCCGCGATCGATTACGAAGAGTTACGCGAGTTGATCGTCGACTCCTGGCGAATGTGTGTACCGAAGAAGGTCTGGGTGGAATACCTGGAAAAGAATCCGCGCTGACACGCCTTTCGGTGTGAGCCATTCGGCGCCGCCGACTACCCTTTTCGGTCGCGTGAATTCCCTTTCGGCCGAATCCGCAGGTTCGTGCACGGCAAATGCGCCTCTGGGTGCCCCGAGGGGCGACCGCCGCGGTGCGCGTGCGTCGGGGTGGTCTCGCTCGCGGTGAAGTACATGATGGCCCCCTTCCCTGCGCCTGGCGCGGTGAAGGGGGCCATCAGGTACCGCCACGTGCGAGGAAAGGTCCTTTCCTGGCAAATTTCGCAAGGAAAGGACCTTTCATGGCATCCTGCGCGCCACCCACACCGCACCCACCCGCACCGCACCCGGCCGCGGTCCGGTGTTCAGGTGCGGGAAGTCCGTGAAGGCCTCCTTGCCTACGCTCAAGGTCAGGGTCCCGGCAAAGTCGGCATTGTGCAGGTCGGGGACCTCCTCATCAGGGTGCAGGCCGTCGATGAAGGAATTGGGACGTTGAGTGTCCCGATTCCTTCATCGACGCGGGGTCACACCCGTTGCACAGCTTGATCAACAGAGGATCAAGGACATGCCCCGGGGCCCGGTACACCCCCGAGTGTGGAGGATTCGGGACGTTGAACGTCCCAAATCCTCCACGCTCGAACCCTGCGGGCGCCGGCGACACCGACCTCACCGCAGGTCTGGACTGCGCGTGAAGGCCCCCTTCCCCCGGCTGAGCCGAGGGAAGGGGGCCTTCACGCGCGTAACCAGGCAGCGACCGCTTACTCGGCGACCTCCTCGATAGCCGAGACCCCGCGCGAGCCGTGGGTCCCGTACCGCTCCCACACCTCGTTCAGCCGGATCCGCCCGTCCGGCAGGAACTCCGGGGTGTTCGTACTGTGCCCCGAGATCACCTGCCCACTGGCCAGCACCATCGTGTAGGCGAGGTCGATCGTCCCGTCCTCACCGCATTTCCCGGTCAGCGACCCGAGCCGCACCCCGCCGCCGGTCAGTTCGGCCCACACGAGGTCGTCCTTCTGCCGGTACAGCGTCACCGGCGCGTCCGGGTCGGTGCTGACCTTGCGGAACCGCTTGCCGTCGTAGTTGATCATCCGTCCTGCTCCGTCCGTCCGGAAGTGTTCGGGAACCAGAGATCGTCCGGGGTGAGGTCGGCGAGGTCGTACTTGCCGAGCGCGCTGGCGAGCAACCGCAGTTCGAGTTCGAGACACCGCACCAGCCGCACGAGTCCTTCGGTCGCGTCCTCGTCGACGGCGAGCAGCGCCGCCCGGCCGAGGCCGACTGCCGAAGCACCCATGGCCAGGCATTTCAGCGCGCGGGATCCTTCCCAGATCCGGCCCGACACCAGCAGCGACGCGTCGTGCTTCCCGACCCGCCGCAGGCATTCCACCAGCGGCAATCCCACCTGGTCGAGGAACACCGACGGCGCCCATCCGGTGCCGCCTTCGGCACCGTCCACGGTGACCGCGTCCGCTCCCGCCGCCCAGGCGACCCGTGCCGCCTCGTCGACGTCCCGGCCGGGGTGGAGTTTCACCCAGGCACGCGCCCGCGGGTAGTTGTTGCGCATCAGGTGGATCTGCTGGCGCAGGATCTCCCCGGTGAACGTGCCGGGGCTGCTCGAACGCAGCACCATGGCGGTGTCCGTGCCGAACGCTTCGTCCACTGTGTACTGTTCGGCGACCTCGCCGGCGGCCGTGCGCGAGAGCACGGTCATCCCGCCGAGGCCCGGCTTGGCACCCTGGCCGACCTTCAGCTCGAACGCCAGCCGCCCGCTCTCCAGCAGTTTCGTCGCGGACGGGTCGCTGTAGACGAGGTTCCAGACCTCCGCGTCGGCGTCCTCGGTGCTCTGCTGCACCACGACGCCGCCCAGCCCGTCCGGCACCGCCCCGGCGTACGCGCGGATCCGGCCGAGCAGGCCGTCTTCGGCGCTTTCGCCCATCCGGCCGTAGCCGTGCATGGGCACGACGTTCTCGCCGATCACCATCGGCATCCCGAGCCTGCCCGCCTGCTCACTCGCGGCGATCCCGAGACCGCTGCCCGCCACCTGCGTGGATCCGAACGCGCACAGGAACACCGGCGACGGCGCCGTGAAGCCGCCCAGGACCGTCGTCAGGCCGACATCGCCGTAAACCGGTTCCCGCGCGAGGTCGAACATCTTCTCCAGGCGCCGCGGGACGAACACCGGCGGCACGATCCGCGCGCGGTCGAGTTCGTCCGTGCCCGAATCGACGTCCGCGCCGAACAACGTGCGGCCGTATCCCCCGACGTCGGGGAAGATCGCCGCGCTGCCTTCCCGCGCCCGTGCGCGGATCGCGTCCTCCGGGAGCTGCCGCGCGGTGATCACGGCGCTGCGATCCCGGGCAGCTTCGGGTACGCGTTCGCCTGCCAGACGGCGTCCAGCCCGGCGAGGTAGCGCGTCACCCGTTCCAGCCCCATCCCGAATCCGGCGCTCGGCGGCAGTCCCTCGCGGGCGAGGTCGAGGTACCAGGCGTACTTCGCCGGGTTCTCCCCCGTCTCCCGCATCCGCTCGATGAGCCGCCGGTACTCGTGCGTGCGCTCACCGCCACTGCACAGTTCGCCGAACCCGTCCGAAGCGATGAGGTCGAAGTTCCGCAGCACACCCGGTTCGGTGCTCGACTCGCCGTCGGTGAACCCGCGCGATCCCTTGGGGTAGTCGACGATGAAGAACGGCCTGTTCGTCTGCCCCGAGATGATCCGCTCGCCCTGCCAGTCGATCTCCGCGTCGGCGCTCTGCCCGTGCAGCAGGCCCCGCAACCGCGACACCGCCTCCTGATGCGTCATCCGCTCGAAGTCCTCCTCCAGCAGCGGAGTGAACACGTCCTGGTCCCGGCCGAGCGCGGCGAGGTCCATTTTGGACTCTCGCAGCGTGTAGGTGACCACGTGCCGGAGCAGTCCCTGCGCGAGATCGAGGACGTCCTCGCGGCTCGCCCGCGCGACCTCGACGTCGATCTGGGTGAACTCCACCAGATGCCGTCCGGTGGTGGCCGTCTCCAGCGGCTCCAGCCGCACGTTGGGGGCAACGTAGAAGATCTTGTCGAACGCCAGCAGCGAGGCCTGCTTGTACAGGATGACGCTGGTCATCATCTTGTACTTGTGCCCGTAGTAGTCGACGTCGACCTGTTTGGCGCCGCGGCAGCCCGGGTCGGTCACCGGACCGATCAGCGGCGGCTGCAGTTCCACGAACCCGTTCATGCCGAGGTATTCGCGGGTGCCCGCGGTGATGCTGTTCTGGATGCGCAACGCCGCCTGCGTCACCGGTGACATCAGGTGCTCGCGGGTTCCCGGCGGCAGTGCCTGCTCCGGTGTTCCGGTCATGTCCTACTCCCCTGTCTTGGTTGCACGTTCTCGATTCCCGGCATCCCGTAGCGCTCGTCGAACGACCGCTCGACGTACCGGAGCGCGTCGAGCAGGTCGCCCGAGGTCATCCGCCGGTCCTCGGGCAGGTCGACGAGATCGCCCAGCGGCATCGCGCCGATCCGCTGCCATTCCAGGCGCCCGCTGGAGTCCAGCCGTCCGCGTGCCCGGCCGGCGTTGTCCGGGTGCAGGCAGAACGGGACGTCCAGCTGTCCCCGCGCGAACGCGGTGACCAGCGCCCGCCCGAGATCGGCGTCGAGCGAGAGGACGTTGTCCACCAGCGCCTTCGCCTGCGCGTGGATCCCGGTGTCGCCGAGACGGCCGATCCGGGAGACACCCCGGGCGGCCTCGGCCGCGTGTTCCAGCGCGGTCACGTTCTCTTCCACGGTCGGCAGCCGGTGCGCTTCGGCGGTGGTCTTGACGATCAGCCTGCCGGCGCCGGTGCGGGCGGCCAGCCGCGCGGACTCCGCGATCAGCGCCAGCGCGCCGCCGGGAGTCCTCGGATAGACGCCCATATAGCCGTAGACCACCACATGCGTCCGCGCGTGCGGCACGTATTCCCTGATCAGGGCGTGCAGCGCGGCGATCGCCTCCTCATCCTGCCCGGCGTGGGTCTGCTGCGCGTAGCTGAAGGACAGGCAGCGGACGCCGTGCCGCCAGAAGAACATCCCTTCCAGCACACTGAGCGCGACCAGCAGCGCGGGCGGGCACAGCTGCCCCATCATGCAGCCGCCGAAGGTCTCCAGATGCGGCTCCAGCTCCGGGCTCCTGGCTGCCGCCAGCGTTTCGCAGCAGCGCCGCCAGTTGTCGACCGCCGCCGAGAGCGGCATCCGGCTGTAGGGCAGGCAGTACGACACCGGCCCGCCCTCGGTCGCGTGCAGCCCGAAGTCCAGCAGCGTCTCGACGATCCGGCGGGGATCCGCCGAACCGTGCCGGATCTGCACCGGGAAGTCCCTGGTCAGCACCCCGTCGAGCAACGCCGTCGTGGTGGCGGGATCGTGGTCGGCGAGCGGATACCCGTTGAGATCGGCGCCGACGGCGAGCGCCGCCCGTGCCGCTTCGTGGTCGCCGACCCTGGTGTAGCTGTCGATCGTGATGGTGCCGACCGTCGCGGCCCGCGCCGCCCTGGTCGCCAGGAGCCCCCGCGTCATCCGCTCCGGATCGGCGAACCCCATCCGCGGCTGGACGACCAGCTCCCCCTCGGCGTGACGGCGGGCGACCACCTCACCGAACGAAAGTCCCCGTCGTGGGGTGAGCACGCTCATCCGGCACCCAGCGGGACGCCGGGGGTGCGCACGGACAGCGTGCGCAGGAAGCTCCGGAACGGGCTCAGCCCGCCGGAATCCTCGAACACCGCGTCGAATCCGGCCTCCAGCAGCCGTGCGGCGTTGCTCCCGCCCGTGACGTCGAGCTTGCCGCCGATGACGACCGGTGTCGTGACCAGCGACGGCTGCGCGCGGAAGGCGTCCATCAGCCGGACGCCGTCCTGGCAGCCGTGCCCGTTGAGGCTGCTGACCACCACCAGATCCGGACGCCGGACGGCGCATTCGCGCACGATCGTCGCGTCCGGGACGCAGGCGCCGAGGTTGGTCACCCGGCAGCCCAGTTCCTCCAGCAACAGCTCCAGGTACACCAGGTTCCAGGTGTGCGCGTCGGACGAGAGGCCGGTGACGATCACGTCGAGTCCGGTGTCCGGGAAGGCCGGCTGGACGGCTTCGATGCTCATGGTGCGGCTCTCTCCCTCTCTTCGCCGTCCGGCCGCACGTCGATCTCGATCAGCGCGACCGCCTCTTCGGCCAGGCGTATCGCCTCGGCCGGGCTGCCCGCGGTCACCATCAGATCGCCGACGCGGTCCCAAGAACTGCGCAGCCCGTCGAACCGGTCACCGGCCGCGACACCGACGTCGCACAGGAACACGCCCTCGGCCTGCGACGCCTTCTCCACCCCGCGCACGTCGTCGATGACGCCGGACTCGATGGACAGGAACCGCACGGCCGCCCCGCTTTCGGCCTTACGCGGCAACACGTCCTCGACCGGTTCGCCCTTCATGACCGAGAAGTAGGCGCGGTTGAGTTCCACCGGGTAGGCCCGCTGGATCAGCTCGATGATGCCGTCGCCCGCGAACCGGCCGGCGCATTCGACCAGGTACGGGACGCCGCCGGAAACGATCCATTCGCAGTGGACGATCCCGGTGCCGAACCCGGCCGCCTCGGTGAGCCGCCGCGTTTCCTCGTGCAGCGCCGCGGTCAGCTCGTCCGTGATGTCCGCCGGGACGATATGCGCGAGCTCCACCGGGCGTGGTCCGGGGAACAGCCGCTTGCCGGTGACGTTGGCGAACAGCGGCTCGCCGTCCCGCAGCAGCATCTCGACGCTGTACTCGTCGCCCTCGACGAAGGTCTCGGCCAGCATCTTCAGTTCCATCGCGCGGTCCGGGACGAAGACGCCCTCGTCCTGCACCACGCAGTTCGCCCACGCCTGCTCGGCCTCGGCCGGATCGGCGAGCACCTGGGTGCCCACCGACGCCTGCCGGTTCGCGGGCTTCAGCACGATCTTCCCCGGATGCCGCGCCATGAACTCGCGGACCTGCGCCGGGTTCTCGACGCGCGCCGAGTCCGGGTTCGCGATTCCCGCAGCCCGGCTGACCAGGCGCAGCACCCCCTTGTCCCGCAGGATCTGCGCCGCGCCGAACCCCGCGCCCGGCAGGCCGTAGCGTTCCGCGAGCCGGGCCGCGAACGGCGTCGCGTACTCGGTCAGCGGCACCACCGCGGCCGGCTCGAGGTCGGGATGGACGTGGTAGAACTCGTCCGCCTTGCCGGGGAGGTGGAACTCCCATTCGATCAGCTCGCGCACCAGTGCCGAGCCCGCCACCGTCTCCCGCGCGCCGCGTTTGCGGACGACGTCGGGCTCCTCGACGAAGATGACCGTCCCGTCCGGCTGGAAGTCCTTTATGGACGAACCCAGCGCGGCGGCCACGAAGCCGACCAGTACCACCGGGCGCGTCATGATCCGTCCTCTCGCACGTAGTACCAGTTCTCGGGGTTGATCAGGCCGTACGGGTTGAGCGGGGTGAAGCCGCGCAGGTTCCCGGCGACCTCGAACAGGCGCCGCGGGAAGGTCGGCATGAAGATCACCGGGGCCTGGTCGGCGATGTACTCCTGGTACTCGTACAGCGCTTCGAGGTCGTCGGTGGTGACCGTCTTCGCGATCAGTTCGTCGGCCCTGGCGTCGCGGTAGTTGCTGAAGTTGCAGGCCGCCCCGCTCTGGAACAGGTTCTCGCCGGTCGGGTAGTTGTAGACCCAGCCGCCGCCCCAGCAGGACAGCTCCCACATCCGCGCCTCGCCGGGCCCGTCCTGGGCGACCAGTACCGAGCCCATCACCTCTTCCAGCCGGATCTCGATCCCGGCCTTGGCCGCGTCGTCCCGGAACTGCGCCATGAGCCGCGCCAGCGAGGGCCTGCCTTCCCAGTACCGCAGGGAGAAGCTCAGCTCGGTCCCGGCCGGGATTCCCTCGCCCGCCTCGCCGGGCCCGGTGCCGGGCCGCACGCACACCGCGGGCGACGCGCTGACATCCCAGCCGTTGTCGGCGAGCAGCTGCCGCGCCTTCTCCAGGTCGAACGGCCAGAACCCGCCGCGCTCGGTGATCTTCGGCGAGACCAGCTCGCTCTTGGGCAGTACCGGGATCGACCCGGTCTGGCTCCAGCCGTAGCCCTGGTAGACCTCGCGGGCGCCGTACTCCTGGTCGAAACAGCTCTGCAGGGCCTGCCGCACGTACGGCTGCCTGAGCAGGTGACCGGCGACGGTGGGATTGCCGAAGTTCACCGCCATGAAGTTGATGTTGAACAGGATCTGCGGCTCCAGCTGGAATCCCTCGCCCAGCGGGTTCGGCCCGCCCTTCGTCGGGTCACCGTCCGGCTGGACACCCATCCCCGGCGGCAGGAAGCCGACCTGGACGTCACCGGACTGGAGCAGTTCGTACTGCTGTTCGTCCGACGTCGTCGACACCTGGCGCAACTCGTCGAGACGGGCGGGATTGGGGCCGCTGTAGTGCTCGTTGGGGACGAAGGTGATGACGCCTTCCTTCGTGTAGCTCTTGAGCCGCCAGGGTCCATTGACGACACTCCACACGGGACTGTCCGCCCACCGGGTACGGTGGGCGTTGTCCTCGGCGACGGGATCCCCGTTCTCCGCCATCAGGAACTCGTACACCGCTTCGGCCTGGCCGATGTCGTGGGTCGCGTCGGCGGGGCCGTCCGCGGTGCGGTCCCACGCCTTCGGCATCGGCGTGATCATGGTGAGCTGGTTCAGCAGCACCCAGTTCTTCGAGTACGCCTTGTCGAAGGTGAAGCTCACCTTGTCGTCGGCGACCTTCTCGAAGGACACCAGGTTGTCCGGGAAGTAGCCCTCGCTGTAGGCGCCGAACTTCGGCCCCTTCGTCTTCAGCATGTTCATCCAGAAGACGACGTTGTCCGCGCACACCGTCTCGCCGTTGGACCATTTCCACGGTTTGATCCGGACCGTGCAGGTGCGGCCGGTCTCGTCCCACACCGGCTCTTCGCCGACACTGAGGTCGTAGTCGATCGCGGGTTCGCCGTCGCGGCCGAGCCAGTAGAGGGGCCGGTACATCAGCATCTGGAACTCGTAGAGGTTCCGGATGCCGAAACGCTCTCCGGGGGTGAACGGGAAGATCACCGCGGGCGGGAACCCGGGAAGGCAGGCCCAGGTCGCCACGCCGCCCTTGATCGGCTTGTCCGTCATGGTTTTCGCTTCCTCCGAATTCGGCCGCGGTCAGGCGGCGGTCGCCTCGAGAACCTCGGCCGGCTGCTTCTTTTCCTGTGCCGACAGCGGTTTCGCCAGGCTGAAGTAGGTGCCGATCACGATCGCGCCCTGCAGGATCGCCAGGCCCCAGAACGCGTAGGGCACGCTGGTCGCGTCCGCCAGCGTGGAGAGACCCACCGTCGCGCCGACGCCGAGCCCGAGGCCGACCGCCTGGGTGCCCCCGAAGATCCGGCCGACCCGCTCCTCCGGGCTCGCCCGCATCAGCAGGGTCCTGGCCGCGATCCGGCCCTGGGCGAAGCAGAATCCGGCGAACGGGATGGCCGCCATCAGCACGATGTAGTGCAGGGGCTGGATCGCCAGGCACACCAGGTTGCCGAGGGTGCCGAGCACGGCCAGATGGATACCCTTGAACCGCTTGCTGACCTTGCCGTACAGGGCGGCGCCGACGATGAAGCCGACCCCGGCCAGCGCGTCGACCACACCGATCATCCAGGCACCCTGGTCGAACGTCTGCAGGATCAACGTCGTCAGGATGACGTTGGCGACCATCAGGCCGATGTTCCCGTTGGCGTACAACAGCGCGAGCCGTTTGATCGGCTGACGCGCCGGGACCTCCACCGGCACCGACGGATCGACGGCGGCCGTCGTCTCCGTGACCACCGGCGCCTTGGCGGGCTTACGGCCGATCGCGTAGACGAGGACGGCCGAGAGGACGAAGCTCAGCGAGTTGAAGACGAACAGCGGGGTGGCGCCGAACCAGATCACCAGGAACCCGGCGAGCGACGACGCGAGCAGCATGCCGGCGTTGCTCGCCATTTCGAAGTGCGAGTTGAACTTCCCGAGCCGCTCGTCCCGGATCCGTTCCTTGATCAGGCCGTTGCTCGCGGGCATGAACAACGCCGCGGTGCAGGCGAGCATGAAGTTCGCTATGTAGGACCCCAGGTTCGCGGGCCCGCCGATCCACAGCCACACCGGCAGAGCGAACGCGGTCATCGCGCTGACCAGGTCCGCGGCCACGCAGAGCATCCGCCGGTCGACCTTGTCGACCAGCTTGCCGAACAGCAGCGCGAGGCCGACCTGTGGGATGGACACCGCGATGAAGAGCCAGCCGACCGCCAGCGTGGTCTGTTCGGCGTGGAAGACCAGGATCGCGGCCGCGGTGATCTGGAACGCGTTGCCCGCCGTGGTGATGAAACCTGCCGGGACGAGCAGGCGTTCGGCGAGCCGGGAACTCCGGGCCGCGTCGGCGGAGAGGGTGCTGTCGAGTGACATGGGGACTCAGACCTCGCTCGTCGGGGGGTATTCCAGTGGTGGCACGGCGAACGCCGTGGTGTGCGTGACGTCGAAGGCGTCCGCGGTGATCCGGAGGTCGAAGCCGCCCGCGCTCGCGGCCCGCGCGGCGAGGTCGATGAGGATCGGCGAGGCGCAGCCGATCAGCGCGCGCAGTTCGAGGAAGAGATCGCCCAGCCTCCCCCGCAGCACCTCCTGGTCGAGGTTGCCCTCCAGCGTGCGTGCCGTCACCGCCCGCAGGCGTTCGACGTGCTGCACCACCAGATCGGCCGCCCGGCTGAGGCTGAAATCCTCGAGTTCGTAGTTCAGGGCGAACCGGGACACCATCGCCGCCGCGCGTTCGGTGGCCTCGGTCGACACCGGCAGGCCGCCGTTCTCCCCACCGACCTCGGCGGTGAGCTTGGCCAGCGACTCGGCGAGTTCGTTCCAGGGCGCGACGAGCCGCTCCCCCGCCACCTTCTCCAGCGCGGCGCGGCTGAAGTTGGTCCTGGCGAACTCCGGCGCGGTGAGGTTGAGGTGGAACCGCGCGATGTCACGCGGCACCTCGGCCGCCAGTTCGCGGGCCCAGACCACATGTCCCTTGCTGGTGGAGAACTTCTCGTTCTCCAGTTCGTAGAACTCGTTGACCAGCAAGGTGTCCGGCAGGACGTAGCGGCCTTCCAGCGCCATCAGTTCGGCGACGTGGACGACACCCCAGGTGAACAACGGGTCGAATCCCATGAACACCACGACCCGCGCGTCGTTCTCCGCGAGCCACGCGTCGTCGTCGGTGAGGACCGGTTTCCCGTTGCGCCGCAAGGCGTACTCGGTGCAGTACATCGACGCGGGCATCCCCTCGACCCACGCGTTGAGCCGCTGCCCCGGCGTCTGGAGGAACGGCGCGGGCAGCCCCCACTTGACCGGGTACGTGATCGCGAAGTCCGGCAACGGGCCGGCCAGCAGTTCCCGCATCAGCCCGAGCACGTGCGGCCGCCACGCCGGGCCGCGCTCCTCGTAGTAGGCGAGCAGTTGTTCGCGGTACTCCGAGACGGGGAAGACCATGATCTCCGTCTCGCGGTAGGTCACCTCGTCGGCGGGGTCGAGCACCGAGTACGGCTCGATGAGCGCGTCGAAGTCGATCGGATGCCCGCAGCCCTCGCAGAACCCGCCGCGGCTGTCGGCGAGACAGGTCGGGCAGCCGCCGCCGACGAACCCCTCGACCAGGAACTCGCCCTTGCTCTCGCTGTACGGCAGCCGCACCTTGCGCAGCCGGAGCTTTCCCTTGTCGTACAGGCGTTTGACGTAGTCGTAGACCAGGGCCTTGTAACCGTCGTCGGTCGGCGAGAAGCCGTCGACCTCGACACCCATCGCCTTGAACGTGCGCTGGATGTTCTCGGTCGACTGCCGCACCAGCTCAGGCGGGGTCAGCCCCGCCCTGGCCGCGCTGGTGACGAGGTAGGTCTGGCTGTCGTCGGTACAGGAGGCGAAGACCGCCTCGCGGCCGGCCGCGCGCAGATACCGCCGGTGCACGTCCGCGCCGAGGTACGGCCCGGCGATATGCCCGATGTGCAGGTCCCCGTTGGACGTCGGGGGGCCGCCGATGATCACCACCGGCCTGGTGTCACGGGGCGTGGTCACGCGCGCTCCTCGTGCCGGGCGGCGAACTTCGCCGTCATGTCGGAGTCCCACCAGATCGCGTACATCTCGAAGTCCTCGGCACCGTCGTTGAGGATGCGGTGCTCCGTGCCGGGCGCGTGGAACTCGATGTCCCCCGGCCGGAACGCGCGGCGCTCTCCCCCGGCCTCGACGACCGCCTCACCGCGGACGGCGATGAAGATCTCGTACTCGTGGTGAGCATGCGCACCCGTGGCGCCGTGCGCCGGCACGGTGACCCAGGCGCCTTCGAACGGCGCGTTCAGCGCCGCCCACGGCAGGAGCCGCTGTCCGTAGGCACCGTTCTCGAAGACCATCTTCTCCCGCTCCAGCGGACGGATCTCCATGACTGCTGCTTCCTTTCCGTGGCTCAGCGGGTGGCGACGATGGGTGCGGTGTCCGACGTCGGCTGCGGCGGCACCGAAGGGGTTTCCCCGCGGTGGGCGAGGATGTCCTGCAGGATGTCGTTGGCGCGGGGCGCGAGCACGCTCAGCAGCGAGTCCGCGATCCCGTGTGTCGCCTCGTTGACGCCCTGGAGGTAGGCGGCCGCGGTGGCGGGCTGGTCGATCTCCAGCCGGTAGTCACGGGTCACCTTGATCTCGGAGAGGCCGATGGACTTCGCGATCTCCTGGATCATCCTCGGCATCTCCGGGGAGAAACCGGTGCCGAGCAGGACGAGATCGGTACGCAGTTCCTGCGTCTCCCCGGTGCGCCGGTCGGTCAGCTCCAGCACGATCTCGTCGCCTTCGTCGCGGGCGTCGGTGATGTCGTTCATCGTGATCATCCGCAGCCGGGAACGACCGGAGAGGCGGTCCAGGTAGATCGAGCGGTAGAGCGCGTCCATCGTGCCCGGCGCCAGCCCGGAGTAGTTCGTGTGGTGCATCTCCTTGAGCATCTGCTCGCGGGCCTCCGGCAGCGCGTCGAAGAACTTGTCCACATGGGACGGGAAGAACAGTTCGTTGTTGAACTTGCTGCTCTCGTAGTAGTTCAGGCCGATCGAGCGCATCACCATGGTCGGCTTGCATTCGGGCAGGTCGTTCTGCACCGCGCCGAACAGTTCCGCCGCGCTCTGCCCGGCGCCGATCACCGCGACGCGGTACGGGAGATCCTTGCGCAGCTTGGCGATCCTCGGCAGGTACTGCGTGCTGTGGATGACGCGGTCCTGGTTCACCGTCCGGAGCCGGTCCGGGATCCGCGCGTCCCGGCCGGCACCGACCACCAGGTAGCGGCTGCGGATGACCTCGCCGTCGGCGATCCGGGTCTCCCAGCCGGTGAGCGTGCCGTCCGTCCACACAGGAGTGATGTCGAGGCATTCCCGGCCGCGCTGCAGGTCCACCAGCGACAGCGAGTCGGCCGTCCACCTGAGATAGTCGGCCAGCTCGACCCGGTACGGGACGAAGCTGCCCATGTTCACGAACTCGTTGAGCCGGTTGGTGTCGTGGAGGTAGTTGAGGAACGAGAACCGGCTGCGCGGATTGCGCAGGGTCACCAGATCCTTGAGGAACGAGACCTGGGACAGCGCCTCCGGCAGGAGCATCCCCCGCTGCCAGGACACCTCCTCGTCACGTTCGATCAGGACCGAATCGCGGGCCAGGCCGGGTGCGAGCTCCTCCAGTGCCACTGCGAGTGCCAGGTTGGACGGTCCTGCTCCGACTGCGAGAAGCTCGACATCACGGTTCGCCATTGTTTGCTCCGCCATCGTTTGAGAGTGCTGGGAAGGTGTTCTGCGGTGCCGGGGCACGGTCAACCACCGGTGGCCACCGAGGGCAGCAGGGGGTACGCGGTCAGCCGGACCAGGGCCATGGCCTTGTCCAGCACCACTTCACAGTCGTCGGGATCACGGCCGGCGCAGATCACGTACGCGTGACGCGAGATGAACTCCGCCGGCGGGAGCCGCATCCGGGCCCCCGGTTCGACGAGCACGTCGGAAGCGAGGATCCCGTTGCCCAGCAAGGTGTCCGGCACGGACACCGACTCGACGACGCAGTCCTGCTTCGGGTAGCCGAAGCGCACCCCGACCCACCGGTCCTCGGCCTCGTACGGGATGTGGGGCCGCATGCCGAGTGCGACGTCGACCGCGGCCGCGCCCGGGTCGATCCCGGTCGCGAAGCGGGCCAGCAACGGGATCAGATCCCCACCGAGCCTGCCGTTGATCTCCACGATCACCGGCCCGCGTTCGGTGAGCTTGAGTTCGGTATGGGTGATGCCGTAACGGAAATCGATCGCGCTGTGCGCACGGGCCAGCGTCGACCGGAGTACGGGGTCGGCGAGCAGTTCGTCCGAGGAGCTGACCAGATGGCCGAGTTCCTCGAAGTACGGATGCATGCCGACCGTCTTGTGCGCCAGGAACATCGGCGTGTACTCGCCGTCGACCACGGCGCCGTCCACACTGATCTCCGGGCCGGTCAGGTACTCCTCGACCAGCGCCCCGCCCTGGTAGGCGGGCGAGCCGCCGAAGCTGGCGTCCTCCGCGGTCCGGAACGCCTTCCGCACCGCCTCGCCGTCTTCCGCGAGGCTGACGCCGATGCTGGCCCCTCCCCCTCGCGGCTTGACGACGACCGGATAGCCGATCCGCTCCGCCACGCGGATTGCCTGCTCCTCGTCGTGCACGAAACCGAAGTCCGGTTGCGCGACCCCGGCCGCGGTGAGTGTCCGGCGGCTGAGCCATTTGTCACGGCAGCCCTCGATCGCGGAGATCCCCGCGCCCGGCAGGCCGAGTTCGTCCGCGACGTGCGCCGCCGTCACGATCAGCGCCTCGTCCCACGACACCACCCCGAGTACCGGCGTGGCCGCGTTCACCGCGCGGGCCGCGGCCAGTACGGCGTCGCGGTCCTGCAGATCCAGCACCGTGCCGCCGGTGATGTGACGCTCCTGCCAGGTCTGTTCGGTCCCGGTGAACAACCACAAGGGATGCCGGTGCCCGGCCGACGCCAACAGGTACTCCCGGTACGGCCGCATCCCGCAGCCGATGACCAGGACAACACCCTCCGCTGAGCTCATTCCCTCTCCCCACCAGCCCGTCGCTTCGTCGCGGGCTACTACATCCCGGGGATTGGTTGACCGGAACCCTTGATTCGCGCAGAACAATCAACGGGATGCGCTGGGAGGTCACGTCTCGCGGTGCCTGTCTGAAGTGCCTACGTCGCCGGCGGCTGCCCTCGCCCCCGGTCCGTGAAGGCCTCCTTGAGGGTCTCTGGGTCTCTCAAGGAGACCTTCACGGAAGTCGTGTTCGCTACAGACGGCACACCGGCACAGCCTCGGCGGCCGGTCTAGTTGCGGTTCCCGTAGGACTGCTCGCACGGATATCCGTCGCGGTCGGCGTCCCAGCTCAGCGGACGGCCCGCGGCCACCCAGGCGTTGAACGCGTACTCGAAGGAGTACCCCTCGGCGAGAAGCCGCTGACACGAAGTGAGCCGTTGGACCGTGGGCGCCCGGGTGACCGTCACCGGCGGCTCCACGACGACCACCGAAGTAGGCGGCGGAGGAGCGACGACCACGGCGGTGGTCGTCGCGGGCGGAACGAGCTCGCGCACCACGGTGATCGGGGTACCCGCGGTCGGTGTCCCGCACCCGCCCAGTCCCCACGCGGTAACGGCGGTACCTGCCGAAACCAGCAGTGCCGCGAACTTCCTGTTCATATCCTTGCCTCCCGATGGAACCGTCGGACCTTCTCCGGAAAAGGTCGGCGGTTCCATCGGTGTCATGACATGAATCGCGTGATCGAGGCCCTAAGTCCCCGGAAGTCGGGAGCCATGGCAGGGCCCGCACCGGGCCGGAAAGCCCTAGGACTGGACGACGTTCACCATCCACGAGATGCCGAACTTGTCGGTGCAGGCACCGAATTCGTCACCCCACATCTGCTTTTCGAACGGGACCGAAACGGTGCCTTCGGCGGAAAGTTTCTGCCAATACCCGCGCAATTCCTCACCGTCGTCACCACTGAGACTGATCGACAGATTGGTACCCGGCTTGTGCTCCATGCCCGGCGGCGTGTCCGAGGCCATGATCGTGTACCCGCTCGGCGAATCGAGCTGGGAGTGCATGATCTGGTCTTCCACGGGCGAACCCGCCATCCCGGATTCGCCGAAGGTGTTCAGCGTGAGTTCCCCGCCGAACACCGACTTGTAGAACTCCATGGCCTGCCGGGCGTCACCGGCGAAGCTGATATACGGATTGAGACGGGAAGCCATTGGACGCTCCTTCGGATCGGGTCACGAGCATCCTGACAGACACCCCCGGACGCGACAATGGCAGAACTACGGCCGGGTGAGTCCTTTCCGGCAGCGAAAAGGTGCGCGTGACAAGTAACGCATTCAGAGGACTAAATGCACGAGGGGAACTCGCGCCGAAGCCGACGTCACTTTGTCGCGAACACCGTTCCGCCGCCGGTACTTGCCGACGCCTCGCCCACGACGGCGCCACAGCGCACGCCGGGGCGCCACGGCGTGCGCCAGGACCAGGCCGGGCTCGTTAGGCGATAGCTACCGATTGACTTTCGATAGATAACGCGCGAAACTCGACGCATGATCACAGGGCAACGGGCGGTCGCGCCCCTCAGAGTGTTCCTCGTGCTGCTGTTCGGGATCCTGGTCCTCTTCCAGACCATGTCCCTGCCCGGCCAGTTCGCGCATATGGCGCGGCAAGACCCCGAAATGGCTTACCTGCGCTGGCCCGCGACGGCCGTTTCGGTCTTCTGGGTGCTGTGCGTCCAGGTCGTCGTGGTGGCGACCTGGCAGCTGCTCACCCTGGTCAAGAAGGACCGGATCTTCACCGAGGCGTCCCTGCGCTGGGTGGACGCGATCGTCTGGGCGATCCTCGCCGGCTGGCTGGTCCTCGCGGGCGTGTTCCTCTACGTCGGCTTCAACGCCGACGACCCTGGCCTGCCGCTACTGCTGTTCCTGGCGTTGATCGGAGTCGCCGTCCTGGGTCTCCTCATGGTCGTGATGCGCACACTGCTGAAGCAGGCCACCACGCTGCGGTCCGATCTGGAACAGGTGATCTGATGCCGATCGTCGTCCGCATCGACGTCGAGCTGGCCAAACGCAAGATGAGCGTCGGCGAGTTCGCCGACCTCGTCGGGCTCACCCCGGCGAACGTGGCCGTACTCAAGAACGGTCGCGCCAAGGCGGTCCGGTTCAGCACCCTGGAAGCGATGTGCCGGGTCCTCCAGTGCCAGCCCGGCGACCTGCTCGAATGGGTCGACGACGAGGCCTAGCCGCGCTCAGCCGGAGACCAGCTCGAACTTCAGGTGGAAGTTGTCCAATGTCGCGGGCAACGGCCGCTCCGGGCCGAGGATCGCGCCGGAGACCAGCGTGAAGCGGCGGTCTCGGATCAGGTGGGCGAGCATCGTGCTCGCGCAGAACAGCACCAGGTCCCGGCCGGGGCAGATGGCGGGCCCGGCGCTGAAGGGGACCAGCGCCGGGTTGCCCGCGGCGCTGCCGTCCAGCCAGATCTCGGGTTCGAACCGGTCGGCGTACGGCATGGACTCCGGATCGCGGTGGAAGAACGGGGTGAAGATCAGCACCGTGGTCCCCGGCGGGCCCCAGGCGGTGTCGGCGGTGCTCTCCCGCAGGAGCGCCGGCGTGGTCGGCCACAACCGGACCGATTCGAGGGCGCAGGCACGCAGGTAGGCGAACTGGTTCGGGCCACCCGGATCGGCGTCGCGGACTTCCTCGTCGGCCCGTTCGCGCGCGGCGGGGTGGGTGGCGAGCAGCGCGAGCGTACGGAAGGTGACGATCCCCGCGGCGTCGAACGCGAAGAGCCAATGAGCCACCTGGTCCGCGACGATCTCGGGTTTCCGTTCCGCTTCGGCCGACGCGATCACCTCGGCGAGGCTGCCCGGCTCGACCCGCTCCAGATGTTCGAGGAGCCGCGTGCGGAATCGGGCGTAAAGGCTTTCACGCCGGGGATGCGCGTAGGCCCAGTTCGCGTCCTTGCGCAGCCGGGCGAGCATGTCGGTGAGTACGTCGTCGTCCGCGGCCGACTCACCCAGGACGACCTGGCGGACGATCCGCCACCAGGCGATGTTGAAGGTGTCCCAATCCAGGGTTCCGTTGTCCCACAACGATTCCGCTTCCTTGGCGATCACCACCGCGAAGGGCTCGGCGAGGTCGTGCAGCGGACGGCCGGGTTCGAGGACCTCCTCGTTGAACCGACGGCGCGGGGGCCGGTCGGCCGCGTCCGAGATCAGCACGCCGTGCGGCTGGAAATGCCCGAGCGCGGCCCTCTTCTCCTTCGTTGACGGGCTGAAAGGCACCGGGGCGGCGGCCAGCACCTCGGCGACGTCCTCACCGGAAAGCGCCAGGTCGATCGACCGCCCGGGGACGCGCAAGCGCAACGGCCCCGGGCCGTACCGGGACCTCAGCCGCCCGAGCAGCCGGACCGCCGGCCGGTCCAGTTGCAGTTTCTGGGCCGCGGCCAGGCCGAGTGGCCTGCGTTTGATCACCCCGCCCGCGAGGGTGGGTAGAACGACCTGCGCGGCGACGCGGAGCGTGTCCTGGACGGAGGCGGTGGCCGGTTCGGTGTCGGTACCCATGCCGGTCGGTTACCCGCCGCGGTCGGCGTGAAACGGTTTGACCGCGCGACGAGCCGGGAAATCGGCCGGAATGGCGACCAAGGCACCCGGGGCGGCTCCGCCCGACACCACCGATCTGGACCGTCTCCGCGAGGCGGCGTCCTCCTGTCACGGATGCGATCTCTACCGCGACGCGACCCAGACCGTCTTCGGCGAAGGGCCTCGCCAGGCGGAGATCATGGTGGTCGGCGAACAACCCGGCGACCAGGAGGACCGGGCGGGCGCCCCGTTCGTCGGGCCCGCCGGGCGGCTGCTCGACCGGGCCTTCGACGAAGCGGGTTTCGACCGGCGGAAGATCTACGTCACCAACGCGGTCAAGCATTTCAAGTTCAAACGTGACGAACGGGGCAAGCGGCGCATCCACAAGACGCCGTCGAGGACCGAGGTCGTCGCGTGTCGCCCGTGGCTGCACGCGGAACTGACGGCCATCCATCCGGAGCTGCTGATCTTCCTCGGCGCGACGGCGGCGAAGGCGCTGCTGGGCGATGATTTCCGCATCACGCGGAGTCGTGGGGAGCGGATCGAGCTACCCGAATTCGACGTCACCGCGGTCGCCACGGTTCACCCGTCCGCCGTACTGCGCGCGCCGGACCGCGACGAGGCCTACCAGGCCTTCGTCGCGGACCTCGTGGCTGCGCGCGGCGGCCGCTGAATCAGGCCACTTCGGAGCTGCGGCCGCTGCTCTCGTGCAGGCCCAGCATGTCCAGCAGCTTCGCGCAGTCGTCCGCGCTCCTGGCGCGTGAGGCGACGGCGAGTGCCGCCTTCCGGCGTACCGCCTGCTGTTCCGGCGAGTCCTGTCCCTCCGGGAGCAGGTCCGGTACCGGGTGAAGGCCGAGTTCGTTGCTCATCTGTTCCCCCTTCGGATGAAGGCCGTCGTAGGGCCAAGTACCCACGACAGCCGGCTTGAACACAGGTGACTCCGTTCGGGTGATCAGCCCCGCAACGCCGGAAGCAGCTTGTCCTCGGCGAACCGGAGGAAACCCTCCTGCTGATCGCCGCCGATCTGGATCAGGGCTAGGTCGGTGAAGCCCGCGGCCTCGTACTCGGCGGCCTGCTTCACGATCTGCTCGACGTCCGGTCCGCACGGGATGGACGCGGCGACGTCCTCCGGTTTGACGAACTGCGTGGCCCCGGCGAACCCCGCGGGCCCCGGCAACTCGGCGTTGACCTTCCAGCCGCCACCGAACCAGCGGAACTGCTCGTGCGCGCGCTGGATGGCGGCGTCGCGGTCCTCGCCCCAGGAGATCGGCATCTGGGCGATCTTCCGGCTGGGCGGGCCGAGTTTGGTGGCGTCCCATTCCCGGCTCAGCGACGCGTCCGGCTCCACCGCGATCATCGCGTCGGCGATCGGGGCGAACCTGGTCACCGACTGTGACCCGGACACCGCGACGGCGATCGGGACCCGCTGCTCCGGGAGGTCCCACAGCTTGGCCGAGTCCACGCGGAAGTGCTCACCCGCGTAGTTGAAGTACCCGCCGTCGAACAGCCCGCCGATGATCTGGACGGCTTCGGCCAGCATCTCGTGGCGGACATTCGCCGGTGGCCAGCCCTGGCCGATGACGTGCTCGTTGAGGTTCTCCCCCGCACCGAGCCCGAGGGTGAACCGGCCGTCCGAGAGCGCCTGGACGGTCGCCGCCTTCTGTGCCACCACCGCCGGGTGATAACGCATGATCGGGCAGGTCACGAAGGTCATCAGTTCGACCCGTTCGGTGCTCTGCGTGACCGCTCCCAGCACGCTCCACGCGTACGGCGAATGGCCCTGTTCGTCCAGCCAAGGCGAGTAGTGGTCGCTCATCACCTCGAAGTCGAAACCCGCCTTCTCCGCTCCGGCGGCGTACCCGACCAGGTCCTTCGGTCCGGCCTGTTCGGTCATGAGTGTGTAGCCGATGCGCATCGAAGCCTCCCTTCGCGTCTGACCTTCGCGTACCCGCCGGTTCCCGCGATCAACCGGACGTTTATCCGGCGAATCGATCGGGGTACCTGACCCGGGAAGAGAGGAGCAGCCATGCCTCAGCAGAGTTGGAGCGACAAACGAGAACGTCAGTACGAACACATCAAGGAATCGGCGAAGGACCGCGGCGCGAGCACCGACCGGGCCGAGGAGATCGCCGCGCGCACGGTCAACAAGAACCGCGCGCAGGCGGGCGAGGCGCGCGAGGCGAGCCGCACCTCCGTGCAGGACATGTCACCTCAGCGGCGGGGTGGCAAACGCTCGGGGAAGCGGCTGGGCCCGAACGGCCCGACCAAGGATCAGCTGTACAACGAAGCGAAGAAACGCAACGTCAAGGGTCGCTCGAAGATGTCCAAAAAGGACCTTCAGCAGGCCCTTGGCCGTTGATCACGCGTCCCGCGGCGGGCTCCCTCCGCGGTTGTCCCACGGCGACGGACGGATAGGTTTCGGAATGGATGCACATGGACGGGGCGGTCTCACCCCCCAAACCCGGCCACCGTCGGACGGTATGTTCGACCGGGTCGAACTCCGCCTGCCCGCCGAGGCGGAACAGATTCCCCTCGTCCGCACGCTCACCCATGGGGTGGTGTCCCGTGCGGACTTCGGCTTGGACGCCATTTCAGACGCGAAGATGGCCGTCGACGAAGCCTGTTCCCAACTCGTCCAGCCCGCGGAACTGGGAGCCGTGCTGTGCTGTGTGTTTCACGAGATTCCCGAGGGCATCGCCGTCTCGATCTCCACGCGGACGACGAAGCCCTATCTGCCGAGCGAAACGACGTTCGGCTGGCATGTCCTGACGACCTTGACGCATTCGGTGACGGCGCACTGCGCGCCGATCCCCGGCGAAACAGGGGGTACGACGACGATCGACCTCGTCCTGGCCCCGGGAACGAGCGACGGGTGAGCGGGGAGCGCAAAACACTCGCCCGGCAAGCGGACGACTACGCCCATTGCGAACCCCTCTTCGAAGAGCTGGCCGCCTTGCCGGAGGACTCTCCGCGCCGCCGGGAACTGCGCGCCCGGCTGGTCACGGAGCTACTGCCGCTCGCCGAGCACATCGCGACCAGGTTCTCCGGCCGGGGCGAGCCCCGCGAGGATCTGGTGCAGGTGGCGCGAATCGGCCTGATCAACGCAGTCGACCGCTTCGACCCCGGCCGCGGCCACGATTTCCTCTCCTTCGCCGTACCCACGGTCATGGGCGAGGTGCGGCGGCACTTCCGCGACACCGGCTGGTCGGTCCGGGTACCGAGGCGGCTCAAGGAACTCCACGTTTCGCTCAGCCAGGGCACGGCCGCGCTGTCCCAGAGCCTCGGCCGCGCGCCGACGCCGACCGAACTCGCCGAGTACCTCGGGCTCGAAGTCAACGAGGTGCGTGAAGGGTTGCTCGCCGGCCAGGCGTACCAGACGTTGTCGGTGGACAAGCCGGTCCACGACGACGCCACCGAAGCCCTCTCCCTCGCCGACACGATCGGCGAAGAGGATCACGACATGGCGTTGGTGGAGACCCATGAGGCGCTGCAACCGTTGCTGCGGGAACTCCCGAAACGGGAACGCGCGATCCTCGTGATGCGGTTCTTCGGGGGCTACACCCAGACGCAGATCGCGGAGAAGGTCGGCATCTCGCAGATGCACGTTTCGCGGCTGCTTTCCCAGACGCTGGACCAGTTGCGGGGCAAGCTCTCGGAATGAGCCCCACACAGACTCGTGAGTGGTATTGACGGTTCTAACCGTCAATACCACTCACGAGCCTGAACCGACCCTGCCCCTTCGCCCCCATGCCCCGTATGAGGTCCGTGAAGCGATCCACCGGTAATGGTGGGTTGGGATGGTCGTGAGTGGTAAGTGTCGTTAGAACGACACTTACCACTCACGACCAGCGGCTCTGCGACTTGCCGGGACCCTGCTCTCCAGGTAGGGAATGAGCCCCAAAGACTCGTGAGTGGTAATGACGGTTCTAACCGTCATTACCACTCACGAGGGGTTGGGCACTGTCAGACGGGTTTCAGCGGGTCGTGCCCCAGCGACATCAGCCTGTGCCGCCAGTGCGCCTCACCCGCGACCGGTTCCAGGTCGTCTCGCCGCTGGTCCTCGACCCGCCGGACGACCGAGCGCATCACCCGCTCGTCCTCGGCGGTGAGGTCGGTCCTGCGCTTGCCGAGGATGCTGAGCACATGCCGTCCGGTCGGCGTTCCCGCCTGGTCCGGCAGCGCTTCGTCCTCGTCGTCGGCCGACCGCGTGCGCAGCCAGTCGGCCAGTTCCCGCGAGGTCATGTTGACCACGCGATGGAACTCGTCCCACAGTTCGTCTTCGATCTCGTGCACGGCGAAACCTCCTGCCAGCACTCGACTTTCCTACGGCGTCGTGTACGGCGCGTGCTGCTCGATCGACGGGCTCGCGGTCGGGAATCGTCCTTCCTGACCGGGAACCGGGGTCACCGTGGTGCCCTGCTGTTCGGGCTCGACACGCTGCCGCGGGCGGTTGATCACCGCTTCGGCCTCCTGCTCACCACGGATCCGCGAGAGCACGCTGAGCGTGATCGCGTGGGCGATGGCCAGCACCAGCAACAGAACACCCAGCCTGCCCACCACACCCGGCAGGTCACTGCCGCCGATGTCGACGGTCGACAGCAAGGCCAGCACGCCCAGCGTCGCGAGGTGGAACAACACCGTGACGAGCCAGGTCATGGACGCCCCGGCGGCCGGATCGCCGTGGGAACCTCGCAGGTAGCGCTTACCGCTCTGGTAGATGATCAGGCCGTCGAGCATGACCAGTGCCACCCCGATGACGAGGAAGGCTACGTACGCGTTGGTAGTCATGCCGGGACGCTCCCTTCGTTAAGGACCTCACCCACTGAAGTACCCGGGACCTTCGCCTGGAAAACGCCGCTTTCCAGGCGAAGGTCCCGGGAACGGGTCAGCTGCCGGGGCGGTCGACGTCGCCGCGCCACGCGCCGGACTCGTGACCGCGGCTCTCGATGAACTCCTTGAACCGCTTCAGGTCGCCCTTGACCCGGCGATCGAGGACACCGAGTTTGTCGGCGACGTTCTCGGCGAAGCCCTCGGGGTCGATCTCCATCTGCGCCGTGACCCGGGTCTTGTTGTCGTCAAGGCGATGGAAGGTGATGACGCCCGCGTGGTCGGGACCGGAGTCCGAGGTCCACGCGACGCGCTCGTCGGGATGTTGTTCGGTGA
Organism: Amycolatopsis orientalis DSM 40040 = KCTC 9412; assembly: GCF_000478275.1. Classification (GTDB taxonomy): domain Bacteria; phylum Actinomycetota; class Actinomycetes; order Mycobacteriales; family Pseudonocardiaceae; genus Amycolatopsis; species Amycolatopsis orientalis. The sequence goes on from NZ_ASJB01000042.1 coordinate 238,125, forward strand.
TGGTCGCGTCGAATTCCCGGCTCACACCACCGAATTTGGTCACCCAGTGGGTGTGGGTCGCGTCGATTTGACGGATCTCCTCGACGCCCTCCATGAACTTCGGGAAGGACTCGAACTGCGTCCATTGGTTGTACGCGGTCTTGACCGGTACTTCGACGTCCACCATTTCGGTGATCGTGCTCATGCATCCTCCTGTCGGTTGGGTGCTTTTCGAGCCGGCACTCTTTCGGCTACCCGGTGCCCGGGAGGCCGAAACTCGCGGTGATTGACCGCCCGTACTCCCGGGTACCCGGCGAGCAGAACGCTCCGAGGAGGTGCTCCATGATCGAACAAACCCACCGGAAGCCGCCGTCAGACAAGTCGGTCGGCGAATTGGTCTCCGACCTGAGCGACGAGGTCAAGCACTTGGTGCGCGACGAGATGCGGCTGGCCGTATTCGAGTTGCAGGGCAAGGGAAAGCGGATGGGCGTCGGCGCCGGGCTGTTCGGCGCGGCCGGGATCTTCGCCCTGTTCGGCCTCGCGACCCTGATCGCCGCGGTGGTACTGGCACTCGCGCTGGTGATGCCCGCGTGGCTGGCGGCCGTGGTGACCGGCGCGGCGCTGCTGCTGATCGGCGGGCTTTCGGCCGTCATCGGCCGCAAGGAGGTCGCGAGCGCGACCCCGCCGGTGCCGGAAGAGGCCATCGAAGGCGTCCGCAAGGATGTCGACACCGTCAAGCAGGGAGTGCGCTCATGAGTGATTTCCCCAAGAACGCCGAAGAAGCCCGCGCCGATCGCGACGTGACCCGCGAGGAACTCACCGAGACCCTCGACGCATTGGGCCAGAAACTCGACGTGAAGGCCCGGGTCAACGACAACCTGGACGCCAAGGTCGACCAGGCCGGCGAAAAGATCGCCGAAAAGATTTCGGAGCCCGCCGCGGAAAAGTTCCGTCAGGGCACCGAAGTCGTCCGCGCCAACCCCCTGCCGGTCTTCGCCGGGATCCTCGCGCTGCTCGTGACGATCCGCCTGATCATGCGAAAGAGGTCTTCTTCGTGAACAAGGTCCTCTACAAACCGATGAACATGGTCATCAGCGCCCTCGGCGGGATCCTCGCCGGCGCCGCGTTCAAGCAGATCTGGAAACGCGTCAGCGGTGACGAGGACGCGCCGGACGCCATGGACCGGGACTTCACCTGGACCCAGGTGATCGTCGCGGCCGCCGCGCAGGGCGCGATCTTCGGCGCGGTGAAGGCGGCCACGGAACGAGCGGGCGCGGTCGGCTATCGCAAGGCGACCGGCGACTGGCCCACCAAGGACTGACCCGGAAGGGTGACGATGCGCGTAGTGATCATCGGCGGCGGCTTCGCCGGCTACAACGCCGCCAAGACCCTGCTCAAATCGGTAGATGACGACACTGAGATCGTCGTGCTGAACCCGACCGACTACTTCCTCTATCTTCCCTTGCTGCCCGAGGTCGCCGCCGGGATCCTCGAACCCCGGCGCATCTCGGTGTCCATCCCGGGGACCCTGCGCGGTGTGCGGCTGGTGCTCGGCACCGCGACGTCGGTCGACTTCGACGGCCGCAGCGTGAGCTATACCGACCCCGAAGACCGCGACTGCCGAATCGGATACGACAGGCTCGTGCTGGCCGTGGGCAGTGTCAACAAACTGCTGCCGATCCCCGGCGTATGCGAGTACGCCCACGGCTTCCGTGGCCTTCCCGAGGCGCTCTACCTCCGGGACCACGTCACCCGGCAGATAGAACTCGCCGCGTCCGCGACGGATCCGGCCGAACGCGACGCGCGGTGCACGTTCGTCGTCGTCGGCGCCGGGTACACCGGGACCGAGGTCGCCGCGCAAGGTCCGGCGTTCACCGCCGCGCTCGCCGCGCGGCATCCCGAACTCGAAGGCCAGAAGATCCAGTGGCTGCTGCTGGACGTGGCCGACCGCGTCCTGCCGGAACTCGACCCGCGCCTGGGCGCCACCGCCGACGAGGTGCTGCGGTCACGCGGCGTCGAGGTGCTGATGAAGACGTCGGTCGACAACGCCGGCGACAAGGGCGTGGAACTGACCTCCGGCGAATCCGTGCCGACGCACACCCTCGTCTGGTGTGTCGGGGTGCGGCCGGATCCGCTGGTCGAGGACCTGGGTCTCAAGACGGCCAAGGGCAGGCTCGTCGTCACGGCGCAGCTGAACGTCCCCGGGCGCCGGGACGTCTACGCGTGCGGCGACGCGGCCGCCGTCCCGGATCTGACGCGGCCGGGCGAGTACACGCCGATGACGGCCCAGCACGCCGAGCGGCAGGGAAAACTGGCCGGACGGAACGTGGCCGCGTCACTCGGGCATGGCTCGCACGGTACCTACCGGCACAACGATCTCGGCTTCGTCGTCGACCTCGGCGCCCATCAGGCCGCGGCGAATCCCTTGCACATCCCCCTTTCCGGGCTCGCCGCCAAGGCGGTCACGCGCGGCTACCATCTGCTGGCCATGCCGGGCAACCGGCTGCGGACCGCCACCGACTGGGCGCTGGAAGCGGTGGGCAAACGCCAAACCGTCCAATTAGGACTTGTCCGGTCAGGCTCAGTGCCATTGGACACCGATTCCCCGGAGCTTCCCCGTACCAGGTGTTAGAAGAAAGGTGACCATGTCCGGCGAATCCGATTCCGTCCGGGCCGAGGGACCCTCGGTCGTCACCGATGGCGGGAACGAGGCGGCGAAACTCGTCGTCCTCGATCCCGCGGGCGAAGGCAAGCACGGTGAACTCCCGGCGACCTGGCGGCCGCTCACGGCCCAGCGTCAGGTCATCTGGTGCCGTCTGCCGGTGGACGGCGCGTTGACCCAGGCCGAGGACGTGGTCGGCGACGCGGAACCCGGTGGCCCGCCGATCGACCTCGTGGCGAGCGGGGAGGCCGCCGCGGACGCGCTGCGGCTGGCCGAACGGCATCCGGGCGCGGTCGGCCACGTCCTGCTGGTCGATCCCGTACCGGACGAGAACTCCGAGCAGGCCGAGCGGGTGCGGTCGGCGGGGACCGAGGTCGAAGTGCTTCCCCACAGCACCGGCGAACCGTTCAACCGGATCCCGCCGCCACTGCCGCTCGGGCATCCGGACGTCGTCGCCGGGATCACCAAGATCCTCGAGGACGTTTAGCCGCCGGAGGGCGGCGGTATCCGGCGCCCATGAGCGAAACCGTTGCTGACCATGTACTGACCAGGTTGCGTGAATGGGACGTCGGGCAGGTCTTCGCCTATCCCGGCGACGGGATCAACGGGCTGGTGACCGCGTTCGGCGCGGCGGGCGACAAACCTCGCTTCGTGCAGACACGCCACGAGGAGATGGCGGCGTTCGCGGCCGTCGGGTACGCGAAGCTGAGCGGACGGCCGGGCGTCTGCATGGCGACGTCCGGCCCTGGCGCGATCCACCTGCTCAACGGCCTGTACGACGCCAAACTCGACCATGTGCCGGTGGTCGCGATCGTCGGGCAGACGGCGCGCAGCGCGATGGGTGGCAGTTATCAGCAGGAGGTGGACCTCCAGGCGTTGTTCAAGGACGTCGCGAGCGAGTACCTCGTCGAGGTGAACGTTCCCGAACAGCTGCCGAACGCGCTCGACCGCGCCCTGCGCACGGCGATGGCCCAGCGCGCGCCCACGGCGCTGATCATCCCGGCGGATCTGCAGGAGGAGACCTACCGCCCACCGCAGCACGAGTTCAAGCACGTGCCGTCCTCCCCGCCGGATCACCCACGAGCCAGCGTCATCCCGCCGACCGAAGAGATCACCCGGGCCGCGGAAGTGCTGAACGCGGGCGAAAAGGTCGCGATCCTGATCGGGCAAGGCGCGCGCAACGCCGTCACCGAGCTGCGTGAGGTCGCCGACCTCACCGGCGCCGGCGTGGCGAAAGCATTGCTGGGCAAGGACGTCCTGTCCGACGACCTGCCGTACGTCACCGGCTCGATCGGCCTGCTCGGCACCCGGCCCACCTACGAGATGATGCGGGACTGCGACACGCTCCTGATCGTCGGTTCGAATATGCCGTACGCGCAGTTCCTGCCGGAATTCGGCCAGGCACGCGCCGTCCAGATCGACATCGACCCCCGGTTCCTCGGACTGCGCTATCCCACCGAGGTCAACCTGCTCGGCGACGCGAAGGGCACTCTGCAGCAGCTGATCCCGGTGCTGGAACGCAAAACCGGACGCGGCTGGCGGGAGAAGATCGAGAAGAACACCGCCGCATGGCAGGAGACCGTGACCCGCCAGGCGATGCTGGAGGCGGATCCGGTCAACCCGATGCGCATCGTGCACGAACTGTCCCAGCGGATCCCCGAGGACGCCATCGTCACCGCGGACTCCGGTTCGGCGACCAACTGGTACGCCAGGAATCTGCGCATGCGCGGCCGGATGCGCGGCACGCTCTCCGGGACGCTGGCGACGATGGGTTCCGGTGTCCCGTACGCGATCGGCGCGAAGTTCGCCCACCCCGACCGTCCGGTTGTCGCGCTGGTCGGCGACGGGGCGATGCAGATGAATGGGATGGCCGAGCTGATGACCATCGCCCGGTATCGCGAACTGTGGGCCGATCAGCGATGCGTCATCTGCGTGTTCCACAACGGCGACTTGAACCAGGTCACCTGGGAGCTGCGCGCGATGGGCGGCTCGCCCAAGTTCGAACCTTCGCAGAGTCTGCCGGAAGTGTCCTATTCGGACTTCGCGCTCGAAGTCGGCCTCGGCGGGATCGCCGTCGACGATCCCGCCCGGCTCGGGGAAGCGTGGGACGTCGCGCTGTCGGCCGACGTGCCGACCGTGCTCGACGTCCGCTGCGATCCCGAGGTGCCGCCGATCCCGCCGCACGCCACCTTCGACCAGCTCAAATCGATGACCGAAGCCGTCCTCAAGGGCGAGCCCGACGCCTGGCACCTCGTGACGCAGGGGATCAAGACGAAGATGCAGGAACTGCTGCCTTCGCGCCATTAAGGCTCAGGCGCTCGCACCGCCGTCGAGGACCATGTCGTGCCCGACGACGTACGCGGATTCGTCCGAGGCCAGCCAGAGCACCGCCGCGGCGATCTCTTCGACCGCGCCGATCCGGCCGATCGGGATGACCGCACGGAGCCGTTCGGCGCGGTCGGCCTCGGTTTCCCCCGGCCGGAGCGACATGCCGGTGTCGGTGGCGCCGGGGCTGACGGCGTTGATGCGGATCCCTTCGGCGATGTGGTCGCGGGCGGCGGTGCGGGTCAGCACGCTCACAGCAGCCTTCGAAGCGGCATAGGCGGCCATCCCCGACAGGCGGCTGTGCGAGCCGAGGTTGGACGCCATGTTGACGATCACTCCCCCGCCACCTGCCCGCATCTGCGCGATCTCGTGCTTCATCGACAGCCAGGTGCCGGTGAGGTTGGTGTGCACCACGGCGGTGAACCCCTCTTCGTCGAGATCGGCGGTCGGCGCCGGGCTGCCGAGCACCCCGGCGTTGTTGAACGCGACGTCGAGTTTTCCGTGACGCCGCACGGTTTCGGCGACGAGGCGTTCGACCTCGGCGCCGACGCCCACGTCCGCGGTCACCGCGTCGGCCTTGCCGCCCTCGGCTTCGATCTCCTTCACCGTCTGACGCAGTTTCTCGCCGTCCCGGCCGGAGACGACGACCTGCGCGCCTTCACGCGCGAAGGCCACCGCCGTGGCACGGCCGATCCCGGAACCTCCGCCCGTGACCAGGACGACCTTGCCGCTGAATCGCTTCCCCACAGTAGCCAACTTTCTGGTCTGATCGTTCTAGTATTTGGTCCTGAAAAAATCACCGCGGACGAGCGGCTTCGAGTACCGCGATGGCCTGCTTCGCCGTCGCGCGGGCCCGCGGCGCGGGATCCGGCCCTTTGCTCAGCACCCGCATCCCCTGCAGGACGGTGAGCAGGAAGCCGGCGAGCGCCTCCGGATCCGCGGTGGCGTCGAGTTCGCCTTGCGCCTTCGCCCGGCTCAACGCCATCCGCAAGGCCAGGTCGAGCGCGTCCCAGCTGCGCTCGACCACGCGCGCGACCTCGGGATCCTTCGGCATCATCTCCATGGCCGCGTTGACCACGAAACAGCCGTGGCGCCCCGATTCGCCGAGGATCTCGGCGAGATAGCGCTCGATGAGCCGCCGCACCCCCGCGAGTGCGGGCCCCGGTCCGGCGAAGTCCTCGACGAACCGCTCGTTGCCCCGGGCGACGTACCGGTTCAAAGCCGTCAGGTACAGCTCGTGCTTGGTACCGAACGTCGCGTAGAGACTCGCTTTGCCGATACCGAGCGCGGAGACGAGGTCGTTGACCGAAGTGGCCTCGTAACCCTGTCGCCAGAACAGTTCCAGCGCGGCGTCACAGGCCGCGTCGACGTCGAATTCCTTCACCCGGGACACGAGAGTCAACCTACCCGTATCTGGAACAGTCAGTCAAATAAGTACCGGTGTGCCCTGGGTCTCTTGAGTGGTCGGCGCGCGCAGCTTGATCAACACAGGATCAGGGACATACCCCGGAACCCGGCGCACCCCGAGTGTGGAGGATTCGGGACGTTCAACGTCCCGAATCCTCCACACTCGAACCCCACACGGCTTTGTGAGTGGCGATGACGGTTCTAACCGTCATTACCACTCACGAGGGCGAGTCGTAGGCCGACCGGGCCTTCTCCACCTTCGGCAGGTTCTCCGTCGACCAGTCCGCCAGGGTCGCGAACAGTGGCGCCAGGCTCCGGCCGAGGTCACTGATCTCGTACTCCACCCGGGGCGGCACCTCCGCGTGATAGGTCCGCGTGACCAGGCCGTCGCGTTCCAGCTGCCGCAGCCGCTGGGTCAGCACCTTCGGCGTGATCGTGCCGATGCGCCGCTCGAGTTCGACGAACCGCTGCCTGCCGAACTCGTTGAGCGCCCACAGGATCGGCGTGGTCCAGCGGCTGAAGACGAGGTCGACCACCGGGGCGATCGGACAGGCCTGCTCGGGGGGCGTCGAGGTTTCGGCACGCATACGGGACTCGCTTTCCTGAGGATACCAATGCTACCCGGACGAGGACGGCGTAACGTTCTGTCATGGACTTGACCACCGAAAGGCTCGTCGTCCGTGACTGGTCCGAGGACGACGCCGAAGCCGCGCTGGCGATCTACGGCACCACCGACGTGACCCGGTGGCTGACCCCGGCGATGGACCGGGTGGCCGACGTCGCGGCCATGCGCTCGGTACTGCAGGCCTGGCAGCAGGCGCAGCCCAATCTCGTGCCGCCGCGCGGAAGATGGGCGGTGCGGCGCAAGGAAGACGGCGTGGTCGTCGGCGGGCTGGGCATCCATCTGCTGCCACCGTACGAAGAGGACCTGGAGATCAGCTGGCAGCTGCATCCGGACGCCTGGGGCGAGGGGTACGCCGCCGAGGCCGCCCGCGCGCTGATCTCCTGGGCGTTCACCCAGGACACGGACGAACTCTTCGCCGTCGCGCGGCCGAACAACGTGCGCGCCATCGCGACCGCGAAACGGCTCGGCATGGTCTGGGTCGGGGAAACCGAGAAGTACTACGGACTTCGCCTGCAGGTGTACCGGATCCGGCACACGGACCTCACGTCTCGTGAGTGGTGATGACGGTTCTAACCGTCATCACCACTCACGAGACCGTAAGACCGCCCGTCACCGAGACGGCGTGCCCCGCACCGCGCCCGTCCGCGCCGGCGGTGATCCTCCCCCGTTCGACCCGGACCGCGGCCTCGGTCTCGTCGCTGACGGCGAGCACCCCCGCGGCGGCCGCCAAGGTCCCGGTCACGTCGCACACCACACGCAGCCCCGGCCAGGCCCGCTCCGGGAAGGCCTGTCGCAGGCCACCGCACACCTCCGCCACGAGCAGCCGGGTCAGCGGGACCAGTTCGTCGGGCTCGCTGGTCACGACGGCCACGGTGACGTCGCCGCCGTAGGCCCGGACGGCCTCCTCGGCGCCGGCCAGCCGGTGGGTGCCCAGGACGACGACCACGCCGTCGGCGGGCACGAACGGTTCGGCGCGCACGAGGTCCACGGCCTCGGGCGGTGACCAGGGCCGGTCGGCCGCCTGCGCGGTGGGCGCGAACACCGGCGGCGCCCACCAGTCGTTGAGGGACAGGCCCGCCAGCCGTTCGCAGGCGCTCACGACGTCGAACGGTTCGACCAGCCCCGGCGCCGCGGCCGCCAGCTGGCCCGCGCCGTGCAAGGTGGTCAGCACGGTCTCCGCGAGCCGGACGCGCCGCGGGATCGGCGCTCCCGCCGGGCGATCCGGCGGGTCCAGGCGCTCCAGCGCGAGCCCGAGCACCAGCCCGTTGAGCTTCACCAGCTGCGCGAAGGGACGCCGGATCCGCTCGTCCGCGAGTACTTCCGGCATCAGGTCGCGGGCGAGGCCCGCCTGCTCGTCGTCCAGGGGGAACGCCGCCACCCTCGCCCTGGCCAGCGCCCCCAGCGCGTCGTGCGGCGTCTCGCCCGGCACGGCGTGCGGCGCCCCGGCGGACCGTTCCGCCAGGTCGGCCAGTACGGCGAAGTACAGCGCGCGTTTGCCGGGGAAGTTCGAGTAGACCGCGCCGCGGGTGAGTTCCGCCCGTTCGGCGATGACGTCGATCTTGGCCTCGCGGAAACCCCGCGCCGCGAACTCGTCGCGGGCGGCGGCCAGCACTTTCGCGCGGTTGCGCTCCTGCGTCTCCGCCCTGCTCAGCCGGACCATCGGTCTCCTGTCAGCCACCACGATTGCCCTCGGACCCGGATCAAGATACCTTGACCATTCAGATGATGAGAACATCTGATTTGAACATCCGAACTGGGAGACCACTTTGTCCGACGTTCCCGAGATCCTCCTGACCGACCCCGACGTCCTGCGGGATCCGTTCACCGCGTACAGCCCGGTCCGCGAACGCTCCCCGATCGCCAAGCTCTCCGCGCCGGGGTTCTCGATGTGGGCGGTCCTGCGCCATGAAGAGGCACGGAAGATGCTGAGCGACCCGCGCTTCGCCCTGAGCCCGGCCAGCTACCAGCGCATGGAGATCCCCGAGCACTGCCGCCCGTACATGCGGTCCATGCAGGAGATCGAAGGCCCGGAGCACGTCCGGCTCCGGCGTCTCGTGTCCCCCGCGTTCACCCCGCGCAAGGCCGCCGCGCTCCGCCCGGGAATCGAGCGGCTCGTGGACGACCTCCTCGACGACCTCGCCGGACAGGACCGGATCGACCTGGTCACCGCCTTCGCGCGCCCCCTGCCGGTCGACGTGATCTGCGCACTGGTCGGCATTCCCGAAACCCACCGTCCGCGCTGGCGCGAGTACGGCACCATGGTCGCGGCCGGCGACGGTCCGGGGCTCGCGAAGGCTGTCCCCGGGATCGTCGAGGACTCGCTCGCCGCCATCGCGAACCGGAAACTCGAACCCGCCGAGGACGTCGTCTCGCAGTTGCTCCAGATCCAGGCCGAAGACGGCGACAGGCTCAGCGAAACCGAACTGGTCGCCCTCGTCTGGCAGCTGGTACTGGGCGGTCAGGTGCCCGGCAACCTCATCGCCAACGCCGTCGAGGTCCTGCTCGCCCATCCCGCCCAGCTGGCCGCGCTCCGCGAAGACCCGGACCTCATGCCCGGCGCGGTCGAGGAACTGATGCGCTGGTGCAGCCCGCAGTTGCTGACGGTCCCCCGGATCACCACCACCGACGTCCGGATCGGCGACGTCCTGATCCCCGAAGGAGAACCTGTTACCGTCGCGATCGCGGCGGCGAACCGGGACCCGCGGGCCTTCCACGACCCGGACGTCTTCGACATCCGGCGCGCGGCGGGACCGGCGTGGCACCTGGCGTTCGCCCACGGCCCGCATTTCTGTCTCGGCGCCTCGCTGGCCAGGGTGCAGACCGAAGTCGCGCTCACCGCACTGCTGCGCCGATTCCCCGATCTGGCGCTCGCGGACGGCCTGCTCAGGATCCCGGACCCGGGCACCTGGCGACTGAACGCCCTGCCGGTCACCCTGCGTGCGGCGGTTGCGAACTGAAACACGTTCTAATAATGTGACCGGCTGTGAGACACGGGATCGTGCTGTTCACCAGTGACCGGGGCATCACCCCGGCGGCCGCCGCCCGGGCGGCGGAGGCCGCGGGCTTCGACGCCTTCCACGTGCCCGAGCACACGCACATCCCGGTCAAACGGGAAGCTCCGCATCCGCGCACCGGCGATTCGTCGCTGCCCGACGACCGCTACCTCCGCACGCTGGATCCCTGGGTCGCGCTGGCCACGGCGGCCTCGGTGACCACGCGGATCCGGCTCGCGACGGCCGTGGCCCTCCCGGTCGAGAGCGACCCGATCACGCTGGCGAAGACGATCGCCAGCCTCGATCACCTCTCGGCCGGGCGGGTCACGCTCGGCGTCGGCTTCGGCTGGAACGTCGACGAACTGGCCGACCACGGTGTCCCGGGCGGCAGACGGCGGACGGTCCTGCGCGAGTACCTCGAAGCGATGCGCGCGCTCTGGACCGACGACGAAGCCTCGTACGCGGGCGAATTCGTCTCGTTCGGGGCGAGCTGGGCCTGGCCGAAACCGGTACAGGCGCACATCCCGGTGATCGTCGGCGCGGGCGGGACGGAAAAGACGTTCCGCTGGATCGCGCAGTCGGCCGACGGCTGGCTCACCACGCCGGGTGACACGGATATCGAGGACAAGGCCCGCAGGCTGCGCGAGATCTGGCGCGAAGCGGGCCGCTCCGGGGAGCCGGAGATCTCGGCGCTCGGCGTCCGCCCGGACCCGGGGAAACTGGCGGCGCTGGAAGCGGCCGGGGTCACCGAGACGATCTTCGGTCTTCCAGACCGTTCCCCCGAAGAGGTCGAAGCCTGGCTTCAGCGCCTCGCCGGGAAACTCGGCCTCAGCGCTGGGAGTCGATGAGGTAGCGGCCGTCCTGCTGCACCATGACGAAGGTGGCCCGCTCCGTCGTCGTCCCCCCGGACGCCTTGACGTAGGTGAGCGTCGCCGTCACCGTGGTGCCGGATTCGGACACGTTCGACACGGTCACCGCGCGGTAGTCCTTCCAGAAGTTCGAGTACCGCTCGAAACTCTGGTTCTTGGTCCGCTTGAAGTTGTCGGTCAGCGTCGCGAAACCGGCCTGCAGGTTCCCCGGGATGAGGCCGTAGTACGCCGCGAGCGCCTGCCCCGGCGTCTGTGCCGGAGGCGGCGGCGCCGCCGAAGACGACGAGGTCGGTGGCGGCGGTGACGAAGACGGAGGCGGCGAGGAAGGTGTCGGCGACGGTTCGGCGGACGACGGCGCCGGGGTGGCGGTCTGCGACTGCGAACCGGCGGGCGGTGCCGCGTCCGAGGGGGTGTCCTCGCCGCGGGTGAGCACCACGACCACGGCGGCGATGACGGCCGCGAGCACGAGGAACGCGACGATCACGCCGATCAGGACGCCTTTGCGCGCCCGCGGCGGCGGCTCCTCGGCGACCAGCGTCGTCGGCTCCCCCGCAGCCAGCGCCCGCAGCTCCCGCTCGGTCTCGGTCATCGTCGGCCTGCTGTCCGGCCGGACGTCGAGCAGCCTGGTCAGCAGCGGGGTGAGGATGCCCGATTTGACCGGTGGGGTGATCTCCCCGCTCGACGCGCGGTACAGCAGCGCGATCGGGTTCTCCGCCGTGCCGTAGGGCGTGCCGCCTTCGAGCGCGGTGTACAGCGTCGCGCCGAGCGAGAACACGTCGGAAGCGAAAGTGGCGTCCTCACCGCGGGCGACCTCGGGCGCCAGGAACGCCGGCGTCCCGGAGATCTCGCCGGTCGCGGTGAGCTGGACGTCACCCATCGCCCGCGAGATCCCGAAGTCGGTGATCTTGACGGTGCCGTCCTCGCCGAGCAGGACGTTGCCGGGCTTGATGTCGCGGTGGACGATGCCCGCCCGGTGCGCGGCCGCCAGCGCCGAGCACAGCTGGATGGCGAGCCGGATGACGTCGTCGACCTCCATCGGCCCTTCGCGGAGTTTGTCCGCGAGGCTGGTCGAGGGGAGGTACTCCATGATGATCCACGGGCGGTCCTGCTCGTCGATCACGCCGAAGACGGTGATGGCGTGCGGATGCACCAGCCTCGCGGCGATCCTGGCCTCGCGCAGCGCGCGGTTCTTGGCCTCGTCGGCCTTCTGTTCCCCTTGCCCGTGCGGCAGAAGGAGTTCCTTGACCGCGACCGTGCGCTCCAGGTTGTCGTCACGCGCCCGCCACACGGTGCCCATGGAGCCGCCGCCGACGGGCTCGATGAGATCGAACCGGTCGGCGAGGCGGCGGATCTCCTCCATTATCGACGTCCCCCTGGAGCTGTGGTGTTCGCGCGAACCTTGCCAGCATGCCAGGAACGTGCCGGGACGCCGGACCCGGCACGGCCGTTTCCGGGCGCGGTGTCGGTCACGTCGCGGACTGGGCCGTTCAGCGGAACGCCGCCCCTACGGCTGCCCGAAAGTTCGTATCCCGGACCGCCGTGAGCGCACTTTACTTCTTCGGTGTGGCCTGATCTCGAGAAAGGGCGGCGATGCGGGAAACCATCGGCGGACGCGGCGTACTGGAAGGCGCGTTCGCCTTGCTCGAAGCACTCGACGAGCTCGGCGGGCAGGCCGGGCTGACCCAGCTGGTGCGGACCACCGGGCTCCCGAAGACCACCGTGCACCGGCTCCTCGACCAGCTGACCGACCTCGGCGCGGTCGAGCGGGCGGGCCGTGGTTACCGGATCGGCTCGCGGGTGTTCCGGCTCGGCCGGTTCTGGCAGCCCGAACTCCGGGACCTGGCCAGGGAATGGCTGCCGGTGCTTTCCGCGCGGATGCGCGTGAGCCTCGTGCTGGTGGTGCCGAGGGAGGGCCGCGCGCTGGTCGCGGCGGGGGCCGTCCTGCCCGCCGACGAGGTCCCCGTGTCGCCGGGCAGCCCGTTGCCGCCGGGGACCGCCGCCGGACGGCTGCTGGCCGCCCATCACCCCGCGCTCGCGGAACCCGACGCCGACGCGCTGGAGATCCGCGCGGCCGGGTACGCGGCGGAATCGGAGACCATCGCGGCGGGCCTCGCCTGCGCGGCCGTCGGCGTCAGGACCCCGGACGGCCGGGTCGGCGCGGCACTGGCCGCCGTCCTGCCCGCCCGGCGCGACCCGGTTTCGGCGGTCGCCGGACTGGCGGGCACCGCGCGTTCTTTCAGCGCCGCGCTCGCCGAGAGTTCACCGGCGAACCGGGCCGGATGATCGACGAAAGCCGAACAATTCACGATCAATTCAAGCGGTACTTTCGTCGCCGAATTCCGGTGGAATATTTCTGACGAAGTGCGCCATTTTCGCGAACCGTCTCACGCTGCGTCCGCGACCGGGAGCACCGAGTGCGGAATCCGGCCATTTTCCCTTGCCGTTCACTCATTTCCGTGACCACTCGCTCACCGGCGGCCGAGCGGCCGACAATTCAATCGCTTTTCCTCCTGCTCCATTCGGCGGTTCTGGACGGAGGCGGCCCACGTACGGTTCAGGCATTCTTTCGACATAGGAGGGAATTCCTTGAAAAGACGTCTTGCGGCCGTGTCCGCATTTCTCGTCATGGTGTTCGTCGCGTCCGCGACCTCGGCCGTCCCGGCGCAGGCCACGTCCCTTTCCGGACGTCCGGTCGTGGCCGGGATCGACCTGGAGCGGGCGACGATCCCCGATCTGCAGCGGGCGATGCGCTCCGGACGGCTGTCCTCGGTCGAGCTGACGGCCTTCTACCTGCACCGGATCCGCAAGCTGAACCCGACACTGCACGCGGTGCTCACCACGAACCCGGACGCGCTGCGGCTCGCCGCGGCCAGTGACCTGCGGCGGCTCCGGCACCAGTCGAAGGGCCCGATGGACGGCATCCCGGTGCTGCTGAAGGACAACATCGACACCGCCGACCGCCAGCCGACCACGGCCGGATCGACCGCGCTGCTGGAATCCCGCCCCTACCGCGACGCCGGCGTGGTGGAGAACCTGCGTGAGGCCGGGGCGGTCATCCTCGGCAAGGCCAACCTGTCGGAGTGGTCGAGCTACCGTTCCACCAGTTCGTCGAACGGCTGGAGCCCGCTCGCGGGCCAGACCGCGAACCCCTATGTCCTCGACCGCAACCCGTGCGGCTCGTCGGCCGGTTCGGGGGTCGCGGTCGCGGCGCATCTGGCGACCGTCGCCGTCGGGACCGAGACGGACGGTTCGGTCACCTGCCCGTCCGGCGCCAACGGCATCGTGGGCGTCAAGCCGAGCCTCGGGCTGGTCAGCCGCAGCGGGATCGTGCCGGTGTCGAAACAGCAGGACACCGCGGGCCCGATGGCGCGCAACGTGGTCGACGCCGCGATCCTGCTCTCGGCCCTCAACGGCGCCGACCGCCGCGACCCGATCACCGTCGACGCCGCCAGGCAGTCGCTGGACGACTACACGAAGTTCCTGCGCCCCGATGCCCTGCGCGGCAAGCGGATCGGCGTCTGGCGCGAGGTGTACACCCCGGACGACGCGACGAAGGCGGCGTTCGAGCAGGCACTGACCAGGCTCCGGAAGCTCGGCGCGACCACGGTGGAGATCACGATCCCGTACCTGGACGTCATCGCGGCCAACGAGTTCCCCGCGATCAGGACCGAGTTCAAGCACGACATGAACGCCTACCTCGCGTCCACCGGCGGCAAGCACCCCGCCGACCTGGCCGGGCTGATCCAGTACAACCTGGACCACGCGGCGGTCGAAATGCCGTACTGGACCCACAACCTGTGGGACCGGTCGCAGGCCACCACCGGTGATCTCACCGATCCGGCCTACCGCGCGATGCGGGAAGCCGCGACGAGCGCGGCCCGGCGGGGTCTCGACGAGACGCTGCGCGGCGGCGGTCTGGACGCGATCGTGGCGCCGACCAACAACGCCGCGTGGAAGACGCAGCTCGGTGTCGGTGACGGCGCGCTGCTCATCGACTCGTCCGGACCGGCGGCGGTGTCGGGGTACGCCAACATGACCGTCCCGATGGCCTACTCCGGGCCGTTGCCGCTGGGACTGTCGATCATGGGCGGCCGGTTCAGCGAACCGTCGCTCCTGGCCATCGCCTACGCCTTCGAGCAGGACACGAAGGTCCGGCGGCTGCCGACGTTCATCCCCACCATCGGCTGAGCATGGCCCGCCGCCGGACCGATCCCGGCGGCGGGCCGCTACCCGGCCTTGGCGTCCACCAGGAACGCGAGACTGCGATCGACCTCAGTGACCGCGGAACCCGGCTCGACGTGGCCGTCGATCACCAGCGTGGCCAGGCCGTGGAGGAGGCACCAGAGGGTGCTGGCGAACCCGCCGGGGTCGGCGCCCTCCCCCAGTCGTTCGGCCAGCACCACACGGGTCGCCCGGTGCGCCCCGGCGAGTTCCGGGTACCCGGCGCGGTCACCGATCCCGGCGCCCATCATCAGCCGGTACAAGGCGGGATTCTCCAGTGCGAAGCCGAGGTAGGAGTGTCCGAGCGCGGTCACCGTCCCGGCGCCGCAGCCCCGCAGGCACGCCTGCAATTCGGCATGTCCCTCCAGCGCGACCGCCACGAGCAGCGCGTCCTTGTCCCGGAAGTGCCGGTACGGCGCCGCGGTGGACGCGCCCACCTTCGCGACCGTGCCGCGCAGGCTCACCCCTTCGGGACCTCGCTCGACGAGGACCTCACGCGCGGCCAGTACGAGCGCACGACGCAGGTCCCCGTGGTGGTAAGCACGTTTGATGATCATGGCGGACCCCCCAGTCCTTGCTGCCACGGAACGCCTCACCTTAGCCGAGGCGGGAGCGCCGCGGGTCCGGTGCGCCACTAGAGCGGCTGAAGGACGCTTTCACCGCATCCGATGCGGGGAAAGCGCCCTTCACCGCGTGAGATGAGAGCAAAGGGCCCTTCAGCCCGTCCGTTACGTCGGCTGATCGGCCAGGTCGTTCGCCGCGACGTACCCGAAGGTCATCGCCGGCCCGATCGTCGACCCGGCGCCCGCGTAACTGGGGCCCATCACCGCCGCACTGGCGTTCCCGGCGGCGTACAGGCCGGTGATGACCGAACCGTCGGGGCGCAGGACCCGCGCCCGCGCGTCGGTGCGCATCCCGCCCTTGGTGCCGAGGTCGCCGGGGACGATCTTGAACGCGTAGAACGGCGGTTCCCAGAGCGCGGCGAGGCAGGAGTTCGGCAGGATGTACGGGTCGGTGTAGTAATGGTCGTAGACACTGGCGCCGCGCCGGAAGTCACCGTCCACACCGGACAGTGCCTGGCCGTTGAACCGGTTGACCGTGGCGCGCAGCGCCTGCGGCGGGACGCCGATCGCGGTGCCGAGCCCCTCCACGGTCCACGCCTTCTTCACCGCGCCCGCCGAGTACCACTCATCGGGAAGGGGCAGCAGCGGCGCGATGTCCCGGAAGAGGTAGCGGTTGCGGTAGTTCTGGTCGACGACCAGCCACGCCGGGATGGTGGGCGACGTCGGGTTCCGGTCGTACATCGTGTGCACGACGTCGCTGTAGGGCGCCGCCTCGTTGACGAACCGCTTGCCCGTGCCGTCCACCATGAGGCCGCCGGGCAGGGTCCGCTCGGCGAGGCAGAAGTACGGCTCCCCCGGCAGCGGGATCGCCGGGCCCCACCAGGCGTCGTCCATCAGGTCCAGCGCGGCCCCGGCGCGTTTCCCCGCCAGGATCCCGTCCCCGGTGTTCGACCGGGCCCCGACCGTCCATTGTGTACCGATCGGCTGGCGCTGGTATTCCGCCCGCATGGCGGCGTTGTGCTCGAAGCCGCCCGAGCCGATGATGACGCCGCGCCGGGCTTTGACCACACCCGCCGCGACGGTGACCCCGGTGACCTTCCCGCTCTCGATGACGAGATCGGTCAACGGCGTGTTCAGCCAGACCGGGACGCCGGCCCGCTGGAGCCCGGCCCGCAGCCCCGCGGCCAGCGACTGTCCCATGGTGAGCGGTTTCTGCCCGGCGAGCGCGGCGGCGGTGCCGCGCGCGAGGCAGGCCGCGGCCACGGCGGCGCCCTTCGGGTTGACCGCGGCCAGCGCGAGCCATTTGTAGTCCGCGCTGAACACGACCATCCCGGCGGGCGTGGCGAGGTAGGGCGGATTCAGGTTGGCCAGTTCGGCGCCGAGGACGTTCCCGTCGAGCTGGCCGGGTTCGATCGAGCGGCCGTCCGGCATCCCGCCGGGCAGCTCCGGGTAGTAGTCGCTGTAGCCCTCCATCCACCGGAACCGCAGCGGGCTGTTGGCCATCACGAACGAGAGCATCGCCGGGCCGTTGGCGAGGAAGGCCTGTTGCCGGGAGACGGGGACCGACGGGCCGACCACGGCGGCCAAGTACCGGGCGGCCAGTTCCGGGCTGTCGCGGACGCCCGCCGCGGCCAGCACCGGATTGCACGGAATCCAGATCCCCGCCCCCGACCGGGCCGCCGAACCGCCGAATTTCGCCGCCTTCTCCAGTACGACACAGCTGAGCCCGCGTCGGGCCGCCGTCAGCGCGGCGGTCATCCCCGCCGCGCCCGCGCCGACCACGACGACGTCGTACTCACCGATGACCGCGGCGTCGGCCGAAGCCGTCCCGGCGAACGGCAGGCCCGCGACGAACGCGATCCCGGCACCGGCGGCGGTACCGCGGAGGACCTGGCGTCTGGACAGCCGGCTGTCGGGCTTCATGAGTCCTCCTCGCGTCGCGATCGAGCGAGGTCATGTTCTCCAGCCGACGGCGAAAGTGAAACAAGTTCTACCCGCTTGGAGCACGCCGGGACGGCCACGCTCGGCCGGTCACCCCAACCGGCGCGGGCATTCGGCCGAACTCCTCAGTCCACGGCCCGCACCAGGTCCAGCGCGCGGCCGAGCGTGGTGAGCCGGTCGGCGACCGTCTCCCCCGCCGGATACAGCCGGACCGTGCCGACCCCGGCGGCGCGCCACACCCGCAGCCGTTCGGCCACCATGGCTTCGGTGCCGATCAGCGTCGTGCCGAGCACCATTTCGTCGGTCACCAGCCCGGCCGCGCCTTCCCGGTCGCCCGCCTGCCAGCGCTCCCGCACCGCCTCGGCGGCTTCGGCCCAGCCCTGCCTGCTGTAGGCGTTGTTGTAGAAGTTCGTCTTCGCCGAGCCCATCCCGCCGAGGCTGAACGCGAGTTCGGCCTTGCGGCCCGCGACCATCCCGCACAACTCGTCTTCATCCCTGGCGAAAGCGACCTCGGCGCCCTGGCAGATTTCGAGATCCGCCCGCGACCGGCCTGCTTTGGCGAGACCCGCGTCGAGATGCGAGAAGTAGGCTTCCGCACCCTCCGGCACGAAACTGGTGCCCAGCCAGCCGTCCGCGATCTCGCCGGTCAGCTCCAGCAGCTTCGGCGACAGCGTGGCCAGATGGATCGGGATGTCCGGATTCGGCGTCAGCGAAAGCCGCATCGGCTTGGCCTCACCCGGCCGCGGGATCTCGAATTCCTTGCCGGAGAAGGCGACCTTCTCCCCCGCGAACGCCTGGCGGATGATCGCGACCGTCTCCCGCATCCGCGTCAGCGGGCGGGCGAACGGAACGCCGTGCAGACCCTCGATCACCTGCGGTCCCGAAGCGCCGAGTCCGAGGACGAACCGGCCGCCGGAGAGTTCCGAAAGCGTCAACGCCGCCTGCGCGATCGCGACCGGCGACCGGGTGCCGAGCTGGATGATCCCCGAGCCGAGCCGGATCCGCCCGGTCCGCGCGGCGAGATAGCCGAGCACGGACGGCGCGTCCGACCCCCATGCCTCGGCGACCCAGCAGTCGTCGAGGCCGAGTTTCTCCGCCTCCAGCACGAAATCCAGCGTCTCCCGCCAGCCGCGCGAGGCCTCGACCGTGGTCGCCGTCCGCATCACGCGCGAGCCGCCTCGGCCCGCTCCTTGATCGCGGCGAGCGTCCCGGTCATCGCGTTCTCGAACTCGCGCAGCCGGACGAAGACGATCTTCTCCTCCTTGTCCGGCATCTGGTCGATGGCCAGCGAAAGGCCCGACCGTCCCGGCCCGAGCCGCATCCATTGCCGGAGCTTCGTACCGCCGTTCTCGGGCTCCAGCGTGAAGCGCCACAACGCCGTCGGCGTCTCGGGATCGTGAACCGCCCAGGCGAACACGCGCGGCGCCTCGCATTCGACGACGTGCGACGTCGTCTCCCATTCGCCCAGCGCGTCGTGTTTGCTGCGCCCGACGAACCGCCTGCCCACCGCTGCGGTGCCCTCCTGGCCGTCGCACCATTCGGCCGCCTGGAGTTCCGGGCTCATCTCCGGCATCAGCCGTACGTCCGAGACGATCGACCAGACCAGTTCCGGGGCAGCATCGACCCATGCCTGGACCTCCACCGTCGGCCTGTCGGCGTATTTGGCGCCGGTCCACTCCATCGTGGCCACCTCCGCGTGCTCGTGACCTGGATAGTTGCGTAGATAGACCTACCTTGTCAAACCTTCCTGGGCGGCGAAGCGGCGCACCACGTCGGGGCGGCTCGCGAGCTTGGGCGGGTATCCGGGCCCCAGCCGCGCGCGGGTGTTCTCCGCGGTGAGCGTCCCGGCGCAGTGCGCGCAGACGACCTCCGCGTGCGTGTCGTGCCCGCAGGTGTCGTGATGGAGGGTGACCGGCGGACCGGCCTCCTCGGAGAGCCAGCGGTCCCCCCAGCGCGACATCGCGGCGAGCACCCCGTAGAAATCGGCGCCCTTCTCGGTCAGGACGTAGTCATAGCGGACCGGCTCGGTCTGGTAGGCGCGCTTCTCCAGCAACCCCTCGCCGACCAGGCGGCGCAGCCGGTCGGCGAGGGTGTTCCGCGCGATCCCGAGCTCCTGCTGGAACTCGTCGAACCGGCGGATCCCGTAGAACGCCTCCCGCAGGACCAGCGGCGTCCACCAGTCGCCGAGCAGGTCCATGGTGCGCGCGATCGAGCACGGCCACTGCGCGAACGAAGTCCGTTTCATGTCGGCGAGCCTACGCCCGGTGAAATTGATCCGGTCATTCCTCCACCTATTCTCCCGCGATCAGGCACTGGCGCGAAATGTTGCGATCCGGTCAAGGAGATCCCGCGCATTAATGTCACTTACCCGCCTCCGCACGCATTCCGACAGCGGCCGCAAACGATCCCGCGTGCGGGCGGAACGGATTCCGCCCGCGATCTCCATCGCGGCCAGCCCGACCTCCGCCGCGTGGTCGAGATCGCCCTCCAGGGCGTGGTCGACGGCGAGCCAGATCATCGTCAGCGACCGGCTGCGCGCCATGTCCGGGCCATAGCCGTCGACGGCTTCGGTGAGCGCGGGGATGGCCTCCCGGCTGTGACCGACGTCGACGAGCCTGGCCAGTTCGGTGCGCACCGTGCCGATCATCGCGGCCATGTCGTTGACGGTGAAGAACGCCGACCACGACGGGGCCGCGTCCCCGCAGCAACTCGCGAACTGTTCCGGCGCACGGGAAAGCTTGTCCAGCGCTTGCCGGACATCACCGAGCAGCGCGTAGGCCCACGCCTCGTTCGCCGACAGGATCGCCTGCGAAAGCGGCGTTCCCGCCCGCCGTGCCGCGAGTTGCCCTTGCCCGAACTGATCGAGCGCCTCGGCCGGGGAGCGGTGATGCAGATACATCCGGCCGAGCCGGTAATGGACGTTGGCGACGAGATCGTCGTTGCGGGCCTCCGCCGCGAGTTCGAGCGCGCGACGGAAGTGCCGCTCGGCGCGGACGGGACGGCCGGAGTCGAATTCCGTCCAGCCGACCAGATTGTGCAGATCCGCTACCACTCCCGCCAGCCGCCGGGCCAGCGCCTCGGACATGATCCCCCGCCGCAGCGCGGCGCCGTAGGGTTCCAGCACCCGCAGCAGCTCCCGGCACGCCCCGCCGCCTTCCCGGTAGTCGCGGGCCCGGAGTGCCTTGATGACACCCTCGAGCCGGTCGATGTCGGCCTGCCCGACGCGCATCGGGAGCCGGTCAATCACGACGGCGCTCCTGGACACGCGGCACCGCCGGACCGGTCCCCCGCCCGGCCCGGCACGAAACCGGGAGGCGCTCCGGCGACCCCTGCGGCCGCGAGCCGGAAACGACGTCGCGCCGCCGATGATCTTGCCCGGGAATGGTGACGGTGATTCGCACACCCATTGAGAGGTCCTTCCCAATCCACAACGGCCAAAGCTCGTCGAGGTCCAGGACAGAGCCGCGCCGATCCCTGACGAATTCTCGAACGGCGCCAGATGATGTTAACCACGATAAATATCGAAACCATCCGCCGAATGGTGGGGCAATTATCATTCACCGGAATATGCACGTGCGGAATCTCTTTCTTTTGCACGGATGCCCGCTTTCCCGCGACGCTCACCGCACGTGCTCAGCGAAGACCGTCCGTGAGCACATGAGACACAGCTCTCAGCCGAACGTGTGAAAGTTGTCAACTCGGGTCACGAAAAGGCTTCACATTGCGTTATCCATAGCTGAAGATCAACAGCAACCGAACGTAAGGGGCTGAAGCGTTGGACAAGGAAAACGACCTCATCCGGGGGACGATCGTCTTCGGTCTGCGCACTTTCGGTGCGGACCCCCTCCCTGTCCGCGCCGACCTCGAGTACGACCCCGAAGACCCCTACGCCGTTGTGGTGGCTTACCACTCGGGCGGCGGGACGGTCCGGTGGATGTTCGGCCGCGATCTGCTCGCGGACGGCCTCCTCACCCCATCGGGTGAGGGCGACGTGATCATCAGCCCGGCCGACGACGCCTCGATCGTGATTTTCGCCCTCAGCGCACCCGACGGCTGCGCGGTCCTCGAAGCCCCGGCGCAGGAGCTGGCCGAGTTCCTCGACCGCACCTACGACGCGGTCCCCGCCGGTTCCGAGCCCGAGTGGTTCGACTTCGACCAGGAGATCGGCAAGCTCGTCACCGAATCCTGACCGGCCTGGGGGCCTAGGCCGTGTCCTGCAAGTCTTGTTCGCGGTCTTCGCGCCCAGGCGGCCCCTGACGGCACGGGCGGATGCGGCCGAGTACGACCCGGTACGAGGCCGATCCGCCCGCACCGCCAGGAACCACCTGGATCACGAAGCCCATCGAACAGACTTACAGGACACGGCCTAGACCACCGAATCGACGAGGAACACCTGGGCGGCGGTGCCGTCGCACCGATCCTGGATGAGCTGGACGCCGGTCTCGCCGCTTCCCTTGTACACCCCGACACACCACCTGGCGCCGGCGGCCGACTTGAGCAGGTACCCCTTCACCGGCGCGGCCACCGGCTCGAAGGCGAACCGCTGATCGGCACGTCCTGGCTCGCAGTTGTCACCCGCCAGCAGGGTCGACGCGTCCGTGCCGCCGTAGTCGACGGTCACACAGCCCTCGCCGTGCTCCGGACTGTGCAGGAGCAGCCGGTACCCGCCCTCGACCTTCTCGACCGACATCGGCGGCGACGCCGTCGCGCAGTCCTGCTGGCCGAGCACGATCCGCTCCTCCCGCACGAACTTCTCCGGCCCCTCCCCCACGCACAGCCCGGTATGCGCGAGCCGGACTCGCGTCCGCCCGGTCGGCGGCGCGGCCACGTCGGCGTTCTCGGCGTCCGGAACCGTCGTCGGAGCCGGTGCCGCGGCTGACGAAGAACCCGTGGTGACGACGGGCTGGTCCCGCGGCGGATCGTCGAATACCACCAGCCCGGCCACCACCAGGAGCGCCACGGCCGCCACCCCGGCCACGGGCCAGAGCAATCTCGGCCGCCGTCGCGGGGAAGCCTCCGGGACACTCTCCGGCTCGGCGGGCTCGGGCGCCGGTTCCGGTTCCCGCTCCGACGCGGCCAGATCGGCCCGCACCGCCAGCCAGCGCTCGA
This sequence comes from Amycolatopsis orientalis DSM 40040 = KCTC 9412, assembly GCF_000478275.1. GTDB lineage: Bacteria > Actinomycetota > Actinomycetes > Mycobacteriales > Pseudonocardiaceae > Amycolatopsis > Amycolatopsis orientalis. Next base: position 260,819 of record NZ_ASJB01000042.1, read on the forward strand.
CCGTCTCGTCGTCGGTGCCGCAGGCACGGACGAACGCCGCCAGCAGATCGGCCCTCGGCAGGGTGTCCCGCGAAAGCGCCCCGCTGATCGTCGAACTCGGCAACGGCGTCCCCGCCTTCGCGGCCCGGCGTTCGAGAACGCGGTAACTCAGATCGCTGCGGACGCGAAGGGCGCGCATCGCCGCGACGAACTGCGCCGCATCGGTGACTTCACGCGGATCCGGCCAGTCTTCGGCCACGACGGTTCCTCCCCAGGTCGGTGGACCCGGCCGAGTCTAGGGGTGTCCGGGATCGTCCGGAACCGTCCGGAAAACCTTGTCCGAGCTGGGGCGGACGGCTTCATTCGGCAACGTCCGACGCTGAGGATGAAAGGAAGTGCCGAATGCCGCGACGTCAATTCCGCCCGGTCCGGCGGCGACGAGCCCCCGGCCCGCTGGCCTGGGCCGGGTTCGCGGGAGGGGTGACCATGGGAGCGCTCGCGGCCACGCTGATCGCCGGGAACGACGGGCAGCCGCCGCCCCCGACGACCCAGCTCGCCGCGGGCGAACTGCCGGAAACGCTCAAGAACCTCGTCACCGAATACCTCGCCGAGGAGGGGTACCGGCCGGCCGCGGGTGCCGGTGAAGAACCGCCTCCCGCCCCGCCACCGGCTCCGGCCGACGTCCCTCCCCCGGCACCCGCACCCGCCGTGCCGGTCCCCTTGCCCGTTCCGATGCCGGTTCCGGTGGCACCCGTTGCGACCCGCACCGGACCGGGATCCTGGCCGATCGAGTCCGCGCCGGAGCCGGTCGCCCTGCCCCTTCGGGTTCCACCGCCGGTGATCCAGGCCGCGGCGGCGGACGTGGGCGCCGCGATCGAGGCGGTACCCGACGTGGCCGAGGCGGCGCCCGAGGTGGTGAAGGCCGCCGTCGACACCGCGCCCGTCACCTCGCGGACCGAGATCGGCACCCCGCCCGAGCCGGCCGTGGTGGCGGCGGAAGACCAGGTCTCCTTCGCGGCCCAGGAAAGCACGCCCCGGATAGCACGTCAGGTCGAAGCGGCCCCCGAACCCGAGGTCTCGGCCCACACGATCACCGAGGTGAGTTCGGGCGACGCGATCGTCGTCCCGGCCGAGAGCGAGGTCGGATGAATCCGCTGGTGAAGCCTCCCCGGGCCCTCGGGACCGGCACACTCGCCGTCGCGGGCCTGATGACCGCGACCGTTCTGATGTCCGGATTGTCGAACTCTCTCGACCCCGCGCCGGGGACGGGAATCCAGCAGGTCGCGTTCACCACCGACCCGCCGCCCGAGAACACCGGACCGGCCAAGGAGAAACTGAAGGCCAAGATCCTGGCCAAGATGCTCGATCTGGCCGCACCGCTCGACCCGGCGGACCCGAAGTACCACCGGAAGCTGTATCAGCAGGTGCTGGCCAACCGGGCCATCGCCAAGCTGAGCAGCCCGAGCATCTCCTCGACGGACATCCAAAGCCTGCTGACGGACGCCTTCGAGATCCACCGCAGGTCCCGGCAGACGGCGAAAGGCCTGCTGGATCGCATGTCCAAAGTGGACGAACAGGTCGCCGCCCTGCGACGGCAGGTGGCCGCCGCGAAGACCGAGAAGGCGCGAGCCAAGGCCACCACCAAGCTCACGCAGGCGACGAACAGCCGCAGGGAGCTGAACAAACTCCTCAAAGCCGCCGAGCACCACGCCAAGCCGTTCAACCGGGACGCCTACATCCAGACTCTCAAGCGCGCGATCTGGGGACTCGAGCAGCAGGTCAACAGCAAGCTCGGCAAGGAGTCGAAGAAGAAGGTCAACGATCGTCTCGACCAGGCCCGCAAGGACCTGGCGACGGCGGTCGAGGATCGCGAGCGCGGCCGCAGGCGCGGCGACGACGACGGCGGCACTCCGGCCAGGCGCGGGGATCCCCGGCAACCACCGAAGAACCCGACGACCGGTGCCAGGACTTCGGTGACTCCGAAGACGGGGACGGGGCGCGTACCGACGTCGGGCTACGGTGTCGACAAGGCGCTACGAGGGTCGAGCCAGGTTCGGGCCGGCATCGGCGCCATGCAGGGTGTGGTGCCGCCGTTCTCCATCAAGGAGGTCCACGACAACCCCTATCTGCCCACCGCGTACCGGTTCGCCGAAGCACTGCAGTCGGCGCCGACGGAGAAGAACAGGCGGTTCATCGAGGACGCGATCCTCCGGCACGTCCTTCCCGATCCGCACAAACGGAAGACGTTCCTCCAAGCCCTGCGGGACACCTACCGGCCGCAGATCGTGCCGGACGGCAAGGGCGGCTACGTCAAGGCCGTCAACCCGATCCGGAAGGAGTGGGAGGACCACATCACGAGGGCCTTCCCCACGAAGGTGCCGACGCCGCGTCAACAGGCGATCCGCAAACAGGAGCAGATCGATCGCGCGGACACGCGGCGCGGCGGCGCGATCAAAAAGCCTCTCACGCCGAGGGAAGCGGCGATTCTCAAACAGGAGCGGATCGACCGGGAGGACACGCGACGCGGTGGCCCGATCAGGAGGCCGGTCTATTCGCGTCAGGACGCGATCGCCAAACAGGAACGTATCGACCGCGCGGACGCGCAACGGGATGGCACCGCCAAGAAGTCCACGAAGAAGCCGACGGGGAAGAAGGGCAAGAACCTGCCGTCGGCGGTGTGAAACCGGGGGTACGGGTAGCGGTGCCGTGCGGGCGCCGCTACCCGTTCCGGGTCAGCCGAGTTCGCGCAACCCGGGGACGACCTGCTCCGAGAACGAACGCAGGAACCGCTCCTGGTCGTGGCCGGGACCGTGGAAGACGAGGTGGTTGAACCCCGCCTCGACGTAGGGCTTGATCTGCTCGACGGCGTCGGCCGGATCGGAGGTGACGATCCAGCGGCGGGCGACCTGCTCGATCGGCAGCGCGTCCGCGGCCTTCTCCATCTCCGCCGGGTCCTCGATGCCCGCCTTCTGTTCCGGGGTGAGCGAAAGCGGTGCCCAGAACCGGGTGTTCTCCAGCGCCTGCGCCGGATCCGGGTCGTAGGACAGTTTGATCTCGATCATCTTGTCGATGTCGCCGGTGCTCCGGCCCACCTGCTCGGCGCCTTCGGCGACCGCCGGGAGCAGCTTCTCGGTGTAGAGGTCCATCCCCTTGCCGCTGGTGCAGATGAAGCCGTCACCCTGCTTGCCGACGTACTTCGCCATGACCGGGCCGCCGGCCGCGATGTAGATCGGCACCCCGCCCTCGGGACGGTCGTACACGGTGGCGTCGGTGGTCTGGTAGTACTCGCCCTCGAAGGTCACCCGCTCCTCGGACCACAGTTTGCGCATCAGCTCGATCGCCTCGCGCAGCCGCGCGAACCGCTCCTTGAACGCGGGCCACTCGATCCGGGCCACCGCGACCTCGTTGAGCGCCTCGCCGCTGCCGACGCCGAGCAGGATCCGGCCCGGGTACAGGCTGCCGAGGGTGCCGAACGCCTGCGCCACCACGGCCGGGTTGTAGCGGAACGTCGCGGTCAGCACGCTGGTGCCGAGGACCACCCGTTCGGTGCGCTCGCCGACCGCCGCCATCCACGCGAACGAGAACGGCGCGTGCCCGCCCTGATGCCGCCAGGGCTGGAAATGGTCGCTGACCATCACGCTGTCCAGCCCGACCTGCTCGGCGAGCACGGAGTACTCGACGAGGTCGCGCGGGCCGAACTGCTCGGCCGACGCCTTGTAACCGATCTTCAGTGCCATCCGGGGTCACCACCTGGGCTCAAGGGTTGTTCTCCCTCACCTTGGCACAGAGTCGATCAGGTCCGCCCCTGCTTCGACCGCGCGAAGGGTGTCGGGAACACCACTCGGATGGCGGGAATGCGGAGCGCGTGCCGGTGGGGGCACTCGCGATTCCGGGCCGGACGTGGAAATGCCCCGTACCCACCCTCACCTTCCGGGACCGGCACGTGGTGATGAACTGTGCCGTTTGCGCCGTCACCTGTGCGCCGTGCTGGGCTGAGTTGTGATCGGGGAGTCGAACCCCACGCTGCCCACCACGTACCAGGCGAGCCGGTGAAACCGCCGGCCCTCGGCTTGTGCCCGCTTCCCGGAGGGCTACCCGCTTTCCACGTCCGGCCTCAGTCGAGGAGGTCGGTTTCCCAGTTGACGCGCTGGATCCGGACGTCGACCGCCCGGATCTCCTCCGCGACCCGGTCCGCGCGCGACCGCAGTTCCGCGACGGGGAGCGCGGAGAAGTACCGCAGTTCCGAACGGAGTTGACGGCCGTAGCCGCCCTGGTTGCGGCCCGCCGCGGCGTCGGCGGCCGCGGTGAGGACGCCGTGCCGGAGGCGGAGGACGTCGCGGCGCGCGATCGCGTCGGTGATCGTGCCTTCCCCGAGCGGGGTCGCGGCGTTCGTCCGGTTGATCCGCTGGATCAGCGATTCCAGTTCGTCCAGCGTTGTTTCGGCTTCGGCGAGCAGGGCGACCGCGTCTTCGGCGGGCTCCTCACCCTCTTGGTGCCGCGCGTTGTCGACGATCCGGGCGCGCAGTTGCTCCACCTTCTTCGTCGCGTCGGCGCGCAAGGCGAGCGCTTCGGCCAGCTTGATCCGGTTGGCACCGGCTCCCTTCGTTTCGGACATGCCGGAAGTATCGCGAAGATCGACGGGGAGAGCATTCGATTTTCCGGCTGAAGACGCCGAGATCCCTGCTTCCCCAGGTGTGGAAACGGGCCGGACGGGGTACTCCTCCAGGCCCGAATCCAGGAGGTGTGGATGACCACGACCGACGACATGCTGCGCAGCCATCCCGGCGACCTGGCCCCACTCGACGAGGGGGCGCTCGCGCGCTGCGTCGAAGCATGTCTCGCGTGCGCCCAGGCGTGTGTCGCCTGCGCGGACGCCTGTCTCTCCGAGCCGGACGACGTCGTCCCGGCCTTGCGCGCCTGTATCCGGCTGACCCAGGACTGCGCCGACTTCTGCACGGCGGCCGCGAGAGCGGTCTCCCGCCAGACCGGCGCCGACCACACGGTGCTGCGCGCGGTCCTGCGCGCCTGCGTGACGATCTGCGGTGCCTGCGCACGCGAATGCGAGACCCACGCCGGACGGCACGACCATTGCCGCGTCTGCGCGGAACAGTGCCGCGCGGGCGAGAAGGCCTGCCAGGACCTGCTCGACACCTTGCCCTGACACGAAAGGGGCCCCACGCGTGCGGGGCCCCCTTTTCCGTGACGGCGGAACTCAGTCGTAGGACAGCGCCTCGACCAGTTCCCCGCTGTCCGGGTTGGGCAGCGCCTTGGCCACGTCGGCCTGCGCGACGATCCCGACGAGCTTGTGCCCGTCGATCACCGGCAGCCGCCGGACCTTGTGGTTCGCCATGGTGCGCATGATCTCTTCGGCGTCGTCGTCCGCACCGATCGTCACCGCTTCACCCTGCGCCAGTTCCGAGGCGTGCAAAGCCCTCGGGTCCTTGCCCTCGGCCAGGACCTTCACCACGATGTCGCGGTCGGTCAGCATGCCCTGGAGCTTGCCGTCCTCCCCGCAGATCGGCAGCGCGCCGACCGAGTGGGAGGCCATCTTCTTCGCCGCTTCGAGGACGGTTTCGGAGCCGGACACACAGGTCGCGTCCGCTGTCATGATGTCCCGCGCGGTAGTCATCCTTCACTCCCTTCGTTGAGGATCCGCTGCTATCGGGTACCCGCTGCGCGCGAACCGACACCTCAAGCCGCCGAAGGCCGCAGAAGGATCTTGACCGCGCCGTCCTGTTTCTTCTGGAAGATCTCGTAGGCGTGCGGCGCCTCGTCCAGCGGCAGCTTGTGCGTCGCGAAACCCTCGACACCGAGGGGGTCGGCGTCGTCGGTGACCAGCGGCATGACGTCGTCGATCCAGCGCCGGACGTTGGCCTGCCCCATCCGCAGCGTGATCTGCTTGTCGAACAGTTCCATCATCGGCAGCGGGTCGAGCATGCCGCCGTAGACACCGCTCAGCGAGATCGTGCCGCCACGCCGGACCGCGTCGATGGCCGCGTACACCACGCTGAGCCGGTCGATCGCGGCCTTCTCGGTGATCTTCGCGCCGATCGGATCGGGCAGGAGGCCGACGAGGTTCTGCGCGAGCCGCCCGACCGGGGCGCCGTGCGCCTCCATGCCGACGGCGTCGATCACCGAGTCCGCTCCCCGGCCGTCGGTGGCCTCGCGGATGAGGTCGCCGATGTACTTGTGCTCGCGCGTGTCGTAGGTGACGACCCCGGCCGCGGCCGCCTTCGCGAGGCGTTCGGGCACCAGGTCGATGCCGATGACCTTGCCCGCGCCCCGGTGTTTCGCGATGCGGCAGCAGAACTGCCCGATCGGGCCCAGCCCGAAGACGACGACCGTGCCGCCCTCGGGGATGTTCGCGTAGTCGACGGCCTGCCACGCCGTCGGCACGACGTCGGACAGGTAGACGAACCGCTCGTCCGGCGGGCCGTCGGGCACCTTGATCGGGCCGTACTGCGCCTGGGGCACGCGCAGGTATTCGGCCTGGCCACCGGGAACCTGGCCGTAGAGCTTGGTGTAGCCGAGCAGCGCCGCGCCCTTGCCGCGGTCGGTGACCTGCGTGGTCTCGCATTGCGACTGCAGGCCGCGCTCGCACATGAAGCAGTGGCCGCAAGAGATGTTGAAGGGCACCACGACGCGGTCGCCGGGCTTGAGGCCCGTCACCTCGCTCCCGACCTCTTCGACCACGCCCATCGGCTCGTGCCCGAGGATGTCGCCCTCGTCGATGAAGGCACCGAGGACCTCGTACAGATGCAGGTCGGACCCGCAGATCCCGGTCGAGGTGATCCGGACGATGGCGTCGGTCGGTTCGACCAGCTTCGGATCGGGCACGGTGTCCACCCGGACATCGCGTTTGCCGTGCCAGGTGACGGCCTTCATGATGCTCCCTCCGGCGAATGCGGCGAATGGCTCTGTCGCCCGCCGGATGCCCGGATGCGCATCCGGCAAACCTCGCCGGTCCGTGGCACCGTGGAAGGATGCGAACCCGGATGCTCGCCGTCGCCGTCGACTGCCGAGAAGCCGAAGCACTGGCCGCGTTCTGGAAGGAGGCACTCGGCTATCCCGAAACCGAGCGCTGGACCGACGGCCACGGCGTGACCTACGTCGAAGTGAAGAGCCCTGGCCTGCCGAGCCTGCTCTTCCAGCCGGTCCCCGAGGAGAAGTCCGGCAAGAACCGGCTGCACCTCGACCTCGCCCCGACCGAACTCGAGCAGCGCGAAGAGGTCGCCAGGCTCGTGTCACTCGGCGCCAAGATCATCGACGACCCCGAGTCCGACCACTGGGTGGTCATGAGCGACCCGGAAGGCAACGAGTTCTGCGTGCTGCCCCGGCACTGAGGCGTCCTGTGTCCCGTGTGGACTCAGGCGGCCTCTTCGCCGGATCCGGTCGCGGGCGCGGCGTGCAGCCCGAGCATCTCCAGCAGCATCCGGCAATCGGTCGCGTCGCGGGCGTTCGCGACCACCGTTTCGGTCGCCTTGCGCAGCACGGCCGCGCGCACGGCCGTTTCCCCGCCGTCGACCAGTTCCCCGGCCGGGCGCAGTGCTTCGTACGGGTTCCCCATGACCCACCTCCACCCTTCCCTTTCGTTGATACCTGATTTCGGCTGAGAACACCCCCTGTTTTCTTGCGGTTCCCGGCGCCGCTCACGTTCTAGACTGGCGCCACTCGAAACGAGCGGACGGAGCGGGAACTGACCACCGAGTTGCGCGGGGAGATCGTGATACTGGCCCCGGTCACCGAAGCCCACGTCCCGGAACTGCGGCGGATCATCGGCACGGCCGAGGTCAGGGCGCGCTGGGGCTCGGTGGACGATTCCCCCACCTGGCCGTTCGACGACCCCCTGACGACCTGCTTCACCGTCCTGGAAGACGGCGCCGTCCGGGGCCTGGTCCAGTACGGCGAAGAAGAGGACCCGATGTACCGGCACGCGTCGGTCGACCTCTTCCTCGACCCGGCGGCGCACGGCCGCGGGCTGGGCACGGACACCGTCCGCACGATGGCCCGCCACCTCGTGCACGATCGCGGGCATCACCGGCTGGTGATCGACCCCGCCGTGGACAACGACGCCGCGATCCGCTGTTACAAGGCCGTCGGCTTCCGCGAGGTCGGCGTGATGCGCCGTTACGAACGCGACACCGAGGGCGACGGCTGGCACGACGGGTTGCTGATGGACTTGCTCGCCGAAGACCTCACGTAGCGCGTCAGCGCGACACCGAGCAGCACCACCGCCATCCCGGCGAGCACGCGCGGGCCGAGGTCCTCGCCGAGGACCACCGCGCCCAGCGCGACCGAAACGACCGGCAGCAGGTAGCCGACCGTCGCCGCGGAGGTCGCGCCTTCGTCCTCGATGAGCCGGTAGTTGAGATAGAAGGTGACGCCGGTGCCGAAGATCCCGAGGACGACGACGGCGATCAGCGCGGTCACGTTCAGCGGCCCGGTCGGCGTCGCGTCGAACGGCAGCGCGAGCGCGCTGAGCCCGGTGGCGGTCAGCAGCTGCGCGGCCGAGATCGCGATCGGCCCGCCCTCGCCGACGAGTTTCCGTCCCATGTAAGCGAAAGCGACGGCATAGCTGACACCGGCGCCGAGCAGGGCCAGCGTCCCCCAGCCGAGCAGGCCGCTCTTCTGCCACGGCGCGAAGATCAGCAGGATCCCGGCGAAACCGAGGACCAGCCCGCCGACCCGGACCGGCGTGACGCGGCGTTCGCCGCCGATCCCGATGCCGATCAGCAACGACCACAGTGGGGTCGTCGCGTTCATCACCCCGGCGACCCCGGAATCCACGGTCAGTTCACCGATGCTGAACAACGCGAACGGCAAGGCGTTGCAGAAGAAGGCGGCGACGAGCAGCCTGCCCCAGATCCGGCGGCCCCGCGGAAGGCGCTGTCCGGCCCAGCGGCTCAGCACGAGGAGGACGGCCGCGCCGAGGGCGCAGCGGACGACGGTGACCTGGATGGGCGACAGCCCGGTCAACGCGAGTTTGATCCACAGGAATCCCGATCCCCACAGGAGGGCGAGAACGCCCATCCGGACCAGGGTTCCTGGCGCGCCGATGCTCACGTTGATCCTTTCGCCGGGCTGCTCGATACCTCTCCAAGCTGCCTCGGCGAACCCGACAGGACAAGTGAAAAGATCTTCACCGACGTTAAGGGGTGCTACATGTTCCGAACGGTCACGGCCGTGGCCGCCGGGAAGGCGACCACGACCGGCTCCGAGGAGATCAGTACTCGCCCGGTTGCTCGCAAGGCGGAACAGGGCCTGCTCACATTTCACGGTCGCGCATGATCCACCTCCCTCTCGACGGGCGCACCGGTGGGGAACGGGCGCGTTCTCGCACAGTTTGGAGGCTTTCTTTCCTTCTCCGCACACCCGGTGGCCGTGTTGTGACCCATGTAATGGGAAGGTTGTCGCGCGCGGAGCCATTCCGCCCAGCGTCGAATCGGCAGATGGCCCTGCCCGCCGTCGCGCCGGTATGGCACGATCTGCCGCGGAGCAGGGAGAAAGGTGCTTCTGGTGACCGAGAATTCCGGCTCGGCCAGATCCGGGGAAACCGGGAAAGCACGGGCGGAACCACGGCCGGTTTCGACGGCCGCGTGGGCGTTCGGGCGCGCATTGCGGCAACGGCGGCAGGCGAAAGGCCTGGCGCTGCGCGAACTCCAGAAACTCGCCTATGTCGACAAGAGTCTCATCAGCCGGGTCGAACGGGGGCTCACCCCGCCGAGCGCGGAATTCGCCGAAGCCTGTGATCGCGCGCTGGAGGCGGGCGGGACGCTCATCGTGCTCGCCGAGGCCGCCCGCGCGGAACCCTACGTTCACCTTCCCCCGCCGCCGAGCCATTTCGTCGGCCGTGAAGAACACTTCGCGCTGCTCGACGAAAAAGTGTTCGAAGGACCGGCCAAAGTGGTCTTCGTGGCCGGCCCGCCCGGGGTCGGTAAGACCGCGCTCGTCCTGAAATGGGCGAACCGGCGGCAGGAGGAATTCGACGGCGTCCTCTGGTCGGATCTGCGCGGATACGCGGCGGGTTCCCCCGCCCAGCCCGCCGACATCCTCGACGATCTCCTCCGCTGCGTCGGCGTGCGCCCCGACCGGATCCCCGCCGAGGAGCACATGCGGCTCGCGCTCCTGCGCGGTCTGCTGCGCGGCCAGCGCACACTCGTCGTACTGGACAACGCCCTCGACTCGCACCAGGTACGGCCGGTGCTGCCCGGCACCCCGGACACCACCGTGCTGATCACCAGCAGACGACGGCTCTCCGGCCTGGTCGTCGGCAGCGGCGCGGTCCAGGTTTCCTTGGAGCCACTGGAAGATCTCGAAGCGACGCGGCTCATGGCCGACCTCATCGGCGACGAACGCGCGGCGGGTGATCCCGAAGGCGTCGGCAGGCTCGTCCGGCTGTGCGCGGCGCTGCCGCTGGCGGTGAACATCGCCGCCGAACGGGTCGCCACCCATCCGCACCAGAGCGTCGGGGACCTCGCCCGCGAACTCGTCGCCGAGGGACGGCGGCTGGAACTGCTCGCGGTCGACGACGACGCCGTCGGGGTCCGTGCCGCCTTCAGCTGGTCCTACCGCGCGCTCGACGCCGACACCGCCCGCATGTTCCGGTTGCTCGGCCTCCACCCCGGCCCGCGGTTCACCGCCGCTGCGGCCGCCGCGCTCGCCGGACTGCCCGAACACGACGCGAGACGCCTTGTCGACAAACTCGTCCAGGCGCATCTCGTGCAGCAGGTCGGCGCGCGGTACTACCGGTTCCACGATCTGCTCCGCGTCTACGCCGCCGAAGAGGCCACCGCCGGACAATGGCGGGACGAGCGGCAGGCGGCGGTATCCCGGCTGACCCACTGGTACCTCTACGCGGCCAACGCGGCGAGCTGGACGCTGACCCCGGCCCGCGACCACCACGTCGACCTCGGCCCCGCCCCCGAAGGCGTCGAGCCGTTGCGGTTCGCCACCTTCGACGAGGCCTACATCTGGTGCGCGTCGGAGATGCCGAGCATCACCGGCGTCGCGCGGCTGGCGCTGGACCACGGGCTGTACGAGATCGGCTGGCGGCTGCCGGTGGAGATGTTCGACTACCACCTGCTCGGCAGGCCGTGGCAGACCTGGATCTCCAGCCACGACGTGGCCATCGAGTCCGCGAAGGCGGGCGGCGACCTCGGCGGGCTGGCGTGGTCGGCGATCAACCTCGCCGAGGCGCACCGGCGGCGCGGCGACCTCGACCGCGCGCACGAGCTGTACAGCCAGGCCGTCGGCATCTCCGACGAGATCGGCGAGAACCCGAGTCTCGGCTGGGCGCTGGTGGGTCTCGGCAACATCGCGCACGAACGCGAGGACTACGCCGAAGCCGTCCGCCTGGTCGAACAGAGTGTGGAGGTGAACGCGCGGATCGGGTACCAGCTCGGCGAAGCGACCGCGCGGGTCCACCTCGGCCGCGCCTATCGCGACCTCGGCGACCGCGACCTGGCCCTCGACCACGGCCGTCGCGCCCTGGACGTCTACGCGAAGGACGCCGACCAGCACGGCATGGGCTTCGCGCTGGTGCCGCTGGCCCGGACCTGCCGCCGCTTCGGCGACCTGGAGCAGGCGCTCGAGTACTGCGAGCAGGCCCTGACCGCCTACCGGAACTGCGGCGACGTCTGGGGCCAGGCCGACGCGCTCGACGAACGCGGCTGCGCGCTCGCCGCGCAGGGCAACCCCGAAGCGGCGAGGGCGGCCTGGCGGGACGCGCTCCAGCTCGTCATGGACCTCGACGACCGGAAGGCGAGCGTGCTGCGAGGCCGTCTCGAAGGTTCGGCCTAGCCCTCGGACACGATGGTCGTGAGTGGTAAGTGCCGTTAGAACGGCACTTACCACTCACGACCACCTGGGCACGTGGCTCAGCCGAGCGTCACCGGCAGGTGGTGCAGGCCGCGGGTGATCGCGCTCGGCCACCAGACGAGCCGGTCTTCGGACACGGTCAGCGTCATCGACGGTGCGCGGTCGAACAACGTCTCCAGCGCCGCGGACGCCTGCATCCGCGCGAGCGCGGCGCCGATGCAGATATGCGGGCCGAGACCGAAGGCCACGTGCCGTACCGGCCGCTCGCCCGGGCGGAAGGCGAGCGGTTCGGGGTGGACCTCCGGGTCGCGGTTGGCCGCCAGCAACGACAACAGGATCGGGTCGCCCGCCTCCATACGCCGCCCGGCCAGTTCCATCGGCTCGGTGACGAAACGCCAGCTGGTGTTCTGCAACGGGGTGTCGCGACGCAGGACCTCCTCGATGACGAGCGTCAGCCGCGAGCCGTCGGCGCGGACGCGGGCCGCCTCCTCCGGATGCGTGATGAGGGTCAGCGCGGTGGACGCGATGAGACTGATCGTGGTCTCGTGCCCGGCGATCAGCGTGAGGAACGCCGTCGCGGCGACCTCCTCCTCGGTGAGCTTTCCGGCGGCCTCCTGCGCGAGCAGATCGCTGATCAGGTCCGCGCCGGGTTCGGCCCGTTTCCGCGCGACGACGCCGGCGAGCAGTTCGTCCAGGTCGTCGGTCGCCTTCAGCATCGACGGCATGTCGGTGACGTCGCCGGCGGCGACCACCAGCGCGGGCGGGCGGACCTCGTCCAGGAGGGTGTCCGGGATGCCGATCAGCTCGCAGATCGACCGGATCCCCAGCGGGTAGGCGAAATCCTCGACGAGGTCGCCCTCGCCGCGCTCCAGGATCGGGTCGAGCAGTTCGTTCGCCAGCTGATGCGTACGGTCACGCATATGCTGCAGCCGCCGCGGCCCGAACGCGCCGGCGCACGCCTTCCGCAGCCTCGCGTGTTCGTCGCCCTCGACGTTGTTCATATGCCCGATGAGCGTCGGCCGGTGGTCCGCGGGCAGTCCGAGATTGGCCTTGCGCCAGTGGTCCGCGGCCACGGACGGGCATTTCGACAACCGGGGGTCGGCCATCGCGGAGACGACGTCCGCGTGCCGGGTCAGCAGCCAGGTCCAGGTGTCGCCGGGCAGCGGAAGCCGGAACGCCGGGGCGTTCGCACGCAGCCATTCGTAGGCGGGTGAGGGATCCCGGTCGAATTCCGGCCCGAACATGACCGGGCCCGCTTCGGCGTCGTATGCGGCGTCTGGCATACGAGCCACCCTGCCAGCTTGTGGCGGCACCGAGTACGGCGAACGCAGGTATTGCCCTGTCTCACGCGATCGTCAACGCGGTCCCCCTGTCACCCTCTTGTGGTGACCAGCAAGATCGAGGCGGGTGCGGTGCGTAACGGATGGAGGTGGCCCTCGTCAGCGACTTCGGGCTACGGGAGGAACTGAAGACCGGTGACCGTGACGTGGTCTCCGAGCGGGAGACCGGGTCGGTCCGCGGGTTCGCCGACACCGTCGGGCTCGCCGCCGCCCGCGTCTGGCGGCTGCGAAGCCGTGCCTGGAACACCCTGCGGCATCCGGCGGGCTGGGAACTGTGGCGGCTGCCGCCCGCGGCCGTCGTCTGGATGCTCGGCACCGAACTCGCCGTCGCCGGGTGGGCGCTGTACAGCGTTTTCAAGGCCTCCGCCACCACCACGGACCTCGTCCGCTTCGGCGTGATCGCGGGCTGCGCCATCTGGTACCTCGTCCAGACCCAGCATCCCGAGGAACAGCGGCGCGCCGACGACCGGCGCGGCGAGCACATCGACCAGACCGCGGTCTGGCTGGGCAGCGCGGCCGTCCTGCTGCCGCCCGCCTACTCGCTCACGCTGCTGCTGATGGTCCGCGTCCAGCGCTACTCCATCGCGCACAAGGCGATGACGACCTTCCTGTTCACCACCGCCGCGCACGCCGCGTCCATCCTCGGCGTGCACACGATCATCGAACTGACGGCGCTGCACACCTGGCTCGAATCGGGCACGCTCCCCCAGCGGCCCGGCGACATCCTGTTCGCCGCCGTCGCGCTGGTGGGCACCGCCCTCTGGTACTTCGCGTCGCAGACCCTCCTGATCAGTATCGCGCGCGGCCTGGCCTGGGGCGGCTGGCGACGGCAGAAACTGATCGGCAGCTGGGCCGACAACGCGGACTTCGTCTACGCGCTGCAACTCGCCGCGTGCACCACGATCCTCGGCGCGGTCAACATCGCGCTGGTGCCGCTGGTGATGATCGGCGTCGCGCTGCGCTCGACCCGGCTCTCGCAGGCGCTGGCGGACACGATCGCGCGCAGCCAGCGCGACCGGAAGACCGGCCTGCTGACCGAGGACTCCTTCCACGCGCCCGCGGCGTTGAGGCTGCTCGAAGACCAGACCGACCGGCGGCCGACGGCGTTCCTCATGCTGGACCTGGATCATTTCAAGCAGTGGAACGACAAGTACGGGCATTCCGGCGGCGACATCGTGCTCGGCTGCGTCAGCGCGGTACTCCGGCAGAACACCCGCGCTTCCGACGTCGTCGGGCGCTGGGGCGGCGAGGAGTTCGCGGTACTGCTGCCGGACACCACCCGCGAGGAGGCCATGCGGGTCGCCGAGCGGATTCGGGAGGCCGTAGCCAAGACCGCGATCACCGGGCTGACGGAACTCGCCAGCGGGCACGCCACCAACGAACCCCGCGCGGTGGGCCCGATCCACGGCTGCACGGTGTCGATCGGCGTCGGGCTTTCGCCCGAGCACTCGACGGATTACGGCGAGCTGTTCCGTGCGGCGGACTCGGCGATGTACGCGGCGAAGCGGGCCGGGCGGAACCGGGTCGTTCTGGCCCCTTCGGCGTCTTCCGCGCCCGAACCACCCTCGCCCAGGGCCCCGACCTCGCCGCTGAGCCGGGCAGGCGACTCGCGCCGGGAGTGACGACCCCACGCATTTAGTCCTCTAGATGCGTTCGGGGCGCTGCACGAGGCGGGTTTCGAGCAGGTCGTCGACGACCCGGGTCTCCACCCCGGTCCGCCGTTCGAACGCGGACCCGCGCAGCGGCCACAGCGTGACCAGCACGATGCCCACCGCGGACAGCGCGCCCAGCACCAGCGCGGCGACGAACTGGGCGGCACCGGCGGTCGCGGTGTTCAGCACCGCGAACCCGATCAGCACGATCCCGGTCGGCGCCACGGTGGCCAGGGCCACGAGGACGGCGGGCGTGCGGCGGAGGTCCCGGCGCCGCGTGGTCAGCCAGGCGGCGAGGAGGCAGGCGAACGACGCCCCCAGCAGGCAGGCGCCCGCCGTGTCGCTCAGCCGGTGCCAGCCCAGCGCGATGGTCGACGACGCGACCCAGGCGACGGCGATACCGCCCGTCCCGATGATCGCCGGGCGGAACCGTTGGGGCAGAACAAAAGTGAGCGCCATCAGGATCGCCATGGCGGCACTGACGTGGCCGCTCGGGAAACTGTTGTGCCCGGGACCGTAGCCGCCGTCGGGCAGTTCGGGGCGTTCGAGCAGGTACAGCTTGAGCAGCTGTGCGGTGACGAGCGGGAGTACGAGGACGCTCAGCGCGGGAACGAGGAGACCGGGTTTGCGTCGGAGGAGGGCCAAGCCGACCAGCACGATGGCGGCCGCGCCGAGCACCAGCACCATGTCCTGCTCCCGCAACGGTCCCGCCCAGTCCATTGTGGACCAGCGGCCGGACTGCGCGCTGCGGACTACGCCGTTCTCCGCGAGCTGTCCGGCCGACGTGTGCACGAACAGCACGTAGGTCACGACGAACGCGGCGGCCAGTCCCAGTCCGGTGGCGAGCTGGAACACGGCCCTGGACAGGGTGAGCCTGGCCTCGGCGTGCCGTCCGGGCGCGGGACGGTGGGCGGGGGTCGGCTTCGTTTCGTGGGTGAGTACGGCCATGGGTCCCACTGTCCCCACGGCGTTTAGCGGAGAGGTCCGGACAATGTCATGGTTCTGCTACAAGATCGAGCCGAGTCGCACACGCGCGGCGATATCCGAATAATGGCGGCGTGGCAAGTGTCCTTTTGATCGAAGACGACGCGTCCGTCCGGGAGGGTCTGGAACTCGCGCTGCGCCGTCAGGCGCACACCGTCCACACCGCCGAGAGCGGTGAACTCGGGCTGGAGAAGCTGCGGGTGTTCCAGCCCGACATCGTCGTGCTGGATCTGATGCTGCCGGGGATCGACGGCTTCGAGACCTGCCGCCGCATCCGCGCGGCCGGCGAGGTGCCGATCATCATGCTGACCGCCCGCAGCGACGATTTCGACATCGTGGCCGGGCTGGAGGCGGGCGCCGACGACTACGTGACCAAACCGATCGAACCCCGCGTGCTCGACGCGCGGATCAGGGCGGTGCTGCGGCGCGCGGTGAGCGAGAAACCCGCGAGCGAGGAGGACCCGGCCGAGGAACGGCACGGTGGGCTGGTCATCGACCGGGCCGGGCTGGTGGTCACGAAGAACGGCGCGCCGGTCTCGCTCACCCCGACCGAGCTGAAACTGCTGCTGGAACTGTCGCGCACACCCGGCCAGGTCTACAGCCGCCAGCAGATCCTCTCCGCCGTGTGGGATCACGACTACCTCGGCGATTCCCGGCTGGTCGACGCCTGTGTCCAGCGGCTGCGCGCGAAGATCGAGGACGTGCCCGCGAAACCCGACCACGTCCAGACCGTCCGGGGCTTCGGGTACCGGTTCGGCCGTTCATGAAGCTGCTCTCCGGCCTGCGGCCCCGGCTCATCCTGGCCTTCGCGGTGATGACGATCATCGGGGCGGCGGCCGCGGCGGGGG
The DNA here is from genome assembly GCF_000478275.1 of Amycolatopsis orientalis DSM 40040 = KCTC 9412. GTDB lineage: Bacteria > Actinomycetota > Actinomycetes > Mycobacteriales > Pseudonocardiaceae > Amycolatopsis > Amycolatopsis orientalis. The sequence continues at coordinate 277,439 of NZ_ASJB01000042.1, forward strand.
CCAGTTATGTCTCGGCCCGCAACGCCATCCTCGAAGCGGTCCAGAACGCGGCGATGAACCAGCTGAAGGACCGGGTCGCCACCTACGGCCGTCCGCTGTCCACGCCGCCGACCCAGGAACAGCTCAACGACTTCGCCGGAAGCCTGCGGCTGAACGCCGTCGCGGTCTACCGGGACCTGCGCTCGGGCAACGGCCCGGACCTGACCACGTTCTCGCCCGAGCTGCGGGAGACGGTCGCCCACGACAACCGCATCCAGTTCCAGCGGCTGAATCGCGACGCCACCCCGGAACTCCTGGTCGGGTTGCCGGTGCTGGAACGGCAGCCGGACGGGACGATGGGGCCCACCGGCATCGAGGTGTACTCGCTGACCTCGCTCGTCCAGCAGCAGCAAGCCATCGAGGAACTCGCGAAATCCGCCTGGCAGACGGCCGCGCTGGCGTTGCCGCTGGCCGTCGCGCTCGCCCTCCTCGCGGCCAGACAGGTGCTGCGGCCGGTCCGCGCGCTCAACACCGCCGCCGCCCAGCTCGGCGAAGGCAGGCTCGACGTCCGGCTGCCCGCCAAGGGATCCGACGAGCTGGCCGAACTGGTCACCACCTTCAACAACACCGCCGCCGAACTGGAACGCACGGTCGGCGAGCTGAGAGCCATGGAGGCCGACGCGCGCCGGTTCGTGGCCGACGTCTCGCACGAACTCCGCACCCCGCTCGCGGCGATGAACGCGGTCACCGACGTCCTGGACGAGGACGCCGAGGCGCTGCCGCCGGACACCGCCGTCGCGGCGCGGCTGGTCTCGGGCGAGACCCGGCGGCTGACCCGGCTCGTCCAGGACCTGGTCGAGATCTCCCGGTTCGACGCGGGCCGCGCCGAACTCGTGCTCGACGAATGGGATCTCGCGACGGCGATCCGGGACAGCCTCGACGCCCGCGGCTGGCACGAAGGCGAAGACCTGGTCACCGACCTGCCGGAGGGGGTGCTCGCCCGCGTCGACCGGCGGCGGGTCGACCTGATCGTGGCGAATCTGGTCGGCAACGCGCTCCGGCACGGCGCCGCCCCGGTCGAAGTCCGCCTGCGCGCCGACGGCGACGGCGTCACGCTGGAGGTCGACGACCACGGCCCGGGGATCGACCCCGCGGTCCTGCCGCATGTGTTCGACCGGTTCACCAAGGCCGACACCGCCCGTGCCCGGTCCGAGGGCAGCGGGCTGGGCCTGGCGATCGCGCTGGAGAACGCCCGCCTGCACGGCGGCGACATCACGGCGGCCAACACCGGGCACGGTGCCCGGTTCGTCCTGCGCCTGCCGCACCGGGCCGAGGGAGGGACGCGATGAGGAAGACGCGGATGCTGCCCGCCCTCGCGGCCGCGACACTGGTGGCGGCCTGCGGAGTGCAGCCGACCGGGGTCGTCCCGGCCGGGCCGGGACCGTCGATGCGCGCCACCACCGGCCCGGCGGTGCTCACCGGTCTGACGCTGTACTTCGTCTCCGACGGCCGGGTCGTCCCGGTGACCCGGCCCACCGAAGGCTTCATCTCCCCCGAAGGCGCGATCACGATGCTGCTGAAGGGGCCGACGGAGCGGGAGGCCGCGCAGGGACTCACCACGTTCGTTCCGCCCGAGGTGGGACGGGTCGAGGTGTACTCGAACGACCCGCCGTCCATGGCTCTGCCGTTCAGCGTGCGCAAATTCTCCGACCAGGCCCTCAACCAGCTGGTCTGCACCGCGATCTCGGCCACGGCGGCGACGGGACGGGCTCCGCGCGCCCAGGGGATGACCGTGACCTCGCCGGACGGCACGCTGTACTTCCAGAGCTGCAAGGCCGGCTGAATTCGTCACTCACAGTGCTCACAGAAACGCGCTCTTGAGGCTGTACGGATGTCAGCCCTGTTCGGTTCACCGATCAAGGTAACTGTGGGCGAGCACACTCGCACGTGACTTTGCCGTGTCCATTTCGTAATGTTGCCCGGAGCTCGCGGCCCCCGACGCGAGTTCCCGTCCCCGAAGTGGTGAGTGATCAGAGAAATGGCCGGCAGACATCGCAAGAAAAAGGCTCCGCAGTGGAAGCTCCCCGCGGGTATCGCGGCAGCCGTCGCCACGGCGCTCCCGGCGTCGATGTGGCTGACCACCGCAGGATCCCCTGACGTCGAAGCGGCCAGTGCCGCGCTCGCGCTGCAGGCTCCCCCGGTCTCCAGCGTGACTCCCCCGCCGTCGACCAGCAGTACCCCGCCCTCCAGCCCGGCACCGCCCCCCTCGACCACCGCGGCTCCCCCGAAGCCGACGACGTCGACCAAGGCGCCCGCCCCGGTGAAGAAGACCGTGCCCGCCGCGACGGCCTCGTGTTCGACCAGCCTCGCCGGCACCAAACCGCATGTGGCCCAGGTCGGCAACCACATCAAGGCGAAGTTCGGTGTCACGAACATCGGCGGCGTCGCGGGCCGCGCGAACGCCAGCGACCACCCGTCCGGCCTCGCGCTGGACTTCATGGTCGACACCGCCACCGGCAACGCCATCGCCGACTACATCCTGGCCAACCAGAAGGACTTCGGCGTCACCTACGTCATCTGGCGCCAGCGCTACAACGACGGCAGCGGCTGGGACACCATGGAGGACCGCGGCGGCGCGACCGCCAACCACATGGACCACGTCCACGTGTCCTTCGCCAAGAGCGCGAAGGTGAACGTCAGCTGCTGACGACCCCTTCTTAACGACGCCGAGCGGACCGCTCGCCGGGCTGGACCACGGGTCGCCCCACGACCTCTTCCACGCCCCGGACGGCGAGCCGGTCCGCTCGCTCGTTCTCCGGATGCCCGGCGTGGCCCTTGACCCAGTGCCATTCGACGTCGTGCCGCGAGGCGGCTTCGTCGAGGCGGCGCCAGAGGTCGGCGTTCTTGACCGGGGTCTTGGCGGAGGTCATCCAGCCGTTGTTCTTCCAGTTCCGCACCCAGCTGGTGATGCCGTTCCGGACGTAGGTGCTGTCGGTGTAGATGTTCACCGTGACCCGGCGCTTCAGGCTTTCCAGCGCCTCGATGGGCGCGGTCAGCTCCATCCGGTTGTTCGTGGTGGGCCCGGGATCCCCGCCGTAGATCTCCTTCTCGACCGTGCCGTACCGCAGGACCGCGCCCCAGCCGCCGGGGCCGGGATTCCCGCTGCACGCGCCATCGGTGTAGATCTCGACTTCCGCCACCGGGACACCCTAGCGACGGGGTCAGTCCGGCAGCAGTGGCACCCACGGCTCCTCGGCCTGCCCGAGATGCACCGCCCGCGTGATGGACTTCGTCCCGAAGCGGTCCCGGACGGTGTCGAGCGTCGAGTCGAGCGTGTCCCTCGGCTTCGCCCCGAACGGCAGGACCAGCTGGATCGCGTCGTCCGACGACAGGTTCGTGAGCGCGAGGCCGATCAGGGTGAGCCCGCGTTCGTCGATCAGCGGTCTCGCGGCGGCGAGCAGTTCGCGGGCCGCCGCGACGATCGCGCCGGTGTGTTCGGTCGCCTCCGGCAGCGTGTGCGAACGCGTCGCCTTGGTGAAGTCGGCGAACCGCAGGCGCAGCACGACCGTCCGGCACACCCGGTGCGCCGCGCGCAGTCGCCGGGCGAGGCGATCGGCCAGCGTCAGCAGCGTCGCGTCGAGTTCGGCGGGGGAACGCGGCCTGCTCCCGAGCGCGCGCTGCGCCCCGATCGAGCGGCGGCGGTGACCGGTCCGCACCCGCCGCGGATCGTCGTTGTGGGACAAGGCGTGCAGGTGGACGCCGACGCCGCGGCCGAGCAGCCGGACGAGTTCCTTCTCCCCGAATCCCTCCATCTGGCCGACGGTGGTCACGCCGCGCTCGCGCAGCTTTTGCGCCGTCACCTTGCCCACGCCCCACAACCGTTCGACCGGCAGCGGGTGCAGGAATTCCAGTTCCTTGTCGTGCGGCACGACGAGGAGGCCGTCGGGTTTCGCGACGCCGCTGGCCACCTTCGCGAGGAACTTCGTCCGGGCGACGCCGACGGTGATCGGCAGCCCGACCTGCTCCAGCACGTCCCGGCGCAGTTTCGCGGCGATCCGGCTCGGCGTGCCCGCGATCTTCAGCAGCCCGCCGACGTCGAGGAAGGCCTCGTCGATCGAGATGCCCTCCACCAGCGGTGTCGTGTTGTCGAAGACCGCGAAGACCGCCTTGCTCGCCTCCGAGTACGCGTGCATCCGCGGCGGGACCACGATCGCGTCCGGGCACAGCCGCCGTGCCTGGCCGCCGCCCATCGCCGTGCGGACGCCGTACGCCTTGGCCTCGTAACTGGCCGCCAGCACGACGCCGCCGCCGACGATGACCGGCCGTCCGCGCAGGCTCGGGTCGTCACGCTGCTCGACCGACGCGTAGAACGAATCCAGGTCGGCGTGCAGGATGGGACCCTCGGGCGGCATAGAACATATGTTCGCATCGATCGGCCCAGCGGCCAAGCCATCTCACCCGGGTGAGCCGAGTGCTCCCGCGAGGGCCGAGGCGAGCAGGGCGACGGTGCGATCGTCGTCTTCGGCCAGCTTCCGCAGCACGCCCAGCACGAGGTCCGGCGGCATCTCGACGAGGGCCTGCGTGAGGCGGATCCGTGACGCGGGGGCCGCGGCGGGCGCGGCGAGCTCGCCGGTCAACGCGCTCATGATCCGGTCCGCGCAGCCGGCGTCGCGCGCCAAGGTCCCGAGGACCTCCGCCGCCTCCACGTCGGAGGTGCCCTCGACCACCATGCGGACGAGCGACGGCACGGCCGCGACCTCGCCCCGCGAACCCACGGCGAGCGCGGCGCGGGCGCGGACCGCCGGATCCGGGTCGCCGAGTACCTCGGCCAGTGCGGCGGTCGCCTCGTCACCGGGCATCCCGGCGAGGGCGAGCACCGCGCGCCGCCGGACCTCGACGTCCGCCGAACGCACGCCGGAAACCAGACTCGTCACGCCGTCGCCGCCCGCCCTCGCGAGAGCCCACCTCAGTGCCCCGGCGACGTTCGGATCGGCTTCCGCGAGGACCGCGCCGGCCAGTACCTCCGTGGGCACCGGCACGTCGTCGGCCGGGGCCAGGACGGCCTGCTGCCGCCGGGCGGCGTGGGGCGAGTTGAGCCCGTGCAGGAGCTCGACGATGCGCAGGACCCCTTCCCAGCCCGTGGGTGCCGAGCCGTCGACAGCGCGGAGGCGGTCGAGCAGTTCCTGGTCCCGTTTCAGGCGTTCCTCGGTCCGCCGGATGAGGTCGCCGACCAGATCGGACGGCTCGAAGGCGGGATCCGCCAAGGCACGTCCGATCTGGCGCAGCGACAGGCCGAGTGACCGCAGGCTCTCCACGTGGAAGATCCGGCGGATGTCCTCCTCGGCGTATTCGCGGTAGCCGCCGACGGTGCGGCCGGTCGGCCGCACCAGCCCGAGGGAGTCGTAGTGCCGGAGCATCCGGCTGCTCACCCCCGAGCGGCGCGCCACCTCACCGATCAGCATCAAGCTCCCCCCGCTCGTTCCGGGCCCAGCGCGACGATCCGTTTCGACTCGTCGAATCCGGCGTCCGGATCGCGCAGGAGCCGCTCCGTGGCGCGGGCGTGCGCGGACACCTCCGGGTCGGCACTCGCCAGGCCCGTCCGCAAGACGGGCCCGATCGCGTCTCCGAGCGCGACGAGCGCCCTGCTGAGACTCAGCCGCACCGTCCGGTCACCCCGGCCGAACCGGGTGGCCAGCTCACCGGCCAGCCGCGCCCGCTCCCCGTCCGGGACGAGGACCACGGCGGCCCGCCACGCACTGCGCGCGACCTCGTCGTCGGCGTCGTGCAGCAGCGACCGGGTGATGGCCGGCCACGCGGCGCGGTCGCCGATCTTGGACAGCGTGTGCAACGCCTGGCTCCGGGCCTGGGCGACCCCGGAACCGAGCTCCGCCAGGAGCGCCGGCACCGTGCTCGCCGCGGGCAGCCGGGTCAGCGCCCAGGTCAGCATGTCCCGGACGTAGAAGTCCGGCTCGATCGCGCACCGCGCCACGAGCGGGCCGACGAACCGGGTGTCCGGTTCCGTCCCGGCCGCCAGCGCCGCCTGGAGCCGCGTCGACGAGTTCTCGGAACCCAGCGCGTCGAGCAGGCGCAGGTCCGGTGACGTCCTCTGTGTCGTGTTGATGGGGATCACCTCCTGCGCTCCAGTGAAGACCTTGTCACGATGTCAAGGTCAAGGACGGAGTGACGGGGCCCGCTCAGCCGAACGGGAACCGGCCCGGGCGCGGACGAAATCCGTCACCGAGCGCCCGCCCGCGAAACACCAGATCGCGATCACCGGGTCGCAGATCGCGCAGCCGAACGAGGAATGCTCCGCGAACGGGATGATCGGAGCGCCCTTCAGGTGGTGCACGACGTCCCAGCCGGTGTGCAGCAGCCAGGCGATCCCGATGAACGTCCACGAATCGAGGCCGCGATAGGCCACGTAGGTCACCACCGCGGCGAACGCGAACTCCCAGATCCCGAGGCCGCCGCCACTCAGGTAGGCGGCACCGGCACCCGCCACCATGATCGCGTTGAAGCGACGGCGGTGCGGTTCGTGGATGAGCGACATGAGCACGACGTAGCCGAGGCCGACCAGAATCGGCGCGATGATCATCATGGCTCGACGCTAGGACGCGGCGGTGCCCACTCCCAGTGGCGTGAACGACGCCTTCCACCGGGATCCCGCCATCGGCGCGGTAGGTTCCGGGCATGCACACCGTCGCCGTGCTCGCGCTGGACCAGGTGATCCCGTTCGACCTGTCGACCCCCATCGAGGTCTTCACCAGGACACGGCTGCCGGACGGTGGCGCGGGCTACCGGGTGCTCATCTGCGCCGAACACCCGGAGGTCGACGCCGGGCACTTCACCTTGCGCGCACCGTGGGGCCTGGAGCGGCTGGCCGAGGCCGACACGGTCATCGTCCCCGGCACCGCCGAACCCACGCGGCCGCTGTCTCCGGCCGTCCGGGACGCGCTCACCTCGGCGGCCGCGAAGGGCACGCGGATCGCGTCGATCTGTTCCGGCACCTTCATTCTCGCCGCCGCGGGCCTGCTCGACGGCCTCCGCGCCACCACGCACTGGGTCGCCGCCGGGCTGCTCGCCGAGGCCCACCCGGCCATCGACGTCGACCCGGACGTGCTCTACGTCGACAACGGGCAGATCCTGACGTCGGCGGGTGCCGCCGCGGGCCTGGATCTGTGCCTGCACCTGATCCGCCGCGATCACGGCGCGGCGATCGCGGCCGACGCGGCCCGCCTTTCGGTGATGGCGCTCGAACGCGAAGGCGGGCAGGCCCAGTTCATCGCGTTGCGGCATCCCCCGGCTCCCCGCGGCTCGGCGCTGGAACCCACCCTGCTGTGGATGCAGGAAAACCTCGCGCGCGACCTCAGCCTGGCCGATATCGCCGCCCGCGCCGGGATGAGCACCCGCACGCTGATCCGGCACTTCCGCGAACAGACCGGGACAACGCCGCTGCAATGGCTGCACCGGACCCGCGTCCGGCAGGCGCAGCATCTGCTGGAGACCACCCAGTACGCCGTCGAGCGGATCGGCGCCGAGGTCGGCTTCGGTTCGCCGACCTCGTTCCGCGACCGGTTCAAGCGCACGACGGGCGTCAGCCCGGCCACCTATCGACGCGCTTTCCGTTGAGCGGGAACGCCTCTTGCCGGTGACGGGGCCGCACGGCGACCATGGCCGTACCCATCACCGAGCACGTCTTCTCCCGCCGTAGGGGACGTCGTCAGGAGGCAAGCTCGTGCTGCGCAAGACCTTGTCCGTTCTCCTCGCCGTCATCCTGCTCTTCGCGGGACTCACTCCCGCGAACGCCGAACTGAACCATCCCCGCCAGAGCTGGTTACGCGCCTCGACCGCGGGACTGTTCCTGCACTGGGGAATGCGCACTTCGCCGGGCTACACCAGTTGCGCCGCCTGGGAAAAGGCCGTCACCGACGGCGGATGGGACGCGAAGTACTGGATCGGCGAAGCGAAGAAGCTGCACGCGCAGTACGTCGTGCTGGCGTCGTTCCACAGCAAACTCGGCTACGCCAGGGCGTGGCCGTCGGCCGTACCGGGAAGTTGTTCCACCACAAGGGATTTCCTCGGTGAACTGATCGCCGCGGGCAAGGCCGAGGGGATCAAGGTCATCAACTACATGACCGACGATCCCCAGTGGTACAACGAAGGTCTCGGCTCGGGCAAGAGCTGGTTGAACTCGTCCGCGTACTCGAAGTACAAGGGCAAACAGGTGGACCTGCACACCCGCGACGGCTTCGGGGAATTCGGCTACGACAACTTCGTCGAGATCATGCGGCGCTACCCCGATCTGGCCGGGTTCTGGATCGACAACGACAACGCCTACTGGGAGCGCAACGGCCTCTACGAACGCGTCCGCCGGGACCGGCCGGACTACCTGCTGAGCAACAACAACGAAGACACGCCGATCATGGACACGATCAGCAACGAGCAGAAGACCGGGATGACCCCGGCCTACGACTACCCGCAGGCCGTCTACACCGCCGCGCCGCGGCTGATCGAGGCGTGCTTCAAGCTCCCCAGTTCCGGTGCCTGGTGGTACAGCGGTTCGAACTCCGCGGTCGACTACAAGCTCACCCTCGGCCGCTACCTGACCAACAAGGGCTCCGACGTCAAGTCCCTGATGGCCGAGACCGCGATGGTGAACGGGCGGTTCCCGTCGAACCAGGAGGCGTTCAACGACTTCGCCGCCGGGTTCTTCGGCAAGATCCGGGAATCCGTCGAAGGCACCTACGGCGGCGGCTACGACCACGGAGGATTCAAGCCGGGCTTCTGGAACGACGGCGCGCACGGCGTGACGACGGTGTCCAAAACCGATCCGGACAAGCATTACCTCCATGTGCTCACCAAACCCTCGGGGAGCACACTTACCTTGCGGGACAACGGATACAAGGTCAAGCGGGTGACCGACCTGCGCACCGGCACGGTCGTCGCGCACAGTCAGGCGGGCGGCAGGCTCACGCTGTCGGGGATCTCGTCGTGGGATCAGTACGACACGGTGTTCAAGGTCGAGACCGGCGGCCGCGAGGGCGTCTACCCGGCGTCGTCGTACACGATGAGCGCCAGCGCCTCCGGTGGCGGGCATCCGGCGCAGGCCGCGGCGGACGGCGACTACGCCACCTACTGGGACGCGACTTCGGCAGAACCGGTGTCGCTGCGCTTCGACCTCGGCGCGCCGAAACGGATCCAGTACCTCGGGATCAACCAGCGTGAGGATTCGACCACGTACCCGGCGTCGAATTCGGCGCGGATCAAGAACTACCGGGTCTACGTCAGCGCGGACGGGAAGAACTGGGGCTCACCGGTGAAGACCGGTTCGCTGCCCAATCATCGGGGCGTGCAGTTCATCGACCTGCCGGTGACGACGGCGCGTCATGTGCGGCTCGAGAAGGTCGACGGTCACGGCGTCGACAGGCTGCGCGTGGACGAGGCCTGGATCGGCTCGGCCTATCCGGCGGGCTGAATCAGGCGGCGAGCGGCAGGGCGGTGTCCGAGGCCCGCTCCCTGGCCTGTTCGGCGAACCGCTTCCGGGCGACGACGACTCTGAGCCATCGTTCGGAGCGCTCGGCGTCCAGTTCGGAGGTGGCGCGGGCGAGCACCTCGGCGGCGTGCGCGGCGGAATCGATCTCCGCGGCGGCGCCGAGGTAGTCGCCCGCCTCGATCAGCTTGTACGCGTGGCGCATCTCGGTCTGCGCGGTCGAGTAGATGGCGTAGGCGGCCAGGTTGTTCGCCAGCGGGCCCAGTGAATGCGACATCGGATTCTCCGTCCTCGGTCTTTACTGCCTCTCTACTGACACGTCGAGCGGAGACGCGACGGTTCGACATCGACCCGGATATTTTTCGAATTTCCTCACGGGGTTGCGCAAAGTGGCCGCCTCACGACAGCCTGAAGCGCATGCCAGCCCGGGCGGCGTCGTTCCGCAGTGTCTTCGCGGTCGCCGGATTCCGCCGGATCTGGCTCGCGCATCTGCTCTCGGTCGCCGGTGACCAGCTGGCCAGGGTCGCGCTCACGGTGCTGGTGTTCGACCGGACGTCGTCGGCGGGATGGGCTTCGGCCGCGTACGCGCTGACGTTCGTGCCCGACCTCCTCGGTGGCGCACTGGGCGGCATCGCGGACCGCTTCTCGCGGCGCACCGTGATGGTGGTGACCGACGTCGGCCGCGCGGTCCTGATCGCGCTGATGGCGGTCCCCGGTCTGCCACTGCCCGCCGCGGCCGCGCTGCTGTTCGCCGTGCAGCTCATGGCGGGCCCGTTCTACGCGGCCCGCCAGGCGCTCCTGCCGGATCTGCTCGACCCGGACCGGCTGGTCGTCGGCCAGGCCGTCATCTCCTCCACGTACCAGGCCGGGCTCGTGGTGGGCTTCGGCGCGGGCGCCGCCGTCGTCACCGGCCTCGGGGTGCCCGGCGCGCTGCTGATCGACGCGGGGACGTTCGCGCTCTCGGCACTCATGCTCCGCTTCGGGCTGGAGCGGTACCCGCCCTCGACACCGCGTCATCACCGGCGCCCGTCCCTGATCGCCGGCTGCCGTCTGGTCGCCCGTGACCGCAGGCTGCGGTGGCTGCTGCTCATCGCCTGCTGCTGCGGGTTCTACGTGGTACCCGAAGGCCTCGCCGTCCCTGTCGCCGCCGAACTGGGCGGCGCGGGCGCGCTGCCGTGGCTGCTGGCCGCGAACCCGGTCGGCTCGGTGCTCGGCGGGATCCTGCTGAGCCGGATCCCGCGGGAACGGCAGGTCCGGGTGCTGGGCGTGCTCGCGGTGGCGAGCAGCCTGGTGCTGATCCCGACCGGCTGGGCGCCGGGCCTGGTCACGATCGTCGTGCTGTGGACGATCTCGGGGATGTTCTCCGCGCACGACATGATCACCCAGACGCAGTACAGCCTCGCCGCGCCACCCGACCATCGCGGTCAGGTGATCGGGGTCGCGATCGCGGCGTTGCGGGCGGCACAGGCGGCGGGGATCGCCGCCGCCGGGCTGCTGGCACAGGTCGTCGCGCCCACCACCGTGGTCACCGTCGCGGCGTCCGCGGGCGTGGCTGTCGCGGGCGTCGCCGGAATCGGCTGGTCACGGGCGGTGTCGTCCCGCCGCGGCCCGGAGGATCACGCGGATCCCGTCGGCCCGGCGGGCGGAACGACACCCGTTGGTGAGCACGGTTCCTGACCAAGGCCGATCATCACGTCCAGTTGTTGTCACGACGGGTCGTCCAGTTGTTGTCACGCATGATGTTCACCTCCCTCGAAATAGCGATGAATCCGGCAAATAACTCACCAGTTGTTGTCCTGCATCGGTACACCTCCCTCGTTTCGGTTGGGCTGTCCGGGGGAATTCGCGGCCGCGCTTCTTATCGTCCGGACAACGACGGTCGTCGCAGTCCCGGTTCGATTACGGTGTAGATCACCGACGGAAGAGGGTGCGTGAACGGACGACTCGGTGGCGCGCGGCGGCGGCTCAAGGCCTGGCACCTATGGAGCCTGCCGCGACCTGTGCGTTCCTACGTGCTGGTCGTGAATCTCATCGCAGTCCTCTCGACCGCCGCCACGGCCCGGCTCGTCCCGGTCACCGGCACCGACCTGGTCCGGTTCGGCGTCTTGACGCTGTGCGCGGCCATCGCGATCGAGGGCACCCGGCAGATCGAACGCCAACGGGAGTACGACAGGGCCCCGTCGGTCGCCTACGTCGACACCAAGGCGGTCTGGAGCGTCGCCGCCGTCATCGCGCTGCCGCCGGTGCTCGCCGCCGCGATGGTCGTGGTGACCTACACCATCGCATGGCTGAGGATCTGGCCACACCAGCGACCGGTGCTCCCCCATCGGTGGATCTTCTCCGCCGCGACGGTGCTGTGCGGTACGCAGGCCGCCGTCGTCGTCCTCAGTCTCGGCATGCGCCACTACCCCGGCTCGCCCGATTCCGGCCTGCTCGCCGGGCTCGGTGACCTCGCCGTCATCATCGTGGCCGCCGCCCTCCGCTGGGCGATCAACACCGTGCTGGTGATGATCGCGATCGCGCTCTCGTCGCCGCCGAAGTCGATCGGCGAACTCTTCTCCGGCTTCGGCGACCAAATCCTCGAAGCGGGCGCGCTCGGCCTCGGCCTGGTGACGGCCGTCGTCCTCGTCCAGGCCAACCCGCTCGTACTGGTCGGCGTCGTCATCGCACTGGTCGCCCTGCACCGCGGTCTGCTCCTGACCCAGTACCGGCGCGACGCGCACACCGACGCCACCACCGGCCTCGTCACGAAACGCCGCTGGCGCCAGCTCGCCGAAGAGCAACTCGGCCGCACCCGCGCCGGCCGCAAGCTCGGCGTGCTCTTCCTCGACCTCGACAACTTCAAGACGATCAACGACACCTACGGTCACCCCAACGGCGACCTCGTCCTGCGCGCCGTCGGCGACGCGCTGCGCGCCGAGATCCGGGAACAGGACGTCTGCGGACGCTGGGGCGGTGAGGAGTTCGCGATCGTCATCCCGGACGTCCACAGCGAAGAGACGCTGCGCCAGGTCGCCGAACGGATCCGGCACCAGGTCGCGGTGGTGTCGGTCGCCCTCCCCGATCGCGACACCGTGCTGACCGATCTGACCGTGTCGATCGGCGGGGCGCTGTACCCGGCCGACAACATCTCCAGCGTCGACGATCTCCTCGTCGCCACCGACATGGCCCTGTACCGCGCGAAGCAGGGCGGTCGCAACCGCGTCGAATTGGCGCCACCCGCTCCGTGATCATTACCGTATTTCGACAACGGCTTTCGCGAATCCAAAATTGTCGGTGGCCGGTCGTAAGGTTCTCGGCGTGGAAACTCAGGTCGCCACCGTGGCGCTACTCGAGGAATTAGCCGATCCAGACACCATGGAGGTCATCAACAATGCACTGAATACGTTGGACGACAACGATTCTGTCGCGGTCGCGCAGGCCGCTTCCGCGGTGATCGCGAAGTTTGAAGCTATCCGCTACCGCGCGCTGGCTCAGCTGGCCCGCCATCGCGAAAACGTGGGAAGCGCCGCCCAAGAAGTCGCGTTCGCACTGTCCATGGTGGACGGTCACGCGGCAGCGATGGTCGAAACGGCCACCGCGTTGACCACGCGGCTGCCCCGCACTCTGCACCTGATGGACCAGGGCCGCCTGGACGGGTTCGGGGCGATGAAGGTCGCCACGGCGACCGCCTGGCTCTCCGACGAGAACGCCCGCGCCGCCGACGCTCTGCTGGAAGAGCGCTTGCCCGGCAAGAACTCCGACCAGATCCGCAAGGCCGCGAACCACGCCGCGGCCACGGTCGACCGCGAGGGCGCGGACAAGCGCTGCAAGCACAACCGCGAGGGCCGCCGCCTCGTCCTGCGACAGGGTGAGACGGGAGTGGGCTCGATCGAGGTCGAGGACGGTCCGGTGGAGAAGGTGAACGCCGCCTACCGCCGGATCGACCGCGAAGCACGCGCACTCAAAACCGGCGACGAAACCCGCACCCTCGACCAGTTGCGGGCGGACGTCGCGCTCGATCTGCTGCTCGGCGGTCAAGGCGGGACAAGCGAACGCACCGAAGTCTTTCTCTACATGGACTTGTTCACCTATCTCGGCCTCAACGACGATCCCGCCGAACTGGCCGGACACGGCCACATTCCCGCCTCGCTGGCCCAGCACATCGCCACCGGCCCGAACACCGTCCTGCGCCGCATCATCACCGACCCGCTCTCCGGGCAGGTACTCGACCTCGGCCGCGACCGCTACCGCCCCACCGCGGGCCTCGGCGAATTCGTCCGCGTCCGCGACCGCGAATGCCGAAGACCCGGCTGCCACCGCCCCGCACAGACCTGCGACCTCGACCACGCCGTGCCCTGGCAGTTCGGCGGCACCACCGACGCCGCGGATCTCATCAGCTTCTGCCGCCGCGATCACCGGCTCAAGGACGAACCCGGCTGGAACTACCGGCTCGCGGCCGACGGAACCCTCACCATCACCACACCCACCGGACAGCGCTACGACAGCACGCCCCCGCCCCTTCACGAACCCCGCGATGAATCACCGCCCTTCTGAGCCGTCACGTCGCCTGGACTCGGTACGGCGCCTGCGGCTGTCTTGGGCCTGTCGTCGGCTTGTCGAGGGCGCGGTTTTCAGATGCGGGCTGTCGGTGGTTGAGCTGTTGCCGGAAAACGGCCACGCCAATTACGCGAACACGTCCCAAGACCTACGCGACAACATCCGCCATCCCAACCACCACACCGGTCTGTCTCCGGAAAACGGCGATACCCGCCGTGAGCTTGGCTCCGAGCCAGACGACCGCGCACCGGCCCCCGACGAGCCGCCGCTTCCACACCGTTGCCGGAAAACGACCACGACCACTTACGCCAACCCACCCCACGACCGACGCGACACCCCCTCCCGACACACCGCCCCCCGCCACCCCACAACCCCATTGCCGCAAAACGGCAACCCCAGCCCACCCCAGACCGACCCCAAAACCACCCCAACCCCAACCGACCCGCCCAAGCGACCATCCAGACCAGCCCGATGAAACCGGCGTGAACACCTGATGACACCCCGCGAACCCCAACCCCCGACCCCAGCCCCGATTGTCCACTCCATGACGTCATTCACCCCCTCGACGAGGTGTTCCAGGCCACTTTTTGGCGGGTTCCTACAACACCCGGCCCTCGGCATGCGCCACCGACGACATTCTCGTACCGGCCGGTAAGAGGCAGGCTGTAAGGCAGGTACAGGTGACTGTCCCGCGCGTGATCCGGCGGGCCGTCACCTGTTGTGCTGCGTACTTGGGAGGCTCAGTCGGTGTTCAGTCGTGTCGCCATCGTCAACCGCGGAGAAGCCGCGATGCGGCTCATCCACGCCGCCCGCGAGCTTTCGGCGGAGACCGGACAGCGGATCGAGACCGTCGCTCTCTACACGGATGCGGACCGGTCGGCGACGTTCGTGCGGGAAGCCGACATCAGCTACAACCTGGGTCCCGCGTCGGCGCGTCCGTATCTGGACTTCGCCGTGCTGGAGCGGGCGCTGACCGAGTGCGGGGCGGACGCGGCCTGGGTCGGCTGGGGGTTCGTGGCCGAGGATCCGGCCTTCGCCGAGCTGTGTGAGCGGCTGGGCATCACCTTCATCGGCCCGAGCGCGGACGCGATGCGCAAGCTCGGCGACAAGATCGGCGCGAAGCTGATCGCCGAAGAGGTCGGCGTCCCTGTCGCCCCGTGGAGCCGCGGCGCCGTCGCGGACCTCGACGCCGCCATCAAGGCCGCCGACGAGATCGGCTATCCGCTGATGCTCAAGGCGACCGCGGGCGGTGGCGGCCGCGGCATCCGCGTCATCACCTCAGCCGACGAACTCAAGGAAGCCTACGAGCGCACCAGCCTGGAGGCCGAGCGCGCCTTCGGCAGCGGCGTCGTGTTCCTGGAGCGCCTGGTCACCGGCGCCCGGCACGTCGAGGTCCAGGTCATCGCCGACGGCCAGGGCACCGCGTGGGCGCTCGGCGTCCGCGACTGTTCGGTGCAGCGCCGCAACCAGAAGATCATCGAGGAGTCCGCCTCCCCGGTGCTGAGCCCCGAGCAGGCCGACGAGCTCAAACGGTCCGCCGAGCGGCTCGCGCTCGCCGTCGACTATCGCGGCGCCGGCACGGTCGAGTTCCTCTACCACCCCGGCGACAAGCTGTTCGCCTTCCTCGAGGTCAACACCCGTCTGCAAGTCGAGCACCCGATCACCGAGTCGACCACCGGCATGGACCTGGTCAAGGCCCAGCTGCACGTCGCCTCCGGCGGCAAGCTCGAAGGTCCCCAGCCCGCCGAGGCCGGTCACGCGGTCGAGGCGCGGCTCAACGCCGAGGACCCGGACCGCGACTTCGCCCCGTCCCCCGGCCGCATCGCGCGCCTGGCCCTGCCCGCGGGCCCCGGCATCCGCGTCGACACCGGGGTCAGCGAAGGCGACACGATCCCGGCCGACTTCGACTCGATGATCGCGAAGATCATCGCCTACGGCCGCGACCGTGACGAGGCGCTCGGCCGGCTGCGGCGCGCGATGGCGCAGACCACGGTCATCATCGAGGGCGGCGCGACCAACAAGAGTTTCGTCCTCGACCTGCTCGACCAGCCTGAGGTGATCGACGGCAGCGCCGGCACCGGCTGGATCGACCGCGTCCGCGCCGAGGGCAAGCTGGTCACGCACCGCCACTCGGCGATCGCGCTCGCGGCCGCCGCGATCGAGGCCTACGAGGACGAGGAAGCCGTTGAGCGCCAACGACTTCTCTCCACCGCGCACGGTGGCCGCCCGCAGGTCCAGCATGAGAGCGGCCGTCCGCTCGACCTCAAGCTGCGCGGCGCCGCGTACCGCGTGAGCGTGGCCAGGATCGGCCACCGCCGGTTCCGCGTCGGCGTCTCGGCGGGCGGCGGCGAGATCCACCCCGCCGACGTCGAGGTCGACCGGTTCGACGAGCACACCGGCCAGATCACCGTCAACGGCACCCGGTTCCGCCTGGTCACCGGCACGCACGGGCCGATCCACCTGGTCGAGGTCGACGGCGTAACCCATCGCATCAGCCGTGACGAGGGCGGCGTCGTCCGCTCCCCCGCCCCCGCGCTCGTCGTCGCGACGCCGCTCGAGGTCGGCGCGGAGGTCGAGGCGGGCGCACCGGTGCTGGTGCTGGAAAGCATGAAGATGGAGACGGTGCTCCGCGCCCCGTTCCGCGCGAAGCTGCGCGAGTGCGTCGTCTCGGTCGGCAGCCAGGTCGAGACCGGCGCCCCGCTGCTGCGCCTCGAGCCGATGGCCGAGGAAGGCGAAGAGGTCGCCGAGGACACCGGCAGCGTCGAGATCGAGCTGCCCGCGGAGCAGGACAGCGCGACGACGGCGCAGCGGATCGCGCGGGGACAGCAGGATCTGCGCAGCCTCCTGCTCGGCTTCGACGTCGACCCGCACGACGAGCGCCGCACGCTCAGCGCGTACCTGTCCGCCAGGGCGGAGGTGGAGGCCAACGGTGACCGCCCGCTGGCGGGCGAGGTCGACCTCCTGACCGTGTTCGCCGACCTGTCCGAGCTGATCCGCAACAAGCCGGCGGGCGAGGAGACCAAGACCGACACCCGGGTGCACAGCGCCCGCGAGTTCTTCCACTCCTACCTGCAGAGCCTCGACGTGGAACGCGCCGGCCTGTCGGAGTCGTTCCAGAACAAGCTCAAGAAGGTACTGGGGCACTACGGCGTCAAGGACCTGGAACGGACGCCGGAGCTGGAGGAGGCGGTCTTCCGCATCTTCCTCGCCCAGCAGCGGGCCGCTTCCGACGTCGCGATCGTCACCGCGCTGCTGCGCAAGTGGCTCACCGAGGCGCAGCCGTTCGAGTCGATGCGCGAACCGGCGGGCAAGGCGCTGGAGCAGCTCATCGCCGCCACCCAGCTCCGCTTCCCGGTGGTCAGCGACCTCGCGCGCAGCGTGGTGTTCCGCTGGTTCGCCCAGCCGCTGCTGCGCCGCACCCGCGCCGAGGTCTACAACGAGGTCCGCAAGCATCTGCGCCACCTCGACCGGCACCCGGACTCGCCGGACCGCGCCGAGCGGATCGCGAGCATGCAGGCCAGCGCGCAGCCGCTGGTACGCCTGCTCGGACAGCGGATCGGGCGCCCCGGCACCGACCACACCCCGCTGCTCGAAGTACTGAGCCGCCGCTACTACGGCAACCGCGCACTCACCGGCGTCGGGCAGGTCACCGTCGGCGACTGCACCTTCGTCACCGGTGACTACGCCGACGACGGCGAGCGGTTCCACATGGCCACCACCGCCGTCGACCGCGCCGGTCTCCCCGGCGCGATCAAGGCGGTCGCCGATCTCGCCGCCGGGCTCCCCGCCGACACCGACGTCGAGGCGGATCTCTATCTGACCTGGGACGACGAGTCGGCCGACGACGACGCGATGGCGGCCGGGCTGCGCGAGATCCTCACGGCCGAGTCGCTGCCCAGCCGGATCCGGCGGGTCACCACCACGGTCGCGGGCCACAGTGGCGCGGTCGCGCACCACCACTTCACCTTCCGCCCGTCCTCGACCGGCTTCACCGAGGAGCGGCTGATCCGCGGTCTGCACCCGCTGATCGCCCAGCGCATGCAGCTGCAGCGGCTCGCGAACTTCGACCTCACGCGGCTGCCCTCCGGCGACGAGGACGTCTACCTGTTCAAGTGCGTCGCGCCGATCAACCCGTCGGACCAGCGGCTGGTCGCGCTCGCCCAGGTCCGTGACCTGACCCCGTTGCGGGACAACGACGGCAAGCTGCTGGCCCTGCCGGCGGTCGAAGGCACGCTGGCGGGCTGCCTCGACGCGATCCGTGAGGTGCAGGCGAAACTCCCGCCGAAGAAGCGTTTCGACACCAACCGGATCATGCTGTACGTGTGGCCGACCAGTGAGCTGACCGCCGAGGAGCTGAACACGGTCGCGCAGCGCGTGCAGCCGTCGACCGCGGGCGCGGGGCTGGAAGAGGTCCAGTTCCTCGGCAGGCAGCGCGACCGCGCGACCGGCGAGGTCACCGAGGTCGCCGTGCGGATCGGCTACGACGTCAGCGGCGGCGTGCAGATGTCGCTGTCCGAGCCCACGACCGAGCCGATCCTGCCGCTCGACGACTACCGCCAGAACGTCCTGCGCGCCCGGCGCCGCGACACGGTGTACCCGTACGAGCTGACCAAGATGCTCGGCTCGTTCACCGAGTACGACCTGGACGACACGAACACACTGGTCCCGGTCGACCGGCCGAAGGGGCGCAACAAGGCGGCGATCGTCGCCGGCGTGGTCACCACACCGACCGAGCGTTACCCCGAAGGCGTCACGCGGGTGGTGCTGCTGGGCGACCCGACGAAGGCGCTCGGCGCGCTCTCGGAGCCGGAGTGCGCGCGGGTGATCGCGGCGCTGGACCTCGCCGAACGGATGCGGGTCCCGCTGGAGTGGTACGCGCTCTCCGCCGGTGCCCGGATCTCGATGGAGTCCGGCACCGAGAACATGGACTGGGTCGCGGCCGCGCTCAAGCGGATCGTGCACTTCACCCAGGACGGCGGCGAGATCAACATCGTGGTGGCCGGGATCAACGTCGGCGCCCAGCCGTACTGGAACGCCGAAGCGACGATGCTCATGCACACCAAGGGAATCCTGGTGATGACGCCGGATTCCGCGATGGTGCTGACCGGAAAGCAGTCGCTCGACTTCTCCGGTGGCGTCTCGGCCGAGGACAACTTCGGCATCGGCGGCTACGACCGCGTCATGGGGCCGAACGGGCAGGCGCAGTACTGGGCGCCGAACCTCGCCGCGGCCCGCGACGTGCTGATGTCGCATTACGACCACACCTACATCGCGCCGGAGGAGACCGGTCCGCGCAAGGCCGTCACCACCGACCCGGTCGACCGGGACATCTCGTCCTTCCCGCACGCGGCCGTCGACAGCGACTTCACCACGGTCGGCCAGATCTTCTCGCGGGAGGCCAACCCGGACCGCAAGAAGCCGTTCGACATCCGCACCGTGATGCGCGCGCTGTCGGATCAGGACCACCCGGTGCTGGAGCGGTGGCCGGGCATGGCCGACGCGGAGACCGCGGCCGTGCAGGACGTGCACCTCGGCGGGCGGCCGGTGTGCCTGCTCGGGATCGAGTCGCGTTCGGTGCCGCGCCGCGGCTTCCCGCCCACCGACGGCCCCGACACCTACACCGCGGGCACGCTGTTCCCGCGGTCGTCGAAGAAGGCGGCGCGGGCGATCAACGCGGCCAGCGGCAACCGGCCGCTGGTGGTGCTGGCGAACCTGTCCGGCTTCGACGGCTCGCCGGAGTCGATGCGGAAACTGCAGCTGGAGTACGGCGCGGAGATCGGCCGGGCGATCGTCAACTTCGAGGGCCCGATCGTGTTCTGCGTGATCTCGCGGTACCACGGCGGCGCTTTCGTGGTCTTCTCGAAGGCGCTGAACCCGAACATGACGGTGCTGGCGCTGGAGGGTTCGTTCGCGTCCGTCCTCGGCGGGGCGCCCGCCGCGGCGGTCGTGTTCGCCGGTGAGGTCAACGCGCGGACCGCGGCGGACCAGCGGGTGCGGTCGCTTTCGGAGAAGCTCAGCGGGGCGACCGGCGCCGAACGCGCGGCGCTGGCCGCGGAACTGGCCGAAGTCCAGTCGTCGGTGCGGTCCGAGAAACTGGGCGCGGTGGCCGCCGAGTTCGACGGCGTGCACAGCATCGAGCGCGCGGTGAAGGTCGGTTCGGTGGACGCGATCATCAGCGCGGCCGAGATGCGCCCGCGCATCATCGAGGCGATCGAGCGGGGCCTGGCGAAGCAGTAGCCCCTCCCCTAACGCGCCATGAAAGGTCCTTTCCTTGCGAATTTTGCAAGGAAAGGACCTTTCATGGCGTCTCCGGGGTTAGACAGGCGGCTCAGGAGGCAGGTCCCCGAAGTCCTCGGGCACGATCTTGTCCAGCGCCGCGCGGAACTCCTCCACCTCGCGCTCCTGCTCGACCGGGTCCGCCGGTACCGACGGCAGTTCGGCGTCGGGCCCGGAGCCGACGATCTCGACCCGTACCGAAGCGACCTCCAGCACCGAGTCGGCCACCTTGATCGCGACACCGGCACGCAGCCCGATCGCGACCGCGTCACTCGGCCGGGCGGAGACGCGGATATCGGAGTCCAGGACGAGATCCGCGAAGAAGATGCCGTCCCGCAGCGCGGTGACCTCGACGCCGGTCACGTGATGCCCGAAAGATTCCACCACCTGACCGATCAGTTCGATCGTGCCGGGCCGGGGCAGCTGGATCTTCTCCTGCGCGAGCGCCACCGCGCTCGCCTCGGGGCCGCCGATCGTGATCGCCAGCCAGCGACGTTCGCCCTCTCGTTCTCGCAGCAGCATCACCGGCGCCGCTTCCGGAGCCAGGACTGCCATCCCCTCGACGTCCATCGGGATCATGCGCGGGTACCTCATTCCTTCGGTGGGCCGGTGTCGTCGTCGGCCAGTGCCTTGTCCGCCACCACTTCCGACGGTGCCATCCGGTCGCGGCGCTGGAACGGGGTCGTATGCCCCTCGGCGCGCAGCCGGGGGATCATGTGCGGGTAATGGAGTTCGAACGCCGGGCGTTCGGACCGGATCCTCGGCAGGTCGAAGAAGTTGTGCCGGGGAGGCGGGCAGGTCGTCGCCCATTCCAGGGAATTCCCGTGCCCCCACGGGTCGTCGACCTCGACGATCTCCCCGAACCGGTAACTGCGGACGACGTTCCAGAGGAACGGCAGCACCGACGCGCCGAGCAGGAACGCGCCGATGGTGGAAATGGTGTGCAGCAGGGTGAAACCGTCGCTGCTCAGGTAATCGGCGTAGCGGCGCGGCATTCCCTGGTTGCCGAGCCAGTGCTGGACCAGGAACGTCGTGTGGAAGCCGATGAAGGTGGTCCAGAAATGCAGTTTCGCGAGCCGTTCGTCGAGCATCCGCCCGGTCATCTTGGGGAACCAGAAGTAGATCCCGGCGAAGGTGGCGAACACGATGGTGCCGAACAGCACGTAGTGGAAGTGTGCCACCACGAAGTAGGTGTCGTGGATGTGGAAGTCCAGCGGCGGCGCGGCGAGGATGATCCCGGTCAGCCCGCCGAGCAGGAACGTCACCATGAACCCGATCGACCAGAGCATCGGTGACTCGAAGGTGAGCTGTCCCTTCCACATGGTGCCGATCCAGTTGAAGAACTTGATCCCGGTCGGCACCGCGATGAGGAAGGTCATGATGGAGAAGAACGGCAACAGCACCGCGCCGGTGGCGAACATGTGGTGCGCCCACACGGCGAACGACAACGCGGTGATCCCGATCGTCGCGAACACCATGAGCTTGTAGCCGAACAGCGGTTTCCGGCTGAACACCGGGACGATCTCGGTGATGATGCCGAAATACGGCAGCGCGACGATGTAGACCTCGGGATGGCCGAAGAACCAGAACAGGTGCTGGAACAGGATCGCCCCGCCGTTGGCCGGATCGAAGACGTGCGCGCCGAGCCGTCTGTCCGCCTCCAGCCCGAACAGCGCCGCGGTGAGGATCGGGAACACCGCCAGGATCAGGATGGTGGTGAACAGGATGTTCCAGGTGAACAGCGGCAACCGCCACATGGTCATCCCCGGCGCCCGCAGGCAGAGGATGGTGGTGATCATGTTGACCGCGCCGAGGATCGTCCCGAGCCCGGAGACGATCAGGCCCATGATCGCCAGATCGGCCCCCACCCCCGGGGTGTGCGCGGCGTTCGACAGCGGCGTGTACATCGTCCAGCCGAAGTCGGGAGCGCCGCTCGGCGTGAGGAACGCGCTGAGCGTCATCAGCCCGCCGAAGAGGTAGAGCCAGTAGGAGAACGCGTTCAGCCTCGGGAAGGCGACGTCCGGGGAGCCGATCTGCAGCGGCAGGATGTAGTTGGCGAAGGCGAAGAGGTTCGGGGTCGCGTACAGCAGCAGCATGATGAGGCCGTGCATGGTGAACAGCTGGTTGTACTGCTCCTGCGAAAGGAACTGCAGCCCCGGCCTGCCCAGCTCGCCGCGCATCAGCAGGGCCATGAATCCGCCGACGAGGAAGAACCCGAACGACGTGCACAGGTAGAGCAGGCCGATCGTCTTGTGGTCGGTGGTGCGCACGACGTTGAGGAACACGCTGCCCTTGGGGGCGCGAAGTCGTCCGCCGAAGCGCACGGCCTCCGGGCGAGACGAGGTCTTCACCGCGGTCATGGGCGACTCCCAGCACGAGGACACACCTTCAGAAAGCTGGTACCCCTCCAGGAGAGCCCCTACACCCCGGCTTTTCAAGAGCCGGCGGACGATTCGTCCGTTCGCCGTCAGCCGCGCGGATTCCGGGAGCGGACCGCGAGGGCCAGCAGCGCGGCGGCCGGTCCGGCGAGCCGCCGCCCGGCGGGCCACACCGCGCGCAGTTCCCGCCCGAAGTCGACACCCTCGACGGCGACCGCGACGAGCCTGCGGTCGGCGACGTCGCGGGCGACGTCGAGTTCGCTGATCACCGCCGGACCGGCGCCCGCGATCACGGCGTTGCGGACGGCGGACGCGGAACCCAGTTCCAGCAACGGTTTCGCCGGACCCACCCCGGCCTTGCGCAAGGCGGTGTCCACGGTTTCCCTGGTCCCGGAACCGGGTTCGCGGACCACCAGCGGCGTGACCGCCAGTTCGGCCGCGGTCAGCGCGCGGCGCCTGCGCGCCCACGGATGGCTTCCGGCCACGACGAGGACCAGGCGATCGGTGGCCACCCGCTTCGACGAGAGGCCGGGCAGCGCGCCAGGCGACTCGACGAACCCGAGGTCGACCTTGCCCTCCCTGGCCAATTCGGCCGCTTGATCGGAGTTCGTCACCTCCAGTCCGAGGTACAGCCCCGGGTTCCCGCGTTTGAGTTCGCCGATCCAGCCCGGGACCAGATGTTCGGCCAGCGTCATGCTCGCGGCGACGCGGAGTTCCGCCTCGTGCTGGGTGCGCAGCGCTTCGGCGCCGTCGAGGAGACCGTCGAGTTCGGACAGCACGCGGTGCGCCCAGCCCGCGATGACCCGGCCGTCGGGGGTGAGCGCGGACCCCCGCCGCGTGCGGTCGACCAGCACCAGCCCGAGCCGTCGCTCGATTGTGGACAGTCGTTTGCTCGCCGACGGCTGCGCGATCCCGAGCCTGGCCGCGGCCTGCCCGATGCTGCCGAGTTCGTCCACGAGCACCAGCAGGCGCAGGGAGTCCAGATCGGGTGCGGTCATAGCCCAAGTCTATGACCTACCCCCAGTATTCACCGCTACCGAGGCCGCCTCTTCGGGACGAGGCTCGAACCATGAGCACCACGCACGCGAGACCGACGAGGCCCTACCTGACCGCCCTGGCCATCACCGGCGCCGGAGTGGCCGCCGCCTACCTGGTCGGCACCGCGGTCCCGGTCGTCAGCGCGCTCACCATCGCCGTCGTGCTCGGCATCCTCGCCGGCTCCCTGCCCGCGTTGTCGGACGAGACCCGGAAGGCGATCTCCGGCGTCACCAAGAAACTGCTCCGCGCCGGTGTCGTGCTGCTCGGTCTGCAACTCTCACTCCCCTCGGTGCTGGCGCTCGGCCCCGGCACCCTGCTCGCCGTCGTGCTCACGGTGGGCATCACGTTCCTCGGCACGATCGGCCTCGGCAGGCTCCTCGGCGTGCCGCGCGGACTGGCGATGCTGGTCGCGACCGGCTTCTCGATCTGTGGCGCGTCGGCGATCGCCGCGATGGAAGGCGTCGTCGAACGGGAGGACTCCGACGTCGCGACCGCGGTCGCGCTGGTCACCTTCTACGGCGGGCTCGCCATCGCGGCCGTCCCGCTGCTCGGCGGCTGGCTGCGCCTCGACGCGGTCCGGATCGGCGAATGGGCCGGGCTCAGCGTGCACGAGGTCGCGCAGGTCGTCGCCGCGGCCACCCCCGCGGGCGGCGCCGCCATCGCGGTCGCCATCGTGATCAAGCTCAGCCGGGTGGTCCTGCTGGCCCCGATGGTCGCCGCGGTCGGCGTGCACGAACGCCACCGCCCGGCCGACGGCGGCAAGCGCCCGCCGCTGGTTCCGCTGTTCGTCCTCGGTTTCCTCGCGATGGCCGCCCTGCGCAGCACCGGGATCGTGCCGGGCGCCGCGCTCGACGTCGCCAAGGTCGGCTGCACGCTGCTGCTGGCCGGGGCGCTGTTCGGACTCGGCTGCGCGGTGCGGATCGGCACGCTGGTCCGCACCGGGGGCCGTGCCCTGCTGCTCGGCCTGCTCTCGACCCTGCTGGTCGGGACCACCGCGCTGGTCACGCTGGCCGTACTCGGCTGAGCACGGCCACCGCGAGCAGGGCCACCGCGCCGCCGGTGAACATCACCGCCGGGACGGACACGGCGTCGACGACGAAGCCACCCAGCAGCGCGCCCGCCGAGAGGGTCGCCTGGAACGACGAGGTGAACAGCACCGACGCCGCCTCGGGATAGCGCGGTGCCGCCTTCGCGAACCACGTTCCCGAACAGACCGGGACGGCGCCATAGGCGAAACCCCAGATCACCAGCAGCACGAGCGCGCCCGCCCGCGTGTCGCCGGCGAACGGCAACGCGCAGGTCGCGACCCCGATCAGCCCCGCGGCGGCGAGGAAGGTCAGGCGGAGGTCGCGGGCGATCGCCGCACCCGCGGCGAAGTTGCCCGCGATCCCGGCGGTGCCGTAGACGAGCAGGAAGACGGTGATCAGCTCCGGGCTCACCTGCGTCACTTGGCGCAGGAGCGGCGTGACGTAGGTGTAGGTCCCGAAATGGGCGAGCACGACCAGCACCGTGACGAGCAGGCCGAGTCTGGTGGCCCGCCCGCGCGTCATCTCGCGCAGGACGTCGAGCCGGGTGCCGCCCGCCGACGGCAGTGGCGGCAGCGACAGGGCCAGCGCGGCGAGCACGCCGAGCGTGAAGACACCCATCACGGCGAAGGCCGCTCGCCAGCCGAGCAGTTCGCCGACGAACGTTCCCGCGGGCACACCGAGCACGGAGCCCAGCGGCACGGCGGAGAAGATCACCGCGGTCGCCGTCCCCGCCCGCGCGGGGCCGACGAGCCGCGTGGCGAGCCCGGAGCCGATCGCCCAGAACGCGCCGATCACCAGTCCGACCAGGATCCGCGAGACGAGCACCGCCCAGTAGGCCTGCGCTGTCGCCGCGAGGACGTCGGCCAGCGCCAGCACCACCATCAGGCCGCACAGCAGGACGCGGCGGTCGAGCCGTCCGGCGGCGACGGTGACCGCCGGGGCGGCGAGCGCGGCGACGAAGCCGGGCAGTGTCATGGTCAGGCCCGCCGTCCCCGCTGTGATCCGGAAGTCCTCTCCGATCGGGGTCAGGAGGCCGATCGGCAGGATCTCCGTGGTGACGAGGGAGAAGATCCCCAGCGTCACCGCGAGGACGGCGAGCCATCCCTTCACCGGTGTCCGCGCGGAGGTGTCGAGGGTCGAAGCGGTCATGCGCTCCAGCCCATCACCGCGCGGGCACCGTGGTCTGGCGGATTCGCGACGTGGATCTAGCTCCGGGAGCGTTGGGTCACCACGATGCAGGCGACGACGATCAGCGCCGTCACCGGCGCGGCGGCCGGGAGGTGCTCACCGAGCAGCAGGACCGCCCAGACCAGCGTCAGCAGCGGCTGGGCGAGCTGCAACTGGCTGGCCCGCGCGACCCCGATCTCCGCCATTCCCCGGTACCAGGCGAAAAACCCGCCGAACTGGGAAATGAGGGCGACGTACAGCAGGCCGATGATCCCCTCACCGGTGACGTGCAGCGGCTCGGTCGCGAGCCCGAAGACGGCGAACGCGCCGGTGACCGGCAGTGCCATGACCAGCGCCCAGGCGATCACGTGCCAGCCCGCCATTTCCCTGGCCAGCCTGCCGCCCTCGGCGTACCCGAACGCGCACAGCACGAGCGCGCCGAACAGGAACAGGTCCGCTGTGGACAGTCCGCCGCCGCTCTGCGCGACGGTGAACACCACGACCGCGCTCGCGCCGACCGCGGCGGCGAGCCAGAACCGGCGGGACGGCCGGTGCCCGGTCAGCTTCGAGGAGATGACGGCGGTGGCCAGCGGCAGCAGCCCGATCACCACCGCGGAATGCGCCGTCGAGGACGTCTTGAGCGCGAGCGTGGTCAGGATCGGGAAGGCGAGGACACAGCCGAGGGAGACCACGGCCAGGCCCCGCCATTGGTCGCGCCTCGGCAGCGGGACCCGGAAGACCTTCAGACAGGTGCCGGCGACCAGGGCGGCCAGGACGCTGCGCAGCCCGGTGGCGGTCCACGCGTCGAAGCCCTTGAGCGCCCACACGGTGGCGGGGAACGTGAACGAGAAGGCGAGGACACCCAGCGCCGCCAGCGCGGTCCCGGAGCGGACCGCTACTGCCCGGTCCGCGATAGCGCTATCATCCAGTCTCATGTCCGATGGTAGCAGCGTCACCAGCCTGGTCACACAGCTGCGGGCTGACCTCGACCGCTATCCGGTCGACGGAAAGCTCCCGTCGAGCCGGGAACTCGTACGGCAGCTGAAGGTGAGCCCCGTGACGGTGTCGCGCGCCATCGCCGCACTCGCCGCGGAAGGCCTGGTGATCACCCGCCCCGGCGCCGGGGTCTTCCGCGCGCCGCCGCCGCGCGAGTCGTCGGTGACCGGCGACGTCTCCTGGCAGGAGGTGTCGCTGAGTTCGCAGTCCGGTATCCGCGCGATCGACGCGACCGGCGTGCTCGCCGCGCTGAGCGACCCGCCCTCGGGGGTCATCGACCTCAACGGCGGCTACACGCATCCCAGCCTGCAACCGGAACGGGACCTCGCGGCCGCGTCGGCCAGGGCCGGACGCCGTCCCGGTGCCTGGACCCGGCCGCCGATCTGCGGCCTGCCCGAACTGCGGGCCTGGTTCGCCAGGGACATCGGCAGCCCGGTGAACGTCGAGAACGTGCTGGTCACCGCGGGCGGGCAGAGCGCGCTGACCACGGCGTTGCGCGCGCTCGGCGCCCCCGGCGCGCCGGTGCTGGTCGAATCCCCGACGTACCCGGGGATGCTGGCCATCGCGCGGGCGTCGGGGTTGCGGCCGGTCCCCGTGCCGATCGACCGCGACGGCGTCCGGCCCGAACTGCTCGCGGACGCCTTCCGCGACACCGGTGCCCGGTTGTTCGTCTGCCAGCCCGCGTTCCAGAACCCGACGGGCGCGGTCCTCTGCGCCGAACGGCGGGCCGAGGTCCTGCGGATCGCCCGTGAGGCGGGCGCTTTCGTCATCGAGGACGATTTCGCGCGGCTGATGGCCCATCCCGGCAGCCCGCCGCCCCCGCCGCCGCTCGTGGCCGACGACCCCGACGGCGTCGTCGTGCACATCCGGTCGCTCACGAAACCGGCGTCACCGAGCCTGCGGATCAGCGCGCTGGCCGCCCGCGGGCCCGCCTTGGAACGCCTGCGCGGACTGCACGCCGTCGAGAGCTTCTTCGTGCCCCGTCCACTCCAGGAAACCGCGCTGGAGCTGGTGAGTTCTCCCGCCTGGGCCCGTCATCTGCGGACCCTCACCGCCTCGCTGCGCGAACGTCGCGACGTCGCCGTCTCGGCACTGCGGGAATTCCTGCCTTCCTGGAGCGCCGTCCCGGTTCCGACCGGGGGCTATCACCTGTGGCAGCCGCTCCCCGGATCCGCCGACGAAATGACGTTGACCAGCGCCGCTTTCCGCGCCGGAGTAGCGGTCACCCCCGGCAGGTTCTACTTCGCGGCCGAGGCGCCGGGGCCCTATCTGCGCCTGAGCTACGTCAGTGCCGCGACCGGCGCACAGGTGCGGGACGGGATCCGGCGCCTCTCCCAGGCGTATCACGAGCTCCCCGGTTAACGCCGGACGGCGCCTGCTCGTACCATCGCGCACGGAGGCGACGAGAAGGCATGACACAGCCGGCGGCGGAGCCGCACGATTCACCGGGCAGGCTCTGGGAGCTGCTCGACGACGTCCAGCGCAAGGCGCTGCGCGCCGCGGCCGAGCTGCGCCGGTACCCAGCCGGGACGGTGATCATCCGCGAGGGCGACCGCTCGGACTGGGTGCTGATCCTGATGACCGGGCGGGTCAAGATCACGTCGGTGTCCACCGGCGGTTACGACGCCGTGCTGGCCGTCCGCGACCCTGGCGACATCATCGGCGAGATGGCCTCGATGGACGGCAGCCTGCGTTCGGCCACGGCGATCGCCGTCGAACCGGTCACCGGGCTGTGGCTGTCCTCGCGGGCGTTCAACTCCGTGCTCCGCGAACACGCCGGTATCTCCGTGGTCCTGCTCCGGATCATCACCTCCCGGTTGCGCTACGCCAACTCGCGCCGCACCGAATTCGGGGACAGCACCGCCGCCGAGCGCATCGCCGCGATCCTGGTCGACCTCGCCGAGCGGTACGGCGTCCCCGTACCCGACGGCACGCTGATCGCCTTGCGCATCAGCCAGCGCGATCTCGCGGGACTCGCGTCCGCGTCACGGGAAGCCGTCGCCAGGACGTTGCGGACCCTGCGCGCCGACGGGCTGCTCAGCACCGGGCGCCAGCGGCTGGTCGTCCGGAGCCTGCGCGACCTCAGGAAACTCGCGCCCGACGAGCACTGAGCCGCCACGGCAGGCCGAAATGCCGTTCCACCCGCGCCCCGGTGGCCGAGAGCAGCTTCCGCACGCGCGGCTCGTTCTCCGGATCGAAGTCCGGCGTGGTCTCGATCAGGCCGCCGAGTTCGCGGACGAGCCGGGCCGCGGCCGTCCTCGGCACCAGCAGGACCCGCACCGGCGCGAGACTGCGCACCGCGGGCGGTGGCGCGACGAGGTCGATCCGGGCCCGCATCAGACCGGTCAGCCTCGCCAGCCAGAGGAACGCCCCTGTCACCGCCCAGGCCACCAGTTCCGCCAGGAGGACCGGCGACAGGATCAGCGCGAGCCCCGCCACCTGCGTGGCGGCGAACCCCAGCATGAGCAGGTCTTCGAAGCCCAGGCGTTCCTTCTCGGCGGACCGGCCGCGGTGCCGGGTGAACGACACTTCCCGGTAGCGCTCGCTTTCGGTGACGATGGCGATCGGGCGGATCCGGCGCAGCCACGGCGCGAACCGGCGCACGATCAGCCACTCGCCGCCGTCGGCATCGGTCACCCGCATCGCGTTCCTCCCTCATCGGTGACCGGATCCTGACACAGATCTCCGCCAGAGGAGGGTCCGATGGGATTCCACCCGCGCGCCGAACCGGGTGAGTGCCTCGCGGACGGCGGGCTCGCCGGGATCGAACATGACGCGTTCCCGGAGCAGGGCGCACAGCTCGATCGTCAAGGGCTTCGCCAGGTCGTCGTGCACCCTGAGGATCGTCAGCGAGACCAGCCCGCTCTGATCCTTGTGCCAGCCGGCGACGTCGACCCTGGCCGGCGCGTTCCGGAACCACCGCACCAGCCGCGCGACGGAACCCGCGACGGCCTGGCCCGCCATTTCCAGCAACAGGAACGGCAGCAGGAAGATCCCCAGCAGCAGGTACACCGGGAACTTCACGAGTGCCTCCAAGGCGACCAGCACCCCCACCGTCCCGACGAGCACCTTGTCCACGGGCGTGTCCTCGTGGCCCTCGACGCCGTCGCCGGACTCGAGCTTCCAGTACGCGGTGAGCTCGTAGTGCCGGTAACCGCCGGTGAGTCCGGCGAAGGGCTGGACCCACCGGCGCCACGGCGCGAACCGGCGATCGACCACCCACCCACGTCCCTCGGGATCGATCACCTTCATCGGCCCTCCCCTGCTCTCGCGCCGTGTCCGACGAGACCGACTCTGTCAGCGAAAGCGCCGCGGTTCTGCGTCACCTGACACACAGCGCGAAACCGGGTTGTACGCGCCTTGTACGACAGGGAAGGACTCTGATCTCCCGTCACCCGGAATCGCATCCAGGACGGAGTACTCCCGTGAAGATCTCCCGCGTCGCACAGGGCCTGTTCGCGGCCCTCGTCGCCACCGCGGCGGTCGGCGCATCCCCGGCCACCTCCCTCGCCGCACCGGTGTCCACCGACCAGGTCTCGGCCGCCGCCGTCGGAAACACGTTGGTGTACAAAGAGAAAACCGAAGGTTACGACTGCTTCAGAATCCCCGCCGTGGTCAAGGCGAACAACGGCGAACTGCTCGCCTTCGCCGAAGGCCGCAAGGGCGGCGCCAGCTTCTGCAACGACCGCGGCGACATCGATCTCGTCGTGAAGCGCTCGGCCGACAACGGGAAGACCTGGAGCGCACCGAAGATCGTCATCGAAGGTTTCGGTGACACCAAAGGAAACCCGACGCCGATCGTGATCCCGTCCACCGGGCGGATCGTGCTGCTCTCGGTGATGGAATGCGTCAAGAACCCCGACTGCAACCGGATTCCGCGCGTGTCGATCAGCGACGACCACGGCAAGACCTGGACCGCGCCCAAGGTGCTCACCACGCAGCTCGGGTTCAGCTCCGCGCCGGGCTGGCTCGCGACCGGCCCGTCGCACGGCATCGTGCTGACGCGGGGCGCGCACGCCGGCCGGATCGTCGCGGGGATGAGTTACACCATCGGCACCGCGAACAGCGGCGCGCTCATCTACAGCGACGACCAGGGCGTCACCTGGAAGCGCGGCGCCACCGACACCCCGGCGACCACCGCGCTGAACCCGCAGGAGATCAGCGTCACCGAGCTGCTCGACGGGCGGGTCTACGCGGCGGCGCGCAACCAGGCCAACAACGACGACAAATGCCTCAGCGGCGGTGCGAAGAACCGCGCCTACGCCCTCAGTTCCGACGGCGGAGCGAGTTTCTCCACCAAGTTCACCTTCGAAGAGGACCTGATCACCCCGGTCGTCCAGGCCTCGACCGCGCGGATGACCGCGACCGACAAGGCCGGCAAGTACAACCGGATCCTGTTCGCCGCGCCGTCGGTCTGCGACCGCCGCAAGGAGCTCGTCGTGCGTTCGTCGTTCGACGAGGGCGCGAACTGGCAGGGCAATTCCGCCGGAACGCTGGTGTGGAGCGGTGACGCCGCCTACTCCGACATGGTCCAGCTGTCCTCGGGTTCGGTCGGCGTGCTGTACGAAGCGGGTCCGGCCGGCAACGCCAACGAGACCATCCGCTTCTCGACCGTCACCGAGACGACGCTCGGCGCCCCGGCGTGCGGCGGCGGCTACGGCGTCATCGATTCGGCTCCGCTCGGGACCGCGGGCACGGTTTACCTGTCCTACAACGCTTCCAACGGACAGAACTGTGTCAGCACGATGAAGAGCACGTCGGCGGGCACCGCCACCGCGACGTCGGCCTACCTCGAGGTCCAGGGCTCGTCCCGGATCACCGACTCCGGCTCGTTCGCCTGGTTCGCGGGCCCGGTCCGCGCTTCCGCCGCGGGCAAATGCGTGAAGTGGGGCGGTTCCGCGGGCGGGACGGCGTACAACAGCCCGGTCGAACACTGCGACTGAGCAGCCGGTCTCGTGAGTGGTAATGACGGTTCTAACCGTCATTACCACTCACGAGGTCAAGCACGCCGCGAAACCCCCCAGAGCCTGATTCCCAGTGCCACCGCGATCACGGCCGCGGCGGTGAGCCACCAGAACGTCACCCGGAACGCCATCGCCGTCCCCGACGGCAGCAGGTTCGCCAGCACGACGGCGAACAGCGCCGTCCCCGCCGCCCCGCCGACGCGGCTGACGATGTTGATCTGCGCGACGGCGTCGGGCAGCTGCTCCTTGGTGACGGCCGCGTAGCCGGCCGTCGTCGCGGGCAGCAGCAGGAAGGCCACGGCCAATCCCCTGGCCACCAACAGGATCTGCACGACGACACCGTCCGGCGGGAAGCCGCCGATCGCGAACGGGACGGTGGTGGCGAGCGTCGCGGCACTCCCCCACGCCGCCACGAGGCCCGCGCTGTACCGGTCGGTGAGCCTGCCGGAGACCGGCAGTGCGATCGCCGTGCCGACCCCGAGGCTCATCAGCAGCAGGCCCGTCTCGATGACCCCGTTCCCGCCCTGCACCTGGAAGTACAGCGGCAGCAGGAAAAGCGCGCCGAACAACGCCGGGGCGGCGAAGAAGGAAAGCGCGACAGCCGCGGTGTAGACCCGGCTCCGGAACAAGGTCAGGTCCATGACCGCGTCCGCCCGCCCCCACGAGCGCCGGACGAACAGCGCCAGCAGCGCGATCCCGGCCGCGAGCGGCGCCAGCACACCCACACCGAACTCCGCGCCGCCCTCACCCCAGGTGGTGAGCCCGTACAGCAACGCCGGGATCCCCAAGCTCACCAAGAGGAAACCGAGCCAGTCGGGACGCGCCGCCGCGCCCTTCTCGCCACGGGGAACCAGGCGCAGGCCGAGCACCAGGGCGACCACGCCGATCGGGATGTTGATCAGGAACAGCCATTCCCACGACAGCCCGCGCAGCAGGACACCGCCGAGGACCGGGCCGAACGTCGGGCCCACACTCATCACGATGCCCAGCGTTCCCATGACCCGGCCGAGCCGGGCGGGCCCGACGGCCTGGCCGAGCACCGTCTGCCCGGCGGGCACGAGCAACCCGGCGGCGAGGCCCTGCAGTACCCGCAGCCCGATCAGCCAGCCGACGTTCCCGGCGAGCGCGCACAGCGCCGACGCCACGGTGAACGCCGCCAGCGACATCAGCCAGACCCGGCCCGCGCCGAACCGGCGGCTGAGCCAGCCGCACAACGGCAGCGCGATCGCGAGCGCCACCAGATACACGGTGAAAACCCATTGCACGGAAGCGATTCCGGCGCCGAGTTCCTGGGTGAGCGTCTCGGCGCCCACCGCGAGGACCGTGGTGTCCAGCATGGTCATGAACGCGCCGAGCACGATCACCCAGGCCATCCGCCAGGCCTCGGCCGGAACCTTGTCCGGCGGCGGGGCCGCCTCCGCCCGCCGTTGTGCCGATACAGCCATCGGGATGTTCTCCTCACGTGCCAGGGGATCTTGACCTGGCCCACGCTAAAACCTCTACTTAACTCAAGGTCAAGCGAAGAACACCCGTCTCATAAGGCTTCGCAAGGATGTCGTGAGTGGTAAGTGTCGTTAGAACGACACTTACCACTCACGACCTGCAGCTCGCGCCTACCTCACTTCGGCGGCCGCAGCCGCGGGGAGAGCTTGGTGAGCGCCAATTCCTCCAGCCGACTGGAGATTTCCGCGAGTCCGGCGTCGAACCGGTCCAGGTCCACGCCACGCTCGGACAGGTCGTCACGGACGTGCTTCTCGACCTTCGCCCAGTCGTTGCGATACCGGGTGGCGAGTTCCTTCCACGGCACGCCCGCCAGCTCGGCGGCGAGGGCGCTGTCGTAGGCGAGCAGGCCGCGCACCATCAGGTACGCGATGCCCGGATAGCCGAGATAGCCCTGCCAGTACGACCCGTTGTCGTTGGCCGTGATCGATCCCGCGGCCGGATCGTGGCGCACGTCGTACGTCTTCGCCTTGTCCGAAGACGTCACGCGCGCCGTGTCACCGTCGACCTCGACCCGCCCGTCGGCGACCGCGCCGAGCGCCTCGTAGATCTTGA
Organism: Amycolatopsis orientalis DSM 40040 = KCTC 9412; assembly: GCF_000478275.1. Classification (GTDB taxonomy): domain Bacteria; phylum Actinomycetota; class Actinomycetes; order Mycobacteriales; family Pseudonocardiaceae; genus Amycolatopsis; species Amycolatopsis orientalis. The sequence continues at coordinate 311,349 of NZ_ASJB01000042.1, forward strand.
TGACCGGCGACGGCTTCCACTCCGCGGCCACTCAGCCCTCCAGCCGTTCGAGCAGGACGACGTCCACGGTGTCGCCCTCCTCCTTGCCGATCGCCTTGCGCACTTCGGCCTTCACCGGGAGTTTGTGGGTACCGTCGCCCAGCGCCATGAACGAGCTCCGGAACGGATGCCCGTCGATGGTCCCGCGGACCTTGACCAGGCCCTTGGTGCCGAAGAATTCGGCGGAGCCGGGCATGACCACGTATGTCCAGCCGCCCTTTTCCGGGCTCTTGAGCAGCGTCGCGGTGAACCTTTTGTCCATAAAGGCACCCTACGACAGGGCACCGACGAAACCGCGGGTTTCAGAGGGTGACGCGGATGCGCACCCGGTGGCCGACGTCGCGCGCCCAGGACCGGATCAGCGCCCAGTCGCGGAAGTCGCCGGCCCACGGGCCCGCGGCCATGATCTTCCAGAACAGGCCCTTCGCGGTGGCCGGGGTGAGCCTGCCGCCGAAGGTGGCGGTGCGTTCGGCGTCGATCCGCGCGGCGAGCAGGGCGACCCCGGCTGGCAGGCTGATGTGTTTGCCCGCGGCGAGCGGTCCGCAGGGACCGCTGTGGAACAGCCAGACCGGGCGGTTCCGGAGCGCCTCCTCGTGCTCGGCGAGCAGGCGTACCGCCTCCGGCCGCCAGCGCCGCCGGTACAGCGCGCTCCCGACGATCACCGCGCCGTACGCTTCGACGTCGTCGACCTCGGCGGCGTCCAGCAGCTCGGCCGTCAGGCCGGCCTCCCGCAGTTCGGCGGCGATCACCTCGGCGATCTCCCTTGTCCCGCCGGACTTCCCGGCATGGGCGACGAGTACTGCGGTCATGCCCCCATTGTCCGCGCGGCCGCAACCCGTACCGCCGTCCGGCCCATCGACACGCCGCATTCGGTTCACCCCTTCACCCGTCGGGGGCGTTCACCCAGGGGGCAGGAACGCCGGTCTCAAGGCCGGATCGGGTTCGTCGTAGTAGCGGTGGAACACCGCGGTCTGCCCGCCGGACAAGGGCGGGACGATCCAGCTCCACTCCGCCTGGCAGCGGCGGCCCGCGCGTTCCTCCTTGGCGATATGTGTGAGGAACCGCCGCGATTCGGTGTGATGGTCGGCGACGGTCACGCCCGCCGCGTCGAAGGAGTGCTGGACCGCCAGCGTCAGCTCGACCAGCGCGCGGTCACGCCACAGGGTCCGTTCCGACACCGTCGACAGGCCCATCAAGTCCGCGATCACCGGCAGCAGGTCGTAGCGGTCGGTGTCGGCGAGGTTGCGCGCGCCGACCTCGGTGGCGAGGTACCAGCCGTTGAACGGCGCAGCGGGGTAGGTGATCCCGCCGATCTCCAGGCGCATGTTGCTGATCGCCGGCACCGCGTGCCAGCGCAGCCCGAGCCCGGCGAACCACCGGTGGTCGGGATGCGACAGCGGGACCTCCAGCACCGCGTCCGGCGGCAGCCGGAACAGGCGCCGCTCCCCCGCCTCGGACTCGATGAGCAGCGGGAGCACGTCGAAGGAGCCCTTGCGCTCGGGCGGGCGCCACCCGTGTTCCTGCACGGACTCGGTGAAGTCGGCGTAGCGCGGATCGCCGAGCACCGAACCGTCGCTGAGCCGGTAGCCGGCGTACCGGATGAGCTGGTCGTTGTGGATCTTCGGACCGGGCCCGGCCGGGCCGTCCGGCGCGAACACGGTGATGGTCGAGCGGATCCGGCCGCCCCTGGTCGCCTCGCGCAGATGGGAGACGCATTCTTCGGCGATGGCGTCCGCGCCGGTGACGTCACGGCGGTCACGCACCTTCAATCCGTGCCAGTACAGCCTGCCGATGCACCGCGCGGAGTTCCGCCAGGCCACCCGTGCGCCGAACTCCACCTCGGCCGTGGTGTGCCGGTAGGTCCCGGTCTCCTCGATCTCGGCGCGGACCCGGTCGAGCCGCTCGCCCAGCCGCGTTCCCCCGTCGTCCGTTTCGGCGTGGAAGAGCCGGAGGAAGTCCTCCGCCTCGGCCACGTCCACGCTCCGTCCCCGCGGGGCCACCTCCCGCGGCAAGCGGGGGATATCCGTCACCCGCATGGACGCCGTCGATACTTCGGCTTCCCACTCTCCGAATTCGACGCCGGTGCCGGCGGCGGGAACGATCACCATTCCTCCTGCGCTTCGGAAATGCCCGGAGGATCATGCCTGATCGGCGAGATGGCCGGGTCCGGACCAGACGGAAGACGATACCCCACAGAAACACGGACACGATCCACCAAATGGCAGAAGCTCCATGCGGGACAACGTTTTCCCAGCTAGATCGTGCGCTGACGACAATATTTGGAATTGCTTTGAACTTCGCGGAAGATTCACCGAATTGCGCCCGGTGAAATGATCACCCTTTTCCAAGGTCTCTTTTGTGATCGTTCCACACGATAGCATTGATCACTCTTTCGAGTGCATTTCCCCGTTCGGACTTCTGTTCTTTCGCCAGACCGGTGTATTGACCCGCGGCCGCCGTCGCTAGAGTGCGGGGAACTCCGGCGGAAAGGAAGCACGTGGTCGACAGGCGGATCCCGGTCATCCTGATCGCGGGCTTCCTCGGTTCCGGGAAGACCACCTTGCTCAACCATCTGCTGGCCAACCGCCAGGGCGCGCGGATCGGCGTCGTGGTCAACGACTTCGGCAGCATCGCGGTGGACGCGATGGCCGTCTCCGGCCAGGTCGACACGATGATGTCGTTCGGCAACGGCTGCCTGTGCTGCGCCGTCGACGCCAGCGGCCTCGACGCCATGCTCGCCAAGCTTTCCGAGGCCGAGGCGGGCATCGACGTCATCGTGATCGAAGCCAGCGGGCTCGCCGAACCGCGCGACCTGATCCGCCTGATGATCGCCAGCGAGAACCCCGCCATCGCCTACGGTGGCCTGGTCGAACTCGTCGACGTGGCGGAGTTCGAGGCCACCAGGCGGCGCCATCCGGAACTGGACGAGCACCTCGGCTTCGCCGACCTGGTCGTGCTCAACAAGACCGACCGGGCAGGCGAGGACGCCTTGGCCAAGCTGCGCGGCACGATCGACGAGATCGCGCCCGGCACGCCGGTGATCGCGACCTCCCACGGCCGGATCGACCCCACGCTCTTCTTCGACGCCCGGCCGCGCGAGCGGGTGGGCCAGCTGTCGTTCGACGACCTCCGCGAGGAGGAGCACGACCACGAGCACCACTTCCACACCGCGTACGACAGCGTCTCCTTCACCGCCGAGCGGCCGCTGGACCCGCGACGGCTGATGGACTTCCTCGAACAACGGCCGGGCGGGCTCTACCGGATCAAGGGTTTCCTCGACTTCGGCCCGAACGGCCCGCGGTCGCGGTTCGGCCTGCACACGGTGGGCTCGTTCATCCAGGTGGAACGGTCGGCGTGGCCGTCCGGCCGCCCGCGCCGGAGCGAACTGGTGCTGATCGGTTCGGGGATCGACACCGAGGCCGTCACCGCGCGCCTCGAAGAGTGCGTCGCGGACGAGCCCGACGTCGTCGACGAGCGCGGCATGCTCCGTGTCCTGCGGTTCGTCCAGGACTGAGTTCAGCAGCCCGCGCGACGGAGTCGCTCGCGCGCCTCGGTCTCCGACAGTGAGGTGACGGGCTGCCCGACGGCGTGCTGGTACTTGGCGTCACAGGCCCTGGTCCAGACGCCTGCCGCCCACGCCCGCCGGAGTTCGTCTTCGCTGAACTCCCGGCCACGCGCACGGACATACGCGTCGAGGAACCGCTGCGTGTCTTCGATAGTGGCCAGCGCGTCGGCGCTGACGGTCGAATACAGCGCGGCGGCGAAACCGGCCAGGACGGCTTCGCTTTCCACGATCACGCTGTCCCAGTCATGCACCACCAGCAGCTTGTCGCCGTTCCAGCGCAGGTTGCCGGCGAGCCAGTCGCAGTGGCCGATCACGGCGTCGGACCCGCCTGCGCGCAGCCGGTCACGGGCACGGCGCCCGGCGTCGTCGATCCACTCCGCGCCGGGCACCTCGTCGAGGTCGACCTCTGAGTCCTCCGGACGCGGCCACAGTCCGTCCCCGTCGTGGTTCCAGGCCGCCCACGACGGCACCGGGTCGAGCGTGGGCACCTCGTCCGGCCGCGGAGCCAGCCGGATCAGCTCCGCGAACGCCCCGGCGAAGGCCACGGCCGCGTGCTCCGCGCTCGGGAGCACCGCCCCGCCGGGCACGTAGGCCTCCGCGGTGGCGACGTCGTCTCCAGCCGCAGCCCGATGACGGCGGACAGGAACCCGGATCTGAACAACTCCTCCGACGGCGGGCTGCCCAGATGCTCCACGCACCACCGGGCGAGGCGGCCAGGATCGACGGCACGCGTGCGACGTGACATCGGAGCATCCTCACACGCACCGGCGGTGTCCCGCATGGAAAAGGAAAAGAAGAAGCCGTGGCCGCCACGCCGAAAGGGACCGAAATACCGGGAATCGCGGCGTGTTCCATTGACACTGGAATACGGAAGGAATCTCGAGCTGGACCACCTGTATCGGGAGGACAGTTCCATGACGAACACCGCCGGACGCTGGTATCTGGTCGGCGCGCTGCCGGAGGACTCCCCCGCCGCGCATCTGATGACCCGCTCCGAAGATCTCCGCTATCGGCGTTCCGCCTGCGGGGACAAGGAATCCCGCCGGTGGACGCCGGTGGACCTCACCGGCACCGACGTCGTTCCGTGCCCGCGGTGTGCCGCGACCCTGCCGGGCCACCGGTCCACCCGCAAGACCGAACGCGCCACCACCACTACTACGCAACTGGCCTTCGACCTCCCGCTCTGACACCCCGCCGGAAGCCCGCGTTTCGTCCTCTGGATGCGGTAGTTGCACGCGCAAGTACCGCATCCAGAGGACTAAATGCTTTCTTTCTTCGCCCGGCTCGGCGCGACCCGGGGTGGTTCGTTGGGCATCTTCGGGTAGACGGGCGGCCATGGCGCGTCCATGAGGCCGTTCTCCATATCCCTCCGGGACATTTCCAGCAGCGGCTCGATCGACTGCGGTTTCGTTTCCGCCCAAGGGTCCCCGCGTTCGGCGAGCCGAGCGGGCACAGTGGACAGCGTGAGCTTGTCCGGCTCGACGGTCTCCAGTTCGTCCCAGCCGATCGGCGTCGACACCTGCCCGCCGACCCGCGGCCGCACGCACCACGCGCCGAACACCGTCTTGTGCGGCGCGTTCTGGTTGAAGTCGACGAACACCCGGGAACCGCGCTCTTCCTTCCACCACTGCGCCGTCATCTCCTCCGGATGGCGGCGCTCCAGCTCGCGGGCGAGCGCGACGGCGGCGGCGCGGACCTCGTAACCGTCCCATTTCGGTTCCAGCGGCACGTAGAGATGCAGACCGCGCGAGCCCGACGTCTTCAGCTGCGCGGTGATGCCCAGTTCCGCCAGCAACGCCTTCGTCAGGACGGCGCCACGGCGCAGTTCGGGGAAACCGATCCCGGGCGACGGATCGAGGTCGACGCGCAACTGGTCGCTGATGTCCGGCGCGTCGGCCCGGTTCGGCCACACGTGGAAACCGAGGCAGCCCTGGTTCACCGCCCAGATGACATGCGCGAGATCCTTCGCGACGAGCGCGTCCGATGTGGTCCCGTTCGGCGTGGACACCACGGTCGTGGTCAGCCACTCCGGCGCGTTCTTCGGGACCCGCTTCTGGAACCACGACTTCCCGCCCGCGCCGTCGGGATAGCGCTCCAGCAGCAGCGGCCGCCCGCCCAGCTGGGCCAGCAGCGGCACGGACACCGCGCGGTAGTACTCGACGAGGTCCAATTTGGTCTCGCCGTTCTCCGGGAAGTAGACCTTGCCCGGATTGGACACCGTGAATTCGACGCCGTCGAGATCCAGCGTGACCGGTTCCGCCTTCATGTTTCCCCCAGCTCGGTGAACATCGTGGCCAGCTCGGCGGGCGGGACCTCTTCGAGCTGCGCGTAGGTGCAGGAGGCCGGGTCGCGGTCAGGGCGGAAGCGCACGAGCCTGCCGCCGTGGCGGAACCGCGTGCCCTCGACGTGCTCGTAGCGGACCTCGGCGACCCATTCGATACGGACCGGCTCCCAGCTCAGATCCTTTTGCGGCGCCCAGCGGCTGCCCGCGCCGGGCATCCGGCCACCCGCCTCCTCGTGGGCCTCGACCCACTCGCGCCAGGGATGGTGCTCCAGCGCGTTCTCCCGCAGCGGCGCGAGTTCGTCCACCAGCTCACGGCGCCTCGCGGCGGTGAAACTGCTGGCGACACCCACGTGATGCAGGACGCCTTCGTCGTTGTAGAGCCCGAGCAGCAGCGACCCGACGCCGACACCGTCCTTGTGCCACCGGAACCCGGCGACGACGCAGTCCGCGGTCCGCTGGTGCTTGACCTTCCACATCACCCGCTTGTCCTGTTCGTACGGCGCGTCGGCGGGTTTGGCCATCACGCCGTCGAACCCCGCGCCCTCGAAGCGGGTGAACCAGTCCTGGGCGACGTCGGGATCTTCGGAGAGCGGGGTCAGGTGGACACGGGCGAACTTCGTGTCGACGACGCTTTCGAGCAGTTTCCGCCGCTCCCCGAACGGCTCCGGCGTGAGATCGCGGTCGTCGAGGGCGAGCAGGTCGAACACCACGAAACTGGCCGGTGTCTCCGCGGCCAGTTTGGCCACCCTGGACGCCGCCGGGTGCAACCGCAGCTGCAGCGCCTCGAAATCGAGTCCGCCCTCGGTGACCAGCACGATCTCGCCGTCGACGACACAGCGTTCGGGCAGCGCGTCCTTGAGCAGGTCGACCAGTTCGGGGAAGTACCTCGTCAGTGGCCGGTCGTTGCGGGAGCCCAGCACGACCTCGTCGCCGTCGCGGAAGACCACGCAGCGGAAGCCGTCCCATTTCGGCTCGTACAGCAGCCCCGGCGTGCGCGGCAGTTCGTGCACGGCCTTGGCCAGCATCGGCTTCACGGGCGGCATCACGGGCAGTTCCACGAGGCGATCCTAGGCCGGGCCACCGACAAAAGCTCCCGGAACGACCGGGGTCAGAGCTCGGCCAGCAGGAGACCGCTGCGTGGTTTCGGCGTGAAATAGGTGGCCTTCCTCGGCATTCGCAGCCCGGCCGCGTGCACGGCGAGCACCTCCGCGTACGGGACCGGCGCCAGCAGCAGCACCGCGTCCGCGTCTTCGGGCACCGGGGCGCCCGGCAGCAACGGCCGCACGGCCGGTCCGTCCGGATCGACGCCGAGCGCGCCGCGGAGCAGCTCCTGCTCGACGACGGCGTGGTCGCCACCCGCCTTGCCGAGCAGCACGCGGAACGCCGATGCCCCCGCCAGCACGGTCACCTCACCGGCTTCGGACGGCGGTTCCGGCGGGCCGGGGTGGACGTCGAATCCCGCCTCCGTCCACCGACGGACCAGCGTGGCCGCGTCGAGACCGGTGCCGGCGAGGACCCGGTGGATGGGCCCGATCCGCAGCCCCGGTCCTCCGGTGACCAGCGCCAGCAGCGCGCCGCGCCCCGACGCCGCTGCGGCCGCGACCCGGTGGTTGCCGTCCGCGACCAGGAGATCCAGCTCCTCCAGCGCCGCCAGCAGTTCGTCCTGATCGTCGCCGGGACCGGTGAGCCACAGTTCGTGTTTCCGGCCCGCACCGTCCACGGTGGACAGCTCGGGGACGTGGCCGCGGCAGAGCCGTTCGATCAGCGCGGTCAGCTCGCGGCCACCGGTCGCGGGGACCAGCATGGCGGCGCTCGTGGCGACGCCGAGTCCGGCGAGCATCGCGGCGCGCTCCGCGACGACGTCCGGATAGACGTCCTCGGTGTGCCGGACCCGCGTCATCCCATCGGCCCGGACGGCGAGCCGGGTGTCGACCAGGCACAGCACGCCCAGCGCGACGCCGTCCGGCCCGTCGATGCGATACGGCGCGACGACGGAGGCGACCGGGCGGTAGTGGCCTTCCCGGATGCGCCCGAAGGTCGCCCTGGCCTGCGGCAGCGCCGCCTCGATCGACAGGCCGCCCGCCAGCGCGGCCGGGGTCCGCGCCGGATGCTGGACCGCCAGCAGGCTGTCACCGCGGGCCCCGGCGAGCGCGGCGACCACCCGCTCCGGGTCGGCGAACTCGTCGACGTCGGGGCCGGGGACGGTGTCGCGGACAACCCAGCCACGGTCGATCGGGCGGATCCAGGTGCTCATCCGATCCATTTTGCGGGATAGCTCACGGAAAAAATCGATCCCATGACCGGGTGTCTCCATGGAATGCTTACCCATGCGAAGCAGTTGACGCCCTTCATGAGCCCGAGGAGATCGCCACAGATGCCCACCCCGGCCCCGGTCACCGCGAAGGAAGGGGTCGGTTTCCGGTCCGAACGCGGCCCCGTCCTGATCGCCGTGATGCTGTGTTCCGGCCTGATCGCGCTGGACTCGACCATCATCGCGACGGCGGTGCCGTCGGTGGTCGCCGATCTGGGCGGGTTCTCGCAGTTCCCGTGGCTGTTCTCGATCTACCTGCTGACCCAGGCGGTCACCGTGCCGCTGTACGGCAAGTTCGCCGACGTGCTCGGCAGGCGGCCGGTGATGTTCTTCGGGATCGCCGCGTTCCTGCTGGGTTCGGTGCTCTGCGGCGCCGCCTGGAGCATGCCGGTGCTGATCGCCGCCCGCGCGGTGCAGGGCATCGGCGCGGGCGCCATCCAGCCGATCGCGCTGACCATGGTCGGCGACATGTACACCGTCGAGGAACGCGCGCGGGTGCAGGGCTATCTCGCCAGCGTCTGGGCGATCTCGTCGGTGGTCGGGCCGACGCTGGGCGGGGTGTTCGCCGAGTACCTCGACTGGCGCTGGATCTTCTTCATCAACCTGCCGCTGGGCGCGCTGGCGGCGTGGATGCTGTTCCGGAACTTCCGGGAGCGCGTCGAACGCCGGTCCCACCGCATCGACTACCTGGGCGCCACGCTGCTCACCCTCGGCTGCTCGCTGCTGATCCTCGGCCTGCTGGAGGGCGGGGTCGCCTGGGGCTGGGCTTCCGCGCCGAGCCTGGTGATCTTCGCCGCCGCCGTGGTGCTGCTGGTCGCGTTCGTGCTCGTGGAACGCAAGGCCGAGGAACCGGTGCTGCCGCTGTGGATCTTCACCAAGCGGACGTTGATCGGCGGGAACCTGGTCGCCGTCGTGGTCGGCATGCTCCTGATGGGCCTGACCTCGTATCTGCCGACCTACGCCCAGGGCGTGCTCGGCACCGGGGCGCTCGTCGCCGGATTCGCGCTGGCGGCGCTGACCGTCGGCTGGCCGATCTCGGCGTCGCTGGCGGGCCGGGTCTACATGCGGATCGGGTTCCGGGACACCGCGCTGATCGGCAGCGGGATCATCATCGCGGGCGCGGCGATCACGGTGTTCCTGGCGACGGGGACGTCGATCTGGCTGGCGGCCGCGGCCGCGTTCGTCCTCGGGATCGGGCTGGGCCTGGCGTCGAGCCCGACGCTGATCGCCGTGCAGTCGACCATCGGCTGGGAACGCCGCGGCGTCGTCACCGCGACCAACATGTTCAGCCGTTCACTGGGCAGCGCGGTCGGCGTGGCGATGTTCGGCGCGATCGCGAACGCGACCCTGGCGAACCGCTTCGCGAACCCGCCCGCCGGTGTCACGGGCCTGCCCTCCGGCGTCGACGCGACCAGCGTCGTCCTGGAAGGCCACGGTGAGCCCACGCCGACGACGACGTTCGTGCGTGACGCCCTCGCGGACGCCACGCACCACGTCTTCCTGGCGATGCTGGTGGTCGCCGTGCTCAGCGTCGGCGCGCTGCTGCTGATGCCGCGCCGGACCGAGGAACTGAAGTTCGACTAGTCCTTGGCTAGTTCTGCAGCGGGACGGCGTGCTCGAGGAAGTTCTCGACGAACCGCTCGATCGGCTCGGGCCCGGCCGGGTAGAGCACGAATTTGCTGAGCCCGGCGTCGATGTACTCGGCGACCAGGTCGCGGGCGGCGCTCCAGCTGCCCGCGATCAGCCGGGACGGATCGGCGTCGGACCGTGCCGCGACCGAGGCCGCGAGCGCGCCGGGGATCCCGTCCTCGGCGACGAGGAGGCTGATCCCGAAGTGGTCGGCCTCGACCTCGCGCTCCGCTTCGGCGGCCGCCTTCTGGATCGCCTCGCGCCCGGCTCGGGCCTCCTCCGGGGTGAGGAAACTGGCCAGCCAGCCGTCCGCGAGCCTGCCGACGCGCCGCAGCGCGCCCGGCGCCTTCCCGCCGAGCCAGAGGTCGAGCCGCTTGACCGGGCGCATGCCCAGCCCGGCACCCTCGACGCGGAAGAACTCGCCCTCGAAGGTCACTTCCTCCTGTTCCAGCAAGGCCCTGATCAGCCGCAACGACTCGTCGAACACCGCGGCGCGGCGGCCTTGCGGCACCGGGAAGAGCGGCAGTTCCGCGTCGCGTGCGGGCTTCAGGCCGAAGACCGGGAGGACCCTTTTCGGCGCCAGCGCGGCGAGTGAGGCGAGCTGTTTGGCGACCAGCACCGGGTCACGGCCGGGCAGCACCATCACGCCGGTGCCGACCTTCAGTTTCGAGGTGCGGGCGAGCGCGTGCGTCAGCCCGACGACCGGGTCGATCCTGGCCGAGTACACCGCCTCGGGCAGCCAGAGCGAATCGATGCCCGCCCGTTCCAGCAGGTCGACCGCGGCGCCGAACTCCTCCGCCGGCGTTCCGCTCCCCAGCCCGACGCCGAGCCGGATCTTCAGGTCCTCCGCCACACTCGCTCCCTTCCGCCGGGCCCGGACGCGGGCCAGGGTCCAGTGTTCCAGGTGAGGCGGCGGTTTTCGTCCGCCTCGGCGGGTTCGCGGTGGTGGACTCGCCCCGCGGATCCCCCGTACATTCCAGGGGTGTGCGGGCCACTTCCGCATACCGATTGGGGGAATTCCGATGGCAGGGCAGGGTCTATCCGGCTGGACGCGTTGCTTCCACCCGGCACCGGCGGCCGAGATGAGGCTCGTCGCCTTTCCGCACGCCGGCGGATCGGCGAGCGCGTACCGCGCGCTTTCGTCGCTCCTCTCCCCCGCCATCGAGGTGCACTCCGCCCAGTACCCGGGACGCCAGGACCGCCTCGGCGAACCGGTCATCGACGATCTGCACGTCCTCGCCGACCGGCTGGTGGACGTCGTTTCCGCGCTCCCCAAGCCTTTCGCCCTCTTCGGCCACAGCATGGGCGCCATCGTCGCGTTCGAGGTCACCCGGCGGCTCGAAGCACGTGGCCTCGTCCCGGCGGCGCTGTTCGTCTCGGCGCGTCGCGGTCCGGACCTGTACAAGGAGAAGTCGCACCACCTCGCCGACGACACCACGTTCCTCGCCGAGGTCGGCAGGCTCGGTGGTACGGCCGCGATGGTCCTCGACGACCCGGACATCCGCGCACTCGCGTTGCCCGCGCTGCGCGGCGACTACAAGGCCGTCGAGACCTATCGCTACCGGCCCGGTCCCGACGTGTCCTGCCCGGTGGTGGCGCTCGCCGGGGACGCGGACCCGGTCCTGGACGTCCAGGATCTCGAGAACTGGCGCGAGCACACCACGGGCAGCTTCGAGACGGAACTCTTCAAGGGCGGGCACTTCTACCTCGACGACAATCTGGACGCCGTCGCCGCCCGCGTCCTCGGCAAGCTGACCGTCAGTCCCTGACGCCTGATCAGGCCCAGGCGGAGAGTTCCTTGGCCAGCGCGGTCGGTCCGCCCGCGGTGCGCAGCGTCGGCGGGCCGGGCCAGCAGTCCTGGTGATCGCCGGTGCGCAGGGTCTCGGCGAAGCGGGCGACCCGGCGAGGCTGCGGCGCCACCGTCCGGCCGCCGAGATAGCCGACGACGACGTGGTGATCGTCGCCCGTATGCGTCGCCACGGCCGCGGACCAGCCGTGCTCCTCGTGCCACAACAGGTCGACGTCGCGCTCGGGAAAACCGGGAAGCCGCCAGTTCAGCCGCATCCTCGCGGTGACCGGGCCGGTGAGGTCGGCCGTGCACGAATCCATCCGTATCCCCAAGGCCGAAGCCACGTCCTCCAGATACGCGTTCAGCCTGGTCGTCAGATCCAGACCTGCTTCCGAGGGGGCGGGGGTCGAGGTGGTCACGGTCCCTCATCTTCCTGTCATCTTGAGTTGGCGTGACAGGAGTTACCCACCCGGACGCGGCTTCACACCCTCATTTCGTCACACCCCGGTTTCGGTCCGCTCAAGCCGTGGCCTCGATGACCCGGGTCAGCGCTTTGTGCAGCGCCTCCAGCTCCGAGACCTCCATTCCGAGCTTCTCCACGACGCGGTACGGGATCTTCTCCGCCTCCGCCCGCAACGCGCGGCCCGATTCCGTCAGCTCGACGGTCAGCAGCCGCTCGTCCTCGGCGCTGCGCCTGCGGGTGACGTAACCGATCGACTCCAGCCGTTTGAGCAACGGCGACAGCGTCGCGGGTTCGGCGCGCAGGGCGATGCTCAGGTCCTTCACCGCCTGAGGTCCCCGCTCCCACAACGCCAGCATGACCAGGTACTGCGGATGGGTGAGCCCGTGCGGCTCCAGCAGCGGGCGGTAAATGGCGATGACACTGCGCGAAGCCACCGAGAGCGCGAAACACACCTGACGCTCCAGCGCGAGCGGGTCCTCGCCCAGGTCGATCGACTTCATCTCCGGCCCCTCCGAACTCATGCCGCCGATCCTAGCCGTGGTCTCGGCAACACTAATGATTAGCGTACTAACGATTAGTGTACTGTTCCGGTTGTCGAAGGAAGGGAGCCATCCGATGCCCCGCAAGCGCCCGGATCCGATCCGCTGGCTCTGGTACTCACTCGGCGGCAGGCTGCCCGAGCGCTACCACGACTGGATCCTCCACGACGCGACCACCGGAAGCTGGCGCTGGCGGCACGTCGCCCGCAGCACGGTGATGATCGCGCCGCTCTGCGCGGTGTGGCTGCTCCTTCCCGGCCCGCTCACCCTGCGGCTGGCGATCGTGCTGATGGCCGCGCTCGTGGCGTACTTCTACTCGATGGCCTACATGGAGGAGAGCATCGAGCACCGGCTCGCCAAGAACGGCTTCGAGCCGGGCATCGGCCGCCGGACCCGCGCCGAAGCCACCGCGGCCGCCGAAGCCGACGTCACCGAGCGCTATCTGGCCCGCTACCGGGATCAGGCCTGACGAGCCGCGACTACAGTGCGCGGTGATGAGACGCAAGCTCCGCCCGCCGCTCCCGCCCCGCCACGGGCTCGATCCCGCGAGGCTGAAGATGCCCACCGAGGGGCCGTGGACGACGTTGCGGGAGCATCTCGTCGAGCGGCTCCCCCGGGTCGCGCCCGAGCGGATCGAGGAGATGCTCCGCGAGGAGCGCATCGTCGGGCTCGACGGGCCGCTGGGCGTCGACGCGCCGTTCGTCCCGGACTCGTTCATCTGGTTCCACCGCGACCTGCCCGACGAGGTCGAGGTGCCGTTCGAGGTCTCCGTCGTCCATCGCGACGAGCACATCCTGGTCGCCGACAAACCGCATTTCCTCGCGACGATCCCGCGTGGACGGCACATCCTGCAGACCGCGCTGGTCCGCCTCCGCCGCGAACTCGGCCTCCCCACGCTCAGCCCCGCGCATCGGCTCGACCGGGTCACGGCCGGGCTCATCCTGTTCGTGATCACCCCCGAACTCCGCGGCCGTTATCAGACGATGTTCCGGGATCGCCTGGTGCACAAGGAATACGAGGCGATCGCACGCTACGATCCGGCCGTCGTGCTGCCGAGGGAGATCAGCAGCCGCATCGTCAAGGAGCGCGGGGTCATCGCCGCGCAGGAGATCGACGGGCCGCCCAACGCCGAAACCCGCGTCGAACTGATCGAGCACCGCGACGGCCTCGGCCGCTACCACCTGCTCCCCGCGACCGGCCGCACCCATCAGCTCCGGTTGCACATGAGCGGGCTCGGATTGCCGATTCTCGGCGACGACTTCTATCCGGAGCTGACCGAGACCCCGCTCGACGATTTCACCGAACCCCTGCAGCTGCTGGCGAAGGTCCTGGAGTTCACCGATCCGGTCACCAAGGAACGCCGCCGCTTCGAAAGCGGGCGGACCCTCGAAGCGTGGACGGACCTCGACGCGTGGCGCCGAGGTCCGTGACACCGCCTCATTTCCGCCAGAACCTGATCCCGCTCCAGGTCACCTTGACCGGCCCCGCACCGCTGGCCGTGCGGTAGGCACCGAACTTGTCGTAGTAGCTGCCGGCGCTGCTGCTCACGGTCTGCTTCAGCGACCCGTTGATGTACACCTTGTGCGTACTGCCGACCTGATGCACGGTGTTGACCCGCACCGAGGTCCCGACGGTCGCCCCGCTGCCCAGCGTCTCCCCGCCGTGGACGGCGTAGAGCCGCCCGCCGCGTTCGACCGCGAGCATGAAGTACGGCCCGGCTGTCGGCGCGTCGCGGAAGGTCTGTTTCAGGCTGATCCGGGACCCCGCCATGCTGGTGATCCGGAACGAACCCTCGAACTGTCTGGTCCCGCCGGTGTAGGTCGCGTAGCGCCGTTCCGCCCGCTGATCCCCGCTCCCGGTGGAGCAGGTCAAGGCGAAGTCGAGCCCGTCGACGGTGCCGCAGCCTCGTTCCTGGACGGTGAACGACGGGTTCTCCGCCGTCCACGGCCCGGTTCCGACCTGGGCGCTCGCCGGCATCGCCGACGCCACCAGGCCGAGAACGGCCGCCGCGACCACCCCGGTGGTCCGAAGTCGTCTTCGCATCCTGCCTCCTGCGCAGTCAGGGCGGCGGTGGTCCAGACCAGGACCAGGCTGCGACTGTACGAGCACGAACCGTCATCGGACAAGGACCGGGCACGCCGGTGTCCCGCTGACCGGACAGCGGTTTCTCACGACTCGCGGTAGAACGCGCCGAGTTCCGGAGCCAGCCGCCCGGCCGGTACGTCGTGGAACTCGCCGTCCAGCTGAACCTGCTTCGCGCCGGGGATCGCTTCGGCGGTCACGACGGCGGCGGTCTTCAGCCAGTCGGTGCTGCCGTTGCTGTTCACGACGAGAACGGGAATCGCGATCGACGCCAGCCGCTGCGCGGGCACCTTCGAGTCGCCCATCACGAAGGCGTCGTACACGAGCGTCGGCGCGAACGACCGGAGTTCGGCCCACATCGGCGTCGCCTTGGCCTCCTCCACCGCCTCCGCGGGTGAGCCGACGGCCGCGGTCATGAACAGCGCGGCGGCGTCGTCCCACCGGTCCGCCGCGACCAGGTCGCGCATCTCGGCGGCGTACCCCTCGGGGACCTCTTCCGCCTCGCCGCGATACGGCGCCTCGAAGACCGACAGCCGCGCCATCGGCACCCCGGACGCGGCGGCCAGCAACGCGAGTGCGCCACCGGAGGAGATGCCGTGCACGATCACCGGTTCACCGATCGAGGCGACCACCGCGGCGAGGTCTTCGATCTCGCGCTCGACCGCGTACGGCGCGGTGTCCCCGCTGTCGCCCCGGCCCCGGCGGTCGTAGGTCACCACCGAGAACTCGGCCGCCAGTTCGGCGACCAGCGGTTCGTCACCGTGCCGGTCGTTCGAGGCACCGGCCACGACGACGACCACGGGACCCGTGCCGCGTCGTTCGAGGACGATCGGCGTTCCGTCTTCGGACCTGACTGTGTCGATCATGCGGACTATCGTGCCAGGCGCCGGAGTTGCCCTTCGTGCACGTCGCTCACTCACTCCCAGCCGGGCTTGGCCGACGGGCCGATCCGCGGGCCGGCGGAAATCCGGGCGTCCCGCAGGGCGAGCACATACGCCCGATCCTGGTCGATCCTCGCGCGTACGTCGTCATCTCTGCCGACGGAGCCGTGCCCGGGGACGACGACCAGCACACCGCTCCCGCCCCGCACCACGACGGTGTTGTTCTGGAGCAACTCGCTCCGGTGGACCAGCACATCGTCCGCGACCTGCTTCAGCATGGGGTTCCTCCCGCTCGTGGTCCGCCCATCCATACCCGCTCGAACACGCGTTCGACAAATAGTGGGAGCCGGGGTAGGTTCGGTCGCCATGACCCCCGCGCTTCAAGCCTCGCTGTTCGACGAGTGCGCCGCCCTCGGGCTCGGCTCGCTCGGCGCGCTCCGGCGCACCGAGCTGACCAGGGGCGCCTGGATCGACGTCCTCCCCGGCTGGCTCACCGGCGCGGACGAGCTGTTCACCCGGCTCGCCGAGGATGTGCCGTGGCACGCCGAAAAACGGCAGATGTACGACCGCGTCGTCGCCGTGCCCCGGTTGCTGAGTTACTACCGCGAAGGGATGCCGCTCCCCCACCCGATCCTCACCGAAGCACGGGAGGCGCTTTCGGCGCACTACGCGGACGAGCTGGGCGAGCCGTTCGTGACCTCCGGTCTGTGCTTCTACCGGGACGGGCGCGACAGTGTCGCCTGGCACGGCGACGACACCGGCCGCTCCCGCACCGAGGACACCATGGTCGCGATCGTCTCGGTCGGCGCGGCGCGGCAGCTCGCCCTGCGCCCGCGTGGCGGGGGCGAAACGGTCCGGCACGCGCTCGGCCACGGCGACCTGATCGTCATGGGCGGCAGCTGCCAGCGGACCTGGGAACACGCCATCCCCAAGACGGCCAAACCGGTGGGGCCCAGGATCAGCATCCAGTTCCGGCCGAGGGGAGTCTCCTGAGACTCAGTCCAGCAGCACGGGGAGCGCGTCGACGCCGTAGACGATCGAGACCTTCCGGAACTCCAGCGCGTCCTCTTCGATCGCCAGCCGCATCTCCGGGAAGCGGCGCACCAGCGCGGGATAGGCGGCGCGGAGTTCCATCCTGGCCAGTTCGGCGCCGATACAGCGGTGGATGCCCCAGCCGAAGGCGAGATGCGACGTCGGCTCCCGGGTCGCATCGAACTTCTCCATGTCGTCACCGAGGACGCCGTCACGGTTCGCGACGCTGAGCGAGCACAGCACGATGTCGCCCTTCGCGATCCGCACGCCGGCGACCTCCAGGTCCTCCTTGGCGAAGCGCGGGAAGGCCATCTGCACGACGGTCAGGTACCGCAGCAGTTCCTCGACGAACTTGTGGACGGCGTCGTCGTCCCCGCGGACGGTCTCGAACAGCGCGCGGTCCTTCAGCAGTACGAGCGCGCCGAGCGCGAGCATGCTCGCCGTGGTCTCCAGCCCGCCGGTGAGCACGCCGTCGGCGAGACCGGCCAGTTCGCGGTCGTCGATCTCGTCGCCGTGCTCCTTGATGAGCATGCCGAGCAGGCCGTCGCCCGGATTCTCGCGCTGCTTCTTGACGATGTCGTCCAAATAGGACAGTGACTCGGTGATCGCGCCGAGCGACGCGCCCGCGCCGCCGAAGAGGTCGAACCGTGCGGTGCTCAAGCGCTGGAAGTCGTCGCGGTCCTCGTACGGGACGCCCAAGAGCTCGCAGATCGTCAGCGACGGGATCGGCAGCGCGAAGGCCTGCCAGAGATCGACCGGCCCGTCCGCCTTCTCCATCGCGTCGAGCTGGTCGGCGATGATCTCGTCGATCCGCGGGGTGAGCCGCGCCAGCCGCCGCATGGTGAACTCCGGCGTGAGCAGCCGCCGGAGCCTGGTGTGCACCGGCGGATCGGCGAACCCGAGCCCGCCGGGGTTCTGGTCCTCGGTCACGCCCGCGTTGCCGACCAGGTTCGTGAAATCGCTGCTGAACTCGGTCACCTTGCCGAGGACGGCCTTGGCCTCGTCATAGCCCGTGACCAGCCAGGCGTTCATGCCGAACGGCAGATCCAGCTTGCTGATCGGCGCTTCGGCGCGGAGGCGGCCCAGGTCGGCGACCGGGTCCAGGCCGTCGCGTTTGAGCGGCTTCAGCGCGTTGTCCGGGAGGATCGACATCTTGGACAGGTCGAAGCCGTTCTTCTGCTGACGCGCGAGGTAACGGCGGCCGATCCATGCCAGAACACGCGAGCGAATGCTCCCCATGGACCCCACCCTACTCCTGCCGCGTAGCGCCTGACCTGGCACAACAGGCCGCGGTCCCACTCGATTCGTCACGTTCAGGAGGTCGCGCGCGGACCGCGCGGGGTTCCCGGCCAGTGGGAGACGTCGATCACCGCCCTCCGAGCCCACGGCCTCGTGAGTGGCAAGTGTCGTTCTAACGGCACTTACCACTCACGACCCGCTGACCATCCAAGTCGCCAAGGAGGTCCGGACCCAGACAGCGGCGCTGTCGCGAGGGACCCCTTTGCGACGTTCACCGTCTCAAAGGGGTCCTTCAGGACAGCGCCGCGGTAGCCGCTGGGTCGCGGGGGTCGTGAGTGGCAAGTGTCGTTCTAACGGCACTTACCACTCACGAGGCCTGACAGCGGGCGGGCGTCGTGAGATTGTCGGACCCTACTGGGAGGATTCGGACATGTCAGCCGTGCTCATCGGACGCGACCATCCCGCGGGGGTACTCCGCGCGGAGATCGCGCGCGCCACCGAAAGCCACGGCGGGCTGGTCCTGGTCACCGGTGAGGCCGGGATCGGCAAGACCACGCTCGTCACCGGCGCCGCCGAAGAGGCGAAGCGCCTCGGCGCGCTGGTGCTCAACGGATCCTGCTGGGACTCCGCCAGCGCGCCCGGCTACTGGCCGTGGACGCAGGTGGTCCGCGGGCTGCGGCGCTCGGTCGAGCCGGGCCGGTGGGCCGCGATGGCGGACAGCGAACTGGACGTCCTGCTCGGCGAAGCCCGCGGCGACGGCGCGCCCGACGGCTTCCGGCTCTACGACGCGGTGACGAGCGCGCTGGTGTCCGCTTCCCAGGCCCAGCCGGTCGTGGTGGTGCTCGACGACCTGCACTGGGCCGACACCGCGTCGCTCCGGCTGCTCGAGTTCGCCGCCCAGCACACCTGGTTCGAACGGCTGCTGCTGATCGGCACGTACCGGGACGTCGAGGTCGAGACGACCGACCACCCGCTCCGTTCGCTGATGCTGCCGCTGCTCGCGAAGGCCACGTCGGTCACGCTCACCGGTCTCGAACCGGACGAGGTCGGCGCGCTCATGGCCAGGACGGCGGGTGCGGAACCGGACTACGAACTGGTCGCCGAGGTCCATCGCCGCACCGGCGGCAACCCGTTCTTCGTCGAGCAGACGGCCCGGCTGTGGCACAGCGGCGGCTCCGCGGAGACGATCGCGCCCGGCGTCGCCGACGCTCTGCAGCGACGGCTTTCCCTGCTCCCCCAACCGGTTCTCGAACTGCTGACCACCGCGTCCGTCCTCGGCCGGGAATTCCACCGCAGACTGCTCGCGGTGGTGGCGCCGGCACCCGTGCCGCAGGTGGACAGGCTCCTCGAGCAGGCCGTCGCGGCGCGGCTGGTCGTGGTGCGGGGGCAGGGGCGCTTCGCGTTCGCCCACGACCTCGTCCGCGAGACGTTGTACGCGAGTATGTCCGATTCGGAGCGACAGAAGCTGCACGCCGCCGTCGTCGACGCCGTCCGCGAGCCGACGGCGTCGACGGACCGGCTCTTCCCCGCCGATCTGGCCCGCCATGCCCTGCTCGCCGGCCGGGAACTCGATCCGGACCGGGCCGTCGACCTGATGCTGGCCGCGGCGGCCGACGCCACCGGCCGGATGGCCGTCGAGGAGACGGCCGCGCATTACCGGCGTGCGATGGAGACCGTCCGGGATCGGCGGCGCCGCGCGGTGATCGCCCTCGAACTGGGCGCGCATCTGACCCGCCATCACGACTCCGAAGAGGGCAGGCAGGTCCTCGACGCGGCCGCGGCCCTCGTCCGCGAACTCGACGACGACGATCTGCTCGCCCGGCTCGCGCTGACCCTGATCCGCACCGACCACAAGAGACTGCGCGCCGGCGAGACCGCCGTGCTGCTCGCCGAGGCGCATCAACGGCTCTGCGGACGCGCGCCAGGGGAAACCCTATCCGCCGACCGGATGACGCAGGAACTGACAGCGCGCATCATGGTGACCGCCCGCGACGATCAGGACGACTCGGCGCTGCAGTTCGGTTTGTGGGCCCGGCACGACGCGATCTCGGGCCCCGGCACCGCGGCCGAGCGGCAACGGCTCACCGACGAACTGATCGCGCTCGGCCGCCGGACCGCGAACGCGGAACTGGAGCATTTCGCGTCCTCGTTCAAGTGGGTCGCGCTGCTGGAACAGGGCGACCCGCGCTATCTCGGGCAGTACCAGGACTTCGTCGCCATGGCGGACCTCGGCCGGGTGCCGAGTTCCCATCTCGCCGCCATGATCGACCAGAGCATCATCGCCACGATCCAGGGCCGGTTCGACGAAGCCGAGGCACACCTCCAGCGCGCGATCTCCGGCGACAGGAACCAGGACCATCCGCATTTCTGCGATCTCACCCGGCTGCAGCGGTGGTCTCGATGGTGCCTGCAGGGCCGGTTCGACGACCTAGCGGTGCTGCACCGCGAGAGCACCCACGACAGCGGTCATTCCTATGGACGGCTGCTGGAGGCGATCACCGCGGCACAGCGGGAGGACGCCGCGGAAGCCGTACGGCTCACCGATCTCGCGGCCGAGGCGAAGCCGTACTCCCGCGACCTGGAGGCGATGTGGCTGCGCTGCCGGGCGCAGACAGCGGCGGTCTCCCGCGATCCCGAACGCTGCGAGGCGGCCCGCGCACTCCTTTCGCCCCACCACGGGGAATGGCTGGTTTCCCTGCACGGCTGTGAGATCTCCGGCCCGGTCGATCTCTGGCTCGGCAGGCTCGATCTGGCGCAGGAGCGGTGGAACGACGCCGTGGAGAACCTGACCGGCGCCGCGCTCTCGGCCGAAAGACTGCGGGCCGCGGCCTGGGCCACCGAGGCCAAGTCCTGGCTGGCGCAGGCACTGCTCGGGCGGAACCTCGAAGATGACGCGACCACCGCGGCGACCATTCTGTCCGAAGTGGACAGAGAAGCCGCCGCGCTCGGCATGCGCCAGGTCGCGGCCAGGGTGAAGGAGACCCGGGAAGGCGCGCGGGCCCCGGCGGCGCGTCCTGCCGAGTTCCGCCGCGACGAAGCCGTGTGGACCCTGTGCTTCGACGGCGTCACCACCCGTCTGCCGGACTCGAAAGGCTTGCGGGATCTGCATTTCCTGCTCGGCAGACCGGGTTCGGAGGTGCCGTCGGTCCGGCTGCTCGCCCCGGAAGGCGGTGAGGTCGTGGTCGCCGCCAAGAGCGTCGGCGGTGACGCCGTCCTGGACGACGAGGCGAAGGCCCGTTACCGCGCGCGGCTGGCCGAACTCGACGACCTGATCGACACCGCGACAGGACTGGGCAAGGACGCCAGGGCCGCGGCACTGGACCGGGAGCGGGACGCGCTGCTGGCGGAACTGCGGTCCGCCGCCGGGCTCGGCGGCCGCACCCGGCGCCTCGGCGACGAGGCCGAACGCGCCCGCAAGACGGTGACCGCCCGGATCCGGGACACGCTGCGCAAACTCGACGAACTCCACCCCGCGCTGGCCGCGCATCTGCGCGCGTCGGTCACCACCGGGTCGTCGTGCCGTTACGCACCACAGGAAAAGGTCCCCTGGCGGCTGTGAGCCGCCAGGGAACCCCGGTCATTTCCTGTTGTAGAGCCGCATCGTCAGCGTGCCGAAGATCGCCAGGATGACGCCGCCCGCGATGAGCACCCAGGTGATCTCGCCGCCGTCCCAATCACCGTCCATCATGGACCGGACAGCGCCGACCACGTGGGTCACCGGGTTGACGTCCACGAAGGCCTGCAGCCAGCCCGGCATCGTCGCCGGGTCGACGTAGATGTTGCTGAGAAAGGTCAGCGGGAACAGCACCATCATGCTGACCCCCATCACCGACTTCTCGCTGCGCAGCAGCAGGCCGAACATCGTCCAGATCCACGAGAACGCGAACGAGAACGCCAGCAGCAGGAGGATCGCCGCGGCCACGCCGCCGAATCCGCCGCCGGGCCGGAAGCCCATGATCAGCCCGACCCCGAGGATCACCAGCGACGCGATGAGATAGCGCAGCATGTCGCCGAGCAGGTAGCCGACCATCGCCGACGGCCGCCAGATCGGCAGCGTGCGGAACCGGTCGAAGACACCCTTCGCGATGTCGGTGTTCACCGCGACCCCGGTGTACATCGTGATCATTAGGATGCTGCTCGCCATGATGCCCGGCAGCACGAACTGCAGGTACTGCGTCGGCGAACCGGACAGCGCGCCGCCGAACAGGTAGGTGAACATCAGCGTCATCATGATCGGGAACGCGGTGACGTCGAACAATTGCTCGGGTACGTGCTTGATCTTCACCATCGCGCGCCACCCGAAGGTGATCGAGGCCGACAGCGCGCTCGGGCGCCGCGGACGGTTCTTCGCGATCAGGATGGCGGCGAGGTCCTCGGGCTTCGGTGCCGCGAGGACCGGTTCGGTTTCTTTGACTGCCGTGCTGCTCAAGCTGCACTCTCCTCAGGCGTGACGGTGCGGTCGGTGAGGGCCAGGAAGACCTCGTCGAGGCTCGGCTGGCCGAGGGAGAACGTGTCGACGACGATTCCCGCGCGGGCGAGTTCGGCCAGTGCGCGCGCGGCGTGCTCGGCGGCGCCCTGTTCGGTGCTCTCCCCCGAAAGCCGGGCGGTCAGCGCGACCGGATCCGGTTCCAGCTGCACCCGCGCCTCCAGGATCCGGTTCAGCAGCTCCTCGGCCTCGGGCCGCTGATCGGCATCGCGCAGCCGGACGTGGACGGCGCCCGCACCGACCGAGGCCTTCAGCTGCCCCTTGGTGCCTTCGGCGATGACCTTGCCGTGGTCGATGACCGCGATCCGGGACGCCAGCTGATCGGCCTCGTCGAGGTACTGCGTGGTCAGCAGGACGGTGGTGCCGTGCCGCACGATCGCGCGCACGATGTCCCAGACCTGGTTGCGGCTGCGGGGATCGAGCCCGGTCGTCGGCTCGTCGAGGAAGAGCACGTCCGGGGTGTTGAGGATGCTCGCGGCGATGTCGATCCGCCGCCGCATCCCGCCGGAGTAGTTCTTCACCTGCCGGCCCGCGGCTTCGGTCAGGCCGAACGCCGCCAGCAGTTCCGCCGCCCGCGCCCGGGCGGCCGGTTTGCGGTGCCCGGTCAGCCTGCCGATCAGCACCAGGTTCTCGGTCCCGGTCAGCTCCTCGTCGACCGAGGCGTACTGCCCGGTCAGGCTCACCATGGACCGGACGGCGTCGGCCTCGCGGACGACGTCCTTGCCGAAGACGCGGGCCTCACCGCCGTCGGGGCGCAGCAGGGTCGCGAGCATCTTCACCGCGGTGGTCTTGCCCGCGCCGTTCGGCCCGAGGACGCCGTACACGGTGCCCGCGGGGACTTCGAGATCGAGCCCGTCGACCGCCCGTTTCTCCCCGAACACCTTGACCAGCCCCGAGGCTTCGATGGCCAGTTCACTCATTTTCCTTGTTCCTTCCCGAAGTTTTCAGCAGACGTACGGACGGGCGGCCCGCGCCTCGCGCAAGGCGAGGCCCCACCAGAGGAGTTCGTCGAGCAAGGTGGTCACGGCCTGCCCCTGCCCGTCGGAGTCGGAGGGAGTGCCGTCGAGGAGGTTGAACGCGACCGTGTCCCGCATCGTCGCGGTGTGCAGCTCGGTGAAGATCGAGCGAAGCTGCTCCACGGCGTAGAGCCCCTGTGACCGGTACCCGTAGGAGACGAAGCCGACCGGTTTCGCGCGCCACTCGTCGTAGGCGCAGTCGATCGCCTGTTTGAGCGACGCCGGGAAGCTGCGGTTGTACTCGGGGGTGACGACGACGAACGCCTCCGCCGCGTCGATCCGCCCGGCGAACCGCTTCATCTCCCGCGTCGCCTGCTCCGGCAGCCCGGAAGGCAGGTCGAAATCGACCAGGTCTAGCACGTCGAGGACGAGACCGTCCCGGTCTCCCGCACGGCCGGTGAACCACTGGGCGACGGCGTCCCCCACCCGCCCTTCGCGGGTACTGCCGATGATCACCGCGACCCGCAGCGGACCGTTGCCCATGACCACCCTCCCTCGCCTCATCCCTCAGGCGCGAGAAAGCCGCCGGGCGTTCGCTAGATCGGATCTAGCGAACGCCCGGCGGCTTCGGTCGGTGATCTCGCCTGCGGCTGCTAAGCGTCCAGCGCGATCGCGATCGCGCCCAGCAGGGAGGCGTCCTGGTCGAACTTCGCCGACACCAGTTCGGGCGGGAACGGCACGGCCTGCGCCAGCCGCTCACGCAGCGCGGGCAGCAGGACGTCGGCCGAGCGCACCAGTCCCCCGCCGACGGCGATGCACTGCGGATCGAGCGCGATGGCGAGGTTCGCGACGTGCATCGACAGTTCGTCGAGCGCCGCGGTGACCAGTTCCTTCGCCTGCGCGTTCTCCCTCGCGAGGGAGAACAGCTCCCCAGCGGTGACCGGGCGGCCGAGCAGCACACTCGCCCGGCCGCCCAGCCCTCGTCCACCGACGACCTCCTCCAGCGGCGCCGCTCCGCCGGCGAACCCATCGGTGTCCTGCGGCGAGCGAAGGTTGTACCCGATCTCGCCCGCGGCTCCGTTGGCGCCGGTCAGCAACCGGCCGCCGACCAGGACCGCCGCCGCGATCCCGGTCCCCAGCGACAGGAACACCGCCGGATCGGTGCCAGCCAGCGCTCCCCACCGCCATTCCGCGAGCGCCGCCGCCTTGGCGTCGGTGCCCACTTCGATGCCGACGTCGCCGAACTCGTCCGCGACCAGTTCCCGCAGCCGCAGTTCCTCCCAGCCCGGCACGTTGGGTGCCAGCAGGATGCGGTCCTCCAGCACGATGCCGGGGCTGACGACGCCGATCGCCGCGAGGCGGTCGGCGGCGCCTTCGTCGGCGAGCAGTTTCCGCGCGGCGGCGAGCGCCCGGCTCACCACCTGTCCGGCGCCCGCCTGCGCGTCGGTGTCGAGCCGCCGGGTGACCAGCAGGCTCCCGGTTCTGTCCGCCAGCCCGATCGCGACCTTCGTCCCGCCGAAGTCGATCCCCAGGATCAGCTCTTCCCCCGTCACTTCCCCGTCCCCTCTGCCGCCCCCGCGAACGATTCCTGGATCCCCTTGGGCCCGAACGGCCACACGCGCTCCGCCTTCGCGTAGGCGAGGAACGCCGCCACGCCGAGCGCGATCCACGCCACCGAAAGCCCGATCGAAAGCCAGGTGGCCGAGAAGTAGATGTAGACCCAGCCGAGCAGCGCGATGACCGTCGGGATCGGGTACAGCCACTGCCGGTACGGCCGGTCCAGCTCCGGCCGCCTTCGCCGCAGCACCACGATCGCCGCGACCTGGGCGAGCGACTGGACGATCACCAGGACCGTCACCGCCGCGTTGATCACCGCGGTCAGCGTGAACAGCGAGCCGATCGCGGTGATGAGACCCATCGTCAGCACACCGGCGGTCGGCAGGTTCAGCTTCGGGTGCAGCTTGGCGAACACCGGCAGGAACACCTTGTCGCGCGCGGCCTCGAACGGGACCCGCGAGCCGCCGAGCAGCCCGGCGAACACCGAACCGACCGCGGCGATCACGATGAACACGGTGATGACCTTGGCCGTGCCCGTGCCCCACGCCTGTTCCAGCACGGTCGAGGCGACCGACGTGGCGGTCTTCAGTTCCTCCAGCGGGACCGAGCCGAGCACACCGAGCTGCAGCAGGAAGTACAGGCTCATGATGCCGAGGATCGAGAAGATGATCGACCGCGGCAGCGTCCGGCCCGGATCGCGGACCTCGCCGCCGAGATAGGCGCTGGTGTTGTAGCCGAGGTAGTCGTAGATGGCGATGACCAGGCCCGCGCCGAGCCCGGCCCAGAACGCGCCACCGCCGAACGAGAACGCGCCCGGCGTGAAGGCGAACGCTTGCGCGCCGTCGAAACGCGTGAAGGCCGCGACGATCACCGACAGCGCGGCGAACAGCATGACCGCGAACAGGACGGTGGTCAGCTTCCCGATCTCGCCGATCCGCCGGAACAGCGCGAGCACCACGAGCGCGATGACGCCGAGCCCGATGACCTTGCCGAGCCCGGTGGTCCCGCTCTCGTCCGCCACGCCCGGGATCAGGTACCCGAGGTACTGGACGAGGCCGATGACGCCGGTGGACATGATCAGCGGGATGAACAGCACCGCGCTCCAGGCGAACAGGAACGGCATGAGCCTGCCGGTGCGGAAGCCGAACGCCTCGCGCAGGTAGACGTAGGTACCGCCGGCGCCCGGGAGGGCGGCGCCGAGTTCGGCCCAGATCAGGCCGTCGGCCAGCGCGATGACCGCGCCGATGAGCCAGCCGAACATGGCCTGCGGACCGCCGAGGGTCGCCACCATCGCGGGGATGGTGACGAACGGGCCGATCCCGCACATCTGGGTCATGTTGATGGCGGTCGCCTGCAGCGGCCCGATCTTCCGCTCGAGCCCCGGCTGCGGGGGTGAACTCAAAACGCGCCTCCCTATTAGTTAGTAAAGTTTCTTAACATAATTTGCGGCGTGTCGGAAGGCCAGGCGGCGAAGTTGTCGCGCGCCGGTCCACCCGGATCTGCCCGAAAGGGCGGAATCCGCGAAATACGCCCGAATGGACCAACCCGGCACGTATCAGGGGCCCGCCATTCCGCGTCCTTATCCGAAAGGGCGTCTTCCCAGGACGGTGAGGTCCATGAAACGGCTGCTCAGCACGGCGATGGCGATCGCCGTCCTCGGATTCACGGCGGGCTGCGACGGAACCTCCGCGCCCCGCGACACGGCCCCGGCCGACGCGACCACGGACAGCGGGGTGACGACGGAGACCGCGCCGACGGCGTCGTCGATTACGGCCCCGCCCGGACAAGGAGGCGGCCACACCAGGGACCCCGGTCCGCCCGGCGTGCCCGGCAGCCCGATCGTCTACGACCACACCCGGCTGGGCGCGTCTCCCCCGATCGCCCGTTCGGAGATCGAGGGCGACATCCGGAAGGTCTGCGGGCCGAAGCTGTGCGGCGTCAAGGTCGTGATCACCGGCTCCGGCGAATGCATCAGCAGCATCACGCACTCCCCGGTCAAACCCGGCGGAACCGTCACGATCAAGGCCGTCGCGTGCAAACCCGAGGTCACCGAGGAGACCACGACCTCGGAAAGCCCGGCTTCGACCGGCGAGCAGCCCACCGAGACCACCTCCGGATGACCGCGCGGCGCGGGCTGCGCAGGCCCGAGACGAAAGCACCCGAGCCCGACTCCGGCCCTCCGCAGGCACTCAAGCTCGTCGGCACCGTGCTGGCCAACACGACGCTGCTCACCGCGCTGCTGTACTTCTTCGGCCTGGTGGAGACGCAGGTGTTCTTCGCGTACTTCCGCGTGCACTACACGCTGCTGGGGCAGACCCCGGACGAGATCTTCGCGCGCGGTGTCGACGGCGTCCTCCTGCCCCTGGCGGGAACGGCGGGTTCGGCGCTCGGTTTCCTGATGCTGGCCCGCTTCCTCCGGATCCGGCTTTCCGAGGACGGCTGGGCGCGGCTGCTCCGGATCGGGACCCCGATCGCGGCCGGGCTGGGTGCGGCGCTGATCGTCGCGGCCGTGCTGATAGCGCTGGACCCGGTACCCTTCCGCCCCTATCCCGGGCTTCCCGGACTCGGCTTCGCGCTCGGCGTGCTGATGGTGCTTTTCGCCTGGCGCCGCTGGGCTTCGGCGCACCGGTCGCACCTGCTGGAACTCGTACTGGGGTACCTGCTGGTCAGCATCGGGCTGTTCTGGGCCGTCAGCGACTATTCGGCCTCCGTCGGCGTCCGGCGCGGTTTCGAAGTCGCGGCACAGATCCCGACGCGGCCCGCCGCGACGATCTACAGCGCCGAAAGCCTCAACCTCACCGCGGGCGGTGTCCTGCAGGTGAAATGCGCGGACCCCGACGCCGCCTACAAATACCGGTACACCGGCCTGAGACTGCTGTTGCAGTCCGGCGGCCAGTACGTCTTCGTTCCCTGGACGTGGCGGGCGGGGACCGACGTCGCGTTCGTCCTCCCGAAGAGCGACAAGCTGCGGCTCGAATTCGGCCCCGCGCGGTCGGTCCCACCCGCCGCCTGTTAGCGCAGGTGACGCTCCAACCAGGCGGTGACCGTGTCATCGACCACCTTCGCGATCGGCAGTTGCGGCGCCGGTGCGATACCCGGCTCGTCGGCCAGCGGATGCGCCAGATCGGCGATCCGGTCCAGGCGGACGTCGTCCGGTGTGGCGTACTGCCCGCGCAAGGCGGAGACGAGTTCGTCGGCGTCTTCGCGGAACGACGGGAAATCGTCCTCGCCGCTGACGACCAGCAGCGGAACTTGGGTTTCCCTCGCCGAAATTTCACCCGATCGTGCGACGAAGTCGAGCTGATCCGCCGCCTTCTCCGCTTCGGCGTTCCACGGATACGGCTGTTCCAGCATGCCTTCCACCAGGCCCACCACCGAACGCGCGCGGACCGCGGGGTTGACCAGTGCCGCGGCGCGGACCGGGATCTCCCGCGTGGCCAGGATCGTCAGCGCCACGGCGCCACCCAGCGAACCGCCCGCCACGGCCATCCGGGAGGTGTCGAAGCCGAAGCGTTCCCGCAGGACGGCCAGTGCGGCGGGGAACTCCAGCGCCGCCTGCCGGACGAACGGGTCGAGGTAGGCGAGCATCGCGTCACGGCGGGCCCGCTCGATGACGGCGTCCATCCCGCCGTCGACCATTCTGGCGCCGCACAACGGCATTCCGAGGTAGACGCGCCACGCCGGCACCCCCGCCAGCGGCAACGCGGCCGCGAACGCGGCGTCCGAACGGGGCGCGTCGATCATATGCCAGGCGATGACCACCGGCGCGGGGCCACTGACCTCGGCCGATGGCGGCAAGGCGGTGAACGGTACCCCCGCGGCGGTACCCGTGACCGGTTCTTCCACCGCTGTCCTTCCTGGTGCGCTGTCGATCTCCACGATATCCAGGACGCATCGGAGGTGGACCTCGTTCCGCCACAAGCGAAACAGTATGCCCGCGAGGTCACCCCGACGCGCCGCGGAGGTGGTTGCGGACCACCGGCGGCGGCCGAATAGTGTTGCGGCCCGGCCCTTTGGAGGTGAACCGCCCGTGCCCGATGTCGATTACTACGAGGTGCTCGGCGTGGGCAAGGCCGCCTCGGCCAACGAGATCAAGACCGCCTACCGGCGCCTCGCGAAGTCACACCACCCGGACACCGGGGGTTCCGCTCTCACGTTCCAGCTGGTCCGCGAGGCCTACGACACGCTCAGCGACCCGATGCGGCGCGCGGGCTACGACGCGGGCGGGCGCTCCGTGCGCGTGCCGGTCCGGCCGCGGCCGAGACGGCGCTTCGGCGACGAACCGGGCTACGAGCCCGCGCAGGTCGTGATCGATCCGGAAGACCTCGAATGGTGGGAATTCGCCGCACAGGACGACCGCGTGCGGCACGGACGACGGCGCGGTCCCGGGCATACCCCGGTCGTGGCGGCGGTCGGCGGGATGGTGCTGGTCCTGCTGCCGGTGCTGACCGGCGTCGGGTTCTCGGCGCCCACGCTGATCGTCTGGCTGATCCTGACCGCCGGAACGGCCCTGCTGGTGCAGCGGCTCGCCCGCGGCTACCTCGCCGCTTCCCGTGCCAGGACCCGGTTCGCCGCCGAATTCGGCGGGAAACGCGTCTTCGGCACCCCCGGCACCGAGACCGACGAACTCGCCGAGCGGCTCACCGCCGACCTGCTGGAGCGCTATCTCACCCGGCTGCCCGGCGCGCGGATCTTCCACGGCCTCTCCTGGCCGGACTCGGTCTTCGCCGACGTCGACCACGCGGTGCTGT
This sequence comes from Amycolatopsis orientalis DSM 40040 = KCTC 9412, assembly GCF_000478275.1. GTDB lineage: Bacteria > Actinomycetota > Actinomycetes > Mycobacteriales > Pseudonocardiaceae > Amycolatopsis > Amycolatopsis orientalis. The sequence goes on from NZ_ASJB01000042.1 coordinate 340,952, forward strand.
GCGGCAAGCGGCTCGTGCTCATCGAATCGAAGCTGTGGCTGCCGGGGCATTACGAAACCGGCGACGACGACCGGCTGCTGCGCAACGGCCGCGCCTTCCGCGGCGGCGGCAGCAGGCTCGCCGAAAGTGTCGCCGAATACCGGCGGATCCTGCCCGGCGTCGCGTTGCGCGGCGCGATGATCGTCTACCCGAGCCGGACCGGCGAGGTCACCACGGACCTCGACGACCCCTCCCCCACGCCGCCGATGACGCCGGAGCAGTTCCTGCACGAGATCGGCGGCTGGCTGGCGGCGGAGCCGTCCACTGTGGACTCGGCGACGATGCGGACCGTCCGCGACCGCGTCGTCGGCGGCAACGTCTAGCCCTCAACCCGCATTTCGGGTCAAGCGCGTGAAGGCCCCCTTCCCTCGGCTCAGCCGAGGGGGTGGATTCCAGGGGTCGTTGC
>NZ_ASJB01000043.1 GCF_000478275.1 Amycolatopsis orientalis DSM 40040 = KCTC 9412
GTGAGTGGCAAAGAGCGTTAGAACGCTCTTTGCCACTCACGACCCCGTTCAGGAACGTGCCTTTAGGCATCAACCGGACGCCGAGCCCCCGAAAACTGCCCTTCGCGGACAGGTCCCGGTCTCGTGAGGGAGTCCCACGTAGGTCGCCAAGTAGTGAAGGCCTCCTTCGCTACCTTGAGGGTAGGCAAGGGGACCTTCACGGCATCGAGTCGATTACGCCACGTTTGCCTTACCTCTCAAATAAGACGCGGTCACTCGCGGCTGTGTCTCGAAGGCCCCCTTTGCGACGGTGAACCTCTCAACGGGGGCCTTCGAGACACCGGACCCGCACCACCACCTGACCGCCTCCCCGAAGAGAGCAAGGGACCTTTGCTATCGCTCTCTTTTGGAGAGTGACAGCAAAGGTCCCTTGCTAATTCGTGCTGGTCAGGAGCCGGTTTTGGCGGGCGCCGGCTTCTGTCCGTTGGCCTTCTGACCGTTCTGGTCGCTCTGTCCGTTCTTCGGCGCAGCGGCGGCAGGCGCCGGAGAAGCGGGCTTGGCCGGGGCGGCGGCCTTCGACGCGGGAGGCTCGGCGGGCTTGCCCGCGGGCTTCGTCTCTTCGGGTTTGCTGTCGCCACCGACGAGCTTCGAAGCGTGCGGGATCACCGACTCCTCGGGCAGCGCGGCGAGCATCGCTTCGCTGCCCTTCAGGACTTCGTCGGCCTGCAGCAGGCTCTTGCGGGCCTGCTCGCGGATCTCGGCCAGCCGTTCGACCTTCCGCTGGGCGGCCGTCGTGCGCTGGGCCGCTGTCGTCGTGGCCTCGTCGAGCCGGCGCTTGGCTTCGGCCGTGGCCTCGTCGATGCGGCGCTTGGCCTCCGCGGTGGCCTCCGCGATCCGGCGTTCGGCCTGGTTCTTGCTGGCCGTCTGCTGGTCGGTGATGTGCTTCTCGTGCGCCGCGCGCTGGGCCGCGATCGTCTGATCGAATTCGCGCTCGATCTTCCGGCGCTTGCGCTCGGCCTCGTTGTCCAGCAGTTCCCGGCGCTGGGCGGCCTCGACGGTGAGCCGCTGGACCTCGGCCCGCGTCTCGGCGAGCGCGGATTCGTGCTCGGAGTGCAGCGCGTCCGCCTGCTTGTCCAGCTCGGCGACGAGCCGCGTGTAGCGCTCACGGAGCTTCTTCGACGCTTCGCTCGAGGACGCCCAGTGCTTCTCGGCCGCGACCTCGGCACGCTTCGTGATCTCCGCGGCGCGTGCCTGCGCGAGCGTCACGGTGCGCTGCATCCGCTCGTCGAGGTCTTCGAGTCGCTCCGGAGGCTTCTTCAGCTCCTCGATTCTGGCGTTGAGCTTCGCCACCTCGTGGCGCACGGTTTCGAGTTCGCGCGTGGCCGCCGTCGCCTGCGCGATCGCGGCGTCGCGGTCGGTCATCATGCGATGCACCTGCGCTTCGAGATGATCCAGATACTGGCGCACTTCGTTCCGGTCGAAGCCGTGCCAGGCCTGGGTGTACTCGCGCCGCAGGGGCAACAGGCCGTTGTCTCGCTCGGGAACCATGGTCACGACGGTACCTGCGTACCCGGCGTCGCCGTTGCCAGGCTTCGTGATTCACCGACGTGTGTCGGCTCTCAGCTGCTGTCCCTACCTGAACGGCCGCCACCCGTGTGCGCAGTGTCACCAATGGAAGCCGCGGCTGAGCCGGGCGAGTGCGACCGCCGCCCGTGACAGATGCTGCTCGCCCTTCCCGATTTTCAGCCCGCCGCCGCCACCCGCGGCCGCGGAGTCCGGGAACACGCGGAAACCTTGGTAGGCCACGGCATCCGTGAGTCCGGGGGTGAGCGTGTAGGCGAGACCGATCGCCTGCCCGGCGGGCGTGCCGATGTGCTTCGGGCGGTCCTTCAGCGCCTTCATCACCATGTCCGCCGCCTGGTCCGGCGATTTCGTCGGAAACGCGTCGTAAATCTTCGTCGGCCGGATCATCGGTGTGCGCACGAGAGGCATGTGGATGGTCGTGAAGGTGATTCCGTCGCCGTGGGTCTCGGTCGCGGCGATCCGGGAGAAATAGTCCAAAGCGGCCTTCGACGCCGCGTATGCCGAAAAGCGCGGCGCGATTCCCTGCACGCCGATCGACGAGACGTTGACGATGTGCCCGAATTTTCGCTCGGACATATGCGGCAGCACCGCGAGGATCAGCCGCACCGCGCCGAAGTAGTTGATCGCCATCGCGCGTTCGTAATCGTGGAACCGGTCGTACGAAAGCTTGATCGACCGGCGGATCGACCGGCCGGCGTTGTTCACGAGCATGTCGATCCGGCCGTGTTCGGCGAGCATCGCGTCGACGGCCTTGTGCACCGATTCCTCGTCGGTCAGGTCGGCCGGGTACACCGACGCGGTGCCACCCGCGGCGATGATCTCGTCCCGCACTTCTTCGAGTTCGTGCTGGCGCCGCGCCACGAGCAGGGGCACACCGCCCGCCGCCGCGACCTTGATCGCGGTCGCCCGGCCGATCCCCGACGACGCGCCGGTGATGATCACGCGACGGCCGTCCAGTTCGCCGCGAGGGCCGTGCTTGCGGGCGCGGAACGGGTCCAGGTGCTCACGCCAGTAACGCCACAGCGTGGGCGCGTAGTCCTCGATCCGGGGCACCTCGACACCCGAGCCGATCAGCGCCTTGCGCGTCGACGCCGACGAGAACACCGACGGGAAGGCCATGGTCTCCAGCAGTACCGGCGGGATCCCGAGCCGCTCCATCACGGCGTCGCGCGCGATCGTGAAACCGGGGATGTGCTCGCTCAGTTTCACCAGGTTGACGATGCCCTTGGACACGCGTTCGTTGAGCTGCACGGAGATCGTCGGCGCACCGGCCGCCTTCGCGAAGGCGTTGTACACCGAGACGACCGGCTGCGGTTCCGGGTTGACCAGGTGGAACGCGCGCCCGTCGAGGCCCTTGGTGGTGACCAGCGCGAGCAGCGATTCGGCGACGTAGTCGACCGGGACGACGTTGGTGTCGCCGAGGTCGGGGCCGACGATCGGCAGGTCGGGCAGGCCTGCCAGCCTGCTGATCGCGGGGAACAGGTAGTACGGGCCGTCGATCTTGTCCATCTCGCCGGTCTCGGAGTTCCCGACCACGACCGCGGGCCGGTACACCCGCCACGGCACGTCCTGCTGCTCGCGCACCAGGCGCTCCGCCTCGAACTTCGTGCGGTGGTACGGCGTGACGAGCCGCTGGCCGACGTCGAACATCTCCTCGGTGAACATGCCCTCGTGATCACCGGCGACGGCGACCGAGGACACGTGGTGCAGGCAGCCGGCGTTCAGGTCGGCGGCGAGCGCGATCACCTGCGCGGTGCCTTCGACGTTGGCCTTGATGCTGGCTTCGTCGTCGGCGGTGAGGTCGTAAAGGGCGGCGAGGTGCACGACGTTGTCGACACCGCGAAGCTTCTCTCGATCCTCTTCGCTGACGCCGAGCAGAGGCTCGCCGAGATCACCGGTGACGAGGGTGACGCGTTCCGGATGCGGCCAGGAGTTGACGAGTTTCGCGAGTTTGTCCTGTGAGGACGGGCGGACGACGAGCGCGACCTTGTCGACGTCCTCCCTGGTGAGCAGCAGCCGGGTGAACTGGCGCCCGATCAGTCCGGTCGCCCCGGTCACCAGAAAAGTCGCCATCTGCTTCACCCTTCACCGTGCTCGCCCGCGTCCACAGGCATTCTGCTGCATCACGACGACGCTGACCACCATGGCGCCGGTGAAGTTACTCACGGGTAACTAGACCGGGTCGGCGATGACGACCCGGTTCTCGGCATAACCGGTCTCGCCGCCGACCCAGCGGCCGCCGCAGGTGACGAGGACTATCCGATGTGGACCGGACTGGCCGAACAACTCGTCGGCCCGCTGCGGCAGTTCGTTCTTCTTCAGTGTGATCAGCTGGGAAACCTTGTACTGCCAGGATTTCCCCGTCTTGTCGACCACGGTGACCGCGCCGCCGATCCGGTCGTTCCACAGTTCCGCGAACGGACCCGTCGCGCCCTTCCAGTTCACGTGCCCGGCGAACACGCTCGCGCCGGTGGCCGAACTCAGTTCCGCGCCCCACCAGGTCACCTCGCCGAGGTTCTCCGGCACCGGAAGCTCCGCACCCGGCCCCAGTTCCTTGCGCACGAGTTTCGCCGCGCCGCCCGCGGGCAGCCTGATCGTCCCCGGACCCTGCGGTTTCGGGGCTTCAGGCGCCGTCGACGGCGGCGGCGGGGCCGCGGCCGGGGTCGTGGGGACGATCTCCGGCGGAGGCGCGACCTCCTGCTGCGCGGGCGCGGCCGGTGCCCCGCCCGCGACGGGGACGGAGACGGGCTGAGCCGTCCCCGCCACCACCGTCGTCGGCGGCCAGATGATCAAGGCCGCGATCAGGTCCGCGCACAGGACCGTGACGGCTCCCAGCGCGAACCCGCGGCGTACTGACATTCCGAACCCTCTTAGCGTCGCGAAGACCGCCGCGCGGCCACGCCCACCGAGATCGAACCGAGCAGCGCGAGCGCGCCGACGCCGAGGATCCCGGCGGTCGACGCCGAATTCTCGACGGTGCCCTGCATCATCGCCACCGGCCGGTCGCCGGCGGGAATGGTGCGCGGTACCTCGTTGGGCGTGTTGGCGACCTTGAGCGCCAGCGTCTCACCCGGCTTGACCTCGCCGCAGGCGGACGGCGGATTCTTCGGGTCGAACGCGTTGGTGTAGCCCGGCGGCGCGCTGACCTCGATCACGCAGATCTCCTGCGGGGTCCGCAGGTTCTCGACGGTGACCGTGCCGTTCTCGCCTTCGGTGGTGACGACGGCGGGCTTGCCGTCGGCGCCGTTGAGCGGCTTGCCGTCGTGGCCGACCGCCGCCGCGGTCTTGTCCTTGGCGGTGATCCGCAGCGCGGCGCCCGCGATGCCCTTGCCGGTCTTCGCGTCGACCTTGCTCACCTGGACCTTGCCCGGCTTCGAGACGACCGCGACACCCTGGGCCTTCAGTTCTTTTTCGCCGCCGGTCGAGACGACCTTCTGCACCCCGGTCTCGACCGGGAACTGCACGTACGGCCGGTCCGCGGGGGCGGACAGCGAACTGGCCAGCTTCGGCTGGTCACCGGTCGGCGTCACCTTGACGGTCACGGTGCCGTCCTCGCCCGTCTTCACCGTGGTGGCCTTCTCGGCCTTGGCGTTCGAGGTCGACGCGGGCTTGGTGCTCTCACCGCCGTCGATCGTCGCGTTCGACGGCGTGAGCCGCACGGGCACCCCGGACACGCCTTTGCCCTTGGCGTTCTTGACGCTGATCGTCCACTCGCCCGCGGTGCCGATGTGCTGGTCTTCCTTCGGCGGCGCGATCGCGGTGGTCCACGGGCCGCGGTTGGCTTCGGCGTCCTTGGTCAGCTTCTCGACGGCCGTGGCGGCGTCGGCGTGCTGCGCCTTCAGCTTGGCGAGCTGCCCCTGGACGTCGTAGCCGATCTCCTCGGCCTTGCGGTCCGGTTTGAGGTCGGCGTCGGAACGTGGCTTCGACGTCCACGAGTGCAGCAGGTGCGCGAGTGCGGCCGCCTCGGCGTTGTCCTGGGTGCCGCCGTAGCGCAGCAACAGGTACGAGATGTTGGCGGCGGTGTCTTCGGGGAGCTTCGCGCCCCACTTGTCGAGGAGCTCGTCACCGGGCTTGTACTTCTCGTCCGTGTTCGGTGCCTTCAGCTGGAAGGAGACGCAGAACACGTGCTTGCCGTTGACGACGTAGGAACCGAGCCAGTCCCGTTCTCTGGCCTTGTTGTCGACCGTCTGGCCGGGTGTGACTTTGTAGCCGATGCCCTCTTTCGGATCGGCCGAGGCCGGTGTCGCCGCGACGGTGGCGGACAGAGCGCCGAGCAGGCACGTCGCGATCAGGCTGGTCAAGGCGCGCGAACGCACGCTCGGGCGTGTGGTCCACCCCATGGTGTGTTGACTCCTTTGGCCGTGTTCTGCCGTCGGCGCCTTTACGTCGACGCAGGTCACACGATCGATAGGTTCCCCGACACGCCTTCGGTGATTATCCGAACACGCACCGTGGAGGGTGGCGGGTGAGCAGCGGTTTTGGCAATACGGCATCAGGTGGGGTATCGGTGAACGGTCGGTGATCTCCGCCGCATACGGTGGGGGAGATGGGCTCGGCCCCGAATGTGAGTAAAGTCGTCTTTACTTCGACGGGAACCGGGCGGCCCCCGCGGTCGTTGAACCCGATGCAGGTGCCAGTAGATCCAGGAGGATCAGGTGCGATCCAGTAGCAACCCGGCGTTCCGGAACCTGCCGCGTGGCGCGGCTCAGTACGGACCCAACGTAGGCTTCAACCAACCCCAGGGCGGGGTGCCCGGCTACGGTCCTCCGCAGACCTCCGCCGGCGCCGACGACCGTCCGATGACCGTGGACGACGTCGTCATCAAGACGGCGCTGAGCCTCGGCACCGCGCTGGTGACCGGTGTGCTCACCGCGATCTGGGCGATCAGCCAGGTCACGACCTCGGCTTCGGGCAAGATCACCGCCATCCCGGGCGCCGTGATCGGCGCGCTGGTCGGCGGCATGATCGTCGGCCTCGTGATCTCGCTCGTGATCATCTTCAAGCAGAAGCCGAGCGGCCCGCTCACGCTGGCGTACTCGGCTGCCGAGGGTGTCTTCCTCGGTGCCATCAGCGGGCTTTTCGAACTGCTCTACCCCGGCATCGCGATCCAGGCGATCATCGGTACCGCGGGTGTGTTCATCGCGATGCTGGTCGTCTACAAGACCGGTGCGGTCAAGGTCACCCCGAAGCTGACGAAGTGGATCATCGGCGCCGTCGTCGGTGTCGCGATCCTGATGCTGGTCAACCTCATCACCAGCTTCTTCGGCTTCAACCCGCTGCGTGACGGCGGGCCGATCGCGATCATCTTCAGCCTCGTGGTGATCGGTGTCGCGGCGTTCAGCTTCCTGCTCGACTTCGACCAGGCCGACCGGATGATCCGCGAAGGCATGCCGTCGAAGTGGGCGTGGTTCGCCGCCTTCGGCCTGATGACCACGCTGGTCTGGCTGTACCTCGAGATCCTGCGACTGCTGTCGTACTTCCAAAACGATTGACCCCAGGTCTCCGCGAAAGGGCGCTCCGAGCGATCGGGGCGCCCTTTCCCGTTCCCGTGAATACCCTGACCCCATGACCGAGCACAGCGGCGAACCCGTCAGGCCGAAGCGATCCAAGTGGTTCTGGGTGAGTGTCCTGGTACCGGTCGCGCTCGTCGTGCTCAGCGCGTCGTCGTGGATCGTCGGGTACCTCTCCAGCACGGACGACATCCAGGTGGGTTCCTGCTATGCGGTCACCACGTTCGGCGACGTCGACGAGGATCCGGCCAAGGCGGACTGCGGTTCGGTCGAAGCCAACGCGAAGGCCGGGGCGAAGACCGAGACCGGCGGGGCTTGCCCGGAGGGCGAGTACGACCAGCTCACCGTCGACAAGACGTTCTCCTCGTACAAGCTCTGCATGATGATCAACGCGAAGCAGGGCGACTGTCTCGAGAACTTCCTGGCCGACAGCGTCGCGTACCAGAAGGTGCCGTGCTCGGATCCGGCGAAGGACGCGGAGGTCGTGAAGGTGGTCGACGGCGCCGCCTCCTGTGACGACACGGAAGCGACCCACCTCAAGGGCTACTCGACGCCGCCTTCGACGGTCTGCGTCAAGAGCTTGAAGTAGCGACCTCGACCAGGGATTTTCACTCGTTCGGGGGGTCGGTGGGTGGCGCTGATCACGATACGTGTTTGATACCGGGGTTCTCATTCCTCTTCACACCTGTGAGGTTTCTCGGTGACCACTTCCCAGCCGGCCCCTGGGGGCCAAATGCCGGTGGGACAGCCCGATGCTTTCGGTCCGCCTCCCGGCGGTCAGCCGGTGGCGCCCAAGCGGTCCAAGCTCGGCTGGTTGCGCTTCGCCATCCCGGTGCTCGTCGTCGCGATCGGCGGCGGACTCTTCCTGTTCAACTACTTCACCGGGACGGGCAACGCCCAGGCCGGTGACTGCTTGAGCGTGACCGAGTTCTCGCGGACGGCCGACGAGCCGAAGAAGGCCGACTGCGGCGCCCCGGAGGCGAACGTCAAGATCGCCGCCCGCGTGGGTGGCGACGAGTCCTGCCCCGAGGGCGACTACGACACCATCTCGATGTCCGGCCGGATCTCGTACAAGCTGTGCCTGATCGTCAACGCGAAGCAGGGCGACTGCCTCAAGGGCTACAACTCGAGCACCGCCGGCTACCAGAAGGTGTCCTGCACCGACCCCGCCAAGGACGCGGAACTGGTGAAGATCGCACCCGCCGCGGACAAGATGTCCTGTGAGGGCACCGAAGCGACGCGCGCGGCGGTGTACTCGACGCCGCCGACCACGATCTGCATCAAGACGGCGGCGTAAGCCCCGAACGCGTGAAGGCCCCCTTCCCTCGGCTGAGTCGAGGGAAGGGGGCCTTCACGCGTTTCGGGGGAGCGGGGGACCTTTGCTGTCGCCGCCGCCATCCGGCCGCGAGAGAGCGCCCGTTCGTCGCACACTGTGGGACGGGCTGCGACCGGCCGGTCACCGGTCCTAACGTTGCTCGTCCCCAACCCGCCGATCGATCTGGAGTCCTGGTGGCGACGACGGAAACCCCAGCCGGTGCGAAGAAACTCCTCGACTTCCCGACCTCCTGCGCCGCCCCCGTCCCGGAACCGGAAGAGCCGGTCAAGACCGTGCCGCTGGCCGTCGCGGGTGTCCTCGCCGTCGGGCTGACCTGGTACGTCTGGGCCGCGCACGGCGCGAAGTTCGGTGTCCTGCTCATCCTCGGGCTGCTGCTCGGGCTCGCGCTCTTCCACTCGCGCTTCGGCTTCACTTCGGCCTGGCGCCAGCTGATCGCGGTCGGCAACGGCCAGGGTCTGCGGGCGCACACGCTGTTGCTCGGGACGGCCGCGACGCTGATCGCGTTGATCGTCGGCACCGGTTCCGGCCTGTTCGGCAGCACCCCGAATCCGACGGCGGGCGGACTGGGGCTCGCGCTGTTCGTGGGCGCGACGATCTTCGCCATCGGCATGCAGCTGGGCGGCGCGTGCGCGTCGGGGACGCTGTTCGCGGTCGGCTCCGGGCAGTCGGCGATCGTGCTGACCCTCGGCGGGTTCGTCACCGGCTCGGTCCTCTACACGTGGGCGTATCCGCTGCTTTCGGGCTGGCCGGAGTTCAGGGGGATCCTGCTCGCCGACCACGTCGGCTGGTTCGGTTCGTGGGCGATCACCGTCGCCGTCCTCGCCGCGATCGTGCTGGGCACCCGGTTCGTGCAGAAGCGCCGCAATCCGCCACCGGTCGGCGCCGTTCCGACCGCGCACGGCTTCGCGCGCGTCTTCCGCGGTTCCTGGCCGATCCTCGTCGGCGCCGTCGTCCTCGGGGTGCTGGCGGGCGCGGTCTTCCTGGTGTCCGGCGGGATCTGGGGTGTCACCAGCGCGTTCAGCCTGTGGGGCGCCAAGATCCTGCAGGTGTTCGGGCTGCACCCGGAAACCTGGGAATTCTGGCGGCTCAAGGCGAACGCCGCTTCGCTGGCGGCGCCGATCTGGAGGGACAAGAACAGCCTCACCGACATCGGCATCATGATCGGCGCGGGCGTGGCCGCCGCGGCGGCGGGCGCGTGGAAGATCCACAGCTCGATCCCGTGGCGGACCGCCGTCGCCGCGGTGCTCGGCGGGATCCTGATGGGCGTCGGCGCGCGGATGGCGGGTGGCTGCAACATCGGCGCCTACCTCGGGGGTATCTCGGTCGGCAGCCTGCACGGCTGGCTGTGGGGAGTGTTCGCGCTCGGCGGCACCTGGATCGGGCTCAAGCTGCGTCCCCTCTTCGGACTCGGCAACCCTGCCCCGACCGACGGCATCTGCTGATCACTCAGTGTGACAAACCGTATGCTCGATTGCCCTTTCGGCCCGCATACGGGGAAAAAGTTGGCAGGTAAAACCCGTGTTCGGCTACCCTCGGCTACCTGTTCTCGCTTGTGTATCAGTGCACAAGCGTCATGGGGAAGGCCCGGCGCAGTGGCCGGGCATCAATCTCGCAGTCGCGACCGGCGGGGGTCGTCGCGTCCGCTGATCAGCAGGGACGGGTTTCACATGTCAACGCAAGGTCCGGCCGCGCCCGCCGGAGACAAACTCGACGCAGGCGTGCTCAAGGTCGCCGGCGTCGTCATCCTCGGCGCGATCATGGCGATCCTCGACACGACGGTCGTCAACGTCGCGCTCCAGAAGCTGACCATCGAGTTCCAGACGTCGTTCGACACCATCCAGTGGGTCGCGACCGGCTACATGCTGGCGCTGGCCACGGTCATCCCGATCACCGGCTGGGCCTCGGACCGGTTCGGCACCAAACGGCTCTACCTGACGGCTATCGGGCTGTTCCTGATCGGCTCGATGCTCACCGGGATGGCCTGGGACGTCGAATCGCTGATCGCCTTCCGGGTCCTGCAGGGCTTCGGCGGCGGCATGCTGATGCCCGCCGGTATGACGATCCTGACCAGGGCCGCGGGGCCGCACCGGATCGGCCGGGTGATGGGTGTGCTCGGCGTGCCGATGCTGCTCGGCCCGATCGGCGGCCCGATCCTCGGCGGCTGGCTGGTCGACGCGGTGAGCTGGCGCTGGATCTTCTACATCAACGTGCCGATCGGCCTGATCACCATCCTGCTGGCCTGGCGCCTGCTGCCGAAGGATCGGCCGGAGCCCGGCGAGCGGTTCGACTTCGCCGGCATGCTGATGGTGTCGCCGGGACTGGCGGCGCTGATCTTCGGTGTCTCGAACATCCCGTCGGCAGGCGGTGTCGGCGCGGTGGACGTCTGGCTGCCCGCGCTGGCCGGGATCGTGCTGCTGGTGGCGTTCGTGCTCCGGGCGAACCGGGTTTCGAACCCGCTGGTCGACCTGAAACTGTTCAAGAACCGGTCGTTCTCCATCGCGATGGTGACGATGACGTTCTTCTGCGTCGCGTTCTTCGGCGCGATGCTGTTGCTGCCCACGTACTTCGTCCTCGCCCGCGGCGAGTCGGCGATGAACGCGGGGCTGTTGCTCGCACCGCAGGGTTTCGGCGCCATGCTGACCATGCCGATCGCGGGCAGGCTGGCGGACAAGATCGGCGCCAGGAAGATCGTCCTGCCCGGTCTCGTGCTGATGCTCGCCGGGCTGATCTCGTTCACGCAGGTCACCGCGACGACGCCGTACTGGCTGCTGCTTTCGGCGCTGTTCGTGATCGGGCTCGGCATGGGCGCGACGATGATGCCGATCACCTCGGCCGCGCTGCAGACGCTGGAGCCGAAGGACATGGCGAGGGCGTCGACGGCGACGAACATCTTCCAGCAGACCGCGGGCGCTATCGGCGCGGCGGTGCTGTCGATCATCCTGGCCGCGCAGCTGGCCGGGAAGTTCGGCGTGCCGACCGCTCAGGGGCAGCTCGCCGCGACGGGCGCGATCATGAACCCGGCCACCCACGAGGCGGCCGCGGGATTGGCCGCGGACTCGTTCTCGACGACGTTCCTGTGGTCGATGATCCTGCTGGCGCTGTGCCTGGTCCCGGCGGCGTTCCTGCCGAAGACCAAGCCCGCGCTGCCGGAAGGCGCGGCCGACGGCGAGGTCCCCGCGGCCCCGCCGATCATGACCCACTAGGCCCGGAAGGGAGCAAGGGACCTTTGCTCGCGTTAGTTAGTGTGCTAACGAACGCGAGCAAAGGTCCCTTGCTCCCTTCTCGCAGGTCAGAGGGTCAGGAGAGGCGCTCCAGCACCATCGCCATGCCCTGGCCGCCGCCGACGCACATCGTCTCGAGGCCGAACTGCTTGTCGTGGTGCTGAAGCGAGTTGATCAGCGTCGAGGTGATCCGCGCGCCGGTCATGCCGAACGGGTGGCCGACGGCGATCGCGCCGCCGTTGACGTTCAGCCGGTCGATGTCGATCCCGAGGTCCTTGTACGACGGGATGACCTGCGCCGCGAACGCCTCGTTGATCTCGACGAGGTCGATGTCGCCGATCGACATCCCGGCGCGCGCGAGCGCCCGCTTCGACGCCTCGACCGGGCCGTAGCCCATGATCTCCGGCGACAGCCCCGAAACGCCCGTCGAGACGACGCGGGCGAGCGGTGTCAGGCCCAGCTCCTTCGCCTTGGTGTCGGACATGATGATCACCGCGGCCGCGCCGTCGTTGAGCGCGCAGCAGTTGCCGGCGGTGATCCGGCCGTCGGGGCGGAACACCGGCTTGAGGCCGGAGACGCCTTCGAGGGTGACACCGGCGCGCGGGCCGTCGTCCTTGGAGACCACGGTGCCGTCCGGCAGGGTCACCGGGGTGATGTCCTTGGCCCAGAAGCCGTCCGCGATGGCCTTCTCGGCGAGGTTCTGCGAACGCACACCGAACTCGTCCATCTCTTCACGCGAGACGTTCTTCAGTCGCGCGAGGTTCTCGGCGGTCTGGCCCATCGCGATGTAGACGTCCGGCAGCGCGCCGTTCTCGCGCGGGTCGGTCCAGCTGTCGGCGCCCTCGGCGGCCACCTGCGCGGTGCGGGCCTCGGCGTCGGCGAACAGCGGGTTGTGCGTGTTCGGCCAGGAGTCCGAGCTGCCGTTGGCGAAGCGCGAAACGGTCTCGACACCGGCGGAGATGAACACGTCGCCTTCGCCCGCCTTGATCGCGTGCAGCGCCATGCGGGTGGTCTGCAGGCTGGAGGAGCAGTACCGCGTGATGGTGCAGCCGGGCAGGTGGTCGTAGCCGAGTTCGACGGCGACCGCGCGGCCCATGTTGAAGCCCTGCTCGCCGCCGGGGAGACCGCAGCCCAGCATGAGGTCTTCGATCTGCGTCGGGTCGAGTTCGGGGACCTTGTCGAGCGCGGCGCGGACCATCTGCACGGTGAGATCGTCCGGGCGGATGTTCACCAGCGATCCCTTGCCGGCGCGGCCGATCGGGGATCGGGCGGTGGAGACGATGACGGCTTCGGGCATGGAACGACACTCCCTTGTTCTCGATCCAGACACGCGCTAAGCGGTTGCTCACCTCGCATCCTCCACCGGAGGTGGGTGCGGGTCAAAGGTGAACGCGACCGACACCACTCTTTCCGATGGCGCGTTCCGGCGCCGGGTGACCCGCTCGGTTGAGTGGACACATCCCGACCTGCGGCGTTTAGGCTGTCCACGTGGATTACGTCGAGCACATCGTGGACCTCGTGGGCAACACCCCTCTGGTCAAGCTGAACGCACTGGCCGAGGGGCTGCAACCGCTCGTCCTGGCCAAGGTCGAGTACGTCAACCCCGGCGGCAGCGTCAAGGACCGCATCGCGCTGCGGATGATCGAAGCGGCGGAGCGCTCCGGCGAGCTGAAGCCCGGCGGCACCATCGTCGAGCCGACCTCCGGCAACACCGGTGTCGGGCTGGCCATGGTGGCGCAGCGCAAGGGATACAAGTGCGTGTTCGTCTGCCCCGACAAGGTCAGCGAGGACAAGCGCAACGTGCTCAAGGCCTACGGCGCCCGGGTCGTGGTCTGCCCGACCGCGGTGGCGCCGGAGCACCCGGACTCCTACTACAACGTCTCCGACCGCCTCGTGCGCGAGATCGAAGGCGCCTGGAAGCCGAACCAGTACGCCAACCCGGAGAACCCCGCCAGCCACTACCACTCGACCGGCCCGGAACTCTGGCGCCAGACCGAGGGCAAGATCACGCATTTCGTCGCGGGCGTCGGCACCGGCGGCACCATCTCGGGCACCGGCAAGTACCTCAAGGAGGTCAGCGACGGCCGCGTCCAGGTCATCGGCGCGGATCCCGAAGGTTCGGTGTACTCCGGCGGATCCGGGCGGCCGTACCTGGTCGAGGGCGTCGGGGAGGACTTCTGGCCGGACACCTACGACCGGAACATCGCCGACCGGATCATCGCCGTGTCGGACGCGCATTCCTTCGACATCACGCGCCGCCTCGCGCTCGAAGAAGGACTGCTCGTCGGCGGCTCGTGCGGGATGGCCGTCGCCGCCGCGCTCAAGCTCGCCGAGGGGCTGGGCCCGGACGACGTCGTCGTCGTGCTCCTGCCCGACGGCGGCCGCGGCTACCTCACCAAGGTGTTCAACGACAGCTGGATGTCCTCCTACGGCTTCCTGCCGCCGGATTCGAGCGGCGCGACCGTCCGCGACGTCCTGATGAAGAAGAGCGGCTCGCTGCCCAGCCTGGTGCACAGCCACCCGAACGAGACCGTCGCCGAAGCGGTGGCGATCCTCGCGGAGTTCGGCGTCAGCCAGATGCCCGTGGTCAGCGCGGAGCCGCCGGTCATGGCGGCCGAGGTCGTCGGCGCGGTCAACGAACGCGATCTGCTCGAAGCGCTCTTCACCGGCAAGGCACAGCTGGCCGACCGGCTGGAGCAGCACATGTCGGCGCCGCTGCCGACCATCGGCGCCGGTGAACAGGTGGGTTCGGCGATGAACGCGCTGTCGGGCGCCGACGGCGCGCTGGTGCTGGTCGACGGCAAGCCGGCGGGCGTCGTCACCCGTCACGACCTGCTCGCGTTTCTCGCGGGACGGTAAAGAGGCATTCCATCGGACGGCCGGGCCGGGGCGTTACGAGCGGCCCACCCGGCTATCCGATAGCGTGTCGGGTGAGTTGAACTTTTATGTCCTCGTCAAGGGGGTTCAAGACCCAAATGAGTGCTCCGCAGCCACCGAATCAGCCTTGGGGTGGCGCCCAGCCACCGCAGGGACCCCCGAGTGGCCCCCAGCCGCAGCAAGACAACCCGTTCGGTTCCCCGGAACCGACCCAGGTGGTGCAGCCCGGCCAGCCCGCGCAGCCCGACTACGGGCAACCGCAGTACGGGCAGCCGTCGTATGAGCAGCCCCAGGGTGGCGGGTTCGGCGATACGCCGGAGCCCACGCAGGTCGTGCAGCCCGCCCGGCCCGGCGGCGACGCGACGCAGGTCGTGCCGCCGGTGCAGCAGGGTTCCGGTGACGCGAACGCGACCCAGGTCGTGCAGCCGGTGAGCGGTGGCGGGGAAGCCCCCGGCGCCGACTCCACGCAGCTCGTGCCGCCGGGTTCGCAGCCGCCCGCCATCCCGTACGCCCCGCCGCCGAGCGCGGCCGACAACCCGGCCGCCGGTGCCTACGGCGCCCAGGGTGGCGGCTTCGGTCAGCAGCAGGGCTTCGGCGGTCCCCAGCAGGGCGGGTTCGACCCGTCGCAGGGACAGCAGCAGTCCGGTTTCGGCCAGCCGCAACAGGGCTTCGGCGGACCGCCGCAGGGCGGTTTCGGCCAGCAGCCCGGTTTCGGTGGACCGCCGCAGGGCTACAGCCCCGCTCCCGCCGGTGGCGGCGGCGGGAACCCGATGTTCGGGTTCATCGCCGGTGGTCTGGTCGGCCTTCTCGGTCTCCTCGCGCTGATCTTCAGCTTCGTGTACTTCGGTGACGCGAGCGACTACTCCGAAGGCCTCGGCAACGCTCCGAGCGACGAGGCACTGCAGCAGTTCCTCGACAAGGCCGGGACGGTCGGCCCCGGCGTCGTCTGGCTGTACGTGATCCTGCTGCTGGTCGCCTCGCTCGTCGCGACGGCGTCCGGTGCCGGTCTCGCCCTGGTCGGCAAGCTTCCGGCCTCGCTCAAGAAGATCGTGCCGATCGCGGTCACCGCGTCCGGCGCGCTGCTGTTCCTCTTCGGCCTGCTCCTCCTGCTCGGCACCACGCCGTCGGAGGAGTTCAAGCGCGAGCTCGGGCCGCTGGGTGACAAGGTCGGCATCGGCATCGGCCTGCCGCACCTGATCTTCGGCATCCTGATCCTGATCATCGGTGTGCTGGGCCTGATCCCGGGAACCGCGCAGTTCGTCGGCCTCGGTGGCGGCGGTTCGGTGCTCGGTGCCCCGCAGAGCGGTCAGCCCGGTGGGTTCGGCGGTCCGCCGCAGGGTGGCTTCGGCCAGCCGGGTCAGCCCGGCCCGTACGGTCAGCCGCAGCCGGGCCCCTACGGTCAGCCCGGTCAGCCCGGCCCGTCTTCGGGTGGATTCCCGCAGCCGGGTCAGCAACAGGGCGGTTTCGGTCAGCAGCCCGGCCAGCCCGGTCCGCCCAGCGGTGGTTTCGCGCAGCCGGGTCAGCCGCAGCAGGGTGGCTTCGGCCAGCAGCCGCAGCAGCACGGTGGTTTCGGCCAGCAGCCCGGCCAGCAGGGGCCGCCAAGTGGCGGTTTCGGTCAGCCGGGGCAGCAGCCCGGTCAGCCGCCGCAGCAGTGGTGAGTCACCGCCACTGAACGTCGCGCTCAAGACGCCCCCGGCCCACCGGCCGGGGGCGTCGGCGTTTTCACCGGGGTCTTCCGAAACGCCGGTCATGACCGGGAACACCGGGCTAGGGTGAGCGCCGTTAACCCACACCCGGCTGATGGGGGCGACGTGACCGGTCCGTACGGATATCCCGCGCAGCAGCCCGGACCGGGCGGTTTCGGCTACCCCGCAGCGCAGGCACGGCCGACCGGCGCGACGGCGATCATCGCCGCGTTGTTCGGCCTCGTCGCCGCGGGATGCGCCGGGTACATCCCGATCTACTTCTTCCTCAGGCTGCCGTCGGGGTTCAGCATCGGCAATCTGCCCGGACTCGTGCTCACCATGCTGGGGCTGTACCTGCTGGCCGCGCTGCTCCTCCTGATCGGTGCGCTGTCGGCGTTCTTCCGCTCCGTCGCCGGCGCCGTCCTCCTGGCGCTCGGCTCGCTGATGGTGATCGCCGCCGTGCTGGTGGAACCGTTGGCGTTCAACGGGACCTACGATGTGTACTTCCGCCTGCAGTTCGAATTCAAGACGTTCATCGCCGTGGTCAGGGTGGTCATGTTCGCGTTCGCCCCGTTCACGCTGATCTTCGCGATCATCCCGCCGACGCTGAAGTACCTGCGCTGGCGGCCGTCCCCCACCCAGCCCTACCGGCCGCGGAATCAGTTTCCCCAGCAGCCCGGCTGGTGAGATCCTGAGGCTTCCGGACTCGGCTCGACCTGGGGGAGTTCCATGAGCCAGAACCAGTCTTCGGCGACCGCGATCGGCGCGGCCGTCCTCGCTTTCCTTTGTGGCATGCGCTGTCTGTCCGAAGCGGGCGCCTTCGTCGTGCAACTCGCGCTGCTCGAGGCGTCACCGCGGTACTTCGTGGGTGCGGCCTGGAACGGGGTGCTGGCGGTGACCCTGTTCGTGGGCGGTGTCCTGTTGCTCCTGCGGAAACCTCTCGGCCGCGTCCTCATCGTCGCCGGGACGGCGCTCGCGCTCGCGGTCTCCGTCCTCGCGAACGGCGAGATCCAGACCTACTTCTTCGCCACGGTGGACGGGCAGCCGCTCGTCGAGAACGACGTCGTCGCGTTCATGGTGTTCGCGACCGCGGTCTCCGCTCTGGTGCTGTCGGTGATCCGGCCGACTTCGGACTGGCTGGAGGGAAAACGGCGTGAGGGCGAGGAGCCGCCCAAGCAGGATCGGCTTCCGGGCTGGTAGCCGGGCTGACAGGATGGGGCGAGGATCTCGACAGGGGGAGTGATGACGTTCCAGCAGTACCCGCCGCAAGGCGGCTATCCGCCACCCGGCGCCTATCCGCCGCCGGGAATGGCGCGGAATCCGAACGGTGCCACCGGCATCATCGCCGGGATCCTCGCGATCCTCGGCGGCGTGTGGTTCTTGTCCGGTCTCGTCTGGGTGATCATCCTGCTGTTCAACCGGGTGCGGCCGTACTTGATCGTCGGCGGGATCCTCGACCTCGCCGTCGGGGTGCTCCTGTTGATCGGCGGGATCCTGTTGCTCCGGCGCAAGAGCACCGGGCGCATGCTCGTCGTGATCGGCGCGGGCGCGGGAATCTTCTTCGGGATCGTCTCGATCATCCTGCGCGCGAGCGGGGCGGACATCGTCTATGCGTATGGAGGAGTCGCGGTCGTCTACGGATTCCTCGGGCTGATCGTCCAGTTGCTGATCCCGGCGATCGCGACCATCGTGCTGGCGTTGATCCCGCCCACGGGGCGCTGGCTGGGGGCCGGGAAGCAGCCCCCGGTGTTCACACCGCCACAGAACTTCGGCTATCCCCAGCCGCCGGGCGGCTACCCGCCACCTGGTCCTCCGCCGCCGCACCAGCCGGGTCCGCCACCCGCGCGGTGGTGAGTTCGATCCCAGACGATGGGATCTCGAGGTGGTGGTCGTACCCTGGACGGTATGGCCGACGATTACTCTCTGCTGGGCTTCGAGACGCGCGCGATCCACGCCGGGCAGACCCCTGATCCCCGGACCGGCGCGGTCATCGTGCCGATCTACCAGACGTCGACCTACGCGCAGGACGGCGTCGGCGGCACGCGCGAGGGCGACTACGAGTACTCCCGTACCGCGAACCCCACCCGGACCGCGCTGGAAGTCGCGCTGGCGGCGCTCGAAGGCGCCCGGCACGGGCTGGCGTACGCGTCGGGAATGGCGGCGAGCGACGTCCTGCTGCGGGCGACCCTGCGCCCCGGTGACCACCTCGTGCTCGGCAACGACGCGTACGGCGGCACCTTCCGGCTGATCGACAAGGTGCTCAGCCTGTGGGGCGTCGAGCACACGGTCGCCGATCTCGGGAACATCGCCGAGGTCCGCGCCGCGATCCGGCCGGAGACGAAGCTGATCTGGTGCGAGTCGCCGACGAACCCGATGCTGGGCATCGCCGACATCGCCGCGCTGGCCGAGGTCGCGCACGGCGCCGGTGCCCGGCTAGTCGTCGACAACACCTTCGCCACCCCGTATCTGCAGAACCCGCTTTCGCTGGGTGCCGACGTCGTCCTGCACTCGACGACCAAGTACCTCGGCGGGCACTCCGACGTCGTCGGCGGCGCGATCCTGACCAACGAGGACGAACTGCGCGAGCAGCTGTTCTACCTGCGCAACGCGGCGGGCGCGGTGCCCGGCCCGTTCGACGCGTGGCTGACCCTGCGCGGGATCAAGACGCTCGCGCTGCGGATGGAACGGCACAGCGACAACGCCGAACTGATCGCCCGGATGCTGCTGAAGCACCCGAAGGTCGAGCACGTCTACTACCCCGGCCTGCCGGAGCACCCGGGGCACGAGGTCGCCTCGAAGCAGATGCGGCGCTTCGGCGGGATGATCTCGTTCACCCACGTCGACGGTGAGCAGGCCGCTCTCGACGTCGCGTCGAAGACGAAGCTGTTCATTCTCGCCGAGTCGCTGGGCGGCATCGAATCGCTCATCGAACACCCGGGCCGGATGACGCACGCGAGCACCGTCGGGTCCACCCTCGAGGTGCCGGACAACCTGCTGCGCCTGTCCGTCGGTATCGAGGACGGCAGCGACCTGATCGACGATCTGGCCAAAGCCCTGGGCTGACCGCCGCCGAGCCCAGGAAAAGAGCAAGGGACCTTTGCTATCGTTAGCGTACCTACGCTAACTAAATGACAGCAAAGGTCCCTTGCTCACTTTTTGCTGGTCAGCGTGGTGTCGCGAGGAGAAGTGCCCGGCTAGGGGCGGTAGTTGCTGGGCTGAACGCCGTCGATCTTCGAATCGGCTTCGTGTGAGGTCCCCTGCGGCGCGACGGGCAGTTCTGAGCCGTCGACACAGCCGCCGACGAGTTCGATGTGGTTGTCGTGCCGGATGTACTGGCCCGGATCCACGCATCCGGCGCGATCGACGGTGTAGACGGCGGCGCCGGTCAGCAGCGCGGCCGAGGTGAGGGCCAGCACGACCGGGAGCATCCCGGCGGAACGGGTCGCCCGGACCCTGCCGATGTTCCCCCGTGCCATGCGTACTCCCTGGTCGCCTTCGCCGCTGTCGTCAAGAGTACCCGGACAGTGAACTCGTCACGTGATGTATCCGTCAGGTGGCATCATCCGGGCATGGAACTGGTCGACGTCGAGAAGGTCCGGGCGGCCCGTGAGCTGCTGGAAGGCGTGACGCGCGTGACTCCGATGGAGCACGCCAGAGATCTCCGGAAGCTCCATGGCGGCCCGGTCCATCTCAAATGCGAGAACCTCCAGCGCACCGGTTCGTTCAAGATCCGCGGCGCGTACACCCGGATCCACGGCCTGTCCGCCGAAGAACGCGCCCGAGGGGTGGTCGCGGCGAGCGCGGGCAATCACGCGCAGGGGGTCGCGCTCGCGTCGGCGCTGCTCGGCACGAAGGCGACGGTCTTCATGCCGCAACGCGCGCCGCTGCCGAAACTCGCCGCCACCCGGGGCTACGGCGCCGACGTCCATCTGCACGGAGAGGTGCTGGAGGAGACCCTGGCCGAGGCGATCGCGTTCGGTGAGCGCACCGGGGCGGTGTTCATCCACCCTTTCGACCACGCGGACATCATCGCCGGACAGGGCACGGTCGGGCTGGAGATCCTCGATCAGGTCCCCGGCGTCCGGACGGTGCTGGTCTCGACCGGAGGCGGCGGCCTCGTCGGCGGCGTCGCGTCGGCGGTGAAGGCGCTTCGCCCGGACGTGCGGATCGTCGGTGTCCAAGCCGAAGAGGCCGCCGCGTATCCGCCGTCGCTGGCCGCGGGCGCGCCGGTCCGGCTGCGCGAGATGCACACGATGGCCGACGGGATCGCCGTCGGTGAACCGGGACCGGTCAGCTACGCGCACGTCGCCGGACTGGTCGACGAAATCGTGACGGTGACCGAGGAATCGCTTTCGCGGGCAGTGCTGCTTTGCCTGGAACGGCGGAAGCTGGTCGTCGAACCGGCGGGCGCGGCCGGAGTCGCGGCACTGATGCAACATCCGGGCGCCTTCGAGCCGCCGATCGTGGCGATCCTTTCGGGCGGCAACGTCGACCCGGTGCTGCTGCTCCAGATCGTCCGGCACGGGATGACCGCGGGCGGCCGCTATCTGAAACTCCGGCTCCGGGTGCCGGACAGGCCGGGTTCGCTGGCTTCGGTGCTCTCGAAGGTCAGCGAACTGGGCGCGAACGTGCTGGACGTCGAGCACTCGCGGGTTTCGGGGAGCCTCGCGCTCGGTGAGGTCGAGATCTCGCTCGCGCTGGAGACCCGCGGTCCTTCGCATTGCACCGAGGTGGCGGAGGCACTGCAGAAGGCGGGCTGGACGGTCGTCTGAGCGCGAGTGTTCACGGTTCGCCACTCGACGGCCAGGCCGACACCGTCCTAACTGGACGGTGGGCCGGTGATGGCGGCGACCGCGAGTTCACGTTCGGGTTCGCCGACCTCCGGCAAGGTGAACCGCAGTGCCCGGATGTGGGTGAGCAGTTCGGGATCGGGCGCCACGTCGTGCTCGCGCAGGTAGTAGGCGACCGCGCCCGGCCAGTACCACCGGCCGTCCGTGCGGAAGTTCAGCGGTACCAACGGTTCCCGGTCCGGATCGAACGCGTCGGAGTCGTAGGTCCGTGACGCCAGCACGACCGGCGCGCCGTCGAGGTACTCGAGTACGCGATCCCGCTCGGCGGGGGACAGCGGCTCGCGATCCACCACAGGACGGCCCGATTCGTCGATTCCGTCGTAGACACGCGGAGCCTTCAAAGCCTCCGGTGTCTCCGCGGGCGGGGTCGCCACCAAGGGCTCGGCGGGCTGGGCGGGTTCCAGGCCGGCTCGTTGCCTGAACCAGGACGGGATGTACTGCTCGGCGCGCGGGAAGAACCGGAGTTCGTCCTGGAAGCCGATCGGCGGCGGGGGCCGTCGCCAGGTCGGCTCCTGGTCGAGGGCGAAATCGACGGACGTGCCCTGCACGGTGTCGAAGGTGAGCGTCGCGCCGAGCCAGGTGCCCTGACCGGGCTGGTACATCCCGGACCGCAGGGTGCCGAGGAGCTGGATCAGTTCCGGCGGCGGCGCGAGGGAATAGGTCACGCCGTCCGGCCCGGTGATGAGGACGTCGGTCTCGAGATGCCTGCCGACGGCCCGGTGTTCGGTCCGCAGCCGCCGCCAGCCCGCCGGGGCCATCGAGGCGAGGCCATTGCCGATCTGGGCGATGATCTGGTGCTGCTGTTCCGGGGTGAGCGGTCCTGGTGCGGTCATCGGCACTCCCCTCAGACCCGCGGCGGCGGGGGCTGCGTGGTCGCCTGCTCGATCTCCACGAGGGAGCCGTCGGCGAGCAGATCCGCGACCGAACGGGCGAGGACGTACGCCGTACCGCCACCGGCCTGTTCGTACCAGGGCACAGCGGTGCCGGTGATCGCGCGCACCGGTTCGACCAGCCGGTACAGGTGGTACTCGCGCTGTGCCCGCTCGGCCTTGTGCGACCGGTGGGTGAACTCGGTGCGGGCGGCGAACAACGTGTTTCCCGACGGATCGCCGTAGCGGTCCATCTCGGTCCCCGGCGGCAGGGTCACCAGCCGTTTTCCGGCGTACAGCGAGAGTCCGCCGTCGTCGCTCATCGGCTGGATCGGCCAGGCCGACGTCGGCCGCTTGGCATCCGGTGGCAGTTCGTCCCGGAACGCGGACCGGTTCAGGTACAGGTGACCGGTGAAGTACCGCGCGGCTTCCCACGCGGTGGCGAAGTCGGCTCGCGCGACGCGGTCCTCGCCCTGTGCCCAGAAGACCGACCAGCGACCGCCCTCGGGCACCAGGCACCAGGCGCCGTCCGCGATCTCGCCGATGCGGTAACGCGTGGGGTCCAGTTCCAGTTCGACGGCGGCCTGATCGGCGGCGGCCAGCGCCTCCTTGGCCGCGGTGTCCGCGTCGGACTCCGCGGCGAGGGTCGCGACCGCCGCCCGGCCCGCGCGCTCCGCCAGCCAGTCCGGCACCATTCCCGCGTCGCGCGGGAAGTCGGCCAGTTCACGCACGAACGCCGACGTGGGCGGCTCGCCGTCCCACGTCGGTTCCTGATCCCAGACGTAACCCGACTCGATCCGCGAATCGAGGTGGACGTGCGCGGTGGCCTCGTTCCACGTTCCCCGGCCCGGCCGGTACATCCCGGTCCGCAGCTCGGCGAGCAACCGTGCCAGTTCCGGGCGCGGCGTCCACCGGTTCAACCCGCCGTCGGTGGCCCGCCGGACCATCACCGACAGTTCCGTGTAATCGCCGACGGCGCGGTAGGTGATCATCACCTGCGACCAGTCCGCCGGGCAGAAGTTGGTCACCAGATTGGAGACCAGGCTCCAGATCCGGTCCTGTTCCTTGGCGCCGAACGGTTCCTGCGCGGTGGTCATCGGTTCTCCTCCGCGGTTTCCGCTTCGGCCAGCTTCGCCCTCAGCCAGTCCGGGATGTGCTGCTCGTCGCGCGGGAACGCTTCGAGGTCACGCGCCCAGCCTTCGGTCGCGATCGACGGGTTCCACAAGGGATCCCAGTCGTAGTTGTACTTGACGTAGATCGTTCCCGGCGGGTCGAGGATCACCCGCGCGGAGAACCAGGTGCCCTTGTCCGGCTCGTGCATGCCTTCGCGCAACCGGAGCAGGCTCTGGCGTACTTCCTCGGGAATCAGCACGGCCGGGTTGGACCCGTCGTTCATCAGGACCGTCAGCGCCAGATCGTGCACGTCGATGTTGGCCAGGCACATCAGGTCGATGCGCCGCCAGCCCTCGGGTGCCGCGTCGAGGAGGGCGATGCCCACCTCGTTCGTCAGCTCCTGCCGTTGCGTGGCGTCGATCGCCATCAGGTACCGCCCCCTGCTCCTGAGCCTGCGCTAGGTGGCACATTCGGGAAACTCCGGATGCGCACGGTGCGGACGACGTTCCCGTCCGCGTCGGTCACATTCTCCACCCACCGCACCTGCAACGTGTGCGGCGCCCGGTCGCCGTCGGCGCGCAGCGCGAACGTGTCGACCTGCTCGATGCTCCGCGTCGCGCCGTCGGTGTGTTTCTTCGGGTCGAGGAAGTCGGACAGGTCGCTTTCGAAGGCGTACCAATGCGCGTCGCCGGCGGAGTGCAGACCCTGGTTCTGTGCCCGCCATTGGCCGAGCATGTTGAGCAACTCGCCGGGACCGCGGAACTGGTTGCCCGCGATATGCCCGCCGTCGTACTTGTTGATGTTGCGGCCGGTCGGGTTGCCGTCGGCGTCCAGCTCCGGTTCCTTGCCTTCGACGCCGCCACCGCGTTTCTGCGAGGACTCGTCCCGGCGGTCGATCTCGTGCTTGTCCGCGCGTTCCAGGTCGTGGCTCGTGTGCGCGACCGTGTCGGTGTCGTAGGACCGGCTGGTGTGGCGGTTGCCGACCTCCGGCCCCGTCTCGTACACGAACCGCCCGCCGTCGACGTTGTAGACCATGTTCGGCTTCGGGTAGTTCAGGTCCGGATGGTGCGGCTGGTAGGTCTCGGCGAGCCGGATGTTGCCGTGTTCGTCGGTCCAGTAGACCGCGCGCTGCCTCGTGACGGTCTTGTCGCCGTCCTTGTACTCGCTCTCCACGACGTAGCGCGAATTCGGTTCCAACGGCGGCGTGTGGTCGTCGAAGAACGACTTGTTCTTGTCGAGGGTGACGTCCCGCCTGGTCGAACCTTCGAAGTCCTGCGGATTGCGCACACCGGGCGGAGTCTCCGCGTCGGGGTTGATCCGCTGCACCAGCCGGACCTCGCCGATGTCGGCCCTCGGCATGTTGGCGAGATCGGGGTTCGTCCGCGCGATCCGGCCGGACTCGACCTCCGCCCAGCGGACCCTGCCGTTGCCGTCGGTGTAGTAGGTGCCCCGGTAGTCGCCGTTGCTGTCGTGCACCCGGTAAGCGGTGTTCTCCTGCAGGTCGGTGCGGGCGACGAACGGCTGACCGGGCCGCGGCGGGGTGGGCGAGCCCGGATGATCCGGGCCGATGTCGACGTGCCTGTCGGCCGGGAAGTCCGGCCGGTGGAACCGGACGGCGGGCTCGGGGATCCCGTTGTCGCCGGTGCGGAACACCTGGTGCTCGCCGTCGATCTCGACCCGGTAGGTCGTGTTCGGCTGCGCGTGCAGCAGATCCGGGTTCGCCCGGTAGGCGGGGTTCGGTGAACCGTCCGGCATCCGGTGCGGCACGTTCGGCTGGCTGGTGTCGATATGCGTGACCCGGCCGGTGTGGTCGGTGTGAT
Organism: Amycolatopsis orientalis DSM 40040 = KCTC 9412; assembly: GCF_000478275.1. Lineage (GTDB taxonomy): Bacteria > Actinomycetota > Actinomycetes > Mycobacteriales > Pseudonocardiaceae > Amycolatopsis > Amycolatopsis orientalis. The sequence goes on from NZ_ASJB01000043.1 coordinate 24,845, forward strand.
ACGTCCCGCGCGGGTTCCCGTCGGCGTCGCGGACCTCGTAGCTCCGGTTCGGCTCGAGCCGCTGGTTGCCGGGGAACGGCTCGTCCGCGCGCGGCGCACGGGGCGCGCCGGGGGGTGGGTCGTTCGGCCGGACCGGGATCGGGTCGCCCGAGGACTGCGGGGTGAAGTCCGTGACCCGTTGCGGATTCTGGCGGCGCTCCCGCTGCCGGTCCGGGTCGAGCAGGTCCTGTTCCTGCTGACGGGATTCGGGATTGCGGTTCGGGTGCTGCGGCTGGTTGCCCTGACCGCTCGTCGACGTGTCGGCGTCCTGGTCCGGCGGTTCGTCGCCGTCGCCGCGGCTGCGGGCGCTGTCGGCGTCCACGGCCTGCTTGTCCGCGTGCGAGGTGTCCGGGGTGAAGCCGTCGTCGCTCGCCCGGCGGGCGGTGCCGTCGGGGCTGTGGATGTCCCACTCGCCGTTCGGTGGGATCCGCGGCCGGGTACGGCCGTCGGGGCCGATCTCGTAGTCGGACGAGAAGACGCGTCCGTTCGAGTCGGTCCACGCCGGCCTGCTCGGCGCCATGACCTCGGTGTCGAGTTCCCGCGAAAGACGGCGCGCGAAGTCGTTCGAGCCCGCGTCACAGCCGATCAGCCTGATCGGACGGCCGTCGTAATCGCCGTTGCGGCGCAGGATGTCCGCGAATTCCTCGGGGGTGTAGGTGCGGTTGCCGATCCGGGCGTGCCCGTCCGGGGTGACGTGCACGTCGACGGTGTAGCGGCCGTCCGGGTCCGGCTGGACGCGGTGTGGCAGGTCGCCCATGTCGGGGTCGCCGCGGTGGTACGAGCTGCCCGCGGGGGTGCCTTCGGAATGCCGCTGGTTGACCTCGTCCGGCGTCAGCGGGCGGTCCGGTTCGCCGTCCGGGCCGCGGTCGTGCGGTGAGCCGTCGGGATGACCGTCCGGGTCCTGGCGCGGGCCGTGCCCGTCGGGACCGTGACCGTCCGGCGAATGCGGCGGTCCGGAGTGGCCACCGGGGCCGCGGCCGCCCGGTCCGGTGTTGCCGGGACCGGTGCCGCCGGGCCGGTTGCCGGGGCCGGGTGTGCCCGGGGTGCCGGTGTGCGGCTGCGCGCCGGGGCCGAAGTCGTTGCCACGGGCCACCGGTTGCGGCTGATGCGGCTGGTTCGGCCGCCCGCCGGGACCGGTCTGACCGGGACCGCGGCTGGGGCCGGTGTGGGTGTCGGGAGTGCGCGGGGCGTGCGTGTCCGGGGTGCGCGGCGAACCGGGCGTGCCCGTCCAGCCACCGCCCGGCGGCCTGCCGCCGGGCGAACCCGGGGTGCCGCCGGGAGTACCGCCACCGGGAGCGCCCTGGGGCGGCATACCGCCGGCGACCGGCTGACCCTGCGGCGGGACACCGGGCGAACCGTCGCCACCGGGGCCACCGCGCTGCGAAGGAACATGTGACGGACCGGCGTCGCCGAGGCGCGGCGCCGTGGGCGCGGTACCGCTGGTCGTGGTGCCGCTGTCGGTCGGGCGGGTGGGGCCGCCGCCGTCGTTGCCGGCGTGGTGGCCGGGCGACGGGTCGGACCGCGGGGTGGGCGTCCCGCCGCCGTCACCGCCGTGCGTCCGGGGCGAAACGCCGCCGTCGCCGGTGTGGCTGGGCGACCCACCGGTGTCGGTGCGTGTGTGCGGCGCGGGGGAACCACCGTCCGGGGTGTGGGTGGGGGATCCGCCGGTATCCGTGCGGGTGTGTGGCGCGGGGGAGCCGCCATCGGGGGCGTGGGTGGGGGAACCGCCCGTGTCCGTGCGGGCGTGCGGGGTTGAAGAGCCGCTGTCCGGTGTGTGGGTGGGCGATCCGCCCGTGTCCGTGCGCGTGTGCGGCGCCGGGGAACCACCGTCCGGGGTGTGGCTCGGTGAACCGCCGGTGTCGGTCCGGGTCTGCGGCGCCGGACCGCTGTCGGCACGGGCCGGGCTCGGCGAGCCGCCGTCGGTGCGGGTGTGCGGGGCGGGCGCGTCGGCGCGGGCGGCACTGGGGGAGCCGCCATCGCCGGTGTGGGCGGGAGAGCCGCCGTCGGAGCGCGGTGACGAACCGCCGCCGTCCGGCGCCCTGCCGAGGTTACCGTCCGAAGTGGACGGTGAGTCGCCATCGCCGGTGCGACTGGGAGATCCGCCGTCCGAGCGGGACGGGGAACCGGCACCATCCCTTGTGGACGGTGAGCCGCCCCCGTCGCCACCGCGGGTGGTGCTCGACGGGGAATCGCTCGGGCGAGAGCCGTCGGAGCCGTTCGAGCCGTTCGACCCCGAATCGCCGGAGCCGGAATCGCCCGAGCGGCCGGAGTCGCCGTCGGAACCGTTCGAGCGGCCGGAGTCGCCATCGGAACCATTCGAGCCGTCCGAACCGTCGCCCGAACCATGGGAGCCGTCGCCGTCCGGGCCGTTCCCGGAACCCGTGCCGCCGCCGTCGGGCCCGCCGGAGCCGCCGCCGCGGCCGCCACGTTGGACGAAGCCGCCCGCCTTGATGTTCTTGGGGTTGAGCGCGTCGAGCCCGGTGACCTTGCCCGCGATCTTGCCGAAGATCTTGATGATCTTCTCGAAGACGTCGACCAGCTTGCCGAGCAGCGGCGAGACCCGCCGCATCGCGTCGCACAGTTCCTTGAGCTTGTCGGCGATCTTCGCGGCCCACTTGGCGATCGCGGTGACAGCCTGCGCGACTACGACGGGCGTGCCGAAGCCGAGGGAGAACACCGTCTCCATGACCCACGCGATGAGCTTGCCGACCGCGTCCGCGATCAGCTGGCGGATGAATTCGCGGACGAACGCGACGATCTCGCCGAAGATCATCACGACGGTGCTGATCCCGCCCGCGACCGTCGCCGCCGCGCTGATCGCTTCGGCCTGTTCCGCGGCCTGCTTGCGGTACTGGTCGCCCGCCTCGCCGGTCCAGCCGGAGGTGCCGTTCTTGACCGTGTTCGAGAACTCGACCTGGGTGTCTTCCAGCTTCTTGGCGACGTTGCCCCAGGTCTCGGAGTACGACTGGATCACCGGTGGATCGCCCGCCACCGCGTCCAGCATGTCCTTCAGCGGCTGCATGTGCTCCATCAGGAACGACGCGACCGAGGACATGAGGTAGCCGAACGGGTCGATCGCGGCACTGGCGATCTCGCCGGCGAGGCTCAGCACGCCGAGCCCGCCGCCCACCCAGTCGCCGTTCGAGATGCCGTTGAAGGCGTCCATGGCCGACTCGGCGACGCCGATTCCCGCCGCGTAGCCGTATTCGCTGTTCCCGGCCGTCAGCGGCCCCGGGCCGTCGCCGTCCGTCGGCGCCTTCGCGACGAGCGGATTCCCCTCGGGCATCAGTCAGGCACCTGCACGTTCTTGAGTTCCGCGGCGAAGTTCTCGTCCTGCGCGTGGTAGGCGTTGGACGCCGACCGCACGTTGTTCGCCACCGCCGTCGCGGCCTCGACAGCCTTGTTCAGCGCGTCGATGCCGAACTGCTCGACCGGGTCGAGCATCATCCGGAACGGCTGGCAGATGATGCCGTACGCGTCGGTCGGCATGCTCACCTGCTGTGCGGCGTCGACCGCTGTCCGCAGGCCGTCGGCGATGCCGTCGATCTGCTTGGCGTGCGCGTCGAGGTCGGAGCCGAGCTCGTAACCCTTGCCTGCCATGGTGTCTCCCCTCTACCCGGCCGGATGTACGGCTAAGAAAGAATGCTGCCGCCGAAATCGTCCTCGTCGTCGTCCTGCGTGCGGCGGCGCCGCGGGATCGGCTTCGGCTGCGGCGGTGTGGCCGGCGCGGGCGGCGGGGGCTCTTCCTCCTCGGGGCCGAAGCGGTGGTGCCGCTCGGGCTCCGGCGGGGCGATGTCCTCCTCCGGCGGCGCTTCGGGGAAGGTGCTCTGCGCTTCCGCGATCACCCGGCTCGCCGTCTCGTCGCCGGTGCCGACCGTTTCGGCCATCGCCTGCTGCAGCAGTTCGGGGATCCTCGACTGCGCGAGCTGGACGAGCCGCATGACCTGCGACGAGACCTCGGCCATCCGCTTGCCGCTCGCGGCTTCGGAGATGACCAGGTTCGTGAGCAGGCCCTTCGAGTCGATCGTGACTTCGATGGTGTTGTCCTTCGACCGCTCCGTCACGGTCTGCCCCTGCATGCGCGCCGCCATCGCCTGATAGCGCGCGGCGGTCTCCTGGATCTGCTTCGTCCAGTTGTCCACCATCTGTTCGCTGGCGTCGACGTTGTCCGGCATCGGGACCCTTCCACAAGCTGCATGCTGACGTCTTCACACTGACGGTCCGAAGACGCCACCGGTTCCGGTGAGCGTTGAGATTTTCGTCGGCCATTTTAGGCCGTGTCCGGTGTACCACCCCGCGCCGACAAAGTCGGGCCGCTCACGTAGCGAAAGGGCTCTTCACCGCACAAAGTGCGATGAAGAGCCCTTTCGCGCCTGCGAACTGCCGGGGTCAGAGGTTGCCGCGACGCTCCTGCTCACGCTCGATGGCCTCGAACAGGGCCTTGAAGTTGCCCTTGCCGAAGCCGAGCGAACCGTGCCGCTCGATGAGCTCGTAGAACACCGTCGGGCGGTCGCCGATCGGCTTGGTGAAGATCTGGAGCAGGTAGCCGTCCTCGTCGCGGTCGACCAGGATGCGGTGCTCCTTGAGCTTCTCGATCGGCACCCGGACCTCGCCGATCCGCGCGCGCAGTTCCGGGTCGTCGTAGTAGGAGTCCGGGGTGTCGAGGAACTCGACGCCCGCCGCGCGCATCGCCTTCACCGTGGCGACGATGTCGTTCGTGGCCAGCGCGATGTGCTGGCAGCCCGCGCCGCCGTAGAACTCGAGGTACTCGTCGATCTGCGACTTCTTCTTCGCGATCGCCGGCTCGTTGAGCGGGAACTTGACGCGGTGGTTGCCGTTGGAGACCACCTTGCTCATCAGCGCCGAGTACTCGGTCGCGATGTCGTCGCCGACGAACTCCGCCATGTTCACGAAGCCCATGACGCGGTGGTACCAGTCGACCCAGTAGTCCATCTTGCCGAGTTCGACGTTGCCGACGCAGTGGTCGACGGCCTGGAACAGCCGCTTCGGCGCGCCCTCGGGACGGACGATCTTGCTCTCGCGCGGCTCGTAGCCGGGCAGGTAGACGCCCGTGTACTTCGACCGGTCGATCAGCGTGTGGCGGGTCTCGCCGTAGGTCGCGATCGCGGCGACGCGCACGGTGCCGTGCTCGTCGGAGACGTCGTGCGGCTCCTCGAGGACGGTGGCGCCCTGCGCGCGGGCGTGGTCGATGCACCGGTCGACGTCGGCGACCTCGAGCGCGAGGTCGATGACGCCGTCACCGTGACGGCGGTGGTGGTCCAGCAGCGGGGAGTCGGGCTTGACGCCGCCGGTGATCACGAAGCGGGCCGAGCCGGACTTCAGCACGAACGACTTGCGGTCGAAGTTCCCGGTCTCCGGGCCCGAGTACGCGACGAGCTGCATGCCGAACGCGACCTGGTAGAACCACGCGGTCTGCGTGGCGTTGCCCGCGATGAACACCACCGCGTCCATCGACTTCACCGGGAAGGGGTCGGTCGAAGAGTCGTGGTCGACGAGGCCGACGAGCTGACGCAGCTGGTCGTAGCTCACGTCGTCAAGAGCACCCTGGGGTTCCACTGTGTGCGTCATGCCCAGAAGCATCCGAGCGCGAGACAAAATGTGCAATGGTCAAAGATTTTGCTGCACACTATGCCCAGTGATGGCGGGGCCCGTGCTGTCATAGTGGACAAACTGCGTAGGAGGTAGGGGCGATGCCGGACACGCTCGACGCGCTGGACGCGCGGCTGCTGCTGTTGCTCACCGACTCGCCACGGCTCGGCGTGCTCGAATGCGCGCGCCGTCTCGGCGTCGCGCGGGGCACCGTGCAGGCCCGCCTGGACCGGCTGACCGAACGCGGGATCCTCGGCGGTTTCCCGCCCGAACTGGACCTCGCGGCGATGGGCTACGGCCTCACCGCGTTCGCCGTCCTCGAGATCGCGCAGGGCCGCCGGGCCGAGGTCGTGGAGGCGCTGTCCGCGATCGACGAGGTGTGCGAGGTCTACGCGACCACCGGTCAGGGCGACCTTTTCGTGCGGATGGTGGCCCGCAACAACGACGACCTGCAACGGGTGGTCGACGAGGTGGTCGGTGCGCCGTACGTGCGGCGGACCTCTACGTCGATCGCGTTGTCGACGCCGGTTCCGCCGCGGGTGCGGCCGCTGCTGGAACGGCTGGCCCGGTCGTGAGTGGTAATGACGGTTCTAACCGTCATTACCACTCACGAGAACGTCAGAGCACCTGGGCGAGGTAGCGCTTCGCCGACCGCTGGACGGCCGCGTGCCCGTCGGTGCGGATGATGGCGTCCCACCAGGCGCCGTAGATCGCCTCGAACGCGTACGGTTCGAGCATCTCGGCCGCGCGCCGGACGACCTCCGGACGCTCCGGGATCAGGTTCGGGTAGCTGTACATCATTCCGACGAAGCGACGGTCCGGGATGACCTGCAGGATGTCGCCCGAGAGCACCGCGCCGTGGCCGTTCTCCCCGCCCGGCCAGTGCAGCACGGTCCCGCCGTCGAAATGCACGCCGAGGTTGAGCAGCCGCAGGTCGGGGGCGACGTCGAGGGTCGCGCCGCTCCACAGTTTGATGGCCGGGTCCGGCCTGCCGATCCACTGCCGGTCGTTCTCGTGCAGGTAGACGGGCACGTCGAAGGCGTGGGCCCATTCGACCATCGTCGTGTAGTAGTGCGGGTGGCTGATCGCGATGCCGGTGATCCCGCCGAGATCACGGACCTTGGCGACGAGGTCGTCGTCGAGGTAGCCCGCGCAGTCCCACAGGAAGTTGCCGGATTCCGCCTTGACCAGCAGTGCCCGCTCGCCGATGGCGAAGTTGGGGGTGGAGCCGACGCCGATCAGGCCGGGTCCTTGCTCCTCGACGCGTGCGGTATACGTCCCGCTCTCGCGTACGGTCTTCAGATCGGTCCACCGTTGTCCCGCCTGCGGGACGTACTGACGTTCGTCCTCGCAGACGGGACAGTCGGACCGGGGTTCCGCGTACTGCATGCCACAAGCGACGCAGATCGGTAGCTCACTCATCGTTTCCCTCCAGATTTCTCCGGGGGTCACGCTAATGGCTCATATGCGCGCCCGGCCATATAGGGCCGGGCGCGCAGTGTTGCTTGTCGCGCGCTGACGAAAAATCGCCGAAGAGGCGCCGGTTCGCAGGCAACTCACGCTGCGTGCGGAGGGCGCCCCTTCATCGAGTTTCCGGGGCCTTCGGCCGCAAAGCGGCGCGCGGTGTGGCTCACTTGCCGGTGTAGGGCACGGCCTTGACGAGCGTCACCTTCTGGATGCTGCCGTTAGGCAGCTCGTACTCGCGGGTCTCGCCCTCTTTGGCGCCGAGCAGCGCCTTGCCGAGGGGCGACTCCGGCGAGTAGACGTCCAGGTCACCCTCGGTGCCCTCTTCGCGGGTCGCCAAGAGGAAGTTCTCGTCCTCGTCGTCACCGTCGTAGCGCACGGTGAGGACCTTGCCCGGTCCCGCGCTGCCGTCGTTGGCGGGCGGCTCGCCCACCTTGGCCGAACGGAGGAGTTCCTGGAGGTGGCGGATGCGGGCTTCGTGCTGGCCCTGCTCTTCGCGGGCGGCGTGGTAGCCGCCGTTCTCCTTGAGGTCGCCCTCTTCCCGGCTATCGTTGATCTTCGCAGCGATGACCGGGCGGAGCTCGATGTAGTGGTCGAGTTCCTGCTTGAGCCTGTCGTAGGCATCCTGGGTCAGCCAGGTCACCTTTGTGTCGCTCACGGTCACCATCTCCTAGTAGGGCCTGCCAGGCTTGGGTGTACAAGCCGGCCACCGGGCCGACATGGCGCGCCGGCCTGGCTGAGATAAAGGAAAAACACGGCCCGTCTTGGGCCGTGCCGGTAGATCAGAGTAACACGGCGCGAGGTATCGCCGCCGGTCGATTTCGGTCGCGCCTCGGCGTTGGGCGCCCGTTTCACCCCGTTGGCCGCTATGGCCTTGACAGGTACCGTGGTACGTCGTATGAGCACCCGAAGATATCAGCCGTGACCGGCCTTCCGATGCTCTTGATGGTCGTCGTCACCCTGCTGTGCTTCGAACCAGGCTGAATCAGGACCTCTTTGCGTCCGCTTTCCGCTCCGGTCTTGTCCCGGACCCGGACGACGCACACTCCGGGACGGTTCACGTCGTCCCTGGTCACGTTGATCGTGATCTCCATCGCGTCGCCCGGCTTCTCAGCGAACGAGACGCGCTCGCCCTCGATGGGCGCGCTGCCGAAATTCAGGTACGCGACGTAGGCGATGCCGCCGCTGACCAGCAGCGCGACCAGGCCGAACACCAGGCGCCGCCAGCGTGACGGCCGCGCGGCGCGGGGCTTGCCGTACCGGCCCTCGGGCAGGTCCGTCCGGGTGCTTTCCGCGGTGGGAGCATCCTGTCCCGTGCTCAACCCGGGCCTCCCGGTCGGTGTCGTCGTGCTCGCAGGGACAATGGAGCCGTATGCGAGTGGTTCCCCTCGAGTATCCGCGCCCGGTCGCGCGGGCCGTCAGGCAGGGTCGCAGGGGAATACGGAACGAGAAGGGGACGTTCGGAGCATGGTGTTAGCCGATGAACCGCCGAAGTCACGCCTCCGCCTGATGGCGGTGCACGCGCACCCCGACGACGAGTCGAGCAAGGGCGCCGCCACGCTGGCCAGGTACGCCGCCGAAGGACACGAGGTCATGGTCGTGACCTGTACCGGCGGCGAAGCGGGCAGCGTGCTGAACCCCGCCATGGACCGTCCCGAAGTACTGGCCAACATGACCGAGATCCGCCGGGAGGAGATGGCCCGCGCGGCCAAGATCCTCGGCGTGAACCACGTCTGGCTCGGTTTCATCGACTCGGGCCTGCCCGAAGGCGACCCGCTGCCCCCGGTCCCGGAGGGCTCGTTCGCGGTCGTCCCGCTGGAGGAGTCCACCGGCGCGCTGGTGAAGGTCATCCGCGAGTTCCGCCCGCACGTGATCGTCACCTACGACGAGAACGGCGGCTACCCGCACCCCGACCACATCCGCACGCACGAGATCTCGGTCGCCGCCTTCGACGCCGCGGGCGAGCCGGAGCGCTACCCGGATGCGGGCGAGCCGTGGCAGCCGCTGAAGCTGTACTACGTGCACGGCTTCTCGCGCGCCAGGATGACGATCTTCCACGAGGCGCTGCTCGCGCGCGGCCTGGAGTCGCCGTACGAGGAGTGGCTGAAGTCGTGGGACCCTGAGAAGGCCGACGTCATGGAGCGGGTGACCACCCGCGTCGAATGCGGCGACTACTTCGAGCAGCGTGACGAGGCCCTCAAGGCGCACGCCACCCAGATCGACCCGAACAGCCGCTGGTTCGCCGTCCCGCGCGACCTGCAGCGCGAGGTCTGGCCGACCGAGGAGTACGAGCTGGTCCGCTCACTGGTGGACAGCACGCTGCCGGAGGACGATCTGTTCGCCGGTTTGAAGGAGAAGGTGGGCTGAATGAGTTTCGTGGTGCCGGCGTTCGCCGTCGTTCCGGTGACGGTGTCGTCGCAGTTCCTGGCGCAGCAGCCCGGCAACGGCGACAACGGCGGCCAAGGTGAGGACTTCGGCAAGTCGTCGCCGGTGGGTTTCCTGATCCTGATCCTCTTCCTGATCGCCGTCGCGCTGCTGGTGCGATCGATGACCAAGCACCTGAAGCGGCTTCCGGAGAGCTTCGACGAACCGGCCGCTTCTTCGGAGGGTTCGGAGACGCCTGCTGACGAGGCGCCCGAGGCTTCGGGGGAGAAGGCCGCCGAGCCCGTCGCCAAGACGGAGAAACCGACCGCCAAGTCCGACTGAGCGCTGCTATGAAAGGTCCTTTCCTTGCAAAATTTGCAAGGAAAGGACCTTTCATAGCGCGCCCGAAGCGGGTCAGAGGCGCGGGTCGACCGGATCCGACTCCAGGGCCAGCACGGCGAACACGCACTCGTGCACCCGCCACAGCGGTTCCCCGCGCGCCAGCCGCTCCAGCGCCTCCAGGCCCAGCGCGTACTCACGCAGCGCCAGCGCCCGCTTACGGGCCAGCCCCCGCTTGCGAAGCCGTTCGAGGTTCTCCGGCAGCGTGTAGTCGGGCCCGTAGATGATCCGCAGGTACTCCCGCCCGCGCACCTTCACCCCCGGCTGCACCAGCCCGCGCGCGCCGCGGGTCAGGTTCGCCGCCGGTTTGACGACCATGCCCTCGCCACCCGCACCGGTCAGCTCCAGCCACCATTCGACGCCGCGCGCCACCGACGCCGGGTCCGTGGTGTCGACGGCCAGTGTCCGGGTGCGCGTGAACAGGTCGCCGGTGAGCCGGTCCAGCAGTGAGAGGTGCCACTCGTGCGGCCGGTCGTGGTACGACCGGCCGCACGACGCCAGCACCTGGAACGGCGCGAGCCGGACGCCGTCGAGGCCGTCGGTCGGCCAGCAGTAACGCCGGTACGCCTGCCGGTACGCGTCCACAGTGGACTCGCGAAGCCGTGTCCGCGTCAGAAGCTCCGACACGTCGATCCCGCGAGTGGCGGCGGCATCCAGCGAAGCGACGGCGGCGGGCAGCACGGCCTGGGCCGCCGCGCCCACAGCCGCGTACTGGCTCGAGATCAGTGAACCCGCCTTCGCGCTCCACGGCAGCAACTCCGCGTCGAGCAGCAGCCAGCCGGTGTTCAGCTCCTCGAACAGCTCTGACGCCGCTTCGCGCACACCGCTGAGCAGTTGCGCGTTCTGCTCGGGCGTGAAGAACGGGCGCCCGGTGCGGGTGTACACCGCACCGGAACCCTGGATCCCGAACCGGGCGGGCGCGACGTCGTCGTCACGGCATACGAGCAGGACCGCGCGCGAGCCCATGTGCTTCTCTTCGCAGACGACGGATTGGACACCCGCCGCGCGGAACTCCGCGAAAGCCTCCTCGGGGTGTTCGAGGTAGCCGTCCGAAGCGGACGTCGAACACGGCGCCATGGTCGGCGGCAGGTACGGCAGCCAGCGCGGGTCGACGGCGAACCGGCTCATCACTTCGAGGGCCGCCGCCGACTGCTCGGCGGAAACCCCGACGCGACCGTGGTGGTGCGTCTGGATGATCCGCTTCCCGGTGACGTCGCCCAATTCCAGCACCGCGGGCTCGCGCCCGTCCAGCGGCCGCGCCGGTTCGAGCGGCCGGGCCGGTTCGTACCAGACCTTCTTCGCCTTGACGGAGACGACTTCCCGTTCCGGGTACCGCAAAGCGGTCAGCTTCCCGCCGAAGACACAGCCCGTGTCGAGACACATGGTCCCGTTGATCCACTCCGGTTCCAGCGTCGGTGTGTGTCCATAAAGGACCATGGCGGTGCCGCGGTAGTCGCGTGCCCATGGCAGCCGCACCGGCAGGCCGTACTCATCGGTCTCGCCGGTGGTGTCGCCGTAGAGCGCGGTGCTCCGCACCCGGCCGGACGCGCGGCCGTGGTACTTCTCCGGCAGGCCGGCGTGCGCGACGACGAGTTTGCCGCCGTCGAGGACGTAGTGCGCGATGAGCCCTTCGCAGAAGGCGTGCGCCTTCGCGCGGAAGTCCTCGTCCTGCGCGGAAAGCTGCTCCAGTGACTCCGCCAGCCCGTGCGTCACCTGGACCTTGCGCCCGTTCAGCGCGCGGACCAGCTTCTGTTCGTGGTTCCCGCAGACGACCAGTGCGCTGCCCGCCTCGGCCATCGCCATCACGCGGCGCAGCACGCCGGGGGTGTCGGGGCCGCGGTCGACGAGGTCGCCGACGAACACCGCGGTGCGGCCTTCGGGATGCACACCGTCGACGTAACCCAGTTCGGTGAGCAGTTCCTCCAGTTCCTCGCGGCAGCCGTGGACGTCGCCGATGACGTCGAACGGCCCGGTCAGCTCGCGGCGGTCGTTGCGCAGCGGCTCGACGACGATCTCCGCCTCGGCGATCTCGGCTTCGCTCCGCAACACGTGCACGCGGCGGAAACCCTCACGCTCCAACGACTTCAGCGATCGGTGCAGTTCGCCGCGCTGACGGCGGACGACGTGCTCGCCGAAGTCGCGGTCCGGACGCGACTCGTTGCGTTCCTGGCAGACCTTCGCCGGCAGATCCAGCACGATCGCCGTCGGAAGGACGTCGTACTCCTTCGCCAGCTTCAGCAGGCTCGCCCGCGACGCGCGCTGGACGTTCGTCGCGTCGATCACGGTGACCCGGCCGGCTTCGAGTCGCTTCGCCGCGACGTAGTGGAGTGCGTCGAACGCGGCGGCCGACGCGCTCTGATCGTTCTCGTCGTCGGCCACCAGACCGCGGAAGTAGTCACTGGACAGCACCTGTGTCGGCGCGAAATGCGTGCGCGCGAAGGTCGACTTGCCGGACCCGGAGGCCCCGACGAGCACGACGAGGGACATGTCGGGAATGGTCAGCTTCATGCCACGGCCTCCTTTCGAGACGTGAAGACCGCCATCTGGGTCGGCGGTCCTGATTCTTGGGACACCGGTCCCACGGGCAGATGACGGACGTCGTAGCCGCGCCGCGACGCGACACCCTCGGCCCACGAACGGAACTGCTCCCGTGTCCATTCGAAACGGTGGTCGGCATGCCGGAAGCGGCCCTCTTCGAGGAATTCGAAGTGCCGGTTGTACTCGGCGTTCGGCGTGGTGACGAGCACGGTCCGAGGCGCGGCGACACCGAACACGGCGTGCTCCAGCGCGGGCAGGCGCTCCTCGTCGACGTGTTCGATCACCTCCATCAGCACCGCCGCGTCGTATCCGGCCAAGGACGGATCGGCGTAGGTGAGCGCGGACTGCCGCAGCGTCACCCGCGATTTGTCCTTCAGCCGCTTCTCCGCGATGTCGAGCGCGCTCGCCGACACGTCGACTCCGACGATCTCCGTGAACGACAGGTCCTTCTGGAGCACGCGCAGCAGCGCACCACCACCGCAGCCGAGGTCGAGCACACGCCGCGCGCCCGCCGCCCGGAGTGCCGCGAGCACACTCCCGTGCCGCTGGACGGCCAGCGGTTCGGGCCGGTCCGGCAACTCGGTGACCCGGGCTTCGGCCTCGGCCGGGACGTCGTCGGCTTCGGCCAGCTGGGCGAGCGCGTACGAGACGATCGGGCGTCGCCGTTCGAGGTACCGGTTGGTGATCAGGTCCCGCTCCGGATGACCGGCGAGCCAGCCCTCGCCGGCACGCAGCAGCTTGTCCGCCTCGTCCTGGCCGACCCAGTAATGCTTGTCCCCGTCTAGCGCGGGCAGCAGGACGTACAGATGCCGCAACGCGTCGACGACTCGCTGCGTCCCCGTCAGTCGAAGGTCGACGTAGCGGGCGTCACCCCACTGCGGGAACTCGGGATCGAGTGGGATCGGCTTCGCCTCGACCTGCCAGCCGAGCGGTTCGAACACCCTGTGGACGACCTCCGCGCCGCCGCGCGCGGTCAGCGAAGGCACGCGGATCTCCAGGGGGAAGGGTTCGTCGACCAGCTCCGGCCGGTTCACGCACCGGCCCGCCAGCGCCGTGGTGAAGACCGTCCGCAGCGCCACCGCCAGATACGAGCCACCCGCGTACGGCCGGTCGTTGACGTACTGGGTCAACGACGTCCCGCCGCCGCGCACGAGGTCCACCGGGTCGATCTCGACCAGCAGCGCGACCGTGCAGCGCTCGTCCGACGCCTCCGGGTAGAAGACGTGCGCCGTCCCGGCCGAGAGTGGGAACGACTGTGCTTTCCCCGGATGTTTGTGCAGGAGAAAGCCGAGGTCGGTGGCCGGGTTCCGGGTGGTCGTCATGGTCAGTAGCACCGGGTGAGTGTCGCGCAGTCGGCCGTCGTGCGCTCGTGCTTTTCGGCGTGCGACCCTGGAGACATGTCGAACCGCCTGAAGGCCGCGACCAGCCCGTACCTGCTGCAGCACGCCGAGAACCCGGTGGACTGGTGGCCTTGGGGGGAAGAGGCGCTGGCCGAGGCGAAACGGCGGAACGTGCCGATCCTGCTTTCGGTCGGGTACGCGGCCTGCCACTGGTGCCATGTCATGGCGCACGAGTCGTTCGAGGACGAAGCCACCGCGACCCTGATGAACGCGAACTTCGTCAACATCAAGGTGGACCGCGAAGAGCGCCCGGACATCGACGCGGTGTACATGACCGCCACGCAGGCGATGACCGGCCAGGGCGGCTGGCCGATGACGTGTTTCCTGACCCCCGAGGGCGAGCCGTTCCATTGCGGGACCTACTACCCGCCGTCACCGCGGCCGGGGATGCCGTCGTTCTCGCAGTTGCTCGTCGCGGTCGCCGAGGCGTGGGGCGAGCGTCCGGAGGAGCTGCGTTCCGGTGCCCAGCAGATCATCGCCCATCTCACGGAGAAGAGCGGTCCGCTTCCCGAGTCCGTTGTGGACGGCGAGGCCCTCGGCTCCGCGGTCTCGGCGCTGCGGAAGGACTACGACGCCGAGACGGGGGGTTTCGGGGGAGCGCCGAAGTTCCCGCCGACGATGGCGCTGACCTTCCTGCTCCGTCACCACCAGCGCACCGGTTCCGGGCTCTCCGTGGTCGAGCACACGGCCGAAGCGATGGCGCTCGGCGGGCTCAACGACCAGCTCGCGGGCGGGTTCGCGCGCTATTCGGTCGACGCGCGCTGGGAAGTGCCGCACTTCGAGAAAATGTTGTACGACAACGGGTTGCTCCTGCGCTTCTACGATCGGTTCCACGGCGTGACCGGGCTCGGGTACGCGCGCCGGACGGTCGAGGAGACCGCGGGATTCCTGCTGCGGGACCTCGGGACGGCCGAAGGCGGTTTCGCCGCGTCGCTCGACGCCGACACGGACGGCGTCGAGGGACTCACCTATGTCTGGACTCCCGCGCAGCTCACCGAGGTGCTCGGTGCGGAGGACGGTGCTTGGGCGGCGGAGCTGTTCCAGGTGACCGATCGGGGTAATTTCGAGCACGGTGCTTCGACGCTGAGGTTGCGTGAGCCGCATCCCGAAGACGCGGAGCGCTACGAGCGGGTCCGCCGGACACTGCTGGCCGCGCGCGACGGACGTCCTCAGCCCGCCCGCGACGACAAGGTCATCGCCGCCTGGAACGGGCTCGCGATAGGCGCGCTGGCCAAGGCGGGTGCCCGGCTGAATCGTCCACAGTGGATTGACGCGGCCGCCCGCGCGGCGGCTTTCCTGATGGACACCCATTTCGTGGACGGCAGGCTGCGCCGGACCTCGCGCGACGGCGTCGTCGGGACGACGGCGGGGGTGCTGGAGGACTACTCGTGCCTCGCCGAGGGATTGCTCGAACTCCATCAGGCGACCGGGCAGCCGCGCTGGCTCACCGACGCGATCACGTTGCTGGACCTCGCCTTGGCGCATTTCGGCGTCCCGGACTCGCCCGGGGCTTACTACGACACGGCCGACGACGCGGAAGTCCTGGTGCAGCGGCCTTCCGACCCGACCGACAACGCGAGTCCGTCGGGGGCTTCGGCGCTGGCGAACGCGTTGCTGACCGCGTCCGTGCTGGCGGGACACGATCAGGTGGGCCGGTACCGCGAGGCGGCCGAGCGGGCGCTGGCGCGTGCGGGCCGGCTCGCCGCCCACGCGCCGCGTTTCGCCGGGCACTGGCTTTCCGTCGCCGAAGCCGCCGCGGCCGGGCCGGTGCAGGTCGCCGTCGTCGGGCCGGACGCCGCTTCGCGCGCGGATCTGCTGGCCGCGGCTGTCGCGTCACTGCCGGACGGAGCCGTCGTGGTCGCCGGGGTCCCGGACGCCGACGGCGTGCCACTGCTGGCCGACCGCCCGCTGGTGGACGGCTCGGCCGCCGCATACGTGTGCCGTGGGTACGTGTGCGAGCGTCCGGTCACGACGGCCGAGGAACTGCGGTCTCAGCTCACCTGACGTGGGCTGAAGGGCGCTTTCCCCGCATGCGATGCGGGGAAAGCGCCCTTCGCCGCATGAGATGAGAGGAAAGGCCCCTTCAGCCAAGCGGTCGGTGGGCGGTCACCACTCCCACGTCAGAGGGCCGAAGGCGCCGCCGCCGGTCTGCGGGGCCCCGACCGGCTTCACCGCGACCTGAGGCTTCGGCTTGGCCGCAGTGGGCTTCGCAGGCTTCTGCGGCTTCGTGGTCGGAGGCTTCGTGGACGTCGGAGGCTTCGTGGTCGGCGGCGTTCCGATGATGGTGAAAGCGCGGGAAGTCTTCGTGCCGTCCGAGCAGGTGAACGTCGCCGTGTACTTGCCCGGCGTCTTGCCGACCTTGCCGTAGCCGGCGGCCTTCCCCCAGTTGCCGCCGATCGTCCACTGAAGCGGCGCCGCGAACCCCGGCGACGTCACCGGGGTCGCCGGTCCGCAACCGCCCATCGCGGCCTTCGTCTCGGCGTAGATCTGCCCGCCGGGTTCGACTTCGGTCGGCGACAAGAACCAGGACACGTCCCTGGTCTCCGCCGTGGCGGGCGCGATCACCGCCAGTTGGGCCGCTCCGAGCACGAGAGCGCCGATCATGACCTTCTTCAGCATGAGGTTCCCCTTTTCCGTCATCTGCTGGAGGGGATACGTCCGCGCGGCTCATCAGGTTGCCTCAGGTTTCGCCGGGGGAGAACAGCGGTGAATATCAGCCGTTGCGCGCGTAGCGTCGGTAGCGTTGTAATCATGTAATCGCGGAGGCGAGCATGCACACCTACTTCAGGACGGCGAGGCATATGGGACGCGGTGGCTGGAAGGGCCGGGGCGGCTGGCAGCAGGCGGACATCCCGGCGGCGGACGACGCGGCGGCGTGGTTCGGCGGGCGGCTTCCCGACGGCTGGTTCGCCGGTGACCCCGAGGTCACCGTGGATCGCGAGGAGATCGTCATCGTCGGCGAACTCCAGCCCCTCACCGGCGAATACGCCGACGACGCCGCCCGTGCGGCGGCCGAAGACGGCCGGATCAGCCGCTTCCGGGAGGAGACCCGCGACGAGCGCATCGAGATCGCGCGCCAGGCGGAGCACCGGTACCAGCGCAAGGTCGCCTGGGGCGCGAGCCTCGGCGGCACGCGGCGGCTCTTCACCACCCATTCGGCACCGGTGATGACCAGGCTGAGGCAGCCTGAGCGCCTGGTACTCGACACCCTCGTCGACGCGGGTGTCGCGCGCTCGCGGTCGGAGGCGCTGGCCTGGGCGGTCCGGCTGGTCGGGGAGCATGCCGACGCCTGGCTCGCCGAACTCCGGGAGGCGATGACCAAGGTCGACGATCTCCGCTCACAGGGACCGGACCTTTCCTGAGGCCGGGTTCTGCCCCTACAGTCGGGATTCCGCCGTCTTGACCTAAGTCCTCTCGCGAAAGAAGGCGTCATGGACGGCAGATTCACCCGGCGGCAGCTGATCAAGGGCGGCGTCGTGGTGGCCGCGAGCACGGTGCTCGCGCCCACCGCCTCGGCGGCCCCAGACGGGGTCTCGGTCCCCGTGCTTCCCTGGCCCGCGGCCAACGACATCGTCGCGCGGACGAAGCTCCCGGTCTTCCCGGACCGGACGTACTCGGTCCTCGACTTCGGTGCCCGGGGCGACGGCAAGACCGACAACACCGCCGCGATCAGGAAGGCGATCGAGACGGCCAACGCGCGGGGCGGCGGGCACGTCGTCGTGCCGAAGGGCACCTTCGTCACCGGCGCGGTGTACCTCAAGAGCAACGTGGACCTGCACCTGGCCGCGGGCGCGGTGCTCAAGTTCGGTTCCGACGCGTCGAAGTTCCCGAACGTGCTCACCCGCTACGAGGGCATCGAGTGCGTCAACCGGTCACCGATGGTCTACGCCTACAAGGAGTCCAACATCGCGCTGACCGGGCCGGGCACGCTCGACGCGAACGACACGTCGTCATGGAACAAGGGCAAGGACCGCGAGTACCTGGAATCGTTGGTGGCCAAGGGAACCCCGCCGGAGAAGCGGGTCGTTCCCGGCTCCGGGCACGCCATGCGGTCGGCGTTCGTCGAGCCGTACGCGTGCGACACCGTCCTCATCCAGGGTGTCACGCTGAAGAACCCGATGTTCTGGCAACTGCATCCGACGCTGTGCCGGAACGTCACGATCGACGGCGTCAAGACGGATCCGAACCCGGCCCACTCCAACACCGACGCGTGCGATCCCGAATCCTGCGATCACGTGGTGATCGTGAACAGCGTGCTCGGCGCGCACGACGACAACATCGCGCTCAAATCCGGCCGCGACGCGGACGGGCGCAGGATCGCCGTGCCGTGTCAGAACATCGTCGTCGCGGACTGCGTGATGAACGGCAACTGGGGCGCGATCACCTGCGGTAGCGAGCAGACCGGCGGTATCCGCGACGTCTACGCGTACCGGCTCAGGGTCACCGGCGAGACGAAGTACGCGCTGTACGTCAAGTCGAACACCCTGCGCGGTGGCTTCACCGAGAACATCAACCTCGACCGGGTTTCGGGCACGTTCGTGCGCTCGATCGGGTACGTCCTCCCGGATTACAACGGCCAGACCGGCCCCTACGTGCCGCGGTTCGGGCCGTTCACCATCAGCAACTCGTCCAGTACGAAGTGCGGCCAAGCGGCGTTCAACGTCCGGGGGTTGCCGAACTCACACGTCCGTGGCCTGCGGGTGCGCGATTGCCGCTTCGATGGCGTCGCGAACACGAAGAACACCCTGGAACACATCGACGACCTGCGGTTCGAGAACACCACGATCAACGGCCGCCCGGTCTGATTCGTCCTGCGCTCCCCGATGCGGTGCGGCAGGCTGAACGCAGACCGCACCGCATCGGAGGAATCGTGGACACACCAGGACTTCCCGCGAAGATCGACCCGGACGCGCTCACCACCGTCCTCGATGGACGGTGGGCGGAACTCCGCCGCGCGGTGCGGGCACAGATGGCGGCGGAGGACTTCAAGGACCCCGTCGACCTCGACGTCGAAGCGCATCGCGCCCAGGTCCTCGAATGGCTGCGCCTGCTCGCCCGCACCGACCGGCCGGGACTCGGTTTCGACCCGGCGTACGGCGGTGGCGGCGACGTCGGCGGATCGGTGATGTCGTTCGAGATGCTGGGCTTCGGCGACCTTTCGCTGATGGTCAAGGCCGGGGTCCAATGGGGTCTGTTCGGCGGGGCGGTGCAGTTGCTCGGCACCGAACGTCACCACGAGCGTTACCTGCGCAAGATCAAGGACCTGGAGGTGCTGGGCTGCTTCGCGATGACCGAGCACGGTCACGGCTCGGACGTCCAGCACCTGCGCACCACCGCGACCTACGACCCGGCCACGCGTGAGTTCGTCGTGCACACGCCGGACCGCGGCGCGATGAAGGAATACATCGGCAACGCCGCCCGCGACGGCGAACTCGCGGTGGTGTTCGCGCAACTGATCACCGGCGGCGAGTCGCGCGGCGTGCACGCGTTCCTGGTGCCGATCCGCGGCGAGAAGGCGCGGGGCGTCGAGATCGAGGATTGCGGCCGCAAGGCCGGTCTCAACGGCGTCGACAATGGACGGCTCACCTTCACCCAGGTGAGGGTTCCGCGCGAGGCGCTGCTCAACCGCTTCGGGGACGTCGCCGAGGACGGCACGTACACGAGCCCCATCGAAAGCGACGGCCGCCGGTTCTTCACCATGCTCGGCACGCTGATCCGCGGCCGGGTCAGCGTCGCGGGCAGCGCCGGCAGCGCGACCAAACGCGCGTTGACGCTGGCCATCCGCTACGGCGAGCAACGGCGGCAGTTCGCGAGGCCCGAAGGCGAGGAGGTCGTGATCCTCGACTACCGCGCCCACCAGCGGAAACTGCTGCCCGCGCTGGCGACGTCGTACGCGCTGCACTTCGCGCAGGAAGCACTCGTCGCGAAGCTTCACGACATCGCCGAAGACGCGCCGGAGGAGGAGCAACGCGAACTGGAATCGCGTGCGGCCGGGATCAAGGCCGTCTCGACCTGGCACGCGACGGCCGCCATCCAGACCGCGCGCGAGGCGTGCGGCGGTTCCGGTTACCTGTCGGAGAACCTGCTCGCCGGGCTGAAGGCCGACACGGACGTCTTCACCACCTTCGAGGGTGACAACACCGTGCTGCTGCAGCTGGTCGCGAAAGGCCTGCTGACCAGCTACAAGGACCACTTCGAGGATCTGAGCCCGCTCGCGACCGCGCGGTTCGTGGCCGAGCAGTTCGTCGAGGCCGTGATCGAACGGACGTCCGCGCGGAAGGTCGTCGAGCGGCTCACCGAAGCCGACGACAGCGACGTGCTGTACTCGCGGGAGTGGCACCTGAAGCTGTTCGAAGACCGCGAAGAGCACGTGCTCGGCGGAGTCGCACAGAGGCTTCGTAAGGCCGCTTCGGATCCTTTCGGCGTCTTCAACGACGCCCAGGACCACGTGCTGCGGGCCGGGCGCGTGCACGTCGATCGAGTGGTGCTGGAAGCGTTCGTCGACGCCATCGAGCGCTGCGCCGACCCGGACGCCCGCGAGCTGCTGGAGCGGGTCTGCGATCTCTACGCGCTGGCGAACATCGAGGCGGACCGGGGCTGGTTCCTCGAACACGGCCGCCTGACCTCCGCCCGGTCGAAGGCCGTCACCGCCGCGGTGAACGCGCTGTGCGCCGACCTGCGCCCGCACGCGCGGACGCTCGTGGACGCCTTCGCTATCCCCGAGCAGTACCTAGCGGCTCCGATGCTGCGGGACTGAGTCCGGCCCGCTGCTCGGCGAGTTCGGCCCGCAACGCCTTCACCTCACGCGTCAACTCGTCGAGGTGCTCGCGGGTGACGGCCTGCGCGTTCTCGTCGGCCTCGGCCACCCGGCGGATCAGCCACGAGGCCAGCGTCGCGGTGACCACGCCGAGCAGCGCGATCCCCGCCACCATCAGCCCGACCGCGACGACGCGGCCGGTGCCGCTGATGGGATAGCGGTCGCCGTAGCCGACCGTGGTGATGGTCGTGATCGACCACCACACCGCGTCGGGGAAGTCGGTGATCGGCGCGTCCGGCGCGGCGCGTTCGGCGTCGAGCACGGCGAGCGCCGAACAGAACACGATGAGCGCCGTCGCGCCCACCGTGTAGACCACGACGCGGCCGCGCAGCGACAGGCCGGCGTTGCGGTTGAGGACGTTCAGCACGGTGACCAGCCGGAGCAGGCGCAGCTGCCGGATCAGCGGGAGCACGATGATCAGCAGGTCGAAGATGTTGTTCTTCAGGAAGACCCGTTTGTCCTCGGCGTGCTTGAGGCGGACGCCGTAATCCAGGGCGAAGACCGCCCAGGCGAGCCAGGTGACGACCTCGAACCAGAGCCGGCCGGTCCCCCCGATCGAGGGTTGGAGGATCGGCCACGCGTAGGCGGCCAGGAACAGCACGGCGGCGGCGTTGAGCGGCCACTCCATCCGCTTCTCCCACATCGGGCGTCTCCTCACCTGGCCTTTTCCAGGTGCACGCTAAGCGATGTCGAGGGCCGTTCCATAGAGTTTGTCGGTTTTGAGGGTGATGAAGAGCCTGCGTTCACCTTCGGGTGTCCGCGTGACTTCGGAGAGTTCCGCTTTTCCTTCCACGACCGCGAATGTCCAGTGGTCGGCGCTGGAGACGTAGAGGGACGCGGTGGGGTTGTTGCGGAGCTGCTTGACCTTGAGGCGCTCCTCGGTCGTGCTGATCCGGACCTCGCGGGTTACGGGGTTCCAGTCGTAGAGGACGGTGGAGAGATGCGGGCGGCCGTCGCGCCGGAGGGTCGCGAGGGCGCCGAAGGTGTGCTCCGCGAGGAAGGCGCTGAGGGCGGTCTCGTCGAGGGAGCGGGGCGGGGCGTTCTTGGTCATGTGGCGATCTTGACCGGCGTCGCGGCGCGGCGGAAGAAGGCACTTTCCTGTGCCAGAGGGAACACGCGTGTGTCCCTCCTGGTCAGGAGTACATCGCCAGCCAGATCGCGACGTAATGCGAGACCGCCGCCAGCACGGTGCACGCGTGGAAGTACTCGTGGTAGCCGAACGTGTCCGGGAAGTGGTTCGGCCATTTCACGGCGTAGAACACCGCGCCCATCGTGTAGAAGAGCCCGCCGACGCAGAGGAGCACGAGCGCGGCGATGCCGGCGTGGGAGCCCAGTTCGGGCAGGACGAAGACGGCGACCCAGCCCAGCGCGATGTAGATCGGCACGCCCAGCCACCTGGGCGCGTTCGGCCACAGCATCTTCAGGGTGACGCCGCCGATCGCGCCGCCCCAGACGATGGCCAGCACGATGTACCCGGTCGGCTGGGACATCGCCAGAAGGGTGAACGGCGTGTAGGTGCCGGCGATGAACAGGAAGATCATCGAATGGTCGGCACGCTTCATCCATTCGTATGCTCGCGGGCTCCACAAGCGACGGTGGTAGAGGGCGCTGACGCCGAAGAGGCCGAGCACGGTGAGGCCGTAGACCGAAGTGGCCAAAGCGGCCAAAGGCGACACGGTGGACGCCGCGAGACTGATGAGGGACGCTGCTCCGGCGACGGAGACGAAGAAGGACCAGAAGTGGATGTGCCCACGCAGACGAGGACGGGTGTCCACCAAGGGCGCGGGGCCGGACGGCTGGGGTTCGGTCTCTACGCTCACACTGTCAGGTTACGGCACCGTAGGTTTTTCGCCAGTGTCCGTGGCGCGTCCCACTGGGACGCGCGGGGTGCGTACCCTCCGGTGGCGTGAGTCTTCGGTCCTTCTTGTCAGACGTCGTGTACAGCGCCTACGGCAGGCGCCTGATCCAGCAGGCCAAGGGACGCCATCCGCGTCACATCGCCATCATGCTGGACGGCAACCGTCGCTGGGCGCGCGAAGCGGGCTTCACCGACGTAGCGGACGGCCATCGCGCCGGCGCCAAGAAGATCGCCGACTTCCTGAGCTGGTGCAACGAGGCCGACGTCGAGGTCGTCACGATGTGGCTGCTCTCGACCGACAACCTCGGCCGCGCGGCCGAGGAGCTGAGCCCGCTGCTGAAGATCATCACCGACGTCACCGACGAACTCGCCGCGCCGCACACACCCTGGCGGCTCCGCATCGTGGGAGCCCTTGACCTGCTGCCCCCTGAGGTCGCGAAGGCCCTCAGCGCGGCCGCGGAGCGCACCGAAGGCCGCTCCGGGATGGAAGTCAACGTCGCGGTCGGTTACGGAGGGCGTCAGGAGATCGCCGACGCGGTCCGCAAGCTCCTGCTCCAGCACGCCGACGAGGGCACCTCGATCCGCGAGCTCGCGAAGATCCTGGATGTCGACCATATTTCCGAACACATGTACACCTCGGGTCAGCCGGATCCGGATCTGATTATCCGCACCTCGGGTGAGCAGCGGCTTTCCGGATTTCTGCTCTGGCAATCCGCGCATTCGGAATTCTGGTTCACCGAAGCTTATTGGCCCGCATTCCGCCGGGTCGATTTTCTCCGCGCGATGCGCGATTACGCGTGGCGGCACCGGCGCTTCGGCTCCTGATCCCGGACAAGACGAAGGCCCCGGAGTGCACTTCCGGGGCCTTCGACGTCCACACCCAAAGATCAGTGGTGGTGGTGCTCCAGCGAGTGGAGGATCAGGGCCGGGGTGGTGGCCACACCCGTGTAGGCGCCGGCGAGCAGCGAAGCAGCGCCGTAGCCCAGCGCGCCACCGCCCTCGATGAAGGTGTTGTAGGCGTCGCCGAACGTCGGGTCCGGGGTGCCGGTGGTGTCACCGGTCGCGGCGAACGCGGTCCCGCCGACCATCATGATGCCCGCGGCGACGGCGGAAACGAAACCAGCCTTCTTCAGCACTTCGCACACTCCTTGGTAGAGATATTCAGGGATCGGGGGCACCGAAATCCGGTGGGGGTGTCCCGTAGTGAGAAAATTACTCGCTATTCAGGACTTGTGACCATCTCGTAAGCCCATTGTGTGAGCCCGAAATGGCCGTCTTCACTCGGTCCGGTTCTCTGTCCAGGTCACAAAATGCGCTCCGCTACGAAGCGTGGTAGAAGCCCGAAGCTCGTAGGGTGAACGCCCTCTGTCGCGTTAATCCGACCGGGTCGCGTCAACGAGCGTCCCTGAATGGAGATCATCACTACTCACCGTGATGGTGACTGGGCGTCGGTGTCAGGCGACCGACAGTGAGATGACGGTTTGGCGAATCACCGTGGTGGCTGCCTGCGCGATCGCCCGGACGCCGGTACCTTCCGGAAGTGAGGGTTCGCGTCCCATGCGGACTCTCGCGGGAGGCCCTGGTCGTGGCGGTTGTCGACAGGGCGGCTGAGCCGCCCAGTGGATGCACGAGGGGGCCGGCACCCGGCCCTCGCGGCCGTGCCGACTGACGCGGAGAGCGTCAGAAGGAGCGGTTAGCCAGGGAGGTGCCCGGCCCAGCGAGTGCGGGCGTGGTGCCACGCCCACGAGGGAGATGCCGTCGTGACTGCGCAGCGTTCACCCCGCAAGGCCTCTGGCCGTTCTTCGACCGGTGCCCCTGGCCCGGAGAAAGCCTCGATCTCGCCCGAATCCCAGCGGTCCACTTACGTGCTCGACACGTCGGTCCTGCTCTCTGACCCCTGGTCGGTGACTCGTTTCGCCGAACACGCGGTCGTGCTCCCGCTGGTCGTCATCAGTGAACTGGAGGCGAAACGTCACCACCCCGAACTGGGCTGGTTCGCGCGCGAAGCGCTTCGCATGCTCGACGACCTGCGTCGTCAGCACGGCAGGCTCGACGCGCCGATCCCGATCGGCGAGCACGGCGGAACCTTGCAGGTGGAGTTGAACCACTCCGACCCCACGGTGCTCCCGGTCGGTTTCCGCACCGACTCCAACGACCACCGCATCCTCGCCTGTGCGCTCAACCTGGCGGCGGAACGCGCGTCGGTCACGCTGGTGACCAAGGACATCCCCCTGCGCGTCAAGGCGGGCGCCGTCGGCCTCGAAGCCGACGAGTACCGCGCGCAGGAGGTGACGCCCTCGGGCTGGACGGGCATGGCGGATGTGGACGTGCCGCAGACCCTGGTCGACGCGCTGTTCAGCGGGTCTTCCGTGGATCCGGCGGAGTTCGGGATGCCCGAGGTCGGTGAACTGCCCTGTCACACCGGTCTGAGGCTGCTGGCGGGCAGTTCGAGCGCGCTGGGCCGGGTCACCGCGGACAAGCGGATCCGGCTCGTGCGGGGTGACAAGGAGGCGTTCGGGCTGCACGGCCGTTCGGCCGAACAGCGGGTCGCGCTGGATCTCCTGCTGGACTCCGATGTCGGCATCGTCTCGCTGGGCGGACGCGCCGGTACGGGAAAGTCGGCGCTCGCGCTCTGCGCGGGGCTGGAATCGGTGATGGAACGCCGCCAGCACCGCAAGGTCGTGGTGTTCCGGCCGGTGTACGCGGTCGGCGGCCAGGACCTGGGCTACCTGCCCGGCTCCGAGAGCGAGAAGATGCAGCCGTGGGCGCAGGCGGTGTTCGACACTCTCGGCGGGCTGGTCAGCCAGGACGTCCTCGACGAGGTCTTCGACCGCGGCATGCTCGAGGTGCTTCCGCTGACCCACATCCGCGGCCGGTCGCTGCACGACACGTTCGTCATCGTCGACGAGGCACAGTCCTTGGAGCGCAATGTGCTCCTGACCGTGCTTTCGCGGCTGGGCACGGCTTCGCGGGTCGTGCTCACGCATGACGTCGCGCAGCGTGACAACCTGCGGGTCGGACGGCACGACGGCGTATCGGCGGTGATCGAGAAGCTCAAGGGTCACCCGCTGTTCGCGCACGTCACGTTGACGCGTTCCGAGCGGTCGCCGATCGCGGCCCTGGTCACCGAGATGCTGGAGGACCACGGCTAGCGCGCGCTTTCACCCTGAGGTGCCGAGGGTGTCGTGAGTGGTAAGTGTCGTTCTAACGGCACTTACCACTCACGACCAGGCGGTCTTCGGGTGCTCAGGTGACCGGTTTCGCCCAGGGCAGCGGCCGTCCGTCCACGTCGTCGGTGAGTTCGACGCCGAGCATCGCGGAGAGGGTCGCTCCCAGATCGACGACGTCCAGGTCCGGCAGCTTCGCGCCCGGCTCGAAACCGGGACCACTGGCGAGCAGGAGTCCGTCCGGGCGATGGTCGCCCGTGCGCCAATGCTCGTCCGGGCCATAGACGACGCCGGTCTTGGGAGACCACACCGTTTCGATCGGTCCCGTGCGGGCCCAGTCGATCAGCAGATCCGGCAGGGTGTCGTCGGCCTCGCGGTCGTAGTGGTCGCTGGTGCGCGAAACCTCGCGCACGACAGGCTTTCCGGTCGCGACGTTCACCAGCGAGAGCAGGTCCTCGGTCAGCCGCGTGCAGACGGCCTCGTACTCGGCACCGGGCCGGACGACGCCGTGCGGTTCGCGGCCGACGAGGTTGATCCGCACCCCGCCGAAGACGAAGTTGTTGGGGGACAGGTAGAAACGCTGCTTCGCCCGCTGTTCGGCGGTCGCCCAGTTCGGCACCGCCGGCAGGGGTGCCGCGGCCAGGCGCTTGCGCAGCAAGGGCATCGCGGCGGACGCCAGTGCGGTCCTCAGTGGACCTGGCAGCGCGGAGTAGGCGCGTTTGGCCAGCGTCATCGGGCCGCTGCCGCGCAGCCCGCCGGACTCGACCTCGTCGAGCAGGCGCAGGATCTCGTGCAGCAGGTGACTTCCCTCGTACCTGGGCCCCATGCCGTGGCTCAGCAGCACGAAGACCGTGGTGTCCGGTCCGGACAGGGCGAGGTGCTCGCCGATCGCGGTGTCGAGGCTCCGGTAGACCGAGCGGATCGGGTCCAGTTCGGCGGCGAGCGCCGGGTCGTGGTCGCGGTGCGCGGGGTCGTGCAGATGCCACTGCTGATGGCCGATGCTGTGGGATTCCCCGTACACCGAAAGGAAAAGATCCCAGCCGCCTTCGGCGAGCAGCTTGGTCGACACCTGGGTCTTCTGGCCGATCCCCGCGACGAGCCCGTGGGTCAGCGCGCGTTCCTCGCCGGGTGTCCGATGTGGACCTTCGCGGTGGAGGTAGTCGTCCGGGGCCCAGTCGCGGACCAGATCCGGTTCGGCGGTGAGGATCGGCGTGAGCCCGATCTCGGCCTCGATCTCCTTCGCCAGCTCAGGCGGTGAGGTGTGGAAGCCGAAATGCCTGTCGTGGCAGGCGTATTCGCTCACCATGACGCCGTTGAGCGGTTTGTCCGCGCGCGAATGCGGGACGTCGAGGACGGCGACGCGTTTGCCCGCTTCGGAAAGTGTCTCCCAGAACGGGGTGCCCCGGATTTCGAGCGGGCTGGTCAACCGCCGTTCGTAGGTCTTGGTGTCGACCTCTTCCCAGCAGTGGAACCCGGTCCGCGCGGCCGTGCGGGCGGTGAAGAAACTGCTCCACAGCGAGCCGACGAACAGGCCGTACGGGTTGTGCGTCGTCGCCGACGCGCTGCTTTCGAGCAGGCGTGCCAACGTCGGCACCTCGCCCGCCGCGGCGAGTTCACGGATCGTGGCGGGGTCGCACGCGTCGAGGGCGACGACGAGGATCTTGGCGGGTTCGCTCACGGGGTGTCCTCGGTTCCGGAATGTTTGCGGCGGATGGCCGCGAAGTCGGCGTCGTAGGTGGGCCCGTGGGAAAGCCTGTCCTCGGACGCCGTCGAGTAGTAGCAGGAGACCGCCGGGACGACCAGGGGATCGCGGTCCGCGGTCAGCGCCAGGAGCAGGTCCCAGTCGCCCATCTCCACCAAGGACTCGTCGAACCGCGCCTCGGGCAGGCCGGCCCGGTGCGCGACCGCGCCGATGTCGGCGAGGTTCTCCTCCAGCAGCGTTTCCCGGTCGTATCGGCGCAGGAACAGGGTCGGCAGGCCGCCGATGTCGTCGATGACGAAACCGCCGTAGGCCGCGGTGATCTCCGGATGCCCGCCGAACGCCCAGGCCAACGCCTTGAGCCACAACGGATGCATGGTGTTGTCGTCGTCGAGGTAGGCGACGACGTCGCCGGTGACCTCGGCCAGCCCGGCGTTGCGGGCGGCGCAGACCCCGCCGTGCGCGACGCGGATCGACCGGATACGCGGGTCTTCGAGGGCGGCGAGCACCTTGGGGGTGGAATCCGCGCTGGCGTCGTCGACGATCACCAGTTCCCAGTTGGGATAACGCTGTGCCTCGACCGAAGCGATGGCGCGCGGCAGCAGCGCGGCGCGGTTGTGCGTCGGCAGGACGATCGAGATCTTCGGCGTGGCCGCGAGTTCGTGCTGATCGAGCCAGTGGGTGAAGGTGCGGACGTCACGGGCCGCTTCGAGCTGACCTATACGGACGTGAAGTCCTTCGAACGCGGTGTCGTGGCCGCCGAGCCAGCCGTCGAGCGCTTCCTGCCGCTCGTCGAGGGCACGCTGCCGGGCCTCCACCGTGGTGGTGCGGGCATCGGCGTCCCGCAGCCCCCCGCCGTGGTCCTGTAGCCAGGCGGTGTGGTGCTCCAGCACTCCGCGCAGCCGCTCCAGCTCCGCGGCCTGTGCGGCGATGATGGACCGGAGTCCGGTGATTTCGTCGGTGTCCGCGTGGCGGCGGTCCAGCGCCGCCGCCACGATCCGTCTCAGGCGTCTCACCCCGCGCACCATAGTGCTTTCGGGTGATACGGGGCAGCCCCGGAATCACCAGCCCGCGGGCAGCGGGCGTCCCTCCGCGAAACCGGCGGCCGACTGGATGCCGAGCACCGCGCGCTCGTGGAACTCCTCCAGCGTCCGCGCGCCCGCGTACGTGCAGGCCGACCGGACACCGGAGCCGATGGAGTCGAGCAGATCCTCGACGCCGGGGCGAGCCGGGTCCAGCGCCATCCGCGACGCCGAGATGCCCTCTTCGAACAGGCCCTTCTTCGCGCGCTCGAACACGTTGTCCGTCCGTGTGCGGGCACCGACGGCGCGCTTCGACGCCATGCCGAACGACTCCTTGTACGGCTTGCCCTGCTCGTCGTAGCGCAGGTCACCGGGGGATTCGTGGGTACCGGCGAACCAGGAGCCGACCATCGCCGCGGACGCGCCGGCCGCGAGTGCCAGCGCGACGTCGCGCGGATGCCGCACGCCGCCGTCCGCCCAGACGTGCTTGCCCAGTTCGCGGGCCGCGGCCGCGCATTCGGCGACGGCGGAGAACTGCGGGCGGCCGACGCCGGTCATCATCCGCGTGGTGCACATGGCGCCGGGGCCGACGCCGACCTTGACGACGTCCGCGCCCGCGTGGATCAGGTCGCGGGTGCCCTCCGCGGTGACGACGTTCCCGGCGACGACCGGGACCCGCGGGTTCACCGAACGGACGGCTTTGAGCGCGGAGATCATCTTCTCCTGGTGCCCGTGCGCGGTGTCGACGACCAGCACGTCGACGCCCGCCGCGAGGACGGCTTCGGCCTTCGCCGCGACGTCGCCGTTCACGCCGATCGCCGCGGCGACGCGCAGGTTCCCGCCGCCGTCGACGGCCGGGGTGTAGATCTCCGCGCGCAGCGCCGCGATCTCGGTCAGGACACCCGCGAGCCTGCCGTTCTCGTCGATGCCGAGGGCGAGACGGCCACCGTGGTCGTGCAGGCGCTCGAAAACCTCACGCGGCGGGGTGTCCAGCGGGACCGTGACGACGGCGGGCTCCGCGACGTCGGCCAGCCGCGCGAAGCGGTCGACACCGGCGCAGGCCGCTTCGTCGACGACGCCGACGGGCTTGCCGTCCTCGTCCACCACGACGACGGCACCGTGGGCGCGTTTGCCGACCAGGTTCAGCGCGTCGGCCACCGCGTCCCCGCCGGTCAGCACGAGCGGGGTGTCCCATACCGGGTGGCGGCTCTTGACCCAGGTGACGATGTCGGCGACCGCGGCCACGTCGACGTCCTGCGGCAGGACCACGAGCCCGCCCCGCCGGGCGACCGTCTCGGCCATCCGGCGGCCCGCGACGGCGGTCATGTTGGCCACCACGATCGGGATCGTCGCGCCGGTGCCGTCCACAGTGGACAGGTCGACGTCGAAGCGGGACTCCACGTCCGAACGGTTCGGCAAGAGGAACACGTCGTCGTAGGTCAGGTCGTGAGCGGGCCGATGCCCGTCGAGAAAGCGCACGAGGCCCCAGGATACCCGCGTGGGACAATGGCGGCATGACCGACCGGGACCGCGACGAAGCCGGACGAGCCCGCAACGCGCGCCCCCGGGACGGCCTCGGCAGGCCGCTCCCGTACGGCGCGGACGGGGTCGAGCGGCAGCCCGAGGGCATCGAACGGACCCCCGAAGACACCGTCGCCGAGGCCCAGCGCCTGCTCGACGCGGGCCGTCCGTTTCACGCGCACGAGGTGTTCGAGGACGCGTGGAAGACCACTGACGGCCCGGAGCGGGAGCTGTGGCGTGGCCTCGCGCAGCTCGCCGTGGGGCTGACTCACGCGGCGAGGGGGAACGGGAACGGCGCGGCTTCGCTGCTGGAACGGGGTGCCGACAACATCGAGCCCTTCCGCGCGGCGCGGCCGCACGGAATCGACGTCCCCGGACTTCAGGCATGGGCGCGAGCGATGGCCGATGAGGTGAAAGCGCAGGCACGGGTGGAGCCGGTCCCGCCCCGGCTGCTCGGCCGACCTTGAGTACTCGACATACCGCGAGTATGTTACTTCGAGTAGGGATACTGCTCAGTAGGTAACGGCGGGAGGAAGCGCGATGAGCGAGTCCAAGGAACTGCTGGCCCAGCCGCTCGAACTGCGGTGCGGCGCGATCCTGCCGAATCGGCTGGCCAAGGCCGCGCTGAGCGAGCAGCTCGGCGATCGCCGCAACCGGCCCACCCCGGAACTGGCCGAGCTGTACCGGACCTGGTCACGGGGCGGTGCCGGGACGCTGATCACCGGCAATGTCATGGTCGACCCCACCGCGCTCGGCGAACCGCGCAACGTCGCGGTGCCGCGGGAGCCGGACGCGACCGAGTTCAAGCCGTGGGCGCGGTCGGTCGACGGGACCGAGACCGCGGTGTGGGTCCAGCTCAACCATCCCGGCCGCCAGAGCCCGCGATTCCTGTCACGGCAGCCCGTCGCGCCGTCCGCGGTGCCGTTCGGCGATCGCGGTATCCGGTCCGTGTTCGCCACACCGCGGGCGCTTACCGGCGACGAGATCGAAGCGATCATCGACCGCTTCGGCGTGGCCGCGCGCACGGTCGTCGACGCCGGGTTCGGCGGCGTCCAGATCCACGGCGCGCACGGCTACCTCGTCTCACAGTTCCTGTCGCCGCTCACCAACCAGCGCACCGACGGCTGGGGCGGCGACGCCCTGCGGCGGCGCCGGTTCCTGCTCGAAGTGGTCGCCCGCGTGCGCACCGAGGTCGGCGACTCCGTGCCGGTCGCGGTCAAGCTCAACAGCGCGGACTTCCAGCGCGGCGGCTTCAGCGAGGAGGAATCGCTCGAAGTCGTCCGCGAACTCGGCGAAGCGGGGATCGACCTGCTGGAGGTCTCCGGCGGCACTTACGAGAAGGCCGCCATGATGGGCTCCGGCCGGGCGAGCACCGCCAGCCGTGAGGCCTACTTCCTCGACTACGCCGCGAAAGCCCGGCAGCTCACCGACGTCGCGCTGATGGTCACCGGTGGTTTCACCAGCCCGGACGGGATGGCGGCCGCGCTGCGGTCCGGCGCGCTGGACGTCGTCGGTCTCGGCAGGCCGCTGATCGTCGACCCGGGACTGCCGGGGCGTCTGCTGCGTGGCGAGGACGTCCGCGCCGAGCGCAAGGCCCCGCGGACCGGGATCCGGCTGGCCGACAGCCTGCTCGAAATCCAGTGGCACACCCAGCAGATGCACCGGGTCGCCGCCGGGAAACCGGTGGACCGTCGGCTCGGCGCGGTGCGGACGCTAGTACGTGCCGGCGTCGCGGATCCGCTCAACGCCTTCCGCCGGGTCCGGGGCTAGTTCGTCCTCGGCGAAGTCTTCGGGCTCGTCGCGGCGGGTGAAGGTGCGGTCGAAGCCGACCGCGGCCGCCGCGAGCCCGGTGAACAGCACGCCGATCAGCACGCAGTTGAAGGCGACCCCGCCGTAGCCGTTGATGCCGGGGTCGACGAACGGGTACGGGTAGAACCCGATGAACGCGCCGCGCACCAGCGTGACCGCGAGCCAGCCCAGCGGGTACAGCAGCGACCACCCCAGTACCCGCCACGACAGCTGGCCGCGCGGCCCGAACAGCAGCCAGCCCGCGACGCACATCAGGGGTGACACCTTGTGCAGCATCGTGTCGGCGAAGGCGGCCCAGCCGTGCAGGTCGTAGAGGTCGGCCAGCGCGACCTGGAAGACGACGCCGGTCACGGTGATGCCGACCAGACCGGTGAGCCGCAGCACGCCGGACAGCGTCGACCGGCCCGCGACGCCGAGCGCGAGCAGCAGCCCGCCGACGCCGACCAGGATGTTCGAGTCGATGGTGAAGAAGGCCAGCAGGTTGGCCACCCGTCCGGCCGGGGTCTGGAAGGTGCCGCCCGTGGTGCCGGCCGAGACCGGGATCTGGGCGGCGAGACCGGCGATCACCACCAGCGCTGTCGCGCCGAACCAGGCACGCGCGATCTTGGAAGCCTGCATTTCGCCTACTTTATGGGTGACCGGGTGCGAACGTCCCGTCACCACCGCAAGTCGCCACTCGATCGGGGCGGGACGCCGCCGGGGAATCCCGCTCGACGGGTCATATCGTGGAGGCGATGGACGTCGAGCGGGAGCCGGGGCGCCGCGGGCGGGTCGCCCGGGGACCGGCGGAGGACAGCGGGCCCGTCGCCGGGTTCGCGCGGCGGCTCTGGGAACTCAAACGGGCTGCGGGCGACCCTTCCTACGACCGGATGCGCGACGAGTACGGCGCGCTCGCTTCGAAGTCCGCGCTTTCCGCCGCCGCGCGCGGACGGCATCTGCCCAGCTGGGAGACGTCCTGGGAGTTCGTGCGCGTGCTCGCCGTCGGGGTGCTGGGCGGTGACGAGGACGAGGTCCGCCACAGCTGGCGCGGTGAATGGGAACGCGCACGTGACGCGCTGACCGCCGGTCCCGCGCCCGAACCCGCTCCCGCACGTGCGCGGCGGACGGCGTTCGTGCTCGCGGGGGCCGTGGCGCTGGTACTCGTGGCGGCGCTGGTGCTGGTCTTCGTCAATCCCTTCGGGCCCGCGTCGCCCTCGGCTCCCGTCGGCGACGCGTCCGAATTCGTCGCCGACGTGACCGTGCCCGACGGCAGCGAGGTGCGGGCCGGGTCGGCGTTCGTGAAGACGTGGGAACTGCGCAACGCGGGAACGGTCGGATGGGTCGGCCGCTATCTCGTCCGTGCCGGTTCGTTCGGCAATCCGGGCGAATGCGTCACGCCCGAACGCGTGCCGGTTCCGCAGACGGCGCCCGGCGAGCATGTGCGGGTCTCGGTCGACGTCCGCGCGCCCGAGAACCCCGGGCATTGCCAGGTCTATTGGAAGATGGCGGACGAGCAGGGCCACATCCTGCTGCCGCAGGCTCGCGCGGTGTACTTCTCGGTCCGCGTCATTTGACCATCCGGCCCGATGGCCAAAGCGCTGACCTGCGTGGACGTTCTTTTAATGGCCATGGCCATTTCCTGGTCGCGATTCGCTTCCCGAGTGATCGCGGACGCCCTTAACGTCATCGGCGTCCGGAATTCCGGATGGGGATTTTCCGAAACACTCTCACATAAATTGCGGAAAGGGAATCCATGCGTCCGTACGTCAAGGTCGCCGCGTTGGCCGGGGCAGCGCTCACCGTCGCGCTCCTGCCGGTGACCGCCGCGCAGGCGGCGCCGTCGTCCGCCTCGGGCAGTGATCCGATCATTACCTGTGAATCCGGCTATCACGGCTGGATGCGCCGGGCCGGGAAGGACGCGATCTGCCTGAAGCCGGGCACGCGTACCTGGGACGTCAAGGTCTTCGAATGCGCCGGGGATCTGACCGTCCACTTCAAGAACGGCCAGAAGGCCTACTGCGGCGGGAACATGAAGATCGGCCTCGACCTCGCCGTCCAGTCCAATGTCGTCAAGACCGTTGTGGGGAACCGATGAAGAAGAAGCTGTTCGCCGTCGTCCCGGTCGCCCTGGCGGGCACCCTGCTGATGGCACCGTCTGCTTCGGCGGCGTCGAAGGTCTGTGAGGGCGGGCCGCTGATGGGCGCGTCGACCAAGGTCGTCGAGGTGAGCGCGGGGCAGAACATCGACATCACCGTGCACAACCACGACTACCGGGGCATGCTCGTCCAGATCATCGACGACGTCTTCGACAAGGGCATCTGGAGCGGGGCCATCGCGCCCGGCAAGGAGCGCACGGTGAAGCACGGCGTGCTCGGGGAGCCGCCGGTCTATCACAAGATCCGGTTCGAGCTGACCTCCAACCTCTCGAACAACTACACGTACCGGATCTCCTCGGACCGCTGCTACTGATGCGTTTCGTCCTCTGAATGCGGTACTTGCGCGCGCAAGGAACGCATTCAGAGGACTAAATGCGGCTTTAAGGCTTGAGGAGGCCCCGGACGGTGTCGATCGTGTCGGCGTCGGCGGCCTCCTTGTCGGGCCGGTACCGCACGACGCGGGCGAACCGCAGCGCCAGCCCGCCCGGATACCGGGTGCTCACCTGGGCCCCGTCGAGTTCGATCTCGACGACGATCTCCGGCCGGACGTGCACCACCCAGTCCGTGCGGTGCGTCTCGATCTCCTGGAACGTCTTCGTCTGCCAGGCCAACAGCTCGTCGGTCATCCCCTTGAACGTCTTGCCGACCATGATCGGCGGCCCGCCGTCGGGGTCACGCGCGCCGAGATGCAGATTCGACAGCGTGCCGGTGCGCCTGCCGTGTCCCCATTCCGCGGCGAGCACGACCAGGTCGATCGTGTGCACCGGCTTCACCTTGAGCCACGCCCGCCCACGACGGCCCGCCGCGTACGGCGACGCGAGGTCCTTGACCATCACGCCCTCGTGCCCGGCGGCCATCGCCGCTTCCAGCACCCCTTCGGCCGAGGCGGGCGCGATCTCGCCGGGGATGACGTGCTCCCCGGCGACCTTGCGCAGGGCCTCGTTCCGTTCGGACAGCGGCGCGTCCAGCAGGTCGACGCCGTCGAGATGCAGGCAGTCGAAGAAGTACGGCCGCAGCAGCAACGCCTTGACCTGCTCCTCGCGCGTGCTGCCGAACCGGCTCATCGTCTCCTGGAACGGCCTCGGCCTGCCCTCGTCGGTCAGTGCCAGCGTCTCGCCGTCGAGCACCACCGACGTGCAGGGCAGCGAGCGCACGAGTTCCACCAGCTCGCCGACGCTGCCGGTGATCTCCCGCAGTGTCCTGGTGTAGACGTGCACCTCGTCGCCGTCGCGGTGGACCTGGATCCGCGCGCCGTCCATCTTGTACTCGACCAGCGCCTCGGCGTGTTCGGTGATCGCCTCGTCCAGCGACTCCGCCGGCGACGCCAGCATCGGCCGGATGGGCCTGCCTAAGGCCAGCTTGAACTCCGCCAGCCGCTCCTTGCCGCCCGTCATCGCCGCCAGGCCCGTCACCGGGAGCTGCCCGGACAACATGAACGCCCGCCGGACGTCTTCGGCCGGGATCTCCGACGCCGCCGCGATGGCGTCGACCATGATCCCTTCGAGCGCGCCCTGCCGCAGCTCACCGGTGAGCAGCCGGAACAGGAACTCCTGCTCGGCCTTGGTCAGCTTGGTGAACAGCGCCCGCAACGTCTCCGCGCGCAGCTTCACCGAGCCCGAACCGGACGCCGCCCCCACCGTGCCGAGTGCCGTGTCGACCTCCGCCACGGTCAACGACGGCTCGGCGGCCGGAGCCGCGTTCAGCTCGGCCAGCGTCCGCCAGCCGGTGCCTATCCGGCCTTGCGTCGGCTGCCCGGTGAGGAACGCGACCACCGCGGGAAGCTCCAGCTCGTCGGCGGCGCGCAGCAGCGCGGCCAGGGTGGCGATCTTCGCCTTCCTGGACCTCGTGGCGGCCAGTTCGGCCGACGCGGTCACCACCGCGGTGAGCAACATGGGTCCATCATGACCCGGGGCACCGACAGTTTCGCGGTGAAGCCGGGCCGGGCGGGTGGTGATCGGGTCGGCGGCTTCAAGGACTTCGGGAAGGTGTGAAGGTCGAGTTTCCTCGGCTGAGCCGCGTGAAGGGGACCTTCACGCGCCGCCGTTGCGCCTGGTGGTGCTGCTGAGGCTCGTGATGGCCTTCCGGAACGGGTGAGGGGAACTTTGAGGGACTCTGAGTCCCTCAAGGAGTCCTTCACGGCCTCCCGCTGGAAAAGGGCGGTCAGGCGTGTGCGGGATCGGCGACCCAGCTCGCGAGCAGGCCGAGCGCCCGTTCGCTGTCGGAGCCGGGCTCGGCGGTGTAGATCACCAGGGCCTGGTCCGGATCGTCCGGCAGCCGCAGCGTCTCGTAGCGCAGCCGGAGTTCACCCACGATCGGATTGATCATCACCTTCCACGCGTGCGCCTTCTCGCGCACGGTGTGCTTGGCCCACAGTTTCCGGAACTCCTCGCTGCCCAGGGAAAGTTCGCCGACGAGCTGCGCGAGGTACGGGTCGTCCGGGTACTTCCCACTCTCGGAGCGCAGGTTCGCCACGACTTCCTTCGCCACGGTCTCCCACTCCGGATGCATTTCCCGCGCGTTCTCGTCGAGGAAGAACATCTTCGGGATGTTGCGCTCGCCGGGGGCGCTGGCGGCGAAGTCGAACGACAGCGCCCCGCCGAGCGAATTCCAGGCCAGCACGTCCAGATAGCGGCCGAAGACGAACGCGGGTGCGTGGAGGGCGTTCAGCATCGTCCGCAGTTCCGGCCGGACGCGCTGTGCCCGCGGCCGCGCGAGGCGTTTGCGTTTCGGCGCGGCCAGGTTGCGAAGGTAGGTCTCCTCGTCGCGGTGCAGCCGAAGCGCCCGGCTCAGCGACTCGAGGACCGAATCGGAGACGTTGCGCGCCCGGCCCTGTTCGAGCCGCGTGTAGTAGTCGACGCTGATCCCGGCCAGCTGCGCCAGCTCCTCGCGGCGCAGCCCGGCGACCCGCCGCTGGTTGAACCCCGTCGGCAGACCGAGGTCGGCCGGGTCCAGCGCGGCCCGGCGTGCCTTGAGGAATTCGCCCAGTTCGGCCGTGTCGGTCATGCCGTCGAGTATCCCGGACGCCGCGGGCGCGTGCCTGGTCCTGCCAGACCTACCCCTGCGGCGGAACGACGAGATCCGCGCAGGACTTCTCGTCGGGCAGGAGCGGCCGGAAGACGACGAGCCAGGTCGTCTCCGCCGTCCGCCACCGCGTCCCGACGGTGGCGGACCTAGCCAGTTTCTCGGCCTCGCGCACGGCTTCTCCTTCGACGACGACGCAGAGACCGCCGTCGACGTGCCGGGTACCGGTGAAGGACGCGAAGGGCCACGGCCGCACATCGGAACTTTCGGGATTCTGAGAGGACGCCCAGGCGATAGCGGCCAGCCGGGTCGGCCGGTAAGTGCCTGCGACCTCAGTGGCGCCCTTCGCGACCTCGGCCAGGTCTTCCCGGAAATCGGCGAGTTCTTCAAGCCTGCCACCGGATTCTGCCTCCGGGGTGGAAGCACGGACCTGATGTCCGCCGTACAGCGTGAAGACGAGCAGATAGCCGTCGATCACGTCGTTGGGCACGTATTCGTCGCGGTCGAGGTCGGCGTCGTAAGCCGCGTCGTAGACGCTTCTCGCCGCCTCGTCGTCCAGGTGCTTCTCGCGGACGACCTGCAAGGCCCCCTCGGATTCACCGGGAACGAGCAGCCTTCCGCCGCCGTAGAGGCTGAATTCGGGCAGCAGCGCGGGTTTCGGGCTCGGCATGCCGACGTGGGTCTTGGCGCGCAAGAGCAGCGTGCCCGGATCCGACGGTGGCGGCGGCCCACCACCGCAGGCGGCCACCAGCACGAACAACGGCACGAAAACGATCCCCAGGCGCATACCCCCGAGACGGAAACCGTGCCGGTTTCGGTTGCGCCGATTTATGGTCCTGTCGTTCCATCGCGATCTGGCCCTGTGCTTCGGGCCAAAACGCCGACATCGTGAAGGCATGGACAGCGAACGAAGAAGTGTGACGATCGGCGTACTGGGGGTGCTGATCGTCGGCGCGTCCGTGCCGGTGACGGGAATGCTCGACGGCTACCCGGTGATCACCGGGCAGGCGCTGCGCTACGCGCTGGCGGGGGTGCTCCTGCTGGGGTGGGCGCGGCTGCTCGGGCGTCCGATGCCGCTGCCCGCCCTGCGCGACGTGCCGTCGCTGATCGCCGTCGCGGCGACCGGGATGATCGGTTTCCAGGCGTGCCTGCTGTTCGCGCAGCGCTACGCCGAACCCGGCCTGGTCGCCGCGTTCCTCGGCGGCACGCCGCTCGTGCTCGCGATCGCCGCCCCGCTGGCGGCGGGGCGGCGGCCGTCGCTCGGCACGGTGACCGGCGCGATCCTCGCCGGACTCGGGATCGCGGTGCTCTCCGGCGGCGGCGCGGCGCGGTGGCAGGGACTGGTGCTGGCGGCGTTGGCGATGGTGTGCGAGGCGCTGTTCACGCTGCTGGCTGTCGGCCTGCTGGACCGGCTCGGGCCGATGGCGACCGCGACCTGGAGCTGCTGCGTCGCGGGCGTCGGCGGCGCCGTGGCGGGCACGATCGCCGATCCGTCCGGCGCGTGGGCGTTGCCGGACGGGCGGGAGCTGATCGCGCTGGGCTACCTGACGATCGTCGTCACGACGCTGGCGTTCGTGCTCTGGTACTCGGCGGTTTCGGTGCTGGGCGCCGACCGGGCGGGGGTCTTGGTCGGGCTGATGCCGGTCGCGGGGCTCGTCGTCTCCTTGGCGCTGGGGATGCAGGATTTCCGTTTCTCCCAGCTGATCGGGGTCGCGCTGGTGTCTTCAGGCGTCGTGATCGGCCTGCGCCGCCGCGAGATCGGTGAGCCGGGCGCACTTGACGTCGAAATGCTTCACGACGTCACCACCGATGACCGCGACCATGACCGCGCGCAACGGCCCGGAGAGCGTGACCTCCTGGACGAACTCCGTCCGGTCGTCGCCGACGGCCGTCAGCCTGAGCGTGATGTCCATGGCGCCGCCGGGAATCGGCTGGCGGACGGCGATCTCGTGGTCCTGGACCAGGGACGTGATCGTGAACGGCTTGGCGACCCGTGAGTGCAGCGGGCCGCGCACGGCTCCGGTCGGTACGAGGAAACCGGTCGATCCCACCTCGGCGGGACCGTGCAGTTCGACGCTGACGAGGTCGGGGTCCCACTCGGGCCAGCGCGTGAAGTCGGCCAGCGGCGCCCAGAGCGCGGACGGCGGACAGGGGAGGATTTCGCGGGAGGTTCTGGTCCAGGTCATCCCCGGACGATATACGGAACTGTCAGTCTCGTAAACTGGGCTCCATGGTGCGAGGCAGGCCGAGGGAAGAAGGAATCGACGACGCGGTCCGCGAGGCCGTGCGGGCGCTGCTGACCGAAACCGGTTACCAGCGCTGCACGATCGACGCCGTCGCGGCGCGGGCGGGGGTCGGCAAGGCCGCGGTCTACCGGCGGTGGCGGTCCAAGGCGGAACTCGTGTTCACCGCGGTGATCCATCCGGAAGACCTCGAACCACCGGAGGACACCGGTTCGCTGCGGGGCGACGTGGCGGCGGTGCTCGCCGTGATCCAGTCCTCTTTGGACGGTGTGGAACTGCGGAAGGCGTTGCCCTCACTGCTCGCCGACGTCCGGGCGGATCCGGTGCTGGAAGAACGGTTCGCGGAGGTCTTCCTTGGGCGTGAACGCGGTTATCTGGTCCAAATGCTGGATCGGGCCGTCGCGAGAGGGGAACTCTCGCGACGGCCCGATCCGGCGCTCGTGCACGCCCTGCTGCTCGGTCCGGTGCTGACCTGGCTGCACCTGTTCACCGAATCAACGCCTTCGGGCGGGTTGGCGGCTTCGCTCGCCTCACCGCTCTACGCGGCCGTTGTCGCTCTTGGCGCTTAACGGCCTCCGCGCGCCATCCGGAGCACGTCGAGCGCTTCGTCCAGCTGGGCCTCGGTGAGCTTGCCGTTCGCGACGTGACCGCGTTCGAGCACGACCTCGCGGATCGTCTT
Source organism: Amycolatopsis orientalis DSM 40040 = KCTC 9412 (assembly GCF_000478275.1). GTDB lineage: Bacteria > Actinomycetota > Actinomycetes > Mycobacteriales > Pseudonocardiaceae > Amycolatopsis > Amycolatopsis orientalis. Next base: position 64,630 of record NZ_ASJB01000043.1, read on the forward strand.
CAGCTCCTTGAGCGCCTGCTTCGCGATGGCGGCGGCCTCTTCGTAGCCGATGTACTTGTTGAGCGGCGTCACGATCGACGGCGAACCTTCGGCGTACTCGCGCGCGCGGTCGGCGTTCACCGTCACACCCGCGAACACCTTGTCCGCCAGCAGCCGCGAAACCGCCGCGAGCAGCCGCGCCGATTCGAGCACGTTGCGCGCGATCACCGGCAGGTTCACGTTGAGCTGGAAGTTGCCCGCCGCGCCGGCGAAGGCGACCGCGGCGTCGTTCCCGATCACCTGGGCGACCACCTGCAGCGTCGCCTCGGGGATCACCGGGTTCACCTTGCCCGGCATGATCGAAGAGCCCGGCTGCAGATCCGGCAGCGCGAGTTCGGCGAGCCCGGTGCGCGGGCCGGAACCCAGCCAGCGCAGGTCGTTCGCGATCTTGTTCAGCGACACGGCGACGGTGCGCAGATGCCCGGAGGTCTCGACGACGCTGTCCTGCGTGGCCTGCGCCTCGAAGTGGTCGCGCGCTTCGGTCAGCGGGAGACCGGTCACCGAAGCCAGTTCCTGCGAAACAGCGGCGCCGAACCCCTCCGGCGCGTTCAGCCCGGAACCGACCGCGGTGCCGCCGATCGGCAGCTCCCCGAGTCGTGGCAGGCCCGAACGCAGCCGCTCGACACCGAACCGGACCTGTGACGCCCACGCGCCCGCCTCCTGGCCGAAGGTGATCGGGACGGCGTCCATCAGATGCGTACGGCCGGACTTCACGATGTCCGCCCACTCGGCCGCGCGGGTCTCGATGGCGGCGGCCAGGTACTCCAGCGCCGGGATGACGTCGGACAGCACGGCTTCCGTCGCGGCGACGTGGATCGTCGTCGGGAAGGTGTCGTTCGAGGACTGCGAGGCGTTGACGTGGTCGTTCGGGTGCACGTCGCGGCCCAGGGCCCTCGACGCGAGCGTCGCGATGACCTCGTTGGCGTTCATGTTCGACGAGGTCCCGGAACCGGTCTGGAACACGTCGATCGGGAAATGCGCGTCGTGCTTGCCCTCGGCGACCTCGTCGGCGGCCTTCGCGATGGCCTCGGCGACGTCGGTGTCCAGCACGCCGAGCTTCGCGTTGACCCGCGCGGCGGCCGCCTTGAGCAGGCCGAGCGCGCGGATCTGGGCGCGCTCCAGGCCCCGGCCGGAGATCGGGAAGTTCTCGACGGCGCGCTGCGTCTGCGCGCGGTAGAGGGCGTCGACGGGGACGCGCACCTCGCCCATGGTGTCGTGTTCGATCCGGAATTCCTGTTCAGCCATGTCTCAAGTTTCGCGCAGGGACACCAGGCGCGCTCCGTGTCTTTCGGCACGCGAGGGCTAGGATCGATTGTGTTCTCGATCACGCCGCCCACCACCGGCCGGGAGAGTGCCGAATGAGCGAGTCCGCTGGGGAAACGTCGTACGACCTCGTCATCATCGGGGCAGGTCCGACCGGTCTTTTCGCCGCCTACTACGCGGGATTCCGCGGTCTTTCGATGGCCGTCGTGGATTCACTGCCGGAGGCGGGCGGGCAGGTCACCGCGATGTACCCCGAAAAGATGATCTACGACGTCGGCGGATTCGCGGAGGTCCGCGGCCGGGACCTGGTGCAGGGCCTGCTCGATCAGGCGGCGCCGTGGAAACCCGGGTATCTGCTCGGGCGCAAGGCCGAAAAACTCGAAAGCGTCGAAGACGGCATCACCATCACGCTCGACGGCGGCCAGGTTCTGCGCGCGGGCGCGGTGCTGATCACCGCCGGGATCGGCGAGTTCACCCCGCGTCCGTTGCCCGCCGGTGACGGCTGGCTCGGCCGCGGCATGGTCCATTTCGTGCCGTCGCTGCAGGCGCACGCCGGTCAGCACGTGGTCGTCGTCGGCGGCGGGGACTCGGCCTTCGACTGGGTGCTCGCCCTGCACCCGGTCGCCGCGAGCGTCACCCTCGTGCACCGGCGCGCGAAGTTCCGCGCGGCCGAATCGATCGTGCGGCAGGTGCGGGAACTCGGCGTGCGGATCATCACCGACGCCGAGGTCACCCGGTTCGTCGACCGCGACGGGAGCCTGGCGGAGGTCGAGGTCCAGGTCAAAGGCGCCGAGCCCGAGGTGCTGCCCGCCGATTCGGTGGTCGCCGCGCTCGGCTTCACCGCCGATCTGGGACCGATCGAAAGCTGGGGGCTGCGGATCGACCACCGCGCGATCGCGGTCGACTCGACCATGGCGACAGCGCGGGAACGCGTCTACGCGGCGGGCGACGTCGCGGCGTATCCGGGAAAGGTGAAGTTGATCGCGACCGGGTTCGGCGAGGCGGCGACGGCGGTCAACAACATCGCGGTGCTGCTGGACCCGGACGCGCATCTTTTCCCCGGTCACTCGAGCAACGCGGAGTAGCGCGCGTAGTCGGGGCTGAAGGACCTTTCCCCGCATGCGACGCGGGGAAGGCGCCCTTCGCCGCGTGAGATGAGGGCAAGGGCCCCTTCAGCCCGTTCTCTCAAGCCGGGGGAGCGGGCACCGGAGGCGCGGTCTTCTCCGCGATCCACTGCGCGTAAGCCACCACCGAAGTCGCGATCGACGGCGAAGTGGCGCAGACCGGGTCGGCGTTGCCCGGACGGCTGATCGTGCCCAGCAGGACCCACTTCTGGTCGACCTTCGCGATCTCCGGCCCACCGGAATCGCCGTAGCACGAGCCCGACTTCCCGTCCGGATTGTCGGTGCACAACTCCACGGCGCCGTCGAATTTCGCGGTGCAGCGCACGCCTTCGACGATCTTCGTGTCCAGTTGCCGCAGTTTCGCCGTGCCCTTGCCGCAGCCCGAGGTCGGGCAGGTCTGGCCCCAGCCGAGCAGCCGCGTCGGCGTCCCCGGCGCGACGATGGCCCCGATCGGGATCGGGGCCGTCTTCACCGGAGCGGCCAGCCGCACCAGGGCGAGATCGCCGCCCGCGTGTTCGGGCGCCGGGTTGTAGGCCGGGTTCACCACGATCTCGGCGAGTTTCGCGATTTCGCCGCCGGTGGTGTTGTCGTTGCTGCCGATCCGTGCGCTCAGATTCGCCGCGTTCTTGCCCTCGACACAGTGCCCGGCCGTCACCAGCCAGTCCGCCGTGATCAGCGCCCCAGCGCAGAAAGCCTTGCCGGAGGCCGAATGCAGTGAAACGACGAACGGATACGGCTCGTCGGCCTCTCTGCCGCCGACGAGGTCGCCCGCGCCCGTGGCCTGCCCGACCGGCGTCAAGACCATCGCCGCCAGCAGGACCACGAGCACGCGCTTCAGCACTGATTCTCCTTAGGGGAGCGGGGGAACGACGTCGTCTTCCAGTGAATCGTCGAGGTGGCCGTCGAAGTTGACGGACGAGTACGAGCGGAGCTTGGTCAGCCGGTGGTAGCCGTCGATCATCCGGACCGTGCCGGACTTCGACCGCATCACGATCGACTGGGTCGTCGCGCCGCCCGCGCGGTAGTGCACGCCGCGCAGCAGGTCGCCGTCGGTGACGCCGGTGGCGCAGAAGAAGACGTTGTCACCGCGGACGAGGTCGTCGTTGCCGAGCACCCGGTCGAGGTCGTGGCCCGCGGCCAGCGCCTTCTCGCGTTCGGCGTCGTCCTTCGGCCACAGACGGCCCTGCAGTTCACCGCCGAGGCACTTCATCGCGCAGGCCGCGATGATGCCTTCCGGGGTACCGCCGATGCCGAGCAGCATGTCGACACCGGTGGTCGGCCGGGCCGCGGCGATCGCGCCGGCGACGTCGCCGTCGGAGATGAAGCGGATCCGGGCGCCCGCGTCACGGACCTCCTTGATCAGCCGCTCGTGGCGCGGCCGGTCGAGGATGCACACGGTGACGTCGGAAACGCTGGAGTTCTTGGCCTTCGCGACCCGGCGGATGTTCTCCGCGACCGGGGCGGCCAGATCGACCTTGCCGGCGGCGTCCGGGCCGACGGCGAGCTTCTCCATGTAGAACACCGCGGACGGGTCGAACATCGCGCCGCGTTCGGCGACGGCGAGCACGGCCAGCGCGTTCGGCATGCCCTTCGCCATCAGGGTCGTGCCGTCGACCGGGTCGACCGCGACGTCGCAGTCCGGCCCGTCGCCGTTGCCGACCTCTTCCCCGTTGAACAGCATCGGGGCTTCGTCCTTCTCGCCCTCGCCGATGACGACCACGCCGCGCATCGACACGGTCGAGACCAGCTGGCGCATCGCGTCCACGGCGGCGCCGTCCCCGCCGATCTTGTCCCCGCGCCCCACCCAGCGGCCCGCGGCCATCGCGGCGGCTTCGGTCACGCGGACCAGTTCCATCGCGAGGTTGCGATCGGGCGCTTCAGGGCGTCGAGAAGAGCCGGCGGACGAGGTGGGGGTGGGCATGAGGCCTCCCGGGTCAGGGAACTCGGCGGGGTCCCAGTCTCTCAGATACCCACGGTCCGGCGGCGACCCGAGAGCATGGTGAACGTCACTGACCGTCGCCGGTCTCTTCCTCCACCGACGACAGCGCGGCCTCGATCCGCTCGCGCGCGCCTTCGAGATGGTGCTCGCAGACCTTCGCCAGCTGCTCGCCCTTCTCCCACAGGGCGAGCGACTGCTCCAGGGACAGCCCGCCCGCTTCCAGCTCGCGGACGACCTCGACCAGCCTGTCGCGGGCCTGCTCGTAGCCGAGTTCGGCGGTCTCGCCACCGGGTTTGCTCACGCTGTGCTTCCTTCTACCGGACGTCGGTGCTTGCCGATACCCGCGCACACTACCGCGCCGGCCATGGCGTTGTCGTAACCCACGAAGGCGAGAGCGAACTCCTGACCGTCACCCTCCGCGATCGCCGCGACGAGGTTCTCCTGGGCCCGCGCCACCCGTTTGCGGTGCCCGGCCCCGTCCGCGAACCACCAACGGGTGCCGACGTGCTCGGCCGTGGCCTCCGACAGTTTGCGCAACCGGGCGTCGAGATCCCGCTTGGTCGAGAACTCGCAGCCCGCCAGCAGCACCGTCCAGCATTCGGCGGCCGCCCGGTCGGTCAGGAGTGCGTGGCGCAGCACCTCGGGGGCGTCCGCGCGCTTCGCGGCATCGACGGTCAAAGGCAGGAAACTCGCCGTCAACGATCCTCCTCCGGTCCGTCCGAGACGACGGCGCCGATCGCGCCGTCGACCACCCGGACGCGCAGTTTCGCGCCGCCCGCGATTTCGGAGACGGACCGGAGTACCTGGAGGTTGCCTTCGGCGTCGGTGTACTGCACCACCGCGTAACCACGTTCGAGGGTCGCCGCCGGGCCGAGCGCGGTCAGCCGCGCGCGGGCGCTGGCGATCTCCGCCTGGTCCTTGGCGAGCAGGGTGAGCATCGCGCGGCGCCCGCGTTCGCGGTGGATCTCGACGTCGTCGGAACGCCGCTGGACCGGGCCGAGCGGGTCGGCGAGCACGGGACGGCTGCGCGTCTGGTTCAGCAGCCTGACCTGCGTGTCCACCCAGCCGTGCAGGGCGCGGCGCCCGCGGTCGCGCATCTGGCGGACCCGCTGGGTCTCCTCGCGGACGTCGGGCACGATCCGCTTGCTGGCATCCGTCGGCGTCGAGCAGCGGAGGTCGGCGACGTGGTCGAGCAGCGGGGTGTCCGGCTCGTGCCCGATGGCGCTGACCACCGGGGTCCCCGCCGCGGACACCGCGCGGCACAACGCCTCGTCGGAGAACGGCAGGAGGTCTTCCACACTGCCGCCGCCCCGCGCGATCACGATGACGTCGACGTCGGGGTCACGGTCCAGTTTGGACAGTGCCTGGAGGATCTGCGGTACCGCGAGCGAACCCTGCACGGCGGTGTTGATCACCTTGAACGCGACATGCGGCCAGCGGGCCTGCGCGTTCACCAGCACGTCGCGCTCGGCGGCGGACGCGCGGCCGGTGATCAGGCCGATCCCCTTGGGCAGGAACGGGAGTTTGCGCTTGCGCTCGGGCGCGAACAGGCCTTCGGCGGCCAGCAGCCGTCGCAGCCGCTCGATCCGCGCGAGCAGTTCGCCGATGCCGACCGCGCGGATCTCGTTGGCGCGCAGGCTCAGCGAACCGCGGTTCATGAAGAACGTCGGTTTCGCGTGCACCACGACGCTCGCGCCCTCGCGCAGCGGCGGTTCGATCGTGCGCAGCAGGCCCATCGGGCAGGTCACCGACATCGAGACGTCCGCCGACGGATCGCGCAGCGTCAGGAAGGCGGTGTTGGTGCCCGGCCGGGCCGAGATCTGCGTGACCTGGCCTTCCACCCAGACCGCGCCGAGCCGGTTGATCCATTCGCCGACCTTGCGGGCGACCGTGCGGACCGGCCACGGGTTCTCGGCGGTGGTGGACGGACCCGCCGTGGCGGAGGCAGGTTCGGCGCTCACTGGCCTTCCGCGCTGTCGCTGTCGCCGTCGGCCTTCTTCACGTTCCCGATACGGCGCGCGAGCATGCCGACGAACGACGCCCTGTCCGCGTTCGCGCGTTCGTAGGCCAGCAGTTCCTCCAGCTGGGCCAGGTCGAACCGGCGCAGGCGGGCCCTCAGTTGCGGCAGGGTGAGCGTGTCGTAGTCGCTCAGCCCGGCGGGGCCGGAGGTGACGGGCGCGCCCACGCTGTCGAACTCGCCGTCGGCGTGGTCCTCGGCGAGCGCGCGCTCCTCCTCGGCCCAGGGGTCTTCGGTGAGTGCTTCGAGGTCGTGAAGGCGGCCGTTGGTCTCGGCGCGCGGCTCGGGGACCTCGGCGTCCTCGTGCAGCGGGATCACGCACGAGTCGCGTTCGTAGCGGCGTTCGCCGAGGTCGGGCGGCAGGTCCTCGTCGAAGGTCGCCCAGCTGGGCGTGTCCTCGACCGGCCGGAGGCCCGACAGCGCGTCGTCGCCCTTGATCGCGAGCTCGGTGACGTGCTGCTGCACACGCATGGAGAACTGGAGCACCTGGCTGACCACCGTGACGGGGAGCCCGGTGAGCTGCTTGGGAAGTTCGCGAACCCGCTCGGCGGTGGTGACGGCGAGGCCCGCGGCGACCCGGAGGGGGAGCGGGAGAGGCTTCATACGTCTAGCCTGCCGTATCTGGTCCATCCTGCCCAACCGAACGGGTGGGTCGGCTCACAGGACGTGACTCCACGCACATACTTTAGAGGGGTTCGCAGGTCACCTGAACGTGAGTGCGAGGTGCCCCCGGGGCAGCCCGTACCCTGGGGGTCATGAGTTCTGCGAGTCCCGGAATCACGCCAGCCGGCAGTCCGACGATCACCGAGTCCGGTGTGCCGGCAGGTGGCAAACGTGTCCTGCTCGCGAAGCCTCGCGGCTATTGCGCCGGTGTCGACCGCGCGGTCATCGCCGTCGAAAAGGCACTCGAGCTCTACGGCGCGCCGGTGTACGTGCGCAAGGAGATCGTGCACAACCGGCATGTCGTGGAGACCCTGCGCGAACGCGGGGTGATCTTCGTCGACGAGACCTCCGAGGTGCCGGAAGGCGCGCTGGTGGTGTTCTCCGCGCACGGCGTCTCGCCCGCGGTGCACGCCGAGGCGGCCGAGCGCAACCTGCGGACCATCGACGCGACCTGCCCCCTTGTGACGAAGGTGCACAAGGAGGTCAACCGGTTCGCGAAGGACGACTACGACATCCTGCTGATCGGTCACGAAGGCCACGAAGAGGTCGAAGGCACCGCCGGCGAGGCTCCCGACAAGGTGCAGCTCGTCGACACCGCCGAGGACGTCGACAAGGTCGAGGTCCGCGACCCCTCGAAGGTCATCTGGCTTTCGCAGACCACCCTTTCGGTTGACGAAACCATGGAGCGCGTCGATCAGCTGCGGGACAGGTTCCCCGGCTTGGCCGACCCGCCCAGCGATGACATCTGCTACGCCACCACGAACCGCCAGGTCGCGGTCAAGGCCATGGCCGCCGAATGCGACCTGGTGCTGGTGGTCGGCTCGACGAACTCGTCCAACTCGAAGCGGCTGGTCGAGGTCGCGCTGAAGGCGGGGGCGCGCGCGTCGCACCTGGTCGACTTCGCGCACGAAGTCGACGAAGCGTGGCTCGAAGGCGTCGAGACCGTCGGTGTCACGAGCGGTGCTTCGGTGCCGGAGGTCCTGGTCATGGACCTGCTGGCGTGGCTGGCCGAGCGGGGCTGGGACAACGTCGACGAGGTCACCACGGCGAACGAGAAGATCGCGTTCGCGCTGCCGCACGAGCTGCGGAAGGCCGCCAAGGCCTGAGTCCCCGATACGAAAAGGGCCGTTCGAGGAACTTCCTCGAACGGCCCTTTCTTCGACTTAAGCGCTGGTCAGCGGCTCAGACGAGAGCAAAGGTCCCTTGCTCACCGCTCGTCGTCCCAGGGGCGGGAGCGGCGGGGCGGCTGGCCACCGCGGCGCGGATCGTCCGCCCGCGGCGGGCGGCGGCGCGGGGCACCGGGAGCGCTTTCGCCACGGGGGTCGCGTCGGCGGGGTTCGCCGTCTTCGGGCGGCCGCGGCCGCCGGGGCTGACGTCCCGGGGGCGGCGGTTTGCGGGCGCCGGGTTCGGCGTCGCGGCGAGGACGGCGTTCGTCGTCGACGGGACGGCGGCGCGGCGGCGCGTCGTCCCTCGGCGCACCCCGGCGCGAGGGCGGGGGCGGGGTCTGGCCGGTCCGGGCGGGCGGACGGCCCCGGCCCGCGGCGGGCTTGACCGGCGGCTTGCCTTCGTCGCGGCGTTCCGGCTTCGCGCCGGACTTCAGCTTCACCGGGGCGTCGGGATCGCGTTCGCGGTAGATCCGGAAGATGCCGATCGCCAGGGTGACTCCGGTGGTGATGGCCATCGTCGGGAAGCCGTTGATCAGCGGCTGGCCGACGTCGAAGGCTCTCGAAAGCAGGTCCGTGCCCTTGCTGCCGTCCGAGGTCAGGAGGATGACCCCCGGGACGGTCACGGCGAGGACCAGGGGCGGCTGCACCATCGGGCCGAACAGCCCGCGGCGCTGGACGGCCACCACGGCGGCCACCGCGCCGAGCGCGTAGCACGCCTTGAACAGCAGGCCCAGGTCCTTCTGCATCATCATGTCGACGAAGGCGCCAAGGATGGCGAGCCCGAAGCCCACCAGGACGGCCGCCCACCAGGGCAGCCCACGCCTGGCGCCGACGAGGGGACGCTCGTCCCAGGCAACGGGAACGTCGTCGGCATCAGGATCGCTCTGGCGATCGCGAATCGCGGTCACAGGCCCCACCGTATATCCAAGCTGTGGACATACCGCCAACAGGCGGTATGTCTATCGCCTGGTAGTGGTCATTCCGGACCACCCGGACGGACTGCCCGGGCATCTCCTGGAGGAAGTACGGGCGGGGCCGCGACAAGGTTGTCAGGCGAGCCGAAACGGAGCCTCCGGTTCCGTAACCGCAGGTGGCGAAGGCTCTGCCTGGGTCGCCTCGTGAGTGGTAATGACGGTTCTAACCGTCATTACCACTCACGAGGCGGGGAGTTCGTCAGCTTTCCTGATGAGCGGCACCGGCGCCGGGCTGCCCGCCGCGTCCGTCAGCGGGGAGACCGTGCTCCGGAAACTTTCGAGTGCCTCCAGTTCGCGTCGCCGTGCCGAGATGAAGCGCTGCAGGTGGGTGCTCGACAGGTTCAGCGCGTCGACGGCGTTGCCCGCGGCCCGGTGCGCGGCCGCGGCACCCGCCCGGACCTGCTCGACGTCCTCGACCAGTGCCCGCTCGGTCGCCGCGAACAGCGCGGCGGACGCCAGTACGGCGAAACCGGTCGGCCCGCAGAGGAAGACCCGCCGGTCCAGCATCCAGCGCAGCAGCTCCGGATCGGTGTCCAGCGCGGCCACCACGGCTGCGTCGGAGGGGACGAACATGATCGTCCCGTAGATCGCGTCCGCCCAGCGCTGGTAGCCCTTGCCCGCCAGTTCGGCCGCTCGCGACCGCAGTTGCCGGACGTGGACGCGCAGCGCGTCGAGCCGCTCTTCGGGGTCGTTGGTCTCGACCGCTTCGGCCCAGCAGGCCATGCTCGCCTTGGCGTCGACCGGCACCGTCCGCCCGCCGCCGACCCGCAGCACCATGTCCGGTTTCGCCGCGCCGCCGCCCGCCAGGTCCGTTTGCAGGGTGAAGTGCAGCTCCTCGCGGAGCCCGAGCGCGCGGGCGGTCTCCAGGAGCACCTGTTCGCCCAGTTCACCGCGGCCGCTGATCGAGGCGAACGCCACTTCGTACCGGCGCAGCGCGAGCTGCTGCTGATCCAGCTTCGACCGTTCGGCGGCGACCAGTTTCGCCGCCGCGTCGGCCCGCCGCATGCCGTCGTTGTACAGCCGCCACAGCAGCGCGACGGCCACGAGCAGCAGCAACGCGAGCACGACGGCCGCGGTGGTGATCACCGTCGCCACCGGTACCTCCCCTCCCGATCCGAGTCGGGGGACATCATGGCGGAACCCACCGACAAAAACGGAGCGGCGCGGTCGCGCTCCGTATCTGACCTGCGCCGTCCCCGGCGTGTCGGAAACCTCGGCCGCACCAAGGGCGCGCCTCCGCTCTCCGGCCGGTGCGCGGCCCTACCTTGGGCTGCGTGAAGCTCCTGCACACGTCCGACTGGCATATCGGCCGCACCTTCCACGGCGCCGATCTGCTCGCCGAGCAAGAAGCGGTGCTCGGTCACCTCGCCGATCTCGTGGTCGCCGAGTCGGTCGACGTCGTGCTCGTGTCCGGGGACATCTACGACCGCGCGGTGCCCTCGGCGGAGGCGGTCCGCGTGGCCACCACCGCGCTGGGCAGGCTCCGCCAGGCCGGGGCCCGGCTGGTGATGACGCCGGGCAACCACGACTCCGCGCCGCGGCTGGGCGCCTTCGCCGAATTCGCCGCGGCGGGCGGATTGCACCTGCGCGCCACGATCGACGGCCTCGACGAACCGGTGCTCCTGCCCGACGAATACGGCGAAGTCGCGCTCTACGGCATCCCGTACCTCGAACCGGAGCCCGCGCGCCACGCCCTCGGTGTGCCCGAGGCCCGCGGCCACACCGGCGTCCTCACCGAGGCGATGCGGCGGATCCGGGCGGATCTCGCCACGCGGCCGTCCGGGACCCGGTCCGTGGTGCTCGCGCACGCCTTCGTCACCGGTGGCGAGCCGACCGAATCCGAGCGGACCATCGCGGTCGGCGGGGTCGAGCAGGTGCCGGGTTCGGTGTTCGACGGCGTCGACTACGTCGCGCTCGGCCATCTCCACGGCCCGCAGACCCTCGCCGAGCACCTGCGCTATTCGGGCAGCCCGCTGGCGTACTCGTTTTCCGAGACACGCCAACGGAAATCGGTCTGGCTGGTGGATCTGGGCGCCGAAGGCCTCGCGGAGGTCCGGCGGCATGAGCTGCCGGTCCCCCGCCGGCTCGCGACACTCCGCGGCGAACTGGCGGATCTCCTGGCCGACCCCGAACACGACGGTCTCACCGAACATTTCCTCTCCTGCACCATCACCGACCGGGTCCGCCCGATCGACGCGATGCGCAAACTGCGGGAGCGGTTCCCCTACGCCGTCCACCTGGACTGGCAGCCCGAAGGCGGGCACGACGGCACGGCGCTGAAATACGCCGACGCCGTCCGCGGGCGATCCGACGTCGAGATCACGCGCAACTTCCTCGAGGACTGCCGAGGCTCGGCGCCGTCGGAGAGCGAGGAACGCCTGGTGCTGGCTGCCCTCGGCGCCGCGGGCAGGGAGCGCGAAGTATGAGGTTGCACCGACTGGAAGTCGCCGCTTTCGGCCCGTACGCGGGCCGCGAGGTGGTGGACTTCGACGCGCTCGGCGCCGACGGGCTGTTCCTGCTGCACGGCGACACCGGCGCGGGGAAGACGACCCTGCTCGACGCCATCGCGTTCGCGTTGTTCGGCACGGTCCCCGGCGCTCGCGGGGAGGTCAAGCGGCTGCGCTGCGATCTCGCCGAACCCGACCAGGTCACCGAGGTCGTCCTCGAACTGACCGTGCAGGGCCAGCGGATGCGGATCGCGCGCAACCCCGAATACCAGCGGCCCAAGCGCCGCGGCGAGGGAATGACCGTCCAGCAGGCGAAGGCGGTGCTGAACTGGGTCGGGACGGTGCCCGCCGGGCACGTCGCCGAGGGCATCACCCGGATCGACGAGGTCGCGCGCACGGTCGAACGGCTCATCGGGATGACGCACGAGCAGTTCTTCCAGGTGGTACTGCTCCCGCAGGGCGAATTCGCGCGGTTCCTGCGCGCGAGCACGGCCGAGCGGGAGGAGCTGCTGGAGCGGCTGTTCGGCACCGAGCGCTTCGCGTGCGTCGAAGACTGGTTCGCGAACCTGCGTGCCGAACGCGGCCGTGAGCTGCAGGCACGGCAGCAGTCGTTGCGGGAATGGGTCGCGCGGTTCGCGCAAGTCGCCCAGCAGGAAGCGCCCGAAGAGGGACAGGCCGAGTGGGTCGAAGAGATCCTCGCCGAGTCGGCCGAGCGCGTCGCGGCGGCGCGGGAACGCGAAAGCAAGGCGAGGACGGCGGCGAAGACCGCCGAGGCGATCTGGCAGGAGAACCGGACCACCGCCGAACGCATTCGCCGCGTGCGGACCGCGTACACCCGTCTTTCGGCCATCGCCGAGCAGGCCGAACAGCGCGCGGAGTGGGCCGAGGAGGTCGAGGCGGCCCACCGTGCGGCGGGCGTGGTCGCGGAGGCCGATCTGCTCGAACGCAGGCTGGCTCAGCTCGCGGAGGCCGAAGCCACGGAAGCCCTCCGGGCCCGTGAGGTGCCCGACGCCGCGGACGGTTCCGCCGCCGAGCTTCGCGCTCGCGCCGGCGGGGTGCGGGAGGAGGCCGGGGCACTCGCCGAACTCGTGGCGGAAAGCGAGCAGCAGCAACGGGATCTGGTTCGCCGGAAGCAGCTGGACGCGGCCGCGGAAAAGGCGAAGAGGCAGGCGGAGGAGTTCGCCGCCGAACTCGATTCCGCCCCGGAAAAGGTCGCGGCCCTGCGCGCTGAGGTGACCGCCGCCGCCGAAGCCGAAGCGAAACTCGACGGTGCCCGCCTCCGAGTCGACGAGCTGACCACCCTGCTCCGCGACGCCGACGAGCTGCCCAAGGCCCGGCAGGTCGTCGAGCGGGCGCGTGCGACGGTCAGCGAGGCCGTGGACCTCCATCAGCAGGCCCGTCGGCACCGCTTGGACCTGCGCGAGCGCCGCCTCGACGGGATGGCAGCCGAACTCGCCGCCGGTCTCCGCGCGGGCGAGGACTGCCCGGTCTGCGGCGCGACCGAGCATCCGGCGCCTGCCGGGCACACCGGCGGACTGGTCGATCCCGAAGACGAACGGCGCGCCGAAATCGCGGAACAGCAGGCAGACGGTCGCCGCGAGAAGGCGAAAGCCGCGTTGCTGGAGGCCGAGAACCGGCTGGCGGCCCTGATCGACCGGCTCGGTGAGCACACCGCGGAAACACTGCGGACCGGCCTCGGCGAGGCGCGCGAGCTGGTCGCGACACTGTCCGAAAAGGCCGGTCGCAAGCCCGCGCTCGAAACCCGGCTCGTCACGCTGGAACGGAAGATCGAGCAGCTGGCCGAACGCCGCCGCACCGCCGAGCGGAGCGCGGTCGAGGTCGAGACCGAGGTCAGGGGCCTCACGGAACGGCTGGCCGAACGGGAACGGCGGCTGGACAGCGCCCGCGGCGAGTTCTCCGATGTCGCCGCCCGGCGTCGGCACCTGCTGGGTTTCGCGGCCCGCCTCGACGCGCTCGCCGAAGCACGGCTCGCCGTCGCAGGTGCCAGGGAGCGCCGCGACGAGCAGGCGAAACTGGTCGAGGAAGCGTTGCGGGCCAAGGGTTTCGCGGATCTCGACCAGATGCGTGCCGCGGCCCGGCCGGACGAGCAGATCACGAAACTGGAGAACAGCCTCGCCGACGCGAAGGTGATGGAGGAGACCGAGCGGCGCGCGCTGGCCGAACCGGAACTCTTCGGCATCTCGCCGGAGGACGAGATCGACGTCGCCGCTTCCGAAGAAGCCGCGCGGGACACCCGGGGCGAGGCCGAGCAGGCCCTTGTGGCGCTGAGGACGGCCACGACCCGGCACACGGACTTGACCGGGCTGGCGGCGCGGATGACGGCGATGATGGCCGACCTGGCGCCGGTCGAGGAGCGGTACCTCGAACTGAAGGCGCTGGCCGAAGTCGTCAACGGACGCGGGCAGAACGCGCGGAAGATGTCGTTGCGCTCGTACGTCCTGGCGGCCCGGCTGGAGGAGGTCGCGGTCGCGGCGACCGCCCGCCTGCGGACGATGAGCCAGGGCCGCTACTCCTTCGTGCACTCGGACGCGGCCGGTGCCCGCGGTACCCGCGGCGGGCTCGGACTCGACGTGCTCGACGACTACTCAGGCACCGTCCGGCCCGCGAAGACGCTGTCCGGCGGCGAGTCCTTCCTCGCGTCGCTCTCGCTGGCGCTGGGCCTCGCCGACGTCGTCGCCGCCGAAACCGGTGGAGCGCTACTGGACACCCTGTTCATCGACGAGGGCTTCGGCACCCTGGACGCCGAAACGCTCGACATCGTCATGAACATCCTCGACGAGCTTCGCGCCGGTGGGCGCGTGGTCGGGCTGGTCTCGCACGTCGAGGAGCTGCGGCAGCGGATCCCGACCCGGCTGCGGGTCCGGAAGGCGCGTACCGGGTCGACCGTGGAGATCCACGCCGCCTGACCGCTGCCTCGCGTGCAATGAAAGGTCCTTTCCTCGCAAATTTTGCAAGGAAAGGACCTTTCATAGCGCGCGGATGAGGGTGTGGCTCAGGCGGCTTCGTGGGTCAGCAGCCACTGCTTCGCGGGCACACCCCACCGGAAGTTCCCCACCGCACCGCCGGTCCGCACCACCCGGTGGCAGGGCACGAACAGCGCCGCCGCGTTCTTCGCGCACGCCGAAGCGGCCGCCCGTACGGCCGACGGATTTCCCGCCAGCGCCGCGTATTCCGCGTAGCTCACCGGCTCACCGGCGGGCACCTTCCGCAGGATTTCCCAAGCGTGCTCCCGGAAAGCGCCGGACCGCTGCCGCACCTCGACCTCGGCGACCGCGTCCAGGTCACCGTCGTGGTACCGGCGGATCGCGGTGCTCACCGGCCCCAGGTCTCGCCGCTGCTTGACCTCGCCGGGAGCCAGTGACGGCGAGATCAGCGGTGTCAGTTCGCCGACGTCGCCCGTCCAGCCCGAGGCGAGCACGGCTCCGTCACCCGCCACCACGGCGGTGAACGGGCCGATCTTCGTGTCCATTGTGGACCAATACGCGATGCTCATCATCTTCCCTTTCAAGCGCGCCACAGGTACATGCCGGCGTACGAGGACCAGGGCTGCCATGCCCGTCCGCGTTCGGCCAGCGTCTTTTCGTCGTCGGCGATGCCCAGCGCGGCCGCTCCTCGGCGCAGCGCCGGATCGCCGGTCAGCAGGACGTCCGGCGCGCCGAGGACGCGCATCAGGACGTAGTCCGCGGTCCGGGGTCCGATCCCGGGGAGGTCGAGCAGCTCCGCCCGTAATTCCACCGGGTCACGGCCGACGTGGACCGCGACGCCGTCCGCCAGCGCGGCGGCCACCGCGGTGATCCGGTCCGGACCGTGTTCGGCGACCTGGGCCGCCGTCGGGAACACCGTGGTCAGTCCCTCCAAGGACTCGTCGCAGCTGGGTACGCGGTCGCCGAGGGCCTCGGCGAGCGAGGCCGTCTCGGCCGGGGACAGCATCGCGCGAAGCACGAGTTCGTCCCCGTCGACCGCGCCCGGCACCCGGATCCCCGGGATCGCCTCGACCAGCGGTGCGAGCGCCGGGTCGGCCCCGAGGACCCGCGTGACCGCCTCGGGGTCGGCGTCGAGGTCGAGCAGCCGCCGCATCCTGGCCACCGCGCTACTGAGATCCCGCAGGTCGGTGAGCCGCAGGTCGCAGAGGACGTGGTCGTCCTTCGCCGTCAGCCGCGCCGCGCCGGTGCCGTGGGCGAGCCGCAGCGTGCGGGCATAGCCGGTCACCCCGGACTCGTCGCGCGTCACGTGCTCGACGCCGGGGACGGCCCGGTCGGCCAGGAAGTTCAGCACGCCGTCCGCGTCGAACGGCTTACGGAACGGTAGCCGCAGGCTGAGCCGGGTGCCGGTCGGCGTTTCCTCGGTCTTACGGCGTCCGCGACGCAGGCTCGCGGCCCGAAGCTGCGAAGGCGTCGTCGCGAAGACCTCGCGGATCGTCTCGTTGAACTGGCGGACGCTGGAGAAACCCGCCGCGAACGCGACGTCGGTCAGCGGGAGCCCGGACATCTCGATCAGCAGCCGTGCCGAATGCGCCCGGTGTGCCCTGGCCAGCGCGAGCGGTCCGGCGCCGAGTTCCGCGGTGAGGACGCGCCCCAGCTGACGTTCGGAATAGCCGAGCCGTCGCGCGAGCCCCGGCACGCCGTCGCGTTCGACGGTCCCGTCCGTGATGAGCCGCATCGCCCGCGCGGCGAGGTCGGCCCGGATGTCCCAGTCGGGCGAACCGGGGACGGCGTCGGGGAGGCAGCGGCGGCAGGCGCGGAAGCCGTTGGCCTGCGCCGCGGCGGACGTCGGGTAGAAGCGGACGTTCTGCTGCTTCGGCGTCGACGCGGGGCAGGACGGGCGGCAGTAGATCCCGGTGGTGCGGACGGCCATGATGAACTGGCCGTCGAACCGGGGATCACGGGCGGCGACGGCGCGGTAACACCGTTCGGTGTCGCGCCATACGGCCCGTTCGGCCAGGGTCTGCTCGGTCATGTCTTCGATCGTGCCACCAGGTCGAGGGCTCGGCTGGCGGAAATCCGACACCGCGATCAAGCCCTCGGCGCCCGCCGCCGGACGCCGGAGCGGGTGGCACGTAGACTTCTGGCCCGTGAGTCTCACCCTCGGTATCGTCGGCCTGCCCAACGTCGGCAAGTCCACCCTGTTCAACGCGCTGACCCGCAACGACGTGCTCGCGGCGAACTACCCGTTCGCGACGATCGAGCCCAACGTCGGCGTCGTCCCGCTGCCGGATCCGCGGCTGGACGAGCTCGCCAAGGTCTTCGGCTCCGAGCGGACCGTGCCCGCTGTCGTGTCCTTTGTGGACATCGCGGGCATCGTGAAGGGCGCGTCCGAGGGTGCGGGGCTCGGCAACAAGTTCCTCGCGAACATCCGCGAGGCCAACGCGATCTGCCAGGTCGTCCGCGTCTTCGACGATCCGGACGTGATCCACGTCGACGACCGGGTCGATCCGGCGAGCGACATCGAGACGATCAACACCGAGCTGATCCTCGCCGACCTGCAGACGCTCGACAAGGCGCTGCACCGGCTCGAGAAGGAGGCGCGGACCAAGAAGGAAGCCAAGCCCGCCCTCGACAACGCGGTCAAGGCCAAGGAGATCCTCGACGCGGGCCGGACGCTGTTCCAGGCCAGGAACGAGGTCGACTTCGAGGCGCTGCGCGAGCTGAGCCTGCTCACCACGAAGCCGTTCCTCTACGTCTTCAACGCCGACGAGGGCATCCTCACCGACGATTCCCGTCGCGAAGAGCTGGCCAAGATGGTCGCCCCCGCGGACGCGGTGTTCCTCGACGCCAAGGTCGAAGCCGAGCTGCTCGAACTGGACGACGAGGAGTCCGTGCGCGAACTGCTGGAGTCCGTCGGCCAGCACGAGCCGGGCCTCTACTCGCTCGCGCGCGCCGGCTTCCACACCCTCGGCCTGCAGACCTACCTGACCGCCGGCCCCAAGGAGTCCCGCGCCTGGACGATCCCGCAGGGCGCGACCGCCCCGCAGGCCGCTGGCGTCATCCACACCGACTTCGAGCGCGGCTTCATCAAGGCGGAGGTCGTCTCGTACGCCGATCTGATCGAGCACGGCTCCATGGCCGCCGCCCGGTCCGCGGGCAAGGTGCGCATGGAGGGCAAGGACTACATCATGTCGGACGGCGACGTGGTGGAGTTCCGCTTCAACGTCTGATCGCAACTCGTGAGTGGTAATGACGGTTAGAACCGTCATTACCACTCACGAGCCTGGCTACTTCCGCAGCAGGTTGTACGCCGCGGAACCGATCAGCTCCAGCGAAACCTGAAGCCGCTCAAGCGAAACGTTGTCCTTGATGGTGTCTTCCGGCGTGTGGTAGGTCGGCTCCAGCAGCGCCGGTCCCGTCTCGCCACGCCAGCTGAAGTTGCCCGACGCGATCCCGCGCTCGAAGAACGGCACGTGGTCGCTCGAACCGCGCGCGACCGGGCCCTTGACCCGCGGGTCGTAGCCGAGTCGTTTGGCGGCGGCGTTGACGGCCGCGGTCGTGGCGTTGTCGGCACCGTCGACCGAAAGCAGCCAGTAGGTGATCGCCGGGTCCCAGCTGGTGGCGACCATGTCGTTCTGGAAGCAGCCCGCGATCCGCTTCGTCTCCGGGTCGGACAGCTGCGAGACGTAGTACCGCGAGCCGATCAGGCCGTACTCCTCCGAACCCCACAGCGCGAACCGCAGCGTCTTGTTCGTCGGCAGATACCGCAGGACGCGCGCGAGTTCGAGGCACAGCACGGTGCCACTGCCGTCGTCATTCGCGCCCGGGGAGCCGGGGACGCTGTCGTAGTGCGCGGTCACCATGACCACGCCGTCGTCCTTGCCGGGGAAGGTGGCAGGCCGCTCGGCGATGATGTTGTGCGACGTCAGGTTCTTGTGGTGGACGGCCGACGCCTTGACCGTCACCGTGCCCTTGGCGAGCCGCTCCCGCAGGCGTTCCACCTGGACCTGGGCCAGTCCCAGCACCGGGATGGTCACCGGGGTGGCCAGCGTCGGGGAGAACGCGGACAGCTTCCGCGCCGGGTCGGCGCCGATCCGGCCGAGCAGGACGGCGACCGCACCGCGCTGCGCGGCCGTCAGGTAGGCGTCCGCCTTGTTCGCCACCGCCGCGATCAGCACGATCTTGCCGGTCAGATCGTCGGGCAGGGTGGTCCCGTCACCGGCGTCGACGACGACCGCCTCGCGCGTGACGTCCTGCGCGCCCTGCGGCGACGAACCGGTCTGCCAGCTGTCGCTCCCGACCGACAGGCCGCCCAGGAACTTGTCGGCGATCGGGAACGGCTGCACGGTGACCTGATAGCGCAGGTCACGCAGGACCTTGACGATGTAGTCCTTGGCGCGCAGTTCGCCCTCGGTGCCGGCGATCCGGGGGCCGATCCGGTCGCTGAGCACCCGCAGATGCTCCAGCGCCCGCCGCGACCGGACCCGCGCGACCACGGGATAGTCGCCGAAGTCCAGCGACGGCGGGAACTGCGCGCCCGGACGCTGCTGCGTCGCCGCGGCGGCGGTGCCGGGGTTCAGCCCGATCGTCGCCGCGCCCGCCAGTGCCACCGCGCCCGCGAGCACCTCACGCCTGCGCAGACCTGCCATGGAACACCCCTCACTTCTCGAAGAACCTTCGTTCGAGTAGCTAAGAGACGCGAGGCGCGGAGAGCAACCTCCGATCGTCCCCTTTTTCCGGTTCAGCGCACGGCCACCCGGCGGTAGGCCTGCGAGACGGCGGCGACACCGCAGGCGGCGGCCGCGATCACCCCGCCGATCAGCAGCGCGGTCCCGGCGAACGGGCCGAAGTCGCCCACGTCGGCGAGCCGTCCCCAGAAGGAGCCTTCGAGCAGGGCGCCGACCAGGATGAACACCGGTGCGGCGACGCCGAGGAAGAGGATCCAGCGGAACCGGGCGGACAACGTCAGGACGAGGATCCCGGTCACGCCGAGAATGAACGGGCCGGGCGGGACGTCGGGGAATCCGGGGACGCCCGAGACGATCTGGACGATCAGGCCGGCGACGCCGAGGAAAAGGAAGAAGGCGTTGGCGACGGCCGCGGTGGAACGGTTCATGGTGGATCTCCTCACTGGTTCGGATGGCCACTGAAGAGTCGCGCCCACCGGCCGTGCGGCGCGTCGGCCCGGAAGCGGCAATCCGGTCTACGCGGACCTGCGTAGAGGCTCGCCGAGGACTTCGGTGAGTTCCGCCGAAATCGCCGTCACCAGCGCTTCGCCGAACACGCAGAGCGTGTACTCCCACGGATGCCCGAACGTGCCGAGCCGGAAGTCCGGCGTGAGGTAGATGTAGTAGTCGCCGTCGGGGAACGGGCTGAGCGGCCAGTCCTTCGCGGCGGTCGGGAACCGGTACGCGTCGTGGTGCCAATCGAGCGCGTACAGCTCGTCGGCGCAGGCGGTCAGGCCCCGTCGGACCACGGAAACCAGCCGGTCCAGCCGCAGGTGCTCCGGGTCGTCGTCGAGGGCGGTCAGGCTCCAGGTCACCGAACCCGACGGCTCGCTGATCCCGGGCCACTGGAACCGGTCCGTGCTGGGCCGGAAGGCGAAGTCCGCGTAGAAGCGGTGCCACACCTGGCGGTGTTCGGAGTATCCGAGGGTCTCGACGCTCACCCGGGGAAAATACGCGCAGGGGCGTGCTACCAGAGTGGTATCATCGACGGCATGGCCATGACCCTGAGGTTGAACGACGAGCAGGAGCGCGCTCTCGCCTTGCTGGCCGAGGCCGACGGCGTGAGCAAGCACGAAGCCACGGTCCGCGCCATCACCGAGGCCGCCGGGCGCCGCGTTCGCGACGATCGTGTCCGGGCGCTGTCGAAGGACGGCCGAGAGCGCTATGCCGCTCTGCTCGACCGTCTCGCCCAGTGATCGAGTATCTCACCGTCGAAGACCTCCTGACGCTCGCGGAAGATCTCCGGGTGCCCAAAGTCCGTGACTTAGGGCTGCTCGACTCCGCCGCACACCGGCCACAGGCTTCCTTGATGGGCCAGGATGCCTATCCGACGCTGCACGAAAAAGCCGCGGTCCTGTTGGAGTCGGTCGTACGCAACCACCCGCTCGTCGACGGAAACAAGCGTCTTTCCTGGATGGCGACGTTCGTCTTCTACGGGCTCAACGGACACGATCTCGACGCGCCGGAAGACGACGCCTACGACCTGGTGATCGCGATGTCCACCGGCTCGCGCACCTACCGGGAAGCCGCGGCCGATCTGGCGGCGTGGACGCGGGTAACTTCGAAGGGGTGAAGCCTTTGCGCCCCGACATGTTCGCGCCCGGCTGCCCGTCGAATCTGACGCCGTTCCGGATCGGCGACAAATGGGCGGGTCTGGTCGTGCTGTGCCTGGAAGAGGGGCCGCGCCGGTTCTCCGAACTGCGAGTACCGCTGCGGGGTGTCACCTCGAAGGTCCTCACGGAAACGCTGAGGGCCCTGGAGCGCGACGGCATGATCACGCGGACGGCGTACGACGAGACGCCGCCACGGGTGGAGTACGAACTCACCGCACTCGGCCGGACGCTGTTCCCGGCGATGGAGGCATGCCGTGAGTGGGCGGCGAAGCACCTTCCGGAGCTTGTCGCCGCCCGTGAGGCGTACTCGGCTTAGCCGAGGAGGCCCAGCACGACGATCGCCAGCAGCGTGATGGCGGTGGCGAAGACGGTCACCCAGGCGCGCTGCGCGGCGGTGATGGAGGCGTTGTTCACGGCGGTTCCCCGGGGGAGAGAAGCGACAGGTCCGCCGGGAACAGCGCGTTGATCAGCCTCCGCGTTACTTGCGCGGAACCAGTGTGATCAAGGTCACTGATCGTGCTGGTGATGCCGCTCGCGGGCCGTGTACCAGAGCACCCCGGCCGCAGCGGCCACCATCGCGCCGAATGCCGAGAACCCCACCACGATCGCCTGCGTCATCACTCGTCCTTTCTCGTTGTTCCCTACTGGAAGGACGTCCGAGAAGCGGCGACGTGGCGCGATCGTCGCGGACGTCACATGCCGTCGAGTACCCCGTCGATCTGCGAGGCAAGCGCGAAGTCCTTCTCCGTCAGCCCGCCGGCGGAGTGGGTGCTGAGCCGGAACGTCACCGTCCGCCAGCGGATGTCGATGTCGGGATGGTGGTCGGCCGCCTCCGCCAGTTCGGCCACCTTGTCCACCGCTTCGATGGCTTTCGGGAAGCTCGGCAGCTTCGCCGTCCGCTCGATCGTGACGCCGTCGCGCGTCCAGCCGGAGAGCTTCGTCACGGCTTCGTCGGCCTGTGTGTCGTTCAAGATTTCCGCCATGACTCCATGGTGGTACGCCGTCGGCTACGCTGCACGTTTGCCACGGGTCCCCCCTTGAAAACGTAGGAGGCTAGATGAAACGCGCCCTCCGCACGCTCGTTGCGGCTGGCACGGTGGCCGCCCTCGTCGCGGGCTGCTCGCTCTCCGGGAACTCGGGAGAGGGCCCGCAGGGGCCGACGACCGTCACCCTGGTGACGCACGATTCGTGGCTCGCCCCGCAGGACGTCCTCGACGCGTTCGAGCGGCAGTCCGGGATCAAGATCGCCGTGCTCAAGCAGGGTGACGCGGGCGCGCTGACCAACAAATTGGTGCTGACCAAGGCGAATCCGATCGGCGACGTCGCGTACGGCATCGACTCGACGTTCGCCTCCCGCGCGCTCGGCGAGGGTGTGTTCGAGCAGTACACCAGCCCGGAGGCCGATCGCGGCCCCCAGCGCTACTCGATCGACCCCGAGCACCGGCTCTCCGCCGTCGACCTCGGCGACGTCTGCGTGAACATCGACACCCGGTACTTCGCGGACAAGGGGATCCCGGAGCCGAAGTCGTTCGCGGACCTGGCCGACGCCAAGTACAAGGACCTGATGGTCGCCGAGAGCCCCGCGACCTCGTCGCCGGGTCTGGCGTTCCTGCTCGGCACCATCGCCCAGTTCGGCGAGCAGGGCTGGCAGGGCTACTGGTCGCAGCTGAAGGCCAACGGCCTCAAGACGGTCAGCGGCTGGGAAGAGGCATACACCAAGGAATTCTCCGGTTCCTCCGGCAAGGGCCCGCGGCCGATCGCCGTCTCCTACGCGTCGTCGCCTGCCGCCGAGATCGGCGAAGACGGCAAGCCGCGCACGAAGGCGCTGCTGGACACCTGTTACCGCCAGGTCGAGTACGCGGGCGTGCTGGCGGGCGGCAAGCAGGTCGAGAAGGCCCGCAAGGTGGTGGACTTCTTGCTGTCCCAGCAGTTCCAGGTGACCGTGGCGAGCAACATGTACGTCTACCCGGCCCGTCAGGGCGTCGAGCTTCCGCAGGGCTGGGCGCAGGCAGCGCCGTTGCCGCAGCAGCCGAAGACGCTCGAACCGGCCAAGATCCAGGCCGGGCGCGAGCAGTGGATCGCCCAGTGGCGCACGCTGTTCGAAGGCTGAACACCACCAGGCTGACTCCGCGTGGCGCCGGGCTGGCCGCACTCGCCGTGCTGCCGCTCGGTTTCCTCGTGGTGTTCTTCGCCTGGCCGGTCGCGGCGATCATCGGCCGGGGCTTCGGCTCCGGCGGGGTCGCCGCGGCCATCGGTGAACCGCTGACCTGGAACCTCGCCGGATTCACCCTCGCCAGTGCCGGGGCTTCAACGGTCGTCGCGGTGCTCGCCGGCCTGCCGGTGGCGTTCCTTCTCGCGCGGGTGCGGCTGCCGGGGGTGGCGCTGGTCCGGACGCTCGTGCTGGTGCCGTTCGTGCTGCCGACCGTCGTGGTCGGCCTCGCCTTCCGCGCGCTCTGGCCCGACGGCGGGCTCCTGCCCTTGGTGCTGGCCAACGCCTTCTTCAACGTCGCCGTCGTCGCGCGCACGGTTTCCGGGCTGTGGAGCCATCTCGACCCGCGCACCGTGGACGCGGCACGGGCACTCGGCGCGTCGCCGTGGCGTGCCTTCCGCACGGTCACGCTGCCCGCGCTCGCGCCTGCCATCGCGTCGGCCGCGGCCGTCGTGTTCCTGTTCTGCGCCACCAGCTTCGGGGTCGTGCTCATCCTCGGCGGGGCGAAGTACCGGACGCTGGAGACGGAGATCTACCTGCGCACGGTCGAACTGCTCGACCTTTCCGGCGCGGCCGCGCTGTCGCTCGTGCAGTTCGCGGCCGTCGTCGCCGCGCTCGTCGTGGGCGCGCTCGCCAGGCGCCGCCGTGAGAACGTGGTGCGGCTGCGGGCGCGGAGTGAGACCGCCCGCCGTCCCCGCGGGGGCGAGTGGTGGGCCGCCGGGACGGGACTGGCGGTGATCGCGCTGCTGATGACGCCGATCGTGGCGCTGCTCGTCGAGTCGGTGTCCACTTCGGACGGTTGGAGCCTGGCGGGGTACGAAGCCCTCGGCAGCCGGGGAACCCGTGGCGCGCTCCAGGTTTCCGGCTGGGACGCGGCTTCGATGTCGCTGCGGACGGCGTTCGACGCCACGTTGCTCGCGATGATCGTCGGGGTGCTGGCCTCGGTGGTGCTGGTGGCGTTGCGGCGCACACCGGGCAGGCTGGCGCGGGGGATGGGCGAGACGATGGACGCCGCCCTGATGCTGCCGCTGGGCGTGTCCGCGGTGACCGTGGGTTTCGGCTATCTCATCACGCTCGACGCGCTTCCCGGTGACCTGCGGACGTCGCCGCTGCTGGTCCCGCTCGCCCAGGCGCTGGTGATCATCCCGCTGATCGTGCGGATGGTGCTGCCGGTGCTGCGGTCGGTCGACGTCCGGCTGCGGCAGGCCGCCTCGACGCTCGGTGCGAGCCCCGCACGGGTGTGGCGGGAGATCGACCTCCCGCTGACGGCGCGATCGCTGGTCGCGGCGGCCGGTTTCGGTTACGTGGTCGCGCTGGGCGAGTTCGGCGCGACGAGTTTCCTGGCCAGGCCGGACGCGCCGACGTTGCCGGTCGCCGTCGCGACGCTGATCTCACGCCCGGGTGAGCTGAACAACCAGATGGCCTACGCGGCCTGCGCGCTGCTCATGATCGTGACCGTGGCGGCGGTGGTGCTGATCGACCGGTTCGGCGCGGTCCGCGGGCAGAATTCGGTAGGGGAGTTCTAGTGTCGCTGTCGGTACGGGATCTGACCGTCCACTATGGATCTTTCGCCGCGGTGAAGGACGCCCGGCTGGACATCGCCGACGGCGAGGTGCTGGCCCTGCTCGGCCCGTCCGGTTCGGGGAAGTCGACGCTGCTGCGGGCCATCACCGGGCTGGAGCCGCTGACCTCGGGCACGGTGCGCTGGGACGGCGAGGACCTTTCCGGCGTGCCGGTGCACCGGCGGGGGTTCGGGCTGGTGTTCCAGGACGGGCAGCTGTTCCCGCACAAGGACGTCGCCGCGAACATCGCGTTCGGCCTGCGGATGCACGACGTCCCGCGCGCCGAGCACACCGGGCGGGTGCGCGCGCTGCTGGACCTGGTCGGACTCGCCGGTTACGAGCGACGGCGGGTGACCGAACTGTCCGGTGGGCAGGCGCAGCGGGTGGCCCTGGCCCGCGCGCTGGCGCCGGAACCGCGGTTGCTGCTGCTGGACGAGCCACTGTCCGGTTTGGACGCCGGACTGCGGGAACAGCTGGCGATCGACCTCGCGGCGTTGCTGCGGCGCAACAAGATCACCGCGCTGCTGGTCACGCACGATCAGGAAGAGGCGTTCACGCTCGCCGACCGGGTCGCCGTCCTCGACGACGGTGAGATCCGCCAGGAGGGCGCGGTGCGCCGCGTCTGGAGGCAGCCGGTGGACGAGGGAGTGGCGCGCTTCCTCGGCGTGACGACCTTCGTCGACGGCGAGGCGTCCGGCGGCACGGTGCGGACCGCGCTCGGTGACGTCACGCTTCCCGACGTCAAGGACGGCCCGGTCCGGCTGGGACTGCGGCCGCATGGCCTGAGGGTCGCGGAGAACGGGGTCGAGGGTGAGGTGACGGCGGTGGTGCACCGGCGGGAGCACGTGCGGCTCGTCGTCGCACCCGGCGGCGACCTGTCCACTGTAGACGCTGTCGCACCCGGTGGCGACCTGTCCACTGTAGACGCCGTCGCGCCGGTGACCGCCGATCTGCGCCCCGGCGACACCGTCCGGCTCGCTCTGGACCCGGACGGCGTCGCCCAACTTCCGCGTTTCGTCCTCTGAACGCGGTAGTTGGGTACGCGAACTACCGCATCGAG
Organism: Amycolatopsis orientalis DSM 40040 = KCTC 9412; assembly: GCF_000478275.1. Taxonomy (GTDB): domain Bacteria; phylum Actinomycetota; class Actinomycetes; order Mycobacteriales; family Pseudonocardiaceae; genus Amycolatopsis; species Amycolatopsis orientalis. The sequence continues at coordinate 90,378 of NZ_ASJB01000043.1, forward strand.
AGGACGAAACGCGGGAGTCGCGTCACCCGTCTCGGGTGGTGAGCCTCGCGTAGGCGATCGAGAGTCCGATGGCGATGTAGCAGGCGGCGCGCAGGGCGCCTTCGCCGAGCATCGCCGTGTCGAGGGGGTCCATCAGTACCGAGGCCGGTGCCTGTGCCCAGTTCTCGTTGAGCAGGAACGGATGCAGCCACGAGACCGCGTCCAGGAAGCCGAGGATGGTGAACACGATCGTCCCGGCCAGCACCGAGGCGACGACCAGCATCGGATGTTCGGTGAACGCCGAGATCGCGAGCGCGACCGCGCCGACCGCCCACAGTTGCAGGACCACCCATGCGGCCACGAGCAGGATGCGGCCCAGCGCGTCCCAGACGCTCAGCGTCGAGCCGGTGAGGGTGAACATCGAGTCGGTGCCGCTGATGACCAGGCCGGTGACGAAACCGGTGAACGTCATGGCCAGCACGGCGATCGTCGAAACCGTCGCGACGCCGAACGCCTTGATCGCGAGCAGCCTGCCCCGGCCGACCGGCGCGATCAGCCAGCCGCGCAGCGTCCCGTGGGCCGCCTCGCCGGCGATCGCGTCCGCCCCGGCCATCGCCGAAGCGAGCGGAAGCAGCAGCCCCAGCGTCATGGTCAGTGCCGCCACGGGGAGGATGAACCCGTTGCTGACCGCGGAGGCGAGCAGCGCGCCGTCCCCGCCGCCACCACCGCCGCCGCTCGTCTCCGCCGGGTCGACGAGCGTCAGCGCGACGCCGATGACCACCGGGATCAGCGCGAGCAGGCCCAGTACGGCCAGCGTGCGGGGCCGCCGGAAGATCCAGCGGAGTTCGGCGCGGTACAGCCGGATCAGGCCGACGCTGTCCTGGCCGGTCCTCGCCGCGGGTGCCGCGGCCAGAGCGTGGGTCACGACTCCCCCTCACCGTCTACAGTGGACTCCGGCTGGGTCAGCCGGGCGAACAGGTCTTCCAGTCCGGTCCGTGCCCTGGCCGCCTCGTGCACGGCCACCCCGGCCGTCACCAGATGCCGCAGCACGTCGGGAGCCTCGGCGGCGGTGAGGTCCACGCGGACGCCGTCCGGGGTGAGCCTGCTGCCGATCCTGTGCTCCCGCAACGTCTCCACCGCGAGTTCGGCGTCCGGCGTCCGCACCAGCAGCGCCGCGTTCCCCGACTCCAGCAGTTCCGAGAGCTCGCCCTGGGCGATCACGTTCCCCGACTGGAGCACCGCGACATGCGTGCAGGTCGCCTCGACCTCCGCCAGCAGATGCGACGACACCAGCACGGTGACGCCGTCGGCGTGCAGTTCGCCGATGATCCGGCGGATCTCCCGTGTCCCGGCCGGGTCGAGGCCGTTGGTCGGCTCGTCGAGCACGACCATCCGCCTGGGCACGAGCAACGCGCTCGCCAGCCCCATCCGCTGCTTCATCCCCAGCGAATACCCCTTGTAGCGCCGGTTCGCGGCGCCGCTCAGGCCGACCCGCTCAAGCGCCGCGTCGACCGCTCCGGGGATTCCGGCCGAAGCCAGCCTCGGTTCGGCCGCGGCCGCGCGCAGCAGGTTCTCCCGCCCCGACAGAAAAGGGTGGAAGCCCGGTCCTTCGACCAGCGCGCCGACGTCGGGCAGCGCGTGCGCGGCCTCGTCGGGCATCCGCTTGCCGAAGAGTTCGACCTCGCCCTCGGTGGGGCGCACCAGACCGAGCAGCATCCGGATGGTCGTCGTCTTGCCCGAACCGTTGGGGCCGAGCATCCCCAGCACGGCGCCTTCGGGAACGTCGAGGTCGACGTGGTCCACGGCCACCGTGCGGCCGTAGACCTTGCGCAGGCCCCTGGTGCGGGCCGCCATGGGTACCGCCGGAGCGGACGCCTCCTGGGAGACGTCCGCCCCGGCCTCGAACGTGGTGGTCACTTCGCGGCCAATGCCTCGAAGAGGACCTGCTCCGGCACCGCGCCGACGGCGTACCGGCCGTCGTCGGTCAGCACACCGCTGCCGACCTTGGTGGTCACCAGCCAGCCGCTGCCCCACGCGCCGCTGACCGGCTTGGCGAACCGCGAAAGCAGCGCCTTCGGGTCGACCTGACGGCCTTCCTCGTCCTTGGCGCTACCGGCCTTCGCCAGCGCGTCGGCCGGGATCTTGCCGGTGATCGCGGTGTCCCAGCCGTCGCCGACGACCTTGACGTCGTTCTTCGCCTGCTCGGCGAGCTCACGGCTCTTCGGGTCGACCTCGGCGGTCTTCTCGGTCACCTTCGCGCCCTTCGGCGGGGTGAACTCGAAGTTCGACGCGGGCTGGTTCGCGAAGTTGATCTCGCTGAACGAGACCTCGAACGCCGGTGACGCGTTGCCGTTGGCCAGCACCGTCAGCCGCAGCGGCAGCCGCGTCTGCGAGTCGACCGCGACGCGGATTTCGCGCAGGAGCGTCCGCTCGGTCGGCTTCGGCGTCAGCACCAGCTCGTAGGCGGAGCGGTTGGCCACCGACGACGTCCCGTCGACGGCGATGGTGCTGCTCTCGCGCACCTTGCCGAGCAGTTCGGCGGCCGCGGTGGCCGGGTCGACGGCCTGGCCCTCGACGGCGCCCTTGTGCTCCTTGGCCAGTTCCGGCGGGATGGTGATCTTGGTGGCGGAGTTGTCCTTGGAGTTGTACTCCCAGACGGTCTCGCCGTTCTTGACGATGGTCTGCTGGGAGGAGCCTTCGGTCAGCGAAACCTTGCTCTTGCCCGCGCCGTCGGTCGAGACCTGCGCCGAGTCGATGCTGAGCGCCGACACTCCGGGCAGCGTGCTGCCGATCTGCGGCAGGCCGAGGTCGTTGCTGACCTTGACCTTCCCGTCGAACGACGACGGCTTGGCGTTGAGCGTGGACTGAACCAGCTCCTCGGCGCTGATCTGCGGCAAGACGGGCGCGTCACCCGCGGTGGCGGGCATCGCGACGACGGCGAGCCCGCCGACACCCAGTGCCGTCCCCACCACCGCCGCGGTGAGGGCCTTCCTCTTCGGATCCATGCTGTCTCTCCCTGTTTCCCCGAACCCCAGTGTGCTCGGGTCTTGGCGACAACGCTTCCCCGGAAACGCTGAGACACCACTCAGACTCCGCCGCCCGAGCTGAGATGGCGCTGAGAGGTCGCGCGTGAGCTGGTGAAACCGTGAATGATGAGTGACGTGAAACCTCGAGTACTGGTGGTCGACGACGAGCCCGGCGTGCGCAAGGCGCTGCTGCGCGGGCTGCGCGCCGAGGACATGGACGTGGTCACGGCGGCGGACGGGCCCAGCGGGCTGCGGCTCGCGCAGACGGGGTCCTTCGACGTCGTCCTGCTCGACATCATGCTTCCCGGCCTTTCCGGCTACCGCGTGCTCGAACGGCTGCGGGCGCTCGGCGTCACCACGCCGGTGCTGATGATCTCCGCGAAGGACGGCGAGGTCGACCAGGCCGACGGCCTCGACCTCGGCGCCGACGGCTACCTCGTGAAGCCGTTCTCGTTCGTCGTCCTGGTCGCGCAGGTGCGCGCGGTGCTGCGGCGGACATCGCCGGACGCGACCCGCGGGCCGCTGCGGATCGGCGCGCTCGAAGTCGACCGGAGCCTGCGGCAAGTCCGCTACGACGGCATCGAGGTCGCGTTCAGCCCGCGCGAGTTCGCGTTGCTGGAGGTGCTGGCGGGCCGGGCGGGAACGGTGGTCACCAAGGACGAACTGCTCCGCGCGGTCTGGGGTGACGAACAGGCCGCGACCCGCAACGTCGTCGAGGTCTACGTCGGTTACGTGCGCCGCAAACTCGACGCCGTCGGCGCCGGTGCCCTGGTCCGGACCGTGCGCGGGCACGGCTACCTGGCCTCGGATCCGCAGCTCGACGAGGTCATCGCACCGGCGGGACAGGGGTGATCGGCTCGCCGTCTTGGTGGCGCCGCCGCTCGCTCCAGGTCCGGATCACCCTGCTCGCGGCGGCCGTCACGCTCGGTTTCCTGCTCGGGCTCGCGGCGGTCGCCGGTGACAATCTCCAGCCGCTGCTCATCGGCTCGGTCGACGACGAACTCGGAGCCCAGCTGGGTACCGCGACCGCCGATGTCGCCGCCGGGCGGACGCCGTCGGGATCGGCGGTCACCGTCCGCGTGCTCGACACCGGGGGCGGGCCGGTGGACGGTCTGCCGCCCGCGAACCTCGGGCCGGCCGAGATCCGCGCGCTGAAGGCGGGGGAATCGATCACGACCGGCGGTGAGCACAGCTGGCGATGGGCCGGGACAGTCGTCACCGCGCCCGACGGCCAGCAGCGGCTCGTCGTCGCGGGGGCGGGGCTGGTCGGCTTCGCGACGGCGGTGCACTCAGGCGGTCTCTGGCTGTTCGTGGTGGCGTCCGTCGGCGCGGTGGGCGCGGGGATCGCGACATGGCTGCTGGTGCGGTTCGCGCTGCGGCCGGTGGCCCGGATGCGCGGTTCGGTGCGGGCGCTCCCGCCGGGCGCGCGGTTGCCGCTGCCGGATTCGCACGACGAACTCCGCGCGCTGGCCGAGGAGTTCAACGCGCTGCTGGCGCGGCAGGAGGAGGGCGCCGAGCGGCTGCGGCGGTTCACCGGGGACGCCGCGCACGAACTGCGGTCGCCGGTCGCTTCGATCCGCGTGCAGGCCGAGGTCGCGGTCACCAATCCCGATCCCGACCTCGCCCAGGAGACGCTGTCGGACGTCCTCGAGGAGGCGGAACGGCTTTCCGCGCTGCTCGACGGGCTGCTGGCGCTGGCGCGGTCCGACGCGGGGGAGGTCCCGCCCGCGGAACCGGTCGAGCTGGTGAGCGAGGTGCGGGCGGCGGTCGCGCGGATGACCCGGGTGTCTTCGGACGCGCCGGAGATCCGGGTGAGCGGCACCGTCGGCACCGCCTGGGCGCTGGCCACGCACGCCGAGGTCGAACTGGTGCTGAGCAACCTGCTGCGCAACGCCTGCCGCTACGCGCGCGGGCAGATCGTGGTGTCGGTGCTCGCGGCGCGCTCCACCGTGCGGGTGGTGGTCGACGACGACGGGCCGGGGATCGAGCCGGAACACCGGGAGCGGGTCTTCGACCGGTTCTATCGCGTCTCCGATTCGCGGGCGCGGTCCTCCGGTGGCACCGGGCTGGGGCTGGCGATGGTCGCGGAGGCCGTCCGGCGGCGCGGTGGCCGGGTGCGCGTCGGCGAGTCACCCGATGGCGGGGCGCGCTTCCAGATCGTCTGGCAGGCGGCGCGGTCGTAGGGTGTGCCCGTGGTGATCGTGGGCGCCGCCATCGTGCGGGACGGACAGTTGCTGGCGCAGCAGCGGGCTTGGCCCGCCGACCACGCCGGGCAATGGGAACTGCCGGGCGGACGGGTCGAGGACGGCGAAGGCGACGAGGCCGCTCTGGCGCGCGAATGCCTGGAGGAACTCGACGTCGTCGTGACGATCGGGGGCCGGGTCGGCGACGACGTTCCGTTGCCGGGCGGGAAGGTGCTGCGGATCTACGCGGCTTCGCTGGTCGCGGCGGGGGACGAGCCTCGGGCGGTGGAGCACGAGGACGTCCGGTGGGTTTCCGCGCGCGACCTCGACGACCTGGACTGGCTGCCCGCGGACCGCGTCCTCCTGCCCGCCCTGCACGCCCTGCTCCCAATTCCGTGAAGGACTCCTTGAGGGCCCCAGAGCCCCTCAAGGAGTCCTTCACGGAACTTCAGCCGGCGCCGATGAGCCGCAGCGCGGACTGCAGCCGGTGCTCACCCCGTTCCGCCGCCCGGACCGCACCCGCCTTGCGGACACGCTCCAGCTCACCGGGGTCGGCCAGCAGCGCCAGCGCGCGCTCCCGGACCGGCCGCAGCTCCTCGATGAGGGCGTCGGCGACGGCCTCCTTCACCTGGCCATAGGAGTCGAACCGGTCGGCGAGGACTTCGGACTTCTCCTTGACGCAGGCCGCGAGGATGTCCAGCAGGTTCGCCATGCCCGGCCGGGTTTCCGGCGCGTAGGCCGGTTTCGAGCCGCCGTCGGTCTTCGCGCGTTTGACCTTCCGCCGGACCTGGTCCGGCTCGTCGAGGACGAAGACCACCCCGGCCTCCTCCTTCGTCGACTTCGACATCTTCCGCGTCGGCTCGGCGAGGTCCATGACCCGTGCCCCGGCGGGCGGCAGCACCGCCTTCGGCATGGTGAACACGTCGCCGTACGTCGAGTTGAACCGCTTCGCCAGCGTTCTCGCCAGCTCGACGTGCTGCCGCTGGTCCTCGCCGACCGGCACCTCGTCCGCGCCCTGCAGGAGGATGTCGGCCGCCATCAGCACCGGATAGGTCAGCAGGGACAGCCGGACCCCGGCGCGGCCCTTCGACTTCTCCTTGAACTGGATCATCCTGGCGGCCTCGCCGTAGTTGCAGGTGCATTCGAGGACCCAGTTGAGCGCGCCCAGCTCGCGGGCGATGTCGGACTGCACGAACACCCGGTCCGGCTCGATCCCGGCCGCGATCAGCACGGCCAGTTGTTCGGAGGCCATCGAGCGCAGTTTGGCCGGATTGTGCGAGTTCGTCATGGCGTGCAGGTCGGAGACGAAGTACAGGTCGTCCGGCCCGCCCTCGTCCGCCCAGCGGGAGATGGCCCCCAGGTGGTTCCCGACGTGGACGTGGCCGGACGGGGTGATCCCGGACAACCTGATCATCTGCCTTCTTCCTTCCGGATTCGGGCCGCCCCAGGGTCCGGGCACGAAAAAGGCCGCCCGGTGGGGCGGCCTGGTGGTGCGCTCGTCTGGTTCAGCGCAGGACTTCGGGGCCGCCGGAGGGCGGCCACCACTGGGCGTTCTGCGCGCGCATACCGGCGAGGGTACCGCAGCCCGCGCGTGTAGTCCTCTGGATGCGGTGCTTCGGCATCGAACCACCGCATCCAGAGGACTACACGCGACGTGGAATAAGGGGTGAGTCACTCATTCCGGGCATGTCGCGTCAACACTTCATATCGGCCGGGGCAGTACGCCTGTCACATTAGGGATCGGGGTCTACCGTCATCTCATGTATGTCGTCCTGCTGACTTACACAGCACCCATCGAAGAAATCGACTATGTGCTCCCTGATCACGCCGAGTGGCTGACCAAGCAGTACGAGCACGGGCATTTCCTCGCCTCCGGCAGGCGCAACCCGCGCATCGGCGGCGTCATCATCACCAGGCCCATGGCCAGGGGAAAGCTGGACGCGATCCTCGCGACCGACCCGTTCTCGGTCAAGCACATGGCCGCCTACGAGGTGATCGAGTTCTCGCCGACCCGGACCGCGCCGGAACTGCGGGCGGTCAACGAGGCGGTGGTGCGCTGACGATCTTTCCGGCGTCCTCGTCAGGCCGCTTTCGCGATCTTCGTTTTCGCCTTTTTCAGTGCGAGAACGGGGCATTTCCCGCAGCGCGATTTGGACCGGCAGCATTTCTTCTTGACCTTGCCGGACTTCATCCACTTGCGCACGAGCTTGTGCGGGTCGTCGGGTTTCTTCTTGCCCACTCGCGCTCCTCGTCGGACTCCGTCGGCGGCGCCCGCCACGCCCTCTCACGTTAGGTGAGGCTAACCGATCTTGGGGCGTGGGGGTGCTCACAGTTCGGCTACAGGTACCCTGGTGTGGTCCGCGTATGGCCAAAGTCGGCCGACGTTACTCGATCGCGTGAGTGAGCACTCGAGGCGGCGCGGGCACCACACCCGAACTTGAAACCTTTGGAGCCTTCGCGTGCCCGCAGCCAGCGCCACCGCAGTCGATGCCGGCCGCCTTTCCGGCAAGACACGGCCCGACCTGCGCAACGTCGCCATCGTCGCACACGTCGACCACGGCAAGACGACCCTCGTCGACGCCATGCTCCGGCAGTCCGGCGCCTTCGAGGAGCGCGCCGAACTCGTCGACCGCGTGATGGACTCCGGGGAGCTCGAGCGGGAAAAGGGCATCACCATTCTCGCGAAGAACACCTCCATCCACCGCGAGACCGAGAACGGCCCGGTGACCATCAACGTCATCGACACCCCCGGTCACGCCGACTTCGGCGGTGAGGTCGAACGCGGCCTCGCCATGGTCGACGGCGTCGTCCTGCTGGTGGACGCCAGCGAGGGCCCCCTTCCGCAGACCCGGTTCGTGCTGCGCAAGACCCTCGAAGCCGGTCTGCCGGTGATCCTCGTGGTCAACAAGACCGACCGCCCCGACGCCCGGATCTCCGAGGTCGTCGAGGAGACCCACGACCTGCTTCTCGACCTGGCGGGCGACATCGAGGACGCCGACCTCGACGCGATCCTCGACCTGCCGGTCGTCTTCGCCTCCGCACGGGCAGGCAAGGCGAGCCTCGAGCAGCCCGCCGACGGCGCGGTGCCCGAGAGCGAGAACCTCGACCCGCTGTTCGAGACCCTGCTGCGCCACGTGCCGCCGCCCTTCGCGGACAAGGAAGGCCCGCTGCGCGCACTGGTCACCAACCTCGACGCGTCGAACTTCCTCGGCCGGATCGCGCTGATCCGCATCCACTCCGGCAACCTGCGCAAGGGCCAGACCGTGGCCTGGATGCGTGAGGACGGCACCATCCAGAACGTCCGGATCTCCGAACTGCTGGTCACCGAGGCGCTCACCCGCGTTCCGGCGACCGAGGCCAGCGCGGGCGAGCTGGTCGCCATCGCCGGTATCCCCGAGATCACCATCGGTGACACGCTGGCCGACGTCGAGAACCCCGAGGCGCTGCCCCGGATCGCCGTCGACGAGCCCGCGATCTCGATGACCATCGGTGTCAACACCTCGCCGCTGGCGGGCCGCAGCGGTGGCGACAAGGTCACCGCGCGACTGGTCAAGGCCCGGCTGGACCAGGAGCTGATCGGTAACGTCAGCATCAAGGTGCTGCCGACCGAGCGCCCCGACACCTGGGAGGTCCAGGGTCGTGGCGAGCTGGCGCTGGCGATCCTCGTCGAGCAGATGCGCCGTGAGGGCTTCGAGCTCACCGTCGGCAAGCCGCAGGTGGTCACCAAGATGATCGACGGCAAGCTGCACGAGCCGTTCGAGCGCCTGTCGATCGACGCCCCGGAGGAGCACCTCGGTGGCATCACGCAGCTCCTCGCCGCCCGCAAGGGCCGCATGGAGCACATGGGCGGGCACGGTTCGGGTCGCATCAAGCTCGACTACGTCCTCCCGGCGCGTGGCCTGATCGGTTTCCGCACCGACTTCCTCACCGAGACCCGCGGCACCGGTATCGCGAACCACGTGTTCGAGGGCTACTTCCCGTGGGCGGGCGAGATCCGCACCCGTCACTCCGGTTCGCTGGTCGCCGACCGCTCCGGCCCGATCACCGCCTACGCGATGATCCAGCTGGCCGACCGCGGCACCTTCTTCGTCGAGCCGGGCGCCGAGGTGTACGAGGGCATGGTCGTGGGCGAGAACCCGCGCGCCGAGGACCTCGACATCAACATCACCAAGGAGAAGAAGCTGACCAACATGCGTCAGTCCTCCGCCGACGTGATGGAGACGCTGGCCCGCCCGCGCAAGATGGGCCTGGAAGAGGCGCTGGAGTTCTGCTCCGTCGACGAGTGCGTCGAGGTCGCGCCGGACGTCGTCCGGATCCGCAAGGTCACGCTGGACGTCAACCAGCGCGCCAAGGAGCGCAACCGCAACAAGAACCGGGGCTAGTCTCCCGCAGCTCGCAGTACATGAAGGCCCCCTTCCTTGCGCCAGGCGCAAGGAAGGGGGCCTTCATGTACCTCTGTGGACGGTTCACGGACTCCCGGGACGAACCGGTCAGGATGGCCGCGAACCGCGCAGAAGGCACCAACCGGACATCCTCCGCCGCACGGTCCTGTATGGACGGTCGGCCATGATCAGAAAGTTCGGAGCATTACTCTCAGTAGTTGATCGGGCTCCTGCGGTGAGAAATACGATTTCCCGCGTTTTTCCGCGTTCCTTTTTGGACCCGCGTTCACATCACCGGAACGGCTTCCCGGCGCGGTGAGAGGACGGCCGCGGAGACCGTGCCGAGAACCCCCACACAACCCAGCGCGAAACAAACGATCCGAAATGCGTCCGTATAGGACTCGCCGGACAGGTTCCCTCCGGTAATCGACGCGAGAACGGCACCGACAACCGCGATCGCGATCGTTTCCGTCGCCAATCGCGCGGTGGTGAACATTCCGGCCGCCGTTCCGGAATGTTCCGGGCCGACGGAACCGATTGCCAAACCGTCCAGTAATCCCATCGTCAATCCCGTGCCGGCCCCCACCAGAACGAGCGGGGCGAGCAACGAGAGCACCCCGGACGACGCGTTCATGGTCATCAGCAGAAAGGCGCCCGCCCCGCTCACGGCGACCGCGCCCGCGACGAACCACGACGGCGGTAGCCGTCGCGCCAGCGCGGCACCCACGGCCGGGAACAGCACGGTCGGCGCGGTGAGCATCAGCAGCCACAGCCCGGCCTCCCCGGCGCTGAGCCGCACGACCTCGATCAGGTACGACGGCAGGTAGACCAGCAGTGGCACCAGGATGGTCACCAGCGCGCCCGCCGCGACGGCGAGCGAGGTGAAGCCGCGGTTGGCCAGCAGGGCGAGGTCGAACAGCGGATCCGCGCGCCGCCGCTCCACGAACGGGAAGACCACCGCGAGTACGGCGGCCAGCAGCAGGCCGCCGACGACGAGCGGATGTCCGAAGCCGAGTTCGCCCGCTTCGACCAGCGCGAAGATCAGCAGCATGATCGCGCCCGTGAAGAGCCCGGCGCCCGCCCAGTCGATCCGGCGCCCGGCCGTACCGGGAACGGCCGGGAGAAGCGGCGTCAGCGCCAGCACGAGGGCGGCCACGGCGGCCGGGGCACCGAAGACGGCCCGCCAGCCCAGCAGATCGACCAGCAGGCCGCCGATCGACGGCCCGAACGCGAGCCCGATCCCGAGCACCGTCCCGACCAGACCGAACGCCCTCGTCCTCGCCGCGCCCTGGAAGGTCTCGGTGAGGATCGCCAGCCCGCCGGTCACCGCCGCGGCGGCCCCGGTCCCGGCGATCAGGCGGACGACGTCGAGCACGACGATGTTCCCGGCCACGGTGCAGGCGATCCCGCCGCCGACGAACAGCGCGAGACCCGCCACGTAGATCCGCCGTCTGCCCAGCACGTCGGCGAGGGAACCCGCGAAGACCAGGAAACTCGCGAAGCAGGCGTTGTACCCGTTGACGACCCACTGGGTGGCCGCGAGACCGGCGTCCAGGTCGTCCGCGATGTCGGTCAGGGCGACCGACGCGCCCGTGATGGTCAGCGGGAAGGTGAACGTGGACATGAGCACGACCACGAGGACGAGCGCGCGTTTGGTCACCCCGGCAAGCTAGCTGGCGGCTAGTTCGCGAAGCTAAGCGTTTTCCCATGACCTGAGCAGGAACCTCCCGGGCCTCCCGCACGTCCACCGGAGGAGGGACGGCATCCGGTCGGGCGACGACAGGGCCGATATGGGAATCTCGCAGCGGCGGTACGGATCATCGTGGCAGCATGGCGAGGGACAAACCAGGAGGATTCACGCGTGCGGTTAGTGACCACAGCGGCGCCCATATTGGCGTGCGCGACCGTGCTCCTCGCCGCCTGCAGCAACACCCCGCCGCCACCCGTGGTCAGCTCCTCGGCCTCCCCGGTGAGCTCCTCGACCACGAAGACGCCTTCGCAGGTCGTCGTGGGTGTCGACGATGTCCTCGGCGGCTACAACCCGCACAACCTCGCTGACGCCTCCCAGGTGACGTCGGCGCTTTCGCAGCTTCTGCTCCCGTCGGTGTTCCGCCCGAAGGACGACGGCAGCGTCGAGCTGGACAAGAACCTGATGAAGTCCGCCGAAGTCGTCTCGCAACAGCCGTTCACGGTCGCGTACACGATCCGGCCGGACGCCTCCTGGTCCGACAGCGCGCCGATCGCCGCCGAGGACTTCGCGTACCTCCGCGAGGCCATGCGTGACCAGCCCGGCGTCATCGGCGCCGCGGGCTACCGCCTGATCTCCGACATCCAGTCGCGCGAAGGCGGCAAGCGGGTCGAGGTCAGCTTCAGCAAGCCGTACCCCGGCTGGCAGACGCTGTTCGCGAACCTCCTGCCCGCCCATCTGCTCAAGGACGCCCCGAACGGCTGGCAGGGCGCGCTGGCGACCACCTTCCCGGCCGTCGCCGGCCCCTACTCGATCAAGAGCATCGACACCGCGCGCGGAGAGGTGATCCTGGAGCGCAACGAGCGCTACTGGGAGAAACCCTCCGCGCTGGACCGGATCGTGCTGCGAGCGGCCGACGAGGACGGCACCCTGGCCGCTCTGCGCAGCGGCAACGACCAGTTCGTGATGACCAGGACCGGCGGCACCGGCCTCAAACGGCTCGGCGAACTGGGGTCCGCCGTCCAGCTCCACACGGTCGCCCGGCCGACGGTCGCGCAGATCCTCCTGCGGCCGGTGAGCCAGACGCTGTCGGATCCCCGGGTCCGCGAAGGCGTCACCGCGCTGATCGACCGCGGCAAGCTGATCACCGAGGCGGCGGAGGGCGGCCCGTCGGACAAACTCCGCGCCGACGCCCAGGTCCGCGTCCCGTCGGGCACTGGCTTCCAGCCGACGATCCCGGCGCCCGGCCCGCCGTCGACGGCCGACCCCGCCAAGGGCGAGGAGCTGCTCAAGTCCGCCGGGTACACCAAGGAAGCCGGGACCTGGCGCAAGAACGGGAAGAACCTTTCGCTGGTCGTCGCCTCGCCCGCCAAACAGGAGCCGTACGCGACGATCGCCAAGGAGCTGACGGCGCAACTGGTGGCGGCGGGGATCGAGGTCAACGCGATCGCGCCGCAGCCGAGGGAGCTGTTCTCGACGCTGCTGGCCATGCCGGTGCTCAACGGGATCCAGCAGACGACGGCGGAGGGCGCGGGCAACGTCGGCATCGACATCGCCGTGATCGGCCAGGCCACCGGCGGTGCGGACGCCGCGTCGGTGCTGGCGTCGGCCTTCGGCTGCCGTCCTGATCAGCTCGCCGACAAGACCAAGGCGGTCGTGCCGGGGAACCCGCTGGGCTTCTGCGACCCGGCCCTGCAGCCGTCGATCGACGCGGCCCTGACCGGCACCACGCCCGCCGCCGACGCGCTTTCGACCCTCGAACCGGAATTGTGGCGCCGGAATGTTGCCATTCCGTTGTTCCAGCTGGCCGATACCCTCGCCATCGGCTCTGGTATTTCCGGAGTAACCGCTGGTCCTCCTATGGTGGGCCCTTTCGGGTCGGCGGTGAACTGGACGCGCGGTCCGAAGTAGCCGAATCGCGGTCAAGTTCGCGCCGGAGGGTGACCTTTCCCGGCACGTTCGAGTGGCGGACTGATTCCTCCTGGTAACCAATATATTTCTCGAAGTCAGCCGGAAGTTACCCTTTGGTCACGATCGCCCCGGAACTGGTGACTGTTCGTGCATTTCCTTTCTAGCGTGCACCCGCAGTGCGCCAAATGAGGTTGCTTGGCGTGTCATAGGCTCCGGGCCATCTCACCGGAGCGGTGTGGGGTCCTGTTCCGATCTCAGGAACCCAGTGCTAGGAGGGCACACTTCATGAGGAAGTCCAAGGCAGTCTCCGCCTGGTCGCTGGTCGCGGCCTCCGCGCTTGTGCTGAGCGCATGCAGCGGTGGCGACAGCGGTAGTTCCGACCAGAACGGGTCGTCTACCGACATCAAGAGCATGGCGACCGGCAAGGCGCAGAACGGCGAAAACTTCAAGCTCGCGGACCTCAAGGGGTACGAGGGCACCGTCACCGTGGGTATCGACGACGGGTACTCGGGCTACAACAACGACACGCCCGACACCAACACGTCGTACAACACCTACATCCTGACCGCCGTGCTCGCCGGCGCCGATGTGCTCGACGGCAACAACAAGGTGCTGCTGAACAACGACGTGTTCGACTCCTGGGAGGTCACCTCCAAGTCGCCGCAGACCGTCGTTTACAAGATCAAGCCGAACGTCAAGTGGTCCGACGGCGAAGCGTTCGACTGTGACGACATGTACCTGTCGTGGCTGTCGCACTCGGGTGCCGCCAAGACCTCCGATGGCAAGCAGGCCTTCCTCGCCGCTTCGACGACCGGCTACCAGCTGATCAACCAGGCGACCTGCAAGGACGACCTGACCTTCGAGACCAAGTACACCGAGCCGTACCTGGACTACAAGGGTCTCTTCAACTCGACCGCGATCATGCCCGCGCACATCGTCGAGAAGAAGGCGAACGTCCCGGACATCACGAAGCTGACCCCGACCAGCGACGCGGCCCAGCTCAAGGCCGCCGGTGACTTCTGGACGAACGGCTTCAAGCAGTTCAAGGCCGAGGACATGCCGGCTTCGGGTCCGTACAAGATCACCCAGTTCGACGCCAACCAGAAGGCCGTCACGCTGGAGAAGAACCCGAACTGGATCGGTGGCAAGGGTGGCCCCTCCAAGATCGTCGTGAAGGCGATGGAGGACACCAAGGCCATGGCGACCGCGCTGCAGAACGGTGAGATCGACGTCGCCGCTTCGACCCAGCCCGACGCCACCGCCGCCGGCACCCTGAAGAGCCTTTCCGCTCAGGGCGTCACCTACGGTTCGGCCTCGCAGCTGACCTTCGAGCACATCGACCTCAACTACAAGCGCATGTTCAAGGACAAGAACCTGCGCAAGGCGTTCTTCGAGGTCGTGAACCGCCAGGAGATCACCGACAAGCTCCTCAAGGAGGTCCAGGCCGACGCGACCCCGCTGAACAGCATCGTGTTCATGCCGGGCGAGCAGGGCTTCAAGGACCTGTACAGCAGCAAGGCCGGTCTGGGCGCCGAAGCCGCCGCCAAGACCCTGTCCGACGCCGGCTGGGTCAAGGGTGGCGACGGTATCTTCGCCAAGGACGGCCAGCGCGCGTCGTTCAAGATCTCGCACAACCAGAACGCCCGCCGTCAGCAGACCGTCGAGATCATCATCTCGCAGGCCAAGCTCGCCGGTATCGAGATCACGGACGACCAGGACGCGAACTTCCTGAAGGGTGGCCGTCTCGCGGCCAGCGACTACGACGCCGCGCTCTTCGGCTGGTCCGCCGCTCCGTTCAAGGCCGAGCAGAAGTCGATCTACATCACCCGGGTCGACGACAGCAGCCAGAACTACCAGGGCCTGTCCAACCCGACGATCGACTCCGCGTTCGAGGCGGCCGTCAAGGCCACCGACGAGGCCGTCCAGCTGGAGAGCTACCAGAAGGCCGACCAGGCGATCGCGGACGAGTACGCGACGCTGCCGCTGTTCCAGACCCCGTCCATGTGGGCGTTCAAGGGCATCGACCGCACTTACATGCAGTCGTACAACGGTGTCCTGTGGAACGCCGGTGAGTGGGAGAAGAAGTAGGGTCTAGGCCCCGCTTTTTCACCTCTCGCCGAGGCAATCGGAGGTGGTAAGGGGGTCCGGCCACAAGCCGGGCCCCCCTACCCGCCGGAAGTAGCTGTTGACCGTAGGGTTACCGCCACTACGGTGGACAACCGGGCGACGGTCCAGCACTTCGGCGACCAGGCCCGGATGAGGAGCAGTTCGTTGAACCTGGTGATCTACATTCTTCGCCGTCTGGCGATATCGATTCCCGTCCTGCTGGTCGGGACTTTTCTGTGTTTCATCATGGTCGCCGGCACCGGCGACCCGCTCGCCGAGCTGAAGAGCAACCCGGCCATGAACCCGCAGGTACTCGCGGAGACGGCGGCGCGGCTCGGGCTCGACCAGGGCATCATCCCGCGGTATTTCTCGTGGCTGGGCAACTTCATCACCGGCGACTGGGGCGTTTCCATCGCCCAGGGCAACGCGCAGGCCCCGGTGTTCCCGAAGGTCATGGCCGCGTTCGAGGTCACCTTGAAGCTCGTCGTCGGAGCCGAGATCCTCGCGCTCATCCTCGGCGTTCTCGTCGGTGTGGTCGCGGCGGTCAAGCAGTACTCGATCATCGACTACGTCGCCACCACGCTGGCCTTCCTGCTGTTCTCGATGCCGATCTTCTGTGTCGCCATCGTGCTGAAGGGCTACGCGATCCAGTTCAACGGCTGGGTACGGGATCTGGGACTGTCCGATGTGCTCGGTAATCCCTGGATCCGCACCACGAGTCCGGAATCGCTGAACTTCGACGGACCTGGCGGTTTCCTGGCCAGCTATGTCGGCGCGTATCTGCTGCCCACCCTGTCCATCATGGCGATCAGCTTCGCCGCGTACAGCCGGTTCCAGCGCGCTTCGATGCTGGAGACGCTGAACGCGGACTACGTGCGGACCGCGCGTGCCAAGGGCCTCGGCAACGGCCGGGTCATCTTCCGGCACGCCTTCCGGAACGCGCTCATCCCGGTCACCACGTTGTTCTCCGTCAACTTCGGTGCCGTGCTTTCGGGCGCGATCATCACCGAGTCGGTGTTCAACTGGAATGGCATGGGCAAGCTGCTCGTCGAAGCCGTGGTCAAGAACGACACTCAGGTGATGATGGGGTGGCTGGTGCTCATCGCCAGCAGCATCATCGTCGCCAACCTGATCGCCGACCTGATGTACGGCATCCTGGACCCGAGGATTCGCGTTGGCTGACTTGAACTCCCTCATCGCGGCGGACGACTCCGCGGCCGCCGCCGAAGGCAAGCTTCCCGCGGAGGCGCTGCCCGAGCCCCGGAGCCAGGGCAAGCTGGTCCTGCGCAAGTTCCTGCGGCACAAGCTGGCGATGGTCTGCACGGCGATCCTGCTGCTGCTCGTGCTGACCGTGATCATCATGCCGATCTTCTGGCCGTACGACTACGAGGACAGCTCCTTCCCGTCCTTCGCCAAGCCCAGCGGGGACTACCCGCTCGGCACGACGCAGGTCGGCAAGGAGATGGTGTCGCAGATCCTGCGCGGCACCCAGTACTCGCTCCTGATCGCGCTCATCGTGTCGATCGTCGCCACCACCATCGGCACCATTTTCGGTGCCATGGCGGGATATCTGCGCGGCTTCACCGACTCGGCGATCTCCCGGGTGACGGACCTGTTCCTGATCGTTCCGCAGATCGCCGCCGCCGCCATCCTGGCGAAGGTGTTCGGCGGCGGTACCTGGTACATCGTCGCGATCGTGCTGGCCGCCTTCGGCTGGATGCCGATCGCGCGGATCGCCAGGGCCGAGTCGATGTCGTTGTCCCAGCGTGAATTCGTGGACGCCGCCCGCGCGTCCGGTGCCGGGACGTTCCACATCGTGTTCAAGCACCTGGTGCCGAACATGGTCGGTCTCATCACGGTCAACGCGACCCTCGCGATCGCGCAGGCCGTGCTGATCGAGGCGGCGCTGTCCTTCATCGGGCTGGGGGTGCAGCTGCCGGACACCTCGCTCGGCCGCGTCATCCTCGAGAACTACTCGCAGCTGCAGAACCGGCCTGCGTTGTTCTTCGGCCCGTTCATCGTGCTGGTGCTGATCTCGCTGACGATCAACTTCATCGGTGACGGCCTGCGGGACGCTTTCGACCCGCGGCAGCGCCGGATGAAGGCGTAAGGCCCTCTTTAGCGCGTGAAGGCCCCCTTCCCTCGGCTCAGCCGAGGGAAGGGGGCCTTCACGCGCTTCTGTGGGTGGAACTGGCGGCTGGACACTTGGCGAGGGGGGAATGGCCCGCACCCCTCCGCCCCCAAGTACGCGAAGGCCCCCTTCACCGCGCTAGACGCGGCGAAGGGGGCCTCACGTACTACTGGAGCGTCAGTCGGCCACTGGGGCCAGCTTGCCGGCCTCCCAGGCCGCGCGGCGCTCGGCCTGCAGCACCGGGTCCGCGACCGGGGCGGCCGAGAGCAGACGACGGGTGTACTCCTCGCGCGGCGAGTGCAGCACCTGGTCCCGCGTACCGACCTCGACCAGCTTGCCGTGCTGCATCACCGCGACGCGGTCGGCCAGCAGGTCGACGACGGCGAGGTCGTGGCTGATGAACAGGCAGGCGAACTGCAGCGAGCGCTGCAGGTCCAGGAACAGGTCCAGCACGCGTGCCTGCACCGACACGTCCAGCGCCGAGGTCGGCTCGTCCGCGATCAGCAGCGCCGGGTCCAGCGAGAGCGCCCGCGCGATGGCGACGCGCTGGCGCTGGCCGCCGGAGAGTTCGTGCGGGTACCGGTTGCGGTAGTGGCCGCCGAGCTCGACCTTGTCCAAAAGGGACGCGACCCGCTCGTTCAGGGCCTTGCCCTGCAGGAACTTGTGCAGCACCATCGGCTCGGCGATCGACTCGCCGATGGTCATCTTCGGGTCCAGTGTGGACGCCGGGTCCTGGAACACGATCGAGAAGTAGCGGCGCAGCGGGCGCAGCTCCTTGTTCGACATGTTCGTGATGTCCTTGCCCGCGATCGACACGGTGCCCTCGGTCGGGGTCAGCAGGCGGATCGCGCAGCGGCCGACGGTCGACTTGCCGGAACCGGATTCACCGACCAGGCCGACGATCTCGCCCTTGGCGATGCTCAGCGAGACGTCGTCCACCGCGCGGTTCTTCGCCTGACCGCGGCGGCCGGGGTACTCCAGCACGAGGTTCTTGATCTCGAGCGCGGGCGCGTTCTCCTCGATCACCGCGGCGAGTTCGGAGTCCTCGAGACGGATGTCCTCGGCGATCTTCGAAGCCTCGTCGCTGTCGGCGGAGATGCCGGAATCGTCGAGCAGGCGGCGGCCCTCGGGACGCTGGCCCAGCACGGGCACCGCGGCGAGCAGCTTGCGCGTGTATTCCACCTGCGGCGACGCGAACAGGTCGCGCACCGGCGCCTGTTCGACGATGTTGCCCTGGTACATCACGACCACGCGGTCGGCGAGGTCGGCGACGACGCCCATGTCGTGCGTGATCAGCACGATGGCGGTGTTGAGGGTGTCACGCAGCTTGCGCAGCAGGCCGAGGATCTCCGCCTGCACGGTGACGTCGAGCGCCGTGGTCGGCTCGTCGGCGATGATCACCTTCGGGTCGCACGAGATCGCCATCGCGATGACGACGCGCTGGCGCAGACCGCCGGAGAGCTGGTGCGGGTACTGCTTGAAGCGCAGCGGCGGGTTCGGGATGCCGACCATCTCCAGCAGCTCGATGGCGCGCTTGTCGGCGGCTTCCTTCGAGATGTCCTGGTGCGAGCGGAGCGCCTCGCGCAGCTGCCAGCCGACCGTGTAGACGGGGTTCAGCGCGGTCATCGGCTCCTGGAAGATCATCGCGACCTGGTTTCCGCGGATCTTCTGGAGTTCCTTCTCCTTGAGATCGGCCAGGTTGCGCTCGCCGAGGCGGAGCTCACCCGCGATCCGGCTCGTCTTCGGGAGCAACCCGAGCACCGACATCGAGGTCACCGACTTGCCGGAACCGGACTCGCCGACCACCGCGACGATCTCACCCGGCTTGACGTCGAAACCGATGCCCTTGACGGCGTCGACCACGCCCTCGTCGGTCGGGAACGAGACGCTCAGGTCGGAGATGGACAGAACCGAACCCGACACGCCGCCGAGGTCCGACGATGCTGCTTCAGTGCTCACCAAGATGCCCTTCGTGGGGGTACATATGGTCACGGCGCAAGGGCCGTGACTCGCGCGAGGATAACCGAGAGTCGCCCGACTAAGGTCGGTGCTCTGCGGCTTCCGTTCCCGACACCCTATAAAGGAAAGCCCGCCGTGTTCGAATTAGTCTTCAAGCCGTGATCTCCGCTCAGGCCAAAGTGCTGCTGGTGCACGCCCATCCGGACGACGAAAGCCTCACCACCGGCGGCACCATCGCGCGTTACGCGGCCGAAGGCGCCGACGTGACCGTCGTCACCTGCACGCTCGGTGAGGAAGGCGAAATCATCCCGCCGCTTCTCGGCGGGCTCGGTTCGTGGGCTTCC
Organism: Amycolatopsis orientalis DSM 40040 = KCTC 9412; assembly: GCF_000478275.1. Taxonomy (GTDB): domain Bacteria; phylum Actinomycetota; class Actinomycetes; order Mycobacteriales; family Pseudonocardiaceae; genus Amycolatopsis; species Amycolatopsis orientalis. Next base: position 110,086 of record NZ_ASJB01000043.1, read on the forward strand.
GACCAGCTCGGCGGGTACCGCGCGGGCGAACTGGAGTCGGCGTGCGCCGCGCTCGGCGTCTCGCGGCACCGGTATCTCGGCGGCATCGGCCGCTGGCGCGACTCGGGGATGGCCGGGACACCGTCCGCGGCCCATCCGCGCGCGTTCTCCGGCGGCGACATCGAGGAGCAGGTGGCTCAGCTCGCCGAGATCCTCGACGACGTCCGTCCTCAGGTCGTGGTCACTTATGACGCTTTCGGGGGTTACGGGCATCCCGACCACATCCGCGCGCACGAGATCACGATGGCCGCCGCGCCGAAGGCCGCGTCGGTCGAACGGGTGTTCCACACGGTTTCTTCGCGCGACGCCGTCGCCGCCGGGCTCGCCGCGTTGCGCGGGCGGTCACCGTTCAAGGTCCCCGAAGACGGCGAACTGCCGGTGACGCCGGACGAGACGATCACCACCGTCCTCGACGTCTCCGCGTATCTCCCGGCGAAGGTCGCCGCGCTGCGGGCGCACGAGACCCAGGTGAGCGTGCCCGCTCCGCCGAGGCTCGCCGACCACTTCGCGCTGAGCAACGACGTCGCGCAGCCGATCACCCCGAACGAGTACTTCGTGCTCGCCCACGGACCGGTCGAAGGTGCCGCGGCCGACCTGTTCGGAGGACTCGCGAAGTGACGGTCACGCCCCAGCCGCTCACGGCGTACCAGCGTGGGCTGCTGGTCCTGCTGTGCTTCGACGCGTTCCTGCTCGGGCTGCTCGAACTGTTCTTCCTGCCGCTCCGGCTCGACGGCATCGTGCTGCCGAAGCTCGGGGACGCGCCGATGCCGGTGACCGTGGTGCTCGCCGTGCTCACCACACCACTGCTGGTGCGGACGACCGCGAAAGTGATCCGTCCGTCCTTTTCGGTGATTCCGCTGCTCGTCTGGGTACTAGTCGTACTCGGGATGGGCGTGACGGGTCCGGGTGGTGATCTGGTGCTGGTACAGGACTGGCGGGCGCTGCTGCTGATCGGCGGCGGGGCACTGCCGGGCGCGCTGGTACTGGGCGGTGGCCTGGGCACGGCGGCGAAGGCGGGCAAGGGAGTCAAAAATGGGTGAAGCGATTTCGGATCGCCAGGTCGTGGCGGTGCTGCGGCCGTTCGTCCGCGCCTGCGGTCCGATGGTCGACGCGCTGCGCGACGCGGATCCGTTCGGCCTGCAGGCCAGGGGACGGCGCGAGGACGCGCTGGAAGGCGTCGAGCCCAAACTCAAGGACAAGCTGCTCGACGGGATCACCTCGGTGAAGGTGCCCGGCACCGCGGCCTGGGCGGAGATGTCGAACTACCAGCGGACCAACTGGTGGGTGAACCGGGTCGGCCGGGTCACCGCGCTGATCACCGCGATCCCCGGTCTCGGCGGCGCGCTCGCCGACAGGCTGCCCGTCCAGGACGCGCTCGGCTCCGCGTCCCAAGGAGTCCTGCTGTGCGCGATCGCGGGGGAGTACGGCGTGACCGACGTCGGCGCCCGCGTCCGGCTGATCGCGTGGGTGCTCTTCGAACGCGACATCGATCCGGTGATCGCCGCGGGTAAACACGCCGAACACGACAAGGCCGCCGAAGACGACGAAGCGGCGAAGCTCACCGAAGAACTCGACGACGCGAAGAAGAAGCACGGCAAGATCACCTTCAAGGCGGCTGCGGGCACCCTGTGGCGACTCGGCCGCGGGCTGCTGGCCATCGTCGACGAACTGGAGAAGCGCCCGCACGGCCGTCTTTTCCACCGGGTGCTCGGGAAACTGCCGGTGGTCGGCATGGCGGGCGACTACTTCGGCGAGCGGTCCGGCCTCAAACGCGTCTGGAAGCGGGCGCACCAGTGGTTCACCGAGCACCCCGACGGCGCCTGAAAACTACTTCCAGAACATGAACGCGACCTGTCCGTACTGCGCGGCGAGCGTGTAGCCGCCGACGGCGTCGAAGATCGCGAAGGACGCTCGCCACAACAGGCGGCTCGCTTCGTCCACGAGGAACAGCACGCCGAACAGCACGAGCGGCGCCCACGGCCGGGCCTTCGCGCCGAACTCGCGCGCGCCGGGCGAAAGGTACGGCTCGATCGCGCCCCAGCCGTCGAGGCCGGGGATCGGCAGGATGTTCAGGATGAACGTGACGATCTGAAGCAGCGCCAGGAACGAGAGCCCGATCACCAGCCCGCTCGACATCGGCACCAGCGCGACGACGAGCGTCAGCGCCACGCCGACGGCGAGGTTGCTCAGTGGCCCGGCGAGCGACACCCACGACTGGACGCCGCGGGACCGCAGGCGCCCGTGTTCGATCCAGACCGCGCCACCCGGCAGCGGGATGCCGCCGATGATGAGGAATACCAACGGCAGGATGATGGACAGTGCCGGATCCGTGTATTTCCGGACGTCCATGGAGAGGTAACCCTTGTGGGCGACGCTGTGGTCACCGCCGCGGAAGGCCACGATCGCGTGCCCGAACTCGTGCAGCGTCAGCGACGCCACCCAGCCGCCGGCGACGAGCAGCACCACCCCGGCGACGAGCAACGGGTCGTACTTCTGGCTGGAAAGCGTGGTCGCGTCACCGAAAGCCGCCAGTACACCGCCCAGGACGGTGACCGCGAGGATGCCGAGGAAGATCGGGCTTGGCCGCACTGCTGATCTCTGCACCCCTCCAGTCTTCCGTATGCCCGATGTGAAGTTCTCGGCGTGTCCCCTTGCGCGATGAGGCCGAGGTATCCCCCGAACTCGCTACTCCGCTTGACCTGACCGCACTACACGGGTGTAATCACAGTGATGTCATTCGTCGCTGGAAGGGGGCGGCGGATGGTGTTTCAACACCGCCAGCCTGGGGAGTGCGTGGACAGCGAGGAGGCGGACGTGCGGTTGGAAGCAGATGGAAGGGAATGGGGGCAAGTCGTGGGTTGGGGCGAGGTCCCGGAGCAGCAACTGGGAGATCTCACCGAACTTTTCGACGATGCCTCCGCGGAAGAGCAGGACTGGCAGGAACGGGCCCTCTGCGCGCAGACGGACCCGGAGGCGTTCTTCCCGGAGAAGGGCGGCTCCACCCGCGAAGCCAAGCGGATCTGCCTCGGTTGCGAGGTCAAGGACGAGTGCCTCGAGTACGCCCTCGCGCATGACGAGCGGTTCGGTATTTGGGGCGGGCTCTCCGAACGCGAGCGTAGGAAACTGAAGAAACGAGCTGTGTGACAGCGATCTCCGGCACCCCCCGTGCGCCGGAGATCGCTTCCTGCCGGGCCTGGTTCAACACAGTCCCAGTTCCACAGTCCTTGTTCCACGGTTCTTGTTCCACACAGTGGGGCCACCAACGGGTGACAGGGTCGCGTCGTAGGGTGGCGGCACTCGACTTCGCCGCCACATCTGGAGTGCCCGTTGTCCCGCACTGCCGCCTCACCCGCACTGCGCACGGTCCCCGTTCTGGCCATTGTGGTCTGTCACAACGGCGAGAACTGGTTGCCACTGGCGCTTTCCGCGCTGCGGCGCAGCGGGGTGCGGCCCCGGCACGTGCTGGCCGTCGACACCGGATCCACCGACCGGACGGCCAAGATCCTCGCCGAAGCGGCCGCGCCCGAAGGCGTCGTCGGAGGTCCGGACGAGGCTCCGGTCCTGGACGGGATTCTCACACTTTCGGATGACGTGGGCTTTGGTGCCGCCGTCGGTGAGGCCGTCGAGCACGCCGTCGAACGCTGGGGTGATCCCGGCGGCTGGGTCTGGCTGCTGCACGACGACTGCGCGCCGGAACCCGACTGTCTCGAAAACCTGTTGGCAGCGGCCGAAAACGAGCCCGCGGCGACGGTGCTCGGCCCGCTCGCGGTGGACTGGAGCGACCCGCGACTGATCGTCGAAGCCGGGTTGTCGACCGACGCCATCGGCCATCGGCAGCAGATCTCGCCGGAAGAGACCGCCACCGCGGTGCTCGCCGTGCCGAGCGCGGGAACGCTGGTGCGCCGGGAAACCTGGCACGACCTCGGCGGCTACGATCCGGGATTTCCCTTGCTGCGTGAGGATCTCGACTTCGGCTGGCGGGCCAACGCCGCGGGCGGCCGCGTGCTTTCCGTGCCTTCGGCCCGGCTCCGGCACGCCCGTGCGCTCAGTACCGGGCAGCGGAAACCGGACGCGCTCGGGATGTCGCTCGCCACGGCCAACCGCGTGCACGGCCTCCGGGTGTTCCTGGTCAATTGTTCCGCGCCGTCGTTTTGGTTCGGCCTTCTTCGAATCCCGTTCTTCGCGGTGCTGCGCGCGCTCGCGTTCCTGTTGCTGCGCCGGACCGGTGAGGCGGGCGCGGAACTCGCGGCGACCTGGCACCTGCTGCGTGGTCGCGGTGGATTGCGGGCGGCCCGCGCCGAACGCCGGGAGGGCGGCGGGCCCGGAGCGGTCCGCGGTCTCTTCACCGGACGGATGACGCGGGTGCGCAACGCGGTCCGCGCGGGTGTCGTCGGTCTTGTCCGGCGTGGTGTCGAACGGGATTTCGCGCTCGGGACCGTGCCGGAGACCGCCGATCAGGAGGGCGCCTGGATCCCGCCGGAAGCGGTGAAGGCGGGGAGAGACCGTCCTGTCGGCCCGGGCGCGCTGCCCGCCGGGGCGATGCGGGGTGTCGGCTCACGGGGCACAGGGCTGCGACGGCCCAGCGCGGTCGTCGCGGTCGCGGTCCCCGAGGCCGCCGAAGAACCCGTCGCGGGCAGGCCGAAACTGTCGAAGCCGTCGCCGGTGCCGCGCGACGGCGGGAGCCGTCCGGAGCCGGAACTCGTCTTCGTCGAGGTCGACCGGAAGCGGGTGCTCGGCGCGACCGTGTTCGCCCCGCCGGTGCTGATGCTCGTCGTGCTGACGGCGCTCGCCTTCGTGGTCAACGGTTCGCGGCTCGGGCTGGACCTCTTCGGCGGGAAACTGCTGCCGGTCGGCGGGCTCGGCGAGATCTGGTCGTCGTATCTCGCGCCGTGGCACGCGATCGCGGGCGGCACGGCGAGTCCCGCGCCCGCGACGCTGCCGGTGCTGGGCACCCTCGGCGCGCTCTTCACGCCGATCGGCGGACCCGCGGCGCTGGTCGCGATCCTGCTCATCGGTGACATCCCGCTCGCCGCGCTGAGCGCGTACGTGGCCACTCGGCACCTTCGGGTGCGTCGATGGGTGCGTGCCGTCGTCGCGGCGGCGTACGGCGTGGTTCCCGCCGCCACGGCTTCGGTCGCGCAAGGACGGCTCGACGTCGTCGTCGTGCATCTGCTGTTGCCGTTGGTGATCGCGGGCATCGTTGGCCTGCTCGTCCGCGCGGACTCGCGGTGGCTGCACGTTTCCGCGCTGAGCGCGATCGGGCTGGCGCTGATCGGCGCGTTCTCGCCGCTGGCGCACGCGCTGGCGCTGGTCGGCCTGGTGATCGGGTTCGTCGTGCTGCCTTCGCCGACCGGGCTGGCGCGGCGGATCGCGTCGGTCGGCATCGTGGTCTTCCTGCCGCTGGCGCTGCTGCTGCCGTGGCCGAGCGTGCTGTTGAGGAATCCGGAACTGCTGCTGCACGGACTCGGCGGCGCCGCCACGGCCGCCTCCGGGGCCGATCTCGCCGGGCTGGATCCCGGCGGTCCCGGCGCCTGGCCGATCGGGGTGGTGCTGGTCGCGGCCGCGATCGTCGCGCTGGTGATCCGGCCGTCGAAGGGCGCCGGCGCCGGCGTCGCGGTCGTCGCGCTGGGCGTACTCGGGCTCGTGGCCGTGCGGTTCGTGGCGGTGACGCCGATGTCGGGCGGCGCGCACGCGACCGGGTACGCCGGGGTGCCGTTGCTGGTGATCTCCGCGGGACTGTTGTGGACGGTGCTGGCGACCTGGCGGCGGGGCGGGGTGAGCGTCGAACCGGCGCCGTGGCTGGCGAAGGTCACGGCCGTGGCCGGGGTGCTCGTGCTGCTGGCGCTGGCGACCGGCGCCGTCGTCGCGGGCCGGGAAGGTCCGCTGAGGTCGGGTGCCCGGCCCGCGCTGGCTCCGGAGATCTCGGCGGAACTGGCCGCGAACGGGCGCTCGGTGCTGGTGATCGGGGAACCCGTCCGGCAGACCGGCGGGCGGTTGCCGTCTTACGGCGACGACGAACTCGCCCCGACGCCCGGCAGCGCCGACCGGCTGGCCGCGTGGCGCCGGGACCTGCTGCAGGGCTCGCCGGACGCGGTCAAGCAGGCCTTCGCGGCGGCCGCGGCCTCCGGGGTGCAGTACGTCGTGCTGCCCGCCGGGGTGAACGGCCTGACCGCGCTCGCGCCGGACCTGGTCGCGCCTGCCGCGCCGACCTCGGACGGCCGTCCGGTCCTGCGGTTGCTGCCGGCCGCCGGGCAGGTCGCGCTGATCTCGCCGGAACTGGCGCAGGCGGCCGTGACCGGGAAGGGCGCGCCGGGGGCGTCGCCCGGGGTGGCGCCGGTGCAGGCCGGGCTGCCGGACGTGCGGGTGCGCGTGTCGGAGGGGCCGACCGGGCGGCTGCTCGTGCTGGCCGCGGAGTTCGAGGCGGGCTGGCAGGCGAGTGTGGACGGTAAGGCGGTGCCGATCGTGCGGGCTTGGGGCCACCAGGTCGCCGTCTCGGTGCCTCCGCAGCCTTCGGAGGTGGTGGTGGAGCACCAGGGCACCACGCGGAACCTGCTGCTGCTCGCGCAGGTGGCGGCGGTGCTGTTCACGCTGCTGACCGCTGTACCTACGCGGCGGCGCCCTTCGCTTTCTTGAGGCTGGGCTCCTTGCGACGTCGGCCTTCTCCTTGCGTGTTGGGCTCCGGTGTCCCCAATGTGGCGTTGGGGACGCTGAAGGTCCCCAATGCCACATTGGGGACACCGGCACCAGCATGAGCACCTGCGCGGCGGAGTTGTCCACAGGTCGGCTCGGTTGTGGGCAACTCAGCGCTTCAGCCCCGTTTTCGCAGGTCCCGTCGGTCCCTCGCGGTACGCTGGGCTGGGGACGCCCCCCGGGGAAGGGCGGGGGCTGGGGTAGTGGCGCTGGGGTAGGGCGGGCGGGTTATTCGCCTTCGATGACGTCGGGTTCGACGCCGAGATAGCCCGCGACCTGTTCCACGAGGACGTCGTGCACGAGTTCCGCGAGTTCGCCCGGGTCCTTCGCGCGCGCTTCGAGGGGGCGGCGGTAGAGGACGATGCGGGCGCGCGTCGGCAGGCCCGCGCGGTCGACGCCGGCGGGGACGAGGCGCGAGAGCGGGACGGCGCCGTCGTGCAACACGCCGTCCACTCCGCTCGGTGCTCCATCCGAGCGAACTTCGGGGACGTCGTCGACGGCGACGTCGAGCTTCGTCAGCTCGTGCCGCCAGCGCGCTTCGATCGGTTCGAGCGCGTCCAAAACCAGCGCGTCGAACCTTTCCGCCCTGCTGGCGGCCGCGGGAAGGGTCGACGGATACAGCGCTCCGCGCAGGCCCCGGCCGTGCCGGTCCCGGCGCATCCGCCGTCGCTGTCGGGAATCACGAGCCGTCGCCACGATCCGTAGGGTACGCGCTCGGCGAGTCGAAGCGCGTGTCGCCGGTACGCCGGGCCCGCGACGCGCTATCGTTCTCGATCGTGCGGAGCGTACGAAAGTGTTCGCGAACGGGTTGTCTCGAACCCGCTGTCGCCACGCTCACGTATGCCTATAGCGATTCGACAGCCGTCGTGGGGCCACTGGCCACCGCGAGCGAGCCGCACTCCTATGACCTCTGCGAAGCCCACGCCCTGCGGCTGACCGTGCCCAAGGGCTGGGAAGTCGTCCGGCACGAGGGGGCCTTCGCCGCCCCCGACCCGTCCGCCGACGAGCTGACAGCGCTGGCCGAGGCCGTCCGCGAAGCGGGCCGCTCGGACAAGCCCGCGCCGGACCCCGAACCCGAAGGCCCCTCGGGCAGGCGCGGCCACCTGCGCGTCCTGCCCGGCCGCGCCTGACGCGAGGGCTCGCCGGTAGGCTTTCGAGCGCGCCAGAGGGCGTTGTAACGAGACTATTGGCGGGGAGCAGGCGTGCCAGACCTTTCGGGCATCGTGAAGGCCTACGACATTCGCGGCGTGGTCGGTGAACAGCTGGACGTGGCACTCGTCCGCGACCTCGGTTCGGCGTTCGCCCTGTTGATCAAGGCCGAGTCGGACGCGATCGTCATCGGCCACGACATGCGCGACTCCTCGCCGGAGCTGTCCGCCGCCTTCGCCGACGGCGTGACCTCGCAGGGCCTCGACGTCGTGACGATCGGCCTCGCCAGCACCGACCAGCTCTACTTCGCGTCCGGGTCGCTGAACCTGCCGGGCGCCATGTTCACCGCCAGCCACAACCCGGCGAAGTACAACGGCATCAAGCTGTGTCGCTCGGGTGCGGCGCCGGTCGGCCAGGACTCCGGTCTCGCGGAGATCCGCGACACCGTCGAGCAGGGCGTCCCCGCCTTCGCGGGCCAGCGCGGTTCGGTCACCGAGAAGGACGTCCTCGCCGACTACGCGGCATACCTGCGCAAGCTCGTCGACCTCTCGGGCAGCCGTCCGCTGAAGGTCGTCGTCGACGCGGGCAACGGCATGGGCGGCCACACCGTGCCCACCGTCTTCGCGGGCCTGCCCATCGAGATCGTGCCGATGTACTTCGAGCTCGACGGCTCCTTCCCGAACCACGAGGCCAACCCGCTCGACCCGAAGAACCTCGTCGACCTCCAGGCGAAGGTGCGCGAAGAAGGCGCCGACGCCGGCCTGGCCTTCGACGGCGACGCGGACCGCTGCTTCGTCGTCGACGAGCGCGGCGAGCCGGTGTCGCCGAGCGCCATCACCGCGCTGGTCGCCATCCGTGAGCTGGAGAAGGAGCCGGGCGGCACCATCATCCACAACCTCATCACGTCGAAGGGCGTTCCCGAGATCGTCGCCGAGCACGGCGGCAAACCGGTGCGCACCCGGGTCGGGCACTCGTTCATCAAGGCCGAGATGGCCAAGACCGGCGCGATCTTCGGTGGCGAGCACTCCGCGCACTACTACTTCCGTGACTTCTGGCGCGCCGACACCGGCATGCTGGCCGCGCTGCACGTCCTCGCCGCCCTCGGCGAGCAGACGGGCCCGCTGTCCGAGCTGACCGCCGAGTACTCGCGCTACGCGGCCTCCGGCGAGATCAACTCGACCGTCGACGACCAGGTCGCGCGCATGATCGCGGTCAAGGACGCCTTCGGTGCGCGTGACGGCGTCGAGATCGACGAGCTGGACGGGCTCACCGTGCAGCTTCCCGGCGGCGGCTGGTTCAACCTCCGCCCGTCCAACACCGAGCCGCTGCTCCGCCTGAACGTCGAGGCCGCCGACGCCGAGGCCGTCCGGGCGCTGACCGAAGACGTACTGGCGATAGTCCGTGGGTAACGAATGTGTCGTGAAAACACACATAGGGACATCACTTGGTCTCGACGGTGGCATCCACGACGTACCCACAGGTAGGGAGTAATCATGGCCGTCACGCTTGACGCACAGCTGCTGGAGATCCTGGCCTGCCCATCCCCCGACCACGCGCCGCTGCGGACGGGGACGACGGCTGATCCGGAGGCCGATGCGCTGACCTGCACGGAATGTGGTCGCGTGTATCCGGTCCGTGATGGAATCCCGGTACTGTTGCTGGACGAAGCCACCGAGCCCACGACCCCGGATGGCGCTCATGCCGACGGTCCCTGACGATTCCCTGCTCGACGATCCCGCGAGGCTGGCCGAGGCCGACAGCGCGGGGCTTCTCCGTGCCGCCGCGATGGCCGGCGCCCAGGTCAGGGCGACAGCCGAAGCGGCGGCCGAAATCGAGTTGAGCGATCGCCTCGACGTCGGACGCCCGCGCTCGCTCGTCCTGATCGACCGGCCCGGCGTCAGCCGGACGCTGACCAGGCTGGTCGCCGCGCTGTTGACCCCGTCGTGCCCGGTGCCGGTGGTGGTCGCCGAGGTCGTGCCCAGCTGGATCGGCGCGCTCGACGTCGTCTTCGCGCACACCGACGACGCCGGTGACCGCGAACTGGCCGCCTCGCTGGAACGCGCCGCCCGGTTCGGCGCGCGCGTCGTGCTGTCCGCCCCCGCCGAAGGGCCGGTCGCGGCCGCCATCGCGGGCAAGGGGCTGCTGCTCGCGCCGAGGCTCCCGGTGCCGCCGGAGATGGCCTTCCCCCGAGGGCTCGCCGCCGCGCTGCTCACCGCGAACGCCCTCGGCCTGCTGGTGGCCGACCTGGAGCAGCTGGCCGATCACCTCGACGCGGAAGCCGAAAAGGACTACCTGGCGAGGGATTCGTTCGCGAATCCGGCCAAGGCGATGGCGCTGAAGCTGGCCGATCGGCAGCCGCTCCTGTGGGGGCTGGACCCGGTCGCGGTCGCCGTCGGCGAGCACGCGGCCCACGCTTTCGCCGCCCACGCGGCACTCGTCTGTGACGTGGAGGACTACCGCCAGGCGCTGGCCAGGCCCGCTTTGCGGCGTGCGGCGTTGTCCGGGGGCGCGGAGCGCGATATCTTCGCGGACCCGGAGGAGGGGGTCGGCTTGGCGCCGAGGGTGTTGCTCCTCTCGGTTCGGACGGGGCCCGCCACGGAGGCGGCCCGCTACCAGGCGGAAGACCTGCTGCCCGGTTCGGAAGTGCTCGCCCCGGCCGAAGAGATCGAAACGGACGAGATCGTGCGTGCGGCCGTTCTCGCGCTGCGTTTCGAGCTGGCTGCGGTCTATCTGGGGCTGGCCGTCGGCAGCATCGGCGGCGCCGGGAGGTACACGCCTGCAACGGCGTGAGCCCCGCGCGCGACGTGAAGGATGAGGGCCGGCACCACCCGTGCCCGGCGAGGAGTTGAGGTGACAGTGGAGCTGCTGCGCAATGCCGTGCGGCCCTACGCATGGGGATCGAGAACGACGATCCCCGAGCTGCTGGGGCGTCCGGTGCCGGCGCCGCATCCGGAGGCGGAACTGTGGATGGGCGCCCACCCCGGCGACCCGTCCCACGTCATCGGCCCGGACGGCACCGAGCGGAGCCTGCTGGAGCTCGTCGAAGCCGATCCCGTCGGCCAGCTCGGCACGAGCTGCGCCGACCGCTGGGGCGGCAGGCTGCCGTTCCTGCTGAAGATCCTCGCCGCCGAGGAGCCGCTTTCGATGCAGGCGCACCCGTCGGCCGCGCAGGCGGCGGAGGGGTACGCGCGCGAGGAGTCGGCCGGGATCCCGCGCGACGCCTCGAACCGCAACTACCCGGATCCGACGGCGAAGCCGGAACTCGTCTGCGCGCTGACGGAGTTCCACGCGCTGGCGGGCTTCCGCGACCCGGAGCGCACGATCTCGCTGCTGAAGGCGATCGAAACGCCCGGTTTGGCGAAGTACGCGGTGCTGCTGGAGGCCCAGCCGGATCCCGCCGGGCTGCGCGCGCTGTTCACCACCTGGATCACGCTGCCGCAGGCGGCGCTCGACGAGCTGCTGCCCGAGGTCCTCGATTCGTGCGTGAAACACGTGCAGGAACGCGGCGAGTTCGACGTCGAATGCCGGACCATCCTGGAACTCGGCGAATCGCATCCGCGGGACGCGGGCGTGCTCGCCGCGCTGCTGCTCAACCGGCTCACCCTCAGCGCGGGCGAGGCGATCTACCTGCCCGCCGGGAACCTGCACCTGTACCTGCACGGCACCGCCGTCGAGATCCTCGCGAACTCGGACAACATCCTGCGCTGCGGGCTGACCCCGAAGCACGTCGACGTGCCGGAGTTGCTGCGCGTCGTCGACTTCGCGTGCGGTGAGATGCCGGTCCAGAGCGGCGAACAGGAGGCGCGGATGTCGGTGTACCGCACCGACGCGCCCGAATTCGAGCTGTCACGGATCGAATGGGAAGCCGGGGACGACGGCGAGGTCGCCGTCCACGACGTCGGGCCGCAGATCCTGTTGTGCACCGCGGGCAGCCTGCGGGTGACCGCCGACGACGGCGAGCAGGTCGAACTCCGGCGCGGCCAGTCGGTGTGGCTCCCGGCCGCCGATCCCGCCGTGCGCGTCCAGCCGCTTTCCGGTGAACGCACCCAGGTCTTCCGCGCCACCGCCGGCACCTGCTGACCTCCTCCTTTCATGCATTTCGTCCTCTGGATGCGGTACTTGCGCGTGCAACCACCGCATCCAGAGGACGAAATGCATGGGGTGCTTGGCCGAAGTGTGTGCGTTCCGTGTGGTGGGTTCCGCGACTATCGCCCGAAGGGGTGACCCGGCGCTTGGCGTCGGCTCCTCCCGGATGTCGATAGCCAAGGAGTGACCAGCAGTGACTTCCCCTTCCGACGCGGCGAGCGGACGCGCTTACCGGGTGCGGGTTCCCGCGCGCCCCGGCGTCCTTCTCGCCGCGCTCGGCTTCGCCGTGGTGACCGCGCTCGTCCCCGTCGTCGACAGGGTGCGCCTGCTGTCGGACGGCCAGGACCTGGTCCTCTCGGCGCGGGCGATGGCCGGGATCGCCGGTGAGGTGATCGAGTCCGTCAAAGCCGCCGGCTCCGGCCTGCACGGTCTCGCCGCCGCGGCGGAGAACCGGCTGAACCTCCCGCTGGTCGTGCTCGTCACCCTCGGCGCGCAGGTGCTGCTGACCGCCGCGCTCGTGGCCACCGGAGCGCAGTCCACCCGCGTGATGCTGACCGTCGCCGGCCTGCTCAACGCGTTCGCGGTCGCGCGGCTCGAACCCGCATCGCCGTCGGCGTGGGACGCCGCCGCCAACGGCGCGCTGGTGGTCGTGCTGGCCTGGTTCTCCGCGGACCGGCGTGAGCCGCGGTTCGCCGCACAGTGATTTCCGGGTGGTGCTCGTCTGAGGGGTCGGGCACCACCCGGTCAGGCCGGGGCGGGTTCGGTGAGCGACAACAGCAACCGGACGAGGGTCGAAGCGTTGGCGTCGTGGGGGACTTCCAATCGCTTCGCCTCTTCACCCGCCGCCTCGGCCGCCTTCGTCTCCCCGACGGCCTCGTACGCCCTGCGCAGCACGTGCAGGGTGAGGCCCGTCGCGGGTTTCCCGCCCATGGCGCGGAATTCGTCGAGGCAGTGGCGCAGCACGGGAATCGCGCGATCGGCCTGGCCGTCGCCGATCCAGCTCGCCGCGATGGCGCGGGTGCAGGAAAGCTCCCGCGGCCGTTCTTCGAGGGCGCCCGCCAGCCGCCGCGCGTTCTCGTAGGCCTTCACCGCGCCGACGCGCCGTCCGGCTCCCGCGAGGATCGCGCCCTGTGTGCGCAACGACTTCGCCAGCGCCGATTTCGCCGTCGTCCGGCGCAGTACCCGGACCGACTCCTCGATCGTCTCCAGTGCCTCCTCCGGACGCCCGTCGAGCATCAGGGACCACGAAAGTCCTTGCAGTGCAACGCCGAGCTGACGTTCGTCACCGTGTTCGCGGGCGTGCGCGAGGATCCTGCGGTCGATCTCCAGCGCCTCGGTGACCTTGCCGAGCCGGTGCAGCGCGGCGGATTCCGCATGCCGCGCGTACGCCCCCGGCCCGGTTTCCTCCACAGTGGACAGTGCGCGCGCCTGGGTCGCGGCGTGCAGCGATTCCCCGGCCCGGCCGAGACCGACGAGGCAGTGCGCCAAATTCGTCTCGACCCACGCCTGCGCGGAACTGTCGCCGAGTGCCGCCAATTCCTTCGAGCATTCGCGGTAGCCCTCGGCGGCGCGTTCGTATTCGCCGCGGGCGTGCAGCAACACCGCCAGATTCGCCTCGGCGATGACCACGATATGCCTGTCGCCCGCCTCACGGGCGGCGTCGCGCAAGGTCTCGTACGCCGTCCGCATATCGGTGAAATGACTGTGCAGATACAGATACGCGCTCAGCCTTTCCAGTATCCGCAACGCTTTCCGCCGCCAGCCCACGGCGCACAGCGACGACACGGCGGTGACCAGATTGGCCCGCTCCACCGAAAACCACGCGCCGGGATCGCGCAGCAGCCGTTCGACCAGTTCGGGCGCCAGCGGTTGCGCGGGCACATCCTGATCCGACAGCGGCATCGGCACCGTCCTCGGCAGACGGCGGGCCGCCGTGTCGGCGAGGCACAGCGCCGCGTCCGACACCTTCGCGACGGTGGCCACCCGTTCGGCACGGGTCTCCTGTTCCCTGCCGAGTTCGGTGGCGAACACGCGCACGAGGTCGTGCACTCGGAACCGTTGCTCACCGGTCGGATCGAGACCGGTGGGTTCGAGCAGACTGGCTTCGACGAGCTCGTCGATGGCCTCCTCCGCCTCTTCGTCGGCGGTGTCGTTGATGAGGGTCGAGACCGCCCACGCGGGAAGGTCGAGGGTGCGGCACCGGCCGATCAGCCGGAACGCGCGCCGCGCGGCCGGGCTCAGCGCCTGGTAGCTCAACGCGATACTGCCCCGGACCTGGAGATCGCTGACCCGCAGTTCGTCGAGGCGCGAGACCTCGTCCTCCAGTTTCCCGGCGAGTCTCCCCAGTGGCAGCCCCGGCCGCATGGCGAGCCTGCTGCCCGCGATCCGCAGTGCCAGCGGGAGATTGCCGCAGGCCTTGGCGATCCGCTCCGCGTCCGCGCGTTCGGCGCCGACCCGGTCCGGCCCGGCCAGCCGCTCCAGCAGGGCCATCGCCTCGTCGCCGGACAGCGGGGCGAGGTGGAGGCGATCCGCCCCGGCGAGCCCGGAAAGCCGCTGCCTGCTGGTGATCAGCACGGCGCAGCCCGGCGTTCCCGGCAGCAGCGCGCGGATCTGATCCGGGCCCGCGGCGTCGTCGAGCACCACGAGGACCCGCCTGTCGGCGAGGCGGCCGCGGTAGACCGCCGCCCGCGCTTCGACGTCGTCCGGGATGGCGGGGCCGGTGACCCCCAGCGCGCGCAGGAGATCACCGAGGACGTCGGCGAGGTCGCGCGGGGAGGAGGCGCCCGCCAGCGGGACGAACAGCTGGCCGTCCGGAAAGGACCGGCGCAGCCGGTGCGCGGTGCTGACCGCGAGGGTCGACTTGCCGGCGCCGGGTTCGCCGGTGATCACCGCGACCGGGACGCCCGCGCCGTCGCCGAGCAGTCCGGAGAGCCGCGCGATCTCGCCCTCGCGGCCGGCGAAATCCGCGATGTCCGGCGGGAGCTGGCAGAGCGGGAAGACCGCCGCCGTCTTGGTGGCCGGCACCGGATCCTCCCCGCGCAGCACGGCGGCGTGCACGCGGCGGACCTCGGCGCCGGGCTCCACGCCGAGTTCCTCGACGAGGGTGGCGCGCAGACCGCGGTAGACGGCCAGCGAATCGGCCTGCCGCCCGGCGCGGTGCAACGCGATCATCAGCTGCGCGGCCAGCCGCTCGCGCAACGGGTGTTCGGTGATCATCGCCTGGAGTTCGCCGGTGAGTTCGCCGTGCCTGCCGTCGGACAGTTCGGCGTCGACACAGTCCTCGAAGGCGGCGAGACGTTCCGACTCGAGCCGGGCGACGTCCGCGTCGAGCCGGGGGACGTGCAGTCCCGACAGGACCGGCCCGCGCCATTCCGCGAGCGCGCGGCGATAGTGCCCGGCGGCCGCCGCCGGATCACCCGCCCTGGCCGCCGCCTTCCCCGCCGCGGCGGCCTCGCGGAAGGACAGCAGATCGAGTTCGCCCGGCCCGACCGCCAGCCGGTAGCCGAGCGGATCGCGCTCGATCTCCAGCCCTGCGATCCGTGCCCGCAGGCGGGAGACGTAGGTGTGCAGATTCGAGGCGTAGGACTTGGGCGGCGTCTCCGGCCAGAGCGCCTCGACCAGCACGTCGACCGGCACGGACGAGTTCGCGTTCAGCAGGAGGACGGCCAGCAGGGTGCGCTGATGATCGCCGCGCGGCGTCGTGCGCCGCCCGGACGGGCCCTCGATCGTCAACGGTCCGAGCACGCCGAATCGCGGCACGGGCACCTCCCCAGGTCATGAGAGGGGCGAGACTAGCGAGGGGTGCCGACAATTCTGTGACCTGTCCCGCCCGGCGCACCGGGGCTCATCTGCACTGCTAGCCTTCGAACCCGGCATATCGGGACACTATCGGGGAGTTGCACGTGTCTGCAGGTGGCGGAACCAAGGCGATCATCGCCGCGCTCGTGGCGAACGCCGGAATCGCGGCCGCGAAGTTCACCGGCTTCCTCATCACGGGGTCGTCCTCGATGCTCGCCGAGTCCGTGCACTCGCTCGCGGACACCTCGAACCAGGGCCTGCTGCTGCTGGGGCAGAAGACCTCGCAGCGCAAGGCGACCCGCACGCATCCGTTCGGCTTCGGCCGCGACCGGTACTTCTACTCGTTCATCGTCGCGCTGATGCTCTTCAGCCTCGGCTCGGTCTTCGCGCTGTACGAGGGCATCCACAAGATCTCGCATCCCGAAGACCTGACCTCGCCGCTGGTCGCCGTCGGCATCCTCGTGGTCGCGATCGGGCTGGAGTCGTACTCCTTCTACACCGCGATCCAGGAATCGAAGAAGATCAAGGGCGACGTGGGCTGGTGGGCGTTCATCCGCCAGGCGAAGACACCGGAGCTGCCGGTGGTGCTGCTGGAGGACGCGGGCGCGCTGCTCGGCCTCGTGTTCGCGCTCGCGGGCGTCGGCCTTTCGGTCGTCACCGGGGACCCGGTGTGGGACGGCATCGGCACCGTCACGATCGGCCTGCTGCTCGGGGTCATCGCGATCATCCTGATCATCGAGATGAAGAGCCTGCTGATCGGCGAGGGCGCCTCCGGGGCCGACCTTGACACGATCGTCGACGAACTCGCCGCGGGCAAGGTCGAGCGGGTCATCCACATCCGGACGCTGTACATCGGCCCGGACGAGATGCTGGTGGCCGCGAAACTCGCGCTGGTGCCCGGTTTGGAGACCGCCGAGATCGCGCAAGCCATCGACGACGCCGAAGCGCGCGTGCGCGCGAAGGTGCCGACGGCGAAACTGATCTACCTCGAGCCGGACCTGGATCGCGCGCTGGCCTGAGCCGGGCCGCCCGGTCACCTCGGTCGTGAGTGGTAATGACGGTTAGAACCGTCATTACCACTCACGAGAAGCGGCGCGAAACCATCGCACCGTGACGGCCGTTCGGAGCAACTGTCCGTGTCGCGCCGGTTACCGTCGCGACCTTCGCCTACTTCGTTGCTCTCCCACCGCGCTCGCGTTCCGGCCGGGAGATAGGGTCCGTTGAACCGCAGTGAGGTGTAGGAGGTCAAGGGTGCCCGGGAATGGTCTGTGGCGTACGAAATCCATCGAGCAGTCGATCGCTGACACCGACGAGCCGGGGACCAAGCTCAGGCGGAACCTGGGTGCGTGGGACCTGACCGTCTTCGGTGTCGCCGTCGTCATCGGTGCCGGGATCTTCACCCTCACCGCGCGGACGGCCGGTGACTTCGCGGGGCCGTCGGTCTCGCTCGCGTTCGTGTTCGCGGCCATCGCCTGCGCGCTGGCCGCCCTCTGTTACGCGGAATTCGCGTCGACCGTCCCGGTGGCCGGGAGCGCGTACACGTTCTCCTACGCCACGTTCGGCGAGTTCATGGCGTGGATCATCGGCTGGGACCTCATCCTCGAACTCGCGGTCGGCGCGGCCGCGGTGTCGAAGGGCTGGTCCGCGTACCTCGAAACCGTGCTCTCCTACATTTTCGGCAAGGGCACGAAGACGACCTTCGAGATCGGCCCGGTCCCGGTCGACTGGGGCGCCCTGCTCGTGGTGCTCGTGCTGGCGACGCTGCTCGCCGTCGGCACCAAGCTGTCGTCGCGGTTCTCGATGGTGATCACCGGGATCAAGGTCGCGGTGGTGCTGTTCGTGATCGTGCTCGGCATCTTCTACATCAAGGGTTCGAACTACACCCCGTTCGTCCCGGACGCGCAGCCCGCCGCGGAATCGGCGTCCACCGGGGTCGACCAGTCGCTGTTCTCGCTGGTCGCCGGTGGCGGCAGCAGCGCGTTCGGCGTCTTCGGCCTGCTGGCCGCGGCGTCGCTGGTGTTCTTCGCGTTCATCGGGTTCGACATCGTCGCGACCACCGCCGAAGAGACCCGCAACCCGCAGAAGGCCGTGCCCCGGGGCATCTTCGGCTCGCTCGCCATCGTCACGGTGCTGTACGTGGCCGTGTCGCTCGTGGTCGTCGGCATGGTGAACTACAAGGATCTCGCGACCTCGGCCGGCGACGGCGGCAAGAAGACGCTCGCCTCCGCGTTCGCGGCCAACGGCGTCGACTGGGCGGCCAACATCATTTCCGTCGGTGCCCTCGCCGGTCTGACGACCGTCGTCATGGTGCTGATGCTCGGCCAGATCCGGATCATCTTCGCGATGTCGCGTGACGGCCTGATGCCGCGCGGGCTCGCGAAGACGGGGGAGCACGGCACGCCGAAGCGGGCGACCATCGTCGTCGGCGGGCTGGTCGCGGTCGCGGCGACGTTCTTCCCGGCGGACAAACTCGAGGAAATGGTCAACGTAGGGACGCTTTTCGCTTTCGTTCTGGTCTCCGCGGGTGTGCTGGTGCTGCGCAAGACCCGGCCCGATCTGCCCCGCGCGTTCCGGGTGCCGTGGGTTCCGGTGATCCCGATCCTGGCGATCGTCGCCTGTCTCTGGCTGATGCTGAACCTGACCGTGCTGACCTGGCTGCGCTTCCTGGCGTGGATGGCGCTGGGCGTCGTCATCTACTTCGCCTACGGCCGTCGTCATTCGCTTCTCGGCAAGAAGAACAAGGGCGAGGTCACGGCGTCCGTATCGGACTGATCATTCTCGTTTCGGCGGCCCACCATTCCTTTGTGGATGGTGGGCCGCGCTGTTCGGGGCCCCGGTTTCGGTGTGAAATCGGTGTGCGATAGCGTCCGGGCTCTTACTTCCCCCTGGTGGGTGAACGGGGCTCGTGTAGAAGCACCGCGAGTTGACCTTCACCCCTAAAGAGGCACCTCGCTTTGCTCGTTTGTCCCCCGATCGGTACAGGAGAGCTCTGAATGCAGATCATCACCGGACGGCGTGTCCGCTCCGCCGCCACCGTCGTCGCGCTGGCGACCGCCGCCCTGCTCGGTGTCACGGGCACCGCGCTGGCGTGCCACACCGACGACGGCCGGGCCATCCCGACCCCGAAGAACGTCAGCACCTGTGAGAAGGCCAAGCTCCCTGGCACCGAGATCTCCACGAAGGACCTGACCTTCACCGGTGGCACCGAAAAGGACAAGTACCTCAACATCACCGCGGTCGCTGAAGGTGTCACCGTCACCGCGATCGTGGTCAAGGGCGGCGACGGCTACAACATCTACGAGCCCGGCAAGCGTGGCCTCGCCGCGACCCCGCCGTGGGAAAAGCTGCGCTCGCCGATGAACGGCGGCGGTCAGCAGGCCGACATCAGCCACTGGTTCGCCTGTGGTGAAAAGAAGACCAAGCCGACCGAGCCGACGAAGCCGACCGAGCCGACGAAGACCACCACGGCCAAGCCGCCGACGTCCGCCCCGACCACCTCGGGCAAGCCGACCCAGACGTCGGAAACCCCGAGCAGCACCACCGCCCCGGCCCCCGCGGTCGGCGGTAACGGTGGCAACGGCGGCGGCCTCGCGGACACCGGTTTCGACAACGCCTGGCTGCTGTGGGCCGGTGGCCTGCTGGTCCTGGCCGGTGTCGGCGTCCTGGTCCTGCTGCGCGTGCGTCGCAAGGCCAACTGACGTAGGTAGCTGAAAGGGCCCTTCACCGCATGTCATGCGGTGAAGGGCCCTTTCGCTGCGTCCTACTCGGGGAAAGTTCCCTTCAGCGCATTTGGGGGAAGTCGCCGAAGAGCGATCCCTGCTCGCCCCAAGGGTTCGTCGGGCGGGGACGGCCGAGTCCGGCGGCCATCGCGACGGCGTTGTCCCATTCGGCGTCGACGACGTAGTCCGTGTGCTTGAGGACGCCGGGCGCCCAGCGGTGCCGTCCGGTCGGGCCGCGCATCGGGTCGGGCAGCCAGTGATCGCCGCCGAGCACGAGGACGCCCTGCTCGTCGGCTTCCGCGGCCAGCGGCCCGGTGCCGCCGCCGGGCAGATAGCCGTCGCCCAGCAGTTTCCCGCCCACCACGCGGTGCCGCCACGTCGTGACGCCGCCGCCGAAGATGTCCGTGCCGCGGCACAGTGCCCGCCACCGGCCGTCGAGATCCTCGTACAGCCCGGCGAGCTGCGCCTGCGGCAGCATCGCGGGGAAGGCCCGCTGATAACCCCACTGCAGCGGGGAGCCCGCGGTCAGCAGCCCGACGCGTTCGCGGTCCTCCGGCGGGAGATCGGCGATCACACGCGCCGCGGCGAGCACGGTCAGCAGGCTGCCGAGGTTGTACCCGGACAGCACGACCCGGGTGCCGGGATCGGCCAGATGTTCCTTGACCCGGTCCGCGAGTTCCGGGACGACCTTGAGCGCGTAACTCGGCGGAACGGTCGGATGCGCGGCGCGCGGCCAGAAGCACACGAGGTCCGCCAGCGCGCCGAGGTGACGGCTGCGCTTGGGCGTCGTCGCCGCGGCGAACACGACCCGCAGCAGACCGGCGGCCAGCGCGCCGAGGGCGAACACACCGATCGTCGAAAGCGGGGTGAACCAGCCTGGCAGATGCCCGAAACCGAACCGCACCACCAAAAGCGCGCCGCCGCCCGCCGCCATCGCGAGCGC
Organism: Amycolatopsis orientalis DSM 40040 = KCTC 9412; assembly: GCF_000478275.1. Classification (GTDB taxonomy): domain Bacteria; phylum Actinomycetota; class Actinomycetes; order Mycobacteriales; family Pseudonocardiaceae; genus Amycolatopsis; species Amycolatopsis orientalis. The sequence goes on from NZ_ASJB01000043.1 coordinate 130,510, forward strand.
GACCGTGAGCGCGAGGTGGTGCAAATGCTTGCGTTCCCAGGAGGCACGGGCCCAGACGCGCGCGGCCTCCTCTTCCTGAGCCTTGCCGATCTCCATCAGCTCGACGATCTTCGGGATGCCGCGCCTCAGCCGCCGCAGCGGGACGGCCACCGCGAAGCCGAGCACGCCGAGCACGACGGCGAGGGCGAGTCCGGCGCCCCACAGCACCGTCACCAGGACGTAGGTGTCGGGCAGCCGCAGATCGTTCGCGCCGACCAGTTGCCGCAGCGCGACCGCTAGTCCCGCGCCGAAACCGCCGCCGAGCAGACCGGCGAGCGCGATGACCGGGGCGGCCGCCCAGCCGCCGAGCCACGGCCGCAACCGGTGCGGCAGATGCTTCCAGGTGGGACGGCCCAGCAACGCCGCCGGGACGAGCAGCAGCGCGAACAGCACGGTCACCGCCACCATCGCCGCGCCGAGCGCTTCGACCGTCCCGTCCGCTCCGCCGAGACCGCCACCGGTCAGCCCGGCGGGCAGCGGGGTCCGGCGGACGACGGCGATCCCGACCAGCGCGACGGCGAACGCGATCAGCCCGCCGCGGACCACCGGCCCGGCCGAGAAACCGACCGTCGAGGCCACGAGCGCGGCGAGGACGAGCGCCAGCGCGCAGATCCAGACGACCAGGTCGAACGTCGCGGTCGGCAGCCGGAACGGCCCGCCGAGCAACGGAAGCGCGACACAGGTCAAGGCGGCGACGGTGTGCAGCGTGCGCAGGCCGGGCGTCCGCGGCAGGTCCTGCGGTTGCAGCGGGCTCGAACTGTGTTCGCGGTGCAGCCGGTTCCGTGAACGCCAGTCCGACGACGGGATCCGGTCGAGGACGAAGATCAGCACCAGCAGCGGCAGCACGCCGATCGCGGTCCGCAGCGGCGCGAAATCCCGCAGGAAAGACGGCGCGCCCGGCAGACAGGCCGAGCCGGGCGCGAGGCACTGCGCGGCGAACAGGTCGAGCGAGACCACCGCGAGCTGGCTGATCAGCAACATGGTCAGCAGCAGCGAGGCCACCCTCAGCACACCGCGGCACGTGGTGCCGAGCACCGCGGCGAACCGCTTGCCCTCCGGGACCGGCGGCAGCATCCAGTGCGCGACGTTCGCCAGCGAGAAGGGGAACAGCAGCGCCCAGGTGGCCTTGGCCGCGCCCCCCGACGTCATCCCGCTCCACAGGTAGCCTTCGAGGATGCGCGGGATCGAACGGCCGAGCGCGGGCAGCACCGGACCGGGAGCGGGACGGCGCAGCCGGTCCGACGGCCGGATCAGCCTGCCGATCCCGTCGCCCGCGACGTCGACCACCGACGTCGAATCCAGCAGGCTTTCACCGCTCGTGCCCACTAGCCCGGGTACGCGTATTTCGACGACGCGAGTGTCGGGACCCGGCATGACCACGGTGAAGGCCTCCAAACCGTTCCAGTTGGCGTTGAGCCGACAACGGTACTGTTCCGATGTCATCCATCCTTGGAGGAAGCGCACATATGACCCCCGAAAGCGTTGCGAAGCGGCACGACACCCGCAACGGCATCGAGTTCGCCGTCGCCGATCTCGAGGCCGCCGAGTTCGGCCGCAAGGAGATCCGCCTCGCCGAGCACGAGATGCCCGGCCTGATGGCGCTGCGCCGCGAGTACGCCGAGGTGTATCCCCTGCGGGGAGCCCGGGTCTCGGGCTCGCTGCACATGACGGTACAGACCGCGGTGCTGATCGAGACCCTCGTCGCCCTGGGTGCGGAAGTGCGCTGGGCCTCCTGCAACATCTTCTCGACGCAGGATCACGCCGCCGCCGCGGTCGTCGTCGGCCCGCACGGCACCACCGAGGAGCCGAAGGGTGTCCCGGTGTTCGCCTGGAAGGGCGAGTCGCTGGAGGAGTACTGGTGGTGCACCGAGCGGATGCTCACCTGGGACGACAGTGGTGAGATCGGGCCCAACATGATCCTCGACGACGGCGGCGACGCCACCATGCTGGTGCACAAGGGAACCGAGTTCGAGAAGGCGGGTGTCGTCCCCTCGCCGGACGAGAACACCTCGGACGAGTTCCGCGTCTTCCTGCAGCTGCTGAGCGCCTCGGTCGCGGCCGACACCGGCAAGTGGACCAAGATCGGCGAGGGCATCCGGGGCGTCACCGAGGAGACCACCACCGGCGTGCTGCGGCTCTACCAGCTCGCCGCGGCCGGTGAGCTGCTGTTCCCGGCGATCAACGTGAACGACGCGGTGACCAAGTCGAAGTTCGACAACCGCTACGGCATCCGGCACTCGCTGATCGACGGCATCAACCGCGGCACCGACGTCCTCATCGGCGGCAAGGTCGCGGTCGTCTGCGGGTACGGCGACGTCGGCAAGGGCGCCGCGGAATCGCTGCGCGGCCAGGGTGCGCGGGTGATCGTCACCGAGATCGACCCGATCTGCGCGCTGCAGGCCGCGATGGACGGCTACCAGGTCAAGCGGCTGGAGAACGTCCTCGGCGAGGCCGACATCATCATCACGACCACCGGCAACAAGGACGTCGTGCTCGTCGAGCACATGGCGAAGATGAAGCACCAGGCGATCCTGGGCAACATCGGCCACTTCGACAACGAACTCGACATGGCGGGCCTGCAGCGCTACCCGGGCATCCGGCGCATCAACATCAAGCCGCAGGTCGACGAGTGGGTGTTCCCGGACGGCAAGAGCATCATCGTGCTGTCGGAAGGGCGTCTGCTGAACCTGGGCAACGCGACCGGGCACCCGTCGTTCGTGATGTCGAACAGCTTCTCCAACCAGGTGATCGCGCAGATCGAGCTGTTCACCAAGTACGAGGAGTACGACAAGGAGGTCTTCCGCCTCCCGAAGAAGCTCGACGAGAAGGTCGCGAAGATCCACCTCGACGCGCTCGGCGGCGAGCTCACGAAGCTGACCAAGGATCAGGCCGAGTACATCGACGTGGACGTCGAAGGCCCGTTCAAGACGGACCACTACCGGTACTGACCGCTGCCATGAAGGGGCCTTTCATTGCGCCTTTTCATCCTGGTTGGCGGTGCTGACGGTCGCAAGTAGTCGACTAATTGCGAGAGGTCAGGCCCCTCAGGACCCGGGACACGCCGCCGGTCAGAGCCCACCGCCCCAGTCGTCGGCCCCGAAAGCTCAGGGTCGTGAGTGGTAAGTGTCGTTCTAACGACACTTACCACTCACGACACCCCCACCTCGGAACCCAGCGTCCTGCGCTGGAAATTCGTGCTGGAAGTGGGTGCTCGCCTTGTGGCCGAGTTCCGCCCCCAATCACGTGAGTGTCGCTTCCAGTCACGGGTGTGTCCCTCTGGATCACGCGAGTTCGGCACTCGTGGTACCTGGGCGCGAGAGATCTGTGCCCAGAGACGGAACTCGCGTGATGGGAAGGAGCCAGACTTCCGGTACGAACTTCCGGCGAGCGACACCAGGGTGAAAAAGGCTCATTGCACGCGCTAGCGCCACTCGACCTCGATGCCGGCCAGCCCCGGTCCGGCGTCGCTGAAGTAGCCGCTGGTCACGCCGCCCATGTCGCACGGCAGCTCCTCGGATTCGACGGGCACGGCGTCGTCGCGCGTCCGGAACTGCCGGGTGCAGCGGGCGGGCAGCGCGCCGAGCGCGAACTTCAGCTGCACGAGGTAGCTGGAGCACTGGTCCCGCAGCATCCGGAAGTACCCGGGCGACGCGGTGCCGGAGTCGTCGCGGACCTCGAAGCAGAAGACGTGGATCTCGCCCTCGGCGAGTTTCCGGTCGAAAAGCAGTTCGGTCGCCATCGTCTCGGCCTCGGCGTTGCGCCGGATCCGCCCGACGCGGCAGCCCTCCGCGGTGATCAGCTCGACGTCGCCGATATGGCAGCCGGGATCACCGTTGTAGACCGTGACGTACCGGTCCGGGCCGTGGCGGCGCGCCCGGCACACCAGCCGCGTGTGCAGGGCGACCTGCCGGTGCGCGGCGTCGAAGGTGATCGTGTCGTGGACAGCGAGCATCTCCAGGTCGGCGTTGTAGCGGTTGGACGACGGATACGCGCCCAGCTCGGCCAGCAGCTGGTCGACGATCGAGCCCATGTCGCCGGACCGGATGTCGTGGAACGACGCGGCCATCTGGTGCCCGCGCGCCCGCCCGGTCCGCGGCCCGATCAGCACGACGAGCGCGTCGGGGGGCAGTTGCAGCACCGATTCGAGGGCGCGGACCGCCGGGAGCGCCTTGGGTACCTCCGGCTGGCGCAATCCGCGTTGCCAGTAGCTCAACGTCGACTGTCCGATTTGGACACCGCGGAGGCCGAGGTGGGCGCGGAGCCGGGCGAGCGAGAGGCCGCGGTAGGCGATCGCCTGCCGCAGCGCATGGTGGAACTCGCCGCTGCGCAGGGCTTCGACCAGCTCTTTGGGCAGGGCTTCGAGGGGTTGGCGCCGTGTTCCGTCGATCATCGTCGAGGTGTCCACGTTCGATGCACGCTTCCCCGTCGAGAACGCGTCAGCCCCGTTCGAGGCGTGCTTTCCCGCTGAGAACGCATCAGCACTCTCTCGTGTCACCGCTCGTCCTTTCACCAGACCAGTGTGTGCGCTGAGCGTGAACACTGCGGAACGTTCACGTTAGCAGCGCACTGTGAACACTACGTCCCCCGTTCGGGGTGGTTGACCCCGGAAGAGTGACCGTTCCGGGGTGTGGAAACGCCCCGGAACGGTCCGTTCCGCCGAGTGCCCATCTTGCTCTCCGTGAACCTTCTGTTCACCGTTGTGACCACATTGGTTCGCCATGGTGACCAGGAGGCCCGTCGTGCCTGTGTTCTCGAGCAGGGTTTGCGCCGCGGGCGCCGTGACGCTCGCGGCGTGGCTCGCGGTCCAGACCCCGGCGAGCGCGCTGCCCTCGCCGCCGGTCCGTCAACTCCCCGCCTACCAGAACCCCATCGTCATGCAGGTGCAGGAAAAGTCGCAGTGGTGCTGGGTGGCTTCCGGGAACACCATCGCCGCGCACCACGGCGTGACCGTCGCCCAGAACGAATTCTGCCGGATCGCCCACGACGAGCGGCGCCCGGACTGCGCGGACCGCCCCGGCACGCTGGGCGACGTCCGCCGCGCGTTCGGCAAGCTCGGCTTCTCGGCCCCGGGGAACTACGTCAAGGGACGCATCACGTACTCCGCCGTGCAGGCCCAGACCGGCGCCGGTCAGCCGGTGCAGACCCGGGTCGGCTGGGCCGCGGGCGGCGGCCACATGCACGTCCTCTACGGCTACGACGCCGGCCGGAAGTGGGTCTCGTGGGGGGATCCACTGCCCACCGGCAACCGCTACAACTGGTCGACCTACGACTACTACGCCGGCAACCGGTCCTTCACCTGGACCCACACCCTCACCGGGATCCGGCGATGAGCGCGCGGCGGATCCTCGGGCTCGCCGGCCTGGTCGCGATGGTCCTGCTGATGTCGGCGCCCGGAGCGCGCGCGGACCAACTGTCGAGTGAAGATCTCGCGGCCGCGAAGGCGGCTGCCGACGATCCCACGCTGCGTGCCGAGATCGGCCGCTTCTTCATCCAGACGAGTGGATCGGGTCGGGCGCCGTCGGTCAGCGTCGTCGACGAAACCTTCCCGGTTTACGAGCTTTCGAGGGATTTCGTCGCCGGTGACGGCGCGGTCGCCGGGCAACTCGCGTACGTCGCCGTCCCGGTGACGGCGTCCGACGGGCAGACCGCGACCCTCTGGTCGGTCCGCGGTGACGACGGCGCCTGGCGGGTCGGCAACATCGCGTCGGGCGACCGGGAGAGCGCGCTGGCCCGGCGGCTGCCCGCAGGCGCGACGCTGCTCCACGAACCCCAGGTCGACGCCTGGTACGCGCTGCGCGACGGCCGGGTGACGCTGCTCGACGCGGGCGCCGGCGGCTACGCGGCCGGTACGTCGGCCACGCTCGCTGAGTACCAGAAGACGGTCTCCGGCCGGTACGGCGCGATGCTCGCGGGCTCGCCCTACGCCCAGGAAGGCAAGGCCGGCGGTTACAACGCCCAGGTGATGCCTCGCGGCGACGGCGGTCCCGCGCCCGACGCGCAGGACACCGGCTTCGTCCCGCTGCTGATCTTCGGCGGGCTGCTCCTCATCGGTATCGCCGGCTTCTTCCTGCACTCGAAGCGGCGCGTCCCCTAGCGGACCGGTGGGCCGGACGTGAGCTGACCCGTCTGGCCCGCCGGTCGACCACCGCGTCATAGGGTGTCGGTGTGGGAAAACTCGTGGTGATCGAAGGTTTGGACGGCGCCGGGAAGCGGACGCTCGCCGACGCGCTGACCGGTGCGCTGAACGCCGCCGGAGCGAGCGTCACGTCGATCGCGTTCCCGCGCTACGGCGAAAGCGTGCACGCCGACCTCGTGCACGAGGCGCTGCACCGCGGGCACGGCGACCTCGCCGACTCCGTGTACGGCATGGCGATGCTCTACGCGCTCGACCGCCGGGGCGCGGCGGACGAGATCCGCGCCCGGCTCGACGATCACGACGTCGTGCTGCTCGACAGGTACGTCGCGTCGAACGCGGCGTACGGCGCCGCCCGGCTCCACCAGGGCGCGGACGGTGAGTTCGTCCGGTGGCTCCGCGGCCTGGAGATCGACCGGTTCGGGCTGCCGGTGCCCGCCGCGCATCTGCTGCTGCGGGTCACCGCCGACGTCGCCGCCGAACGCGCGCAGCGCCGAGCGGAGGGCGACGCCGCCCGTGCCCGGGATTCCTTCGAGACCGACGACGCGCTCCAGAAGCGGTGCTCGGTGGTCTACGACGAACTCGCCGCGGCAGGCTGGCTCGCGCCTTGGCACGTCCTCGACGGCGTCGCCGGTGTCGATGCCGCCGCGCTGGCCGCCACCCTTCGCGTTTAGTCCTCTGGATGCGGTACTTGCGCGCGCAACTACCGCATTCAGTCCTCTAGATGCGTGAGTAGCCAGGTGTGGAACTCGCCGATGTGGTGCTCCGAGGGCATCAGGACCCCGCCTCCGGCGTAGGCGCGGGACGCCATCGCGGGCTGGCAGCGTTCACAAGCGTCGAAGTCCTGCTCGTTGACGCGGTGGAACAACTCCACCGACCTCGACACGTCCCGGCCGGACTCGACGACCTCCTTCGAGTACAGCCAGTCGCATTCCACGACCGTCCGGTCCGGCGCGAGCGGGTACATCCGGTGGAAGATCACGTGGTCCGGCACCAGGTTCACGAACACCTGCGGCCGGATGGTGATCGCGTAGTACCGCCTGTCCTGCTCACTCGCGACGCCGTCGAGCCGCGCGAAGCCCGAACCACCGTCGATGGTGAACCCGTCGACGTCCTCGCCGAATTCGGCGCCGTGCCCGACGAAGTACTGTGCCGCGTATCCATCGGCGAACTCGGGCAGCACCTCGGTCAGCTCGGGGTGGATCGTCGCGCAGTGGTAGCACTCCATGAAGTTCTCGACGATCAGCTTCCAGTTCGCCTTGACGTCGTAGGTGATCCGGCGCCCGACCGAAAGCCCGTCCAGGCCGTAGCGCTCGATCGACTCGACGTCGCCCAGCCGCTCGCGGACCGCGCCGACGACGTCGGCCTCGAACGACGGCGGGTCCGCGGCGAGGCAGACCCACGCGTAACCCAGCCATTCCCGCAAGCGCACGGAGTGCAGTCCGTAGCCGGTGCGGTCGATGTCCGGCAGGCTCGCCAGGTTCGGCGCCGCGATCAGCTTCCCGTCGAGCCCGTACGTCCACGCGTGGTAGGAGCACTGGAACGCCCGTTTCACCGTGCCCGACTCCTCGGTGCACAGCCGCGCGCCCCGATGACGGCAGACATTCAAGAACGCTCGCAGCCCGCCGTCCCGGCCGCGGCTGACGATGACGCTCTCGCGTCCGATTCGGACGGTCCGGAAGTCTCCCGCCGAGGGCAGATCCGCCGAACGTACCGCGCAGAACCACTTCCGCTCGAAGAGCTTTTCCTGCTCGGCCGCGAAGATCCCGGGATTCGTGTAGTAGCCGCCCGCCAGTGTCGGGATGAGACTCGTCATCTCGGGACTCCGGCGAAGCGGGCCGGGTCGAACAGGGCGATCGGATGCGCGGTGGCGCCGTCCACCACCAGATCGGCGAGCACCTCGCCGACGACGGGCACGAACTTGAACCCGTGCCCGGAAAATCCGCAGGCGATCACCACGCGTTCGTGGGTGGGATGACGGGAGATGACGAAATGCTCGTCCGGGGTGTTCGTGTACATACAGGTCGCCGCGCGCAGGAAGGTCCCGGGCAACGTCGGCATCTTCCGGCCGACGAACGCGGAGATCTCGGCGACCTCTTCGGCGTGCACCGTCCGGTCGATGGTCTCCGGCGTACACGTCTCGCCGCCGCGGAAGAACGCGACCTTGACGCTCCCGGCGTCGTCGTGTGACGGGAAGCCGTAGAACTGGCGGCCGTTCTCGCCCTCCCAGACATAGATCGGATGCCGTTCGGAGCGGAACGGCTCGGCCCCGCCCGAAGGCGCGAACCAGTACTGGACCTGGCGTTCGATGGTGAAGTCGACGCCGAGTTCGGTGAGCAGTTCCGGGGCCCAGGCGCCGGGGCAGATCACCAGTTGCCCGGCGGTGTGGAAGTTCTGCGACGTCCTGACCCGGACGCCGGTGGACGTCTGGTGCCACGAAAGGACCTTCTCCTCGTGGTGCAGCTCGGCTCCGGCCCGCGCGGCCAGCTGTAAATGTGCCGCCACACTGCCTTCCGGCACCACGAATCCGGCGTTCTCCTCGTACAGCGCGATTTCGTCCTCGGCCGGATTCATCGTCGGGAACCGGCGCCGGACCTCGGCGGCGTCCAGTATCTCGTGCGGCAGACCCCATTTCCGTGCGCTCAGCAGGCTTCCCGACACCGTCCGGGAATCCGGGCCGCCGAGCATGATCCCGCCGCAGCGGGTGAAGATCTCGCGGCCGGAGTCGCGTTCGATCCCATCCCAGAGTTCGTGCGCGCGCACCAGCAGCGGGACGTACGCCGGGTCCTCGAAGTACGCCTGCCGGGTGACCCGCGAGCCGCCGTGGCTGGACCCGAGGCTGTGCACCGGCGCGAACTGGTCTATGCCCAGCACCCGCTGCCCGCGCCGGGCGAGCCGGTACGCGGCCGCGCTGCCCATCCCGCCGAGGCCGATGACGATGACGTCGTATGCGCTCATGCGGCACTCCTGAGCCGGGTCATGCCGGGGTCGAACAGCGGTTCCCGGGCCACGATGGCGGGGATCCGCTCGCCGAAGTACTCGATCTCCAGCGGCGTGCCCGGCATCGATGACCCGGCGGGAAGCCACGCGTACGCGATGTTCTTCCCGACGCTGTAGCCGTACGCCGCACTGGTGACGTAGCCGACGGGACGGCCTTCGGCGTACACCGGTTCCTTCCCGAGTACGACGGAGTACGGATCGTCGATGGTGAGACAGGTCAGCTTCCTCGTGACGGTGTCTTCCGAGCGGCCCGCCAGCGCGTCCCGGCCGATGAAGTAGCCCTTGTCCATCCGCACGGCGAAGCCGAGTCCGGCCTCGAACGGGTCGTGCTCCGCGGTGACGTCGGTGCCCCACAGGCGGTAGCCCTTCTCCAGCCGCATGCTGGAGAACGCGTCGCGTCCGGCGGCGATGACGCCGTGCTTTCGCCCGGCTTCCCAGAGCGTGTCCCACAGCTCGCGCCCGAGGTCGGCGCTCGTGTACAGCTCCCAGCCCAGTTCGCCCACATAGGACAGTCGCATCGCGGTCACCGGGACCTGGCCGATGTAGGCCTGTTTCGCCTTGAAGTAGCCCATGGCCTGGTGTGAGAAGTCCGTTGTGGACAGTGGTTGCAGCACCGCCCTCGCGAGCGGTCCCCACAGGCCGATACAACAGGTTCCCGGGGTGGTCTCGTGGATCTGCGCGGCGCCGTCACCGGGCAGATGCCGCCGCAGCCAGTCGATGTCGATGGCGCTGTTGACCCCGACCTGGAACCGCTCGGCGCCGAGCCTGGCCACGGTCAGGTCGCCGCGCACGCCGCCGTCCTCGTCGAGCAGAAGGGTGTAGGTGACCGAACCGGGTTTCTTGTCGAGCTGGTTCGTGGTCATGGTCTGCAGGAACGGCAGCGCGCCGGGGCCGGTGACCTCCACGCGTTTCAGCGATGTCATGTCGAACATCGCGGCCCGCTGCCGCGCGACCAGTGCTTCGGCGCCGCCGATCGGTGACCAGTACCGCGCGGCCCAGTCGTTGCGGGCGGGGATGAGGTCGACCTCGGGCAGGTTCGCGTTCGCCTCGTACCAGTGCGGCCGTTCCCAGCCGCCCGCTTCGAGGAAGAACGCGCCGAGTTCCACTTGCCGCTCGTAGAACGGGCTCGTGCGCAGCGGCCGCGGTTCTTCCATGGGCTGCAACGGATGGACGATGTCGTAGACCTCGACGAAACTCCGGCAACTCCGTGTCATGACGTAGTCCGGGGCCAGCTGCACCCGCTCGAACCTGGCGAGGTCACAGCCGTGCAGATCCGTGCCGGGCTGACCGTCCACCAGCCACCGCGCCATCGCCCGCGCGACCCCGGCCGAATGCGTGATCCAGACGGCTTCGGCGACCCAGAACCCGTCGAGACCGGGATGTTCGCCCAGGAGCGGCATCCCGTCCGGGGTGAACGAGAACAGGCCGTTGATGCCCTCTTCGACCTTGGTCTCGCCGAGCGCGGGCAACAGGCCGACGGCGGCGGCCCAGGACGTCTCGAAGTCCGCCGGGGTGAACGCCAGTTCCGACGGCATCCCCTCTCCGGCACCGATCTCCTTGGCGGGCAACGGCATCGGCCGGTGTCCGTAGGCGCCGATACCGATCCTGTCGACGTGCTCACGGAAGTAGAGATCGGCGTCCTGGTGCCGCAGGATCGGCCCGGTGGCCTCCTCGGTCACACCGGCGAGGGACGGCAGGGGACTGGTGCGCGCGTACTGATGCGCCATCGGGACCAGCGGGATCACGAGGTCCACCAGTTCGCCGAGCAGCGGGCCCCACATCCCGGCGCAGGAGAGCACGACGTCCGCGCGGAAGCTCCCGGTGCCGGTGGTGACTCCGGTGACCCGCCCGCCCGCGCTTTCGATGCCGACGACCTTCTGGCGCGCGAGGAACTTCGCGCCGCGCCCGATCGCGCGACGAGCCTGCGCCTCGGCCGCACGCAGCGGGGCGGCCAGGCCGTCGGACGGGATGTGGAAGCCGCCGAGCACCTTGGCCGGATCGAGCAGCGGATGCAGCGCGGCGCACTCGTCCGGATCGACAAGCCTGCTTTCGACCCCTGACGCCGTCGCCCAGCCGTGCCGTCGGTTCAGATCGGCGAGCCGTTCCGGCGTCGTGGCCACCTCCAGCCCGCCGACCGGCCGGAAGCACGGCTTCCCGTCGAGGTCGAGCGCGCCGTACTTGGCGACGGTGTACCGGGCGAACCCGGTCATCGCGCGGCAGCCGGTGGTCTGGAAGACCAGGCCGGGCGCATGCGAACTGGACCCGCCGGTGGTGAACAGGTCGCCCTGCTCCAGCACGGTGAGATCGGTCCAGCCGCGTTCGGTCAGTTCGTCGGCGATCGCGCAGCCGACGATACCGGCGCCGATCACGACCACACGGGGTCCGGGGGACATGGTGAGGGAACCTCCTGCCTGCCCGTGGGTGTCCACAGTGGACATGCGGGCATCGGGGTGACAGGCGTTGTTGCGGATGAGGCGCGGTGTTCCGTCTTCAGCAACAAAGTGCGGCACGTGCGGGCGCGCTGTCAAGAGCCGAAACGGTCGGCTGCTTCAACCCGCGCGCGCCATGAAAGGTCCTTTCCTTGCAAATTTCGCAAGGAAAGGACCTTTCATGGCGCGCTGGAGGGGTGTGACAGGACCGGTCACCTCACTCGGTGAAGTACCCCAGCTGAGCCGAGAGGTCCGCGGAAGCCTCGGTCAGCGGCCGGACGATCTGCCGCACCCGCTGCTTCGAAAGCCGGTACGACGGACCGGACGCGCTCATCGCCGCGACGACGTCGCCGCCCGGCCCGCGCACCGGCACCGCGACCGCGTGCATCCCCAGCTCCAGCTCCTCGAAACAGGCCGCGTACCCGTCCTCGGCCACGCGCTCCAGTTCGGCGGTCAGCTCATCCGGATCGACCGTGGTCCGCGGGGTGAACTGTTCGAGTTTCCGCCGGAGCAAACGTTTGCGCTCGACGTCTCCCATGTACGCGAGCAGGACCTTCCCGCTGGACGTCGCGTGCAGCGGGGTGCGCTGGCCGGTCCAGTTCTGCGTGGTGATCGCGGCCGAGCCGCGGGCCTGGCTGATGTTGATCGCGACGCCGTCGTCGGCGATCGCGATGTTGACCGTCTCGCCCAGGGTTTCCGCCAGTCCCTGGCAGGTCTGCCTGCCCAGTTTCGCCAGGTCCATCCGGCCGGTGGCGGCGCCGGCGAGCCGGACGACGCCGAAGCCGATCGCGTATTTGCCGCGCTCGCCGAGCTGCTCGACGAGGCCGCGGGATTCCAGGACGCTCAGCAGCCGGGAAGCGGTCGACTTGTGCACGCCGAGTTCGCCCGCGATCTCGGTGATCCCCGTTTCCCCGTTGCGTGCCAGCAGTTCCAGCACACTGATCGCGCGGTCGACGGACTGCACCTGGCTGGGTGTTGCGTTCCCCGCGTCCTGGTTCCGCATGACGCAACAGTAGCCGTTTCGCCCGCATCCGTTCGGCTGAGTGGGCGAATCCCTTGACGCACCGGCCCCTCGGGGGCGATTGTTGCGCAGAGCACGACCCGTCTCGTAATACGCAACATCAACAAACCGTCGGTCCTTTCCCCGGAGGCCCCGATGATCCGTGCCTGCTCCGTCTCCGAACTTCCCGAGGGTGAGGCTCTCCGTGTGGAGGGCCCGGTTCCCGTTTCGGTCTTCCACGCCGAAGGCGGCTATTACGCCCTGGACGACACCTGCACCCACCAGGACGCGTCGCTCGCCGACGGCTGGATCGAGGGCTGCTTCGTCGAATGCCCGCTGCACGCCGCGCGGTTCGACCTGCGGACCGGCGTCCCGGCCTGCCTGCCCGCGAAAGACGCCGTACGCACCTACCCGGTCGTCGTCGCCGACGGCGTGATCTACGTGGACACCGAGGCGCGCCAGGAAGTGGCTTGAGTGTCTGTGGTGAACCCGCGTCCGCGATCGACGTCGGCAGGACGCTGCCTGGTCTTCCGCCTCTCGATGGCAGATCAGGGCGTCCTGCCACCGCGATAGCGGGGCCTTCGGCAGGGGCGGGTTCACGCGTTCGGTCCCTTTCCGAGGTGCGACTTCAGCTCCGCCGACAGGCGCTGAGAACCGTCGCCGTCGTCGGGACGTCGCTGGCGGGACTCCGGTCGGCACAGGAGCTGCGCGCGCGGGGTTTCGGCGGACGGCTGGTGATGATCGGCGCGGAACCGCCGTATGATCGGCCGCCGCTGTCGAAGGATTTCTTGCTGGGCAAGGTTTCCGCCGACGATCTCGCCCTCGCCGGGCAAGCCGGTCTCGACGCGCTCGAGGCCGAATGGCACCTCGGCGTGCGTGCCGAAAAGCTCGGCGGCGACGGCGTGGTGCTCGACGACGGCACCACGATCGCCGCGGACGGCTACGTCATCGCGACCGGTGCGGTCGCCAGAACCCTTGGCGCGGCAAGGAATCTGAAAGGCGTTCACACCTTGCGGACGCTCGCGGACGCCACCTCGCTGAAACGCGACCTCGCGGCCGGTCCTTCTTCGGTGGTCGTCATCGGAGCGGGATTCATCGGCGCGGAGGTCGCGTCCGCGTGCCGCCTGCTCGGCAACGACGTCACCGTGATCGAGGCGACGCCCGTGCCGCTCGCGTCGGTCGTCGGCCCGGAAATGGGCGCGGTGTGCGGTGCGCTGCACGCCGAGAACGATGTCCGGCTGCTCGCCGGCGTTCCCGTCGCCGGTCTCACCGGGACCGATCGCGTGACCGGAGTGCGGCTCGCGGACGGGAGGGAGATCCCGGCGGACCTCGTCGTCGCCGGAGTGGGCGCGCGACCGGTCACTGACTGGCTGACCGGTTCCGGGCTCGCCGTCGACGACGGGGTGCTGGTCGATTCCGGCTGTGTCACAGCGAATCCCCGGGTGATCGCGGTGGGTGACGTCGCGCGGTACCGCTGCCCCCTGCGCGGCAGGCGGATCCGCGCCGAACACTGGACGGCCGCGAACGACCAGGCGGGCGTGGCGGTCGCCAATCTGCTCGCCGGTTCGACCGTCACGCATTTCGCCCGGCACGGTTACTTTTGGTCCGATCAGTACGGACACCGGATCCAGTTCGCCGGAGTGGCCACCGAAGACGTCCGGATCGTCGAGGGCGATGTCACGTCGAAGCGTTTCGTGGCCGCCTTCCACCGCGATGACGTCCTGACCGGCGTGTTCGCGATCGACTCACCGCGCCTCTTCACCAGGCTCCGGCGTTCCCTCTAGGGGCCGAAGACCCTACTCGGATGGAGCAATTTGCCCGATTCGATGATCTTTCTGGTGGTCACATCGCCGGGTCGCGCGCTCGCGCGGGGAAACTAGTGCGAACATAGCTTTATGAAGGCACGTGTTCTGGTCGTCGACGACGACCCTGCTCTCGCGGAGATGCTCACCATCGTGCTGCGTGGGGAGGGGTTCGACACAGCCGTCGTGGCCGACGGCTCACGAGCGCTGCCCGCGCTTCGTGAGCTGAAACCGGACTTGGTCCTCCTCGACCTCATGCTGCCCGGGATGAACGGCATCGACGTCTGCAAGGCGATCCGGGCCGAGTCCGGGGTGCCGATCGTCATGCTCACCGCCAAGAGCGACACCGTGGACATCGTCCTCGGGCTCGAGTCGGGTGCCGACGACTACGTGGTCAAGCCGTTCAAGCCGAAGGAACTCGTGGCCCGCGTCCGTGCCCGGATGCGCCGTACCGAGGCCGAGCCCGCCGAGTCGCTGACGATCGGCGATCTCGCGATCGACGTCCCCGGTCACGAGGTGACCAGGGAGGGCAAGGCCATCCCGCTGACCCCGCTCGAGTTCGACCTCCTGGTCGCGCTCGCCCGCAAGCCGCGTCAGGTGTTCACCCGCGAGGTGCTGCTGGAGCAGGTGTGGGGTTACCGCCACGCCGCCGACACCCGCCTGGTGAATGTGCACGTCCAGCGGCTGCGCTCGAAGGTCGAGAAGGACCCGGAACACCCCGAGGTGGTGTTGACCGTTCGCGGCGTCGGGTACAAGGCCGGCCCGCCGTGATCACCCCATGAGTGGACGTTCGGCCAAGCTCGCCCAAACCACGATGCGCCGTCTCCGGCGCATCGTGGTTTTCGTGCGCGGTAAGGCCGTCGCCTCCAACGAGCTGTGGCGGCATTCGCTGCAGTTCCGGGTCACGGTGTCCACGCTGGCCCTCTCGGCCGCCGTGGTGTTCGTGCTGGGCATGGTGCTGCAGAACCAGATCACCGAACGGCTGCTCGAGACCAAGCAGAACGCGGCGATCGCGCAGACGAGGGCGGTCGTCGAGACCGCGGCCAGCGAACTGGTCGGCGTCGGCGCCGAAACGCCCGAAGCGATGGTCGCGCGGCTGAACAACGCGCTGAAGAAGATCTCCAGCACGACGACGTCGCAGGACGGCGCCGGGGCCGCGGGCACCTTCGAACCGGTGCTGGCCGCCGGTGGCCGCGATCAGTCGATCCGGCCGGTGGCCGCCGGTCCGTATGACCGGGTGCCGGTGCGGCTGCGTCAGTTCGTGGAGACCGAACAGGTCAGCTACCTGATGCACACGGTCACCGAGGCCGACGGCGGCAAGACGACGTATCTGATCGTCGGCGCCCCGGTGACCACGATGATCAACCCGCTCCAGCTCTACCTGCTCTATCCGCTCACCAGCGAGCAGAACACCGTCTCGACCGTGCAGAACACGCTGCTGGTCGGCTGTCTCGTGCTGCTGCTCCTGCTGGCCGGGATCACGAACCTGGTCACCCGGCAGGTGGTCCGGCCGGTCCGGCAGGCCGCCGCGGCGGCCGAGCAGTTCGCGGGCGGCGCGCTGGACCAGCGGCTCGCCGTGCTCGGCGAGGACGATCTGGCCAAACTCGCCGTGTCCTACAACGAGATGGCCGCGAGCATCCAGCGGCAGATCCGGCAGCTGGAGGACTTCGGCGGGCTGCAGCGCCGGTTCACCTCCGACGTCTCGCACGAACTCCGCACCCCGCTGACCACCGTCCGGATGGCCGCCGACGTGCTGCACGCGTCCCGCGAGCAGTTCCCGGCGGGGCTCGCCCGCTCCACCGAGCTGCTGGTCGACGAACTCGACCGGTTCGAAGCCCTCCTCGGCGACCTGCTGGAGATCAGCAGGCTCGACGCGGGTGTCGAAGAGCTGTCGGCCGAGCTGATCGACGTCCGGCCGATCGCGACCAGGGCCGTCGAACAGGTCCGGGTGATCGCGGGCAACGCCGGCAGCGCGGTCGAGCTGGTGCTGCCGGAGGAAGAGGCGCCCGCCGAGGTCGACGCGCGCCGCGTCGAGCGGATCCTGCGCAACCTGCTGGCCAACGCGGTGGACCACAGCGAAGGAAACCCGGTGGTGCTGACACTGGCGGTCAACGAGACCGCGGTCGCCATCACCGTGCGCGACCACGGCGTCGGTCTCCGCCCCGGCGAGGCGGAACTGGTGTTCAACCGGTTCTGGCGCGCCGACCCGTCCCGCAACCGCCGGACCGGCGGCACCGGACTCGGCCTCGCGATCAGCCAGGAGGACGCGCGCCTGCACGGCGGCGTGCTCGACGCGTGGGGCGAGACCGGCCACGGCGCCTGTTTCCGGCTCGTGCTGCCGAGGCGGCAGGACACCCCGATGGGGGAGAGCCCGCTGATCCTGCCGCCGCCCGATCACAAGGCGAGCGACCCGCACGGTTCGTCGTCCGGACTGCTCGAAGTCCGTCCGGCGCCCGACGCGATCCTCGCCGAGCCCGAGGAGGTCGGCCGGTGAAGCGGCTGCTGACCCTGCTGGCGGTGTTCCTGCTGGTCGCAGGCTGCGCGAACATCCCGCTCGAATCCCAGCCCGTCGTCGTCTCCGGGGACAAACCCCCGCAGGCACCGGTGGACGTCCCCGAACCGCAGGCCGGGATCGACTCGCTGACCGTCACCCGCCAGTTCATCCGCAGCTCCGCGACCCCGGGGACGGGGAACGACAACGCGCGGGTCTACCTCGACGACGAAGCCCGGCGCAACTGGAAGCCGTCGCCCGGACTGACGATCATCGACGACACCTTCGGCACGGTCTACGACACGTCGTCGCCGCAGGGCAACCCGGACGAGCAGCTGGTGAACGTCCGCGGGTTCAAACTCGGCAACCTGAGCCCCGACAGCGCGTTCATCCCGCTGAAGGCCGAGTACTCGCAGCAGTTCAAGGTCCGGAAGCAGCAGAACGGCCAATGGCGGATCGTGGATCCGCCGCAGGAACTCGTCATCACCGACGAGGATTTCTCGGTCAACTACTTCCGGGTGCCGATCAGCTTCTACTCGCCCGATTCGGGCACCTTCGTCCCCGACCTCCGGTACGTCGCGGCGAAACCGCAGTCCGGATTGCCGGGCCGGGTGATGGACCTGGTGCTGCAGGGGCCGTCGGAAGGGCTGAAGGGCGCGGTCAAGGACCTGCTCGGGGACCAGGTCACCACCGAGACCAACGTGCGCAGCACGGACGACGGGACCCTGGACGTCGCGTTGACCGGCGTCGGCGGGGCCAGTAACGCGGACCGGAGCCTGATCGCCGCGCAGATCGTCCTCTCGCTGCAGACGGTGACGCTGAGCCGGATCCGGCTGCTGGCCGACGGCACCGCGCTGGTGCCGGACCACGAATACTGGCGTGCCAGCGAACTTCCCGAGTACAACGCGGACATCGCGCCCAATTCGGGCCTGCGCGGGCTGATGACCGTGAACGGCCGGGTCCGGTCGCTCGGCGACGGCGCCCCGGTCGGCGGACCGGCGGGCAACGGCGGCTACAAGGTCGTCAGCGCCGCGCAGTCCGTCGACGGGAACCGGCTCGCGGTCGTCGAAGAGCGCGACGGCAGGCAATGGCTCCGGGTCGGTGACCTCAACCGCGACCTCGACTCGGTGGACCTGTTCGGCGGCAGCCTGAGCCGTCCGACCTGGCGGCCGATCGCACGCGGCAGCGGCGGGGTTTCGGGCGAGGTCTGGACGGTCGTCGACCACAACACCGTCGCCAGGGTCACGCTGGCCGCGGACGGGCGCTGGGTGAAGGCGGGCGTCGACGCGACCATGCTCACCGGCCTCGGTCAGATCACCGAACTCCGGCTTTCGCGCGACGGATCGCGGCTGGCCGCGGTGGTCAACGGGCAGCTGGTGATCGCCTCGATCGTGCGGACGGCGGACTCGGTGGCGCTGCGGGCGCCGCGCTCGCTTCAGGAGCGTCAGCTCAAGGACGTCGTCGACGTCGACTGGGCGACGCAGGACCACCTGATCGTCGCGACGTCGTCCAGCTCCCTGCCGGTGGTCAAGGTGCCGCTGGACGGGCAGCGGATGGACACCTTCAACAGCTCGAACCTGACCCCGCCGGTCCACGGCGTCACCGCGGCGCCGAGCAGGCCGAACCTGGTCGCGGACGCGGGTGGGCTGTGGGTCGCCTCGGAACTGGGTGAGGTCTGGCGGCCGCAGGCGCATACGGTGACCGACGCGGACCCGTTCTACCCGGGCTGAGCGCACGTCCGGCGGAGCCGCCGGTGACGCTGGGAAGTCCGGGAAGGACTCCTTCCCTGGCGTGGAGGATTTGGGACGTTCAACGTCCCAAATCCTCCACACTCGAACCTCACGACCGGTGACCTGCGCGAAGGTGACTGTCTTGCGGGCATCGGGGTCGTCGGTGAAGGAATTGGGGGCACTCAACGTCCCAATTCCCTCATTGACGCGCGGTGTTCCGTCCACGACCCCGGCTGCTCCCGACCGAAAAGGGAGCAAGGGACCTTTAGTATCGCCAGCTTTCCTGGCGCCACTAGAGACACTAGCGGCAACAGTGCCTTCTCCTCGACTGCGGTCTCCCACCCCAACGGCACCCCGAGCGTGCATCACTGGCCCCTTGACGACCAAAAGTGTCCAAAGGGGACCCCTCATGACACACCGGACCCCAGAACTGTCGGAGCCCAGCACGACACTCGCCCCGTGTCCGCACTCCTGGATCTCCTCATCCCCGCCCGCTGCGCCGCCTGCGGCGCTCCCGGCGCCCCGTGCTGCCCCACCTGTCAGACCGCTTGGGGTTCGCTCAGTGAGATCACCCGCGCCCCGACGATCGGCCTCGTCCCCGTCTACGCCCTGGCCCGCTACGCCGACGAAGCCCGCCGCCTGATCCTCGCCTACAAGGAGCGCGGGCGGCGCGACCTGGCGCCGTCCCTCGGCATGGCCATCGGTGAGGCCCTGCTCCAGCTCCCTGAGCCGGATTGCTGTCTCGTCCCGGTCCCGTCGAGACGTCACGCCTCGCGCGTCCGAGGCGGTCCGCATGTCCAGCGCATGGCCGAAGAATGCGCGAAATACCTGGCATGGCACGGAAAACACGCGACGGTGGCGCCCGTACTCAGGCTCAAGGCGGGTGTCCGTGACGCCGCGGGACTGTCCAAAACCGAGCGGGTGGCGAATCTCGACGGACGTATCCGCATCGCAGTCGGAGCCGCCCCGCCGAGGGGGACGCCGGTCATTCTTCTTGACGACGTGATCACAACCGGAGCGACGGCTGCCGCTTGTGCACGCCTTTTGGACGCAAGCGGAATTCACGTTTCCGCGGTGATCGCACTGGCCGCCGCCGGGTGATCGGAAGGTCACCTACAAGAGTGATGAATGATCGGGAACGAGAATGGGTACAAGGGCGTTGACGGGATATGAGGCAGCTACCGGGGAGCACTCCAACTGCCCGCCACTCCACCGGGGTGGCGGCGGATTCCCCGGGCAGCGTCACCCTCGGCTTTTTCCTGTCCGAAGGCTTGCGCCGTCCGCGTGAAAACAAATCACGGGGACGACGCCCGACAGGCCGGATTGTCCCGCTGTCCCCACGATCGTCGTCGCGTGCGGTGACGAGGTCTCACGTCCTGATATCCCCCGGCTCGGGGGCTGTTGCTCGCGGCGTGATGCAGCTAACGTGCAGCGCTATCAGCAATCCCGGCAGGCAGGGAGGTGACCAGCCCATGTCCCTGGCGCCGGAGCCGCGCTGAGTCCGCGCTCGGACATCCGACACGAGACGTCGTTGCCGCATGCCGAGTTCCCTCATCGCCCGCGATCCGGGCTTCGTCCCCGCTTTACCGGCGCCCTAGTGAACACATCTACAGCTCGCAGTCATTTCAGCGAGGGAGGTCGTGTATGGACATCGTCGTTAAGGGCCGCAACGTGGAGGTGCCCGACCACTATCGGGCACTCGTCAGCGAAAAGCTGGCCCGGCTAGAGCGCTACGACAAGAAGGTCATCCGTTACGACGTGGAGCTCTTCCACGAGCCCAATCGCCGACAGTCGAAGAACTGTCAGCGCGTCGAAATCACCGGGAAGGGCCGAGGCCCCGCCGTACGCGCCGAAGCGTGTGCCGGCGACTTCTACGCAGCGCTGGATTCCGCACTGAACAAGCTCGAGAACAGGTTGCGGAAGACACACGACCGACGGCGCGTGCACTATGGCCGCAGCCGCCCGGAATCCGTCGCCGAGGCGACTTCGATCGCGGTCGCCGGTGGGATGACCACCGACACCCGACATCTGGCAGGCACCGCTGTGCTCGAAGCGCCAGAGGCCGAACCCATGGCCAACGGTTTCGCTGTCGAGAGCGGTGACGACTTCGAGATGCCCCAGCAGCAGCGCTGGGATGACGGGGTGACCGAACATCAGCCCGGTCGCGTCGTCCGCGAGAAGAAACACGACGCGGTACCGATGACGGTGGACCAGGCCCTCTACGAGATGGAACTGGTCGGCCACGACTTCTACCTCTTCAACGACTCCGACGCCGGATGCCCGAGCGTCGTCTACCGGAGGCGAGGCTTCGACTACGGCGTCATCCGGCTGAGTTAGCCGGCCTCCCACGTCCGCAACGTCCACGAACGGCGGCCCGCACGTGCTCGCGTGTGGGCCGCCGTCATGTCCGGATCAGGCGGGATATGTCCCGCTCCGGTCAGGTACCGACCGACGGTGCGTGCGCGAACACCGAGGTGTTCCCTACGATGGGGGTCGGATGGCGGTGCGTAACCCGGCGCCGCCGCATACGAGACTGCCCGGGATCGGCTCGGGTGCGATCACAATTCAGCTAGTGAGGTCGACCGGATGGTGCTGAACCGCCTGCTCCGCGCGGGCGAGGGCAAGATGGTGAAGCGGCTGCGCAACATCGCCGATCACATCAACACCCTCGAAGACGACGTCAAGGAACTTTCGGACACGGCGCTGAGGGCGAAGACCGACGAGTTCCGTAAGCGGCACGCGGACGGCGAGTCACTCGACGACCTCCTGCCGGAGGCGTTCGCGGTGGCGAGGGAGGCGGCCTGGCGCGTGCTCGGCCAGCGGCCCTACGACGTCCAGCTGATGGGCGGCGCCGCGCTGCACCTCGGCCAGGTCTCGGAGATGAAGACCGGTGAGGGCAAGACCCTGACCCAGGTCCTCCCCGCGTACCTGAACGCCATCTCCGGCAAGGGCGTGCACGTCATCACGGTGAACGACTACCTCGCCAAACGTGACGCCGAATGGATGGGCCGGATCCACCGTTTCCTCGGTCTCGAGGTCGGGGTCATCCTGGCCGACCAGACGCCGGAGGTCCGCCGCCAGCAGTACGCCGCCGACATCACGCACGGCACGAACAACGAGTTCGGCTTCGACTACCTCCGCGACAACATGGCGTGGAGCCTCGAGGACTGCGTCCAGCGCGGCCACAACTTCGCGATCGTCGACGAGGTGGACTCCATCCTCATCGACGAGGCCAGGACGCCGCTGATCATCTCCGGCCCGGCCGACCAGTCCTCGCGCTGGTACATCGAGTTCGCGCGGATGACCCCGCTGATGAAGCCGGACGTCCACTACGAGGTGGACATCCGCAAGCGCACCGTCGGTGTCACCGAGAAGGGTGTCGCCTTCGTCGAGGACCAGCTCGGTATCGAGAACCTCTACGAGGCCGCGAACACGCCGCTGGTCGGCTACCTGAACAACGCGCTGAAGGTCAAGGAGCTCTACAAGCGCGACAAGGACTACATCGTCCGCGACGGCGAGGTCCTGATCGTCGACGAGTTCACCGGCCGCATCCTGCACGGCCGCCGCTACAACGAGGGCATGCACCAGGCGATCGAGGCCAAGGAAGGCGTCGAGATCAAGGCCGAGAACCAGACGCTCGCCACGATCACGCTGCAGAACTACTTCCGGCTCTACGACAAGCTGTCGGGGATGACCGGTACCGCCGAGACCGAGGCGGCCGAGTTCCACCAGACCTACAAGCTGGGTGTGGTGCCGATCCCGACCAACAAGCCGATGGTCCGCGCCGACCAGGCCGACCTGATCTACAAGACCGAGCAGGCCAAGTTCGAGGCCGTCGCCGAGGACATCGCCGAGCGGCACGAGAAGGGCCAGCCGGTCCTGGTCGGCACCACGAGTGTCGAGAAGTCCGAGCACCTGTCGAAGCTGCTGCTCAAGCTGGGTGTCCCGCACGAGGTCCTCAACGCCAAGCACCACGACCGGGAGGCGCTGATCGTCGCCAGGGCGGGGCGCAAGGGCGCGGTCACGGTCGCCACCAACATGGCGGGCCGCGGTACCGACATCGTGCTCGGCGGCAACCCGGACCTCATCGCCGACGAGGTACTGCGTGAGCGCGGCCTCGACCCGGTCGAGCACTCCGAGGAGTACGAGGCCGCCTGGCCGAAGGTGCTCGAAGAGATCCAGGCGGAGACCAAGGCCGAGGCCGAGGAGGTCCGCGCGGCGGGCGGGCTCTACGTGCTCGGCACCGAGCGGCACGAGTCCCGCCGGATCGACAACCAGCTCCGCGGTCGTTCCGGCCGTCAGGGCGACCCGGGCGAGTCCCGGTTCTACCTGTCGCTCGGTGACGAGCTCATGCGCCGGTTCAACGCGACGATGGTCGAGCGGGTCATGACCACCATGCGGCTGCCGGACGACGTGCCGATCGAGCACAAGATGGTCTCCAAGGCGATCAAGAGCGCGCAGACGCAGGTCGAGCAGCAGAACATGGAGATCCGCAAGAACGTCCTCAAGTACGACGAGGTGATGAACGAGCAGCGCAAGGTGATCTACGCCGAGCGCCTGCGCGTCCTCGAGGGCGAGGATCTGCGCGAGCAGATCGAGCACATGCTGGTCGACGTCATCAACGCGTACGTCACCGAAGAGACCTCCTCGGGCTACGCCGAGGACTGGGACCACGAGAAGCTGTGGACGGCGCTCAAGACGCTGTACCCGGTCAAGGTCACCTGGGAAGAGCTCACCGCGGACGACGACCTGGACGCCGACGGGCTGCGCGAGGCGCTGCTCGAAGACGCCCACCGCGCGTACGACGAGCGTGAGGCCGAGATCGACGCCAAGGTCGGCGAAGGCGCGATGCGCAGCCTGGAGCGCCAGGTCATGCTCACCGTGCTCGACCGCAAGTGGCGTGAGCACCTCTACGAGATGGACTATCTCAAGGAGGGCATCGGCATGCGGGCCCTGGCGCAGCGCGACCCGGTCATCGAGTACCAGCGCGAGGGCTACGACATGTTCCGCGCGATGCTGGAGTCGCTGAAGGAGGAGGCCGTCGGCTTCCTGTTCAACCTCCAGGTCGAGCAGGCCGAGCCCGCCGCCCCGGCGCCGGAGTCCGCGGCGGCGCTGCCCGCCGGGGTCGCGTCCGGGAACGGCCAGGCCAACGGCGACGGCCGCCACGCCCGTCCGACGCCTCCGCAGGGTCCGGCGACAGACACCGAATCCGTGCCGTCCGCCTTGCGCGGCAAGGGACTCGGCGGCGGTGCGCGATCCGGGCTGACCATGTCGGGCCCGTCCGAGGACGGCGGCGTCGAGTCGCATTCGGACAGTGCCGGCAGCGACGGCGGAGACCAGAGCGGGACCCGCCGGGAGCGTCGCGCCGCGCAGCGCGCCTCCCAGAAGAAGGGCAAGAAGGGCCCGCGCCGCTAAGACAGACAGGGAAAGGGGCCTTCACCGCACGCGACCGGCGCGGTGAAGGCCCCTTTCTCATGCCGCCAGCCGGAGCGCGGAGACCCGGCGCGGAGGCTTCAGCAGGTGGAAGCGGGTGCACACCCAGCCCGCCGGGGTCCGCTCGAACCGCGCGGCCAGCGCGAGGCAGCGCCCGTTCTGCTCGACGGTCGCGCAGGCCTCGACGACGCCGTCCGCCGGATGGCACAGGTGGATCGACTTCGGCCGGTAGCCGCCCGGCGGCCGCTGACGGCTGCGGGCGAGCAGCGCATTGTGGAGGGCGGGATCGAGGATCGGCTCGATCTGGGCGGCCGGACGGCGCCCGTCGCAGGCTTCGAGGATGGTGGTCAGCAGCCTGCCCACCTGCCGTCTGTCCGGCGTGTCCGGCCCGGGTTCGGTACGGGGTACCTCGGTGAACTCCTTGCCGGGGAGTCGCAGGTCCAGTACGAGCTGGTTGTCCGGCGTCGGAGCCCGGTGTGTCGGCCCGTCGGGGCGGTTCGTGGTCCGGTAGGCCGGTTCACACGGTTTCAGCCGTCTCAGTGTGTACGAAGTCATCGGTCGTCCCCCTCCGCGGCCCCCTCGGCCACGCCCAGCAACTCAGGGCCCGGCGGCGGGCGAGGCGGCGACAGGAACCGCCCGAGAGGATGAACCGGGTGGTGATCGCTTGTGTACCGTGGGCCGATGCTGAAAGGGCTGGTCATCGACTACGTCGGGGTGCTGACGGACGCCGGCGCGGACGAGCCGTACGCCTTCCTGCTGGCGGCCAGGGAACGCGGCATCAAAACGGCCTTGCTCTCCAACGCACCCGGGGCGTCGGACGAGGCCAAGCGCACGCTGGACCCGTTCTTCGACGCGCTCGTCTTCTCCGGTGAGGTCGGCGTCGCGAAACCCGAGCGTGAGGTCTACCTGCTCACCGCGGGGCTGCTCGAACTGCCCGCCGAAAGGTGCGTGTTCGTCGACGACGCTTCGCACAATGTCCGCGCGGCGGTGGCCGCCGGGATGGCTGGGGTGCACCACACGTCGGTCGAGGAGACCTTGACCGAGCTCAGCGCCCTGTTCCCGAAGCCCTAGCGGTTCCTGAAGCCCTAGCGCGGCGCACCAGCTCGAAGGACAGCACCGCGGCGGCGGCCGAGACGTTCAGCGACTCGACCTCGCCCGGCATCGGGATCGACACCCATTCCGTCACGAGTTCGCCGACCTCGGCGCCGACGCCGTTCGTCTCCCCGCCCAGTACGAACGCCGCGCGCTGCGGCAGTTCGACGTCGAACACCGAATCGCGGGCCGAAGCGCCCAGCGCGTAGATCCCGTACCCGGCCTCGGTGAGCATTTCGGCGGCCTCGCGCGCGCTGCCGCACCGCAGCACCGGCGCGCGGAACGCGACCCCGGCCGAGGCCTTGACCACCATCGGGTCGAGGGCGGCGACCCCGCGCCGCGGCACGATGACACCCTCCAGCCCGGCGGCGGTCGCCGTGCGCAGGATCATCCCGACGTTCGCCGGGGTGGTGATCCCGTCGAGCAGCAGCACCCGGGACGGCGGCCTGCCCTCGGACAGGGCCGCGTGCAGCGACCGCATCCGCGGCGCGACGACGTCGGCGAGCACGCCCTGGTCCTGTTTGCCGTTGCCGGCCAGCACCTTGACGCGGTGCGCGCTCGCCCGCTGCACCGGCACCCCGGCGGCCTTGGCGGCACGCTGGATCTCGGCGGCGTTCGGCCCGCGCACGGTGTCGGCGAGAATCACCTTGTCCACCTCGAGAGCCGCGTCGTCCAATGCCTCGAGCACCGGTTTCCGGCCGTACACCGTCAGGAACCGGTCCTTCGGCGAGATCACCGAGTCATCACCCACACCGGCGAGTGTCCCACTATGTAAGGATCGGCTCATGCCCGACCGCCTCTCCGCGCTGGACGCCTCGTTCCTGTACGTGGAAGACCACTCGACCCCGATGCACGTCGGTGGCGTGGCGACCTTCGAACGGCCGCGCGACGGCTTCACCTACGAGCAGCTGCTGGACCTCATCGGGCAGCGCCTGGCGTTCCTGCCGCGCTATCGCCAGCGGGTGCTGGAGGTGCCGGGCCACCTCGCCCGGCCGGTGTGGGTCGACGACGTCGACTTCGACCTCAACTACCACGTCCGCCGGTCCGCGCTGCCGCAACCGGGCTCCGACGGCCAGCTGTTCGATCTCGTGGCGCGGCTGATGTCGAGGCGGCTCGACCCCGGAAGGCCGCTGTGGGAGGCGTACTTCGTCGAGGGCCTCGCGGGGGACCGCATCGCGCTGGTGACCAAGACGCATCAGTCCGTTGTGGACGGGCTGGGCACGATCGAGATCGGGCAGTTGATCCTCGACGCCACCCCGCAGGAGCCGGAACCGTTCGACGACACCTGGCATCCGCGCCGCGAACCGAGCCGGACACAGCTGATCCTCGACGCGGTCGCCGAGACGGTGCAGCGGCCGACGGAACTGGTCGAGAACGTCCGGTCCATCACCCACGACGCCGCCGCGATGGCGGGCAAGGTGTCCGAGACGGTCGGCGATGTCGCGTCGGCGCTGAAGACCATGGTGTATCCGGCGCCGTCCGGGCCGCTCAACGTCCGTACCTCCGGCGGCCGGATGTTCGCCGTGGTCCGCACGCGGCTGGAGGACTACCGCAAGGTCCGCGCCGCGCACGGCGGCACGGTCAACGACGTCGTGCTGGCCGCCATCACCGGCGCGCTGCGGGAATGGCTGCTCTCCCGCGGGTCGAGCCTCACCGCGGCGACCACGGTCCGCGCGCTGGTACCGATGGCCGTCCGCGACGCCGAGACGGCCGAGTACTCGACGCCCGCGCTGGTGGGGAACCAGGTCGACGCCTATCTGGTCGATCTGCCGGTGGGTGAGCCGAACGCGGTGCTGCGGCTGCAGCACATCGGTCATGCGATGGCGGATCACCTCGACTCGGGCCGCTCGGTCGCCGCGCGCGGCCTGCTGACGGTCGGCGGTTTCGCGCCCGCGACGCTGCATTCGCTGGGCGCGCGGGCCGCCGGGTCGATGTCGGGCCGCATCTTCAACGTGCTGATCACGAATTCGCCGGGCCCGCAGGTGCCGCTCTACGCGGGACAGGCGAAGATGGTGGAGATGTACCCGGTCATGCCGCTGGTGCGCAATCAGGCGCTGGCGATCGGGGTCACCTCGTATCACGGGGGTGTCTACTTCGGACTGAACGGTGATCGCAAGGCCGTGTCCGATGTGGACCTGCTCGCCGGGATGATCGAGGAATCGTTGGAAGAACTGAAGGGTGCGCACTGGTGAGGGTCTATCTTCCCGGGACGATCGCGATGCTCCGTGATCTCGAGACCGCCGGTGAGTTCCGGGCGCGCAGTGGCACCGGGTTCGCGCTGACGCCGGCGCTGCGGGAGTCCTACGCGAGCGGATCCGACGAAGAACTCGAGTACGCCGCGCTGCTCGACGCGGCGAGGGCGTCGCTCCGGCTGATCGCGGCCGAGGAGAAGCCGGAGCCGCGGCGGGTGGTGATCTCGGCCGACATCGACGAGGTCACGCTGCGCCCGGATCTCGACGCCGCCGTCGTCCGGCTGTCCGGACCGGTGAAGATCTCCGACGTCGCCGCGATCCACGTCGACGCGGCCGAGGCCGCGGAGTCCGTGCGGGCCGCCGCCGCGGTGATCGACCAGGCCGACCTCGGCGACCCGGACGCGGAGTTCACCCTCGGCGACGCCGAAGACCACGAACTCGCCTGGTACGCCCCCCAAGAACTCCCTTTCCTCCTGGAACTCCTGTAACCCACGCCCGCGTTTCGTCCTCTGGATGCGGTAATTGCGCGCGCAAGTACCGCATCCAGAGGACGAAACGCGAGTGGGGCGGGACGCCACGCGACGGGGGTGACGGGGTCAGCCCGCCGGGATCTCCCCGATCTGGTCCGGCGGCGGCGCCTGGATTTCGGCCCGCGTCCCCCAGTCGGTGTAGCGCGTGGTGATCCTGGCCTGCGCGCTGTCCGGTACGCCCGACGCGGCGAGGACCGGCGCCAGATCGAGCACCACCCGCAGCGGCTGATGCGCGTCGTCGAGCCAGAGTTCCATGGGGAGCTTCCCGAGCTTGCCGCCCAGCTCCCCGACGGCCTCCGCCGACAGCCCGGCAGGCAGGTCGCCGCCCAGCGCGGCCACGTCGAGATCCAGCCGGTAACGCTCGGCCGACACGCCGTCGAGTTCGGTATGCCCGGACTCGACGAGCGTGCCCGCCCGCCGGATCTGGTCCAGGGCACGGCCGGGGTCGTTCTGCTTCGCCAGCTGGTCGATGCTGCCGCCGGCGACCTGGGAGAACGGATCCGCGCCGTCGGCGGACACCTTGACCCACGGCTTGCCGCCGGGAACGTCCTCGCGGGCACTCTCGGGGACCTTCACGAAGACGACCTTGTCGATCAGCCTCAGTTCGAGCGGTTCGCCGAGGAAGTCCGTGGTCATGGTCAGCGCGGTACCCGCTCGCGCGACCCGGGCCTGCCCTTGGCTCTTCGAGCGCATCGCGCCCGCCGTGACGTCGGTGGCGAACTTCGCGGCCTTGCCGTCGATGGCGGACGTGGTCCCGTCGGCTAGCGCGCGGGCGTCGGCGAACGAGACGGTTTCGCCGTCGCACGCACCGAGCAGCGCTCCGAGGACGAGCACGACGGCGGGTAGTGCCGTTCTCCGCATGAGGACCTGCTTTCGAGAGCGGGTACCCAAGCGAAACACAGCGGTGGGTCACACCCCGATCGGGGGAACGGCTCAGCGGCTGTCGGCGATCGCCTCGGGCGGCGGCGCGATGATCACCACGTCCGAGGCCCAGCTGTCGTACTTGACCGTGGCCTTGCCGAGCTTGACCTGTACCGGGCGTTGGTCACCGTCGAGCCACATCTCGGCGGGCGCACCGCCGAGGTCGAGGGCGTAATGCGTGGTGGCCGTGCCGTTCACGTCGGCCTGCTCGGTTTTGACGACCTTGCCGGACTTCGAGATCCGGTCGATCGTGCGCGTCGGATCCATCGTCTCGACGACCTGCGTCATCAGCTCGCCGTTCGCCGCGGAGATCGCGTCCTTGCCACCGGCGGTGATCTTGACCCATTCCTTGCCGGTCTTCAGTTCCTGGACCTGTGCGTCGGACAGGTGGTAGTAGAGGACGCCGTCGGCGAAGATCAGGTCCCGTTTCTCGCCCGCGACCTCGGCGACCATGGAGAACTTGCTGTTCGGTCCTTCGTAGAGCCCGGAGCTGGTCACCACGACCTTGCGGCCGTCGTCGGCGGTGGTCTCCAGCGCGATCTTGGACGACCGGGCCTTCTGCGTGCCCGCACCTGCCGCCGAGGCCAGCTGCGCCGCGTCGGCGGCCACCGGTGGCGCCGCCGGTTCCTGGCCGGCGGAACAGCCGCCCAGCAACAGGAGAGCGGTACAGACGGCGGCGAATCCGGTGGCACGCATAGGACTCCCTCGGGTGAATGGTCTGTACCACTACCGTAGCCAGTGAACCGCGGAACGTGAAGGCCCCCTTCCCTCGGCTGAACCGAGGGAAGGGGGCCTTCACGCGCATGGCCTGGCTTCAGCGCCCTGCCTTCTTCGCCATTTCGAGGTAGTCGCCGACTTCGGCGGCGGGCGGCGGGGTGACGTCCACCGGCGTGCCCCAGTCGCTGTAGAGGTAGGTCGACTTGGCCTCGCCGGTCTCGCGACCGCCCATCGACTTCATGAACGAGGTCATGTCCATGGTGATCTTCAGCGGCAGCTGCTCGGCGTTGAGCCACAGCTCCGCCGGGATCCGCAGATCCTTGCCTTCGAACCGCTTTTCGAACTTCGCCCGCTGGTCGGCCGGGATGTCATCACCGACGAACAGGTCGAACTGCTTCTTGGCGTCGAATTCCACGAAGTAGTGGTTCACCGGGACGCCGGTCAGCTGGGTCTGCTCCGACCTGATGATGCTGCCGGTCTTTTCGACCAGTTCCAGCAGCTTCGCCGGGTCGCCCATCTCGAACGACTTCAGCATGGCCTTCCCCATGGCCTTCGTTCGGGGGTCCTCGCTGTTCAGGTCGATCTTGCCCCAGTTCTTGTCCGTCTTGAGCTCGGCCTTCTCGGCCGGGGGAAGCTTGACGAACAGGGTCTGGTCGACCAGGCGCAGGATGCCGGATTCGCCGTCGGCGGTCATATTCGCCTCGACCTTCGTGGCGACACCGTCGTAGTACGCCAGCAAAGTGCCCGTGACCTTGGAGTCTCCTTGTACGGCGTCGATGGTCGCCTTGGAGGACTTGGACTTGCGCGTCCCCTGCTTCGCGGCTTCGACGAGGCCGAGCGCGTCGGTGAACGGGGTGGCCAGCGCGAGCTCGCCACCCTTGTTCTCCGCCGGGGCGTCCGGGCGGGTGCCGCAGCCCGTGAGCAGGAGGCCCAGGGCCGCGGCCGCCGCGACGAGTTTGACCGCGGTGCCCGTCACCGGCCGCCCTTCTTCATGATCTCCGCCATGTCGCCGACCTGGTCCGCGGGCGGGGCGGCGACGGTGACCGGGCCACCCCAGTCGGTGTACTTGACCGTGGTCTTGGCGACACCGTCGCCGGGGGCGCCCATCGCCTTCACGAACGCGGTCTGGTCCGAGATGACCTGCACCGGCAGCTGGTCGGCGTTGAGCCACAGTTCGGTGAGGATGGTGACGTTCTTGCCCTCGAGCTTCGCGTCGAGCTGCTTGACGGCTTCGGCGGGCAGCGGGATGCCGATCTCGCCCATGATCAGGGCGAGTGCCTTCCGTACGTCGACGTCGATGACGTAGTGGTTGGTCAGCTCGCCGTTCAGCTCGACCTGGTCCGACTTCGTGATCTTGCCCGCCTTCGAGATCTGCTCGAGGGTGCGGGACGGGTCGCTGTCCTTGACGGCCTTCGACATCATCTTGCCGAGCAGCTGCGAGATCGGATCCTTGCCCTCGGGCGAGATCTTCACGTACGCCTTGTCGGTCTTCAGCTCGGCCTTGTCCTCCGCGTCGAGCTTGAAGTACAGCGCGTTGTCGATGAACAGCATGTCGAGCTTCTTGCCGTCGCTGTCCATGATCATCGCGAGCTTGCTGTTCTCGCCGTCGTACAGGCCCTGCCCGGACGCGGTGCTCTTCTCGGCGCCCGCGACGGTCTCCATCGTCATCTTCGACGACTTGGCCTTCTTGGTGCTCTCGCGGGTCAGCGCCGCGAGCTGGATCGAGTCGCCGAGCGGCGACGAAAGTGAGCTCTTCGCTTCGGAAGAAGCGGGGGCAGCCGCGCCGGGCTGCGTCTCGCCGCCGCAAGCGGACAGCGCCAGTGCGGCGGCCGTCGTGATGGCGGCGAGGATGGTTACGCGCTTCAAAAGGACCCCTCAGAAAAGTTGATCTAATCCGAACGGGTTATCGCGGCTCGCCGAAATTAGTTACCGATCGTCTTCGTGACCTGCTCGGGAGCCCAAAAGGCGGCGCAGAGAGACCAGTCGCTCCGGGCTAGCGTGACCCTCGGTGACCACGTCGTCGAGGGCGCAGTCCGGATCCGACGGCGGCCCGAGGTGACCGCAGCCGGAGGGGCATTCCTCGGCCGCCTCAGCGAATTCCTCGAACGCGAGCACGATGTCGTCGGCGGTCACGTGCGCGAGCCCGAACGAGCGGACGCCGGGGGTGTCGACCACCCAGCCGCCGCCGGGCAGGGCGAGCGCGACCGCGGCGACGGACGTGTGCCTGCCCTTGCCGACCGCGCTGACCACGCCGGTCGCCAGTCCGGCGTCCGGCACCAGCCGGTTGACCAAAGTGGACTTCCCGACCCCGGAATGCCCGACCAGCGCGGTGACCCGGCCCTTGAGCCGCTCGGTCAGCTCGTCCGGATGCTCGTCGTGCCGGGTGACCACGGCCGGGATGTCGAGGCCCGCGTACCCGGCGAGGAGTTCGTCCGGGCTGGCGAGGTCGGCCTTCGTCAGGCACAGGACCGGTTCGAGCCCGCCCGCGTAGCAGGCGACGAGGCAGCGGTCGATGAACCCGGTGCGCGGCGGGGGGTCGGCCAGCGCGGTCACGATCAGCAACTGCGCGGCGTTGGCGACGACCACCCGTTCGAAGGGGTCGGTGTCGTCCGCCGTCCGGCGGAGCACGCTGGAGCGTTCGTCCACCCGGATGATGCGGGCGAGGGTGTCCGGTTTGCCGC
This sequence comes from Amycolatopsis orientalis DSM 40040 = KCTC 9412, assembly GCF_000478275.1. GTDB lineage: Bacteria > Actinomycetota > Actinomycetes > Mycobacteriales > Pseudonocardiaceae > Amycolatopsis > Amycolatopsis orientalis. The sequence goes on from NZ_ASJB01000043.1 coordinate 162,700, forward strand.
TCACGTCGCCGACGATGCCGACGGTGTCGCCGACGACGACCGAGACCCGGCCCATCTCGCGCGCCCGCATCGCGGTGACGACCCGGTCCGGATCCGCGTCGATGGCGCAGGTCCAGCGCCCCCGGTCCTTCCCGATGACCATCGCGGTGGAGGCGTCGGCGTGCTCGGGGCGGCGTTTGCTGCGCGGTCTGGTGCCCTTGCCGGGACGGATCCGCACATCGGATTCGTCCAGTCTGCGCCAGTCCTTGCCCGACAAACCGCCTCCTGCTCTTCGAACACCGCGGAAGAATGATCCCATGCCGCTCGCCAACCTCTGGCGAGCGTGTAACGATGGCTCTTCGACGAGGAGGTTTTCGCATGTGCGGGCGCTATGCCGCCACGAAGGACCCCGCCGCGCTGATCGACGAGTTCGCCGCGGTGGACCTGACCGAAGGCCGGATCCGGACCGATCACAACGTGGCGCCGACCAAGGACGTCGTCACCGTGGTGCAGCGGCATCCGCGGGACGCCGACGGCGCGGTGCTCGAGGACGAACCGGCCGTCCGGTCGCTGAGGATGATGCGGTGGGGCCTGGTCCCGTTCTGGGCGAAGGACCCGGGCATCGGCTCGAAGATGATCAACACGCGCGCCGAGACCGCGAAGGAGAAGCCGTCCTTCAAGAAGGCGGTGTCCGCCCGGCGCTGCCTCGTCCCGGCCGACGGCTGGTACGAGTGGCGCCGTGACGGCAAGGAGAAGCAGCCCTTCTTCATGACAGGCCCCGACGACGCTTCGCTCGCCTTCGCCGGCATCTGGGAAAGCTGGCGGCCGAAGGACGACAAGGACGCCGACCCGCTGATCACCTTTTCGGTGATCACCACGGACTCGGTCGGCAGGCTCGCCGACATCCACCACCGCATGCCGCTGCTGATGCCGCGCGAGAAGTGGGACACCTGGCTCGACCCCGACCTGCCGGACGTCACAGACCTGCTCGTCCCGCCCCCGGCGGAACTGGTCGACACGATCGAGCTGCGGCCGGTGTCCAGCCTGGTCAACAACGTCCGCAACAACGGCCCGGAGCTGCTGGACCGCGTCGAACCCGCCGCCGACAGCGCGCTCTTCGAGCTGCCGAACCCATGACGAAACTGGAGATCGACACCGCTTACGGCCCCGCGCGGGCCGAGCTGCACTGCGCCGAGGAGGGCATCGCCGTGCTGATGCTCGGTCACGGCGCGGGCGGCGGCATCGGCGCGAAGGATCTGGTCGCGGTCACGCGGGCGGCGCAGGCGGCCGGGGTGCACGTCGCGCTCGTCGAGCAGCCGTACCGGGTCGCGGGCCGTCGCGCACCCGCTCCGGCCACGCAGCTCGACACCGCCTGGCTCACCGTGGCCGACGAGATCTCCGCGCGGTTCGACGATCTCCCGATCGTGTTCGGCGGCCGGTCCTCCGGCGCTCGCGTCGCCTGCCGGACGGCCGCGGCGGGACAGGCGGTGGCGGTGCTCTGCCTGGCCTTCCCCGAGCATCCCCCGGGGAAGCCGGAGAAGACCCGACAGGCCGAGTTGGACGCCGTCGAGGTGCCGACGCTGGTCGTCCAGGGCGAGCGTGACCCCTTCGGCCTGCCCAAGGGCGGTCCGCATCACGAGATCGTGGTGCTCAAGGGCGACCACAACCTCAGCGCCGACCTCGAAGGCGTGTCTCGCGCGGCCGCCGAATGGCTCGAGCGAGTGCTGCGCCCCCTCACCTGACGCATTTCGTCCTCTGGATGCGGTACTTGCGTATGGCAACTACCGCATCCAGAGGACGAAATGCGAGGGGTCCGGCGGGGAGGGGAGTCAGGCGGCGATGGGGGCCAGGACGGCACCGGTGAGCCGCACCAGGTCGGCGGGTGCGAGTTCGACCTCCAGGCCGCGGCGCCCGGCCGAGCAGTGCACCGTCTCGAACTTCTCCGCCGAGGCGTCGATCACCACCGGGAGCCGGCTCCGGTGTCCGAGCGGGGAGATCCCGCCGAGCACGTACCCCGTCGCGCGCTGCGCGGCCGCGGGGTCGGCCATCTTCGCCTTCTTCCCGCCCGCGGCCGCCGCCAGCGCCTTCAGATCCAGCTGACCGGTGACCGGGACCACACCGACGGTCAGTTTCCCGTCGACCTCGGCGACCAGTGTCTTGAACACGCGCGCGGGCTCCAGCCCCAGCGCCTCGACCGCTTCGAGGCCGTACGACTCGGCGCGCGGATCGTGCTCGTAAGCGTGCAGCACATGCGGCACCTTCTGCTTCGCCAGCAGCGCCGTCGCCGGGGTTCCCTTGCCTGCCATGGGCGGAGTCTACGAGCGTGCCCGGGAATGCCCGGCCGGGCCGCACTGTTGAAAGGCACGTGTCCACCACACTCGAAGCTCCCCGAATCCTGATCCCGCGCACGCCGGGCGGCCAGGTGATCCGCCCGCGCGTAAACTCGACGACGTCTCATGCGCACAAGCGCATCGACGCCGATCGGGAAGGGAACGGTTTGCCGAGCACGCAGAATCCCGCGCCGGAAACGGGCACGGACGCCGAAGAGGTGGCCGCGCGGGCCGAGCGCTTCGAGCGGGACGCGATGCCCCTGCTCGATCAGTTGTACTCGGCCGCCATGCGGATGACCCGGAATCCCGCCGACGCCGAGGATCTCGTCCAGGAGACGTATCTGAAGGCGTACGCGGCCTTCGCCTCCTTCAAGGCGGGTACGAACCTCAAAGCGTGGATGTACCGCATCCTCACGAACACCTACATCAACGGCTATCGCAAGCGTCAGCGCCAGCCGGTGCAGCAGCCCACCGAGGAGATCACCGACTGGCAGATCGCCAAGGCGGAGAGCCACACCTCCAGCGGGCTGCGCTCGGCCGAGGTCGAGGCGATGGACAACCTGCCTGACGCCGACGTCAAGGAAGCGCTGCAGAAGCTGCCCGAGGAGTTCCGCCTCGCGGTCTACCTCGCCGATGTCGAAGGTTTCGCGTACAAGGAGATCGCCGAGATCATGGACACGCCCATCGGCACCGTGATGTCCCGGCTGCACCGCGGCCGCGCCCAGCTCCGTGACCTGCTCGCCGATGTCGCCCGCGAGCGGGGCTTCATCCGCGCCGGCAAACAGCAGGAGGTGGCGGGGCGATGACCGACGACTACTGCAGCGGCGCGGACGACAAGGTCAAATGCGAGGAAGCCCTCGCCGACATCTACCTGCTGCTCGACAAGGAGTGCAGTGCCGAGCGCGACGCGGCCCTGCGCAAGCACATCGAGGACTGCCCGCCGTGCCTCGAGGAATACGGCATCGACGAGCACATCAAGCAGCTGCTCGCCAGGAAGTGCGGCGGTGACCACGCGCCGGACGACCTGAAGTCCCGGCTGCGGGCCTCGATCCGCCAGACCGTGCAGAGCAAGGGCGCGATCACCATCGAGCGCACCGAGCTCAAGATCGAGCAGACCTTCGAATAAGCGCCTCGGACACGCGAAGGCCCCCGTACCGGATCGGTGCGGGGGCCTTCGCCGTCTGATCGATGATCAGGCGTTGGGCTTCTTGCCGTGGTTCGCGCCGTTCTTCTTACGGTCGCGACGCTTGCGGGCGCGCTTCGACATGTTCCACTCCTTGTCCAAGTGGCCCTCGCGGGGTGATACGACACCGCTGGGCCAGGGTCAACCTCTTCAGTGTGTCATGCGGCCCTCACCCTGCTTGGATGGGGACGTGTCCACCCTTTCCGATCTGCTCGCCGAGAACACCGGTCTGTCCGGCGAAGCCGCGGATCATCTCCAGACCGTGGTCGCCGAATGGCAGCTGCTGGCCGACCTTTCCTTCGCCGACTTCCTGCTCTGGGTCGCCGTCTCCGAAGAGCTCCAGCCCGACGGCGGCGACTACGTCTGTGTCGCGCACGCACGCCCTACGACGGCGCCCACGGCCCATCCGGAGGACGTCGTCGGCTCCCGGTTCACCGTGGACGAGCATCCGCAGCTGGCCAAGGCGAGCCGCGAGGTGCGGATCTGCCGTGAAGAAGACCCGCACTGGTACCGCGACCTGCCGATGCGCCGCGAGGCCATCCCGGTGGTGTTCGGCGGCACGGTGATCGCCGTCCTCAGCCGCGAGACCAACCTGGCGGCCTCCCGGGTGCCGAGCCCGCTCGAGATCGCCTACCTCGGCAGTGCGGGCGACCTGTGCCAGATGATCGTCGACGGCACCTTCCCCAGCCCGGGGAACCAGACGGACACGCACACCAGCCCGCGGGTCGGCGACGGCCTGATCCGCCTCGACCCGACCGGCACCGTGGTCTTCGCCAGCCCGAACGGGTTGTCGGCCTATCACCGGATGGGGCACGAATCCGACCTCGTCGGGCAGCGGCTGGCGCCGTTGACCAGGTCCCTCATCCGCGACCCGTTCGACGCGACCGAGGTCTCGCACCGGATCATCGAGGCGCTCGACGGCAAGCCCAGCAGCCGTACGGAGGCGGATTCACGCCGCGGCGCCGTCGTGCTGTTCCGTGCGCTGCCGCTGCGCCCGGCCGGGCAGGCCGCCGGCGCGCTGGTGCTGGTGCGCGACGTCACCGAGGTGAAGCGCCGCGACCGCGCCCTCCTGTCGAAGGACGCGACCATCCGCGAGATCCACCACCGGGTGAAGAACAACCTGCAGACCGTGGCCGCGCTGCTGCGGCTCCAGTCGCGCCGGACCTCCAGCGAGGAGGCACGGCTGGCGCTCGGCGAGTCCGTGCGCCGGGTCTCGTCGATCGCGATGGTGCACGAGGCGCTGTCCATCTCCGTGGACGAGCGGGTCGATCTCGACAAGCTGCTCGACAACGTCCTGCCGATGGTCGGCGAGGTCGCGACGGCCGAATCCCAGGTCGGGCTTTCGCGCACCGGTTCGTTCGGCGTTGTCGTCGCCGAGATCGCGACGCCCTTGGTGATGGTGCTGGCCGAGCTGGTCCAGAACGCCATCGAGCACGCGTTCCCCGGCGGACGGCCCGGCAAGGTCGAACTCGTGGTGGAACGGTCGGCCCGCTGGCTCGACGTCGTCATCCGGGACAACGGGCGCGGACTGCCTTCGGGATTTTCCCTCGAACGCAGCGACGGCCTCGGGCTGCAGATCGTGCGGACGCTGGTGGAGTCGGAACTGCGCGGTTCGCTGTCCCTGCGCGGACTACGCGGGGAATCCGAGGAATCGGGCGGCCGCCGGGCGGGCACCGAGGCCGCCTTGCGGATCCCGCTTTCGCGCAGGCTCTGAACCGGCCGTAGTGGACAGTCCTCTTTGATCATCCTCAGTGGACTGTCCCACCCGGACACGTTTAAGGGCCGGCGCCCGAAGAGAAGTGGCGCCGGCCCTGCAACGGTTCCGCGGGAGGACTTCGTGAAAGTCCAGTGAAGCCACACCCCCGTGGGGGCGTGTCGGCCTCGCTTGTTAAGCTCAAGTCGGGTACGTGTCACCTCGCAACGCAGGGCCATGCAGCCACTGCGCCGCGGGATTTCCCGAAGCTTGGGGTGTTGTCGCTACTTTGAGTTCTGCGCTGTGATGCTGAGATGAAGAGTGCTGAGTCTCGAAAGACTCAGGCGGAGGTACGCGTGCCGATGTGCGTACGACGGCGCTTCAGGGCCCGTCGCTCGTCCTCGCTCATCCCGCCCCAGACGCCTGCGTCCTGCCCGCTGGCCAATGCCCAGGCCAAGCAGTCGGATGCGACGGTGCAGCGGTGGCACACGGCCTTCGCCTGCGTTACCTGCGACAGAGCCGGACCACTGGTTCCCACGGGGAAGAACAGCTCGGGGTCCTCGTCTCGGCAGGCCGCGTCATGGCGCCAGTCCATGTTTCTGAGCTCCTTCATAACGGCGCGGTACTCCGCGCCATAGTCGTCATGGCGGTCGTTTTTTTGGGTGCTTGTGAATGCTTTCACGAAGCACCCGTTTCGACAAGGGTTTTCTGAAGATCGGTGAGTCAGCTCACCCGGCCGAGCGACGCTCCTGACCTGCGGTTTCGTTCCGAAACGGTCTCCCGAAGGGAAGGCCGATGCGGTGAGCGGAGGTTCTGCGTCGATGAGCGGCAGGTCGTACTTTGCCGCAGGCGATCAGCGGTCCGGTCGTCAGACGGTTACTGTCAGTGCTCCCGGGACGCTGAAGAACTCCACCCTCGTCCGCTGGCCGACGAGGTCGCCGTCCACCTGGAAGTTTACCGGTTCAGCAGCGTCGATGCGGATCATCGGCAGGTCATCGTGACGAAGGAGACGTCGTCCGCGTTGGTTGCTCTTCGTGAGCAATGCCTGCCGTACATGCTTGAACACGGTGGGCAATCCCAGACCGCTCAACGCGAAAAGGCCCAATCCGGTGTCGAACGAGCTGCCCGGGTTCAGGTGAACGGGACGGTCACCCAGGTAACTCCATGGATCGGTGTTGGACACGAAAGCGGTCAGCACTTCGGTGGGCTCTTCACCCGGGATCCGCACGGTGAGGGGTGGCCTGCCGAGCGGGGGCCGCAGATGCGACGCCACGGCGGCCCGGAGATAGAGCCCCGCGGTGGTCTGCTTGCCGCGTCGCTTGGCCACGCGGCCGACGACGTCGGCGTCCCAGCCCAGGCCGGCGTTGAAGGTGAACCAATGGCCGTCGGCGAGTCCGAGGCCGACCGCGCGGCTCCGGTCGTTCTCGATGGCGTTGAGGAGCTGGTGGGTCGCTTCCACCGGATCGTGCGCGATCCCCAGCGCGCGGGCGAAGACGTTCGCCGAGCCTCCCGGCACGACCCCGAGCATGGGGACTTCGCCGATTTCGGCCGGATCGCCGTCGGAGTCCGCGAGCAGACCGTTGACGACCTCGTTGACCGTGCCGTCGCCGCCGTGGGCGACCACCAGGTCGATCCCGTCGCGGGCGGCGGAGCGCGCCACGGCCATCGCGTGGCCGCGGTAGTCGGTCTCCACGACGTCGAGCTTCACCTGGCTGGCCAGCGCGTGCGCCAGCACGTCACGGCCACCCGCGGTGGTCGAGGTGGCCTGGGGGTTCACGACGAGGATGGCACGCACTACCGCAGGGTAAGTGACTTCGGCCCGAAGAGGGGAGCGTCAGGTGACGCGAAGCTCAACGGCACGTGCGTCCTCGAAGCTGCACCTGGTGACCCTGTGGCGGGCGTCCCTCCTCACTGCCGGGGATGACAGCGCGTCGTGACAAGTGCACCCGGGCCGACCGCCCGCTCATCGACGACGTCTCCAATTCTTCCCACCCGGCGGTCAGGGGAAACCGGCCGTCCGGGTGGCATACGATCGAATGTGCTCACGTACGGTGACCCGCCCTGGTGGATCTCCGTGTCCGGAAGCCTGGAAGGCTGTTTCGCCGTGTCCATCGCCGACAAGCTCTCGCCCGCGCCCCGCGAAGTCCGCCTCGCCGGGATCATCACCGCGCTGCCGGGACTCGCCCTGATCGTGTTCGCGGTCCTGCTCCTGGTCAACGGCCAGGCCGGACCGGAGAACCTGGTGGCCGAGGTCGCCTATTACCTCGTCCTCGCCGCCGGGACGCTGGCCTGCGCGGCCGGCCTGGTGCTGGGGAAGACCTGGGCGAGGTCGCCAGGGGTGGTCGTCGCGCTGATCCTGGTCGGCGTCGGCTGGTACGGCGCGGGCCCCTCCGGGCAGCCGCTGTGGGGCGTGCCGCTGGGCCTGATCGGCGTCGGCGTCATCGTGCTGCTGTTCCGCCGCCCGTCGCGCGCCTGGGCGCTCGGGCTGCGCGAAGGCGAGACCGAGGAAGAGGCCGCCGAACGCGACGGTGCCGCGGGTCGTGCGGCGCGGCGTGAGCGCGAGGAACAGGACGGCCGCTAGACCTCGGACGCTAAACGGCTAGACCTGGGCCGCGAGCGCCTTCAAGGGCTCGTCGGTGAGCCGGTCCACGGTCCACTCGTCCATCGGCACCGCGCCGAGGGACTTGTAGAACCCCTGCGCCGGGTTCCAGTTCAGCACCGACCATTCGAGACGGGCGTAACCGCGCTCGACGCAGACCGCCGCGAGGGTGGCCAGCAGTGCCTTGCCGAGGCCGGAGCCGCGCTGTTCGGGCCGGACGTAGAGGTCCTCCAGATAGATGCCGTGCACCCCGCGCCACGTGGAGAAGTTGAGGAACCAGAGCGCGTAACCAACGATTTCGCCGTCGACCTCGGCGACGTGACCGAACAGTGCCGGTGCCTCCCCGAACAGCGCGGTGCGCAGCTGCTCGGGGGTGAGGTGGCATTCGTCGGGGGCGCGTTCGAATTCGGCGAGGTCGTAGACGAGCCGGACGACGGCGTCGACGTCTTCTTCCTTGATGCGCCGGATGCGCTCGTCGGACACTAATCCTCCGTGGTGGGGAGCAGGTTGAGGTGTTCGATCTGCGGTTCGCCGCGTTCGTCGCCGAGTACCGCGATGCCGGCCGGGTCGAGTCCGAAGTGGACGCCCGCCGTCGACGGCAGCCCGATCCAGCGCGCGACCAGGACACGGCTGAAGTGCCCGTGGCCGACCAGGATCACGTCGCCCTTGCCGAGAGGTTCGCGGACGCGGTCGATCAGCTTGTCCGCGCGGGTGTTGACGTCCTCCGCGCTTTCGCCGCCGGGGATCGGATGCGACCAGACCGTCCACCCGGGAACGGTCTCGCGGATCACCGGGGTGGTGATGCCTTCGTAGTCGCCGTAATCCCATTCGGCCAGCTCTTCGGTGACCTCGTCGACGCGCAGCCCGGCCAGTTCGGCCGTCCGGAGCGCGCGGGTGCGGGGGCTGGACAGGACGAGCGCGGGGGAGCCGCCGAGCACCGCGCGCAGGGAACCGCCCGCCGCGCGGGCCTGTCCCTCGCCCGCCGTCGTGAGCGGGATGTCGGTGCGTCCGGTGTGCCGCCCGTTGACGGACCACTCGGTCTGGCCGTGCCGGAGGAGGAAGAGCCGATGTGCCACGTTGCGAATATAGCCTGCGGTCCGGTTATGCTACCGACGAGTAACATGGTGAGGAGACCGTGATGGCGCAGAACCCGACCTACGCGATGTGGAACCGGCTGGCGGGCAAGCCGGTCGGCAAACAGCTGTTCTCGGCGGCGATGTGCCTGCGTGTGCCGTACTTCCGGACGGTGCTCCCGTCGGTGCGCGAACTGCGTCCCGGCCGGTGTGAGGTGACGTCCCCGAAGTGGTGGGGTGTTTACAACCACATCAAGACCTTTCACGCGATCGCGGCGTGCAACCTCGCCGAGATCGCCATGGGCATGCTCGCCGAGGCGACCGTCCCGACGACGCATCGCTGGCTGCCCAAGGGGATGACGGTCTCCTACGTCGCGAAGGCGGAGACCGGCCTGCGGGCCGTCGCCGAACTGCCGGAGTTGCCGGAATTCGGCGACGAGGGTTTCGAGCTTCCCGTACCGGTGACGATCACCGACACGAACGGGAAGGTCGTCGTGACCGCGACCATCACCATCTGGGTGACAAAGAAGAAGTGAGCACCTTCGCGGATCGGCATGCCAGGATTCCGGAATGGCGATCGAGGTGTTCGAGGACGGTGACGAACTCTTGTGCGTCCAGGCGACCCGCCTGGACAGCGACGAGGCTTGGATCTATCAGCTGAGCGAGGCGCGTCCAGCCCCGTCTTCGTGGGGTGGAACGTCCTCGGCGGGCGCAGTCTTGCCGGGTGACGCACTGGTCACGGTGACGGCATATGACCCTGATGTCGAGAAGCCTCCCTGCGTCTCCTTTGAGACCGGCGAAGTGGTCACTTTGACCTCGCTGAGGAGGTTCCTCGATCGCGTCACCGAACACCTCGCCGACTTGCGTCGTGAGTGGTAAGTGTCGTTCTAACGACACTTACCACTCACGACCCCAGCGCCGCATTCAGAGGACGAAATGCGGGTGGTCAGAGGGTTTTGAACTGCACGTAGGTCGTCTGCTTGAAGGTGTTCGCGCCGCTCGGTGACGGCAGGCCGAGCAGGCGGTCGGCCACCGGCGCCAGCCGTCCGCAACCGGTCGTGCGGGGCAGGGCGAGTTGCGTGTCCACGACGCCGAACTTCACCGTCTTCGGGTTCTGCGAGAGCACCTCGAAGGGCACGGCGGGATCGTCCTTGACGACCGAGTGGAGCGGCGCGTCGAACGTCCCGAGCGTGCATCCCTTGGGCAGCAAGGGATGTCGCAGAACGGCGTACAGGTCCAGTTCGCCGCGGCGTTCGTCGTTCGACTGGAAGTCCGAGTAGCCGCCGTACTTCAGCTGCATGCTCGCGCCGAAAGCGCCATCGATCCTCGCGGGAGCGTGGCGCAGTTCGCCGAAGACCTGTGCGTACTTCCCGTCCACCTCGCCCTCGGAGAACGTCAGCCGCATCTCCCCGAGCGCGATCTCCCGGTCGCCGACGGTCAGGACTCCTTGGGAGACAAAGACTTCACAGCGCCAGGTGCCAGGATCGGCGTTGGCGGGCGGGGCGGGGCACGCGGAGAAGTCGAAGTCGGGCAAGGGTGACGGCGCCGCGGAGGCGAGGCCGGGGAAAGCGAAGAGGGCGGCGGCGGACAGTGCGGCCGCGGTCGCTGCGAGAAGACGTCTCATGACTGGAAAGAGTGGTCTGCGCCGCTTGCGGCCACATCGGGGAAAGTACCCAGGGGGATCCCGGAAATCGCCACGTTCGAGTGAACATTAACGGTGTTTACCCAGCTGACGCGAATCCTCTTCGGATTCGGTCTTGAAGCGGCCGGAAGCGGCGGGTGATCATCGGCCCATGTCCCCACTGTCGCGCCGCACTTTCCTCGGGTTCACCGCACTCAACTCCGCCGCCGCTCTCGGGCTGACCACGATTTCCACCGCGCGTGCCGGGCAGCCGGCACAAAACTTCTCGCCCGCCGTCGTCATCGGCACCGGATACGGCGCCGCCGTCACCGCGCTCCGCCTCGGCGAGGCCGGGATCCCCACCGTCATGCTCGAAATGGGCAAGCTGTGGGCGAAACCCGGCCCCGACGGCAAGGTCTTCTGCGACATGCTCCAGCCCGACCGGCGGGCCATGTGGTTCAAGAACCGGACGCAGGCCCCGCTCGCGTCCTTCCTCTGGCTCGACCTGGCCAACCGCGACATCGACCGGTACCCCGGTGTCCTCGACAGGGTGGACTACGGCGACATGTCCGTTTACGTCGGCCGAGGGGTCGGCGGCGGTTCGCTGGTCAACGGCGCGATGGCCGTGACGCCGAGGCGGTCGTACTTCGAGGAGATCCTGCCCGCCGTCGACGCGGACGAGATGTACGGGACGTACTTTCCCCGGGCCAACCGGGCGCTCGGGGTGAACAACATCGACCCGCGGTGGTTCGAAACCTGTCGTTCCTACCGCTACGCGAGGGTTTCCCGGAAGGCGGCGGCGCGAGCGGGACTCAAAACGGTGTTCGTGCCCAGTGTCTACGACTTCGAGTACCTGAAACAGGAAGAAGCGGGCACGGTGCCGCGGTCGGCGCTCGCGTCCGAGGTCATCTACGGCAACAACCACGGCAAGCGTTCCCTCGACAAGAGCTATCTCGCGGCCGCGCTCGGCACCGGGAACGTGACCATCAAGACGCTGCACCAGGTCCGCGGGATCACGCGCCAGACCGACGGCACCTACGTGCTGGCAGTACACGAAACGTCGGAGAACGGCACGGTCGTGGCGAGGAAACAGCTCGGTGCGAAGTACCTCTTCCTCGGTGCCGGCAGCCTCGGTTCGACGGAATTGCTCGTGCGGGCGCGGGAAACCGGGACGCTGCCCGAACTGAACGACGAGGTCGGCCGCGGCTGGGGGACCAACGGCAACGTGATGCTGGGCCGCGCCAACCACGCGTGGGACCTCGGCGGCTCACTGCAGTCGGGGATGCCCGCGCTCGGCATCGACGCGTGGGACGACCCGGTCAACCCCGTCTTCGCCGAGGTCGCGCCGGTGCCCGCCGGGATCGAGACGTGGCTGAGCCTGTACCTCGCGATCACGAAGAACCCCGAACGCGGCCACTTCACCTACGACGCCGCCAGCGACTCCGCGCGGCTCCAGTGGCGCGCTTCGCAGGGCAGGCCGTCGATCGACGCGGCGAAGTCGTTGTTCGACAAGGTCAACCGGGCGAACCGCACGATCTACCGGAGTGATCTGTTCGGGGATACGAGGTCGTTCGAGAACCGGTTCACCTATCACCCCTTGGGCGGGCTGGTCCTCGGCAAGGCCACCGACCTGTACGGCCGGGTGAAGGGCTACCGGAACCTCTACGTGACCGACGGATCGCTGATCCCGGGCAGCACCGGGGTGAACCCGTTCGTGACGATCACCGCGCTGGCGGAGCGGAACGTGGACCGGGTGCTGCGGGAGGACGTGCTGCCCTAGCCTTCGGCCCGCAGCTTCTCGTAGTACGCGACGCACTCGTCGTAACGCGGGAGAATTCCCTGCTCCAAGGCCTCTTTGAGGCTGGGCGCGTCAGTGTCCTTTTCGGACAGCAGGGGTTCGATGTCGTGCGGCCACGGCAGCGCGAGGTCGGCGTCCATCGGGTTGATGCCGTGCTCGGCCGCCGGGTTGTACGGCTCGGAGCAGAGGTAGACCATCACCGTGTCGTCTTCCAGCGCCATGAAGGCGTGGCCGAGGCCTTCGGCGAGGTAGACCGATTTGTACTCGGTGCTGTCGAGCAGCACCGACGTCCATTCGCCGAAGGTGGGCGAGCCGGCACGGAGGTCGACGACGACATCGAGCAGCGAACCGCGTGCGCAGTAGATGTATTTCGCCTGCCCGGGAGGCGTGTCCGCGAAGTGCACGCCGCGGATGGCGCCGCGCCGGGAAACGCTGGTGTTGGTCTGTGCCAGGCGAAGCCGATGCCCGACCGTCTTGGTGAACGTCTCCTCCTGGAAAGGCGCCACGAACCGGCCGCGGTGATCGGGGAAAACCCGAGGGGTGAATTCGAAGCACTCGGGGATGCTGAGGCGCCTGGCTTGCATGACGTCAATGCTAACGAGGGCAGGCACCGCCTTCCCAAGCCGGACGGACGTCTTGGGAAACCACTCCTGAGCTGCGGAAAGCCGGGCCCGTTTGTGACATCAACCGCACCAGAGGGGCACACTGGTCCGTGGTCCTGTCACAATGATCGGACCGCCGCGTCCGCGGCCGTCGCCACACCCACGGCACCGACGGCCGATTGGACGCTTCGCCGACAGGCCGGCGCTACCGCGCTGGGCTGCCGTGTCGGAGGACGAGTTACCCCAGGTGGGCCGGGCCATGCCCTTCGGCCTGCCCATCTACCAGTTCCCCCGCTCGCAGTCCCAGGAGAATGCAGTGACTTACGCTCGAATCGAGACTTCGCCGTCCTTAGACACGGCGGAAGCAATGACGGGAACCACGATGACCACGCCAGTGACCGACACCGAGATCTTCGAAGGACACGAGGGCGGCAAGCTCTCCGTGGCCGCGACACGCCCGATCTCCTCGCCCCGTGACCTTTCGGTCGCGTACACGCCTGGGGTGGCGAAGGTGAGCCGGGCGATCGCCGAGGACGCGGCCAAGGCGAAGCGGTACACGTGGGCGGACAGGCTGGTCGTGGTGGTCAGCGACGGTACGGCGGTGCTCGGTCTCGGTGACATCGGCGCGAGCGCCTCGCTGCCGGTCATGGAAGGCAAGTCGGTCCTGTTCAAGACCTTCGGCGGGCTCGACTCGATCCCGCTGGTGCTCGACACCACCGACGTCGACGAGATCATCGAAACCCTGGTCCGGCTGCGCCCGTCGTACGGCGCGGTGAACCTGGAGGACATCTCGGCGCCGCGCTGCTTCGAGCTGGAAGACCGGCTCAAGGAGGCCCTCGACTGCCCGGTCATGCACGACGACCAGCACGGTACGGCGATCGTCACGCTGGCCGCGCTGCGCGGGGCGAACCAGGTCCTCGGCAAGGACATCTCCGGTCAGCGCGTGGTCGTCTCGGGTGCGGGCGCGGCGGGTGTGGCCTGCGCCAGGATCCTGCAGAACGCCGGCGTCGCGGACGTCACCGTGCTCGACTCGCGCGGGATCATCCACGAGGGCCGCGAAGGGCTGAACCCGATCAAGCGGAAGCTCGCCGAGACCACGAACACGGCCGGTCTGCGCGGCGGACTCGGTGAGGCGCTGAAGGGCGCCGACGTCTTCCTCGGCCTGTCCGGGGCGACCATCGACGAGACGCTGCTGGCCGGGATGTCCGACGACGCGATCGTGTTCGCACTGTCCAACCCGGATCCCGAGGTTCACCCGGCCGTGGCATCGCGGTACGCCAAGATCGTGGCGACCGGGCGCAGCGACTTCCCGAACCAGATCAACAACGTGCTGGCGTTCCCCGGCGTCTTCCGCGGCGCGCTGGATTCCGGTGCGCGGGCGATCACCGAGAACATGAAGCTGGCCGCGGCCGAGGCGATCTTCTCCGTCGCGCAGGACGACCTGGGTCCGGACCGCATCGTCCCGAGCCCGCTGGACCCGCGGGTCGCGCCCGAGGTGGCCGCCGCGGTCGCGAAGGCCGCCGAGGCCGACGGCGTGGTGTGACGGGCACTTTCACAGCCTCTCAAATGCCATGAAAGGTCCTTTCCTTGCAAATTTTGCAAGGAAAGGACCTTTCATGGCGTGTGGGGGTTGCGGAACCCAGCCGAGCAGAACTCAGTCGAGCAGTTCGGTCAGCCGGTGCCGCGGCAGGTCGATCAGCCGCGCGTCCGTCAGATCCGACGGGACGTCCAGCGAGACGTTCGCCAGCCGCGCGTGTGCCCGGGTGAGCAGTTCCGACGGATGTTCGACGGCGTCCGCGACGACGACGGCGTGCCGGTTGTCCGGGGTGCTGCGCAGCAGCCGCAGCCGGTACTTCGCCCCGACCAGCCGGTTGAGCGCGCCCTGCGCCTCGGCGTTGGTCAGGTCCGGATGCGAGTTCGGGACCAGCAGCGCCAGACGTCGCGCGTTGGTGCCCAGCAGGGTCCGCAGGAGCCACGGGCCGGGGTCGGCCGAGAGGTCCATCGCGACCGCGTCGCCCTCCGGCCCGGAGACGGACCAGTCGACCGGCCGCGATTCCAGCGCCAGCCCGCCTTCGGTGGCGATCTCGTGCAGCTTGTCGAGCAGCGACGGCTTGGCCGCCCCGGCGGACTCCACCGACTGCGGGCCGTGCGTGTAGATCGCGGCCTTCCCCTTGCCGCCGCGGTTCTTCTTCGACTTCGCGGTCGGCTGGCAGACGTAGAGGTCCGCCGCGCTCCCGATCGCCTGCGCCCCGAAGTACCGGTTGAAATCCGGCAGGATCGCCTCGAAGGTCAACCCGAGTGTCGCGAGCGCCCGCTGTACCTGTGCGCCCAGAGCGGGATGGCGGGGGCTGTAACCGTAAGCGAGCAGCAGTCGCCCGTCCGAGGGTTCGGCGAGCGCCTGGACGCCGCGTGCCGCGAACAGGCCCATGCCTTCGGGAGTGTAAGGCGGATCACTGAACACGAGATCCATCCGCCCGGTGACCGAGGGTGGCAGGCCGACCCGCAGATCCGTGTGGAGGGTGCGGATCGACCGCTCGCTGAGTTCGTCGATGTAGGCCAGCACGCGATCGTCGAGGTCGACGACGGTGAGGTCCGCGTCGGGCCGCAGCGAGCGCACGGCCAAGGAGGTGAGGTCGTGGTCGCCGAGGAACAGCAGCTTCGCCGTGCCGAGGTCGTACCGCTCGTCCAGCCACAGCGCGCGGTTCAGCACGGTCTCCGGCGTCGCCTGTACGTGGTCGAGCGCGGCCATCGGAGCGGGCACGTTCTCGACGTAACTGGTGATGGTCTTCAGCAGGTCGGGGTCGGTTTTCCGGTCCCGCGCCTCGAAGCGCGCGTACTTCTCGCGGGCGGCCGGGGCCAGCCGGAAGCGGGATTCGACTCGTTCGAGGTCGTCGCCGAGCGCGTTCAGGACGTCTTCGACACTCCGGCGTGGCGCGGCGCTGACGCGGATGAGTTCGCCGAGGTCACGCCAATCCGTCCGGAGCAGGGAAATCACCTGATGGAGCGGTCGCACCTGGACACCGTGCGCCGCCAGGACGTCGTCGACGAGAGAACTCACAGCGCGCAGCCTAGGACACGGGACGGCGAACCGATCCCTGAGACACCGTGCCAACGCCCACGATCTGGGCTACGGTTTTTCGACCAGACATGGGGAGAGACACGTGACTATCGAGTTCCGTGGCGTGACCAAGCGGTATCCGGACGGGACGGTCGCGGTCGACGACCTGAACCTCACCGTCGAGGACGGCACCATCACCGTCTTCGTCGGACCGTCCGGCTGCGGCAAGACCACGTCGCTCCGGATGATCAACCGCATGGTCGAGCCGACCTCGGGCACGGTGCTGCTCGACGGCAAGGACGTCAGCGACGGCGACCCGGCCCTGCTGCGCCGCGGCATCGGCTACGTCATCCAGCACGCGGGTCTCTTTCCACATAGGACCGTCCTGGACAACATCGCCACCGTGCCGCTGTTGTCCGGCTGGGACAAGGGCAAGGCGCGCAAACGCGCGGCCGAGCTGCTCGAAACCGTCGGCCTGCCCACGGAACTCGGCAAGCGCTACCCCGCGCAGCTTTCCGGCGGCCAGCAGCAGCGCGTCGGTGTCGCCAGGGCGCTCGCGGCGGATTCCCCGGTGCTGCTGATGGACGAGCCGTTCTCCGCCGTCGACCCGATCGTGCGGGAAGAACTGCAGGACGAGCTGCTGCGCCTGCAGTCGCAGCTGGGGAAGACGATCGTGTTCGTCACCCACGACATCGACGAGGCCGTGCGGCTCGGCGACAAGATCGCCGTGCTCCGCGTGGGCGGTGTGCTCGCCCAGTACGGCACGCCGTCGGACGTGCTGCGCCATCCCGTCGACGACTTCGTCGCGTCGTTCGTGGGCAAGGACCGCGGGTACCGCGGGCTCTCGTTCCTCTCGGCGGACGGCATCGTCGTCGAGGAGGTCGAGCGGGTCGAGGTCGGCAAGCCGGCGCCGGGGCCGTCCGACGAGTGGCTGCTCGCGGTGAACGCCGAGGGCCAGCCGCGCGGCTGGCTCCGCCCTCAGTCCTCTGTGGACGGTGAGCTGGCCGAGAGCGACCTCGTCGCCGGCGGATCGCTGTACGTGCAGGGGGCCCCGGTCCGCGGCGCGCTCGACGCGGCGCTGTCGTCGCCCGCGAGCCTCGGCGTCGTCGTCGATTCCGGCAACAAGGTCCTCGGTGTGGTCAGAGCCAAGCAGGTCCTCGAGGTGATCGAAGCGCTGCCGCTGGGTTCCTGATGGGCGACTTCTTCGGGGAACTCGGGCGCTATCTCGGCAGCGCCAACAACCGGGCGCAGTTCTTCGGTGACCTGCTCGACCACGTCTACCTTTCGCTGGTGCCGCTGGTACTCGGCCTGCTGATCGCGGTACTGGCCGGCTGGCTCGGCCACCGGTTCCCCGCGGTGCGGTCCGTGCTGCTGGTGGTGTCGAACCTGCTGTACACGATCCCGTCGCTGGCGTTGTTCGTGGTGATCCCGGGCATCATCGGCTCGAAGATCCTCGACAGCGTCAACGTCATCGTCGCGCTCACCGTCTACACCGCCGCCCTGCTGGTACGCCCGGTGCTGGACGCGCTCGACGCCGTCCCGCCGCATGTGGTCGCGGCGGCGACCGCGGTCGGCTACAAACCCGCGCGCCGGTTCCTCACCGTCGAACTGCCGCTTTCCGTGCCGGTGCTCGCCGCCGGGATCCGGGTGGCCTCGGTCAGCAACATCAGCCTGGTCAGCGTCGGCGCGCTGATCGGCACCGGCGGGCTCGGCGTGCTGTTCACCGACGGCTTCCAGCGCGAGTACTTCTCCCCGATCGTCGTCGGCATCGTCGCGACGCTGCTGCTCGCGCTGATCGTCGATCTGGTGCTGGTGCGGCTGCGCGATCTCCTCACACCCTGGGACCGGGTGGCGACCACGGCGGGGGCGAAATGATCGGCGACGTGCTGAACTGGTTCGGCGATCCGGCCCATTGGCAGGGTACGGACGGTGTCCTCACCCGGCTGCTGCAGCATCTCGGCTACACGGTGCTGGCCTTGTGCTTCGCGCTGCTGATCGCGATCCCGCTCGGGCTGTACGTCGGGCACACCGGCCGCGGCGCGGTACTCCTGGTGAGCGGGGGCAACGCGATCCGCGCGCTGCCGACGCTCGGCCTGGTGACCTTCTTGTTCCTGCTCTTCACCGAAAGCGAGATCTCGACGATCATCGGGCTCGTGGTGCTCGCCATCCCGCCGATCCTCGCGGGGACCTACGCGGGCCTGCAGGCGACCGATCACGGCGTGGTCGACGCGGCGCAGGGCATCGGGATGACCGGCTGGCAACGGTTGTGGAAGGTCGAGGTGCCCATCTCGCTGCCGCTGGTACTCGGCGGCGTGCGGAACTCGATGCTGCAACTGGTGGCGACGGCCGCTGTCGCCGCCTACGTCGGACTCGGCGGACTCGGCCGGTTCCTGCTGGACGGACTGGCCATTTTGGACTATCCGCAGGTGGTCGCGGGCGCGGTGCTGACGACGTTGCTCGCCGTCGCGCTGGATCTCGTCCTGGCGGGCGTCCAGCGCGCGCTGGTACCCAAGGGAGTACGGCTGGCGCAGGCCGCGAGCGGGAAGAAGGCGAAGGTATGAGGCGGACGGTGGCGGCACTGTTCGCCGGAATCGCTTTGCTGGCATCGGGTTGTGGTAACCCGCTGGCCGGGGGCGCCGAGGGCGGCGCGACCGGCGACATCATCATCGGCGCGTCCGACGTCGGGGAAAGTCTTCTGCTGGCCCAGATCTACGCCGGCGCGCTGCGGAACGCGGGTGCGGAGAACGTGACCGTGCGCCCGCCGGTCGGCAGCCGCGAGGTCGTCGTCAAGGCACTGCAGGACAAGTCGCTTTCGGTGGTTCCGGACTACAGCGGGAACCTGCTGCGCTACTTCGACAAGGAGACACAGGCGACCACGCCGCAGGACGTCTACGCCCAGTTGAAGCGGAAACTGCCGTCCGGATTCGAGGTACTCGACCAGGCGCCCGCCGAGGACAAGGATCTTCTGGTGGTGCGCAAGGAACTCGCCGATTCCGGGGTGCGGACGTTCTCCGACCTCGGCCCGCGCTGCCGGGACCTCGTGTTCGGTGGCCCCGGCCAGTGGAGCAGCCGCTGGAAGGAAAAGATCAAGACCCTCTACGGTTGCGAGTTCGCCGAGATCCGCACGACCGACACCGGCGGTCCGGTCACGGTCGCCGCGCTGAAGTCCGGGGACATCCAGGTCGCCGACCTCTTCAGCACGTCGTCGACGATCGCCGCGAACGGGTTCGTGCCGCTGGTGGACGACAAGAACATGTTCCCCGCGCAGAACATCGTGCCGCTCGTCGCGAAGGGGACGTTGTCGCCCAAGGAGGTCGACGCGCTGAACCGGGTCTCGGCGGCGCTCACGACCGATCAGCTGACCGAACTGAACGTCCAGTTCAGCGAGGAGAAGCGTAACCCGCTCGACGTCGCCGAGGACTTCCTGCGGCGGAACAACCTCCTCGCGCCCTCCTGACCCCTCGCGTTTCGTCCTCTGGATGCGGTGGTTGCGCGTGCAAGTACCGCATCCAGAGGACGAAACGCGAGGGGGCAAGAGGGGCGGAGGGTCAGAGGCGATCGAAAGCGGGCGAGTAGCGGAAAGTGCCCTGGAGACCGGGGTCGTGGGCGCGAAGGGTGCGGACCTGGAAATGCTGCGCCCATTCCGCGACCGGCGGCGTGATCCCGTGCTGTTCGGCGAGGACGAAGCCGAAGCGGGAGTAGTAGCGCGGATCGCCGAGCAGGACCACAGCGCCGTACCCGAGCGCGTCGGCCGCGCCGAGGACCGCGTGCACGAGCGCCGACCCGATACCCGAGGCGTGGTACTCCGGCAGCACGCCGAGCGGGCCGAGACCGACGGCCGACTTCCCGTCCTCGCCGATCCATCCCGGGCTGCAACAGACATGTCCGACGACTTCGCCGTCGCGTTCGGCCACGATGGACAGTGCGGTGATCAGGTCGCCGTCGTCACGCAGCTCGTCGACGAGTTTCGCCTCGACCACCGGGACACTGAGTTTCGCGAACGCGGCCAGGTGGACGGCGTGGATCGCCTCGCGGTCGGCCGGGATCTCCTGTCTGAGCAACATGGGCACGAGCATGCTCCATCCGAAGGTAGGATGGAAATCGATTTCCGCGCGGCGAGGTCGCGACTTTCGTAGGCGGCCATCCGTGTGTACTTCCATGCCGGTGAAACGCCCGGTGGGCGGGAAAGCGACCACCAGGTGTGCGGATCCCCAATTCTTCGTGGGCCGTACGGGCGCAAAAAGCGACTAAAGGCGGGGGCTGAACGGTGCCCGACCTGCACTTGAGACGCACCCATTACTCCCGAGATGTCCGTAATGCAAGGTCTTCCTTGGGGTGAAAACGCGACTTAGTCTCAGCCTGCGCTCCTAAGTGGAACGCGCTTCACCTCTGAGTCATCCCCTAGATCCGGCGGGCCGTTTCACGCCCGTGGGTCGACCCTGCCTGGGAGGAATATCTTGAACAATTCCCTGGGAACCTTGAAGAGACGGCTGCCGGTCTTCGGTGTGGCGGCGGCGGTCGCCGCGCTCACGGCGCTCGGCGGCACCACCGTCGCGTCGGCGGCGGAGGGTTCGATCGTCAACGCCGGGAGCGACAAGGCGATCAAGGACAGCTACATCGTCGTGCTGAAGGACGGCTCGTCGGTCGAAGCCACCGCGAAGAGCCTGACGAGCCGTCACGGCGGCACGGTCGAGAAGACCTTCGCCTCGTCGGTCCGCGGCTTTTCCGGCGCACTGACCGAAAAGCAGGCGAAGCGCGTCGCCGCCGACTCCGCGGTGGCCTACGTGGAGCAGAACCAGACCGTCTCGATCTCGGCGGACCAGCTGAACCCGCCGTCGTGGGGCCTGGACCGGGTCGACCAGCAAAGCCTTCCGCTGGACCAGAAGTACAGCTACAGCACCACGGCGTCGAACGTCACCGCATACGTCATCGACACCGGCATCCTCACCACGCACCCCGACTTCGGCGGACGCGCGACCCACGGTCGTGACACCGTCGACAACGACAACGACGCGACGGACTGCCAGGGCCACGGCACCCACGTCGCCGGCACCATCGGCGGGACCGCGCACGGTCTGGCCAAGGGCGTCAAGCTCGTCGCCGTCCGCGTGCTGAACTGCTCCGGTTCCGGTACGACCGCCGGCGTCATCGCCGGTGTCGACTGGGTGACCGCGAACGCCGTCAAGCCGGCCGTCGCGAACATGAGCCTCGGCGGCGGTGCTTCGAGCACCCTCGACCAGGCCGTCCAGCGGTCGATCGCGGCGGGAATCACCTACGGTCTCGCGGCCGGTAACGACAACGGTGCCAACGCCTGCAACACGTCGCCCGCCCGGACGCCGGAAGCGATCACGGTCGGCTCGACCACGAACACCGACGCTCGGTCCAGCTTCTCCAACGTCGGCACCTGCCTCGACATCTTCGCGCCGGGCAGCGGCATCACGTCGACGTGGCTGAACAACGGCACCAACACCATCAGCGGTACCTCGATGGCGACCCCGCACGTCGTCGGCGCGGCGGCCCTCTACGCCTCCGCGAACCCGTCGGCCACGCCGAAGCAGGTCCGTGACGCCCTGGTCGCCAACGGCACCAAGGACAAGGTGACCAACCCGGGCACCGGTTCGCCGAACGTGCTGCTCTACACCGGCACCGGTGGCCCCGGCCCCGAGCCGACGCCCTGTGGCACGCAGACCAACAGCACCCCCGTCGCCATCCCCGACGCCGGTGCCGCGGTGACCAGCACGGTCACCGTCGCCAACTGCGCCCGCAACGCCTCGGGCACCACCAAGGTCGCGGTGAACATCACGCACACCTACGTCGGTGACCTGGTCATCGACCTGGTCGCGCCGGACGGCAGCTCCTACCGCCTGAAGGGTTCGAGCAACGACTCGTCCGACAACATCAACACCACGTACACCGTCAACGCCTCGGCCGAGGCCGCGAACGGCGCCTGGAAGCTGAAGGTGCAGGACGTGTACCGGGTCGACACCGGCACGATCAACAGCTGGTCGCTGACCCTCTGATCCACCCCTGGAGTACGTGAAGGCCCCCTTCCTCCTGCTGGGAAGGGGGCCTTCCCGTCTCCGGAGGGTGATTCGGCCCCCAGTTGCCGGGTTCGTCCACTAAGGACCTTGGTAAGGCTTTAACCTCTCCGCATGCACCCCGGACCGCCCTATCAGCAGGGACCTCAGCAGCCGTATCCGCCGCAGGGATATCCGGGGTATCCGCCGCCCGGTTACGGCCCCCCGCCCAAGAAGTCGAACACCGGGCTCATCGTCGGCCTCGTCGTCGGCGCGGTGGTGCTGCTCGGCGGTGGCGGGGTCGCCGCTTTCCTGCTGCTGTCCGGCGACTCCGGTTCGTCCTCGTCCGCGGCGCCGACCTCGTCCAAGAAGACCGGGCCGCCGGACAAGTACTCCACGCTGCCCGCCTGCCAGAAGATCGGGACCGGGGTGAGGAACCTGCCGCCGCTCGAACCGCCGAAGGGCGAGGAACCGGCGAGCACCTCGAACAACGACATCATCTACACCGCCTCTTCGTGCTCCTGGCGTGAATCCGGTGCTCCGTCGGCCTCGGTGACCATGTACCTGGCGAAGTCGAAGGAACCGGGCACGGGCGCGGGCGAGGAGTGGGCCAAAGCGGGCTACGACAACGCCATGAAGGACGGCGGCGAAGTGATCCAGAGTCTCGCGAAGGCGACCAAGGCGGGTTACAACGACATCCGGTCCGACGGGCAGTGCTCGATCAAGCTCTATCAAGGCAACGTCGAAGCACAGATCATCGTGAGCGGTGCCGATCCGTCCAAGCCCCTCGACCAGACGTTGTGCAAAGAGAACGCCTTGAAGGTCGCGAAGGCGACCTCCGAGGCGATCGGTTAGCCGATTTCGGTGACCTGGACCTGTCCGGTCGGTCCGTCGCCGAACGGGTTCTCCCAGTCGTGCCACTCCGCGGCGAGGACGTAGAGCGAACGCCCGTCCTCGCCGCCGAGCGTGCAGGAGAAGCACCCTCGGTCGGACTCGACCTTCTGAAGAACTTCGCCTCCTTCGCGGACGCGGACGCAGTGCTTGCCCGCCACGTCCGCGTACCAGACGGCGCCTTCGGCATCGAGGCAGATGCCGTCGGGGTGGTCGCCGCCGAGGTCGGCCCACACGCGCCTGCCGGACAGTGAACCGTCCTCGGCGAGGTCGAACGCGGTGAGCCGGCTGCCGTACGACTCGGCGACGATCAGCGTCTTGTCGTCGGGCGTGATGGCCATCCCGTTGCCGAACAGGATGCCGTCGGCGACTTGGCGTACTTCGCCGTCCGGAGTGACGACGGCGATGACGCCGGGCTGCTGCAGGTCGCTGGAGCCGTTGACGTAGGCGTTGCCGCGGCTGTCGACGACGACTTCGTTCCACAGGGAGGCGACGGGCGAGAGATCGGCGTAGGTGCTGAGATCCGCGTTGAGCAGCCGGGCGTTCGGGCCGTCGACGATGAGAAGGCGGCCGTCGGGGAGCCAGTCGAGCGTGATCGGCATCATCGTCGGCACGGTCGCGATCACTTCGCTTTCGCCGTCGGGCGTGACGGCGAGGACCTGGCCGGTTCCCCAGTTCGCGAGCCAGAGGCGGCCGTCGTGCCAGCGGGCGGATTCGGGGAGCTTGAGGCCGTCGAGCAGCGTGTTCATGGTGTCTCCTTCGGTTCGTTTACCCCTATACGAACGGGACCCACCGTTTTCGACACCGGGGGCTGAAGGACGCTTTCCCCGCATCAGACGCAGCGAAAGGGCCCTTCACCGCGTGGGATGCGGTGAAGGGCCCTTTCAGCTCACGTCAGGCGATCAGTGGCTCAGTCGAAGGCCCGAGCGATCAGCGCCTTCTGCTCGACCTCGTGCACCTTGGACGAACCGGCCGACGGCGCCGCCATCGGGCGCCGCGAGACGACGTCCAGGCCGGAGAACACCTCCGGGAGCTTCCGCGGCAGGTTCAGGCCGAAGAACGGCCACGCACCCTGGTTCTCCGGCTCCTCCTGGACCCAGACCGCGGGAGCGCCGTTGTAGCGCTCGAGCGCCGCCAGCAGCTTCTTCTTCGGCAGCGGGTAGTACTGCTCGACGCGCACGATCGCGATGTCGTTCGCCTCGCGCTTCGCCCGCTCGGCCACCAGTTCCCAGTACAGCTTGCCCGACGTCAGCAGGACCTTGCGCACCTTCGACGGGTCGACGACGGCGTCGTCGATGACCGACATGAACTTCGACTGGCCGGTGAAGTCCTCGACCGCCGAAGTCGCCGCCTTGTTGCGCAGCATCGACTTGGGAGTGAAGACCACCAGCGGCCGGTTGACTCCGTCGAGCGCGTGACGGCGGAGGAGGTGGAAGTAGTTCGCCGGGGTGGAGGGCACGGCGACGGTCATGGAGCCTTCGGCGCACAGCGAGAGGAAGCGCTCGATGCGGCCGGAGGTGTGGTCCGGGCCCTGGCCCTCGTGACCGTGCGGCAGCAGCAGCACGACGTCCGACAGCTGGCCCCACTTGGCCTCGCCGGAGGAGATGTACTCGTCGATGACGGTCTGCGCGCCGTTGACGAAGTCACCGAACTGCGCTTCCCACATGACCAGCGCTTCGGAGTTGGCCACGGAGTAGCCGTATTCGAAGCCGACCGCCGCGTACTCGGACAGCGCCGAGTCGTAGATCATGACGCGGCCCTGGCCCTCGGCCAGGCTGGCCAGCGGCGAGTACTCCTGGCCGGTCTTGCGGTCGATCAGCACCGAGTGGCGCTGGGTGAAGGTGCCGCGGCGGGAGTCCTGGCCGGACAGGCGCACGAGGCGGCCTTCCATGGCCAGCGAGCCGAAGGCGAGCAGTTCGCCGAAGGCCCAGTCGATGCCGCCTTCGCGGGACATCTTGTGGCGGCGTTCCATGACCGGCTTGACCCGCGGGTGCGGGGTGAAGCCCTCGGGCACGTTGAGGAACGCGTCACCGATGTGCTCGATGACCTCGGTGGTGGTGGCGGTGGGCACCTTGGCCGGGACCTGCTGCTCTTCTTCGACCGAGGGGCTGGCCTTCGCCGGGTGCTTCTCCAGCTCGCGGACCTCGTTGAAGACGTGCTCCAGCTGGCTGGAGAAGTCGCGCAACGCGGCTTCGGCCTCTTCGACGGAGATGTCGCCGCGGCCGATCAGCGATTCGGTGTAGGTCTTCCGGACCGAACGCTTCGTGTCGATGATGTCGTACATCGCCGGCTGCGTCATCGAAGGGTCGTCGCCCTCGTTGTGGCCGCGGCGGCGGTAGCAGATCAGATCGATCACGACGTCCTTGTGGAACGCCTGGCGGTAGTCGACGGCCAGCTTGGCCACCCAGTGCGCGGCCTCGGGGTCGTCGCCGTTCACGTGGAAGATCGGCGAGCCGATCATCTTCGCGACGTCGGTGGCGTACTGGCTCGAGCGCGAGTGCTCGGGCGCGGTGGTGAAGCCGACCTGGTTGTTGACGATGACGTGCACGGTGCCGCCGGTGCGGTACCCGCGCAGCAGCGCCAGGTTCAGGGTCTCGGCCACGACGCCCTGGCCGGCGAAGGCCGCGTCGCCGTGCATGAGGACGGGGAGGACGGTGAAGCCCTCGCCGCCCTTGTCGAGGATGTCCTGCTTCGCGCGGACGATGCCCTCGAGGACCGGGTCGACGGTCTCCAGGTGCGACGGGTTCGCGGTCAGCGACACCTTGGTCTCGCCGTCGCCGAACATGCGGAAGTACTTGCCCTCGGCACCGAGGTGGTACTTCACGTCACCGGAGCCGTGCGCCTGGCCCGGGTCGAGGTTGCCCTCGAACTCCTGGAAGATCTGCGCGATCGGCTTGCCGACGATGTTCGCGAGCACGTTCAGGCGGCCGCGGTGCGGCATGCCGATGACGACCTCGTCGAGTTCGTGCTCGGCGGCCTTGTCCAGCAGCGTGTCCAGCAGCGGGATCGCGGTCTCGCCGCCTTCGAGGGAGAACCGCTTCTGGCCGACGTATTTGGTCTGCAGGAAGGTCTCGAACGCCTCGGCGGCGTTGAGCTTGGAGAGCACGTACTTCTGGACGGCGGGGTCCGGCTTCTCGTGCGGGATCTCGACGCGGTCCTGGATCCAGCGGCGCTCTTCGGGGTCGAGGATGTGCGTGTACTCGATGCCCACGGTGCGGCAGTAGGAGTTGCGCAGCACCCCGAGGATGTCCCGCAGCTTCATCCGCTCCTGGCCGGCGAAGCCGCCGACCGGGAACTCGCGGTCCAGGTCCCACAGGGTCAGGCCGTGGGAGAGGACGTCGAGGTCGGCGTGGCTGCGCTGCCGGTAGTTCAGCGGGTCGGTGTCGGCCATCAGGTGACCGCGCATGCGGAAGGCGTCGATCAGCTCGATCACGCGCGCGGTCTTGTCGACCGGGCCGTCCGGGATGTCGGCGACCCAGCGGATCGGCTCGTACGGCAGGCGCAGGCTGGTGAAGACGTCGTCGTAGAAGCCGTCCTCGCCCAGCAGCAGCTCGTGGATGCGCTTGAGGAACTCGCCAGACTCCGCGCCCTGGATGATGCGGTGGTCATAGGTCGAGGTCAGCGTCATGATCTTCGACACGCCGAGGTCGACCAGGGCCTTCTCGCTGGTGCCCTCGAAATGCGCCGGGTACTGCATGGCGCCGACGCCGATGATCGCGCCCTGACCGGCCTGCAGTCGCGGCACCGAGTGGTTGGTGCCGATGCCGCCGGGGTTGGTCAGCGAGATCGTGGTGCCGGCGAAGTCGTCGGCGGTCAGCTTGCCGGTGCGGGCCTTCTTGACGATGTCCTCGTAGGCCTGCCAGAACTGCATGAAGGTCATGTTCTCGGTGGCCTTGATGGAGGCCACGACGAGCGTGCGGGAGCCTTCCTTGCCCTTCATGTCGATCGCGAGACCGAAGTTCACGTGCTCCGGCGTGATCGCGAACGGCTTCCCGTCGATCAGCTGGTAGTGCCGGTTCATGTTCGGGAAGTCCTTCAGCGCACGGACCATCGCGTAACCGATGAGGTGCGTGAAGGAGATCTTGCCGCCGCGCGTGCGCTTGAGGTGGTTGTTGATGACGATGCGGTTGTCGGCCATCAACTTCGCCGGAACGGCGCGCACACTCGTCGCCGTCGGCACCGACAGCGAGGCGTCCATGTTCTTCGCGATCGCGGCCGCGGCGCCACGGAGCTGCTTCGACTCCGGCTCGGCGTCCTTCTCGGCCGGCTTGGCGGGAGCCTTCGCCGGGGCCTTCGCGGGGGCCGCCTTGGGCGCGGCCGCCTTCGCTTCGGTCTTCGGGGCCGGCTTCGCGGGCGCCTTGGTCTCCGTCTTCGGAGCGGTCTGCTTCGCGGTGGACTCGGCGTTGCGGACCGTCTGCGGCGACGGCGTGGAGGCCTGGCCGTTGGTGCCCGGGCCATCCTTGACGGTCTGACGTGCGTCGTCAGCCTTCGTCTGCGCGGCCTGCGTTGGCTTGAAGTCCGCGAAGAAGTCGTGCCAGGCGGCATCGACTGAGGTGGGGTCGGCGAGGAACTGGTCGTACATTTCCTCGACGACCCACTCGTTGGGGCCGAATTGTGACGCAGGGCTGCTGCTGGACACGGCTTGGACTCGCCTCTATCCGTCTCGAGATCTTGAACACCGCTGATGCGCCTACCAGGCTAACCCCCTCGGTGGCGGCCGTGTGATGGAACTGGCCTGTGTGAGGCGTGGCGCACTAGGTGATGGGTCACTGACTCGATCAAGAGATCGAAAACAGGCCACGCGGGGGAAGGGGTCGCGGCCACTCGGGGGAGCGGGGGACCTTTGCTGTCGCTGTCGATATCTGTGCAGGTCAGGTCACTGTTTTGTCGGGTAAGCTTGGTGAAGTGGTCGTGCCAGGACAGCCTGGAGTTCACGTCGGCGGGCTTTGCTGGCTGGAGGATGCGGCCGGTGTCGTGCCGGTCGCCGGTCGCCCGCGAGGTGGTGGCAGCCGATGTGGCTGGACGAGTGTCCGTCGTTCTGGGACGAGGGGCGCGTGCGCCCGTTGGTCACCGAATCCGGCAAGGTCGTGCTGATGTGCGACTCGTGCTGCGCGGTGTGGCCGACGCTCTCCGACTTCAAGGAGATGGAGCACGTCGAGCCCGACGAGCCGGACTGGGCGGTGACGGCCGGGGTCCACGTCCGGCCGGGGACCTTCCGGTGGGCGTCGGAGCGGGACCTGGAGGACGCCGGGATGAGCGGTCTCGCCTGGCGGTCCTGAGGGTTTCCGCATTCAGAGCCCTGCGCATTCAGAGGACTAAACGCTGGGGTACGGACGTTCCGCGGGCAGCAGCGCTTCGGCCTCGTCGATGCGGTTCGCGGCGACGAGCGCGCCGATGTCGCGCATGGTCGTGGTGACGTCGGTGACCGCGGTGATCCATTTGTCGACATAGCGATCGACGGCTTCGCCGCTCAGCCCCATCTGGAGCGAGCGGTGCTTCAGCGGACCGAGCCGGATGCCGCGTTCCGGGTCCCATTGGACGCGGACTGGGCTGGTCTTGACCTGGCGGCGCCACGTCTCCCGGTCGGGGTGGACGTCCGGGTCGTAGTGGCTGAGCGCCGCGTGTTCGAGCGCCCAGGCGAAACCCTCGCGAGTGATGTCGAGGGCGAGTACGCGTTCCTGGCCGGGCTTGGCCGCCCAGCCGCAGCGGTACGCCATCCACAGGAAGGACGGCTTGATCCAGGTCATCCGTTCGCGTTTGAACGGCGGCGCGAACGTGCCCGCTTTCAGCGCCGCGTCGGCGATGGCCGGTGAATACGCCTGGTAGACGCGGATCGTGGTTTCGGTGTGGACGGCGCGGATCTGCCGCGCCGGGATCTCTTCGTTCATTTGCCGTGATGCTGACACGCGTGGGTGTTCGCGCGCGACCGAAATTCCCTTGCCCGCCGGGCGATGCCCCGCATTCAGAGGACTGAATGCGGGGCATCGTTGTCAGCCCAGGGACCACAGGCGCGCGTAGTGGCCGTCCGCGGCCAGGAGTTCGCTGTGCGTGCCCTGTTCGATGATCCGGCCGTGGTCCAGGACCACGATCCGGTCGGCCTTGGCGGCGGTGGCGAGGCGGTGCGCGACGACGAACGTCGTGCGGCGGCGCGCGAGTTGTTCCGTGGCACGCAGGACGGCGGCTTCGGTGGACGGGTCGAGGGCCGCGGTCGCCTCGTCGAGCAGGAGGACGTCCGGGTCCACGAGTTCGGCGCGGGCGAGGGCGACGAGTTGCCGCTGTCCGGCCGAAAGCGACCGTCCGCGTTCGCCGACGGGCTGGTGGAAACCGGCAGGGAGGGCGGCGACCCCGTCGAGCGCGCCGACCGACCGGACCGCTTCCTCGACCTCCGCGTCCGTCGCGGTGGGCCTGCCGTAGCGCACGTTGTCCGCGACGGTCCCCGAGAACAGATGCGCTTCCTGTGGCACCACGCCCATCCGCGCGCGCAGCGCGGCCAGGTCGTACTCGCGGATGTCGGTCCCGTCGATCCGGACCACGCCGCCGGTCGCGTCATAGAACCGCGCGACGAGCTTCACCGCCGTCGACTTCCCGGCGCCCGTCGCGCCGACCAAGGCGACCGTCTCCCCGGCCGAAACCTCCAGCGAAAGCCCGGTCAAGGCGGGCTCGTCCGTCGCGGTGTAAGCGAAGTCGACGTCCTTGAAGGAGACCTCACCCCGCAGTCGTTCCGGGACCGCGACCGGGTTTTCCGCTTCGGGGACGGAAGTCGGCGTGCGCAACAGATCGCCGATGCGCGTCAGGCCGACCCGCGCCTGCTGGTAGCCGTCGAAAACCGAAGACAGCTGCTGGATCGGCGAGAAGAACTGGCCCAGGTACAGCAGGAACGCCACCAGCACACCGGCCGACAGGGTGCCCGCCGCGACCCGGTTCGCGCCGACGATCAGCACCACGACCTCGGCCAGTCCGGAAAGCATTGCCGCGAAAGGGAAATACGTCGCGACATAGCGTTGCGCGCGGAGCCGGGAACGCCGGTACTCGTCACTGCGGGAGGCGAACTTCTCCGCCGTCCGCTCCTCGCGGGTGTACGCCTGCGCGACCCGCAGCCCGCTCACGTTCTCCTGCATGTCCGCGTTGACCACGCTGACGCGTTCGCGAGCTTCGGTGTACGCCTTCGAGGAGGCGCGGCGGAAGATCACCGTCGCCACGATGAGGATCGGGAGCACCGCGAGCGCATACGCGGCCAGGCCGATGTCGGTGATCATCAGCGCCGCCGCGATGCCGACCAGCGTCAGCGCGCTCACCACGGCCTGTGCCACGCCGGTCTGCAGGAACGTCGACAGCGCGTCGACGTCGGTCGTCATCCGGGTCATGATCTTGCCGGACAGTTCGCGTTCGTAGAAGTCGAGCCCTAGTCGTTGCAGATGGGCGTAACTGCGTACGCGCAACGAATACAGCACCGTCTCGCCGACCCGTGCCGTCATCCTGGTCTGGAGGTAGACCACCAGCCAGTCCACGAGGATCACCAACGCGCCGATGCCGGCGGCCAGCCAGATCACCGCCTCCGCCCCGGCGCGGACGCCGTTGTCGATGCCGTGCTGGTACAGCGCGGGCATCGCGATGGTGGCCAGCGCGTCGGCGGCGACCAGCCCGATCACCACGGCGAGCGGGCCGCGCACCGGTTTCAGCAGGCGGGCGAGGCGGAACTTCGGCTCGGGCGCGGTGACATCCGTGCCCGGCAGCCGCGGAGTGTCCGTGGCGGGCGGCAGCTTCCGGACACCTTCGAGGAGTTCGCCGCTCGGCGGCAGGTCGACGTCCCATTCGCCGCCGGAGCCCTTCCGCCGCTCGCCCGCCAGCTCGTCGGCGTCCTCCTGCCGTGGCCACAGGGCGGGGGTGATCCCGGCGGGGCCGCAGTCGAGACCCTCGCAGCGATGCGGCTCCTCGACGTCGTCGCCCGGACCCGCGACGAGTTCGCGGAACAGCGGGCACCGCGCCAGCAGCTCCTCCTCCGTGCCGACGTCGACGACGCGGCCCTTGTCCAGCACGGCGATCCGGTCGGCGAGGGCGAGGGTGGAACGGCGGTGCGCGATCAGCAGGGTCGTCCGGCTCTCGGTGACCGATCGCAGCGTGTCGTGGATCGCCGCTTCGGTGACCGTGTCGATGGCCGAGGTCGCGTCGTCGAGGACCAGCACACGCGGATCGGTCATCAGCGCCCGAGCGAGGCCGAGCCGCTGCCGCTGACCGCCCGACAACGTCAGGCCGCGCTCGCCGACGAGCGTGTCGTAGCCGTCGGGGAGCCGCTGGATGAACTCGTCCGCTTCCGCCGCCCGCGCGGCCGCCCGGATCTCTTCGTCGCTCGCGTCCGGCCTGCCATAGGCGATGTTGTCGCGCACGGACGAGGAGAACAGGAACGCCTCCTCGAAGACCACGCCGATGACGCTGCGCAGATCCCGCTGCCGGACGTCGCGGACGTCGAGCTCACCTACCTGCACGGAACCGCTGTGCACGTCGTAGAACCGGGGCAGCAGCAGGGAGATCGTCGACTTGCCCGAACCGGCGGTGCCGACCAGCGCGAGCGTTTCGCCCGGCCGGGCTTCCAGCGTGAGGCCGTCGAGCACGGGATCCGACCGCGTGTAGCCGAAGGAGACGTCCTCCAGCCGGACACCGAGCGGGCCCTCGGGCAAGGGGCGCGCGTCCGGGCTGTCGACGACGTCCGGCTGCGCGTCGATCAGTTCGTTGACCCGTTCCGCGCCCGCCCTGGTCAGCTGGGCCTGGACGACGAGGCTGGAGATCATCCTGGCCGGGCCGATCAGGATGGAGAGGTAGGTCGCGAACGCCAGGAAGGTGCCGAGGCTGATCTCGCCCTTCAGCGCGAGTACGCCGCCGACCGCCAGCACCGCGACCTGACCCGCCGCGGGCAGCGCGGCCGTCGTGGCCGTCGGCAGGGAGGACAGCCGTGCCGCGCGCATACGTTCGGCGAAGAGCTTCTTCGCCGTGTTCTCCAACTTCGCGACTTCGCGCGCTTCCTGACCGAAGCCCTTCACGACGCGTACGCCGGTGACGGTCTCCTCGACCTGCTGCGCGACATCGGCCGCGCGTTGCTGCGCCGCCCACGTCGCGGGGAACAGCCGCTTCCGGCTCACCGCCATGATGATCGCGATCGCGGGAGCGACCACCATCGCGATCAAGGTCAGCGTCGGGGACATCCACAGCATCGCGCCCAGCGACAGCAGCGCGAAGATCACCGACCCCGCCGACAGCGGCACCTGCATCAGGACCGACGTGACCAGCTGCAGATCCGAGATCGCGCGCGAGGCGACCTGGCCGGTGCGCAACGCGTCCTGCTTGCCGCCGTCGAGCCGGGAGACCGCGTTGAACACCTGGCGGCGCAGATCGTGCTGCACGTCCAGGGCCAGCCGTCCGCCGACGTACCGGCGGGCGAAGGCGTTGCCGAAGGTCAGCACCTGCACCACCGCCATCACGGCGGCGAGCAGGCCGAGGCGGGAGGTTTCGCCCGCGACTGCGTCGTCGAGCGCTTCGCGGATCAGCAGAGGACCGGCGGCCTGGAGGCCGACGCCGATGATCGCCGCGCCCAGCGACAGCACGACCAGCCAGGGGTGTTTCCAGCACGAAGCGGCCAACCGCCGGATCCAGCCTCCGGTGGGTACCGGGGCCGTCTCACGAGCAGGGCTGGCTTGACGCGGGCGAGGTGGAGCAGTGGTCACCCCGCCAGCCTAGGCGGCGGTACCGACAACCCCGGCCGGTTCGCGCAGGGCCGAACGCCATGAAAGGTCCTTTCCTTGCAAATTTTGCAAGGAAAGGACCTTTCATGGCGCGTGTGGCTGCGACTTACGTGATGTCCTTCTTCTGGTTCACGGCCCATCCGGCGAGGAAGAAGATCATCGTCCAGCCGAAGAAGATGAGCGCGGACGCCCACCACGAGAACGCGCCGGGGGCGCCCGCCGCGTACTGCAGCGCCCACGCCGTCTCGTCCTGCAGACCCGGCACCTTGACGCCGGCGGCGCCGAAGGCTTCCGCACCGATGGCGCCCACGATGCCGTTGACCGTGCCGTTCGGCAGCACCCCGCCGAGCCACGTGATGTCCCACGCGCCGAACGAGACGAACACCAGGACGTTCTCGACGACGAGCATCCAGATCGTCAGCGTGATGATGCTTCCGATCACACTGCGCCACACGGCGCCGACACCGATGCCGAACAGGGTCGCCAGGATCGTCGCGAGCACGCCCGCGCCGAGCACGCCCAGCCACTGGCCCGCGGTCGGGAGGCGCTCGCTGTCGACCGTGATCACGGTCCCGAGGCTCGCCGCGGCCACGATGATGACGCCGTAGATCGCGCCCCAGGCCACGTAGGTGATCATCTTCGCGCTCAGCGCCGAAACCCGGTTCGGGGCGGTGAGGAACGTCGTGGTGATCGTCTTCTTCGTGTACTCACCGGCGAGCGCGAAGACCCCGAAGATGATCGGGATCATCGTGCCGATGTTGATGCCGTGCCCGAGCGCGAGCAGCCCGACCGGCAGTTCGCCGGTCGAGATCCCGAGCGCTTCGGTCAGCTCACGGGTGTCGGAGCGGCCGAGGAAGTCGCTGAAGTCGTTGGTGACCATGCCCCAGAACAGGGCGAACGCGAACGCGAAGACCACCGCGGGGATCATCAGCGCCCACCACGCCTTGAGCGTGAGCGTCTTGCGGAACTCCGCCTTGATCAGGTTGCCCATCAGCCCTGGCCTCCCCAGCCCTCGTTCTGACCCTGCTGCTGC
This sequence comes from Amycolatopsis orientalis DSM 40040 = KCTC 9412, assembly GCF_000478275.1. GTDB lineage: Bacteria > Actinomycetota > Actinomycetes > Mycobacteriales > Pseudonocardiaceae > Amycolatopsis > Amycolatopsis orientalis. Next base: position 196,311 of record NZ_ASJB01000043.1, read on the forward strand.
GCCTGCTGAGGGGGCGCCTGCTGGTACTGCTGTTGCTGGGGCTGCTGGCCCTGCTGGAACTGCTGCTGTTGCTGCTGCGGCGGCGCGAACCCCGGCGGCGGCGTGTTCGGCGGCGCGAACCCGGGCGGCGGGGTGTTCTGCGGGGCATAACCCGGCGGCGGACCCTGGTAACCGGGCGGCGGGCCCTGGTAACCCGGGGGCGGACCCTGGTAGCCCGGCGGCGGGCCCTGCATGCCGGGCTGAGGCGCGGCGTACTGCCCTTGGGTCAGCTGGAAGAACATCCGCTCCAGATCCGCGGTCTCCTCCTGCATGCCGTAGACGGCGATGCTCGCCTTGGCGGAGATGTCACCGATCTGCTGCACCGTCGCACCGGACACCGCGACGCGCCCGTCCGGCATCGGCGAGACCTGCGTGATGCCCGCTTCCTGCATCGCCGCGACCAGCCCGCTCGCGTCGGCGGACTGCACCAGCACGCGGGACTGGTTGCTCTTGCGCAACTGGTCCAGCGAGCCGTTGTAGCGCGTCATGCCCTGGCTGATGATCACGACCTGGTCGATCGTCTGCTCCACCTCGTTCAGCAGGTGGCTCGAGACCAGCACCGTGCGCCCTTCACGCGCGTAGGCGCGAAGGAAGTTCCGAAGCCACAGGATGCCTTCGGGGTCGAGACCGTTCGTGGGCTCGTCCAGCACCAGCACCTGCGGATTCCCCAGCAACGCCGTCGCCAGCGCCAGCCGCTGCCGCATACCGAGCGAGAACCCGCCCGCCTTGCGGTCCGCCGCCGACGACAGGCCGACCAGGCCGAGGACCTCGTCCACCCGCTGATCCGGCATCCCGATCGCCGCGGAGTACACGCGCAGGTGATTCCGCGCGGTGCGTCCAGGGTGGAAGCCCTCGTTCTCCAGCACCGAGCCGACGACCCTCGCCGGATTACCCAGCTGGTCGTGCGGGCGCCCGTTGATGGTCGCCGTGCCGTTCGTGGGCGTCACCAGCCCGAGCAGCATCCGGAGCGTCGTGGTCTTCCCGGCCCCGTTGGGCCCCAGGAAGCCGGTCACCGAACCAGGCTCCACGGTGAAGCTCAGATTCTGGACCGCGTTGACCGCACCGAACTGCTTGCTCAGATTCTGCACCGCGATGCGGCCACTGCCGTCGTGCATACCGTCCCCTTTTGTTGACGAAGGCCGATCACGCGACATCCTGCCGTACGCGGTGAGTCCGCACCCGCGGAAGGGGTCAATCCGCCGAAAGCGACCTTCATCACGTTCGATGCGGTGACGACTCCGTCCCCCAGCGCAGCCGCCGCTGGGCCGAACGGCCGCTGACTACCGGTTTTAGGTCGAAGAGCGCGGAAGTTCACCGACTGACGCGGCAGTCTGTGAAGAAATAATTCGAACGACATGGCAACCCCATGCAGCGCGACGGCGACTTATTACCTACGATGTAGGAGGCGGCCCGCTCCCAGTGACCCCCAGGCTGGTTGAGCGGGCCGCCCTCAGCCCCTGTGCCCCACCTTGGTTGACGCTGGCGCGTCTGCCCCGAGGTGGGGCTTCGTCGTATCTCCCGGGGGCCGAGCCCCCGGAGCCCCGACGGTGCGTCCGCCTGCGGTCTCGAGTGGGTTGGCTTCGGGCGCAGGGGGCCCTTGCCGGTCGGAAGTGGGTGGCGTCGGGCGCAGAGCGCCCTGGCCCAGTGAGTGGTGGGACCGGAGTGCGTGTAGGTCTCGTGGGCCAGGAGTGCGGGTAGGTCTTGTGGGTGCTGGGCTCGTGAGTGGTAATGACGGTTCTAACCGTCATTACCACTCACGAGAAAAGGAGCGAGGGACCTTTGCACTGGGGTGGCAAAGGCCCCTCGCGTGGGAGTGTGGCTTCGGTGGGGATCAGGCCAGGACGGTGGCCAGGTCCGTGGCGGGCAGATCGTGCGCGGCCGCGACCGGGGCGTTGGTCAGGGCGCCCGCGTGCGTGTTGAGGCCCTTCGCCAGCGAAGCGTCGGCTTGCAGCGCCTTCTGCCAGCCGTGCTCCGCCAGCTGGACGGCGTACGGCAGCGTCACGTTGGTCAGCCCGTAGGTCGACGTACGCGGGACAGCGCCCGGCATGTTCGCGACGCAGTAGAACACCGACTCGTGGACCTTGTAGGTCGGCTCGTCGTGCGTGGTCGGCCGCGAGTCGGCGAAACAGCCGCCCTGGTCGATCGCGATGTCCACCAGCACGCTGCCGGGACGCATCCGCGAAACGAGCTCGTTCGAGACGAGCTTCGGCGCCTTCGCGCCCGGCACGAGCACCGCGCCGATGACCATGTCGGCCTCGAGGACGGCCTGCTCGACCGACAGCGCGTTCGAGGTCACCGTGCGGATGCGGCCGCCGAAGTCGTTGTCGATCTGGCGGAGACGGTCGACGTTGGTGTCGAGGATCTCGACATCCGAGCCGAGGCCGAGCGCGACCCGCGCCGCGTTGAGGCCGGCGACACCGCCGCCGATCACGACCACGCGCGCCGGGTGGACACCCGGGATGCCACCGGGCAGCACACCACGGCCACCGCTCGGCTTCATCAGGGAGAACGCGCCCACCTGCGGCGCCAGCCGCCCGGCGACCTCCGACATCGGCGCGAGCAGCGGCAGCGCGCGGTTCGGGGTCTGCACCGTCTCGTACGCGATCGCGGTGGTGCCCGCGGCCAGCAGCGCGTCGGTCAGCGGCCGGTCGGCGGCGATGTGCAGGTAGGTGAACAGCACCTGGTCGCCGCGCAGCCGCGGGTACTCCTCGGCGATCGGCTCCTTGACCTTGAGCACGAGTTCGCCCTCGGACCAGGTCTCCTCCGCCGTGGCGAGGACCTTCGCGCCCGCGGCGACGTACTCCTCGTCGGTGATGGACGATCCGAGGCCGGCGCCGGTCTCGACGAAGACGTCGTGGCCGCGCCCGGTCAGTTCGTGCACGCCCGCCGGGGTGAGCGCCACCCGGTATTCGTGCCTCTTGATTTCACGGGGGACGGCGATACGCACTGGATGCCTCCTGCGGCGGTTAACTAGAAGGTGCTGCCACTCACGGTGATGCACCCGGACGGCGGTGTCATCGTGTGCGGACGACAATCTGAAGAACCGATCGTGGTTCTCCCGGCACAGGCGCTTGACCTCCAGTCAGCTGGAGCTTGCACCTTGGGTCACATGAGAGCCGTGTGGTTGAAAGAGTTCGGCGGGCCCGAAGTACTCGTCGCGGGCGAGGCCCCCGATCCGGTGCCCGCAGCGGGCCAGGTGCTGATCGAGGTGGCTTACGCCAACATCACGTTCGTCGAGACGCAGTTCCGGGCGGGTGGCGGCGGGCCGTTCCGCGCCGAGTTGCCGATGATCCCGGGCAACGGCGTCGGCGGCGTGATCAGCTCCGTCGGCGAGGGGACCGACCTCGCGCTGGTCGGCAAACGCGTCGTGACGTCGACCGGAGGCTCCGGGGGGTACGCACAGCGCGTCGCCGTCGCGGCCGAGTCCGTCTTCGAGGTTCCGGACGGCCTGGCACTGGACGCGGCGGTGGCGATCCTCGCCGACGGCCGCACGGCGACGGCGCTCGTGACCGCCGCGCGGATCCGGCCAGGGGAGCGTGTGCTGGTCGAGGCCGCGGCCGGGGGTGTCGGCGGGCTCGTCGTCCAGCTCGCCAAGGCGGCGGGGGCGGAGGTCGTCGGCGCGGCGGGCGGTCCGGCGAAGGTCGAGCACGTCCGTGAGCGCGGAGCCGATCTGGCGATCGACTACCGGGAGCCGGACTGGGCGGCGAAGGCGGGCGAGGTCGATGTCGTGTTCGACGGGGTCGGGGGTGAGGTCGGGACGGCGTCGTTCGGGTTGCTGAAGCCCGGCGGGCGGATGTTGATCTACGGACTGTCCAGCGGAGCGTGGACCGAGGTGTCCGAAGAGGACGCCGCCGCGCGCGGTGTCACCGTGATCCGGGGGCTCGGCGGGCCGTCGGAGATGCGGGCCTTCACCGAGTCCGCCCTTGCCGAAGCCGCCGCGGGACGGCTGGAACCCGTGATCGGCCAACGGTTCCCGCTCGAACGGGCGGCGGACGCGCAGGCGGCGATGCAGTCGCGGGGCACGGTCGGCAAGACGTTGCTCGAGATCTGATGTTCGACGTCGACGAATTCCTCGCCGGTCCGCTGACGGCGAGGGTCGCCACGGCCGGGCCGACGGTGCGCCCGACCTGGTATCTCTGGGAGGACCGGGCGTTCTGGATCCTCACCGGACCCTGGGCGCGGCTGGCCGGTCTTGTCCGCGAGTCGCCGTCGATCGCGCTCACGGTCGACGTCTGTGACGTCGGAACCGGCCTGGTGAGGCAGGTGCTCGCGCGAGGCGAAGCGGAGGTGCTGCCGTTCGACGTCCCCCGTGGACAGCGGCTGCTCAGCCGGTATCTCGGGCCGGACGAGGGCAAATGGGATGCGCGTTTCCGTTCCTACCTGCACGATGATCCTGAGGTGAAAGGGACCGTCTGGATCCGGATGGTGCCGAAGCGATTCGTCGCCGACGACCTCGGTTATCGGGTTTGACGTACGGCTGCGTTCGCTGGGGGTGGACGCGGCCGTGCAACCTGCGGATCGGTAAATGCAGCACGATCGAGTCAAGATGTTGATCTTACTGGCCGGTAAGCTGCCATTCTGTTGCGCATGACAAATCAGGACTGGCGGCGGGAGCGGCGTGTCCGCACCGTCGACACCGAAGGCAATCCGGCCGATGTCATCGTTGGCCTGGTCGAAACTCCGGGGCACGGCTACGAAGCCGCGCTCCGGGTCGACGGCGGACCCGGTGTGCTTTTGCCGCTTTACCCCGGTGCGGATCTGCTCGCCGCGGTACGTCAGACCATCGAGGACGGATATCGCGCCAGCGCGCACTAGCCGCCGGATGTCAGGAAAGGGTCTTTCACGACGATATAAGTCCTGAAAGACCCTTTCCTGACGTCTGCACACGATTTTGTCGAACTACAAAGTGTTCGTTATCGCGCAGTTTGTAGTGGAATCAACTCCACCGCAGGGAAACGAGCTGAGTGATCAACGCCAGCCGGACGTCGGGATCGTCGAGATCCAGCGGGACGAGGTCGAGCAGCCGTCGCATGCGGTACCGCAGGGTGTTGGGATGGATCCGGAGTTCCTTCGCGGCCGCGCGCGGGTCGCCGGGGTAGCGGAGCCATTGGTAGAGCGTGTCGACGTAGCCGCTCTCGTGGGCTTCGTCGTGTGCGCGCAGCAGACCGAGCGGACCGAGTTCGGCGACCTTCGCCGTACTCGCCGCCGTCGCCCCGCGATGCAGCGAAAGGGCCGTCCACGCCTCGTCGAAGGCGACGACGCGGCCGGGGACGAGCTTGGCGCGGAGCAGGCCCAACGCCTCGTCGGCCTGCGCGCGCGACGTCGCGAGGTCGCCGATCTCGCAGGCCGAGCCCGCGGCCGCCCGCGGTGTCCCGCCCCTCCTCGACGACGGCAGGGCTTCGAGCGCGGCCCGGAGTTCGCCCCAGCCGTCGCCGTCCGGGACGACGGCGTAGAGGACGCCGCCGAGTTCGGTGGCCACCGGCCGCCTGCCGACGCCCTGCGAAATCCGTTCGAGGAGGGCGAGCCGCAGCCCTTCGTCGTCGCGGCCGTCACCGCCGGAGACCTCGATGACGACGACGCGGTGCGGCTCCTCGGAGAGGTCGAGTTCGGCGATCGCCTTGCGCGGGCTGGCCTTCCCTTCGAGCACCGCACGCAGGAGTTCGGCCGAGACCCGGCGTTGCGAATCGGTGTGCGCGCGGCGGCGCAGCAGGTGCAGCGCGACGACGGGGGCCGCGTCGGCGAAGGCGGCCGCGCGTTCGTCGGAGACCGGGCCCGCGACGACCGCCCACATCGAGCCCAGCAGTTCCCCGCCCATCCGGATCGGCACGATGAGCCGCGGCAGCGTGCCGTCGCGCTGCGCGGGCACGAAGATCGTTTGCCGCCCACGGGAAAGTTCGCGGAACACCCCTCGCGAGCGGAACCGCGCGAGTACGTCGTCGGGGATGCGGCGGCCCATGATCGTGGACACGCGCGCCGAGTCGGTCAGATCCTGCCGGGCCGAGTAGGCGAGGACCCGTGAGTTGGTGTCCTCGATGGTGACGGGCGCGTCGACGACGGAAGCGACCGCGTCGGCGAGCCGGAAGAGATCGCCCGAACCGGGGCCGCCGCCGTCCTCCAGTGCGTCGGACTCGTCGGCGAGCGCGTCGAGGACGGTCCTGAGCAGCCAGACGAGCTGAGCCCACGAAGCCGCCGAGCGGACTTCGATCAACGCGATGTCCGCCGCCTTCGCCGCCCGTTTCACTGACGGTTTCGCCGCGAGCGGAGGTTTCAGCAGCACCGCGGCAGCGCCTTTCGACGCGCTGAGCTTGACGAGTTCCGCCGCGTCCGGGGTCTCCGTGATCGCGACGCCGAGGACGAGGTCGCCCGCGGCGAGCGTGTTGCCGGGTTCGGCGATGACGACGTCGCCGACGGCGGGGGACTCTTCGGGCACCTGGAGGGCGTGCAGCAGGGTCGGACCCACTCGATCGACCACGCTCCGCACGGAAACCATGGGGCGATTGTCCAGCAGGTGGGACCGCCGCACACCTCAGACCTCGCTATCCGCTCTTCAGGAACGGAATCCCACCTCCTGAGAGTGCTTGGGTGCTCCGTCCGGCGGAGCTAGCTTCGGTCACAACAGCCGAAACCCTTGAGCCGCTAGGAGAATCGCGATGAGCGCGGACGGATGGTCGTTCGAGACCAAGCAGATCCACGCGGGCGCGGCGCCGGACACCGCCACCGGCGCGCGGGCCACCCCGATCTACCAGACCACCTCGTACGTGTTCCGCGATACCCAGCACGGTGCCGACCTGTTCAGCCTCGCCGAGCCGGGCAACATCTACACCCGGATCAACAACCCCACGCAGGACGTCCTCGAGCAGCGCGTCGCCGCACTCGAAGGCGGTGTCGCGGCGCTGGCGTTCGCCTCCGGGTCCGCGGCGACGACGGCGGCCATCCTCAACCTCGCGAACGCGGGTGACCACTTCGTCTCCAGCCCGTCGCTCTACGGCGGTACCTACAATCTCTTCCACTACACGCTGCCGAAACTCGGCATCGAGGTCTCGTTCGTCGAGGACCAGGACGACATCGAGCAGTGGAAGGCCGCCGTCCGGCCCAACACCAAGCTGTTCTTCGCCGAGACGCTGGCCAACCCGGGCAGCAACGTCCTCGACATCCGCGCGGTCGCCGACGCCGCGCATGAGTCCGGCGTCCCGCTGGTGGTGGACAACACCGTGCCGACGCCGTATCTCGTCCGCCCGATCGAGCACGGCGCCGACATCGTGGTCCACTCGGCGACCAAGTACCTCGGCGGCCACGGCACCACGGTCGCCGGCGTGCTGGTCGACGGCGGGACCTTCGACTTCGGCAAGGATCCCGCGCGTTTCCCCGGTTTCACCGAGGCCGATCCGAGCTATCACGGCCTCAAGTACTGGGAGGCGCTCGGACCCGGCGCGTACGCGGCCAAGGCCAGGGTGCAGATCCTGCGTGACACCGGCGCCGCGATCGCGCCGCTGAACAGTTTCCTGATCCTGCAAGGGATCGAGACGCTGTCGCTGCGGCTGGAGCGGCACGTGTCCAACGCGCAGGCGCTGGCCGAATGGCTGGAGCAGCGCGACGAGGTCGAGAAGGTGTACTACGCCGGACTGCCGTCGAGCCCGTATCACGAGGCGGCGAAGAAGTACCTGCCGAAGGGGGCGGGCGCTGTCCTGTCCTTCGACCTGCGCGGCGGTGCCGACGCCGGACGGGCCTTTGTGGACGGTACGGAACTGCACAGTCAGCTGGTCAACATCGGCGATGTCCGCAGCCTGATCGTGCACCCGGCCTCGACGACGCACAGCCAGCTCGCCCCGGAGGAGCAGCTGGCGAGCGGGGTCACGCCCGGGCTCGTGCGGCTCGCCGTCGGACTGGAAGGGATCGAGGACCTCAAGGCCGACCTCGAGGCCGGATTCCGGGCGGCCAAGGCGGCTCTGTGACCCAGGCTCCCGATCTCCCTCCCGTCACCGGTGCGTGGCGGGAGGGAGATCCGCCTGGGCGGCGCCGGTTCGTCACCGGCGTCCAGATGCTCGAAACCGGGCCGGAACTGCGTTTCACCCTCGCCTACGAGACTTGGGGAACACTGAATTCCCGTGCCTCCAACGCGATCCTCGTCGAACACGCGTTGACCGGGGACAGTCACGCGGTCGGGCCGGCGGAGGAAGGTCACGTCAGCCCCGGCTGGTGGGACGGCCTGATCGGACCGGGCAAGGCGATCGACACGGACGAATTCTTCGTGGTGGTCCCGAACGTCCTCGGTGGCTGCCAGGGCTCGACCGGGCCGTCGTCGCGGCATCCGGACGGAAAGGCATGGGGCAGCAGGTTTCCCGCCGTGACCGTCCGGGATCAGGTGGCGGCCGAGGTCGTCCTCGCCGACGCGCTGGGCATCGGCCGGTGGGCCGCGGTGCTCGGCGGTTCCATGGGCGGGATGCGCGCGCTGGAATGGGCGGTGAGCACCCCGGACCGGGTCGAGGCCCTGCTCGTCCTCGCTTCGACGGCGCAGGCTTCGGCCGACCAGATCGCCTGGGCCGCACCGCAACTGCACGCCATCCGCGCCGATCCGGGCTGGCACGGCGGCGACTACCACGACCTCCCCGGCGGCGGCCCGCACGTCGGGCTGGGTATCGCGCGCCGGATCGCGCACGTCACCTATCGCAGTGAAGGTGAGCTGTCGCAACGGTTCGGCCGCCGGTACCAGGAGGAAGAGGATCCACTGCACGGCGGCCGGTTCGCCGTCGAGTCCTATTTGGACCATCATGCCGGGAAACTGTCCCGCCGGTTCGACGCCGGCAGCTACGTGGTGCTCACCGAATCGATGAACACCCACGACGTCGGCCGCGGACGCGGCGGCGTCGCGAACGCGCTCGCCAGGGTCACCGCGCGCACGATCGCCGCCGGAGTCGACAGCGACCGGCTCTACCCGCTCTACCACTCGCGGGCGATCGCGGACGGGGTCGCCGGGGCGGACTTCGCCGTCATCGGCTCGCCCTACGGACACGACTCGTTCCTGATCGAGACCGAGCAGATCGCGCGGTTGGTAAAGGGGCTCGTGAGTGGTAATGACGGTTAGAACCGTCATTACCACTCACGAGGCTCAGGGCGTGGCCTAGTCGGCGACGGCGTCCGAGATCCAGGGCGCCACCGGCAGATCCCGGTCGAGGCATTCCACCGAAAGCCGGATCGTCCAGCGCAGGGCCTGCAGCACCAGGCTGTCGACCTCGTCCGGGGCGGCGTTGGCGAGCGCGATCTCGACCTGCTCCTGCGCGGCTTCGCTGTTGCCGTGCACCTCGGCCAGCAGCGTGCGCACGGCCGTCCGGACGGGAGGGTCGGCCTGGTCGATGGAGACCTCTTCGCCGTCCTCGTCGAACACCTGGACCTTGACCGGGGCACTTCCTCCATCACCCAGCGTCGACACCATGGCGCTGCATTCGCCGAACAGCATCATCACGAGTTCTTTGGTCTCTTCGGAGCGGGCCTTCGGCTCGACGGCGGTCGGCGTGAGCTCGTCGAGCGCCTCGGCGTCGTCCCCGAGGCTGATCGCCACGAGCGCACGCTGCGCCTTCTCGACGAGCCTCCGCTCGTACTCGCTCCTGTCCGGCTCCACGTGCCTATCAAACACCAGAGAACGGAAAAGTGGCGACAGGCCGAAACCCGGACGGGGTCACTTGGCCGAGCGCAGCGCACCGAGCGCGAGACGGCAGAGCATTTCGGCGAGTTCGCTGTCACCGAGATGGCGGTTGTACGGCGTCGAGTTGATCAACCCGAAGACCGCGTGCGCCGCCGACCGTGCCTGCCGCTCGCCGATGCCGGGGACGGCGTCGCTGATCGCGCGCACCCACACCTCGACGTACTGCCGTTGCATGGCGCGGACCTGCTTGCGGTCGGCGTCGGTGAGGTTGGCGAGGTTGCGCTCCTGGACGGTGATCAACGCGGGATGCGCGAGCGCGAAGTCCACATGAAAATGCACCAGTGCTTCGAGAACCTCGCCCGGCTCGTCCCGCTGGCTCGCCCTCGCCGTCCCGCCGTCGAGGAGATAGCGGCTGATCGAGTTCAGCATCTCCCCGAGAATCGCGTCCTTGCTGCGGAAATGCCGGTACAGCGCCGGCCCGGAGATGCCGACGGCCGCGCCGATGTCGTCGATGCCGACGCCGTGGAAACCGTGGTGGGCGAAGAGCTCGGCGGCGGCGGCCATGATCTGTTCGCGCCTGTTCGCCTTCTCGCCGTTCACGAGTGGGGTGGGGTTCGCCGGCATCTGGCCATATTAAGGCCGCGTGTTAGCGAGCGCTAACACGCGGCCGTACTTCCAGCCTGGGCCAAGCGGGTTACCTGGGGAAATGACCCTTTTGCGTGGAGCTACCACCTGGTAATGCTGTGTCTCGTTAACTTGTCACGAAGGAGTGACCATGGCCGTCCCTGCTCGGATCAAAGCTCTTTCCTTCACTCGTTCAATCGCGGCCCTGGGGGTCGCCGTCCTTGCCACCTTCGGTCTTGCCGGTACCGCGCAAGCCGCCACCAACTACGTCGCGCTCGGCGACTCGTACTCGTCCGGCGTCGGTGCCGGCAGCTACGGGAGCTCGGGTGACTGCATGCGCAGCGCCAACGCCTATCCCCAGCTGTGGGCCAACGCCCACGCCGGGACCACCTTCAAGTTCGTCGCGTGCTCGGGGGCTCGCACCGGCGACGTCCTCAACCAGATCGCGAACGTCACCTCCAGCGCCACGCTGGTGACGGTCTCGGTCGGCGGCAACGACGCCGGTTTCGCCGACGTCATGACCACCTGCACCACCAGCAGTGACCAGACCTGCGTCAACCGGGTCAACACCGCGAAGACCTACGTGAACAACACGCTTCCCGGGCTGCTGGACAACGTCTACAGCAAGATCAGGTCGAAGGCGCCCAGCGCGAAGCTGGTCGTCCTCGGGTACCCGCGCTTCTACACGGTGCCGGGTTCGTGCTCGGTCGGGCTGAGCGACACGAAGCGCACGGCGATCAACTCGGGTTCCGACGCGCTGGCGTCGGTGCTCTCGGCCCGTGCGTCCGCGAACGGCGCGAAGTTCGTCGACGTGCGCGGTGCCTTCACCGGGCACAACATCTGCTCGTCGGCCGACGACTACCTGCACAGCCTCACCTGGCCGATCGTCAACTCGTACCACCCGACCGTCGCCGGCCAGCGCGGCGGCTACTACAACACGCTGGTCTCCGCGATCGGCTGATTTTCCGTAGCGAGGGCTGAAGGGGCCCTTCACCGCATGTCACGCGGTGAAGGGCCCCTTCGTCGCATGTCATGAGGGTAAAGCGTCCTTCAGTCCCCGCCCGGTGGACGGACCGGTGGACAGAGTGGGTTAGTGGGCGTTAACCTACGCGGGCAAGTTAACGACGGCTAACTTGGCGACGAGGAGCCATGGACACACCCGTACTGAGCACTTCCGCCGACCCGGGCAGCGACGAGTACGCCCGCAGCGTCACCTCCCACGCCGAGCTGGTCGAGGACCTGCGCAAGCGGCTCGCCGCGGCCCGGCTCGGGGGCACGGAGAAGTCCCGCGCCCGCCACGTCGAGCGGGGGAAACTCCTGCCGCGCGACCGGGTCGACACCCTCCTCGACCCGGGTTCGCCGTTCCTGGAGCTGTCCCCGCTGGCCGCCACCGGACTGTATGACGACGAAGCGCCCGCGGCCGGGATCATCACCGGAATCGGGCGGGTCTCGGGCCGCGAATGCGTGATCGTCGCGAACGACGCCACGGTCAAGGGCGGCACGTACTACCCGATGACGGTCAAGAAGCACCTGCGCGCCCAAGAGGTTGCGCTGCACAACAACCTGCCGTGCGTCTACCTGGTGGACTCCGGCGGCGCGTTCCTGCCGAGGCAGGACGAGGTCTTCCCGGATCGTGAACACTTCGGCCGGATCTTCTACAACCAGGCGACCATGTCCGCACGCGGCATCCCGCAGATCGCCGCCGTGCTCGGCTCCTGCACCGCGGGCGGCGCGTATGTCCCGGCGATGAGCGACGAAGCGGTCATCGTGCGCAATCAGGGCACGATCTTCCTGGGCGGCCCGCCGCTCGTGAAGGCCGCGACCGGCGAGGTCGTCACGGCCGAGGAACTCGGCGGCGGTGACGTGCACTCGCGTCAGTCCGGCGTCACCGACCACCTGGCCGACGACGACGCCGACGCGCTCCGCATTGTTCGCTCGATCGTGTCAACTTTGGGACCGCGTACGCCCCGCCCGTGGGACGTCCTCCCGACCGAGGAGCCTGCCGCCGACCCGAACGAGCTGTACGGCGTGGTCCCGACCGACCCGCGCGTGCCCTACGACGTCCGCGAGGTCATCGCCCGCATCGTCGACGGCAGCCGGTTCGGCGAGTTCAAGAAGGAGTACGGCTCGACGCTGGTCACCGGGTTCGCCCGGATCCACGGCCATCCCGTCGGCATCATCGCGAACAACGGTGTGCTGTTCGCCGAGTCCGCGATGAAGGGCGCGCATTTCATCGAACTGTGCGACAAGCGCTCGATCCCGTTGCTGTTCCTGCAGAACATCACCGGTTTCATGGTCGGCCGCGCCTACGAGGCGGGCGGCATCGCGAAGCACGGCGCGAAGATGGTCACCGCGGTGGCCTGCGCCCGGGTGCCGAAGCTGACCGTCGTCATCGGCGGTTCGTTCGGCGCGGGCAACTATTCGATGTGCGGCCGCGCGTACTCGCCCCGGTTCCTGTGGATGTGGCCGAACGCGCGCATCTCGGTGATGGGTGGCGAGCAGGCGGCGTCGGTCCTCTCGACGGTCCGCCGCGACGCCATCGAGGCCCGCGGCGGCGAATGGTCCACAGAGGACGAAGAGGCTTTCAAGGATCCGATCCGCGAGCAGTACGAGGCGCAGGGCAGCCCGTACTACTCGACGGCGCGGCTGTGGGACGACGGCGTGATCGACCCGGCGGACACCCGCAAGGTGCTCGGTCTCGCGCTCTCCGCGGCGGCCAACGCGCCTTTGTCCGATGTCAACTACGGCGTCTTCAGGATGTGAGCATGTTCGACACGGTTCTGGTCGCCAACCGCGGGGAGATCGCCGTCCGCGTGATCCGTTCACTGCGGGGGCTCGGCATCCGCTCGGTCGCGGTGTACAGCGACGCGGACGCCGACGCCAAGCACGTCCGCGAGGCGCATACGGCGGTCCGCATCGGCCCGGCCGAAGCGGCGAAAAGCTATCTGTCGATCCCGGCGATCGTCCAGGCGGCGCTCGACACGGGCGCGCAGGCGGTCCACCCAGGTTACGGTTTCCTCGCGGAGAACGCGGAATTCGCCCGCGCCTGCGCGGAAGCCGGGCTGGTCTTCATCGGGCCGCCGGTCGAGGCGATCGACGCCATGGGCGACAAGATCCGCGCCAAGGCGACGGTGTCCAAGGCCGGTGTCCCGGTCGTGCCCGGTGCGTCCGATGTGGACATTCCCGAAGGCGGATTCGCGGCTGCCGCGGAGAAGGTCGGGTTCCCGCTGCTGCTCAAGCCGTCCGCCGGTGGCGGCGGCAAGGGGATGCGGCTGGTGACCGCGCTGTCCGAACTGGACGACGCGGTGGAGTCCGCCCGCCGTGAGGCCAAGGGTTCCTTCGGCGACGACACCCTGCTGATGGAGCGGTTCGTCACCACGCCGAGGCATATCGAGATCCAGGTACTCGCCGACACCCACGGCAACGTGATCCACCTCGGTGAACGCGAGTGCAGCCTGCAGCGGCGGCACCAGAAGATCATCGAAGAGGCGCCGTCGGTGCTCCTCGACGAAGACACGCGCGCGAAGATGGGCGCGTCCGCCGTCGAAGCGGCGCGGTCGGTCGGCTACGTCGGCGCGGGCACGGTCGAATTCATCGTCTCGGCCACCGCGCCCGACGAGTTCTTCTTCATGGAGATGAACACGCGCCTGCAGGTCGAGCATCCGGTGACCGAGTTGGTGACCGGGCTCGACCTCGTCGAGTGGCAGGTCAAGATCGCGGCGGGCGACGTGCTCACGGTGTCGCAGGACGACGTCCGGCTCGACGGCCACGCCGTCGAAGCCCGGGTGTACGCCGAGGATCCCGCCCGTGGCTTCATCCCGACCGGCGGAACCGTCCTCGCGGTCCACGAACCGTCCGGCGAAGGCGTGCGCGTCGACTCGTGGATGAGCGAGGGCGCGGTCATCGGTTCGAACTACGACCCGATGCTGGCCAAGGTCATCGCCTGGGGACCGGACCGCGCGGCCGCGTTGCACCGGCTCGATCTGGCGCTCGCCGACACCGCGTTGCTCGGCCTCGGCACGAATGTCGCGTTCCTGCGCGGACTGCTCGCGGACGCCGATGTCCGGGACGGCAAGCTCGACACCGGGCTCGTCGACCGGCGACTGTCCACTTTGGTCTCCGAAGAGGTGCCGCCGGAGTTCTTCGTGGCCGCCGCGCTCGACAGGTTGCTTTCCCTGCAGCCGCATGGATCGGTCGTCGATCCCTGGGACGTTCCCGACGGCTGGCGGCTCGGCGCGTCCGGCGGGATCGACTTCGCGCTGAAGTCCGGCGGCTCCGAAGTCGTCGTCCGGGTGCAGGGCACCCCGGCGGACGCGCTCGTCAGTGTCGACGGCCGTGCCCCGGCGCGGGTTTCCGCGCGACGCGACGGCGATCTGCTCGAAGTCCGGCATCCCACCGGCTTCCACCGCTACCGGCACGCCGCCGGACGCGGGAAGACCGTCTGGCTCGCGCGGGACGGGCACAGCTTCGCGATCGGTGAGCGGGAAAGGCTGCGCTCGGCCGCCGGGGCCGCGGGCGGCGCCGGACCGGTCACCAGCCCGATGCCCGGCACCGTGCTCGTGGTCAAGGTCGCCGCCGGTGACGTCGTGAGCGCGGGGACGCCGCTCGTGGTCGTCGAGGCGATGAAGATGGAGCACACGATCACCGCGCCGATCGACGGCGTGGTCAGCGAACTCCCCGTCCGGGCGGGCCAACAGGTCGCGCTGGACGAGACGGTAGCCGTTGTGACACCCCAAAAGGATGACCAATGATCGACTTTCGGCTGGATGACGAGTACGAGGCGCTGCGCAAGACGGTCGAGGAGTTCGCGCGCTCCGAGGTCGCCCCGGTCATCGGCGACCTGTACGAGCGGGAGGAGTTCCCGTACGAGATCGTCGCGAAAATGGCCGAGATGGGCCTGTTCGGCCTGCCCTTCCCCGAAGAGTACGGCGGCATGGGCGGCGACTACTTCGCGCTGTGCCTGACGCTGGAGGAACTGGCGCGGGTCGACTCCTCGGTCGCGATCACCGTCGAGGCCGGGGTTTCCCTGGGCGCCATGCCGATCTACCGGTTCGGCACCGAGGAGCAGAAGGAGAAGTGGCTTCCCGAGCTGTGCGCGGGGACCGCTCTCGGCGCGTTCGGGCTCACCGAACCGGGCGGCGGCTCGGACGCGGGCGCCACCCGCACCCGCGCGAAGCTCGACGGCGACACCTGGGTGATCAACGGCAGCAAATCGTTCATCACCAACTCCGGTACCGACATCACGAAACTGGTCACGGTCACCGCCGTCACCGACGTGAAGGAGAACGGGCGCAAGGAGATCTCGGCGATCATCGTCCCGTCCGGCACGCCGGGCTTCGCGGTGGCGCCGAAGTACTCCAAGGTCGGCTGGAACTGCTCGGACACGCACGAGCTCTCGTTCGACGACGTCCGCGTCCCGGCGGAGA
Organism: Amycolatopsis orientalis DSM 40040 = KCTC 9412; assembly: GCF_000478275.1. GTDB lineage: Bacteria > Actinomycetota > Actinomycetes > Mycobacteriales > Pseudonocardiaceae > Amycolatopsis > Amycolatopsis orientalis. The sequence continues at coordinate 212,040 of NZ_ASJB01000043.1, forward strand.
ACCTGGTCGGCGAGCGGGGCCGGGGCTACGCCCAGTTCCTGTCCATTTTGGACGAAGGCCGGGTCGCGATCGCCGCGCTGAGCGTCGGTCTCGCGCAGGGCTGTGTCGACGAATGCCTGCGGTACGTCAAGGAACGCGAGGCGTTCGGGCACAAGATCGGCGAATACCAGGCGATCCAGTTCAAGATCGCCGACATGGAGGTGCGCACGCACACCGCGCGCCTGGCGTACTACGCGGCGGCGTCGAAGATGCTGCGCGGCGAGCCGTTCAAGAAGGAGGCGTCGATCGCGAAGCTGGTCGCGTCGAACGCGGCCATGGACAACTCGCGCGACGCGACGCAGATCTTCGGCGGGTACGGCTTCATGAACGAGTTCCCGGTGAGCCGGTTCTATCGGGACGCGAAGATCCTGGAGATCGGCGAAGGCACCTCCGAGGTGCAGCGGATGCTGATCGCGAGGCACCTCGGCGTCGCCTGACCCCCGCGTTCAGTCCTCTGGATGCGTGGGGTGGCCGGTCGCACTTGACCATGGCGATAACTATACCGGTATAGTTATCGTCATGGTCGAGTTGAAGTCCCCTGGTGAGCTGGACGCCATGCGCGAGTCCGGCCGGGTCGTGGCACAGGCGTTGCAAGCGGTGAAGAAGGCGTCGGCGATCGGCGTCGGCTTGAAGGAGCTGGACGAGGTCGCCGCGCAGGTGATCAGGGACGCCGGCGCGAAGCCGAACTTCCTGAACTACCGGCCGCACTCCGCGCCGACGCCGTTTCCCGGCGTGATCTGCGCGAGCGTCAACGACGCCGTCGTCCACGGCATCCCGTCGGACTACCGGCTGAACGACGGCGACCTGGTGAGCATCGACTGCGGCGCCTGCATCGACGGCTGGCACGGTGACGCGGCGATCAGCTACGTCGTCGGCACCGCCGACCCCGCCGACCTCGAACTCATCGCGACCACCGAGCGTGGCCTGGCCGCCGGGATCGCCGCCGCGCTGGCGGGCGGCAGGATGGGCGACATCTCCCACGCTGTCGGGACCGTCGGCCGCGAGGCCGGGTACGGCCTCCTCGAAAACCATGGCGGACACGGCATCGGGCGCGCGATGCACGAGGACCCGCATCTGCCGAACGAGGGCAGGCCGGGCCGCGGCATGCGGCTCAAGCCGGGGCTGGTGCTGGCGATCGAGCCGATGTACATCGCGGACGGCACCGACGAGTACCGGACCGCGGAAGACGGCTGGACACTGCACACCGCGAGTGGCTGCCGGGCCGCGCACGTCGAGCACACGGTCGCGATCACGACGGAAGGCCCGCGTGTCCTCACGATGTTGTAGAACGGAGAAATGAGCGATTTCGTCATCCGTCAGGGTGGTTCTGGGGACTTCCGAACGTTGCTGGACATGTTCGACGAGGTCGTCGCGTGGTTGGCCTCGCGCGGCAGTGAAGGGCAGTGGGGGAGCGAGCCGTGGTCCACGATCCCGAAGCGAGTCGAGCGGGTCCGCGGGATGGCCGACGGGCCGGGGCTGTACCTCGCCGAGATCGACGGCCAGGTGGCCGGGGCGATCATCCTCGGTGACCGTTTCCCGCATGTCTCGCCGGTCGACGAGCCGGAGATCTACATCGGCCTGCTGCTGACCTCGCGCCGGTTCACCGGTCACCGGGTCGGCTCGCGGCTCATCGAGTTCGCGCTGGCCGAGGCGCGGGAACGCGGCATCGGGCTGGTGCGGGTCGACTGCTGGGCCGGTGGCGACGGCGACCTGCAGCGCTACTACGAGAGTCAGGGCTTCAAGCCGACGGAACGCTTCGACGTCAACGGCTGGATCGGGCAGGTGTTCGAGCAGCGGCCCTAGGACTGGCGTCGTCGCGGCTTCGGGTGCACCATAGTTGACACATCGCCAACAGTGCCCCGGACAGTGAAGTCACAGAGGAGCCCAGCATGGCCAAGCGTGAACGTTCCCTGGCAGGCAAGGTCGTCGTGATCACCGGAGCGGCGCAGGGCATCGGAGCCGCCACCGCGACGGCGCTGTCCCGGCTCGGCGCCAAGGTGGTCATCGGCGACCTGGACCAGGTCCTCGCCGAGAAGACCGCGGCCGAACTGGGCGCGGAGGCGCTGCCGCTCGATGTCACCGACACCCAGGGCTTCACCGAGTTCCTCGACGAGGTCGAGCGGCGCGTCGGCCCGATCGACGTGCTGATCAACAACGCGGGCATCATGCCGCTCGCGCCGCTCGAAGAAGAGGACGACGCCGCCACCCGGCGCCTGCTCGAGATCAATCTGCACGCGGTCATCCATGGCACCAGGGAAGCGGTCAAACGGATGCGCCCGCGTGGCACCGGCCACATCGTGAACATCGCGTCGATGGCCGGGAAGGCCGGTTTCCCCGGTGCGGCCACCTACTGCGCCACGAAGCACGCGGTCGTCGGTTTGTCGGAATCGGTGCATCTGGAGCTGCGGGGGACGGGGGTCCTGGTCTCGTGCGTGATGCCCGCCGTCGTGCGCACGGAACTGGCCAGCGGACTCGGCGAGGCGAAGTTCTTCAAGTCGGTCGGGCCGGAAGATGTGGCGCAGGCCATTGCCGATGCGTTGCGCCGTCCCAAATTCGACGTCTTCGTTCCCGGATCGCTGGACGCCATGGGCAGGATCACACGGCTGCTGCCGAGGCGGGTCGGCGAGGGGCTGGTCCGCGCGCTCGGTGGCGACCGGATTCTGGCCTCGGCAACGCATTCCAGTGCTCGCGCGGACTACGAATCGCGGGCCGCGCGCAGTGCCCCGGCGGCGGAGAAGGAGCCCGGTTCTTAACTCGGACGGCCTAGCGACCGTCCGAAGTGGACGGCCTGGAACGGCGACGGTGTTGAGTCGTGCGCCCGTAGGCGGCAAGATTGCGTCTTACCGCGTTCATCCCTCCAGGAGGCACCTCATGGCAACACCCCCGGCACGGCTCGCCGCCGCCGCGTCGAACGTCGTCGGGAAGGTGCTGCACGGTGGGGTCGCCGATCTCCGCCCGGTGCCGCGCGTCCTGATCGACCAGGGCCCCAACCGGTCGGTGTACCGGCTGACGAACGGCAAGGCCCCGGCCTCCGGCCCGCCGGTGCTGCTGGTGCCGCCGCTGGCCGCGCCCGCGCTGTGCTTCGACCTGCGCCGCGGGTGCAGCCTTGCCGAGCATCTGGTCGACGGCGGCCGCAACACCTACCTGGTCGACTACGGGAACGTCGCCTTCTCCGACCGGCGCCTCGGCATCGAGCACTGGATCGAGGAGGTGCTCCCGCGGGCGATCCGGAAGGTCAGCGAGGACTCCGGCGGCCAGGGTGTGCACGTCATCGCCTGGTGCCTCGGCGGGATCTTCTCCCTGCTGACCGCCGCCGACCAGCCCGAGCTGCCGATCGAGTCGATCGCGACCATCGCGTCGCCGTTCGACTTCACCGCGATCCCGCTGATCGCGCCGTTCCGCCCGCTGGTTGACCTCACCGGCGGCCACCTGCTGACCCCGATCTACCGCGTGCTCGGCGGCGCACCGTCCTATTTGGTCAGCCGCGTCTTCCGCGCGACCGGGATCAGTAAAGAGATCACCAAACCGTTGGCGATCCTGAAGAATCTCGACGACCGGGACTATCTGGCGCAGATCGAGGCCGTCGACCACTTCATGGACAACATGATCGCCTACCCCGGCCGGACCTTCGGGCAGATCTACCACCGGTTCTTCCGCGCCAACGACCTCGCCGAGGGCACAGTGGACCTCAACGGCCGCATCATCGCGCTGTCCGGCGTCAAGGTGCCGACCCTGGTCATCGCCGGGCAGAACGACACCATCGCGCCGCGCGGTGCCGTCGAGCGGCTCACCGGGCTGCTGGACAACGCGCCGTCGGTCACCTTCGAGACGGCGCCCGGCGGGCACCTGGGTGTCCTCACCGGCCGGAAGGCGCGCGGGACCACGTGGCGCTACCTCGACCGCTTCCTCGACGAGCAGGTCGCCTGAGCCTTATTTGAGGGTCTTCTGAAGACAAGTGTCCGGCTTGGGTCGTTTGTGCGGTTTCGCGAGGTGGTCGTGAGTGGCAAGGAGCGTTAGAACGCTCTTTACCACTCACGACCCCGGTCAGGAACGTGCGTCTCGTGAGGGAGTCCCACGTAGGTCGCCAAGTAGTGAAGGCATCCTTCGCTACCTTGAGGGTAGGGAAGGGGACCTTCACGGCATCGAGTCGATCACGCCACGTTTGCCTTACCTCTCAAAAACACTCAGCCGGCGAGTTCGTCGCCCTTGTCAGGTTCGCGCGGCGTCGTCATCGCGCTGCGCAACGACTGGCGCGGCGCGATCAGGTCGACCATTTCGGTGATCTGACGCCAGGCGTCGGTGATCTCGGCGGTCGCGCGGTCACGTTGCAGGACGATCGTGGACAGCATCAGCGCCGTCAGCCCGACGACCGCGTCGAACGCCTGGACCAGCAGCATCCTGGTCACCAGTTCGTAGCCGCCGTACGGCCCGAGGCCGCGTGCAGCGGCGAAGATCGTGAAGGCGCAGACGCAGAGGGAGCACAGCAGCGCCCCCGCCTGCCGGAAACGCAGCGCCGCCCAGATCAGCACCGGGAACACGACGAACAGCTTGGGCGGGCTGGTCCCGGCGAGGATCGACACGCCGATCGTGCCGACGCCGAGCGCGGCCGCTTCCGCCCAGCGGGCAAGGGAAATCCGGCTCGGCCGCTGGAATCTCTGTGCGAGCAGCAACAGGGGAGTGATGGTGAGGACGCCCATCGCGTCGCCGGTCCACCAGACCAGCGCGGTCGGCCAGAAGTCGGCGGCCGCGAGCCCGCCCCCGGTGACCAGCGCGCCGGTGCCGATCAAGGCGCTGATCGCCGTACCCCCGATCGCGCCGACGACGACCAGCAGCACGACGTCCGGGAGCCTGTCGAGCTGAGGCCGGAACCCGCGCCGTCGCATCAGGTGGTAGCCCAGGAGCGGACCGAGGGTGTTCCCCGCGGAGATCACCACGACCACGAGCAGCGAAGGCCCGAGGGTGATGTTCGTCAGGAGCGCGCCGAAGGTGATCCCCGGCCAGAACCGCGGCCCGAGCAGGATCGGCACCGCCAGCGCGACCCCGGCCGCCGGCCACAGCGGCGAGATCTGCTCCCGCACGATCGCCCACTGGATGCCGATCTGGCCGGTGGCGAAGTAGCAGGCCGTGACGCTGAGGACGATGAGGCACCAGTGTGTGACGGGCGAGAGCTGTCGAGCGGAGAGTCTCATCGCGACTCCGGCCTTGGCGGGCAGGGAAAACTAGAAGAGTACCCCTGCCGGGCCCGTCACGAGGGTCGCCGGATGGTGTTGTCGTGGTCGCGGAGTCTGTTGGTGATAAACGAAAAGCGTGCCGGTGCGGACGCCGTGTGCAGCTGCACGGGACCCCTCACGTGTGTCATGAGGGGTCCCCATAGGACCGAAATCGCCCTATGGGGACCCCTTATGACACTTCACGCGCTACTTGAGCTCCGCGCTCGTCTTGCCCAGGATCCGGCGCGCCACGATCAGCTGCTGGATCTGTTGCGTGCCTTCGAAGATGTCCAGGATCTTCGCGTCCCGGCTCCACTTCTCCAGCAGTGATTCCTCGGTGTAGCCCAGGGTTCCGGCGAGTTCGACGCATTTCAGCGTGATCTCGACGACCGAGCGGCCGGCCTTCGCCTTGGCCATCGAGGCCTGCAGCGAGTTCGGCTTGCGGTTGTCGGCCATCCACGCCGACTCCATGGTCAGCAGGTACGCCGCTTCGTAGTCGGCCTCCAGTTGCAGGAACGTGGCGGCCGCGGCGTGCTGGCTGTGGACGGGCTTGTCGTAGTCGATGGTCACCCCGGCGTCGGTGAGGATCTTCCGGGTCTCCTCCAAGGCCGCGCGGGCGACGCCGATCGCCATGGCGGCGACCAGCGGGCGGGTGTTGTCGAAGGTCTGCATGACCCCGGCGAAACCCTTGGCGGTGTCGATCTCCGGTGTGCCGAGGAGGTTCTCCTTGGGCACGCGGACGTTTTCGAACCGCAGCACGGCGGTGTCGGAGGCGCGGATGCCGAGTTTGTGCTCGACGCGCACCACCTCGAAGCCGGGCGTGCCCTTCTCGACGACGAACGACTTGATCGCCGCGCGGCCCTTCGACTTGTCGAGGGTGGCCCAGACGACGACGGCGTCGGCGCGTTCACCGGCGGTCACGAAGATCTTCTCGCCGTTGATCACGTACTCGTCGCCGTCGAGGCGCGCGGTCGCGGTGATCGCGGCCGAGTCCGAGCCGCAGTCCGGTTCGGTGATCGCCATCGCGGCCCACAGCCCGGAGAACTTCTTGAGCTGTTCGTCCGTGGCGACCGAGCCGATGGCGGCGTTGCCGAGGCCCTGGCGCGGCATCGACAGCAGCAGACCGACGTCGCCCCAGCACATCTCGATCGTGCCGAGCACGATGTTGAGGTTGGAACCGTTGCGGTTGCCCGGTTTCTCGTTCTTCTCGGACCGGCGGACGCCCGCCGCGCCCGCGCCGCCCTCACCGGAGGAGTTCAGCCCGTCCAGCAACGCGGCGAACATGTCGAGTTCGGCCGGGTAGGTGTGTTCCGCGCGGTCGTATTTGCGCGAGATCGGCCGGAACACCTCGGCCGCGGCCTGGTACGCCTGGTTGATCAGGGTGCCGGCCTTCTTCGGAACCTCAAGGTTGATCATGATTGCCTTTCGCAAGTCCTAGAGAAGGACGGCGCCTTCCATCACGCCGATGGCACGGAGGTCGCGGTACCAGCGTTCGACCGGATGTTCCTTGACGAACCCGTGCCCGCCGAGCAGCTGCACCCCGGCGCTGCCGATCTGCATTCCCTTGTCGGTGGCCAGTTTCCGGGCCAGCGCGACCTCGCGGGCGTACGGCTTGCCCTGTTCGGCGCGGGCGGCGGCGCGCAGCGCGACCAGCCGCAGTCCCTCCAGTTCGATGGCGATGTCGGCCACCGAGAACGCGACGGCCTGGCGGTGGCTCACCGGTTCGCCGAACGCCTTGCGCTCGTTGACATAGGGCACCACGTAGTCGAGGACGGCCTTGGCGGTCCCGGCGGCCAGAGCGGCCCAGCCGAGCCGCGACAGCCGGACGACCTCGGTGAAGACCTCGGCCTTGCCGCCGCCGAGCAGCGCTCCGGCGGGCAGGGCGACCTTCTCCAGATGCAGTTTCCCGGTCGCCGCGCCGCGCAGGCCCATCGCCGGTTCGGACTCGATGGTGACACCGGAGTTCGACGACTCGACGAGGAACAGCGCCGGGCCGCGCCCTTCGAGGTCGGCTGACACGATGAACAGTTCGGCGTCCGCGGCCCTCGGGACGAGCGACTTCACGCCGTCGAGCTGGTAGCCCTTCGGAGTGCGCCGGGCCTTGGTGGCGGGCTTGAACGGGTCGAACAGCGCCGTGCGTTCCTGCAGCGCCAGCGCCGCGGCCGGGACGTTCTCGCCGACGAACGCGGGCAGGTAGTCCGCCTGCTGCTGCTCGTCGCCGTAGGACACCAGCGCGGTGCTGACCGCGGACGGCGCGAGCACGGCGACCGCGAGGCCGAGGTCGCCGTGCGCGAGGGCCTCGGCGACCAGCGCGTTCGTGACGACCGACCGCTCGGTGCCGACGCCGCCCAGCTCCTCGGGGATGCCGACGAGCGTGATCCCGAGTTCGGCGGCGCGGCTCAGCAGGCCTTCGGGCGCCTGGAGTTTCGCGTCGGCGTCGGCCGCGGCGGGCCGCAGCTGCTCGGCCGCGAACTCCGTCACGGTCTCGACGATGAGCTGCTGATCCTCACTCGGGGTGAGATCGAACAGCCCCGTGTCCTCCGCCGGCGCGAGCCGCGCGGGCTTGCCGAGCCGCTGGGCGGACTTGAACGTCCTTCCCGCCGCCCCGGCGACCCGGAAGCCGTTCCGCGTCCCGGCGCTGACCAGGTTCTGCACGGGCTTCCGCAGTCCTGCCCGTTCAATGACCTTGCTCCCGGCCAGCCGGGTGAGCGCGGACAGGCCAAGGCCCATCGCGTCTCGTTTCCTAGGCGCACCCACGGTGAGTCTCCCTGCCTCGCTTACCTACTCACGAGTAGGTTAACTCTCCTCGGGCGGAAGCGCCACCACGGGGGAGGCGAACGTCACGCTGGTGAGTGATTTCGATGGTGGTGGGGGCCCGGATTACTCACGGCGCGCCGGCTTTCGCGACGTCATCGGATCTGCGCGGCGGCGGGGCCTGGGTCGCCTCGTGAGTGGTAATGACGGTTAGAACCGTCATTACCACTCACGAGGCGCAGGCAGCTTCTTCAGCCGTGTCCGCTCGAAGGTCACCAGCCCCACCGTCGCCAGGGCCACGACGCCGATCAGGGCGATCGCGGGTACCAGTTCCAGCAACGGCGTCGCGGCCAGCAGGACCACCGCGAGCACCAGCCGCTGGATGTTCCACGCGCCCAGGTTGCGGCGCCGCAGCCCGCTCAACGCGATCAGGTACAGCGCGAGCCCGCCGGTGAGCGCCCAGATCGGCGTGCCGTGCAGGCCGTCGGAGAGGCTGTGGTTCACCGTGTCGGACACGTACAGCAGCGTCTTCTTCAGCCCCAGCGCCACGAGCACGATCCCGGCGATGAGCGGGAGGTGCAGGAACGTGTAGGTGTCCGTCCCGATCTGGACCCGCTCCACGCCTTCCGCGCGTTTGAGGTTGCGCTCGGAAATGTGCGCGACGACGGCGAAGTACATCCACCACATCGCCGAAGCCAGGGTGAGCCCGAAGACGGCGGCGAGCGTGATCGGCCAGGACATCGGATACGAGCTGATCCCGATGCCGATCGCCACGATCGACTCGCCGAGCGCGATGATCACGATCAGCCCGAACCGCTCGGCGAAATGGCCGGGCTGGTGCAGCCGCCAGTCCGAAGAGCGCGTCCGGAAGACGTTGACGTAGTCCGCGAGCAGGGCGGCGGCCCAGATGCCGAGCTGCACCCAGCCGGAGAAGAAGGCCGCGACGGTCAGGAGCGCGACGCTCGGGAGCAGGCCGACGAACATCTTCAGCACGGTCTTGCGCAGCTCCGGATCGTTCCGCCCGGCCCCGAGGTAGGCGATCAGGTGCAGCAGCCGCACGACGAAGTAGCAGCCGACGAACATCAGCGGCGCGTACAGGCCGCCGGGCAGGTCGGTGAACGCCTCCGGGATGGTCAGCGAGACCAGGAACATCGTCCCCATCGCGGCGAACATCGCCAGCTGGGTGAGGCCGCGGTCGACGTGCAGGGTGTTGGCCAGCCAGGCGTAGGCGCACCAGCACCACCACAGCACGGCGATCATGGCCACCCCCTGCCCGATGCCGAGCGGGCTGAGGTGATCGGCCATCAGCTGCGTGGTCTGGGTGATGGCGTAGACGAAGACCAGGTCGAAAAAGAGTTCCAGCGTGGTGACCTTGTGGTCTTCTTCCCGGGTCACCAGATGCAGGCCGCGTTTCGTGGGCACGCGCACATCGTGCCCTTCGCGCCTTTGCGGCACACGCGAGTTTGCCGAGAGCTGACTTTCAGACGCCCAGCACCGCGTGCATCAGCGTCGTCAGCTCGGCCTCGATGTTCGGGCGGCCGTTGACCCGCCGGGTGCGCGCGAGGTCGTTCGCGATGGTCAGCGCCGCGTGCACGGTGATCTTCACTTCGCGCAGGCTCAGCTCCGGGCGGACTTCCGACGTCAGCGCGATCCAGCGCGCGACGTAGTCCCGCTGGACCCTGATCAGATCCGCCTTGTCCCGTTCCGGCAGCTCCATCGGACTGCCGGAGAAGGACACCAGCAGTTCGGGCGTGTGCAGCAGGGTGTGCACATAGGACGCCGCCAGCCTGCGGAGCGCGTCGCGTTCGTCGTCGGTCCGCAAGGCGCGTTCCGCGGCGAGCGCGAGCCTGTCGGCCGCCCGGTGCCCGATCGCCACCATCAGCGCGGCCTTGCTGGGGAAGTGCCGGTACACGCTCGGACCGGCGATCCCGGCCGCCGCGCCGATCTCCTCCATGCTCACCGCGCGGAAGCCGCGCTGGCCGAACAACTCGGTCGCGGCCGCGAGGAGCTGCTCGCGGCGGGACGGCTCACCGAGCGCGATCGACGGCGTGTCTTCCGGCGGTTCGGCGGGTTCGGGCAGTGTGACATGCAGCACCGCCTCCGCCAGCTGCACGAGGATCTGCGCGAAGCGTTTCTTCGCCACGGACGTGTGATGGACCGACACGCTGCCGAAGACGCTCAGGCCCGCCCAGCACAGCAGCTCGGCGTCGTCGGGGGTCAGTTCGGGGCGCAGCGCGAGGAGTGCCTTGGACCACGCCGCTAGTACCGCGCCCGAGCGGCGGCGGATCTCCCGGCGGCCCTCCCGGGGCAGGTGCCTGCCCTCCCAGCGCCACAGCGCGGCGACCTCACGCCGCTCCACGGCCTGGGCGGCGAGGGTGTCCAACAGGGCCTTGACCTGGGCGGGAACGGGGCGATCGAGGTCGGCGAGGGTCTCGGTGGTCGCCGCCTCCATCTCGTCGATGCCCGAGAGCACGACATAGGACAGCACCGCTTGTTTGTCCGCGAAATGCCGGTACAGGGCGGGCCCGGTGATCCCCGCCGCGGCGGCGATGTCGTTGATCCCGACGCCGTGGAACCCGCGGGCGCGGAACAGCTCCGCGGCGAGGCCGGCCAGCTGGGCCTTGCGGTCGCGCGGTCGGGCCTGGCGCTCGGTCGGGTGATCCATAGGTGAACACACGATAGCGCCGGTTGCGTGGATCGCAACCCATTGACACCATGGGGTTATCGCGGTTTATGTTAATCCCCATTAGCATGGCTACCGGCCGGTACGACCCGGCTGTGTCCATCCCTGATACAGCGCCGTACTGCGGAGGAGTTTTTCTGTGAGTAGCGAGGCCTACATCTACGAGGCGATCCGTACGCCTCGCGGCAAGAACAAGGGCGGTGCCCTCCACGGCACCAAGCCGGTCGATCTCGTGGTCGGCCTCATCGAGGAACTGAAGGTCCGGCACCCGAACCTCGACCCCGCCGTGATCGACGACATCGTTCTCGGCGTCGTATCCCCGGTCGGCGAGCAGGGCGCCGTGATCGCGCGCACCGCCGCGCTGAACGCGGGCCTGCCGCAGTCGGTCGCCGGCGTCCAGCTGAACCGCTTCTGCGCCTCCGGCCTCGAAGCCACCAACACGGCCGCGCAGAAGGTCCGCTCCGGCTGGGACCAGCTGATCATCGCGGGCGGTGTCGAGTCGATGTCGCGCGTGCCGATGGGTTCCGACGGCGGCGCGCTGTTCATGGACCCGGCCACCGCCTACGACAACTACATCGTCCCGCAAGGCACCGGCGCCGACCTGATCGCGACCATCGAGGGCTTCTCCCGCGAGGACGTCGACGCGTGGGCCGTGCGTTCGCAGGAGAAGGCCGAAGCGGCCTGGTCCGGCGGCTACTTCGCGAAGTCCGTCGTCCCGGTGAAGGACATCAACGGCGTCACGATCCTCGACCACGACGAGCACCGTCGCCCGGGTAGCACCATCGAGGGCCTCGGCAAGCTCAAGCCCGCCTTCGCCGGCATCGGCGAGCTGGGCGGCTTCGACGCCGTCGCGCTGCAGAAGTACCACTCGGTCGAGAAGATCAACCACGTCCACACCGGCGGCAACTCCTCCGGCATCGTCGACGGCGCCGCGGTGGTCCTGGTCGGCAACGAGCAGATCGGCAAGGACTTCGGCCTGACCCCGCGCGCCCGCATCGTGGCGACCGCGACCGTCGGCTCCGAGCCCACGATCATGCTCACCGGCCCGACCCCGGCCACCGAGAAGGTCCTCAAGCTCGCCGGTCTCACCCCGGACGACATCGACCTGTGGGAGCTGAACGAGGCCTTCGCCTCGGTCGTCCTCAAGTGGATCAAGGACCTGCACCTCGACGAGGAGAAGGTCAACGTCAACGGCGGCGCCATCGCGATGGGTCACCCGCTGGGCGCCACCGGCGCGATGCTGGTCGGCACCGTCGTCGACGAGCTGGAGCGCCGTCAGGCGCGCCGCGCCCTGGTCACCCTGTGCATCGGCGGCGGCATGGGCGTCGCGACCATCATCGAGCGGGTCTGAGGAAGAGACAATGACTGAAGCGAAGACCATCCGCTGGGAGCAGGACGCCGACGGCATCGTCGTGCTCACCCTGGACGACCCGAAGCAGTCCGCCAACACGATGAACGCCGACTTCCGTGAGTCGCTCGGCGTGGTCGTGGACCGCCTGGAGGCGGAGAAGGACAGCATCACCGGTGTCGTCCTCACCTCGGCCAAGAAGACCTTCTTCGCCGGTGGCGACCTCAACGACCTGATCAAGGCGAAGCCGGAGAACGCGGCCGAGCTCACCGAGGGCAGCGCCCTGATGAAGAGCCAGATGCGCCGGCTCGAGCAGCTGGGCAAGCCGGTCGTGGCCGCCATCAACGGCGCCGCGCTCGGCGGCGGGCTCGAACTCGCGCTCGCGACGCACCACCGCATCGCGGCCGACGTCAAGGGCAGCCAGATCGGCCTCCCCGAGGTCACCCTCGGCCTGCTCCCCGGCGGCGGTGGCGTCGTCCGCACCGTGCGGCTGCTGGGCATCCAGAGCGCCTTGCTGAACGTCCTGCTGCAGGGCCAGCGCCACCGTCCGGCCAAGGCCAAGGAACTCGGCCTCGTGCACGAGCTCGTCGGCACCGTCGAGGAACTGGTCCCGGCCGCGAAGGCGTGGATCAAGGCCAACCCCGAGGGCGGCGTGCAGCCGTGGGACGTCAAGGGGTACAAGATCCCGGGCGGCACCCCGTCGAACCCGAGCTTCGCGGCGAACCTGCCCGCGTTCCCGGCGAACCTGCGCAAGCAGATCAAGGGCGCGAACATGCCGGCCCCGCGGGCGATCCTGGCCGCGGCGATCGAGGGCGCGCAGGTCGACTTCGACACCGCGATCACCGTCGAGACCCGCTACTTCGTGCACCTCGCCACCGGCCAGGTGTCGAAGAACATGACGAAGGCGTTCTTCTTCGACCTGCAGAGCATCAACTCCGGTGGCTCGCGGCCGGAAGGCTTCGAGAAGTACACGGCCAAGAAGGTCGGCGTCATCGGCGCGGGCATGATGGGCGCCGCGATCGCGTACGTCTCGGCGAAGGCCGGTATCGACGTCGTGCTCAAGGACGTCACCCTCGAAGGCGCCGAAAAGGGCAAGGGCTACGCGGTCAAGCTGGAGGAGAAGGCCCTCTCCCGCGGCAAGACCACGCAGGAGAAGTCCGACGCGCTGCTCGCCAAGATCAAGCCGACCGACAAGGCGGAGGACTTCGCCGGCGTCGACTTCGTGATCGAGGCCGTCTTCGAGAGCGTCGAGCTGAAGCACAAGGTCTTCCAGGAGATCGAAGGTTTCGTCAACCCGGACGCCGTGCTGGGCTCGAACACCTCGACCCTGCCGATCACCTCGCTGGCCGAGGGCGTGCAGCGGACCGAGGACTTCATCGGGATCCACTTCTTCTCGCCGGTCGACAAGATGCCGCTGGTCGAGATCATCTGCGGTGAGAAGACCTCGCCCGCCACGCTGGCGAAGGTCTTCGACTACACCCTGCAGATCAAGAAGACCCCGATCGTCGTCAACGACAGCCGCGGCTTCTTCACCTCGCGCGTCATCGGCACCTTCATCAACGAGGCCGTCGCCGCGCTGGGCGAGGGTGTCGAGCCCGCGTCGATCGAGCAGGCCGGTTCGCAGGCCGGGTACCCGGCCCCGCCGCTGCAGCTGATGGACGAGCTGACCCTGACGCTGCCGCGCAAGATCCGCAAGGAGACGCGCGAAGCGATCGAGGCGGCCGGTGGTACCTGGAACGCGCACGCGTCCGAGGGCGTCATCGACCGGATGGTGGAGGAGTTCGACCGCAAGGGCCGCTCCACCGGATCGGGCTTCTACGACTACGACGAGAACGGCAAGCGGGCCGGTCTGTGGCCGGGTCTGCGCGAGGCGTTCAAGTCGGGCAGCGCCGAGGTCCCGTTCGAGGACCTCAAGGAGCGCATGCTGTTCGCCGAGGCGCTCGAGACCGTGAAGTGCTTCGACGAGGGCGTGCTCACCACCGTCGCCGACGCCAACATCGGCTCGATCTTCGGCATCGGTTTCCCGGCGTGGACCGGTGGTGTCATCCAGTACATCAACCAGTACGAGGGTGGCCTGCAGGGCTTCGTCGACCGCGCGCGTCAGCTGGCGGAGCGTTACGGCGACCACTTCACCCCGCCCGCGTCGCTGGTCGAGAAGGCCGCGAAGGGCGAGATCTACGAGTAAACGGCCCCATCTGGGTCCGTCCAGTACGTGAAGGCCCCCTTCACTGCGTCTCACGCGGTGAAGGGGGCCTTCGTGCGTCCGGGAGCAGGGACCTGATTGACAAAAGAGATTTTTACGTTCAAACTTGTTTTTGTGATCGAGGGTGAGGTGCCGTGAAGGACGTCGAGTACCTGGAGCGGATGGACCAGGCGGAGGCGTTGCTGAAACCGCAGCGGGTGGACGTTCTGCGGCAACTGGCGGAGCCGCGGTCCTGCACCGAGGTCGCCGCAGTGCTGGACCAGACCCCGCAGCGGGTCTACTACCACGTGAAACGCCTGGTGGACGCCGGGCTCGTGAAGCAGGTGTCGGAGCGGAAGGTGCGCGCCGTCAGTGAGGGCGTGTACCAGGCGACAGCGCGTTCGTACTGGTTGTCGCCCGCTCTGGTCGGCCGGATCGGCCCACGGGCGGCGCGGGACGAGTTGAGCCTCGGCTACCTGGTGGACCTCATGGAGGAGGTCCAGTCCGACGTCGCCGCGCTCGACCGGACCGCGCCGGAACTGCCGTCGATCGGCGTCTCCGGCGAGATCCGGGTGGAACCGGAGCGGCGCCAGGAATTCCTCGACGAACTGAAGACGACTTTGCAGGACCTGTTCACCCGCTACGGCGGAGCGGAAGGCGACGCCTTCAAGCTCGCCGTGGCCTGTTACCCGAAGGGAGATGCCCGTGACTGAACCGACGAGGTTCCGGGTGCGCGTGCGTGCGCCGATCGACGAGGTCTGGCGTGCGCTGACCGAGGCCGAAGCTCTGCGGACGTGGCTTTCCGAGTACGCGGAAGTCGAACTGCCGTCCCGGTACGAGTTCTGGGGCCGCTACACGCCGGAAGGCGATCGTCCGCGACAACGACTGTTGCTGGCCGAGGACAACGTCCTGCGGTTCGCCTGGACGGTCGAGGGGAAGGAGACGGTCGTCGAGATCGCGCTGACGGAAGACGGGGACACGACCGCCCTGTCGTTCAGCCAGACCGGTTTGCCGGACTTCGACGCGCTGCTCGCCGACCCGGATTCGCCGCTCGGGATGATGCACACGTTCTGGGCGCTGTCCGTGACGAACCTGGTCGACCACGTCGAAGGCCGCTCGCTCACCGCCCGCTGCGACCTGACTTCTCCCCGGATGAGCGAAGAAGTACTGATCGACGCGCCGCGAGGCGAGGTCTACGCCTCGATCGCCGACCCCGGCGTGTTCACCCGCTGGTTCGGCGCCCGGATCGAGGCGGAGGTCGAGGTCGGCGGCCGGTGGGCGATGGGTTCGCTGGAGCAGGATCCCGCCCCGGCGAAGATCGTCGATCTGATACCCGGCTCCAGGATGTCGCTCGCGTACGAGCACGGTGTCGTCACCTCCTGGGAACTCGAAGACTCCGGCGGGGGAACGAAGCTGACCTTTGTCCAAAGTGGATTTTCCGAGGAGAAGCCGCCCTACGGCTCGTGGATGGGCTGGCTCAGCGGCGTGGCCGAACTGCGCCGGTTCCACGAGATCGACGACTGGGTTCCTTTGTGGACCGAAGTCCACCTGGAAGGAATGCCCGAAGGTCTCATCGCACTCGACGGTAAGTAGGAGGATCAGATGTTGCTCGAAGGCAGGAACGCGATCATCTACGGGGCGGCGGGAGGAATCGGGAGCGCGGTGGCCCGCGGGTTCGCCAGAGAGGGCGCGACGGTCCATCTCACCGGCCGCACACTCAAGAAGCTCGACGAACTGGCGGACGAAATCCGTGCCACGGGCGGGAAAGCGGAGACGGCGGAGTTCGACGCGCTCGACGAAACGGCCATCGACGAGCATGCCGCCGCGGTGGCCTCTTCGGCGGGTAGTGTCGACGTCTCGATGAACGTGATCACGCACAACGACGTCCAGGGCACTCCGCTGGTCGAGATGTCGTTGGCGGACTTCGAAAGCCCGGTCCGGACGGCGGTGCGGACGAACTTCCTGACCGCGCGGGCGGCCGCCCGGCACATGATCGGGCAGGGCTCCGGGGTGATCCTGATGTTCGGCGGTGACGGTGATCCGCTGCCGGGGTATCACCTCGGCGGGCTGCAGGTCGCGTTCAGCGCGATGGAAGCGTTGCGCCGGGGGCTGGCGTGCGAACTCGGCCCGCACGGTATCCGGGTCGTGACCCTGCGCACCGGCGGGATCCCGGAGACGATCCCGGCGGACGCCGGACTCGAAGACGCCATCCGCGACATGACCGAGTCGACGATGCTCAAGCGAACGGCGTCACTGGACGACGTCGCCCGTGTCGCCGCGTTCGCCGCATCGGATCATGCGCGCAGCATGACGGCGACGGCGCTGAACATCAGTTGCGGCACGATGGTCGACTGACCCTCTGGCAGCCGTAACACCGGCTGACGATCTCCCGACTACGCGGCACTACCAAGTGCCGGGGAGGTCGTCTTGCCGAAGAGAACGATGAAGCTGGGCATGGCCCTGGCGATAGGAATTCTCGTCGCCGGTGGCTGTGGCGTGGAGACCGCGCCCACCGGGAAGGTGGGCTCGCCGAGCAGCACCGTCCGGACGTCGCCGTCACCGACCAGCAGCTCGGCGCCACCCACGTCGGTGCCCACCCCCGAGCCACTCGTCCAGTCCACCCCGACCTCGGTCGAGGTATCCACACCGGTTCAGCCGCTGCCGACGACGCGTCCGAAGACGACGCCCACGGCGAAGGCGCCGGACCTGACGGAGTGCGGAAGCGACTATTACCGCAATACCGACGGCGTTTGTGTCCACCGGCCGGCGACCGGCCCGGGCGCGCCCGACGGCGCGACCGCTCTTTGCAAGGACGGTTCCTATAGCTACAGCCAGAATCGCCGGGGCACCTGCTCGGGTCATGGTGGGGTCCGCACCTGGCTGTGATCCCGTCGGTCAGAGGTTCACGAGGGAGGGAGGTGCTGTGTAAGGTCGGATCATGGGATGGCGCATGGTGAATCCGGCAGGCCGGGCACCTTCGCCCCGGCTCTTCGTCGTCGTGCTCGCCACCTGCGGTCTGGTGGCCTCGTTCATGCAGACGCTCGTCGTCCCGCTCATCCCGGCGTTTCCCCGGTTGCTCGACACGACTCCGGCTGACGCGTCGTGGGTGGTGACGGCGACCCTCATCGCCGGAGCCGTGGTGATGCCGGTGAGCGGCAGGCTCGGCGATCTCTACGGCAAGCGCCGGTTGTTGTTGATCAGCCTGGGTTTCCTGGTCGCCGGTTCGGTGGTGTCCGCGCTGACCAGTTCGCTCGCGCTGATGGTCGTCGGCCGCGGGCTGCAGGGCTGCGCGATGGGCGCGATCCCGCTCGGCATCAGCATCATGCGCGACGAACTCGCGCCCGAACGTGTCGGTGCCGCGATCTCCGTGATGAGTTCGACGCTCGGCGTCGGCGGGGCGATCGGACTCCCGGTGTCGGCGCTGGTCGCGCAGAACGCCGACTGGCACGTCCTCTTCTGGGCGTCGGCGGGGCTCGGGCTGGTCTGCGGCCTGCTGATCCTGTTCGTGATCCCGGAGTCGCCGCTGAAGACACCCGCGCCGTTCGACTACCTCGGCGCACTCGGGTTGACGGCCGGGCTGGTCTGCCTGCTGTTGCCGATCGTCAAGGGCAGCGAATGGGGCTGGGGAAGCGTCCGCACGCTCGGCTTCGCCGGTGTCGCGGTGGCGATCCTGCTGGTCTGGGGCCTCTACCAGCTCCGGCGCCGCGATCCGCTGGTGGACCTGCGGGTCTCCGCACGGCGGCCGGTGCTGTTCACCAACCTCGCGTCGATCATGATCGGGTTCGCGCTGTACTCGCTGGCGTTGTCGTTCCCGCAGCTGCTGCAGGCTCCGGCCTCGACCGGGTACGGACTCGGACTGACGATGGTGCAGGCCGGGCTCTGCCTGGCGCCGAACGGCGTGGTCATGTTCATGTTGTCGCCGGTTTCGGCGCGGCTCATCGAGCGCTACGGCCCGCGTACGACGCTGATGACCGGGGCGGCCACCATCGCGGCCGGGTACCTCTTCGCGACGGTGCTGATGGACAACGCCTTCGAGCTGATCGTGGCGTCGATCATCATCGGCGGTGGGGTCGGCATCGCCTACGCGGCCATGCCCGCGCTGATCATGGGCTCGGTGCCGGTCACCGAAACCGCGTCCGCGAACGGGCTGAACTCGCTGATGCGGTCCGTCGGCACGTCGACGTCCAGTGCGGTGATGGCGACCATGCTCGCCTCACTGGCGATCACCGTCGGCGGGGTCTCCGTCCCGTCCGCGACCGGATTCCGGCTGAGCTTCGTGGTCGCCGCCGGCGCGGCGCTCCTCGGTCTCGTCTTGACCGCTTTCGTCCCGAAACAGCGCCAACCCGAACCCCTGGTCGCTTCGGCCCACTAACCCCCGCGCGCCAGGAAAGGTCCTTTCCTAGCAAAATTTGCTAGGAAAGGACCTTTCCTGGCGCGCTACCCGGCGCTCCGCTCAGAACAGCGGCGGGATGATCGCGTCGATCAGATGCGGTCCCGGTTCGGCGAGCGCACGCTGGAACTGCTCGGCGAGTTCCTCCGCGGTCGTCGCCCGGGTCGCCGGAACGCCCATCCCCTCGGCGATCTTGACGAAGTCCATGTCCGGCCGCGAAAGGTCGAGCAGTTCGTTCGCCTTGGGACCGCTGGCGTCCGCGCCGACGCGCTGCAGCTCCAGCCGCAGGATCGCGTACGCGCGGTTGTTCAGCAGGACCGTGGTGACATCGAGGTTCTCCCGAGCCTGCGTCCACAACGCCGAAATCGTGTACAGCGCGCTGCCGTCGGACTGCAGGTTGATCACCGGCCGGTCCGGCGCGGCGACGGCCGCCCCGGTCGCGACGGGCATGCCGTAGCCGATCGCGCCGCCGGTCAGGGTCAGCACGTCGTGTCGCGGCGCACCCGCGGTCGCGGCGGGCAGCAGCAGACCGGAGGTGTTCGCCTCGTCCGCGATGATCGCGCGTTCCGGCAGCAGCGCGCCGATCACCTCGACCCAGTTCTGCGGCGTCAGCGGTCCGGACGGCAGCGCGGGTCGCGAGGCCTCCTGAAGCACCGGCTCCGTCTCGGCCGCGACCAGCTCCGCGACGTCGTTCAGGGCACGAGGGACGTCTTGCCCGACATCGGCCAGCACGTGAACCTTCGCGCCTTCGGGAACCAGGTTGCTCGCCTTGCCCGGGTACGCGAAGAACGACACGGGCGCCTTCGTCCCCGCGACGATCAGGTGCTTGATCCCGTCAAGCTGGTAGGCGACCTGCTCGGCAAGGTAGCCCAGCCGCTCGATCGTCGGCAGGCCTTCACCGCGCTCCAGTCGTGCGGGGAACGTTTCGACGAACGCCTTCACCCCGGTCGCGGCGGCGATCCGGCTGGTCGCGCGCAACCCGGCCTCGCGGCAGCCGCTGCCGCCGACGAGCAGCGCGACCGGTTCGCCACTGGCCAGCACCTCGGCGATGTTCTTCACCGTCGTCGCGTCGACGGCCTGCGGGATCCGCGGCGGGATGGGCGCGCAGGTCTCGCCGCCCTCGCCCCAGGACGCGTCGGCCGGGAGGATCAGGGTCGCCACCTGTCCGGGGGCGTCCTGCGACGCGGCCACCGCCGCGGCCGCGTCGGCTCCGACGTCCTTCGTGTGCTCGGAGCGGCGGATCCAGCCGTCGAGTGAACCGGCCACGGCCTCGATGTCCGATTCGAGCGGGGCGTCGTACTGCTTGTGGTAGGTCGCGTGATCGCCGATCACATTGACGATCGGGGTGTGCGCCCGGCGCGCGTTGTGCAGGTTCGCCAGCCCGTTCCCGAGACCCGGGCCGAGGTGCAGCAGCGTGGCCGCCGGTTTGCCGGCGATCCGCGCGTACCCGTCCGCGGCGCCGGTGACGACGCCTTCGAACAGGCCGAGCACCCCGCGCATCTCGGGCACGGTGTCGAGTGCGGCGACGAAGTGCATTTCCGAGGTGCCGGGATTGGAAAAGCACACGTCGACGCCGGCGTCGACGAGCGTGCGGATCAGGGACTGGGCGCCGTTCATCTCACTCACTTTTCAAGCCCTCTCACGGAAAAGAACGCCGGGGTTGAGGATCCCGGCCGGGTCGAAGCTCTCCTTGATCCGGCGCATCAGCGCGATCTTCGCCGGGTCCTCCAGATCGAGGAAATACGCGGACTTGACCTGCCCCAGGCCGTGCTCGCCGGAGATCGCGCCGCCGAGTTCCATCCCGAGCGCGAAGATGTCGCTCAGCAGTTTCTTTCGCTTCTCCGCGTCCTTGCAGAAGATGGCGAGGTGGACGTTCCCGTCGCCCGCGTGCCCGCAGCCGAGTGCGCCCGCCTCGCGTGACAACGCCATTTCCCTGGTCCGGCGCAGGAATTCCGGCATCGCGGACCGCGGGACGACCACGTCGATGACGTCGTCGGCGCCCGCCGCCTTGGCCGTCCAGAAGGCCTTTTCACGGGCTTCGATGAGCTTGCGCGCCGAACCGCCCTCCAGCACGTAGACGTCCATCGCGCCGACATCGCCCAGCAGTCCGCCGAGTTCCTCGATGTCGGCGTGCAGCCGGTCGTTGTCGCGGTTTTCCAGTGCCACCACCAGATAGGCCTGCGCCGAGTCGCGGATCCCGTCCGGGACGCCGAGGCTGAGCTTCTCGTTGTAGCTGATCGCGGCGAGGGTCAGGTTGTCGATGTATTCGAGGATATGCGGCGCGAGCCCGGTGGAGATGATCTTCGGGACGACGGTCATCACCTCGTCGAAGGTCTCGAACGGGGCGAGCACCGTGGCGCCGTGCGGCAGGCGCGGGTACAGCTTCACGATGATCTCGGTCGCGATCGCGAGCGTGCCTTCGGAACCGATGATCAGCTGCGTCAGGTCGTACCCGGTCGACACCTTCGAGGTCTTGCCGCCGGTCCGGATGATCTCGCCGGTGGGCAGCACCGCCTGCAACCCCACGACGTTGTGCCGCGTGACGCCGTATTTGACCGCGCGCATCCCGCCCGCGTTCGTCCCGACGTTGCCGCCGACACTCGCGCTCAGTTCGCCGGGATGGACGGTGTAGCCGAGTCCGGCCTTCGCGGCCTTTTCGTCCAATTCGGACAGTGTGACGCCGGGCTGGACGACGGCGACGTGGTTCTCGGCGTCGATCTCCAGGATCGTGTTCATCCGCTCGAAGGAGATCACCATGCCGTCCGCGCTCGGCCGCGCGCCGCCGGAGAGTCCCGTGCCCGACCCTCTCGCGGTGACCGGCACGCCGGATTCGCCAGCCGCCTTGAGCAGCTCGGCGACTTCTTCGGCGCTTCCCGGTTTCGCCAGGTAGGCGGGCTGCTGCGGGGCGGCCGTCAACGCCTCGTCGTGTGCGTAGTCCTCGGGGATCGCCTCACCGGCCAGCAGATTCGTGTCCCCGACGATCTCGGCGAACCGTGCCGCAACATCGCCCATCGGCTGCCCTTCCTCGCGCTTCATTGCCTGGTTACCGAAGCGTAGTACGTAGTGGGCGGCGACGGCTATGAATCCTTTTCATGTTTGCCGTCCGGTGGTCACAACCTCGCGACAACCTCACTCGGTTACCCATGTCGCAGCGGGCCGCGGCGGCCCGCCGGAAGGGGTGGACGCTCGATGGGACCAAGAATGAGACGGATCGCGACGCTGGGAGCGGCGCTCGCGGTCCTGTTCGGGCTCGCGGTACCGGTGGCCGCGAGCGGGCAGGCGGGCTGTACGGCGCCCGTGGTGAACGTCAGCGGCGTCAGCCAGGTCGAGGGGACGAGCGCCGGATACACCACCTTCGTGTTCACCGTCTCGATCGCCGACGGCGGATGCGCGCCGCAAGGTTCGGTCGAATTCCGGACGATCGAAGGCAACGGCTCGCCGGTCGATCCGGCGTTCGTCGCGAAGGAGAGCGTCGACTACCTGCCGCGTGCGGGCACGCTGACCTGGTCCGGGAGGGCGGATACGCAGACCGTCGTGGTCAAGGTCCGCGCCGATTCCCTCGCGGAGAACGACGAGATGTTCTCCCTCCGCCTGTCCGATGCGAAGGGCCTGCGGATCGGCCATAGCGTCGGCGTCGCCTGGGTGGCCGACGACGACGTGGTCAAAACCGCGCCGCTGGCCGCCACCCAGGAAGGCGAGATCTGCTGGTCGATTCCGCCCGCCTTCGCACAGGGCGGCGGCTGCAAGGTGCCGCTCGTGCTTTCCCGGCCATGGACGGCGGGACCGCTCACGGTCCGCTATCGCACCGAAGGTTCCGGGCATATACCGGTGAAGGACGGTGTCGTGGTCTTCCAGCCCGGGCAGACGAGGGGATACGCCGAGTTCACGGTCTTGCCGGATCAGGCCGGAAAGGCGCGGGTCGAGTTCTTCGAGCCGTCGGACGGCAAGCTCGTGTACGCGACCTCGACGGTGGTGATCAGCCCCGGCCGGTGACCAGATCGGCGTCGGCCGTCGCGTTCGCCCGCCGGTACAGCTCGATCGCTCGAGCCCAATGGGTGGCCGCGGCGGCCGTGTCGCCGCATCGTGCCTCGAGATCACCAAGGTCGCGGCGCAGGTGGGCCTCCTCGTACGGATCGGGAACCCCGGCCCGGACCGCGAGGCCGCGTTCGAGGTTCTCCCGTGCCGCGGCCAGATCACCGAGCCCGAGGTGGGCGCGGCCGAGCCGGTCGAGCGCGGCCGCCTCACTGTGCCGGTTACCGACGTCCCGGCTGATCACCAAGGCCTGGTCGAAATCGTCCCGCGCGGCCCGGAAGTCGCGGCGGGCAAGGTGGACCTGGCCGGCGTGCAGCAGCGATTCCCATTCCTGCCACCGGTCTCCGATCGCCCGGGACGCGGCCAGTGCCTTGCCGAGATGCTCCAGCGCGACCTCGTGATCACCGAGTTCCTCGTAGGCCTCGCCGAGCGTGTCCAGGGTGGCGGCCTCCAGCCGGGCGTTGCCGAGTTCGCGGAACGTCTCCAGCGCGGCCGCCAGCGGGGTGAGGCCGTCGATCGCCTGGCCGCGACGGATGTAGGCGTGGCCGAGGTTGCGCTGCGACAGCGCGCGCCCGAGCCGGTTGCCCGCCTCGGTGCACCGCTCCACCGCGAGCCGGTACGCGGTGATGGCCTCGTCGAACCGGCGCAGCGCGGCGTAGGCGTTCGCGGTGTTGTTGTGGATATGCCCTTCGCCTTCGAGGTCACCCGCCGCGCGGGCGGCCTTCAGAGCGCGGGCGTTGGTTTCGAGCGCGTCCGTCAGCCTGCGGGTCATGAAGTAGGCCGCGCCCAGCGCGCGCAGCATTTCCGCCTCCGCCAAGGGATCGGCGAGTTCGGCGGCCGCCGCGGCGCCCTCGCGGCAGAGGCCGACGCGCTCGTTCCAGCCGCCCGTGGTGTCGTAGAAACTGGTGAGCAGGTAGGTGAGCTGCCAGGCGGCGGTGTTGCGGCCGTGTTCGCGCGCGAAGCGCACCACGGGCAGCAGATTCGCGCGTTCGGCACCCAGGAACGCCAGTGCCGCAAGCCTTTCCGCCGGGAACGGCCGCTCGGGCGCGGGATGGCGCAGTGCCGGGGTGACCAGATCGCGGTTCGGGTCGATGATCCGGTTCGCCTCGGCGGCGACGTGCAGATACCAGTCGATCAGCCGGTCCGCCGCTTCGGCACGGCTCGACGTCGTTTCGTCGGCGCGAGCGCACGCGACGGCGAATTCGCGGATCAGATCGTGGAAGCGGTAGCGGTCCGGACCGGCCGGGGTGATCAGGTGCGCGGCGGACAACGCGGCACACGCGGTCCGGCCCACTTCGGCGGACACCCCGCACAGCGCGGCTCCGAGCGCCGAACCGAACGACGTCCCCGGAGTCGACCCGGCGAGCCGGAACAACCGCGCCGAAGCGTGGTCCAACGGCAGGTACGCGCTCGCGAGGACGGTTTTGACCGTCCGGGAATCTCCTTGCACGGCAAGGGATTCCAAGCGGCCGGCGGCGGTCAGCTCGTGGGTGAGCTCCGCGATCGGGCGGTCCGGCTCGCCGGTCAGGCGCGCGGCCGCGATCCGCAGTGCCAGCGGCATCCCGTCGCACAGCCTGGCCAGGCGCGCCGCCTGCCCGGGTTCGCGGGCGACTCGATCGGCACCCAGTACCCGGGTGAGCAGGGTCATCGATTCCGGGTCGGCCAGCGCGTCGAGGGCGAGCACGTGGACGGCGTGCCTGCTGCCGAGTGCGGCGAGGGTCTGCCTGCTGGTCACGATCAGCATCGCCTTCGCCGTTCCGGGGACGAGAGGCAGGATCTGGTCGACGCCGCCCGCGTTGTCGGCGACGATCACGCAGCGCCTGCCGTGCAGCAGCGAGCGGTAGAGCGCGGCGCGTTCGGCCGTCGCGTCGGGCAAACGGTCGTCGGGGAGGCCGAGTCCACGCGACAGATGCGCGAGCGCGTCGCCGGGGGACACGGCCTCGCGCGGGTCGTGCCCGGCGAGATCGAGGAAGAGCTGGCCGTCGGGGAAGCGGTCCGCGATACGGTGCGCCCACTGCACGGCGAGCGCGGATTTGCCCATCCCGGCCGCGCCGGAGATGACCACGACCGGTGGCTCGGGTTCGTCGAGGAGCCGGTCCAGCGAAGCGAGTTCCTGTTGGCGTCCGGTGAAATGCCCGACGCGGGCGGGGAGCTGGGCGGGTGCTGTGCCGCGGGCGGGCGCGTCGAGTTCGGGTGCGCGGCGCAGGATCGCCGTATGCAGTTCGACCAGTTCCGGGCCCGGATCGGCGCCGAACTCCTCGGCCAGTCCCCGGCGCACGGCCTGGAAGGTTTCCAGTGCTTCGGCGTGCCTGCCGCAGCGATGCAGGGCGAGCATCTGCAGCGCGGCGAGCCGCTCGCGGTACGGATGCCCGGCCCGCAGCCGCGGCAGTTCCCGGACGACCTCTTCGTGGTCGCCGAGCCGGAGTTCCGCGTGCAGGAGTTCTTCCCAGGCGGACAGCCACAGTTCCTGGAGGCGTTCGACCTCCCGGAGCCCCCAGCCGTCCAGTTCGGCGTCCGCGAACGCTTCGCCGCGCCAGAGCCGCAGCGCCTCGCGCAACGCCGTCACCGCCTGGCCGGGCGTGTTCCCCTTGGCGGCACGAAGTGTTTCCTCGAAACGGAGAGCGTCGACTGAGGACGGCGCGACCGTGAGGACATACCCGGGTTTACGGGTCAGCAGTACCGGCGGGAATCCGCAGTCCTCCAGCGCCTGCCGGATCCTCGCGACGTGGCTGTGCAGGGTCTTCACCGCGGTGCGGGGCGGGTCCTCGCCCCAGAGGACGTCGACCAGCCGCGGGATCGGCACGACCGTGCCCGCGTGCAGGGCGAGGACGCCGAGCACGGCTCGTTGGCGGGCGCCGTGGAGCTCCGCCCGCCCGGTGGGGCCGATCGCTTCGACCGGGCCCAGCACCCGTAGTTCCCCTGGCCCGGGCACCCCCGCTCCCTCCGGCTGGTGACCCCGGTGAGCGTATCCGGGTGAAGACCCACCCAAATCGGCCGATTAGGGCACACGATCTCGACAACCCCGCCACAACCGGCTTGGCCGACGGTCGGTGGATCGAATGTTCCGCCCAAGGAGGGACCATGATCCGCAGGAATCCGCGGCGCCGCCGGACGCTGCTCGCCTCGGCCGTCTTGGCGGTCGCGACACTGTTCGCGGGTGTCGCACCGGCCGTGCAGGCCGCACCGGAAGGCCGCGCCGACGTCTTCATCCGGGACAACACGTCCGACGTGGGGTTCGAGCCCTCGTCCGGTTCGCTCTACTCCAGCCCCGACATCCGGGTGTGCAACTCGCCGGGACCCGTATGCCCCGCCGACCAGCCGGTCGTCCAGGGGAGCACCGCCTACATCAACGTTTTCCTGAACAACCCCGGTCCGTACGGGGACGCGCTCGAGAAGGGCACGCTGCAGCTCTACTACACGAAACAAGGCACCGTGGCGCAATGGCCGAGCCAGTGGAACTACATCGGTTCGGCCACCGACGTGAGCGTGCCCTACGGCGTCAAACGGGTCGTCATCCCGTGGAAGGTGCCGTTCGGCTCGCACTTCTGCCTGCTGGCCCGGTGGCTTTCGCCGACCGATCTGCCGACCGAGGGCCCGAGCACGTCCGCGAACACGCGGAACAACAACAACATCGCCTGGCACAACGTGAACGTGATCCCGTTCAAGATCAAGATCCCACAGCTCAGGCCGATCGTGTTCGGCTGGGACGGTCCCGACCCCACCACGGTCGGCGACCTCGTCTTCACCCAGCCGGGCAGGCCGTTCACCGGCCCCGGGCGGATCACCATCGACCTCGGTCCCGATCTCGCGGCACGCTGGCGGGCCGGCGGCGCGAAGGGTGAGGGCATCGAACGGGTCGGCGAGACCGAGCTGGCCATCGTGAACCCGCAGCGGGCCCGGATCGGCGGACTGACGTTCAAGGCGGGCGAACAGGTGGACGCCAGGCTGAGCTTCACCGCCGGAGCCGAAGCGGAGGGCGGGCAGTACACCGTCCACGTGACCCAGGTCGACCAGCGCGGCGCAGAGGTCGGCGGCGTCGAATACCGGCTCGACGGCGAACGGCAGTAAGCCAGGGAGGGGTGCCGGCCCGTGGGCGGTGAGGGGAGAATCCCTTACCGCCCACGGGTTTCACGCACGTGCGAAGGAAAGCGTCTCGCCCTCGACTCCGCGCAGCCAGAGATCCTGCGCGGCCTCCGCCATTTCGGCCAGCCCCTCCTCGATGGTCGCGAACACGTTGCCGGGCACCCAGCCCGCGTCCCCGTTGATCAGCAGATTGTTGCGGCCGTAGAAGATCGCGAGGTCGGTCGCACCCTGGTCGCTGTGGGCCTCACTGCCCTCGTCGTAGCCGTAGGCCGGGTTGCCGATCTCCCACGCCTCGAAGCCGAAGTACACGACATCACCCGGGATCGGGGTCACCGTGGGGTTTTCGCGACCGGGCTTCGGCTCGGCGAAGGGCGGCACGAGGGTGTAGACCTCGTTCCTGGCGTACTTCGCGTGGTAGGCGGAACCGCTCTGCGGCAACGCGTCCCAGACCGCGCGGCAGGTCCGCGGGGCCTCGGCGTCGAGCAGCCGGGCCCGGCAGGACACCCCGCGCTTGTCGAGGGTGATCGTGATGTAGCGGGCCATCACTCGACCCCCGCCACGACGTCGCCCCAGATCCGCAGGGCGTCGTCCACCTGTTCGGCGTTGACGACCAGTGG
Organism: Amycolatopsis orientalis DSM 40040 = KCTC 9412; assembly: GCF_000478275.1. Taxonomy (GTDB): domain Bacteria; phylum Actinomycetota; class Actinomycetes; order Mycobacteriales; family Pseudonocardiaceae; genus Amycolatopsis; species Amycolatopsis orientalis. The sequence goes on from NZ_ASJB01000043.1 coordinate 239,378, forward strand.
CGGGACCATCCGGACGACGTTCATGTACGCCCCGCAGGTCAGCAGCAGCAACCCGTTGGCGGACGCGGCTTTCTGCGCCGCCTGGGCCTTCGCGGTGTCCGGTTCGCCGTCCGGGGTGGTGAATTCGGAACCGACCAGCAGCCCCAGCCCCCGGACGTCGCCGATCGACGGCGACTTGTCCGCGATCACCCGCACCCCTTCGAGCAGTTGCCGTCCGCGTTCGGCGGCGTTCTCGACCAGCCCCTCCCGCTGGATCACCTCGAGCGTGGCGATCGCCGCCGCGCAGGCCACCGCGTTGCCGCCGTAGGTTCCGCCCTGCGAACCGGGGAGCGCCTTCGCCATCAACTCCTCCGACGCGGCGATGCCCGAGATCGGGAACCCACTCGCGAGTCCCTTCGCGATGAGCACGATGTCCGGGCGCACCCCGAAGTGGTCGTGACCCCAGAACTTGCCCGTCCGGCCGAAGCCGGTCTGGATCTCGTCCATCACCAGCAGGATGCCGTGTTTGTCGGCACGTTCCCGCAAGCCCGCCAGGAACTCCGTGTTCGCCGGGACGTATCCGCCCTCGCCGAGCACCGGCTCGATGAAGAACGCGGCCGTCTCGTTCGGCGCGCAGACCGTCGCGAACAGGTAGTCGAGCTCGCGCAGGGCGAACTTCGTCGCGGTCTCCTCGTCCCAGCCGTAGTGGAAGGCGTAGGGGAAGGGCGCGACGTGCACGCCGGACATGAGCGGCGAGATCCCGGCGCTGAACCGGGTCCCCGAGGTCGTCATGGTCGCCGCCGCGACCGTCCGGCCGTGGAACCCGCCCTGGAAGACGATGACGTTGGGACGCTTCGTCGCCTGGCGCGACAGCCGGAGCGCCGCCTCGACAGCCTCGCTGCCCGAGTTGGCGTAGAAGAGTGAATTCAAGCCCTGCGGCAGGACGCTGCCCAGCTTCTCGGTCAGGTCCAGCATCGGCTTGTGCATGACCGTCGTGTACTGACCGTGGATGAGCTTGCCGATCTGTTCCCGCGCGGCGCTCACCACATGCGGGTGGCAGTGGCCGGTGCTGGTCACGCCGATACCGGCGGTGAAATCCAGGTGACGTTTGCCATCGGTGTCGTAGAGGTACACCCCTTCACCGTGGTCGACCACGACCGGCGTTGCCTGCTTGAGCAGCGGTGATAGCTGGGCCATGGGCTGCGCTCCTAGGTCGGCTGAGCTGTTGTCGATTGTTGACAATATCCATAGCATGGCGTTCGGGACAACATGGAGGAGCGTTGGGATGACCTCGATCAGTGAGGCCGGCGTAGTCGCGGCGGTCGACAAGGAACTGTTCATCGGCGGGAAGTGGGTGCCCGCCGCGAACGGGAAGACCTTCCCCGTTCTCGACCCCTCGACGGGCGAAGCCCTGTGCGAGGTGGCCGACGCGTCACCTGCGGACGGTGTCAGCGCGCTCGACGCCGCCGTCGCGGCGCAGGCCGACTGGGCGAACGTCGCCCCGCGCGAACGCGGCGAGATCCTTCGCCGCGCCTACGAGCTGCTCGTGAAGCGCGCCGACGAACTCGCGCTGCTCATGACCCTCGAGATGGGCAAGCCGCTCGCGGAGTCGAAGGGCGAGATCACCTACGCGGCCGAGTTCTTCCGCTGGTTCGCGGAGGAGGCCGTCCGGATCGACGGTGGTTACGCCGTCGCGCCCAACGGGACCGGCCGGTTCCTGGTGACGAAGCAGCCCGTCGGGCCGTCCCTGCTGATCACGCCGTGGAACTTCCCCATGGCGATGGGCACCCGCAAGATCGGCCCCGCGGTCGCGGCCGGCTGCACGATGGTCATCAAACCCGCCGCGCAAACCCCCCTTTCGATGTTGGCCCTCGCGGCGATCCTCGCCGAAGCGGGGCTGCCCGAAGGTGTGCTGAACGTGCTCACGACGTCGGACTCCGGCGGCGTGATGGAACCGCTGATCCGGGACGGCCGTGCCCGGAAGCTGTCCTTCACCGGTTCCACCGGCGTCGGGCGGAAACTGCTGGAACAGTGCGCGGACAAGGTGCTCCGCACGTCGATGGAACTCGGCGGCAACGCCCCCTTCCTGGTCTTCGAGGACGCCGACCTCGACGCCGCGATCGAAGGCGCGATGACCGCCAAGATGCGCAACATCGGCGAGGCCTGCACGGCCGCGAACCGCTTCTACGTCCAGCGAGGCATCGTCGACGAGTTCTCTCGCCGCCTCACCGAGCGCATGGAGGCCCTGCCGATGGGCCGGGGCACCGAGGAAGGTGTCGTCGTCGGCCCGCTCATCGACGAAGCCGCGGTCGAGAAGGTGAGCGGCCTCGTCTCCGACGCCGTCGACCGAGGCGCACGCGTCCTCACCGGCGGGTCTACTGTGGACGGTCCGGGTAACTTCTATCAGGCCACGGTGCTCACCGACGTGCCCAAGGAAGCCAAACTGGCGTCGGAGGAGATCTTCGGGCCGGTCGCCCCGATCACTCCGTTCGACAGCGAGGACGAGGCCATCGCTGCGGCGAACGACACCGAATTCGGTCTCGTGTCCTATGTGTACACCTCCGATCTCAAGCGGGCGCTGCGGGTTTCGGAACGGCTGGAAGCCGGCATGATCGGCCTCAACCAGGGACTGGTCTCGAACCCGGCGGCACCGTTCGGCGGGATCAAGCAGTCCGGGCTCGGTCGTGAAGGCGGCACCGTCGGTATCGACGAGTTCCTCGAGACCAAGTACATCGCGGTGGCTCTGTGACTTCTGAAGCAGGGACCTCTCAAGCAGGGAATTCTTATCGGATCGCCAGCATTCCCGGCGACGGGATCGGCGTCGATGTCACGGTCGAGGCTCGCAAGGTCCTCGACCGTGCGGCGGCGTCACATGGTTTCTCCTTGTCCTGGAAGGAATTCGACTGGAGCTGTGAGCGGTACACCAAGACCGGTTCGATGATGCCCGAGGACGGTATCGAGCAGCTTTCTCGGTTCGACGGGATCTTCCTCGGTGCCGTCGGCTTTCCCGGTGTCCCGGACCATGTCTCGTTGTGGGGTCTTCTCATCCCGGTGCGGCGCGCGTTCACCCAGTACGTCAACCTCCGGCCGGTCCGGCTGCTGCCGGGGACGACCTCGGCACTGGCCGGCCGTGACGCCGAAGAGCTGGAGATGGTGATCGTCCGCGAGAACTCCGAGGGCGAGTACTCGGAGATCGGCGGCAGGCACAATCGTGGTCAGGGGAACGAGTTCGTCTTACAGGAATCCGTGTTCACGCGGGTCGGGGTGGAGCGGATCATCCGCTACGCCTTCGAGCTGGCGAAGACGAGGACGGGACGGGTCTGCTCGGCGACGAAGTCCAACGGGCTCATTCACTCGATGCCGTTCTGGGACGAGATCTTTTCCGAGATCGCTTCGGAGTATCCGGACGTGCGAGCCGAACAATGCCATGTCGACGCGCTCGCCGCGCGGATGGTGCAGGCACCGGACCGGCTCGACGTCGTGGTCGCGTCCAATCTCTTCGGCGACATCCTGAGCGACCTGGCGGCGGCCGTGACGGGCGGGCTCGGAATGGCGCCTTCGGGCAATATCAATCCTTCCGGTGAATTTCCTTCCATGTTCGAGGCGGTGCACGGGAGTGCTCCCGACATCGCCGGACAGGGCATCGCGAATCCGGTGGCGCAGATCCTGGCTGGGGCGATGCTGCTCGACCATCTCGGGGAAACCGCTGCGGCACAAGACATTCACGCGGCGGTGGAGAAGGTGCTCGAGGAGGGGGCGGTCCGGACCCCGGACCTCGGCGGGAAGTCCACCACCGCCGAACTCGGTTCCGCGGTGGTCGCCGCTCTATCTTGAACCATCCGCATAGAGGCGTGTCAAGTCCCACGCGGCACTTTTCCCGCCAGTGATGTCATGAACGGGACTTTCCTTACGAATTCCGTGATGAAAGTCCCGTTCATCACGTCGTCGTCGAGTCAGAAGTGAAGCTCGGACTTCCGAGCCGTCGGTTTTTGTCGGTGCCCCGGTGCACAGTGTCGATCATCGAATCCGACGACTGGAGGAGTGCCGATGTGCTGGCATTGCGACAACCCCGGGAAGACCCGCGACGACTACCTCGTCGAAGAGGTCCGTCCCCTGATCCGGAAGTACGGCTGGATGGTCCAGACCGTCGAGCGCGCGGCCGCCCAGCCGGGCTTCGCCTACACGGTCGGGCTCACCGACGCCGGGCTGCCGGAACTGGTCGTCACCGGACTGAGAGAGCGAAGATCCGGACAGCTGCTGAACTACTTCGCCCAGGAGGTGGTCCGGTCGGGGCCGCCGGAACCCGGCGAGGTGCTGCCGGCGGCGGTGGGATGGCCCGCGTTCGAGGTCGTCCCGCTCGGCACGCCGTCGGCGCACCTGCTCACCGCCGTCCTCCTGTACGGCTCCGATTTCCGTGCCCTGCAACTGGTCTACGAGGACGAGCACGGGAACTGGCCGTGGGACAGGGAGTTCCGCGGCGGGACGGGTGGACAGCCGGTGCTGGGAGCGCGGAGCCGTGGCTGAATCCTCAACCTGGATCCGCCGAATACCCCCGAAGGACTTCCGATGGCGACCACTAAGGCACCGCGGGAGCTTCGCCCTCTCGCAGGCTGGTCCCCGGGGCCAGCCGCTGGACCGCGTCCTCCATATGGGCTTCCAGCAGCGACAGCGCGGTCTCCTCGTCGCCGGCACGCAGGGCCTCGATGATCCGGGTGTGCTCGGTGACCCGCTCTTCGACCTGCTGATAGGTCCCTTGCAGCGCGGTGAGGCACATCCGGGTCTCGATCAGCAGGGTCCGCGCCATGCGCACGAGCCGTTTGCTGCCGGAGGCCGCGATCAGTGCTTCGTGGAAGCGGAGGTCCGCCCAGGAGAGCGCGGTCGGATCGTCGTCGCCGGCGGCGACGGCCATCGCCCCGACGGCCTGTTCGAGTTCGTCCGCGACCTTCTCCCGGTCGCCGCGCAGCGCTCGCAGCATCGCGGCGCGTTCGATGGCCGAACGCGCCGAGTAGATGTCGTAGACGTCGCCGGGCTCGAGATCGATCACGAACAGGCCGCGGTGCCGCTCGCTGCGCAGGAGCCCTTCGGAGACGAGGTGCTGCATCGCCTCTCGCAAGGGCCCCCGCGAGACCTGGAACCGGGAGGCCAGTTCGGTTTCACCGAGCTGGGTGCCGGGAGGAAGAGCGCCGGTCATGATCGCGTCCCGCAGCTGGCGCGCGATGATCCCGGCGGTCGATTCCCGGCTGACCGGCTCGATATCCGGCAAGGACATGGTTCAGTTGCCTCTCTGACCGAACAGTGCGCCCAGGGTGCGGACGAGCGGGGACTTCCCGGTGAGCCGCAGACCTTCCCAGACGGTGACCTGATTGGCTGTCAGCACCGGCTTGCCGAGCCGCGTTTCGAGCGTGTTGATCTCGCCGAGCGTCCGCATGGCGGTGTCGGGGACGAGCAGCGCGTCGGCATCCGGGTGGTCGCGGCTCACCGCGAGTTCGACGACGGCTTCCGGGCTGAGTTCGCCGACCTCGGCGGCGGTGTCGATGTCCGCGCTGCCCATCGAGACCACCTCGATCCCGCCGGCGCCGAGGAAGTCGACGAACAGCCGGGCGACGTCGTCCGGATAGCTGGCGGCGACAGCGACCCGCCGGACGCCGAGTGCCTGTGCGGCGTGGACGAAGGCGAAGGAGGTGCTCGACGCCGGGACGCCCGCCACGGCGGCCAGCCGGTCGGCCTGGTCCCGGGCGCCTTCCCAGCCGTAGACGAAGCTGCCGCTGGTGCACGCCCAGACCACCGCGTCCGGTTCGTGCTTGGCCAGCAGCGCGGCGCCGTCGGCGAGACGGCTTTCGCTGCCGAGGTCGAGGAGTTCGGGCACGGCGTGCAGATCGGTTCCGTAGATGTGCTCGACAGGCAGCTTGATCCCGGCCATGTCCCCGCCGAGGAGCTGCTCCGCGAGCGGGTAGTCGTCCTCGGCCGCGTGATCGGGGTAGATGAACCCGATCGTGGTGATCTCGGACGGTGGCTCGGGTGGGGTGAGCGGCGTGATGGGCACGGAACCTCCGGAGGCAGATTGTCGACAATCGTAGGGGAAGAGGTCAATCGACCTCGCGGAGCCACTTGCCGGGCCCGACGATCGGCAGGTTCATCCGCCGGAGGCAGGCCCACATCGTGAGCTGGTTCGCGGTGAGGACGGGTTTGCCGAGCGCGCTTTCGAGCGGCTCGATCAGATCGTAGGTGGGGAGGTTGGTGCAACTGACGAAAATGGCCTCGGCGTCGGCGTGGTCGGCGGCGAGGATGCGTTCGGCGATGGTCCGGTAGCTGACCTTCCAGATGCCGCCGCCCAGGCCGAGGTGGTCGCTCGAGACGGTGCGCACGCCGAGTTCGGTCAGGAAGTCGTGCAGCTTCCCGGTGAGGTCGCCGTCGTAGGGCGTCAGCACCGAGACCCGGTGGAGGTCGAGCTGGTGCAGGACCTCGGCGAGTGCTCCGGAGGTGGTGACGGCGTCCGGAGCGCCCGCGTCACAGATCGCCTTGGTCAAGGAGCGTTCGTAGTCCACACCGTTGACGAAACTGCCGGAGGTGCACAGGTAGGCGACGACTTCGGGCTCCACGTGGAGCACGTCCCTCGTGGCGGCGGCGAGGTGCCTGCTGTCGCTGACGAGCTGGGCCATCTCCATGCTGACGGGCACGGGCTCGTACGGCGTCCGTGCCAGATGAAGGGAGACCTCCATCGGTACCCAGCGCCACAGCTCGCGCTCCAGCGCCAGGTCGAAGGGAGCGATGATGCCGATGCCGCGTTGCGCCAAGGGCCCTTCGAACTCCAATAAGTCGAAATCCAAGTCTCAGCCTCCGGAGAACTTCTGCAGTCACAGGTCCGGTGCTCCGGGGGTCGTTCCTCGGATTGTTGACAATCATACGAGTCACTTTTACGGTGTCAACGTGATCGGCTCGGAGACCCCGGTGCTGGCGGTGCTGTGCGGCGACGCACGCCCACCGGACATGCGCGCTATCGAAGCCGAAGCGGTGGTTCGTTACACCGACGAGGCCGGGTTGGCTGATGCGTTATCAGGGGCCGACGCGCTCTTCGTCTACGACTTCCTCTCGACGGCCGTTCCCGGCGCCTGGCACGCGGCCGACAAGCTGCGCTGGCTGCATATCGCCAGCGCGGGCGTCGATCCCGTGCTCTTCCCCGGGCTGCGGGCGAGCGATGTCGTGCTCACCAACTCGCGGGGGGTGTTCGACGGGGCGATCGCCGAGTACGTCCTCGGTGTCGTCCTCGCGTTCGCCAAGGACTTCACTCGGTCGTGGGAGTTGCAGCGGCGGAAGGAGTGGCGGCACCGGGAGAGTGAACGGATCTCCGGCCGCCGGGTCCTCGTGGTCGGCACCGGGCCGATCGGCCGGTCGATCGCGCGGCTGCTGCGGGCCGCCGGGATGTCGGTGGCAGGTGCCGGGCGCCGGGCGTGTGTGAACGACCCCGACTTCGGGGACGTCTACGCGTCCTCGGAGCTGAAAAGCCACCTTCCCGAGGCGGACTACGTCGTCGCGGTCGCACCCCTGACCGACCAGACCAAGGGGATGTTCGACGCCGAGGCGTTCTCCGCGATGAAGTCCGGGGCGCGGTTCGTCAACGTCGGCCGCGGCGAACTGGTCGTCACCTCCGATCTCGTCGGCGTGCTGCGGGACGGGCGGCTCGGTGGTGCGGCGCTCGACGTCTTCGACACCGAGCCACTGCCTGCCGAGAGTCCTTTGTGGACAATGGAGAACGTGCTGATCTCGCCGCATATGTCGGGCGACTTCGTCGGCTGGCGGAATACTCTGGTAGAGGTGTTCGCGGACAACTTCCGTCGCTGGCGCGCGGGGGAGCCGCTGCGCAACGTCGTGGACAAGCAGCTCGGATACGTGCCGTCGGAGACGCTTCGCCAAGGTTAGGGGCCGGATGAACGACACCAAGTTGACCGCGAGCGAGCTGGTCGCCGCGTATGCCACCGGAGAGCTGTCGCCGGTCGAGGCCACTCAGAACGCGTTGCGTGTCATCGAAGAACGCGACGGCGAGACCAACGCCTTCTGCCTGGTCGACGCCGAGCACGCGCTGGAACAGGCGAAGGCGTCCGAGGTCCGCTGGCGCGACGGCAACCCGATCGGCTGGCTCGACGGTGTCCCGGCCTCGATCAAGGACATGTTCCTGACGCAGGGCTGGCCGACGCTGCGCGGTTCGCGCTGCATCGACCCCGATCAGCGGTGGGACGTCGACAGCCCGGTCACCGCGCGTCTTCGCGAGAACGGCTTGGTGCTGCTGGGAAAGACCACGACCCCGGAACTCGCGTGGAAGGGTGTCACCGACAACACGCTGACCGGGATCACCCGCAACCCGCACGACCCGTCGAAGACGGCGGGCGGGTCCAGCGGCGGGAGCGCCGCGGCCGTCGCGGCCGGGATGGGTGAGCTTTCCGTCGGCACCGACGGTGGTGGCTCGATCCGGATCCCGGCCTCGTTCTGCGGGATCGTCGGTCTCAAACCGACACACGGCCGGATCCCGTTGTTCCCGGCGAGCCCGTTCGGCCCGCTGTCGCACGCCGGTCCGATGGCGCGCTCGGTGGACGACACCGCGCTGATGCTCGACGTCCTCGCGATGCCCGACCACCGTGACCCGGCCGCGCTCGCTCCGCCCGTCTCGACCTTCCGTGAAGCCGTCCGCCGGGACGTGCGCGGGCTGATCGCCGCCTACTCGCCGACACTCGGTTTCGTCGACGTCGACCCGGAGGTCGCGGCGATCGTCAAAGCGGCGGTCCAGTCGCTGGGCGACGCGGGCCTGCACATCGAAGAGGCCGACCCCGGCTTCGCCGACCCCAAGCCCGCCTTCGACATCCTGTGGTCGACGGGCGCGGCCAAGTGGCTGGACACCTTCCCAGCCGGCGCGGAGACCAAGGTCGACCCCGGGCTGCGGAAGGTGTGGGAGCTCGGCAAGACCTTCTCGGCGAGCGACTACCTCGGCGCCAACGCCGAGCGGGCCGCGCTGGGGATCCTGATGGGCGAGTTCCACACGCGCTACGACGTGCTGATCACGCCGACCGTCCCGATCCCCGCCTTCGAGGCCGGGCACGAGGTGCCGCCGGGCAGCGGGCTGAGCGGCTGGCCGGACTGGACGCCGTTCACCTACCCGTTCAACATGACTCAGCAGCCCGCCATCAGCGTTCCGGCGGGACGCACCTCCAGCGGTCTCCCGGTCGGGCTGCAGATCGTCGGCCCCCGGCACTCCGACGACCTGGTGCTCGCGGTCGCGAAACTGCTCGAGGAGGTCCGTCCCTGGCCGTGACCAGCGGAAAGGGAGCAAGGGACCTTTGCTATCGCCCGCGCGGTCAGGGGTGGGCGGCGTGGGTCTTGCGGACCAGGCTCCGCACCTGGCCGCTGCACAGCGCGAGACAGGTGGCGGCCACGACCAGCGCGGCGCACGCGAGCAACGTGGTGCCGACCCCGAAGTGCTGGGCGGCCGGCCCGGCCGCCATCTGTCCCAGCGGCAGGGCGATGAAGGAACCGAGCATGTCGTAGGAGTAGACGCGCGCGAGTTTCTCCTCGGGCACGTTCTCCTGCAACGAGACGTCCCATGCGACCACGAACTGCTCGATGGCCAGACCGGAGACGAACATGGCCGCCAGCAGCAGGGGCAGCCAGGGTGCCTGGCCGAGCAGTATCAACGGCGGAGCCTCGAAAAGGATCACCGCGACGCCGACGAACAACGCGCGCCTCGGCTGCCATCGTGCGACGAGGATCCCGCCGACGAGCGAGCCGATCGTCTGCGCCGCGAGGGCGAATCCCCAGCCGGTGCGGCCGAAAGTGCTGTCGGCGACGACGGGGCCCAGTACCGCGATCCCGCCGGCGATGACGGCGTTCACCACCATGAACTGGACGACCACGACCCACACCCAGGTCCGTGACCGGAACTCGCGCCAGCCTTCGGCGAGTTCCGACAGCGGGCGGCTGCCTGGGATCCGTTCCCGGCGGTTGAGCCGGATCCGCCGGTAGGACAGGGCCGAGGCCAGGAACAGCAGCGCGTTCCCGCCGAGCGCCCAGCCGGGGCCGACCGCGGTGACCAGGAGGCCGCCGAGCCCGGCGCCGGCGATCCGGCCGGAGTTCGAGAGCAACCTGCCCAGCGCGTTGGCCGGTGCCAGCAGTTCGATGGGCACCGTCAACGGGGTGAGTGACGCCGAGGCGGGTGCGGAGATCGCGGCCACCGCGCCGTTGACCACGCTCAGCGCGACCAGCAGCGGGATCGACGCGAATCCACAAAGGACACTCGCCGCGATGGTCGCCTGGGTCAGCGTGGCGGCGACTTCGGTGCCTTGCAGGATCACCGATCGCGGCAGCCTGTCCGCCAGGACCCCGCCGAACAGCAGCAACAGCACACTCGCCACCGACCGCGCGCCGACGACGATGCCGATGTCGACGGCCGATCCCGTCAGGTCGATCACCGCGAACGCCAGTGCGAGCGGAGCGACGGCGTTGCCGAACTCGCCGAAGGTCCGGCCACCGATCAGCCAGCGGAAGTTGTGGTGGCGCAGCGGCTCGCGCAGTGACGTCACGATCGCGTCATCTCGAACATCGCGACCGTCGCGCTGACCGGGATCGTGCCGCGGGTCCGGGGTGGTCGCGCGGCCGAATGCAGAAGCCCGCTCAGCTCGCGCGCGTGCCCGAGCGCCTTCTCCCAGGTCTCGCGGTCGACCCACATCTCCGCGTCGGTCATCGAACCGTGTTCGCCGAGGACCCGGAATTCGCTGCGGCGCCTGAGTTCTTCGGCCATCGTCGCGATGAGCAGCTGCTCCTCCCTCGGATTCGTCGAGGCGAACCGCCTGCCGGACTCCGGATCGTGCCGGTAGCGCTTCGCCAGCCCGCCCCGGATCCGGACCTCTTCGACGACGTCCAGCAATCCGGCCTCGTGCAGCCTTCGCACGTGATAGCTGACGTTCGCCTGTGTCTCGCCGAGTTCGCGCGCGGCCTCGGCGGCACTCATCGCCACCCCGGTCAAAAGCGACAGAATGCGCAGCCGCACCGGATGGGCGAGGACACGAAGTCCTTCGAGGCTGGGGGAATCGGGCATGGGGAGGAGTATCGACTGCCGGGACACTGACCGTCAAACAGTTATTTGGGGGTTTCGTTGGCCGGGAGATCCGGTGCGGTGATCCGATGTCTGTGCTGTGCTGAAGGCATGCGTACGACGACATTGGGCAGGAGCGGCCTCAAGGTGTCGAGGATCGCCTTCGGCACCTGGCAGCTCGGCGGCGACTGGGGTTCCTTCGACGAGGACGCGGCGATCGCGGCCATCCACCACGCCCGCGAGTCGGGGGTCGACTTCTTCGACACCGCCCAGGCCTACGGGTTCGGGAAATCCGAGGCGATGCTGGGGAAGGCGTTGCGCGAGGAACTCAAGCGCGACCGCGAAAACCTCGTCATCGCCACGAAGGGCGGTATCAAGCCGCGTTCCGAGCGGCCGCGCGACTCGCGGCGCGAGTGGCTGACGAAAGGGATCGAGGACAGCCTCCGCTTCCTCGACGTCGACCACATCGACCTCTACCAGATCCACTGGCCCGATTCCGACGCCCCGGCCGAAGAGACCGCGGGGATCCTCCAGGAGTTCGTCGACGCGGGGAAGATCCGGCACATCGGTGTCTCGAACTACGATGCCGCGCAGCTCGCCGACTTCGACAAGACCCGTCCGGTCGAAACCTTGCAGCCGCCGTATCATCTGTTCCGCCGGGACATCGAAACCGATCCGCTGCCGTACGCGCGGGAGAACGACATCGGCGTGCTCGTCTACAGTCCGCTGGGCAGCGGCCTGCTCACCGGATCCTTCACGCCGGAGACGACCTTCGAGAAGACCGACTGGCGGTCCCGGTCTTCGGCCTTCACCGGGGAGACGTTCCGGCGCAACCTCGCCGTCATCGACAGGCTCAAGGAGTTCGCCGGGGACAAGGGGATCTCGGTCAGTCAGCTCGCGATCGCGTGGACCCTCGCCCAGCCGGGCGTGCACGTCGCCATCGTGGGTGCGCGCAAGGTGGCCAACATCGACGCCAGCGTCGCCGCGGCCGACGTCGACCTGACCGCGGACGACCTCGCGGAGATCGACCGGCTCACCGCCGACGCCGTCCCTGTCGCGGGCGCGAGTCCCGAAGGCGTCGCTTAGAGCTTGAATTCGGTTCCGTCCAAGGGAAGTGAGGCGCCGCCGTGCAGTACGGCGGCGTGCTCCGGTGAGGACGGGTCGACGACCGGGTTCGTGTTGTTCAGATGCGTGAAGGCCCACCGCGGACCAGGCCGGAGTCTCGCGAGACTGCCGGTGATCGGCAGATGCCCCATCGCCAGTTGCGCGCCGTCGCCGACCTTCGCCTCGGTGGCCGCCGACATCTCGTCCGGCGCGTAGAAGGTTCCGTCCAGCAGCACGAGACCCGCGTCGCGGGTGAATTCGTCGAATCCGTCCGGCCAGCTCTTCAGACAGGGCGCGTACACGAAGACGCCGCCGGTCCGCGGATCCTCGATCCGGTACGCCACCACCCATGGTCCGTCCTCAGTGGACGAACGCGCGTACTTCGGCCGCTTGTCGCTCACCGGGAGTACGCTCACCCGGAGGCCGTCGATGGCGATCTCCGACGCGGGCTGCCACTCCCAGCCACCGTAGCCGTCGATGATCGACCGCGCGGGGAACTGGTCCGACAGCGCGCGAAGCACCGCGTCCGGTGCCCACACCGGGAGCCCGCCCGCCTCGCGCAGCATGAGCAGGCCCAGCGAATGATCGAGTTCGGCGTCGGTGAGCAGGACCCCGCGCAGCGGGATCTCCCGCGGTCCCGGCCCGGCCCGGAGCGGCGGTGTGGCGAGGATCTGCGCGCGGATGTCCGGGGAAACGTTGAGCAGGTACCAGCCCTCGCCGTCCGCGCTCACCGCGACGCAGTCCTGCGTCCGCGGTGGCGCGCCCGAAGTGCACAGTGCGCAGGCGCAGTTCCATTGCGGGAAACCGCCGCCCGCCGCGGTACCGAGCAGGATCACCCTCATCGGGGCGCCCGCATGACCAGCTTGTCCGTCCGGGGTGGGGTGGCGAGGATGAGGTCGACGACGTCGCGATGCGGCGAACGCGAGCAGACCGGATCGGTCGCCGAAGCGTCACCGGTGAGCTGGAACGCCTGACACCGGCAGCCGCCGAAGTCGATCGAGCGCCGTTCGCAGGTCCCGCAGGTGTCCGGCATCCAGTCCTCTCCGCGGTAGGCGTTGAAGGAACTGGATTCGTACCAGATCCGCGCCAGCGGCACGTCGCGCACGTTGTCGAAGTCCAGCGTTTCGATCGCGGTCGACGCGGGGCACGGCAGCACGTTCCCGTTGGGCGCCACGGTCAGCTGCCGCGCTCCCCAGCCGTACATGCACGGCTTCGGGTACTGCTCGTAGTAGTCGGCGACGACGTAGATGATCTCCATGCTCCCGCGCAGCCGTTCGGTGGCGGCGCGCACGATCGGCTCGGCCTGTTCGAGTTGGCGTCTGGTCGGCATCAGGGCATCGCGGTTCCGCAGGGCCCAGCCGTAGTACTGCGTGTTGGCCAGTTCGAGCCGGTCCGCGCCCATTATCTCGGCCAGTTCGATGATCCCGGCCAGCTGATCGTGGTTCTGCCGGTGCAGGACGACGTTCACCGAAAGAGGCAGCCCGGCCTTCTTGATCAGTTCGGCCACGACCAGTTTCCGGTCGTGCGCCCGCGCGCCCGCGAGCCGGTCCGCGCGTTCGGCGGTCGCGCCTTGGACGGACAGCTGGATATGCGCGATGCCGCGCGCCACGAGATCGTCCAATCTGGACTCCGTCAATCCGAGCCCGGACGTCACCAGGTTGACGTAGCAGCCCAGTTTCGTGGCGTGCTCGACCAGGATGGGCAGATCCGGCCGGGCGAGTGGTTCACCGCCGGACATGTGTACCTGGAGTACGCCGAGTTCCCGCGCCTGCGAGAGTACGGACAACCATTCCTTTGTGGACATTTCGTCTTCGCGGGTGGCCAGCTCGACCGGATTGGAGCAGTACGGGCAGTGGAGCGGGCAACGATGGGTCAGTTCGGCCAGCATCCCCAGTGGTGCCGCCGCGGTGGAGGTGTTCAGGTCCATTCGACGATCCGCCGATCTCCCAGCCGGGACAGGACGTCCAGGATCTCTTCCTCGCGCACACCCGTGTAGCGCTCGCCCAGCTTGGCCGCGATGGCGGCGACGTCCGCCGTGCCGTCGCAGAGCCGGAGCACGGCGGCCGCCGTCGGATTCGGGACGAGCACACCTTCGGGGAACAGCAGGACATGCGTTTCCCTGGTCTGGTCATAGCTCAGCCGGACCCCGCGCCGCAGTCGCGGTACGGAGCCGGTGGTGATGGCGGACATCGCTACTCCTTCGCCGCGGCGCGCTCGATGGCGTCGAGCATGGACCAGAGCACGTCGGTCTTGAACGACAACGCGGCGATCGCCTTCTCCTGCTGCTCGCGGGTGACGGCGTGCCGCACGACGATGTCGAGGGTCCCCTTGCCCTCGCCCGAGACCTTGTCGATGCGGTTGGTGAAGTAGGCGAGGTCGTCCCGGGCGATCCACGGGTAGTTCGCCAGCATGTCGGCGACGCGCCGTTGCATGAGGTGGCCGGCGAACATTTCGGTCAGCCCCGAAGCGACCGCTTCGAGCCAAGGTTTCGTACGGGCGAAATTCACATAGGCGTCGACGGCGAAACGCACTCCGGGGGCGACGTGCCGCTGATCGAGAACCTCTTCACGGTCGAGCCCGACCGCGGTGCACAACCGGAGCCACCGCTCGATTCCGCCGTCTCCGGCTTGGGTGCCGTCGTGATAGACGATCCGGTCCAGCCATTCCCGGCGTATTTCCGGCAACGGGCAGTTGCTGATGATCGCCGCGTCCTTCTGCGGGAGAACGCACTGGTAGTACCAGCGGTTCGCGGCCCAGATCTTCAGTTCGTACTCGGACAGTTCGCCGCCGTGCATCCGCCGGTGGAAGGGGTGCGTGCCCCAGTACCGGTGGGAAAGCCCGCGCAACGCCGCGACGAACTCCGCCGGGGACATCGGTGCGGGGGAGGGGGAAAGAGACATCGCACTGCCTCCAACGGCCTGGAATGTTCAGTGATCTCCGACGGCGGCGCGGTGGTGGGGGACGGCCCCCACCACCGGTGGTGAATCAGTCCTCCATGCGGGCCGCGTAAGCGGTGACCTCCATGGGAGTCTCGTACTCGACGAAGTCGGGCGTGGTCCATACCTCGATGGTTTCGATCATTTTCGTACTCCTCGGATCGCTGACGTTCATCCCCGGAACGTCCACATGGGAACGAACCGGGCCGAGCCCCGTCACCCTAGAAGCGGACCGCCGATTCTGACCAGACGTAAGGACCAACTTCCCGTGGAGTTTTGTAAAGTTTCCTACCTATGGTCGATCGAGCCGTCCCCCCGGTCACGCTCGGCGCACGCAACGGTTAACGGTAAGCGCTTGCCTTAGCCCGTCCAGTGGTGTCCGTTTCGTCCGGCGGTGTGTTTGTATCCAACCCGACGGGTGCACCCCGACCATCCGTCATCCGCCGCCATCCAGGCTCCAGGGGTGTAGCTGAAGGAGGCGTCTCATGTCCATAAACCGTACTCTCGCCACCACGTTCGCCGCCGTGACGGCCGCGTCGATCGTGGCCGTACCGGCCACCGCGGCCGAAGCGCCGTCCGTCCAGGCGATCAAGCAGATCGCGAGCGGGCTCAACCAGGCCTGGTCGATCGACTTCCTGCCCGACGGCACCGGTCTCTTCACGCAGAAGGACGCCAAGACGATCAGCAAGATCGACAAGGCGGGCAAGGTCACCACGGTGCAGACCATTCCCGGGGTGAGCGTCACGGCGGAGGCCGGCCTGCTCGGTATCGCCGTCTCGCCCCAGTACGCCACCGACCAGACGGTCTTCATCTACTACACGACCAGCTCCGATAATCGCATCGCCAAACTGAAACTGGGCCAGAACCCGACGCCGATCGTCACCGGCATCCCGCGTGGCTCGCAGTACCACCACGGCGGGCGGATCAAATTCGGCCCGGACGGCTACCTCTACGCGGGCACCGGCGACGGCCAGAACGGCGCCAACGCGCAGAACAAGAACTCCCTCGGCGGCAAGGTCCTGCGGGTCACCACCGACGGCGCGCCCGCGCCGGGCAACCCGTTCAACAGCCGCGTCTACTCCTACGGCCACCGCAACGTCCAGGGGCTGACCTGGGTGAACGGCCAGCTGTACAACACCGACATCGGCGCGAACAAGCTCGACGAGCTGAACAAGATCGAGCCTGGCAAGAACTACGGCTGGCCGACCTGCGAAGGCCCGTGCAACACCGCGGGCATGACCAACCCGGTCAAGGCCTGGCCGACGTCCTCGGCGACGCCGAGCGGGCTCGCGGCGTACAAGGGCTCGCTGTACATGGCCTCGCTCAAGGGCGGTACCTACAAGCTCGACGTCAACGGCAACGGCGGCAAGCTGTGGACCAACCTCGGCCGGACGCGGGACGAGGTCGCCGGCCCCGATGGTCAGCTGTACACGATCACCCCGGGTGCCATCTACGCCTCCGACGGGAGCTGAGGGGTCTGCATTTCGTCCTCTGGATGCGGTAGTTCAGTGTCGAACTACCGCATTCAGAGGACGAAACGCGAGGTCAGCCGCGCCCGACGGACACGGCATGTTCCAGTTCGGCGAGCGCGGTGTCGAGGTGGGTCAGGATGCGCTGCAGATGCGGCACGCTCCGGCGGCAGCCGGTGATACCGAAGTCCAGGTTGTCCCCGTTGCTGGTCAGCGTGATGTTCAGCGCCTGCCCGTCGAGCAGCACCGACGCCGGGTAGATGCCGTCGAGCGCCGCGCCGTTCCAGTACATCTGCTTACGCGGCCCCGGCACATTGGAGATCACCAGGTTGAACGGCGGTTTCGTGTTGTTCACGACACCCGGGATCGGCGACGCGCCGAGCTGGGCGACGTTGATCCCCGACAGCAGCAGCGTCTGCAGCGGGGTCAGCTCCGAGAAGAGCTTCTTCCCGTTCCGCATGGACGCGTTGATCGTCGCGAGCCGGGCGGCAGGATCGGTCAGATGGGTGGCGAGGTTGCACAGCAACGCGCCGATGTTGTTCCCCGAAGCGTCGCCACTGTCCTTGCGCCGCAAGGAAACCGGGACCATCGCGGTCAGCGGCGCGTCGGGGAGCGCGTTCTGTTCGATCAGGTAGTCCCGCAGCGCGCCCGAGCACATCGCCAGGACGACGTCGTTGCGGGAGACCCCGGCCGCGGTGGCGACCTTGCGCACGCGGTCGAGCGACCACGACTGCGCGGCGAACCGCCGGGCGCCGCCGATCGGAACGTTGAACATCGTCTTCGGCGCCTGCGACGGCAGCGTGAGGGTGTGCTCCTGGAACGCCTCCCGCGCCACCTTCATCGCGGCGGGCGCGATGCCCGCGAGCTGGTTGAACGTCTTGCCCACGGTGCGGAGCATCGACGGCGACGCCTTGCCGTTGCGGCCGCCGTCCGGTTTGGGCCGCGAGCCCCACGGCGGCGGGCAGTCGAGATCGTGCGGATCGTCCGACAGCGTGCCCTGCAGATGCCGCAGCGCCGACACGCCGTCCATCAGCGCGTGGTGGATCTTGCTGTAGATCGCGAACCGGCCGTCCTGCAGCCCCTCCACCAGATGGATCTCCCACAGGGGACGGTGCCGGTCGAGCAGGGTGCCGTGCCAGCGTCCGGTCAGCTCCAGCAGCTCGCGGATCCGGCCCGGCTGGGGCAGCGCCGAATGCCGGAAGTGGTAGTCGAGCTCGAGATCGTTGTCGGTCGCCCAGGCGATATGCCCGGCGGTGTTGACCGGCCGGGCGGGACGGCGGCGGAACACCGAGCGCATGTTGTCGGATTCGAGCATGGTCTTGCGGACGTCACGCAGGTAGTCCGGCCCCGCGCCCTCGGGTTTCTTGAACAGCTGCAGGCCGCCGACGTGCATCGGATGTTCGCGCGTCTCCACGAGAAGGAACATCGAGTCGGTCACGGGCATGAACGGCATCGTCGGACCACCTTCCGCGCGGCGGCGTGCGAGCACGCCGGGTGCGAGAGTCTACGCACACCGAAACCACCATCTCACGCTTTAGGGTGGCGTACATGACGATCCCGACCGATCCGCAGACGGGTGAGTTCCGTCGGTCCGCCAACCATTTCGACGCGCGCATCACCGCCGACGGCCGCGACGGCTGGCCGGTCGAGGCGGGAAGATACCGGCTGGTGGTGAGCCGGGCCTGTCCCTGGGCGAGCCGGGGGCTGATCGTCCGGCGGCTGCTGGGCCTCGAGTCCGCGCTGAGCGTGGCCGTGGCCGACCCGATCCAGGACGACAAGAGCTGGCGGTTCACCCTCGATCCCGATGACCGGGACCCGGTACTGGGCATCAAATACCTGGCCGAGGCCTATCACGCGGCCGATCCGCACTATCTGGGCGGGATCAGCGTTCCGGCCATTGTGGACATTCCGAGCGGGCGGCTGGTGACCAACGACTATCCGCGGATCACCCTGGACTTTTCCACCGAATGGACCAGTCTCCACCGGTCCGGTGCGCCGGACCTCTATCCCGAGCGGTCGCGCGACGAGATCGACGACGTCAACGCGGGCGTGTTCGCCGACGTCAACGCCGCCGTCTACCAGGCCGGTTTCGCGACCAAGCAGGCCGCGTACGAAGACGCCTATCATCGGCTCTTCGTCATGCTGGACGTGCTTTCCGAACGGCTCGAAAGGCAGCGCTACCTCGTCGGTGACACGATCACCGAAGCGGACATCCGGCTGTTCACCACCCTCGTCCGCTTCGATCCGGTCTATCACGGGCATTTCAAGTGCAACCGGAACAAACTGACCGAGATGCCGGTCCTGTGGGCCTACGCCCGCGACCTCTTCCAAACGCCGGGTTTCGGTGACACCGTCGATTTCGACCACATCAAGCGGCACTACTACGCGGTGCATGAGCAGGTGAACCCGACGCGGATCGTCCCTTTGGGACCGGAGCTGTCCGGCTGGGCGACCCCGCATCACCGGGAGCAGCTGGGCGGTCGCCCGTTCGGCGACGGCACGCCGCCGGGACCGCCGCCCGAGGACGAACGGATCGGGGAAACGGATGGAGCCACTTCCTGAACGCACCGACGTCGTCGTGATCGGCGGCGGCATCATCGGGGTCGCCTGCGCGTACCGGCTCGCCGCCGCCGGGGTCTCGGTGCTGCTGCTCGAACGCGACGGCCTGGGCGCGGGCTCGACGGCGAAGGCGGCGGGCGGGATCCGGTCGTCGTTCACGACCAGGGTCAACATCGAGATCGGGCTGCGCGGGCTGGCCGAGTACGCCTCCTTCGCCGAGACGTACGGGACCGAGATCGACTTCCGCCGCGACGGGTACCTGTACCTGGTCACCGATCCCGCGGATCTGCCCGAATTCGAGTGCTGTGTCGCCCTGCAGAACTCCTACGGCGTCCGCAGCAGGCTCGTCGAACCGGCCGAAGCGCGGCGGTTCTCGCCGCTGATCGACACCGAAGGCGTGGTCGCGGCGCTGTGGTCCCCGGACGACGCGAAGGCCACCCCGGACTCCGCCGTCCAGGGTTACGCGCGGGCGGCCCGCGGCCACGGCGCGGTGCTGAGGACCGGGGTCGAGGTCGTCGGCATCGAGCGCGACGGCGACGAGATCACCGGCGTCCGGACCAGCGACGGTTTCGTGTCGACGAACGCCGTGGTCTGCGCGGCGGGCGCCTGGTCGGGCCGGATCGGCGAGTTCGCCGGCGTCGAGCTGCCGGTGCGGCCGTTCCGGCGGCAGGTCGTGTTCACCGGACCGGTCGCGGAGCTGCCCGAGTCCGTCCCGCTGACCATCGAGATGCCGTCGGCGTTCTACTTCCACCGCGAGGGCCTCGGCCTGGCGATGTCCTTCTGCGACGGGGACGGCGACCCCGGCTTCGACACCCGCTACCAGCCGGGCGACTGGCTGCCGAAGCTCGCCGAGATCGCCGCGCGGCGGGTGCCCGCGGTGCTCGACGCGGGGATCCGCAGCGGCTGGGCCGGGCTGTACGAAGTCACCCCCGACCGCAACCAGATCGTGGGGGAAAGCGTCCACCTGTCGCGGTTCTTCTACGCGACCGGGTTTTCGGGACACGGGTTCCAGATGGGCCCGGCCGTGGGGGAGCTCGTGCGGGACCTCTACCTGGGGCGGGTCCCGGCCATCGACATCACCGAGCTCGACGTCCGCCGGTTCGCCGGCGACCGGGCCGTGACGAGGGAGCACAACATTGTCTGAATTGTCTGACGGGATCATCGAGGTCACGACCGAGGCGGAGCTGCGCGAGATCCTGCCGCCGCCGCTGGAGCGGACCGCGAACAAGGCGCGGGCGGAACTGCACGAAATGGACCGGCGGTGGCTGGCGGAGTCGCCGTTCGTGCTGATCGCGACGTCGGCGGCGGACGGCACCTGCGACGTCTCGCCGAAGGGCGACCCGGCGGGGTTCACCCTGGTACTGGACGACACGCGGATCGCGATCCCGGAGCGGCCGGGCAACCGCCGCGCCGACGGGTTCCACAACGTGCTGTCGAATCCGCACGTCGGGCTGATCTACCTCATCCCCGGCCGAGGGGACACGCTGCGGATCAACGGAAGGGCGCGGCTGGTGCGGGAGGCGCCGTTCTTCGACGACATGATCGTGAAGGGGAACCGGCCGAAACTCGCGCTGGTCGTCGACATCGACGAGATCTTCCACCACTGTCAGAAGGCGTTCATGCGGTCGAAGCTCTGGGCCCACGAGACCTGGACGCCCGACGCGATGCCGTCGAGGGCGGTTCTCGCCAAGACCTTCGAGCGGCCGGACGAGAGCCTGGCGGAGATCGAGTCGTACTACGATCCCGCCAACTACGCGGCCGGGCTGTACGGATAGGTGCGGCCGGGTGCTGGGGCTCGTGAGTGGTAATGACGGTTAGAACCGTCATTACCACTCACGAGGCCATAGCGTGATGGTTGCTGGATCGTTGAACGATCTGGCACTATCGGCGGGGTGCCTGCACCCACCGGAGCCCAGCATCTCGCCGACGCGCTGACCGCTCTGGGGACCGAAGTCGTCTTCGGTCTCCCCGGGGTGCACAACCTGCCGTTATGGGAGGCGCTGGCCGATACGGACATCCGGCTCGTCGGGGTCCGCCACGAGCAGACGGCAGGCTACGCGGCCGACGGCTACGCCCGCGCGACCGGGAAACTCGGCGTCGCGCTGGTGACCACCGGGCCCGGTGCGGCGAACACACTCGCCGCCGTCGGCGAGGCGATGGCCTCGGCCGCGCCCATGCTGGTGATCGCGACCGACATCCCGTCCACCCTGCGGCGTCCCGGCGTGGTCCGCGGCGTCCTGCACGAGACGTCGGACCAGCAGGCGATGTTCGCGCCGGTCACGAAGGCCGGGTTCACCGTCCAGAGCGCCGATCAGGTCGCCGCCACCCTGCACCGCGCGGCCCGGCTCGCGCTCCAGCCGCAGAGCGGGCCGGTCTATCTCGGCATCCCGGCCGACTTCCTTTCCGAGCGGACGCCTGCCCGCCGTCCGCCGCGATCGCACGCGCGGCCGGCCGAGATCCCGGATCTCAGCGAGGCCGAGGCGGTGCTGGCCACCGCGGAACGGCCGCTGATCTGGGCGGGCGGCGGCGCGCTGCGGGCCGAAGCCGGTGAGGCGATCGGCAAACTCGCCGAACGGCTGGCCGCGCCGGTGCTCACGACGTTCGGCGCGCGCGGGCTCCTGTCGGTCGATCATCCCTGTCTCGCTCCGAACCCGGTCCACGCGCCCGAAGTCGGCGCGCTGTGGGACGAGGCCGACGTCGTCCTCGCCATCGGCACCGATTTCGACGGGCTGATGACGCAGAACTGGCTGATGCCGAAGCCGAAGAAGCTCATCGCGATCAACGTCGATCCCGACGACGCGGCCAAGAACTACCAGCCGGACATCACGCTGGTCGGCGACGCCCGGGTGCTCACCGAAGCGCTGAAAGTCGAGGAACGGCCCGGTATCGCGGCCCTGGTCGGCAGGCTCGCCAAGGTCTCCGCCCGGGTCCGGCAGCGGATCAAGGAGGAGGAACCGCAGGCGGCGGATCTCCTGTCCACTTTGGACGAGGTGCTGCCGCAGGACGCCGTCGTGGTCGCGGACATGTGCGTCGCCGGGTACTGGATCGGCGGTTTCCACCGCGTCCGCGCCCCGCGCAAGCTCGCCTATCCGATGGGCTGGGGCACGCTCGGGTACGGTTTCCCGGCCGCGCTCGGCGCCGGGGCGGCGGGCACCGGGCGCGCCATCTGCGTCAGCGGGGACGGCGGTTTCCTGTTCGCCTGTGGTGATCTCGCCACGCTCGCGCAGGAACAGCTGCCGGTCACGGTGATCATCGTCGACGATGGCGGCTACGGGATGCTCCGCTACGACCAGGACAGGGCCGGGCTGCCGCGGCGCGGTGTCGACTGGGACAGCCCCGATTTCGTCGGTCTCGCCCGGTCCTTCGGCGTCCACGCGGACCGGGTGTCCGGGTTCGGCCGCGCGTTCCGGCGGCTGCTCGGCGAGTTCGTCGAATCCGACGAGCCGAACGTCCTGGTCGTCCGGGCGAAGATGGCGCCGCCGCTCAACACGTCCCCGCGCTGGTATCGCAAGGAATCTTCGTGACCGGGCTCCGCGTCGGCGTGGACATCGGCGGCACGTTCACCGATCTCTGCGTCCTCGACGGAACCGGTGTCGTCGCCGTCGGCAAGGTGCTGACGACGCACGACGAACCAGCCCGCGCGGTCGAGGAAGGTCTCAAAAGGACACTCGACGACGCCGGACTGGACCCGGGCGACGTCGAGCAGTTCGTGCATGGCACCACCCTGGTCACGAACGCGCTCATCGAACGCAAGGGATCGCGTACCGCGCTGCTGGCCACCGCCGGTTTCCGTGACGTGCTGGAGATGCGGCGCGAACACCGGTACGAGCTGTACGACCTGCTCATCGAGCTGCCGTCGCCCCTGGTCCCGCGGCATCTGAGATTCGACGTCCCCGAGCGCATCCTCGCCGACGGGACCGTCCACACCGGACTGGACGAGGACTACGTCGCGCGGCTCGGCCGCGAACTCGACGACCGCGGGATCGACGCGGTGGCGATCTGTTTCCTGCACGCCTTCACCAATCCCGCGCACGAACGCCGGGCCGCGGAGGTGCTCAAGAACGTCGCGCCGAGGCTGCGGATCGCGTTGTCGAGCGAGGTCGTCCCGGAGATCCGCGAGTTCGAACGCACCTCCACCACGGTCGCGAACGTCTACGTCCAGGACCTCACCGAACGCTATCTGCGTGACCTGGAACGGCGTCTGCACGAGGCCGGAGTGCGGCCGTCGCCGCACATCATGCTGTCCAACGGCGGGATAGCGACCGTCGAAACCGCCGCCCGCTATCCGATCCGCATCCTGGAATCCGGTCCGGCGGGCGGGGCGCTGGCCGCGTCCGCCATCGGTTCCGCGGCCGGGGTCGAGGATCTGCTCGCCTTCGACATGGGCGGCACCACGGCGAAACTGTGCATGATCTCCGGTGGCGCGCCGCTGGTGACCCACGAGTTCGAAGTGGACCGGAAGTACCGGCTGCTGCCGGGCTCCGGGCTGCCGGTCAAGGTCCCGGTCACCGACATGATCGAGATCGGCGTCGGCGGCGGTTCGATCGCCCGCATCGACGCACTCGGCCTGCTCACCGTCGGCCCGGATTCGGCCGGTTCCGAACCCGGCCCGGTCTGCTACGGGCGAGGCGGCACCGAGCCCACCGTGACCGACGCCGACCTCGTGCTCGGCTATCTGGATCCCGCGTACTTCCTCGGCGGCGGAATGACTTTGGACGCCGTGGGCGCGCGCGAGGCCATCCGGTCGAAGATCGCCGGACCGCTCGGCGTCGGTGTCGAAGAGGCCGCCTGGGGTATCCACACCAGCGTCAACGAGGACATGGCGAACGCCGCCCGTGTGCACGCCGTCGAACGGGGCAAGGATCCGGCGAAACTGCCGATGTTCACCTTCGGCGGCGCCGGACCGGTGCACGGCGTCGGTGTCGCAAGGGCGCTCGGTGCACCCGAAGTGGTCGCCCCGCCGGCGGCCGGGGTGTTGAGCGCGGCGGGTTTCCTCACCGCGCCACTGGCCTTCGACTTCGTGCGTTCGGCACGCGCGGCCGTACTCGATCTTTCCCGGGAACAGGTGGAGACACTGTTCGCCGAGATGGAGGCCGAGGGGGCGGAGCTGCTGGAGAAGTCCGGTGTGGACGGTGCACAGGTGACGCACCGCCGGATCGCCGAGATGCGGTATTCCGGGCAGGGCTACGAAATTCGCGTGCCGGTCGAGAAGGGGAACTGGCCGGAGTCGCTGCTCGACGCGTTCACCGACGCCTACCGGACGCTGTATCGGCGGACCGGTCCGGACGTCGCGATCGAGGTGCTCAACTGGCGGGTCGTCTCCAGCGGCCCGGCCCCCGACGTCACGCTGAAACTCGCGGGCACGATGGCCGAAGGCGACGCGCGCAAGGGGAGCCGTCCGGCGTATTTCCCGGCTGCGGGTGGTTTCGTCGATACCGCGGTGTTCGACCGGTATCGGCTCAAGGCCGGCGATCGCGTCGAAGGTCCGGCCATCGTGGAGGAACGGGAGTCCACAGTGGTCGTTCCACCGGGCGCCCGCTGTGTCGTCGGCGAGGACGCGAGTCTGGTGGTGACGGTGTGAGCGTCGACCCGATCTTGGTGGGCGTGCTGGGAAACCGGCTGCACTCGATTCTGGCCGAACAGCAGAACGCCCTGGTCAACACGGCGTTCTCCGCCGTGGTGCGGGAATCGCTCGACCTCGCCTGCGCGGTGTTCGACTCGCGGGGCGAGATGATCGGACAGTCCGTCGGCGGGACACCCGGGCACATCAACGCGATGGCGACCGGGATGCGGCATTTCGTCGCCGCCTATCCGCCGGAGACCCTGGAGCCGGGCGATGTGCTGCTCACCAACGATCCGTGGCAGACGGCCGGCCAGATCAACGACATCACCGTCGCCACGCCGGTGTTCCTGCGGGGGCGGCTGGTCGCGTGGTTCGCTTCCTGTTGTCATGCCCCGGATATCGGCGGACGCCTGGTCTCGGCCGAGGCCAGCGAGGTCTTCGAAGAGGGACTGCGCCTGCCGATCATGAAGTTCCTCCGCGCGGGAGAGGTCAACGCGGATCTCGAACTGCTGATCCGCGCGAACGTCCGCACCCCGGAAGAGACCATCGGTGATCTGTACGCGCAGGTCACCGGCAACGAGGTGGGCGCCGCCAGCCTGGTGCGGCTGCTGGAGGAATTCGCGCTCGACTCGCTGGACGACGTCGCCGCCGAGATCATGAACCGCTCCGAACGAGCCTTGCGTGACGCCCTGGCGAAACTGCCGGACGGCACGTACACCAGTGAGCTGCTGACCGACGGGTTCGACGACGAAGAGGTCGTCCTCAAGGTCGCCGTGACCATCGACGGTGACGAGATCCACCTCGACTTCGCCGGATCGTCACCGCAGAGCCGACGCGGGATCAACGTCGTCCTCAACTACACGCGGGCGTACGCCTCGTTCGCGGTCAAGGCGGCCATAGCGCCGGAAGTGCCGCACAACGCGGGCTCGTTCCGGCCGGTGCACGTCACCGCGCCGCCGGGATCGGTCCTCAACTGCACGCCACCCGCCCCGGTCGCGTCGCGGCATCTGATCGGGCACTTCCTGCCCTCGCTGCTGATCACCACGTTGCGTGAAGCCTTACCCGGCAACGCCTTGGCGCACAGCGCGGACGCGTTGTGGATGACGATCTGGCGCGGGACCGACGCCGAGGGCGCCGAGTTCATGCTCAACGTCTTCCAGACCGGCGGGATCGGCGCACGGGCCACAAAGGACGGTCTCAGCACCACCGGGTTCCCGAGCGGGCTGCGGTCCACGCCGACGGAGGTCATCGAGACGATGGCGCCGCTCGTCCAGCGCGAACGTGTGCTGTGGGCCGACTCCGGTGGCGCCGGCCGGTGGCGCGGCGGTCTCGGTCAGCGCACCTCCATGGCCGCCCGCGGCGAGATTTCCTGGAGTGTCAACGGGAACGTCGATCGGGTGCTTCGACCGGCGTCCGGAGTGGACTCGGGGCATGATGGGGCCGCGGGCCGGTTCGGGCTCTCCGATGGAGCCGCCCTGCCGTCGAAGAGCCGGGTGAACCTGCGGCCGGACGACGTCGTGGACGTGGTCCTGCCCGGTGGCGGCGGATACGGTGACCCGTTCGAACGGGAGCCGGAGGCCGTGCTCGCCGACGTCGTCGACGGTTACGTTTCCGTGGCCGCCGCGCGCGAACTCTACGGCGTCGAGGTCACCTATCACGGAGAACCCGGGGCACTGGTGCGGCTCCCGGAGGACTACACAGCGGTTTCGTCGAGAGGGAAGAAATGAGCATGGGTCGGCTGGCCGGCAAGGTCGCGGTGGTCTTCGGTGGCGCCAGGGGAATCGGTCTCGCCACGGTGAAGGAGTTCGTCGCCGAGGGCGCCACCGTGTTCACCAGCGACATCCGCGAACCAGCGGAGGCCGTCGAAGGCGCCACTCACTCCCTTGTGGACGCCACCGACGAGGGGCAGGTCGACGAGTTCGTCCGCGGCGTACTGGCCGAGGCGGGCCGGATCGACGTGCTGTTCAACAACGTCGGCATCCATCTCGGGAAGCCCTTGGCCGACACCACGCTGGCGGAGTTCGACAACATCTTCGCGCTGAACGTCCGCGCCGCCTTCCTCGGTACCCGGGCGGTCTTGCCGCGGATGATCGAACAGAAGGCTGGCAGCATCATCACGACGTCGTCCAACGGCGGCGTGATGGGCCGCCCGGGCGACCCGGTATACAACGCCACCAAGCACGCGCTGGTCGGCATGACGAAGTCGATCGCCGTCGCGCACGCGCATCAGGGGATCCGCGCGAACACGGTCAACCCGGGCGCGATCGACACGGACATGCTGCGCGGCACACTCGCCTCACCCGAGGATTTCGAGGCGAGGCAACATCAACTGGTCGCGAGCACCCCCGCCGGGCGGGTCGGCGAGGCGTGGGAGGTCGCGAAGGCCGTCGTCTTCCTGGCGAGTGACGAATCGCGGTTCGTCAACGGTGTCGCGCTGCCGATCGACGGCGCCAAGGCCGCCGGTGCCATGCCGGGTAACCGGTACAGCCTCGACTTCGAACTCGGTGTCAGGTAACGCCATGTCCACGTCCGCCGCCGAGGAGACGCTGGCCCGCGACAGAGCCTTGCTGGAACGGAGCGGGACAGCGGAACGGGTCGCCGAGATCCTGCGCCAGCGCATCACCGAAGGGGTCTTCCCGCCGGGGTCGAGGCTTTCCGAACCTTCGATCAGCGCCGCACTGGGCGTATCGCGCAACACCCTGCGCGAGTCGTTCCAACTGCTGGCGCACGAACGGCTCGCGGTGCACGAACTCAACCGCGGCGTCTTCGTGCGCGAGCTGACCGCGCGGGACATCGCGGATCTCTACGTCATGCGGCGGGTCACCGAATGCGGCGCGCTGCGCCGTGCGGCGGAACTGTCCACTGTGGATCTGAAGGCCGTCGCCCAGGCCGTGCGCCGGGGCCGGGCCGCGGCGGACGAAGGCGACTGGCAGGCCGTCGGGACCGCGAGCATCGCGTTCCATCAGGCGCTGGGTGATCTGGCGGGCAGCGAACGGGTCAGTACGACGATGCGCCAGGTGCTGGCGGAGACGCGGCTTTTCTTCGTGCTGGCGGAGAACACCCGCGCGTTCTTCGAGCCGTTCCTGGAGCGGCACGAGCGGATCCTGCGCGATCTGGAGCGAGGCCGGTTCGGGGCGGCCGAGACGGCGCTGGAGAAGTACCTGCGGGACGCCGAAAAGCAGCTCCTCACCGCTTACGACCGCCGGGAGTCGTGAGTGGTGATGACGGTTCTATTTGAGGGGTGAGGCAAAGATGTCGTGCCCCGGCGAGCGTCCGGACTGGCTGGCGGAAGCCGGGCCGTGGTCGTGAGTGGCAAGGAGCGTTAGAACGCTCTTTGCCACTCACGACCCCCGTTGAGGAACGTGCATTCAGGCATCAACCGGACGCCGAGTCGCCGCAACCTGTCCTTTGTGGATAGGCCCCGGTCTCGTGAGAGAGTCCCACGTAGGTCGCCAAGTAGTGAAGGCCTCCTTCGCTACCTTGAGGGTAGGCAAGGGGACCTTCACGGCATCGAGTCGATCACGCCACGTTTGCCTTACGCTCTTCTAAGAAGTGGGCTTGCGGCGCTGGGAGGCGTAGACGGCCGCGGCGGTACGGCGTTCGAAACCGAGCTTGTGCAGCAAGGACGACACGTAGTTCTTGACCGTCTTCTCCGCCAGGTACAGCTTTTCCGCGATCTGGCGGTTGGTCAGCCCGTCGGCGATGTGGTCGAGCACTCGCCGCTCCTGCGGGCTCAGCTGTTCGTACCGCGGGTCGGGAAGGTCGCTTCCGCCGCGCAGCCGGTTCATCACCGACGCCGTCATCGTGCTGTCCAGGAGCGAGCCGCCCGCCGCGACCGTGCGGACGGCCTTGACGAGCGCGCCGCCGGAGACCTGCTTGAGCATGTACCCGGCCGCGCCCGCCATGATCGCGCCGAACAACGCGTCGTCGTCCGAATAGGACGTCAGCATCAGGCAGGCGGGCGGCGGGGTGACCGACGAGCGGATCTCGCGGCAGACGCTGACCCCTTCACCGTCCGGCAACCGGACGTCGAGCACCGCGACCTGCGGTTTGACCGCGGGGATCCGCACCAGCGCCTCGGCGGCCGTGGACGCCTCACCGATCACCGTGAGATCGTCTTCGGCCTCGAAGACGGTCTTCAGCCCGGTGCGGACGAGTTCGTGATCGTCCAGCAGGAACACCGAAATCGTCATCCCACACTCCCCTGTCGGGCCGGTAGTTCCACCGACCAGTCGAGCCTCGTCCCGCCTTCCGGCCTCGCTTCGACGCTGAACGACCCGCTCCAGCGGGCCGCGCGTTCGGCGAGGTTCGCCACCCCGCTGCGATGACCGGGTGCGACGGGCATGCCGACCCCGTCGTCCACCACCGAAAGCTTCAGCCACCGCCCGTCGCGATCGACCGAGACGTCGACCGAGACCGCCGTCGCCGCGGCATGTCTGACCACATTGGACAGTGCTTCCCGCAGGGTCGCGATGAGATCGGAGCGGACCGAATCCGGCACGGTCGAATCGAGCGGCCCGTCGAAGCCTACCCGGGGCTCGGCCGAGCAACCCGCGTCGAGCGCGACGCGCAGCAACTCCGACCGGAGGCTGCCCTGCGCCTCGGCGGGTTCCTGCAACGAAAAGATGCTGTTGCGGATCTCGCGGATCGTGCGGTCGATCTCGTGCGCGAAACCGGTCACGCGGTCGGCGACGGCGGGCTCGCCCGCCAGTTTGCCGAGCCCCTCCAGACCGAGCCCGATCGCGAACAGCCGCTGGATCACCAGGTCGTGCAGATCGCGGGCGATCCGGTCCCGGTCCTCGAAGACGGCGAGCCGCTGCCGGTCCTGTTGCGCGCGGGCGAATTCGACCGCGAGCGCGGCGTGCGCGGCGAAGGTCTCGGCGAGCTGGACGTCGTAGGCGGAGAACGGGGTCTTGTCGCGGAACTTCGCCACCAGCAGGACGCCGAGTTTCTCCTCGCCCGCGATCAGCGGGACGGCGACCGTGGAGTCCAGGTCCTTGACCGCCGCGGGCATCACGGCGCCGCGTCCGCCCTGGTACTCGACCACCTTTTCGCCGTAGTCCCGGACCACGACGGGTTTGCCGGTGGTGAAGGCCATCCCGGTCGCGGTGCCCTCGGTCGGCACCGCGATCCCGGCGAGCCGATCCGCGTCCGGTCCCGGCGGCTCGACGATCTCGAAGACCAGCATCCCGTCGCCGCGAGGACGGGCCACCGCGCCCGCGGTACCGCCGGCGACGACGCGGGCGCGTTCGGCGATCAGGCGCAGGGTCGCGGTCAGATCCTGGTCGGTCAACAGTGCGCCGGTGACGTGATAGGAGGCTTCGAGCCAGCGCTCGCGCCGCTGCACCTGGTCGAACAGCGCGGCGTTCTCGATCACCACACCGGCCGCCGCGGTGAGCGCGACGAGGAGGTCCTCCTCGGATTCGGTGAAATCCTCACCGTCCGGCTTGCGGGCGAGATACAGCATCCCGAAGATGCGGCCGCGCAGGCGGATGGGCATCACGCGGGACTCGTCCTCGAGCGGCGGGGCCTCCCACGCGTCGCCGAACCGGATGAACTCGTTCGAATCGAAGACGCTCAGCGCGCCGAACGGCGCCCCGGTCAGCTCACAGGCGGATTCGACCATGCGCCGCAGCACGTCGGAGGGGCTGAGATCGTGGGCGATCCCCGCCACCGCGTCCAGGATTCTGGGCGCCTTGGCGTCGCTCGCCGCACTCACCCGCCGCACTGGCGTCACCGTCCTGGGGTAACTCCCCGGGCAGTGGGGTCAGGAATGACAAACGCGCCCGGATCGCTCACCTGGTGCGTCGATCACGGACAGCGCTTCGTTACTGCAAACGCCGAGGATCCTCCGACCGGTGACCGACTCGATCGGGATCCGCAGGTACCGGGCGTCCGTTCGACCAGTCCAGCAGCCGAGCGGCAGCTCCGCGAGCTCGGCGATCACGATCGGATCACGTACCTCGGAGGCGCGGCCCAGCACGGTGACGAACCAGCCGGAACCCAGGTCGTCGGTGAACTCGTCGACGGCGAAAGCGACCACGCTGTCGAGCACTCCGGCGAACAACGCGCTCTGTGAGGGCGTCCGGAGGACGATCGCGCCGTGGTGAACCGCGAACCGCGCGGGCTGGATCGCCGGCAGGGCCCGGGAAGTGAACACCACCCGGCCCAGCCCGGCGCCCGCGAGCAGCGCGAGGCACTGCTCGCGATCGAGCGTCTCGAGACCCAAGGAGTCTGACATCGGCATCCCCGCGTTCTCGTGGCCCAGTTGGCTTCGAGGTCCACGGTCCCCGGCTTACCGACTCGCCGGTAGGGCCGATGGACCCGGCCCGCGCGGGGGATGCCGGTGTTACGCCTTCGGGGAAAGAAGAACGACGGGGATCTCCCGCTCGGTCTTGGTCTGGTACTGCGCGTAGTTCTTGAAGTCGGCGGTGATCTTGGGCCACAGGCGCGCCCGCAGCTCGCTGTCGGCGACGCTCGCGACCATCGGCTGGGGAGCCTGACCCTTCAGCGTGACCTGGACCTCGGGGTTGTCGCGGAGGTTCAGGAACCACGCGGGGTGCTGGTCGTCGCCACCACGGGAGGCGACGATGACGTACGCGTCACCCTCGCGCAGCGGCGAGGTCAGCAGCACGGTGCGCGGCTGGCCGGATTTGCGGCCGATGGTGGTCAGTTCCAGCACGGTCATCCCGGCGACCTCCCAGCCGGCGCGGCCGCCACTGACCTTCTGGATGACGCGATGGACGGCGTTCATGGTCTTCAAGGCGAAATCACTGGGCATGCGGAGAAGACTACTCCGCTTTCATCGTGACTTCGATCCCGTCCAGCAGAACGGCCAGCGAGAGTTCGAAGGCCTCCCTGGCCTCCTGCTCCAGATACGGCACCGTCTCGTCCGCCATCCGGAACGCCCGCTCGCTCTCCATCCAGGTCAGCGTCGGGAACCGCTCGGCGAAGTCCGGCGAGACCTCCCGTAGGAGCGCCGACCGCGCGTACCACCATTCGTCGTCGGTCTGCCCGGTCACCTTCTCCGCGGCCCTGGACTCGGCGACCGTCCGCGCGGGCTCGCGGACACACGAATACAGCGCACTGACCAGCCGCCGCAACACCACCGGCGACAGCCCGGTCCGGCGCAGGATCTTCACCAGCGCCTCCAGCACGACGTACTCGTGCGGCCCCAGCACCGGCCGTGCCGACGAGACCTGCAGGACCCAGGGGTGCCGCAGGTAGAAGTCCCACAGGTCGTACGCCCACTGAGCCGCGTCGGGCCGCCAATCGCCGCCTTCATAGGAGACGGGCAGTTCGGCGAGCGCCTTGTCGTACATGAGGTCGATCAGTTCGCTCTTGCTCGGGACATAGGTGTAGAGCGCCATGGCCGTCCGGCCGAGCCTGTCGCCGACGGCGCGCATCGACAGGCCCGCCATCCCTTCGACGTCGGCGATCTCGATGGCGGCGTCCACGATCAAATCCACCGACAGGCCCGGTTTCGGGCCGGGGCGCTCGACCACCGGCGACGTCGTCCGCCACAGCAGGGCCATCGACTTCCGGGGGTCTCCCTGCGCCGCGTAGACGACCACTTGCCAACTCCTTACAGCATAAACTAACCTCTGCTACCCTCACTTTACAGGCTAAAGAGTTCCAACCAGGGGAGAGCCATGCCTTCGGCCGCCGACAGCCACGACATGATCCAGGTGCGCGGAGCCAGAGAGAACAACCTCGCCGACGTCTCGGTCGACATCCCCAAACGCCGCCTCACCGTCTTCACCGGTGTCTCCGGCTCGGGGAAGTCGTCCTTGGTGTTCGGCACCATCGCCGCGGAATCGCAGCGGCTGATCAACGAGACCTACACCGCGTTCATCCAGTCCTTCATGGCCCCGGTCGGACGGCCGGACGTGGACGCGCTGCGGAACCTGAGCGCCGCGATCGTCGTCGACCAGGAGCGGATGGGGGCCAACTCCCGCTCCACGGTCGGCACCGCGACCGACGCGCACACGATGCTGCGGATCGTCTTCAGCAGGCTGGGGAAGCCGCATATCGGCACTTCGGGGGCGTTCAGCTTCAACCTGCCCGAGGGGATGTGCCCGGAATGCGAGGGACTCGGGAAGGTTTCCAGCATCGACGTCGACCAGCTGGTCGACAAGGAGCTTTCCCTCAACGAAGGGGCGATCACCGTCCCGAACTTCGCGCCGGGAGGCTGGTACTGGAAAGGGCTCGCGGAGTCCGGTTTCGTCGATCCCGCGGTCAAGCTGAAGGACTACACCCCTCAGCAGTGGGAAGACTTCATGTACAAACCCGCCACCAAGATGAAGCTCGGCGGGATCAACACCAACTACGAAGGCCTGCTGGTGAAGGTCCAGCGGCTGTTCCTGGCGAAGGACAAGGAGGCGACGCAGGCGCACATCCGGGCGTTCGTCGACCGCGCGGTCACCTTCAAGCGCTGCCCTGCCTGCGACGGCGCGCGGCTCAACCAGGCGGCGCTGTCGTCGAAGATCGACGGGCTGAACATCGCGGACTGTTCGGCGATGCAGATCAGCGATCTCGCCGACTTCGTCCGCAAACTCGACGACCCCTCGGTCGGCCCGCTGATGCAGACCCTGCGAGGCACGCTGGACTCGCTGGTGGAGATCGGCCTCGGCTATCTGAGCCTCGACCGCGAATCCGGGACGCTCTCGGGCGGTGAGGCGCAGCGCGTGAAAATGGTGCGGCACCTGGGTTCCAGCCTCACCGACGTCACCTATGTCTTCGACGAGCCGACCGTCGGGCTGCACCCGCACGACATCCAACGGATGAACGGGCTGCTGCTGCTCTTGAAGGACAAGGGGAACACGGTCCTCGTCGTCGAGCACAAGCCGGAGACGATCGAGATCGCCGACCACGTCGTCGACCTCGGCCCCGGCGCCGGGCCGAACGGCGGGCAGATCTGCTTCACCGGCGACGTCGCCGGGCTGCGCGCCTCCGGCACCCTGACCGGGCGGCACCTCGACCACCGGGCGAAGCTGCGGACCGACGTCCGCGTGGCGAGCGGGCAGATCCCGATCCGGAACGCGAACCGGCACAACCTCAAGGACGTCAGCGTCGACATCCCGCTCGGGGTGCTCACCGTGGTCACCGGGGTCGCCGGTTCCGGCAAGAGCTCGCTCATCCACGGCTCACTGTCCACAAGGGACGACGTGGTGGTGCTCGACCAGTCGGCCATCCGCGGCTCGCGGCGGAGCAACCCGGCGACCTACACCGGCCTGCTCGACCCGATCCGCGCCGCGTTCGCCAAGGCCAACGGCGTCAAGGCGGCCCTGTTCAGCGCGAACTCCGAGGGCGCGTGCCCGAAGTGCAAGGGCATCGGCCTGATCTACACCGATCTCGCGATGATGGCCGGGGTGGCGACGGTCTGCGAAGAATGCGAGGGCAAGCGCTTCACCGCCGAAGTGCTCACCTATCGCTTGCGGGGCAAGAACATCAGCGAGGTCCTCGCGATGCCGGTCGCCGAGGCGCGCGAGTTCTTCACCTCGGGACAGGCGCGGACGATCCTGGACCGCCTGTCCGACGTCGGCCTCGGCTACCTCGGCCTCGGGCAGCCGCTGACGACGCTGTCCGGCGGGGAGCGGCAGCGGATCAAACTGGCCATCCGGATGGCGGAGAAGTCGGCGACCTACGTCCTCGACGAACCGACCACCGGCCTGCACCTCGCCGACGTCGACCAGTTGCTTGGCCTGCTGGACCGGCTGGTGGACGACGGGAACACAGTGGTGGTCATCGAGCACCACCAGGCCGTGATGGCGCATGCGGACTGGATCGTCGACCTCGGCCCCGGTGCCGGCGTGGACGGCGGGGAGATCGTCTTCACCGGCACCCCGGCCGATCTGGTCGCCGACGGCACCACCCTGACGGCCCAGCACCTGCGCACCTACGTGGGCTGGGAAGGCTGAGCCGCGCGCCCCGCTGGTCGTGAGTGGTAAGTGCCGTTCTAACGGCACTTACCACTCACGACCCCCGGTACCGACCTCTCACCGCACCCCTGGCTCCCGACCGAGGTGAAGGGCCCTTTCGTCGCATCGCATGCGGTGAAGGGCGCTTTCCCCGCATGCGATGCGGGGAAAGCGCCCTTCAGCCCCTGCCGAGACCACGGACAGCTTCACGAGCGGCACCCAGCCCCACCAGCCCCAGTACCCCCAACGCCAGTCCCGAAGTCACCGTCTCGACGGGAGAGGCCGCCAGCGGCGAAACCCCGGTCACCGATTCCAGCCCCACCACGGCCGTCAGCAGCGCATAGGCACCGATCGCCACCCACACCAGCCGCACCCGCCGCCGCTCCGTCCAGTCCGCGAACCGCAGCAGCCAGGCGAGCCCAGGCAGGATGAGGATCGCGTGCATCGCCACGGCGTGCAGCGGTTTCAGCGCACCAGCGGTGGCGTACGCGGCCTGCGGGTTCCCGCCGCGCGCCTCGGTGACGCCGCTCGCGATCATCGCCGCGCCCGCCCCGAGCGCCACCAGCAGGGCGACCAGGCCGAACCGCACCGCGAGCCGCATGCTGGCCGTGGTCTCCCCTTCGCCGCGCATCGCCGCGGCCGTGAACGAGACCGCCGTCAGGATGATCACGCCGCCGCCCGCCGCGAGCGTCGTCGACACCGCGTTGTCGAAGCCGGTCTCGAAGTTGAAATGCGACGGCACTCCTCGCCATGCCTGCATGCTCACCAGCGCCGTCTCGACGACACTCGCCCCGGTGAAGACACCGAGCAGCGCGTTCCGCACCCGCGGCCGCACCGCGACGTACGACGTCGCCCACGCGACGGTGGCCAGCGTCAGCCCGAACGACAGGCCGAAGGTCACCGCCTTGCGCATCGACAGCGGCCCGGTCCACGAGCCACCCGACGCGATCAGCACGATCGCGTGCACGAGGCCGCTGAGGAACAGGAGCACTCCGGTCACGTAGGCGACGCGCTCGATCCGCCTGCCCTCGGTCCAAATGTTCATACCGAGCAGTCTCTTCGCCACCGGCCGGCAAAGCGTCGTCCTCGAAGCGACACCTCACGTACGTCCGGTTACGTACCTGAGAACACCACCAGGTGAAACCGGTCGGCGCCTCAGCGAAAACCGCGGTAGAGACCGACGGTCTGTTAGTCTGGCCGGTACATCCCGACCCGATTCCGAGGTACTTCCCGCCGATGCCGCGCATCCTTGTCCGCGTTCTCACGCTGATCGCCGTCCTCGCCCTCCTGTTCGGGGTGCCGTGGTGGACGGTCGTCGGCTCCCCCGAACTCCCGGCCGCGCTCGAGTACCTCGGCACGATCGTCTTCGCCGTCTCGGCCCTCGCCTTGCCCGCGTGCATGGTCCTGGGCCACGGCCCGTGGCAACGCGACCTCGCGGCGAAGATCGGCGACCTCGCCCTCGGCCTGATCTGGCTGCTGTTCTCCTTGTCGGTACTCGGAAACGTGCTGCGCCTCGTGCTCGCCCTGTCCGGAGTGGACGGTGCGGCGGAGATCGTGTCCGGTGTGATCGTGGCGAGCTTCGTGGCGCTCGCGGCGTACGGCATGGTCGAGGCCAGGCGCGTTCCGCGGCTGAAGGAACTCGACGTCGTCCTCCCCCGCCTCGGCGCCGGGCTCGACGGTCTCCGGTTCGCGATCATCACCGACACCCATTTCGGCCCGTTGAACCGGACGAGGTGGTCGGAGAAGGTCGTCGAGGTGGTGAACGAACTCGACGCGGACGTCGTGGCCCACGCGGGTGACCTCGCGGACGGTTCGGTCGCCAAACGCGAGGGGCAGGTCGCGCCGCTGGGGAAGGTGCGCGCCAAACTCGGCAAGTTCTACATCACCGGTAACCACGAGTACTTCGGCGAAGCACAGGCCTGGCTGGACCATATGCGCGACCTCGGCTGGGAACCGCTGCACAACCGGCACGTACCGGTGCGCCAGGGCGGGGACACGCTCGTCTTCGCCGGGATCGACGACCCGACGGGTGCCGCCTCCGGCCTGCCGGGACACGGCCCGGACCTCCCGGCCGCGCTCGACGGCGTCGCCGCGGACACCCCGGTCGTCCTGCTCGCCCACCAGCCGAAGCAGGTCAAGCAGGCCGCCGAGGCCGGTATCGACCTCCAGATCTCCGGGCACACCCACGGCGGCCAGATCTGGCCGTTCCATCTCCTGGTCCGGTTCGACCAGCCCGTTTTGGCCGGTTTGTCCCGTCACGGCGAGCGCACGCAGCTGTACACGAGCCGCGGCACGGGCTTCTGGGGACCACCGCTGCGCGTCTTCGCGCCCAGTGAGATCACCCTCCTGACCTTGCGAAAGCGCGTTTAGCCCTCTGGATGCGACGTCTTCGGGCGTCGCAGCAGGTGCCACCGACAATTTTTTTTGTCTTGACAACTCCAGCGTTCGGAGCGAGAGTGGTGCCCAACGAACCCCGCTCCGAAAGGCCTAGACGATGACCATCGCCGCCACCCGAACCCACGCCGCGGTCCCGACCCGCGCCCTGCTCGCCTGCGGCGCCGTCTCGGGCCCGCTGTACTTCCTGACCGCGTTCGCCCAGGCCGCCGTCCGCGAGGGCTTCGACCTCACCAAGCACCCGGCGAGCATGCTGAGCAACGGCGACGCCGGCTGGATCCAGGTGACGAACTTCCTGGTCACCGGCGTCCTGATGATCGCGGGAGCGGTCGGCCTGCACCGCAGGATGGAACCGGGCAGAGGGAGCGTCTGGGGTCCACGACTGCTGGGCGTCTTCGGGGTCAGCCTGCTTTTCGCGGCGGTCTTCAAGGCCGACCCCGGCAACGGCTTCCCGGCCGGTACCGGCGCGGCGACGATCAGCACCGCGGGGATCCTGCACATGGCCGCCGGCTCGATCGGCTTCCTGTCGCTGATCGTGGCGACCTTCGTGTTCGCGAGCCGCTTCTCCCGTGAGGGACACCGCGGCTGGGCCGTCTACTCCCGCGCCACCGGCATCGCGTTCTTCTCCGCCTTCGCCGGGATCAGTTCCGGCAACGCCAACGCCGCCGTGATGCTCGCCTTCTGGGCCGCCGTGCTGCTGGCCTGGGGCTGGGTCACCGCCGTCATCGTCCGTACCGCCCGCTGACCCGATCGAGGAGAATCCCCGCCATGAGCACCGTGACCTCGCAAGACGGCACCACCATCGCCTACACCCGCACCGGCTCCGGCCCCGCCGTCATCCTGGTCGACGGCGCGATGTGCCACCGCGGCTTCGGCCCGGCCACGCCGCTGGCCGCCGAACTCGCCCCGCATTTCACCGTCTACACCTACGATCGCCGCGGCCGCGGGGAAAGCACCGACACCGCGCCGTTCTCGGTCGCCCGCGAAGTCGAGGACCTCGCCGCGCTGATCAAGGAGGCGGGCGGCACCGCCCACGTCTACGGGATCTCGTCCGGCGCCGCGCTCGCCCTCGAAGCCGCGAACGCCGGGCTCCCGATCACGAAACTGGCGGTGTACGAGTTCCCGCTGGTCGTCGACGACACCCGCCCGCCGGTCCCGGCCGACTACGCGCGGCGGCTGGAGACGGCCATCGCCGCCGGGCGGCCCGGCACCGCGATCAAGACGTTCATGCGCGAGGGCGTCCGGGTTCCGGCGCCGGTCGTGTTCATGATGCAGTTCATGCCCGCCTGGCCGAAGCTGAAGAAAGTCGCGCCGACCCTGCGCTACGACGCCGCGCTCTTCGACGGTCTGCACGACGGCACCCCGCTGCCCGAGGGCCGTTGGGCGGGCGTCACCACACCGGCACTGGTCATGGACGGTGGCAAGAGCCCGGCGTGGATCCGCAACGGCGTCGCCGCGCTCGCGAAGGCTGTCCCCGGCGCCGAGCACCGCACGATCGAGGGCCAGACGCATATGCTCAAGCCGAAAGCGGTGGCCCCGGTCCTGGTCGAGTACTTCGCGAGCTGAAGTGGCGGCATCCAGTGGGTCTCGTGAGTGGTAATGACGGTTCTAACCGTCATTACCACTCACGAGCCCACTACACGCCCGCGGGCGAACTGGCCCCCTGCACCAAGAGCTTCGCGGAGCCGGTCCCGTCGGCGGGCACCGTCCAGATCCCCGACTCCAGGCCGTAGGCCACGGTCCGGTCGTCGAGCCAGGCCGCCTGGTCGTCGACGCTGCGCGTCTCCGCCAGCAGGGTCTCCCGGCCGGAGGCCAGCTCGAGGACGGCCAGCCGCCACGGCGCCGCGGAATCGGTGGAAACCCGCTTCTTGAAGGCGATCCGCTTACCGTCCGGCGAAAGCGACGGGCATTCGACGTTCTCCCGGACCATCCTCGCGACGAGCCTTTCGTAATCCGCCTCGACGAGGTACGTCTTCCCCTTCGTCCCCACGGTCGCGTAGAACCGCTTCCCGTCGGGGGCGAAGGTGATCCCCCAGTAGTTCACATCCGAGGCGTAGTACGGCTTGCCGTCGAGCAGGAGCCCCATCTCCTCGATGCTCTTCATCAGGTTCCCGGTCGACAGGTCGAGTATCCCGGCCCTGGTCGAAAACCCGTTCTCCGCATAGGAATCCCCGTTGACGAACAGCGTCCAGTAGACGAGTTTCCCGTCCGGCGAGACCCGCCCGCGGCTGGGTGTCCCGGGGAGTTCGACCCGGCGGATCTCCTTGAGGTCCTGGTCCAGCACGATGACGTCGGTCATCGGCGGCAGCACGCCCGGCTGCGCGGCGAGGCAGAGCGCCGTCCCCGCCGAGGTGGCGAACCGGTCGCAGCTGAGACCGGCCACCTTCCTCGGTTCGCCGGGCCGATCGGCCGGAACGGTGGCGAGGTGGCCGAAGTCGGGGCCTTCGGCGGTGTTGCGGAACAGCAGCTGCCCCTTGGCCTGCACCGAAACCGGCTGCCCGGTCACGACGGCGACCGAGTTGACCGCCGGCCCTCGGTCACGGGACTGGAGTCCGAAGACGACGGCCGCCGCGATCAGGACGACGACCGCCGCCGCCACACCCACGATCCGCGCCCTCATGCGTATGTCCTCAGTGGACGGAGGATGGCGGCCGCGACGACCGCGATCGCCAGCGCGCCCGCGGCGACCAGGACCGCGGCGTGCAGATCCCACGCGGTCCACGCGAGTCCGAAGAGGACGGAGGCGAACATCCGGGTCGTCGCCTGCCCGGTCTGCACCAGCGCCAGTCCGCTCGCCCGCTGATGTTCGGGCAGCAGTGGCCCGGCGGCGGCCATCAGGACACCGTCGGTGGCGGCGTAGAAGACGCCGTGCAGGATCAGCGCCAGTACCGCGAGCACGCCACCGTCCACCGGACCGAGCAGCGCCAGCAGCGCGGCGACCAGCGCGATATGCCCGCCGAGGAACACCTTCCAGCGGCCGACGCGGTCGGAGAGCCTGCCCAGCGGCACGGCGAGCAGCAGGTAGACCCCCGCGGTTCCCAAGGGCAGCAAGGGAAAGAAGACGGCGCCGAGTTCCCAGCGCCGCTGCAGGACGAGGTACAGGAACGAATCGCTGAGGGTGACCAGGCCCAGCAGCGCCGCCCAGACGCAGATCCGGCGGAACGACGCCTGCCGGATCAGTCCGGCGGTCTCCCGCAAGGAGACCTTGGGCCGCTCGGCCCGCGGCCCCGGTTGGTGGTCCTTGACCAGCAGCACCAGGATGATCACGCCGATCGCGGCGACGCAGAAGCTGGTGAAGAACACCGAGTCGTAGCTGCCGAGGCTGAGCCACAGCACGGCCATCGCGACCAGTGGGCCGAGGAAGGCGCCGAAGGTGTCCATCGCGCGGTGCACGCCGAACGCGCGGCCGAGATGTTCGGGATCGCTGCTCAAGGTGATCAGCGCGTCCCGCGGCGCGGTCCGGACGCCCTTGCCGGTGCGGTCGGCCGCGAGCACCGCCCCGATCGCCACCGTGGACGAACCCGCCAGCATCAGGCCGATCTTGCCCAGCGCCGAAAGTCCGTAACCGAAGCAGGCGACCGCCTTGAGCCGCTGCCACCGGTCCGCGAGATGACCGCCGACGAGCCGGACGACGGCGGTGACGCCGGAGTAGAGGCCGTCGAGCACGCCGAACTGCAGCGGGCTCAGGCCCAGGCCGAGAACGAGGTAGAGCGGCAGTACCGCGGTCACCATCTCCGACGAGATGTCGGTGACCAGGCTGACCAGGCCGAGCGCGACGACATTCCCGGTGACGGCCCGTTTCACGCCGCTCTTCGGGACTTCCGCCGCGGCGTCCGCTCCTCTACTGGTGGCTATGTACATGGAGACCTCCAGCGCCGCGAGGACGGTGCCGGGTCGCGGTGCACACGGCCGCGACCCGGCACCTGATCGCGAGGATCAGTGGCAGGTGTAGGTGGGAGAGGCGTCGATGGTCTTGCCGTCCAGACCGATCAACTGGGTCGAGAAGGCGTTGTCCGACATGTTCAGCTTGAGCACGCCGTAGGTCGAGATCGCCTTCGCCGTGGCCGGATGCAGCGTCTTGACCGGGTACAGACTCGCCCCGCCACCACCGCCGATGATCTGCACCGGACCGGCCGCGTCCTTGTCTCCGTCCGCGTTCTGCGGATAGAACCGCTCGTAGTGGTGGTCGTGCCCGTTGAGCACGAGGTCGACCTTGCTCTGCACCATGGTCTCCCAGAGGGTGGCCATCTTGTCGTTGTCGCCGTGGTCACCCGAGGTGTAGCGCGGATGGTGGTAGTACGCGGCGACGCAGGGCTTGGTGTTCTTCGCCAGGTCCTGCTTGATCCAGTTCAGCTGCTCGTCGCTGATGGCGTTCGCGGCCAGCCCGGGAGAGAACTCCGTGCTGTCGATGGCCACGAAGTGCCAGTTGCCCATTTCCCAGCTGTAGTAGGTCTTCCCGTTCGGGGTCGCGATATTCCCGAAGTACTGCTTGTAGGCGCCCAGCGGGGTGTGGTCGTAGGTTTCGTGGTTGCCCGGGACCGGGTGCATGATGCTCTTGTACTTGCCCCAGGTCTTGTCGAAGTAGCTCGTGAAGTCCTCGATATGGGCGTCGTCGTACTGGTTGTCGCCCATGGTGATCACCGCGGCCGGGTTCATCTGGCCGACCAGCGCGGCGGTCTTCGGATGGACGCACGAGGACGAGGAGGCGGTGCACTGTTCGGCGATGTCACCGGAGGCGGCGAGGACGAAGGAAGAACCGCCCGCCTGCGTGGTCGCCTGGATCTGGTTGCTGGCCGCGGAAGTGTTGCCGGCGGCGTCCTTCGCGCGGACGGTGTAGGTGTACGCGGTCGAGGCACTCAGCCCGCTGTCGGTGAAGGCCGTGGTCTCGGTCGTGCCGACGACCTGACCGTTCCTCAGCACCTCGTAACCGCTGACACCGACGTTGTCCGTCGAGCCGGTCCACGTCAGGTCCACAGTGGACGACGTGATCGCACCGGCCGCGAGGTTCGCGGGCGCGGTGGGCGCCTGCGTGTCACTGGACGAGTCCGACGTGCCGTAGACCTGCATCTCCCAAAGGGAGTAGCCGTAACTGGTGGCGCGTTTGGTGCCGACGAGACGCAGGTACCGGCCGCGGCCGGACAGCCCGGTGAGATCGTCGGTCCCGCCGTTACCACTGGTGACGGATTTGATCGAGGTCCACGACGAACCGTCGTTGGAGACTTCCAGCCGGTACGCGGTGGCGTAGGCCGCTTCCCAGCTCAGCTTGACCCGGTTGATGGCCGAAGGGCCGCCGAGGTCGACGCGGATGAACTGCGGGTCCACCCCTTCGGCACTCGCCCAGCGGGTGGTCGTCTTGCCGTCGACGGCGAGTGGGCCGCCGTACGACGAGTTCTCCACCGACGAGACGAGGACGGGTTTTCCTTGGGACAAAAGGACGTCAGCGGCTTGCGCGCTTCCGCTGAGCAGCGTCGGCAACAGGATGGCGGCCGCGCCTAAGGGCAGTAGTCTGGTTCGGGCCTTCACATCGTTCTCCCCGGGATCCGTGGCGGCGGGTAAGAGGGACGGGTGCGCGGCGTTGTTCTTCGAGCAGT
Source organism: Amycolatopsis orientalis DSM 40040 = KCTC 9412 (assembly GCF_000478275.1). Lineage (GTDB taxonomy): Bacteria > Actinomycetota > Actinomycetes > Mycobacteriales > Pseudonocardiaceae > Amycolatopsis > Amycolatopsis orientalis. Next base: position 281,970 of record NZ_ASJB01000043.1, read on the forward strand.
GTTCGTTTGGTAACTTTCCTAACGAATGCGTACGGTAATCCGTGCCACTCAGTGAGTCAAGACATAGACTCGTCCCATGACCGGTGCCTTGATCTTCGACTTCGACGGAACGCTGGTCGACACCGAGGCCGCCGTCCTCGTGGCCTGGCAGGAGACCTTCCGCGAACGCGGCGGCGAACTCCCCCTCGACGTCTGGCACACCGTGATCGGCACCCAGCACACCGCCGCCGCGATGTTCGAGCTGCTGGCGAAGGACGACGAGCACCTGGACAAACTCGCGATCCGCACCGGCGTCCGCGCCCGTGTCACCGAGCTGCTGGAGTCCGAAGGGCCGCGTCCCGGCGTCAAGGAGTACCTCGAAGACGCGCATGAGCAGGGCCTGCGGCTGGCCATCGCGTCCAGTTCGACCGGCGACTGGGTCGCCACACATTTGAACCGGCTGGGTCTCGCGGACGCGTTCGAAGCCGTCCTCACCGGCGACCTCCACGAGGCGAAGCCGAGTCCGGACCTCTATCTGGCCGCGCTCGCGGCACTGGACCTGCCGCCGTCCGAGGCGATCGCGTTCGAGGACTCACCGCACGGCGTCACCGCGGCGAAGGCCGCCGGGCTGAAGTGCGTCGCGGTCCCGAATCCGATCACCGCGGTGCTGAACTTCGACCACGCCGATCTCGTCCTCGGCTCGCTGGCCGACGAACCGCTGAGCGCGTTGCTCAGCCGCTGAGCGTTTCCGCCAGCCGGACGAGGAACGGGCGCTGCCCCTTGAGTAGCTTCTCCTCGGCTTCCACGAGCCCGAACCAAGCGACCCTGTCGACCTCGGGGAACTCCTGCGTCCGCCCCGACCGCGGCGGCCACTCCATCTCGAAGGTGCCCGGGACCACCTGAGCGGGATCGAGGTCTCCCTCCACCGCCCAGACCGTGACGACCTTGCCGCCGGACTGCTTCACCTCGCCGAGCGGGAGGTACTCCCCCTCCGGCGCGGGCAGGCCCAGTTCCTCCTGGAACTCGCGCCGCGCCGCGGCCTCCGGCGTCTCACCCGGTTCGTACTCGCCCTTGGGCACCGACCAGCCGCCCGCGTCCTTCTTGGCCCAGAACGGCCCGCCCATATGCCCGAGCAGTACTTCGGTCACCTCGCCCGACCTGCGGAAAAGCAGGATCCCGGCACTCGTCTTACCCGCCACGGCGTCCAGTGTGCCCTTGCTCCGACCGGGTGATGCGACCGCCTCGGGAAAAAAGTTCCGGCGGCGATGTCGAAATGCGTCGTGCCCGTACGACGCGTTGTCAGAAGCCGCCCCACAGACCCTCTCGGAAGGACCAGGACGATGACGCAGACCATCACCTCCACCGGCACCGCCACCACGACCACGACCACCAGCCGGTCCGCCAAGGCACAGGGCGCGATCCAGTCGGCCGTCCGGATCGTGGTCTCGTTCCTCTTCCTTTGCCACGGCCTGCAGGGATTCGGCTTCTTCGGTGGCGTCGACGGCGCCGGCGGCTCGGTCGAACTCGGCTCCTGGCCCGGCTGGTACGGCAGCGTGATCGAGGTCGTCGGCGCCGCGCTCGTACTGGTCGGCCTGTTCACCCGGCCGGTCGCCGTGCTCCTCTCCGGCGTCATGGCGTACGCCTACTTCACCGTCCACGCACCGGAAGGCCTGCTGCCGCTGCAGAACATGGGCGAGCTGTCGACCCTCTACTGCTGGATCTTCCTGTTGATCGCCGTGGTCGGCCCGGGCACCTTCGCGCTCGACACGCTGCGCCGCCGCCGTCGCTGAGCAAGAAAAACGAAAAAGCCCCTTTCCTGGAACGATTCCAGGAAAGGGGCCTTCTTTTCGCGTGCGCACAACGTTGTTGGGCTCAGAAGAGCCGTGGTATTACCCACGAAAGAAAGTTCCCTCCAGACAGGGCCATCCGTCATCCTGAACACCTATCAATGGTTTAGACCATCTTGAGCCGGAAGGATGTGTCATGACCCAGACAACCGCCGCCACGAGTGCCGAGGTCGGACAGACCAGAACGAAGTGGCAAGGCCTGACCCTCTCCATCGTCCGCGTAGTGGTCGCGTTCCTGTTCCTCTGCCACGGTTTGCAGAAGATGGGCTTCTTCGACAAGCCGGCCATACCGGTCGGCACCTGGCCCGGCTGGTATGCCGGGGTGATCGAGCTGGTCGGCTCGCTGTTCATCCTGGCGGGCCTGTTCACCCGCCCGGTCGCGGTGCTCCTCTCGGGCACCATGGCCTACGCGTACTTCGTCGTTCACCAGCCGGACGCACTGCTGCCGTTGCAGAACAAGGGGGAAACGGCGGCGCTGTACTCCTGGATCTTCCTGCTGTTCGCGGTGGTGGGACCGGGCACTTACGCGCTCGACACCCTGCTTCGCCGCCGTCGCTCCTGACCGTTCGCCGAATGCCGTGAAGGACGCTTTCCCGGTGAAAATTACAAGGAAAGCGTCCTTCACGGCGCCTTTTTCGCCGGGAGGTTGCGAGGGGGGAGCGGGGTCTTGCCCCGCAAGTAGTCGACTGCTCGCGTGGGTCGTGAGTGGTAAGTGCCGTTCTAACGGCACTTACCACTCACGACCCACGCGAGGGTGGCGGTCCCGCGGGCCTCGGGATCGTCGGTGCAGGAATCTGGACACTCAACGTCCCCGTTCCTCCGTTGATCAAGGTCGCGCCACAGAACCCCGGCGGCCAGCCCAGACGGGCAGTTAGTCGACTAATTGCGAGGGGTGCGAAGGGCCCCATACCCGCATCTCACGCGACGAAGGGCGCTTTCCCCGCATCGCATGCGGGGAAAGCGCCCTTCAGCTCGTCTCGAGCAGGACGGATCAGCGGACCTGAGGCAGTCCCGCCGCCAGGTCGGACAGCGCCAGCACGTGCTCCATCAGCACGGTCAGCACCTGCTTCGTCGAGTCGCGTTCCCGCGCGTCGCACAGCAGCAGCGGGACGTCCATGCCGACGTCGAGCGCCTGCCGGACCTCCTCGGTGCCATAGCGATACGCGTTGTCGAAGCAGTTGACCGCGACGACGAACGGCAGCCCGCGCCGCTCGAAGAAGTCGACGGCCGCGAAGCAGCTGTCGAGCCGCCGGGTGTCGGCCAGCACGACGGCGCCGAGCGCGCCTTCGGCCAGTTCGTCCCACATGAACCAGAAGCGGTCCTGTCCCGGCGTACCGAACAGGTACAGGATCAGCTCGGGGTTGATGGTGATCCGGCCGAAGTCGAGGGCGACCGTGGTGGTCGTCTTCTTCTCGACACCGGTGAGGTCGTCGACGCCCTCGGACGCCGCGGTGATGACCTCCTCGGTGCGCAGCGGGGGAACCTCGCTGACCGAACCGACCATCGTGGTCTTACCGACCCCGAACCCGCCGGCGATGAGGACCTTGACCGCGTTCGCGGTCAAGGATCGCCGGGGCTCAGAGTTTCCGGATGCCATCAAGAACCGCCTGGAGTACGTGTTTGTTGGGGGTGTCGGTGACCGGTGTCGCGGTGCGGAACAGCACGAGGTTCTGTTCGATGAGGTCGCTCAGCAGCACCTTCACCACCGGCAGCGGCAGATCGATGCGCGCGGCCACCTCCGCGACGGAGGTCGGTCTCTGGCACAGGTTGAGGATCCGCCCGTACTCCGGTTCGAAGCCGGCGACCTCGTGCGCGGTGCGCATGGCGACCACCAGGGTGATCAGGTCGAGGCCGATCGTGTCCGAACGGGTGCGCCCGCCCGTGACGGCGTACGACCGGACCAGCGGCCCGGCCTCGTCCTCGAACCACGACTCGTGCCGCCCGCTCATGGCGACGTGGGAGTCGCGGCGCGGGGCGCCGAAGTGAGCACCGCACCGACCCGCTTGACCATCAGGTTCATCTCATAGGCCACGAGGCCCATGTCCGCGTCCTCCTTGGCCAGCAGCGCGAGACACGCGCCGCGGCCCGCCGCGGTGACGAACAGGAAGGCGTGGTCCATCTCGACCATGGTCTGGCGGACGTTGCCGCCGCCGAAGTGCCGTCCCGTGCCCCGCGCGAGGCTCTGGAACGCCGACGCCACCGCGGACAGGTGCTCGCCGTCCTGCTCCGACAGGTTGCCGGACCGTCCGATGAGCAGGCCATCGGCCGACAGGACTACCGCCCTGTCGGCACCGCTGACCCGCTTGACCAGGTCATCCAGCAACCAGTCGAGTTCACTGACTCCCGCGTTGGCCATCTAGTCACGATCTCCGTACATGTCGAGGTCGGTGTAGTCGTCGGTGGGTTCGGTGTCCCGGGCACGCCGTGTTCCCTGCTGGAACGCGGCGAGACGGTTCCTGGCCAGCTCGGGGGTGTCCTCGCGGACCTCCTCCTGCTGGGCGGCAGGCCGGTCCTCCATGAGCTGGGGGACCAGGTTCGCCTGACGTCGGCGCTGCGGCAGCGGTGGCCTGCCGGGCGCCTCGGGGCCGGGTCGCCGGGTCTGCGGCGGGCGGCTGTCCTGCGGTCGGGTTTCGGCGGGCGGCCACGCCGGCGGCTGCATCGGCTGCGGCCGGGCCTCGGCCCGCGCGGGCTCCGGCCGGATCGGCTCGGGGCGCGGGGTTTCGGGCCGGGGCACCCGCGGCGGACGCGGGGGCAGCGGCGGCAGCGCGGAACCGGGCTGCTCCGCACTCGGCGGGGCCTGCGAAACCGGGGCCTGCGGGGCGATCGGCATCGGCACCGGGAGTTCGGGCCGTTCCGCGGGGATCTCGGTCCGGTGGCGGGCACGGCGGCCCGGGCGCAGCGGTGCGGCGTCCGGCACCTCGGTGCTCTCGGGGTCCACCTCGTCCTCCGGCTGATCGGTCGGGACCGGCGCGAGCAGGTCGGTGCGGACGAGCACGATGGCCCTGGTGCCGCCGTACGCGGATTCGCGCAGGTGCACGGAGATCCCGTGGCGGGCGGCGAGCCGCGCGACCACGAACAGGCCCAGCCGTGGCTCGGCTGACAGGGCCATGATGCCGAAGTCCGGCGGATCGGCCAACATCGCGTTCAGCTCGGCGGCCTGTTCCGGCTCGATGCCGAGCCCCTGGTCCTCGACCTCGATCACGACACCCTTGCCGACGACGTTGCCGCGCAGCTCGACCCGCGACTGCGGCGGCGAGAACGAGGTCGCGTTGTCGATCAGCTCGGCGAGCAGGTGCACGAGGTCGCCGACGACCGGGCCCTGCACCGCGATCGCGGGCATCTTGGCCGTCTTCACCCTGGCGAAGTCCTCGGTCTCGGCCGAGGCACCACGGGTCAGCTCGGCCAGGGTGACCGGCTTGCGCCACTGACGGCCGGGCTGGCCGCCACCGAGGATGATCAGGTTCTCCGCGTTGCGGCGGGCGCGGGTGGAGAGGTGGTCCAGCTGGAAGAGCGTCTCCAGCTGCTCCGGGTCCTCCTGCTTGCGCTCGGCCTGGTCGAGCACCTTGAGCTGGCGGTGCACGATGACCTGGCTGCGGTGCGCGATGTTGAGGAAGACCGCCTTGGTGCCTTCACGGGTCCGCGCCTCTTCGACGGCGGCCGCGATGGCGGTCTGCTGCGCCTTGTTGAACGCCTCGGCGACCTGGCCGATCTCGTCGTCGCCGTGGTCGAGGAAGTGACCCTTGTCGTCGAGGTCGACGGGCTCACCCGCCCGCACCCGGTCCACCAGTTCGGGCAGCCGGATCTCGGCGACGTCGAGGGTGTCCTCGCGCAGCCTGGCCAGCCTGCCGATGAGCCGGTTGGACAGCCGCAGGGCGATGACGAACACGCCGATGGCCACCAGCAGCGCGATGGCCGCGGCGATGGCCGAGGTGATCAGCGTCCGGTCGGCCTCGTCGATGGCCTCGGTGGTGGCCGCGCCACTCTGCTCGACGAAGCCGCGCATCATCGCGTCGCCGACGCCGCGGGCCGACTGCAGCCAAAGCTGCTCGGGCACCGGGAGGGTGGCCTTGCTGTTCTGCAGGAAGGTGTTCTCGACCGTGTTGACGGCCTTCCACGGGTCGCTCGCGACCAGCTGGTCGAACTTCGCCTTGACGCCCGGGGGCATCCGCGTCACGGACGACTCGAGCAGCGACCGGTACGAACCGACCTGGGTGACGTACGCGCGGTAGGTCTCGTCGGTGAAGCCACCGCCCGCCACGGCCGCGGCGGCGAGCGCGTTCGACCGCTGCAGCTGGTCGATCGCGGTGAACAACGGCACCGCGGTGATCCGCTGGTAGGCGTTCTCCGCGTTCGGCGCGTCCTGCGCGAGCCCGGTGAGACCCTCGACGAACTGGTCGAGGATCTGGTTGTAGTAGGTGAAGGCGTCGAGCAGCGGCAACTGGCCGGAGTCGGCCGACTGCCGGATCTGCGGCATCTTCTGGAAGAGGCCGTTCACCGTGGCGATGCTGCGCTGCACGCTGTCGGGCGAGTCGCCGACGAACGTCTGGAGGTAGGAGGCGACGCCCTGGGTGGCGGCGTCGGTCTTGGCACGCTGCTCCACGAGCGCGGCGTGCTGGGAACGGTCGCCCGCCAGCTCGCGCAGCGTCAGCCGCCGCTCCTCCTGGATCTGGGCGAAGAACGGGACGGCTGGTGCTTCCGAGCCCCGGATCCGCTGCGCGTAGTCACGGCCGTTGACCGCGTCGAAGATCAGGTACCCGCCGATCGCCAGACCGACGAGCATCAGCGCGATGCTCGGAATGAGCGCGATCGTCAGAACGCGCGAACGAATCGATGAGCCGCGGCCTCGTCGAAGGGGAATTTGCTTCACCGTGGTCCGTTTTCCTTCCGGCAGTTTGGTGTCGGGTCGCCGGGGATCTCTTCACCCGCGGGATCCGATAGCCGGATCAACACAGCGTGGTCCGCTCCGCCCGCGAAGACGCTAGGAGACCCAAACGGGTGAGTCAAGTCCAGACGCGAAGGGTAGTCACGTATTGCGGTGACTACCTGACAAGCGGGCCGCGGACCTCGAAAGTCCACCACGCGCGCGAGGCGCCCACCAGGGCGTCCAGTCGATCGGTCACCTGGCGGTTTACCGCAGGCAGCGGCTTGATCGGCGCTCATCGGACACGATCAAGTCACAGCGGGGCAGAACCGCGCCCCAGCGGGAAAGCGACTGAAAACTACACGCCGTGACGTCGCTCACGCTTTCGGACGAGAGCTCCACATACCGTTCGGTTTGCGAACGACTTCGCCCCGAAGGAACGCCGCCGTAACGCCGTTCGATCCGCGGAATCGAGAATTACCACCGCTCATTGCGGACGAATCCGCGAAATGATCTTCACGGCTCCGGACAAGCTCGTCTTCGAGGAGCGTGTCGACCTTCCTGGACGCGTCCCTGAACATCCGGACGACCGCCCAGCACAGCGTCGCCACCCCGCAGAGCAAGATCGCGACGAGCACCGTCTCGACGGGATAGCGCGCGCCGAATTCGTTCAGCAGGAAACCGGAAGCGACGCCGAGCGCGGCGACGAGGACATGATTGAGCGACACGTTCCCCTCCTTCTCCCGACGCCTTGGCCCGCGCCTCACCATCGAGACGGGCGACGCGGGCTTTCCTTACGCCACAGGGGAAGGATCTACGTCACACTCGCCGCGACAGCGAATAACGAGACTAACAGCGAATTGGCGAAAGATCGCTTTGTCTCCCCCGCCAGGGCGAGACGATCACCTTTTTGCCACCGAACTCCGAATCACCTTCACCATTTTCGCGCGGGTACCTGTCGCGCATGTTCACTTCACCGTTCGTTCGAAAACGCTCGAAATCACCGGCCGCGAAGTTCCCGGAGCGTCGTCACGGCGCGGAGCACCTCGCCGTAGGTGGTGTAGAGCGGCGCCAGCCCGAACCGCAGCACGTCGGGCGGGCGGAAGTCCCCGATCACCCCGCGTTCGATCAGGGCCGCCATCGTCTTGGCCGCCTCGTCGTCGACGACCGAGATCTGGTGCCCGCGATCGGTCCCGCGCGGGGTCACGATCGTCGCGCCGTCGAGGAGTTCGTCCGCGCACCGGAAGAAGAACCCGCCGAGCGCGAGGCCCTTCTCCCGCAGCACGGCACGGTCCACGCCGTCCCAGACGTCGAGGGCCGCGTCCAGCGCGAGCAGGGAGAGGATGTCGGGAGTGCCCGCCCGGCCCCGCGCGATACCGGCGTGCGCCTCGTACGCGCCGCGCATGGCGAACGGATCGCGGTCACCGGCCCAGCCGGCCAGCGGCTGCTCGAACCGGTCCAGCCATTTCGCCGCCACATAAAGGAAAGCGGGTGCGCCGGGGCCGCCGTTGAGGAATTTGTAGGTGCAGCCGACGGCGAGGTCGACCCCCGTCGCGTCCAGTTCGACCGGGAGCGCGCCGACGCTGTGGCAGAGGTCCCAGAGCGCCAGAGCCCCGGCGCGGTGCAGCGCCGCGGTCAGCGCGGCCATGTCGTGGACGCGCCCAGTCACGTAGTCGACGTGGTTGATCAGCGCGACGGCCGTCCGTTCGCCCGCTTCGGCAGGCATGTCCTCGGCCACGACCCGGCGCACCGTGTGCCCGGTCAGGCGGGCGACCTCGTCGGCGATGTACCCGTCGGTGGGGAACGTGTCCGCGTCGACGAGGATCTCGTCGCGGCCCGGGTTGAGGCGGGTCGCGGCGACCAGCGCCTTGAAGAGGTCCACGCTGGTCGAATCCGCGACGACGACCTGTCCCGGCGCGGCCCCCACGAGCGGCGCGATCCGCTCGCCGACCCGCACCGGGGCCTCCCACCAGCCCTCCGACCAGGACCGGATGAGCCGCCCGCCCCATTCCTCGAGGACGATCGCGGCGAGCCGTCCGGCCACGTGCTTCGGCGGCGCGCCCAGCGAGTTGCCGTCGAAGTAGGCGATCCCCGGATCGAGGTCGAATTCGTTTCGCTTGTGCGCCAAGGGATCGGCGGCGTCCAGCGCCGCGGCTTCGGCTACGAGGTCAGTCACGGCGGTAATCGTCGGCGAGTGTGTTCCAGAAGTCCAGCTCGTACGCCTGGAACAGGCGCGCGTGGGTGCGAGCGTCCTTTTCGGACAGCCGTCCGGCGTCGAGCGCGGCCTGCACGGCCCGCACGGCGAGGTCCTCGAGATCCGGTGACGGCGCGCCGAAGAAGTCGAAGAAGGCGCACGCTTCGTCGTCGAAGCCGTACTGCTCCCGCATCGCGGCGGCGATCGCGGCGCAGTACCGGCCGAAGGCGGCGAAGTTGGCGACGATCGCCACGATGACCTCGGCGGGCTCGCCGTTGAGCGCCAGCCAGGCGACGAACGCCGGATACGCCTGGCAGCCCGCGCGCGGCTCGAAGCCGGGCGACTCCTCGACGAGCGCGGGCAGCTTGCCGAGCGCGAGCCCCTCTCCCGAGGCCAGCATCGCGAAGAACTCCCTGGCGCCCTGCTCCTGCGAGCGCGACGCGAGCATGAGAAAGCTGCGCCAGTCGCTGCGGACGATCCGGTACTCCTCCGCGGCGATCGCGGCGAAGACCTCCCGCGCCGCCTTGCCCTTCGCGACCAGTGGGACGAGCCGGTTGTCGTCGTCGCGGGGAGCGAGTTCCGCCTGCACCGCGTCGATCAGTGCGCGTGCCGAACCGATCATCGTCAAGGCTCCTGCTCGTTCGGGGACGGTGGTGTCACCCATTCAATCCGTGTCGGCGACTGACGCGGTGAAAACGGAAAAGGTGGACATTTCGCAAGCCTCAACCGTGGCCGCGATTCTCTATCCACCACTGCCGACAGCGCTTACAGTGGGCCTGATCAGGCAGCATCGAGGAGGCCAGCGTTGACCACCCAGCCGACCGTCGCCGAGCAGATCGAAGGCCAGACCATCCCCGCCCTGCTTCACCGCAACGCCCAGGAGTTCGGTGAACTGCCGGCGATCACGTCACTCGACATCGAGGGCAAGCCGACCCTGAACTGGCGTGAGTTCCGCACCGCCATCGCGGAGGTGTCGCGCGGACTCGCCGGACTCGGGCTCGGCAGCCGCGACCGGATGCTGATCATGGCACCGAGCAGTCCCGAGCACCTGATCGCCGACCTCGCCGCCGCCCATCTCGGCGCGATCCCGTGCACCGCGTACGCCACGCTCAGCCCCGAGCAGATCGGGTTCGTCGCCCGGCACAGCGCCGCCGGTGTCGTCGTGCTCGCCGGCGCGGACGAACTCGGGCGCTGGTCCCAGGTTCTCGACGACCTGCCCGCGCTGCGACACGTCGTCCTGCTCGACGCGTCCGTCATTCCCCAGGACGACAAGAGGTTCCTGTCGTTCGCCGACCTGCGGGCGGCGGGCGCCGAACAGCACGCGGCCGATCCGGCGGCGTTCGAGACGACGTGGTCCGCGATCACCCCGGACGATCCGCTGTCGATGATCTACACCTCCGGCACCACCGGCGACCCCAAGGGTGTCGTGCTGTCCCACGGCAACGCCATCTACCAGGCCGTCGCGGTCCAGCGGCTGCACGATTCGCCGATGCACGCCACGAACATCGCGTACCTGCCGCTCGCGCATATCGCCGAACGCGAACTGTCGATCTACATGCCGATCGTGTGGGCCGGGCACGTGCACACCGTCGGCGACCCGTCCGCCGTCGTCGGCGCGCTCGGCCAGGTGCATCCGAAGAGCTTCTTCGGTGTCCCGCGTGTCTGGGAGAAAATGGTGGCGGGGCTGAAGAACCTGCTCGGTTCGGTGCCGGAGGACAAGCGCGCCGCCCTGCTCGGCGCCAACGAACTGCTGCAGCAGGGCTACAAACTGCGCAGTGACGGCAAGGAGGTGCCGCCGGAACTGGCGGAGAAGATCGCGCAGGCCGACGCGGCGGCACTCGCCCCGGTGCGGGCCATGCTCGGCCTGGACCAGATCGAGGTCGCCTCCAGCGGTGCCGCCGCGCTGCCGGTGGAGATCCTGTACTTCATCGCCGGGCTCGGCGTCGAGATCCAGGAGGTCTGGGGCCTGTCCGAGACCACCGGCGCGGTCACCTCCAACACGCCGTCCGCGTTCAAGGCCGGTTCGGTCGGCCGTCCGCTCGAAGGCATCGAGGTGAAGGTCGCCGAAGACGGCGAACTCCTCGTCCGCGGCGCGATCGTGTTCCTCGGCTACCTGCAGGAGGACGGCTCGATCAAACCGGACGTCGACGCCGACGGCTGGCTCGCCACCGGCGACATCGGGACGATCGACGAACGCGGCTTCGTCACGATCACCGACCGCAAGAAGGAACTGATCATCACTTCGAGCGGCAAGAACATCGCCCCGACGAAGATCGAAGGCCTGCTCAAGGAACACCCGCTGATCGGGCAGGCGGTCGCGATCGGCGACGACCGGCCGTACGTCACCGCGCTGATCGTCGTCGACGACGAGATCGCGCCTGGCTGGGCGGCCGCGAACGGCGTCCAGCTCACCGAAGGCGAATCGCTCGCCGACAACGCGCGCGTGCTCGCGGAGATCGAGAAGGCCGTCGAGGCGGCGAACGCGCGGCTGGCGCGGATCGAGCAGATCAAGCGGTACCACGTGATCCCGAAGGCATGGACGCCGGAAAGCGGTGAGGTGACCCCGACGCTGAAGCTGAAGCGGCGGATCATCAACGACCGGTACGCGCCCGCGATCGCCGATCTCTACGCGGCAGCGGCCGAGCCGGAACCCGCTCCCGCCGCCGGCTCCTGATCCCGGCCGGTCCAGTCTCGTGAGTGGTAATGACGGTTCTAACCGTCATTGCCACTCACGAGCCCGGTCTTGAAAGGGTCGCCACCAGGGCACCGCCGCTGCTAATTTGCCGCCGTGGATCTCTTCTCCCGCTCTTGGGCGGCGCTCCTCGCCGCCGTCGCCGAAACCCCCGACGAAGACTTCGCCAAACCGTCCGGCTGCGCCGGCTGGCTGGTGCGGGACCTGGTGTGCCATCTGGTGATCGACGCCCAGGACGTCCTGATCACCCTCGCCACCCCCGCCGAAACCGAACCGACGCGCAACGCGGTCACCTACTGGGAGGTCACCGACAAACCGCCCACCGGCGAGGACGACCTCGACGCGCTGATCGTCCGGCTCGCCGCCGCGTACCAGGAACCCCGCTTGCTCAAGTTCCACCTCGACGACGTCGGCTCCGCCGCCGGCCGGGCCGCCGACCTCGCCGATCCGGGGATGCGGGTCGGCACCCGCGACATCGTCCTGTCCGCGGGCGACTTCCTTTCCGCGTACGTCCTGGAATGGACGCTGCACCACCTCGACCTCGTCGCGTATCTCCCGCACCGCGACGGCCCCGCCGCCGACAGCCTCGCCAAGACCCGGCAGATCCTGGAGCAGCGCACCGGGGAGAAGTTCCCGGCGTCGTTCTCCGACACGGACGCGCTCCTCGTCGGCACGGGTCGCCGCGAACCGACCGACGCGGAGAAGGCCGAACTCGGCGACCTGGCGGCGAAGCTGCCGTTCGTCGTCGGTTAAGCGGTCCGGGTGGACTCCGTCCACTTGCGCAGCCGGGGCGGGACACGCTTTTCGAGGCCGTAGTTCTCCAGATGCGCGCTGAAGACCTCGTCGAAGGCGCGCTGCACGGTCTCGGTGTCCCACACCGGCCGCTCGAGGATGGGCTGCTTCAGGTACGGCTGCCCCATGACGTGCAGCTGCGGCCCGTTGCAGCGGATCATCTGCCCGGTGATCCCGTCGGATCCGGCGCCGAGCAGGAAAAGCACGACCGGCGCGATCCGCGACGGCGTCCGGTCCGGCGGGCACGCCCGCAGCGACCGTTCGGACTTCCACACCATCCGGGTGTGCGCGAGCGGGCAGACCGCGTTCACCCGGATCCCGCTCTCCTCCAGGTCGAGCGCCCAGGAGTAGGTCAGTGAGGCGACGGCGCCCTTGCTGGCGGCGTAGACGCCGAGCTTGCGCTGCCCGAGCGACGCGCCCGACGAGATGTTGACGATCGAGCCGGGGGTGCCGCGCGCGACCATCGCCTTGATCGCGGCGAGCCCGGTGTACATGACGCCGAGGACGTTGACCTCGACCAGTTCGCGGGCCTGCTCGACGTCGTCCTCCCACGGCAGGGCCTCGTAGTTCAGGCCCGCGTTGTTGACCAGCCCGTCGATGGCGCCGAACTCGCCGACGCAGAGGTCGACGATCTCCCGCGCCTGCTTCGGATCGGCGACGCTGTGCCCGCTCGCGACGGCCCGGCCGCCGAACCGGCGGATGTTCTCCGCGGTCCGCTCGGCCAGCGCGGCGTCGACGTCGTTGACCACGACGGACCCACCCGCCCTCGCCACGTGCACCGCGAACGCTTCGCCCAAGCCCCGCCCCGCCCCGGTCACGACGACGGCCTTGTCGTCGAGCAAACCGTTCATCGCCTTCACCCCTTACCGCCCGGCCGGCCTCCACCTCCAGACCGGTCTCCCCTCAGTGTTGGCCCATTCAGCCCAATCGGGACGACGGCGGCGGCGAACGGCGGGCGAGCTGCGCCGAGCGAGTGCGGACCGATCGGCGCGCAGATACCCGCGCACGAGTCAGACCGGCCTCACCCACCGGTCAGACGGCGTAGCTCGATCGGCCTAACAGGCGAAGGATTCGCGGCTCTTCTGTTCGTCTCCCTGTAGCCAGAGGCATACTGAACGTTGTTCGGCGGGACATTAACTGTGACTCCCTCGTCGGCCGTGTACCAGGGCAGGCAAGAATGCGAGGGAGTTGAGTTCACCCGATCGGGGGGAGGTGGTCACGGAGTGAAGACGAACGCGGCGCCGCGGATGACCGCCGCCCTGGCGAACCGCGAGTTCCGCGCACTCTGGCTCGCCGAGGTGCAGTCCCTGATCGGGGATCAGCTCACCATCGTCGCGCTGGCGATCCTCGTCTACGACCGCACCGGCTCCGCCCTGCTGTCGGCGGTGGTCTACTCCCTGACCTTCCTGCCCGCGCTCGCCGGCGGTCTCGGCCTCTCCCAGCTGGCCGATCGCTACCCGAGGCGCACCGTCCTCGTCGTCTCGTCGCTGATCCAGGCGGTCCTGATCGGGATCATGGCGATCCCCGGCACCCCGCTCGCCCTGCTGTGCGGGCTGGTGGTGCTGGCGCGGCTCGCGAACGCGCCCGGCAACGCGGCACAGAACGCGCTGACCCGCGAGGTGTTCACCGACGACGACCTCTACCTCAAGAGCCAGGACATCCGGGGCATCTCGACCAACACCGCCATGCTGCTCGGCCTGGCGGGCGGCGGGTTACTGGTCTCGCAGGTGGGCGCGAGCTGGGCGCTGGCGCTGGACGCGGCGACGTTCCTGCTGAGCGCGGCCGTCGTCCGGTTCGCCGTCTCCCGGCGGGCGGCGGCGTCCGACGGCGGTGGCAGCTGGTTCGGCGCGGTGAAACAGGTCTTCGGCAACCGTCACCTGCGGGTACTGGTCTGGTTCTCGTGGCTGGTCGGCCTCGCCGTCATCCCGGAGGGACTCGCCGCACCGCTCGCCGCGGAGATGGGCGTGGGGAAACAGGCCGTGGGCTGGCTGCTGGCCGCCGACCCGCTGGGCTTCGTCATCGGCGCGTTCCTGCTGTCCCGGTTCGTGTCCGCGGAACAACGGCGAAAGCTGCTGGGTGTGCTGGCGGCACTGCCGATGGTCGCCCTGATCGCCTTCGCGCTCAAACCGGGGTTGATCCCGGCCTTGCTCCTGCTGGCGGCCGCGGGTGCGGCGGGGGCGTATCTGATCACGGTGAGCGCCACGTTCATCACCTGGGTCCCGAACGAGCTCCGGGGCGGTGCGGGTGGGGTCTATCGCACGGGGTTGCGGGTGGCTCAGGGCATAGGGGCGGGACTCGGCGGGCTCGCCGCCGATCGGCTCGGGGCGGCGACCTCGGCCATCGCACTGGCCGGCGTGGTCGGCCTGCTGCTGGCCGTCCTGGTCGCGCTCAGCTGGGGGCACATCAACGGAACGAGCCCGGAACCGTTGCTGTCATGACGAATCCACACTGGACGACCCCTGGGGCGGCACGGCCGCCCGGCGGGTTCGTACTCGGAAATCTCGATGACTGGACACTGCTTCGGCACCTGGGTCTTCGGTACATCGGCGAAAAGAAACGACTCTCGATCAGAAGTCACGGCTCGACACTGGCACACACCTCCCGGCCACCTCGCTGCGAACTAATACCTTGTCCGGGCTCAGAAGTCACGACTGGACACTATCCGTCACCCCTTCCACACCGCGTCTCGAAAAACATTCAGCCGTCAAGATCAGAAATCACGGGACACGATTGCCACCTCCGGTCCGTGTTCGCGGGCAAGGCGAGTCAGGGGCACACCCGTGCTGCCGGCCTTGCCGGTGCCGAACAACTGATGCGATGGGATGATACCGGCCGTGGAATACGAACGGTGTATCAGTCGGTACCGGTGAGATTACTCAGCCGTGCCGTCCGCGCGGAAAAGAGGTAGCAATTGCCAGCCGAGACCGGCGACCGCCGCCAGCACGGCGACGGCACCGGCGACCTTGACGGACGAGCGGCGGCAACCGCCGCCGGGAGCGGTGTACCGGTGACCGAACGCGGGCAGGCAAGCCCGGAAGGTGACCAGGCCGGACCGCCGCAACGCCATCCCTACGATCCCAGGGTGTGGGCGCTGTGGCAGCGGCCGAAACGGTTCATCGCGTTCCTTTTCGCCATGGAGGCGATCGGAATCGCGATCATGGTCGTCGCGACGACGAATTCCACGAATCCGGGAAAAATCGACTGGGTTCGGTTCGCGATTCTCGCCGTCGGGGCCACGGCGCATATTCAGCTGACCCAGCGGCAAGAGGAAAGGCGACGCGACCGCAGCCGTACCGTTCTCATCGACCTCACCGCCGTCTGGACATTCCCGGCCGCGGTGATCCTGCCGCTTTCGCTGACACTTTCCATCATCGCGCTCGTCCGAATACAGCATTGGTTCATCGCCCGGCGCCCGGCGCACAACTTCGTGTTCTCCTCGGTGACCCACGGCGTTTCGGTGACTTTGGCGTCGCTCACGTTCGCCGCGTTCGGACCGCATGAATGGGGCCGGATTTCCGGCTGGGGCACGGTCGGCGAATTCGGTGTCCTCATCATCACCGGGATGGTCTTCGAGGCGGTGCAGATCGCCTACATCGGCGGCATCCTCGCGATCGGCTCGCCGAAGCGGCCGTCGGTGTCGACCGTACTGGGCAACGCGGCGGACAACCTGCTGGAGGCCATCACGATCGGCCTCGGCGCGGTCACCGCGGTACTGCTGTTGATCATGCCACCGATGGTGATCGTGATGGCCGTGGTGACGGTGGTGTTCAATCGCCTCGCGGAGATCGACCAACTGCAAAACGACGCGCGGACGGACCCGAAAACCGGTGTTCTCAACATGCGCGGATGGTCGGAGTCGGCTGATCGGGCGCTGGGAAGGACCGCCCGATCGGACGACAACCTGGCCCTTCTGATGATTGATCTCGACCACTTCAAGTGGATTAACGACACATATGGACACCCCGCGGGCGACGACGTCCTCCGCGATGTGGCGCGGAAATTGGACGAGGTCACCCGGCCCGCCGACGTCATCGGCCGGTTCGGCGGCGAGGAATTCCTAGTCCTTCTGCCGGATATCGACGAAACGGCGGCGAAACTCGCCGCCGAGCGAGTGCGCACCGCAATCGCCGAACTGCATATAGTGACTACCGACAAACGAGGCAGCCGCGTCACCATCTCGGGCCGGACTACCTCGATCGGGGCGGCACTGTTCCCTCGTCACGGTGAATCCCTGGAGGAACTGCTGCACTCCGCGGACGCCGCCGTCTACGTGGCCAAGGAGAACGGCCGGAACCAGGTGCGGTTCGCCCAGGACGTCGACCGGCCGCCCTCTTCCCCACCCTCACCCCCGCACGCCGCCGAGAGCTGAAAGGGCCCTTCACCTCATCTCATGCGGCGAAGGCCCCTTCACCGCGTGAGATGCGAGGAAAGCGTCCTTCAGCCCTGGTCACCCAGCTGGGCGAAACCCGGGGGTTAGCCGGATGTCGGCCCCACTCGGCGGATGGCACCCTGGACGCCATGCCAGCGACAGCCGACGCCGACGCTCGTCCTGCCCGCATCAGGCGGCCATGGTCGACTTCGGGCTGGTTGCTGCTGGTCACGGTGCTGGTGTTCGGTTTCGGCCTGATCGCGTCGCGCCCCGCGTCGCCGCCGGACCAGGGACCACCGACGGGTGACATCCTCGCCGCGCAGAACACGGTCGACGCGCTGGTGCGCCCGGGCCCGGTCGAAGCGGCCATCGCCAAGCTTCCCGCCGACTTCACCGCGGTCAGCGGGATCACGCCGGGGGTGATGACGGCACGGGACGGCACCGTGCGCGCCGTCCACACCGACGGCGGCTGCTCGGCACCGTGGGGCGACGACAACACCAAATGGGACTACGCCGTCCCCTGCAAGGCCCACGATCTCGGTTACGACATCCTCCGCTACGCCGAACGCAAGGGTCACCCGCTCGGCCAGGAGGCCAGGGCCGCGCTCGACGACCGGCTCTCGTCCGACATGCACCACGCCTGCGTGCTCAACCCGATGGACTCACGCGGCTCCTGTGAGGTCGTCGCCTCCCTCTACACCGCCGGTCTCGTCCTCAACTCCTGGCACCAGCGCTGGGGGCCGCCCGTCGGCGACCCGCTCGGCCCGATGATCGTCGGGGTACTGGTGATCGGCGCGCTGCTGGTGTTCCGCCTCCGCGGCTGGGTCCGCACCCGCCGGACCGCAGTCGCCCTCCCCCGCGAGCCGCGGCCGGTGGCCCCGGTCGGCCGGTGGGCGCTGCTCGGCGTCGCCGGTGTCGTGCTGATGCTGCTCGGCGAATCCGCCGTCGCGCTCGCGCACTGGGCGGGCGCGCCGGAGCGGTCGTTGTGGCCGTTCACCTGGCTGGCCCAGCTCTGCCCGCTGATCTTCTTCGCGGTGGGCCGGATCAACGAGGCGGGCTGGCGCTCGATCCGCGCGACCGGCGGCCGCTATCCGCAGTACCTCGCCGACCGCGCGAGCCCGCTGCTGCGCCCGGCGCTGATCTTCGCCGTCGTCGCGCTGGTCGTCCCGCTCGCCCTGGAGGTGCTGGGGATCCCGACGGGCACGAACGCCACCGTCATGCGGATCGCGCTGCACCCGCTCTGGCTGCTCGGCGTCTTCCTCCTGACCGTCGTCCTCGCGCCGGCGCTGCTGGCGCTGTACCGCCGGACAAGGACCGCCTCCGTCGCCGGGCTGCTGGCACTGACCCTGGCGAGCGAGGCCGCGGCGCAGTGGTCGGGTTCGGCCATCCCTCGCTACGCGGAGACGTTGTTCCTCGCCCTGTTCGTCCAGCAGCTGGCCTTCGCCCACGCCGACGGCGTCCGCCCGACGCGGGCCGTTCTCCTGGCGACGGCGTTCACCGGTGCGGCCGGACTCTGTCTCGCGGTCGCCGTCCGCGGCGAGGGGACGATGCTGCTCGGCGGCCCCGGCGCCCCGGCCGCGCTGTCGGGTCCGCCGTGGGGAGTGCTCCTGCTCGGCCTCGTCCAGCTCGCGCTCCTCGGCCTGTTCGCGCGTCCGCTGGCCCGGCTCGGCGAACGGCAGGCGATCGCCGCCACCGCCCGCCTCGTCCTCCGCGCCCCGATGAGCCTCTACCTCGGCTTCCTGTCCGCGATGCTGCTGCTCGTGGCGGTCGTCTACCTGCCGGGCCCGGTCGTGGACGGGCTCAGCTGGCTGGCCCGGCCGAGGGTCCTGCTCGCGCTCGCGCTGCTGGCCGTGCCCGCCGCGCTCGTCTTCTGGTGGTTCGAACGGCATTCGGGACCGCAACAGCGGGCGGTCGACGAGCCCGGCCTGCGTGCCGCGGTGTTCTGCCGCGCCGCGGCGACGGTCGGGATGGCGTACGCGATGCTCGGCGTGTTCGGGTTCGCGCTGACCCGGTTCGGCGGCGCCTCGGCCGACGCCGACCTCCTCGGACTCCGGCTCGGACCGGTCCAGAGCCTCGTCAACCTGCTCCTCGGGGTGTATCTGCTCCACACCGTGCGGACCGGCACGAGCCGGATGACCGGGACCTGGCTGGTCTGCGCGATCGCGTGCGCGCCACCCCTGATGAGCGCCCTCGACGGCAAGCAGGTCAGTGCCGCGTCCGTCGCGCTGCCCGTCGCGACGATCGTCGTCGCGATGCTGGCCGCGGCCGCCACGCTGGTCCCGGCGCGGGCGGCCCGGCGCGTACTCCCCTGAGTCACACAGCGCTGACCAGGCATTCTCCGTACCATTGAGCGCAAACCGGTGGTGCGTGCCACATCTTCGGGGGGATGTGTAATCCTGCGACAACCCTCGACAGGCACCATGCGTCCCTTGAAGAGACCGTCAGCCGGTAACGAACAGAAGGAGCAGACCGCGTGGAGTACCCGCCTCGGAATGGGCAAGGGGACCGCCGTCCCGCCCGGCCTAGGCAGGACGCGCCCGGACGCGTTCCTCCTCGTCCGGCCCCGCCTCGTGGATCCCGCCCGGCACCCGCCCGCCAGGCCGCGGGCGCACCGCCCCGGCGCGCGCCCCGCCGGTCGTTCAGAGGGCCCAAGATCGCGCTGGGCCTCGTCTCGCTCCTGGTGATCGGGCTGACCGGGTACGCGTGGGCCGCGATGGACGGGCTGACCTTCGCGAACGTCGGCATCGGCTCCGACGAGGGCGACAAGCCCGCCGACGGCGCCCGCGACATCCTGCTCGTCGGCCTCGACAGCCGCACGGACGCGCAGGGCAACCCGCTGTCCAAAGAGGTCCTCGCGCAGTTGCGCGCCGGGCAGGCCGACGGCGAGCTGAACACCGACTCGCTGATCTTCGTGCACATCCCGAACGACGGCTCCAAGGCCGTCGCGATCTCGCTGCCGCGTGACTCCTATGTGGACATCCCCGGCGGCTACGGCAAGCACAAGATCAACTCGGCCTATGCCCGCGCGATGCTCGACGAGCGCAAGAAGCTGCAGGCGAACGGCGTCTCCGACCCGAAGGAACTCGACCAGAAGGCCAACGAGGCCGGGGCGAAGACGCTGATCAAGACGGTCGAGAAGCTGACCGGCTCGACCATCGACAACTACGCCGCGATCAACCTGCTCGGCTTCAGCGAGATCACCCAGGCCATCGGCGGGGTCGACGTCTGCCTCAACGACGACGTCAACGACCAGTTCTCCGGCGCGAAGTTCAGCAAGGGACAGCACACCATCTCCGGTGTCGAAGCGCTCGGCTTCGTCCGCCAGCGCCACGGGCTGCCGCGCGGCGACCTCGACCGGGTCGTCCGCCAGCAGGTGTTCATGGCCGGGATGGCGCGCAAGGTGCTCTCGGCGGGCACGCTCACGAACCCCGGCAAGCTCAACGACCTGATCACGGCGATCAAGAAGTCCGTCGTGCTCAACCAGAACTGGGACGTCTTCGGGTTCGCGCAGCAGATGAAGAGCCTGACCGGCGGCCAGCTCGAGTTCCGGACGATCCCGATCGTCAACATCGAGTACAAGACCCCCGAAGACGGCGTCGCGATCCAGGTCGACCCGAAACAGGTCAAGGACTTCGTCCAGGGACTCGCCGGCCCGCAGCCCGGCGAACAGGCGCCGCCGCCCGCCGAGTCGCCCAACAAGGCGACCACGGTCGACGTCCGCAACTCGACGACCAAGGACGGACTGGCCGCGACGGTGCTGAAGCAGCTCGTCGACAAGGGCTTCACCGCGGGCGACACGGCCACCGCCAGCGCGCGCAAGAAGACGGTGGTCTGGGTCGCGAAGGGCCAGAAGGAGGCGGGCCAGGCGGTCGCCGACGAACTCGGCGGCAACCCGACCGTCCAGGAGGACAAGAGCGTCGAAGCCGGGCACGTGATGATCTTCCTCGGCTCGGACTACAAGCCGTCGAGCGGCGCTCAGGGTTCCGGCTCGTCACAGAACGTGGCTGGCTCCTCGGCCGCGGCCCCGCCGCCCGAGCAGTCCGACGAGAAGCCGATCACCGCCGAAGGCGTTCCCTGCGTCAACTGACGTCCACATCGGTCAGGCGTACGCCGCCACCAGGTGCTCACGGCTCGTGAGTGGTAATGACGGTTCTAACCCTCATTACCACTCACGAGCCTC
>NZ_ASJB01000044.1 GCF_000478275.1 Amycolatopsis orientalis DSM 40040 = KCTC 9412
ACCCGCACGGGTGGGCGCAAGCTGAGGGTCGCGGCCGGTCAGTCCACGGCTGGGCAGTCCCGTGCCGCGACGTCCACGGATCGTGAGCGGAACCAGCAGGTGCGGGCGTGGGCGTCGGCGAACGGTTACGCGATCGCCGATCGGGGGCGGATCCCGAACGAGATCTACGAGGCGTTCGACAGCGCCGGCGCGGTCGATGACGTGGAACCGGAACCGGTCGAGGAGACACCGGCGAAACCCGTCCGCAAACGCGCGCCGCGGAAGAAGACCGACAGCTGACAATTCCCTCAGTGGCTTCGGGTTCTGGTGCGGTTACGCGACCGACTGGATCGTGGTCAAAGCCGGATACGGTCTGTCGATCACCGTGCCGGAACGGACCGCGTTGTCGAGCATGCTCGACCATTGCCGATGACACGGACGTCGTCTACCGCGCGAACGTAGACCGCAAGGCCGCAGCTGCACAGCTCGGGCGCGATGCCTCACCGTTGTCCTCGATCTTGATGGGTCCCCGCGGGGAATTCCGCCGATGCCAGCGTCCGACTCATCGCGGAAGTCCAGCGGAGCCGCCTCGTCCGCGATGACCGCATCAGTTTCCGCTCTAAGGAAGGGGCCGCCAACGAATGCTGGCTGCCCCTTTCTGATCGATGACACTCCGAAGCCGCACTACTCCAGCTCACTGCACTGCGTCATTCGCTGGGGCGCTGTAGGCGTTGAGCTTTCAATATGACGTCGGCCGGCTTCGTGCGGGCAGGCTAACGATCGGATCAGTAGGTGAAGGTCTTGATCGCAGGAGGAGAACACCTGTCATACGCGAGATTCCTGTCTTCACATACCTTGATTTCGGCGCGCGCCTGACTAGAGGTACTGTGGAGACGCGTCGATAATTCCGTCGAGACGTACTTCATGCGTTGAGTGCGCGCGGTCTGCTTCGAAGCGGGATAGTCCGGCACCCAGCGGACGCCGGTGCTGGAGTCTTCCCAGAAAAAGAAGCTCACCTCAACATAGACGGGGCTGCCATTGTTCGACATGTCAACATAGTTGATGCCGACGGTGGCGAATACGCCACCGTTGTCGGCGAAGTCGCCATATGCTTTGGCGATCGGCGTGCCTCCACTGTCGGCTGTGACGGCCCAGGGAAGTCCTGCTGCCGAGGCGGAGGCCGGCGCGAAAAGAGTCGCTGCCGCAAATCCTATTGTCACAGCAACGGAAAGTTTCGTTGCCCGGCCGAAGAAAATGTCGGCAATTCGTGTCCGGCGAATCCGGGTCATCATCGACTCCTCTATTGTCAATCTCAGTGGCGCTGAAGGTTGCTGCCGTGTGCGTGCCGGAGAACATTGTGGCAGTTGTCTTATGGCAGGTGAATTGACGCCGTGGGGGCGTCGCGACGAGCTTCCGGCACTTCCCTGAATGTCTCGTTCTCGGTGTGCCTTGGCCCGTTGTTGGTTGGGCTCGACAACGTCCGCGTCGTTGTCGCATATCGAGGACTTTGGGGACAAATCTGCGTAGACCAACCCCGTTGATGCGGTGAGCACCGTCCAATGTGTTCCATCGTCCACGCGCCGTCCTTGGCGCGGCGCTGGCCTTCTTGCCCGACACCCCCTGTGTGACATATTGGCGGCTGCTGTCACAGCATGGCAGCTGGCTGCGTCCCGCGCAAGTTCCTTGAACCTGGCTCCGGTCGGCCCCCGGGTCCGTCCGGTCAGGGCATGGGGGGCGCGCGGTGACCCCGGCGGCAACGGGCCACCTGGACCGGGCCCGCCGCGACCTGACCGACCGCCGCCTCGGCCACCTCACCAGCGCCACCATCGCCCGCCGCTAGGGCTTCTCCCGTCTCGCGGCTCGGCCACCTCGATATCCCCGAACGCCACCTGTACAAGCAGCGCCTCGCGACCGGCACGGGATTCGACGACACCCACCGCGGACTGCTGGTCACACTCCAACGGAAGCAAGCGGCGCCCCGCAACCGGCCCGGCGGCTACTGGATCGCGGAAACCGACCCGACCGCGGCCTACCGCGCCATCCGCGACACCATCCCCCTCGACCAGATCCCGTGGGCGATAGTGGCAACCGGCGGCGCCTACACACCCATGCGGCACCTCGGAATCACTGACTGGCCCGTCATGAGCACCCTGACCGACGCCGGTCTGCACCAAATCCTGACCCGCTGCCAGAGCTGGGAACACAGCAACGATCCCGACGCTCGTGTCCTTCCACGCGCGAAACGGCATGATGACAAACTCTCGTCGCGATCCGCTTCACGTGACTGCCCAGCCGCGCCTATCTACAAAGGACAGCGACAGCACCTCGGGTCTCGAAGTATGCGTCTCCTGTGTCCGACGTCGCCGCACACGGCCGCGGTGACATCGAGCGGATGTCAGTCGGTCACCAGGACCGGCCCGGCGGGGAACCGGCCGGAGAGCAGAAGCGCCACGAGCGAGGGCAGGCTGGCCGGAAGCAGCTTGTCGCCCGTGGCTTCGAGTTCAGCGGCGGTCCACCACCGGCGCGCGAGTACACCCGCGCGTTCGTTCTCTGTCGGCGTGATCGCCACGGTCGGCCGGGCGTCGTCGACCGTGGCGAGGAAGGCATGGTCGAGGCGATGATGATTCTGTCCGCGGTAGGTGAAGCGGCTTTCGCGAGTCCACAGTTCCCGGCCCACAGTGGTGAGGATGATGCCGGACTCTTCAGCGATCTCGCGGCGGGCGGTATCCGGGAGTGTTTCGCCGATCTCCACGCCGCCGCCGGGAAGTTCCCACCAGTGATGGGCGGGATGGTCGGGGTCGCAGGCGTGGATGAGGAGAACACGCTGCCGGGAGTCGAGCAGCAGAACTCGCGCCCCGACGCGAGGCTCGGCTGATGTGGACATGCGCCGCTCCCCTCGGTGGATGGGCGATCTCGTAACGATGCAGGAGATTCGAGGTAGGAAGGTCCCGCTGCCTAAACTACGAGAAGACTAACGCGCCCATGGCGGCGAAGAACGCGACACCACCTTGCGGGAATCCACTCAGCTGGAGCGGGTCGTCTCGCCAGAGGTAGTTCCGTGCCTGGCGGTCTGGCTCGCACAGGGTTCGGGAGGAACAAACTGCCGTGCGGGAGCCACTTCCGGCCACGCAACCGAATCCCCCAACGGGGGTTCGCGCCAGATCGGCTAGCCTTGGCCGCGTTGTGAACGGGTTCACCGTTCTCGGCACACGAGGTTCCAGACTTCTCCACGGTGTCTCCGGCCGGGGTAGCCGGAGACACCGGTGAACCCCGCGTGTGAGCGCGGGGCCAGTCATCACGACGGGAGAAGCCTTGTACACCTCGAAAGTAAGGAAGAGCACGGTTCCCGCAGGCGGTAATCCGCCTGCGGGAAACCCCAGCCAGGGCCGCTGGAACGGTCCGGGCTGGAACCGGTTCTTCATCCTGCTCCAGCTGGCAAACCAGCTGGTGGCCTTGACCCTCGTTCTCGCTAAGGCGTGAGGTCGTAGGCGCGGGGTCGAGCGGCCACTCAGTGGCCGCTCGACCCCGACAGGTCGCGCCGCCTCGGGCGACGTGGTGTCAACCCTAGGGGTGACACCGACCAGAGACTACCGCATGGCTCAGTAACGTTACTGAGCCATCGGCAAGGCTGCGCCGCCTTGGGTTTGCCTGCTGGAGCCGAGGACTCGGTCACCATGCAGGAGCCGATCACTCGCGACACCGTGAATGCCGTGTTCACCCCTAGTTGTAGAACCAGAGCTGGTCTTCGGCTTGATCGAGGCAGTCGTACTGGAACGCACGCGCGCCGTTGACGTTGTTAGCCCCAGACACCGCGAGACAGCGGTCCGTGTAGAACTGGGGTGGCCCTGACATTGGGCAAGGTCAGGACGGACTCGCGCTGGCTGGCCCGGATTCCGCCGTCTCCGGTCTCCGGCGCGGCGGGACTTTTCGCGGGGGTGCTGTCATCGATTTCTGCGGCGTCAGGGTGGCGATGGCCTGAACATAGGCGGCGAGGATTCTCTGAATTGGTCGGCCGTTGGCACCTGCGGCGGCTCAGAGGCGTTGTTCGTACACGGCGCGGTGTTTGCCGGGGCCTTTGTAGTGGGAGATGACGGAGATGCCGTTGATGGTGGTGTCGCCGGTGATGTTGGTGAAGCCGAGGCGGGTCCAGGTGGTGTGGGCGGTGCTGTTGTCGGGTTCGGAGGTGAGGTAGAGGCGGCGTGCGCCGAGGGTGCGGCCGCGGTCTCGGATGTGGTTGAGGAGTGCGGTGGTGATGCCGGTGCGCCGGTGTTCGGGGTGGGTGATGACGTCTTGCAGGTAGAGGTCGTCGGGGGTGTCTTGGCTGCGGAAGGCCATGATCGCGCCGGCGAGCTGGTGTCCGACCCGGGCGAGGGGGCAGGTGCTGGAGAAGAGGGTGGCGTAGAGCCAGTAGTCGGAGGGGGTTCGGGGGCTGATGTAGGGGGCTCCTAGTTGCATGAGGGCGATGACGTCGGGGATGTCGTTCTGGTGCAGGGGAGCGATGTTCATCGGTGCCTTTCGGTACGGCGGACGAGGTCGACGAGATGTGTGGCCGCGGTGGCGGGGTCGAGGGCGTCGATGACGCTGCGGCCGACGATGAGGATGTCCCAGTCCGGGCTGGTGAACACTGTGGAGTCAGCGGTGCTGAAGCCGCCGCTGACGGCGACGGGCAGCCGGGTCCAGGCTCGGAGTTCACGGGCCGCGTCGAGGGGTGTGCTGCTGCCGATTCCGACGTCGATGTTGGTGGTGACGGTGAGGCCGTCGATGCCGGCGTGTTCCATGGCGGTGACCCAGTGGTGGCTGGAGTAGGTGGGGGCGTCGAGGAGAACAGGGACGGCGAGGCGACGGCCTGCCTCGACGGCGGCGTGGACGCTGGCGGTGGTGGCGGGTCCGATGAGCTGGACGATGTCGGCTCCGGCTTGAGCGGCGAGAACGACTTGATCTCGCCCCCAGTCGGCGGACATCATCTCGGCGACAACGAGTGTGTCGCCGACGGCGGTCTTGACCTGCTCGATCGCGTCGAGGCCGACGGCTTTGATGAGCGGGTCGCCGATCTCGATGAAGTCGGCGCCGGCGTCGGCTGCGGCCTGGGCGACTCGGATCGCGTCGGTGACGTCGTGCATGTCGAGCGCGATCTGGACGGATCGCCTGCTGCGGGTCCGCCGGTATCGCTCGTGAACCCGGTGTGGGTCGGTTCCGGCGGTGGTGCTTTCCGCGGCGAGGTGGTCGGCTTCGCGGCGGACCAGCCAACGTTCGCTGCGGAGCCCGTAATCGAGGAGCCTCTCGCGATCTGCCGGGGCGGGGGCGAGGTGGCCTGTGCGGATCTCGCGCAGGACGGTCAGCAGCGCCCGGTGGTCGCCTCGTGAGGCGGATGCTATGTCGCCGCTGTCGGTGGTGTGGTCGTAGAGGAGGCGGAGCCGGTCGGCGGAGGGACGGATGTGTGCCGGCGGCCGGGACCAGGTTGGTTCAGTGTCGAGGATTCTGAGCGCGGTGGTGGCGAGGTAGCGGTGATCAGGTAGGTGTCCGTGCTCATTGAGGCTGTGCAGGGCTCGGTCGCGGACATGCCAGTTGTCGTCGTTGAGCAATGCCGCCAGGTACGTCGTCGCGTCGGGTTCCGGTGCGCGTACGACACTGGTGGCCGCAGCGGCCCGGACTTTGTAGTCGGTGTCCCGGACGAGTCGGGTCATGACGGTCAGGGCGGTGTCGTCCGGGGGAGCGGCGTGGTCGCGGAGGGCTTCGGCCAAGGCTGCCCGGACTCGCCAGCTGGGGTGTCCGAGGAAGGTCTCCAGCGTGGCGTCGGTGCCGTTGCTGAAGAACAGGTAGAAGTGTCGGGCGAAGAACGTCGCTTCGGCGGCGTCGGTGAGGTTGGCAAGGTCGAGCACGGTGTAGGCGTCGGTGCTGTC
The DNA here is from genome assembly GCF_000478275.1 of Amycolatopsis orientalis DSM 40040 = KCTC 9412. Lineage (GTDB taxonomy): Bacteria > Actinomycetota > Actinomycetes > Mycobacteriales > Pseudonocardiaceae > Amycolatopsis > Amycolatopsis orientalis. The sequence goes on from NZ_ASJB01000044.1 coordinate 5,880, forward strand.
GAAGGTTTCCTCGACGAAGCGGGCGATCTCGCTCCATAGCGTGTGGCCGAAGCGTCGGAGCAGGGCGAGTAGCCAGTGGTAGCGGCGCGGCCCGAGGGCGTTACGCAGGCGGGCGATGAGCAGCAGCGCCCGGCTTAGCGCCGGGTCGTCGCTGGTCTCGGCGCGCTCCGCGCAGGCGCGCAGCACTTCCGGGGTGAGAAACCGCGTGTCGCGGCCGATGGTGAGCATCAGTGGCAACGTGGTGGTCGGCGAGATGGTCGGCGAGGTGGCGGTGAACTGCAGCAGTGTGGGGGAGAGGGCGTCAAGTCGTTGCAGGACAAGGTCGAACACGCTGCGCGCGGAGCCGGATCTGGTTGCGCGCCTGGCGAGTTCGTTGAGTGCACGGACGGTGGTGACGGAGTGCCCGTGTTGGTGAATCAGGTCGGCGATCCGGGTGCTGAGGAAGAACTCGCGCAGCACTTCGTGAGTGAACGTGATCTGACGGTGCCGGCCGCTCCGCACGAGGGCGGCGGGTAGCTGCGGGGGCAGGACAGGGCATGCCGGGGTGTCGGCATCCTGCTGCAGGACTGGTGGGAGGCTCGCGTGTGCCTGGTGATACGCGAGGTCGGTGAGCAGGTCGACGTGGCGAGCTTCGTCGGCAGTGCCGAGGACACGGCGCACGCAGTGGTCGAGCAAGGCGTAGGTGCCGAGATCGTCGGCCGGTGTCGACGGGGCCGCCTCAAGAGCGAGCTTCATGTACAGGGGTGTGCGCACCAGGTGGCGGACTCCTGGCGGGAGCTGGTCGAACGGGATCGTCGAATTCTTCTGCCAGAGACGGCGGGTGTCGTTGCCCGACCAGGCCGACACAGTGTGCTCCGGCTCGCCGCCGGAGCGATCGGGTGCCCGGAAGAGGGACGCGTGCAGCAGCGGGTGGGCGGTGGTTTCGACAGCAGGGGGAGTGCGGACGACGAGGAGGAACCGGAGAGCAGGTGCTGTCACCTGGCGGAGGATGGTGTCGACGTGGCGGCCGATGGCGGCGAACACGTCCTGACTGGCGATGCTGTCGATGATCACCAGGCAAGGTTTGGTGAGCCGTGAGCTGTGGGCTTCCAGGGTGAGCAGTGCGTCGTCGCCGCGGGGGATCGACGCGTACCGCAGGATCTCCACTGCGAGGTCGACCGCGGCGATCTCCCAGCTGGTGACCGCGAGCAGCTGGACATCGGCCGCGTCGGTGACCTGCTGTGCCAGGAACCGGCTCAGACTGGACTTGCCCACCCCGGCGGGCCCGGTCATCAGGAAGACCCGGGCCGAGGAGGACAGAAACGCGCTGAACGCGCCGACGACCCGATGATCAGGACAGTAAGGCGGATCAGTGTCCGGGGCGTCATCACCGGCGGTGAGCAGCGCGGCCGTGCGTGCCGCGGAACCACCTCCCAGGCTGCCTGCGGTGAGACCACACTCGCGGTCGAACACGTCCCGCGTGCGTGCAGGCAGTCGCCCGAGTTCCACGGTGAGGACTTCGACTGTTTCGTGCTGCAGAGGCGCGGTCCGGCTCGGCTTTTCCCAGCCCACCACGGTGCTCTGGGCGTAGCCCAAGCGCTGGGCGAAGGCCCGCTGGCTCAGATGCTGGATCTCGCGGAGCAGCTTCACCTCCCGCGGTGTCCAGGTCAGGCGGCGGCTCACTGCGGCATCCTCCATGCCCTCCAGCTGATCACATCCCGTCGTGAATGCCGAGAGTATCGGCTCGCGCACGCCCTGGTGCTGATCATGCCCGATCACAACCCGCGCAACGCTGCCTTCCTTGGCCGCGACCTACTCGGGGAGCGTGGAGCTCGCCACGCTGCCGACTGGCCGACCTCAGGAGCCCGATGTCCACGACCTCACCACCGGTGACCCGATCGTTGTCACCGGCGTCCTTCCTGGGCTTCCACGACGCGTATGCCGCCGTGCTCGCAGAGCTCGTCGATGCACGCAGCCGGATCAGTACCCGCGGGAACGCCGGCCCGGAACAGTTGAACGTGTCTTTCCAGTTGGAGAATCCGGCGGCGCGGCTGCCGTTGTACGCCGCCAGGAAAGCCAACGTGGTGTTCAACCTCGCCGAAGTGCTGTGGTTCCTTGGCGGCCGCGACGACCTGGCGATGATGCGCTACTACGCGCCGCGGATGGCGTCCTACTCGGCCGACGGGGTCACGATCGACGGTGCCGCGTACGGCACGCGGCTCTTCCGCGCGCCCGGTCCCGGCGGGCGCTCGCCGTTCGACGCGACGCTGGACCTGATCCGTACGGACCCGGACACCAAACGGGCCGTCCTCCCGATCTTCGGCGCGCACGAGGTCGGGGACGCCGATCACCCCGACGTGTCCTGCACGATCGCCTTCCAGCTACTCAAGCGCGGCGATCAGCTGCACGCGGTGTGCTACATGCGCGCCAACGACGCCTTCCAGGGCCTGGTCTCCGACGTGTTCTCCTTCACCGTCATCCACGAACTCGCGGCCAGGCTGCTCGGCCTCGAGCTGGGGACCTACACCCACCACACCGGCTCGATGCACATCGGCGACCAGCACCTGCCGAAGGCGCGAGCCATCGTCGCCGAGGCGCAACACCAGCAACCGCCCACCTTCCCTGTGCCGGTCATGCCGCCGGAAACCACCCGGGACATGATCGCCGAGGTCTGCACCCAGGAGGCGCAGCTACGGGCCAACCGCACACGCCACACCCGTGACTCCCTGGCCGGAACAGGACTGCCGATCTACTGGCAGCGGCTCGTCGCGTTACTGGACGTGCACCGCCGCCTCGTCCACCACCCCGACGAGCCCATCGACGACAGCGTGCTCGCCTTTCTCGACGCCGCCCACCTGTGGCTCCTGCGCCACAAATGGCCCGCCCTGGCTGCGTCCGCCGATCAGACCGGGCACGCGTCGTGACAAGCAGGCCGGAGCCGGAGAGCGATCGGGCGGTGGACTGGTCGCGCTGGAGCGTCGTACTGCTCAAACCCGACTGCGTGGAACGCGGGCTGGTCCGGCCGGTACTGGCCCGGGTCGGCGCCGCGGCGCGCATTGTCGCGGCCGAGCGTGTCACCGTGACCGACTGGCAGATCTTCACCCACTACTGGGATCTGTTCGTGCACCGCCACAGACTCGATGTCGACGTCGCCGCCTGCCTACGGGCCCGCTACGTCGGACACGAGGTGGTCGTCGCGCTCGCCCACGACGACCACGGCGACAACGTCCCGGCACGGATCCGGGCCCTGCTCGGCGGTTTCGACCCCAGCACCGCCGTACCCGGCTCCATCCGCGCCGACCTCGGCACCGACAACCTCACCGCCGCGCGCCGTGACCATCGCCTCGTCGACAACCTCATTCACAGCTCCGACGACGCCAACGCCGCCTGGCGCGACTTCCACATCTGGTTCGGCGGCCACCGTGCCCGCGACCTACTGCAGACCCACGACAGCTAAGACCTCGGAGGGACCGAACCGATGACCCGGACACCAGTCGCGCTCGACACCGCTATCGCCCGCGGCACTCGCGCTCTGCGGATGATGGCGCCCGAGCAGATCGCCCAACTCGACCCGTACATGGCCCAGTACGTCGGCTACCGCAAAAGCGGCCTGTCGCTCAACCACGTCATCGGCTGCCCACTGGACTGCGCCTACTGCGTCCGGCACTTCTGGGGCAACTTCGAGCAGAAGATCCCACAACTGATCGAAACCACCGCCAACGCGGTGCAGGCCCTCGTCGACCACGCGGGCTTCGAACCCCACATCACACCGATCCAGATCTTCAACAAGGCGACCGACCCGTTCCTGCCCGCGGTGAAACCCGAACTGTTCGCCGCTCTGCGGGATCTCGACCAGCGCGGCCTGACCAACCTGGTCCTGCTGATCACCCGCTTCCGGGTGACCGACGCCGATATGGCCGAGCTGGAATCGCTCACCAACTTGCGAGTCACCCTGTTGTTCACCTATTCCGGCATCGAGGATGCCCGCATCGAACCGATCGCGAAAAGCTCGATCACCGTCACGTCGCTGCGCACCGCCGCCCGGACACCCGGTCGCCGGACCAAGGTCATCCTCTACTGGCGCCCGATCGTTCCCGGCTGGAACGACCAACCCGACACCATGTCCCGCGTCCTGGACGTCGGCCGGGACGCGGACGCCATCGTGTTCACCGGCTACTACCACAAACCCGAGAACGCCGAATTCATCGCCTCACTCGGTGTGCCGTTGCCCTACGGCATCGGCGATGTCGCCCGCCGCAAAGCCATGCCCGCCGACATCGACACCCAAGTCGTCACAGCCTGGAAGGAATCCGGCATCACCACCCCGCTCTACCGCAAAACCTCCTGCGGAGTGTCCGCGGTCCACGGCGTCGCCGACTACAACGGGCACTGGGGTGTCAACGAACTCTGCGACATTTGCCCGCTCGCGCAGCAGAACTTGTGCCGCGACGCCCACCGGGCGCCCAGTACCGCCGAACTCGACACCATCTTCGGCAAACTCGGGTACTCCTCACCCGTCGCCTTCGACGACGGTCACCTGTGGACCCACGGGCTCAGCGAACAGCAGCGGTATCCGATCCAGCACCAGACCGGCTACCAGATCTGGGACACCACCCTGCCGCACTTCCAGGGAAACCACGGCCGCTCGATGATCGGATTCACCCCCGATGAGGCCGAACAGAACCACATCACGGCGATTCGCGACCACCTTCGGCACGAGACCCGCTTCGATGACGAGTAGCCATCCGCACCCGCCGAACGGAGCTCCTGTGCCCGAGCACACCGCACCCTGGACCCAGGCCACCCTGGTCGCCATCGACATCGAGGGCAGCGGCCCCCAAGACCCCGCCGGCGAAGCGATACTCGAGATCGCGCTCATCCCGATCCGCGACGGCGAACCCGACACCGCGCACGCCTTCACCACACTGATCAACCCTGGCCGCAAGATCACACGCGGCCCGTGGACCTCACCCGGACTCACCAACGCTGTCCTCGAGACCGCGCCCACACTCGACGAAGTAGCGTCGGCTATCACCGCGCAGGTCGCCGGCGCGACCCTCGTCGGCCACAACGTCCGCGTCGACTGGCGCCTGCTGCACGCCACCCTCCCCGACGCCGCACCCGCAGCCCTGCTCGACACGTTGCGCCTGGCCAGGCACCGCCACCCCGAGCTCAGCAAAGGACACGGTCTCCAAGCGTGGCTGGAACGCCGTAATTTGACCGACGAAACCACCCGCACCGCGCCCGGCAGCCAGCCACACCGTGCCCTGTGGGACACCGTCGGCACCGCACTGCTGCTGCGCGAGTTCATGAACGACACCCCCGATTCCACCCTCGGCGCCCTGCTCACCACCGCCGGCCTCACCCTCGACGGCACCCCCCTCACAAGCCCCGCATCCCCGGACGACCAACCAGCCCTGTGGGACTTGTGATGAATCCTGCTCCCGGAACGTTCCTCCTCGGCGGTGACCTCCCGGTGTCCCGGCTCGGGCTCGGCACTATCCAGTTCACCGGCGACCCCGACCGATGGGGGCCACCCGCCGACCCTGCCGGTGCCACCGAGGTGCTGCGCACCGCGGTCGAGCTGGGCGTCACTCACATCGACACCGCCGACTGCTACGGCCCTCACACCTGCGAAGAACTGATCGCCGACGCTCTCCACCCCTACGACGACAGCCTCGTCCTCGCCACCAAAGGCGGCATCCGCCGCACACACCCCGACGAATGGGACCACTACGGCCACCCCGACTACTTGACGACTTGCATCGGGCACAGCCTCACACGCTTGCGACGCGACACCATCGATCTCTACTACCTGCACCGCATAGACCCACGCATCCCGCTGGCCGACCAACTCGGCGCCCTCATCGACGCCCATCAACACGGAAAAATCCGCCACATCGGCCTCTCCAAAGTCACCGTCGCTCAACTGCGCCACGCCCAGAGCTTGACCCCGATCGCAGCCGTCCAGAACTACACCGACCCTGCCAACCCCGACATCGAGGTCCGTGAACTCTGCCGGCTCCAGGACATCGCATATGTGCCGTATCGGCCGTTCGACGGCGGACGAAGGCTGCACGGCACCGAACAACCACAACCGGCGGTCAAGGAACTCTTCCGCGAGCACCTGCGTGACGGGCCACACACTCTGCTGATCCCCGGCACCAGGTCGATGGCACATCTACGCCAGAACGTGAAGTCGTTCACGGAGAACATCGCCGAACCATGACAACTCGGCTGACGGAGAGCAGCAGCCCACCGTCGTAGACTTCGGCGCTGGCCGCCCAGGTCCGGACGGCCTGCGGCTCGGTGGTCGGAAGCCAGACGAAGGTTGCCCTGCCAACTCAGCAGGAAGCCCGATAGACGGTCATCGTCGGTCCGGTCGCCCGGTGCAGTTGCTACGGTGCTGGCCACCTCGCCCGTTCCCTACAGAGGGAGATCCGCCGACTATGCCTCACTATCCCATCTCCATCAAAGGCGTCGTCGTCCGCGCGGGCCGCGTACTACTCCTACACAACGAACGCGACGAATGGGAACTGCCCGGCGGTCGCGCGACACCACCGTGCCGTCGCCGGTGTCAACCCGACACCGGCCGGAGAACTCCCAGCGTCACATTGCGGGTCACGGCAGGCGCGCGGACCGCCGGCAACGTCCATGCCCGAAGTGCGGGGCGAAAGCGGGCTGCAACTGCCGACGTCTCAACGGGGAGCCCAGAAGCAGTTGTCACGCCGAGCGCTAGCCGGATGTCCACACTCCTTCATGTGGCAGGTCCTGCGGCGGCTGCGAATACAGCCTCTACCGTCGGGTAACATCGTGTGCCTGGTCGGGCCAGCCGGTCATCGGCGACCGCGTTCGGGGCAGTGATGCCCTCGCACCGTCACAACGGTCCGGTCGATGCCTCCCGATCACCCTCCCGCGACCACCTGCGCCGTTCCGCGCGCCGTTCGTCCTGGAACCGTGCGTAGTCCGGCTGGGCCTTCAGCTCCAGGTGCTCGGCCGGATCTTCCGCGGTGACCGCAGGGAACAGTACAACCCTGCCCTTCGGTTCCTTGTCCGGCACCCAGGCATCCTCTTGCAGGTAGGTCTCCTATTCGCCGTGGCCGCTTGAGGGGCGGCGGATCAGCGCGTGCGCGCGGTCGAGGTCTGCGAGGTCGTCCAGCCTCTCGAACTCCGCGAAGTAGTAATGGCCTCCCACCTGTTCGGCTCGCCGCCGAGCCGCCAGCAGAGCGACGACGCCCGTAAGGCTGTCCCGTTCGAAGGGCGCCAGCGACAACGCGTAACGGTGTTCCGGCAGCAACTCGTCGACGACGGCGTACGCGGAGCGCGGGTCGACTGTGTCGGCCTCGTGCCGGAACACCGCGAAGCCGCCGCCTTCGAACCCGTCCCGCCTCGTGTGCTTCGCGGGCCCGCGGTCGTCGGCCAGCTGCCTGAGCCTCTCCAGCTCTGCGGCGCTCACCTCGCGGTAGTCGTCGTAGGAGTTCGGGTCGCCGGTTTTCGACAGGCCACGGCTTTGCGTCCACACACCGTGGCCGAGGTACTTCTGCTCGTCATGAGGACCGATGCTGCGGTAAAGGCCTTGGGCGTTACCGACATCGGACATGCCGCGTCCGTCTTCGAACAACGCGAAGTAGTGGTAGTCGGCCAGATACTGCTCGAACACGCGCTCACCGCCCCGCAGGGATGACCTGATCTTAGCGAGCAGACCCGCGTCCGGGACCCGGGACGCATTCCGGGTTCCATCCTGGTCTGGGTGCTGGCTCCACGCTCGATGGAGCCAGCACCCAGGGTGTTTACGGGGTGGTGCTGATCTGGATCGGGGTCCAGCGTTGGTTGGCGTTGCCGAGGTCGGCCCCTTGTCCTATGAGGGTGGCGTTGGCGGTGCCGTTACCGAGGGCTTCGATGATCTTGGCGGAATAGACGCTGCGGAGGGCGAGTGTGCCGTTGGCCGCGGTGGTGAATTCCCATTGCTGGTTGAGGTCGTTGTGGCAGGTGTATTGGACGATCCGGGTTCCGTTGTTGTAGTTGGTGGGCAGGTCGAGGCATTTGCCGGAGTTCTGGTTTTTGAGGGTGTATTTGTTGTTGCCGAGGTGGGTGAGTTTCCAGACCTGTTTGGCGCCGGCGACGCAGTCCCAGAGTTCTGTGCCTGCGCTGTCGCGTAGTGCGTCCTGTCCGACGCCGGCGACCTGGATGCACCGTCCGCCGTTGGCGCTCTTGAGTTCGATGGAGCCGGGTGTCATGGTGATGGTTTTGTAGTCGATGGTGCCGCCGCCGTCGTTGCTCCAGTCGATGCGTCCGTTCTGGAAGTTGCTGCGGCGTCCTTTGGGGAGGGGGAGTTCGTCGGTGGTGGGGTAGCCGAGGTAGGACTTTTCGGAGCCGAGTGCGTCCCATTTGCTGCGGATGTTGCCGTAGACGGGGTGGGCGCCGGTGGTGGGGTGCCAGTAGATGGCGACGCCGGTGCTGAAGTTGATGTATTTGCCGGCTCCGTCGGAGGTGGGTGTTTCGTCGCCGACGGGGTAGGTGACGAATCCGGCTTCGTAGCCGAGTTCGGCGTATTTTTTGTGGATGTCGCCGGTGACGGCGCGGACTCCGTGGAAGGTGGTGCGGTAGATGGAGCCGGTGGAGAAGCGTTGGAAGACGCCGCCTTCGGCGGCGAAGCTGGTTTCTTCGCCGGTGGGGTAGCCCAGGGGGCCGGTTTCGTAGCCGAGGGCGGCGAACTTGGTGTGGATGTCGCCGGTGATGGTGCGGGCGCCGATGGTGGGCATCCAGTAGATGGATCCGCCGGTGAACCGGTTGTACTGGCCGCCCGCGGTGCCGAAGGCGGTTTCGTCGGTGGTGGGGTAGCCGAGACGTCCGGTTACGCCGCCGGCTTTGTTCCAGGTGTCGCCGATGACGCCGTGGACTTCGTGGGCGCCGCTGGCGGGACTCCAGGTGATGTAGAGGGGGTAGTAGCTTCCCTGGGCGTTGGTGATCTGGAGGATCTGGCCTTTGCCGTCGGGGGTGTTGGTCTGGTCGGTGAGCATCCCGCCGAGGGTGCCGGGGCCGCCGAGGGCGAGGAACTTGTCGAGGATCGGCCCGTTGTAGACGGGGTGGACCTGGGTGTTGGTGTAGCGGGTGAGGTAGAGGCGGCCTTTCTCGTAGGCGCGGTAGCCGAGGTTGTTGGCGTCCAGGACCGGGTCGGCGATCGGTTTGCCGAGGTTGGCCCGGATTTTCTCGTCGCGGGTGTAGCGCAGGTCGAAGGGAGTGGGCGGGGCGGGGGTGTCGACTTCCCAGGTGTCGCCGCGCGCGCCTTCGGGGTGGAGGTAGAGCCCGGATCCCTTCGGGCTGAACAGGAGCACGTTGGGGTGGAGGCACCAGGTGGCTTCGGCTTTGAATTCGGGGGTGCCGTCGGTGGGGGCGACGGTCACGTATGCCTCGGTGGGGACGCTGGCTGGTGTGTTCTTCTTTTTGTCCCAGCGGACGTAGTTGTTGGGGCGGGAGACCGACTGCAGTGAGAAGCAGGCGGGGTCGGCCAGGCCGGGTTCGATCTTCCATGCCTGTTCGGGGTGGTTACCCGGTTGCCACAGGGTCAGGGTCGCTCGGCCGTTGGAGTCGGTGAGGTAGGCCTCGTCCATCGTTTTGGTGAGGGTTCGCAGTGACTGGGTGAGGTTCTGGTCCTGGCCGATGCGCAGGAACCGTTCCCGGTCGATGGGAGTTCCGGCGAGCGCCGCGTCGGCGGCGGTGACCAGCGCCGTGTGCACGCGACTTTTGACCGCGCGGGTGCGGATCTCGGTGATCTGGCGAACGTATTCCTCGTCGCGTTTGCGGAGTTCGTTGTCGATGTCGCGCAGGTGGGCGTCTTTGGCGCCGCGGTCGATGAAGGCTTTCCAGTCGGCGGGGTTGCGGCTGCGGACGGCGGCTTCGGCGGCTCCGTGGACCTCGGTGTCGCGCGGTGCGCGGCTCCAGATCTCGATGACGAAGTCCTGATCGCTGAGGTTGACCAGGGCGGTGTCGCCGCGGATGCCGAGGGCGTGCCAGGCGGCGTTGGCCTTGGCCTCCCGCGCGAGTTCGGCGGCTTTCTCCGCTTCGGTCTTGGCCTCGTCCTCCCGGATCAGCCGGTCGACGTCCTTGCTGTGCTCGTCGAAGACCCCGACGGTGAGGAAGGTCCACTGTGCTTCGGCGGTGCCGCGCAGCGCGGCCCGGGCTGCTTCCTTGACCGCGGTGTCCTTGTGGTTGTCGGCGTTGAGGTCGAGGTAGACGATGAACTCATAGACCGACTTCGCCAGGACGGTGTTGTCGGCCGGGATGCCGAGTAGGCCGGCTGCCTTGGCTTTGGCGGTACGTTCCACTTCCTGCCGGGTGCGGCGCTCGGCCACGATGGCCTGATCCTGGACGTGGGCCGCGGCCATGCCGGTCTTGATGAACGTGGTGCAGGCGTCGTCGCTCTCGCCGAGCGCGGCGACGGCGGCGTCCTTGACCTTCCGGTGCTCGGGCTCGAGGGGCTTCTGCTTGTCCAGGTCGTCGGCCGCGTAGTACATGGCGGCGGTGAAGTTGCGGTCGGTGAGGATCAGCAGCTCCGGGCCGGCGACAATGCCGAGAATGGCCGCGGCCTGGGCTTTCTCGGCATCGGTCGACTGCGCCAGGGTGGCCTTCGGCGCACTCTGTGCCGGTTCCGTGGGCGCGCCGGGCAGCGCGCCCACGGTCAAGGGCACCGGGGCCGGCGGCGTCGCGGCCGGGGGTGTGGCGGGGTCTGGGGCCGCCGTGGTACTCGGGCTGACCTCAGGTGCTGCGGTCGCCGGTGCGGCGGCGAGCATGCTGAACGCCATGACGGCCGCAGTGAACACCGCGGCCGACCGTCCTTGATGTTGTCGCGGCAGGCGGGATACCGCCGTCGATCTACCGGAACGTCTCACAACTATTCCCCCTCTTGATGGCATGATTATTGAATCAAATGGCGTATTACCGCTCAGCGAGAACTGCCGGTTCGGGGCGGCCAGAAAAACGCGAGCCTGATGAGAACTAGCGTCCATGTCGATTTGGCGTCAATAGGTCTGGACAACCGAAACTCAGCTGTGATCAACTGCACTGAATTCATGTGAGCGCCGTCACTTTGTGATGGGGTGCGGTTGTGGTGATGTGCCATAGTTTCCCCGCTGCGTGATCACGCGGCTACTGGGGGGAGTAGGGATCTTGACGAAGGTTACTGCCGTCTGCAGAGCGCTCGTGATCGGACTGGCGATCACACTTTCGTTATCTGGCAACGCTTCTGGTGGTGTCCCGGCCTGGGCGGGGCCGAGGGTGACGGGGATCGAGGAGTCGCCGTGGTACCCGATAGTGCGCCAGGTCGCTCTCTATCACGGGGAAACGCTGGTTCGAGCCTCGGCGTGGCAGGCGATATGGTCGGAAGAAGGAGAAACCGCACTCCAGTGGTTCGTCTTATCCGGATTCCGCGAAGCAAGAGAACGCGCCCAGCAGAATTCTGCGCGCAATCGTGATTTCGTGCAGCGAGTATTAGCGACATATACCGCCGCGTACTCGCCGCGGGTCCACGCCGCCGCGAAACAGGCATCCCAAGGCAGCGACGCGGATCGCGACCGTTTCGTGCGGACCGGTTTCGCCGAAGCCAAGGCACTCGACACCGCCGCGCGTGAGGCTGACGAGCAGCATCGTCAGGTGATCGCTCAGGCTGAGCGCGAGTATGTTCGGCTGCTGGCGGAATCTGATCCCGGCGAACAGGTCCGGCTGGCCGCGCTGCACGCCTTGCGCCCGGGGAGCACGGACACCGATATCCGGGAGTTCTATGCCACCGGGTGGATGGCCGCTGCGGCACTGGATGTGGAGATCTTCCGGCTCCGCACTCAGGACGCGGGGATCCGGTATCACGCGGTGATCCCGCGGCTGGTCGCCGATGCCGAGGCGGCCGAGATGGAGGCCCGCAACGCCGGGGAGGCCGCGGCGGAGCAGGCCCGTATGGTCGCCGCCCGCGCCTGGGCCACCACACGGGAGAAGGCTGAGGAAGCACGCCAGGCGTGGGAGGCCGAGCGGCAGCTCTGCCTGGAGCAGGCCCGCTACTGGCAGACGGTGAAAGACCGCGCGGCCGCGGAAACCGACCCGGTCTGGGCGGCGATCGCGTCGGGCGCGGAGAAACAGCGCGGCGGCTGGACGACGGAAACGGCGTTCGCCGGTGACGAGGCCACCCGATGGCAGGGTGCCCGCGAGCAGGCCCAGCAGGGCTACGACCGGATGACCACCCGCCCCTGACCCGGCGGATGCATTCCGCCTGGCCGCGACCCGACCGTGAGCCAGGTGTCCTGACACGGACTTTTCTTCGAGGGTGGGGTGTGTTGTGCGAATGCCGAGACGGATGCGCCGCGCGAGACAAGGGATCCTGGCCACGAGGTGGTGCCGCCGAACCATGGTCGTGGCCCTCGCCGCGGCCCTGGTCGCCGGGGGAGCGGGACCGGGCAGCTCGGTCGCCGCGCTGTCCGCGCCCGGTGCCACGCAGGGCCAGTGGCAGCCACCAGCCAGCCCCGCCGCGGCGGGCGATACCCCACTGCCGGCGTCCGGGCCGGAAGGCGATCCGGAACAGGAAGCTCTGCTGCGGCAGCTGCAGCTGGATCTGCTGGCCGACATCGCCGCGTTCGACGAGGACGAGGAAGTCCGCGCCGCCGCCCGCGACACCCTGCGGAAAGCGGAAGCGGGCGACGCCACCGCGATCCCGGTGTTCTTCGACCATGGACAGCAGGACGCCAAAGCGGCGGCGAGGAAACGCAAAGCCGACGCCGACGCCCACAACCGTGCCCTGATCGAACCGCTGGCGGGCACCGGCGGCCCGGTGTTCAACGCCGCCGTGGCCCGCGCCCTGGCCGGCAACGCCTACGACCGGGCCGACTTCCTGGCCTTCGGCCGCGACATCGCCGCCGAACAGGACCGGCGCGAGGGTGCCTATGACAAGGAGCTGAAGAACCGGCGGCGGATGCACGTCCAGGTCGCCGCCGACCGCGGCACCCCCGAGGTGTCCGCGGCGGCGAAGGCGGCACTCGCCGGCGGGGACGCCGCGATCGCGGAGTTCCTCAAGACCGGATACCTCGCCGCGGCCCAGCGCGACGCCGACGCGCGTGAACACCATCTCGCCGAGCTCGAACGCAAACGTAAAGAGGCCGTCGCGGCGTCGGATCTGGCGCAGCGGACCGCGCGGGCGATGCGCGCCCGCACCAACCTGCTCGCCGCCCACGCCGATGGGGTCAAAGCCCTCGAGCGCACCGCGAACGACATGACGTCCGCGGCGAACATCTCCCGCGAGACCGCCCGTCTTCTGGCCTCGGATCAGGCCGGGCACACGTACCACCCGGAGCTGTATCAGCGGGCGAAGGACGACGTCGCCCGCGAGGTCGGCCGCGCCGTCACCGACGCCCAAGCCGCCCAGAACGCCGCCGCCGGGGCCGGGGTCCAGGTCGACATCCTGCTGCAGAACGGGATGCCGCACGGCACGCAGTGGGCGAAGGTCGTGCAGGGCATGGCCGCCGCCGCGGACGCCGCGAAACGCGCCGCGCAGACCGCCGCGCACGCCATCGACGCCATCCACGCCGACGCCGCCGCCACCGACGCCGCCGAGAAGGCCAGGGCGCACGAGGAGAACGCCCGGCAGTGGCGACTCAACGCCGAATCCCACGCCGCCGCGGCCGCCCAGCTCGCCCAGGCTGCCAAGGAGCAGGCCACCGCCGCCGCCGAGGCCGCCGAATTGGCGCGCCGTGCCCGCGTTGACGCCGAAACCGCGCTGAGCAACGCCCGCGCCCACGCGGCGAACGTCAAACAGGCCCGTGTCGAGGCCGAGCGTGAACGGGACGTCGCCGCCGCGAAACGGCAGGAAGCCGAACAGTGGCGTCAGCAGGCCGCCGCGAAACGGGAGGAAGCCGAAGCCAAGCAACGCGAAGCCGCCCAGCACCGCGACGCCGCCCAGCGCGAAGCCGCCATCGCCCATCAGAAACGTCTGGACGCCGAGGCCCAGCAGCGGATCGCGGCGGGGAAACGCGGTGACGCCCAAGCCCAGGAACAGATCGCCGCCGACGCCTCCCGTGACGCACGCGCCCAGGAGAAGATCGCCTTGGACGCCAACACCAGTGCCCGCAACGAGGAAGCCAACGCGTTCCGGGCCCGGGACGAGGCCGCGGCGATCGCCCAGTCCGCGGACACCGCGGACAAGAAGGCGGTCGCCCTCGAAGGCATGGCACAGCGGATGCAGCAATCCACCGAGGTCGCCCAGGCGGACAAGGACCAGGCGTGGGCCGCGGCCCACGCGGCACGAGCGGACGCCAACAAGGCCAGGGATGCCGCGCAGATCGCCCGTGGCCACGCGAACGACGCTCAAGCGGCGGCGGGCCGTGCCCGCGGTGCCGCGATCGAGGCCGACGCCGCCGCCGGCCGGGCTCGCGCCCACGCCGACGCCGCCCAAGCCGCCGCCGCGCAAGCCCGCGCCGCCGCCCGCGAAGCCGAAGTCGCCGCCGAGAACGCCCGCACCGCCGCGAACGAGGCCCAGGCCGCAGCGGCACGCGCCAACGAGGCCGCCACCCGCGCCGAACGGGAAGCCGCCGCCGTCCACGCCGAAGCACTGCGCGCCCGCGCCTCCGCCGAGGAAGCCACCGCTGCCGAGGCCCGAGCCGCGGAGAACGCGCGCAACGCGGCGAACCTCGCGCAGCAGGCCGCCGTGGAGGCAGCCATCACCCGGGACGCGGCACACCGCACCCGGGACGAAGCCAACGCCGCCGGAGTCGAGGCAGCCACCGCCGCCATGCAGGCCGGCATCGCGGCCAGGGCCGCGACCGCGTCGGTGCAGTCCGCATCGGGCATCGCCGCCCCGGCGGACCAGGCCATCGCGATTGTGAGCCCCTTCACCGGCGCCGACATCGACGCCGACTTCATCATCCAGGTCGCCAACCGCGCCAAAGACGTCGGCAACAGCCAGGTAGAGGCCGCCCAGGCCGCCGCGGCGGACGCCGCCGTCCAAGCGCAGCGGGCCGCCGACGCCGCCCGCAACGCCGCCGCCGACGTCGCCCCCGCCTACCAGGCAGCCGCCCAGGCGGCCAGTTCCGCGGCCGCCGCCGCCCGCTCCGCCGCGGCCGCGCAGCAGTCGGCGGCCGACGCCGCGATCCACGGCGCCGCGGCACGCAAGGCCGCCGCCGAGGCCGACGTCGTCGATGCCGGCGCCCAAGCCGACGCCCAAGCCGCACGGGCGGCGGCCAACCAGGCCGCCGCGGACGCCGCCCTCGCCGGGCGCCTCGCCGACCAGGCCGAAGCCGACGCCCGCGCCGCCCGCGCGGCCGCCGACTCCGCCACCCGCGCGGCGAACGAGGCCAGCGCCGCCGCGACACGCGCCGAGCGGGACGCCCTCGCCGCGAAACAAGCAGCCGACCAAGCCCAGCGCGACGCTGACGCCGCCCGTGTCTCAGCGGACCGGGCCGCGGAACACGCACGGAACGCCGACGAGGCAGCCACCAACGCCGAGAATTACGCCAAAGACACCGAAGCGCGTGCCAACAACGTCGCCCAGGTGTCTCGCGACATCCAGGCTCAGTTGGCTCAGATCCAGGAGCAGCTCCGGCTGGAAAACGAAGCGCGGCAACGTCAGGAGGTGGAGCAGGCCATCACCGACGACAGCGAAATTCCCGCGCTGACCTCGGCGGAAGCCGACGCGCTGCGGACTGAGAAGGGGCAAGCCGCTGTTGACGAGTACAACCGCGCTCGCGCGGACGCCAACAAGCCTTTGCTCGACTTCATCGCCGCCGAAGGCGGGCAGATCATCCTGGACATCATCGGCTACAACGACGCCAAACGCTGCTTCACCGAAGGCGACTTCATCTCCTGCGTCATGACCGTCATCAACGCCCTGCCCATCCTCAAGATCGCCTCCGTGCTCAGCAAGATTCCCGACGCCGTGTCCGCCGTCGTCCGGATCGTCAAGGGCATCCGCACCTTCAAGGACCTGAAGGTCGCGGGACGGCGGCTGACCGGCGAACTGAGAGACCTGGCACAGCGGCTGATCAGGTGCAAGACGGTCGCCGTGAACAGCCTCGCCGGTCCCGGGTGCGACGTGCAAACGAAACCCAACCGCGACCCCCACGCACCCCCCATTAACGATCCGCGGCGGGACCCTTACCCCTTTCCCGGCCCACTCCCCGTGCCCGGCCCCGGCGAGGAGAACAACGACCGGAAATGCCCCGACGGCACCACCGGATGGGTCATCAACGACCGCATGCAGAACTTCACCTACAACAACGTGCCCGCAAGCCGCGCCACCGGTGGAACCGCGTGTGTCGCTCACGTCGTTCCAAGGCAACCGGGAGACCCAGACGAGCCGGTGGGGTATGACAGGCTGACGATGGACAAGAGCCATCTCATCGCATCGACGATGGGTGGAGTGCACCACGTGCAAAATATTGTCCCGCTGTACAAACGTGCGAACACGCCGGTAATGCAATGGGACGTTGAAGAGCCGATCAAACAGGCGGTCCGCGGCGGCGAGCCAGTATACGTTCGAGTAAGCGCCTACTATGAGGGTAACGAGGCCCTGCCTAAAAGACTGTATGTCAAGGCGTGGGGCATGAAAGGCAACTTCCGCTGCCTCGCGATAATCGAGAACGTTTCCAACCCGCCGCGCGCGGTCTGTCAATAAACGTCGCGCTAGCAGGTGCTGTTGATCTGTAGCATACTGGGCGGGCAATGTTTACCTGCCCAGTATGCTACAGTGACTCCAAGTGATTTCGCGGGTTGAAAGGATTTGCGGCCGATGGCTGATGGTCGTCCCATGGTGGACCGTATAGCGTCTGCTATTGGCTGGGAGGGTGCGGTCTCCGCCCGACTTTCCTGGGATGAAGTTGAAGCTCGGATGAAAACTTCCTTTCCTCGCGACTACAAGGAGTTCATGGGAAAGTTCCCTTCTGGGGCGTTTCGTGACGTGATAAGGATCCTGAATCCTATCCAGGATGGCAAATTTTTGGCGCTCTTCGAGGAAGATTTTGACCGGAGCCTCGTCGGTGTTAAAATGGCTAGAGAGTACGGATATGATAGCTTTCCGCCATTTCCGGAGCCTGGTGGCGTAATTCCATTTGCCTCAGATTTCGCTGGTGGCACGCTTTTTTGGCTGCCGTGGACGCCCGACCCCGATAAATGGCATGTGGTATACCAAAGTCGGCACAGCCCTGATGACTGGACGAGGACAAAACGACCGATGACTGCGGTGATGCTTGAGCTCGCGACCAGTCGAAGCACGCGCAACATCCTTGGTTGGGACATGGCCGCCAAAGATCGATCATTGGAGCCTTTCGAACTCGGTTCCTGAACCCAGCGGTGCCGCAGCTCAGGCCGTGGTCGTGCGCGGCACCTCCGGCCTATCGTCCGGGAAAAGGGACTGCGGATGCACGCTGGCAGCCGACCGCGTCCACCTCCAGCTACGGTATGACCCAGGTGGCGCACGCTTGGGCGCGGCTGCTCGACCGCACCCGGCGACCCAACACCCGGCAGGGGAACTGATCTTCGTCGGTCACTACGAGTCGCTCCTCGTCCAAGTCGTGGCTATCGTCGACCCGACACCTTCCGTGAGGGCACCGAGCTCCGATTGGTCGAGCGGAAGCGCTGTATCGATGAGACGACACGGATCATGGACGGCGGCGGCCACGGCCGTGGCTGAGAAGAGGCGATCGGGGAATCCGCGGTCCTGCTGCTCCCGCGACCGATCTGTCTCGTAACCGTAAGAACATCATGCGCGAATACGCCGAGGAGTTCCTTGGCGTTGCAGACGCGCAAGGGGAGGGAGGTCGATGGATCGACTACGCCAAGGAGACGCCAGCTCGCGAACGCGAAGGCGTGCGGCAAACTCGTGGTTAAAGTGCTCGGCCTCGACCCATTGCCGTGGAAGCCCGAATTGCTGAACAGTCTGCGTAATTGACGTCAAATCATTCGATGTCCAACGGCTTCACCTGCTCCGCTGAGATCCAGAACACGCTGAGGGGAAACGCGACCAAAACCAGATGTTGACCGTCGCCAGCCACGCTAGCCATTTCGACCAGCCAGGGAAGTCGATGAACCACTCCGAAACCCCGTCCTGCGTCGACGGGATCGCCGACCTGCTGGGCTGGCAGCGGCAGTTCACCCCCGAGAGGTCCTGGGCAACAGTCGAGCACGACCTGGGCGTCGCGTTGCCGTCGGATTACAAGGAGTTGCTCGCCCGGTTCCCGGGCGGGGTGTTCAGGCGGATCGAGATCGACAGCCCGATCGCTAACGATCGAGCCTGGACGAAGTACAAGCGTGCCCTCGACGAACTCCTCGAGATCATCGGCGATGAGGACCTCGAATACCTCGACAACGTCGACTACACCTTGTACCCCGAGCCTGGTGGCCTGCTGCCGTGGGGAACCGATGGCCAAGGCGGCACCTTCTGCTGGATCACCGATGCCGGCGACCCGGATCATTGGAGAATCGCCTACCACGACCAGAGCGCGGACCAATGGCGCGAGCACCCCGGCCCGGTCACTCAACTCCTCTACGAAATCCTCACCAACCGCGGGCGGGACGACCTTTTGCGCTGGGACCTCATGGACGTGCCCGTGGAGTACGTCCCGTTCTCCCACCGCTAGCTCGTTCGCGACTGTGCGAGATGGCCTTGCGGTGGGCCGCCGCGGTTACGGTGGCTAACACCGTTTCGTCGTGCTGGACAGGAGGCAGCATGCAAGGGGAGGAACCTGTGCCCTCCGCGCGGCTTGGGGGTGACCGGCCCGCGACACGGCGACCCAGGCGGTGGTGGCGTGTGGTGACGGTGGGTGTGTCTGTACTGGCGGCGCTCGGCGTGCTGAGTGGAGCCGCGTTCACCCCCAGGGTGGCGAACCACGTCGGTTACGCGCTTCCGGGCGACAGAGGTCTTCCGTACCGGATCCATTACAACGGCAGGGACTACCGCAGCGACGTGACGTGCGCCGGCGCACGATGGTGCGACGACGATCGAACCCCTGACCAGCGCGCAAGGCCGTACTGCACATCTCGTGCCAGGCTCGACCTCGCGAAGGGAAACAGTGGTACAGAACTGGCGAAGGTCGATGACGTCTTCACCCTGTTCGGACCTTCACACGCCATATTCACCGCTGGCGTCCTCCCGCCAGGCGAGACAGTGACAGCAGTCCTCGTAGAGGCATCCACTGACTGCTACGTGACGTACGCCCTGATGGGTGGCCCTTAGCGAGCCGGGGAGCCAGGGCGGCGATCTGCGCATAGCCGATTCAGGCGTGTCGCCGACTGGGCGGGTCGGGCGCGCCGAGGAAGAGGAAGCGCACCGCCTCAGGAAAACCATGCCATATATCGAACAGATGGCCAGTGTGGGCGAGAAGCGGCCGTTCGGTCATGGCCTTGTGTCAGTCACAGCTTCGGCAGTGAGGGCGTGTCGTCGGTGGGGCGATGCGCGGCCTGCCGGTGCCGATGCCCCGGCGACGCCGGATAGCGTGACTCGTAGTGGCGGGCAGGTCCCAGACCACCACGCTGGGGCATCCCGTTTACGGGCGGGGATTGCTTCTCCGGAATCACTGTGTGCTGCGACGATCGTTGACGGTGATATCTCGAGGTGCCGCGGCGACGCAGTCGTCACCACGGCAGAGGCCGACCGTCTCCAGGTTGGTGTCGATCGCTGCGCCCGTGCGAAGGCGACCGGGATCCAACTCGATCGTGACCGTTGTGCCGCGGCTACGAGAGGCGGTGAAGGGTTCGGGCGGGCCGATGGGGCGCAGGCCTGCCAGTTCCTGGTGTAGGCCGCGCCCGTCCCGCCACACCTTCACGGTGGTCCGACGGCTCAGCGCCGCGGCGGCCGCCAGGGTCCATCGATCTGGGTTCAGCAGTGAGCCGAAATAGCCATTGTCCGGCACCCGGCATCCCTCGGCGCGGCAGAGTTGGTCGTCGGTGATCGAGAAGGAGAGGTCGCCGAGAATCTCGACGTACACCACGGGGCTGTGCGGGGCAGCCAGGTGTGGTGCGGGATGGATGGCGTGGTCGACGGCAAAGCGGACGACGTTGGTCGGCAGCAGCGGGTGGTCCAGGGAGACATCGAAGTACATCCCGGGCCAGCGGCGAACGGACTCGTCGAACTCGTGGACTTCGATGTCGGTATTGCTGTATTCACTTTGTCGCACAGCACAATGCTACGTCGGTCGACCGACGGTACTGCTGCGGTGATCAGTCTGCCGGCGGCCGGCCTCACTCCGGCTACCCGTGCGGTCATGCCGGTCCTCTACGGCGGCCGCGCAGTCCATCTCGCCGGTCTCCGCGAGCACCTCACCGCCCGGGGCATCGCGATCGTCGAGGACGCGGCGCACGCCTTCGGCTCCGACACCGGCCCACATCGCGTCGGCGCCACCGGCGACCTCACCTGCTTCAGCTTCGACGCGATCAAAGCACTCACCTGCGGAGACGGCGGAGCCGTCATCCCGCGCACCCCCGGAGAGGCCGCGACCCTGCGCCGGACGCGGGCGCTGGGTATCACCAGTAGCCGGATCCAGCGGGGCCAGACGGTGTCCTACACCGTGGACGGCGCAGGGTTCCGCTACCACCTCTCCACCCTCCACGCCGCGATCGGCCGCGCTCAGCTCGCCCGCTTCCCGGAGATGGACCTACGCCGCCGGGCCCTGTGGTCCACGTACGCGGCCGCGCTCGACGGGATCGAGGACATCAGCCTGGTGGACCTCGACATCGCCCACACCGTGCCCTTCAACTGCACGATCCTCGTCCCCGCACCGCTGCGGGACGAGGTCCACACGCGGCTGCGGGCCGCCGAGATCGCCGTGGGCGTGCACTACCCGCTCAACCATCTCCAACCCGCCTTCACCCAGTGGGCTGACCCGCTGCCGCGGTCCGAAGCGCTGTGGCGGCAGATCCTCACCCTGCCCTTCCACCCCGACATGACCGACAACGACGTGCACACCGTCGCCTCGGCTCTGCGCCGCGCGCTCCGCCTCGCCGCCGACAGCCCTCAATCCGGTCCGACCGCCCTCGACCAGGAACGGGACCACCGGCCACGACCCGCGGATGCAAGCCGGTGACCATGTGCCGTGCGGCCGTGCTCGGGAAAGGCACCCTCGCCTCCCACGCCTGCGAGGTGATCACTTCCCTGCCCGACACCGTCCTGGACACCGTGATCCCCAGCGCACCCGAGCCCGACTGGGACATCTCGCTGTCCGGATTCGTCGAACACCACTGGCCGGACACACGCGTGCTGCGCTCCGGCGACTGGCGCGACCTCGAACCAGGACGGTGCGACCTCGTCGTCAGCGTCCTCTACGACAAGATCATCGGCCCCAGCCTGATCAACGGCACCCGGCACATCATCAACTGCCACCCCGGGCGCCTGCCCGCCTACCGTGGCGCCCGGCCCGTGAATTGGGCACTGCACAACCGTGACACCCTGGCCGGCATCACGATCCACGTGGTCTACGACGGCATCGACTCCGGACCGATCCTGGCCGAAGCGCTGTTCTCCATCTGGCCGGATATCGACGAGGTCGCCGATGTCTGGGACCGCGCCATGGACCACGGGCGGCGGCTCATCACCGACACACTTCCCCGGCTCGACGCCATCACCCCGACACCGCAGGACGCGGCCACGGCGACCACGCACTACCGACGCGACACCCCGTTACTCGGCGACCGCGACGGCTGGACCAGAACCACGACCCGCGCCAGCCGCCGAGAAGAACCCGGCAGCGGCTAACGCTCGCCGGCGGCGTCCAGGACGACATCGGCGAGCTGGCCGGCGGCGTCCGGGCGTCCCAGGCCACGCGCACGATCAGCCATGGCTCGCCGCTGCTGCGGATCCTTCAGCAGCGGCGCCACCGCGTCCCGCAGATCCGCCGCAGTGACGCTGGTGCCGAGCAGCGCGGCCGCGGCGTTCTGTTCGGCGAGATGCCGTGCGTTGCGAGCTTGCTCGCCGCCGGCGGAGGACGCCAAGGGAATCAGCACGGACGCGGTGCCCAGCGCGGTGAGTTCGGCGATGGTCCCGGCGCCGCTGCGGGAAATCACCAGCTCGGCCAACGCGAACAGATCAGGCAGCTCATCACTGACGAACCCGACGGGCAGGTAGCGGGCCGCGATTTCCGGGGGCAGCGCGGCCGCGCGCTCTCGCTGCGCCTCCAGGGAGGCCGGCCCGCACTGGTGCACGACGTTGGCCTGTTCGAGCAGCCACGGCAGGATCGCCGTGACCAGCTCGTTGATCTGCGTGGCGCCTTGCGCGCCACCGGTGACGTACACCGTAGGCAGCGACCGATCGAACCCGTGCACGCCAAGCGCACCCACCGCCCGGTCAGCCTCGCCCGCGAGCACCTCCGACCGCACGGGATTTCCCGTGGCGACGGCATGTTTCCGTATCTTAGGGGACAGAGACAACAGGGTGGATTCCGACGACACCGCCACACAGGCCGCGAACCGGGCCAGGACCCGGTTCGCCAGCCCCAGCCGCAGCGTCTGCTCATGAATGACCAACGGCCGCCCGCACACCCGGGCCGCCACACCCACCGGCACCGCGACGTAGCCACCGGTGGCCAGCACGACATCAGGCCGGAACCGCGCGACCACCGAACACGCCTGGACCACCCCGAGCGGAACCCGCGCCATATCGGCAAGATTGGCCCGCGACAGCATCTTCAGCGGGTTTCGGGCACGCCGGATCTTGCCCGTGGCGACCGACTGGAACGGAATCCCCTCGGCGTCGGTGACACGAGCCTCCAAACCAGCCGCGGTACCGACCCACAGCACCTCCACGGTCCTGCCCCGATCCTCCAACCGCGCCTGCAGCGTACGGATCGCCGTCAGCGCGGGATAGGTATGACCACCCGTCCCGCCACCTGTGACCATCGACCGAAACGTCCGCTGCTCCGACGGTTCCCGGTATTGGGTGCCGGCGTGCGCCGCGGTGTGCTTGTCCATCGTCAAAACCCGCTGATTTTCAACTCGTCGGAGGGGAACTCGACGGCGATCCGGCATAGGAGCCGCGCTGCCGATACGGATTCTTCCACAAGCGCACATACCGCTCGTCGCCACACGCCTGCCACCGGGCAGCCGCGCCAGGAGCGTCCACACTGGACACGAACGAGTGAGTACTACCGGTTCGCGGATCACGTCCATGCAGGGCCACCGGTCAGCAACCCGTGCGGGAGCGTCATCAAACAACATGTCGTCATCGCACCCAGATCCTGGCCGGAGTGACGTCTGTCGCCCACGGTCGTGTGGCAGGCTGGCGCGAACAAATCAGGCAGACGGAAGAAGCCGGCCGTGACGATCACCGAGCAAACAGCATCGACATTTCTGGTGCGACATCAGGAAACACGATGGTTGATCGGACTTGTCTGGCACACCCGGCTGAAGATCATGCTGCCCACCGGTGGTCATCGAGAGCCAGCGGAGACGATCGGCGAGACAGCGGTGCGTGAGGTGTTCGAAGAGGCCGGGGTGCGCTGCACTCTGATGCCCTTGCCGCTACCCGCGCTGTTTCCCCATGAACAGGTCGCGAGCCCGTGGTGGATCGCTGACATCCCGGCTGGGCCGGACAACCACACCGGCGCGCAGCACATGCATCGCGACCACGTATTCGTCGCCGAACCCCACGGCGACTATTCCGGTGAGGCGGAGTGCGAGGTTCGCTGGTTCAGCCGGGACGAGCTCGCCACCGCGAGCCAGATATCAGAAGACTCGAGGATCCAGGGACTGGAGATACTCGCGATCCTGCAGCGGCAGTCCGAACAGGCCGCCACCCCAAGCCACTCATAGCCTGGTTCGTCGCCGCGGCTGACGGTAGAACCGGATGTCCTGAGTAACGTGCCATCAGCGTGCGGGCGCCCTCATAACGGACATTCTGGTTTCGCAGAATTCCGCTACCTGAATGCGTGCAGCCGGAGTTCCGCACTGCTGAAAGCCCGAAGGTCTACGCGACATGCAGGATGTGTCCATGCCGGTTGGGATGTCGCAGAGTACGCTTCAGTAGTTCTGTACTTCTTATTCTGGAGGACGTGGCGTGGCCCAGCAGGTTTTGGTGAGTCTTGTCGATGACATTGATGGATCAGAAGCGGAAGAGACCGTGGAGTTCGGTCTGGATGGCGTCACATATCAGATCGATCTCTCCGCTGGCAACGCCGACGAGCTTCGCGACGCACTGGCGCAGTATGTCGAGCACGGCCGACGAGCCGGTGGCCGCAAACGCACAGCACGGGTCATCCCGGCTGCGGGTCCGGTCGCAGTGGCACGCACCGGAACGGCGCTAGTCGATCGCGAGCAGAATCAGGCCATCCGTGCCTGGGCACGGAAGAACGGTTTCGCCGTGTCTGAACGCGGACGGATCCCGTCCGAGGTCGTCGAGGCGTACCACAAGAAGAAGTAGCGCAGCGCGTGGGCGGCCAGCCCTCGGTGGGAATCGACCGGGGGCTGTGTCCGTGACGCAGGACGTCGAATGTGATGTGGACACGATCGTCGGCGCGACAACTTCGGTCTTGTCGAGCTACAGGACCTGCTGAGAGTCCGATGCGCGGAGTTGTTGAATGCTTAGGGTTGTTTCGCGCGTGGCAGTGAAACGACTTCGCTGAGGCGGGGCCGCAGCACAACTCGCCACCCGGGACAGCGAGACCGTGCTGAACAACCCACGACTGCGCAGCCTGCACGAACGCCCGGTTCCCCACCGACATCGACGCAACTGGCGTTGCTCTGCACCTCGCCCACATCCGGATCAGTCAGACAGCACCGCACCCACGGCTGCATCTCCTCGACGCCACCGACAAGGCCGGGCTGATCTGCGTCGGCAACCTTGGACCCACCTGCTCGCCTCCTAACGATCAGCCTTCAGCGTGCACTTGCTTCGGCGGTGCGGGCGACGAGGTTGTCGCGAACTGCGGTCAGCCGAGGCATCTGGGTGAGGTTGGATCGAGGGGCAGGGGACGCAGGCTTACTCGTCGCTCAGGCCGGGTCCGGTGTCGTGGCGAGCAGTGGCTTGCGGACGAGCCCGTCGAGTTTCGTCGAGGGATCCACGCCGACCAACATCGGACCGCCGCGATCACGATCTTCGCTGAAATGGAAGTCCTCTCAAACGAGATGGAGCGGCCGACCGCAGCCTGACAATCAAAGCCAACTGAGGCGCTCAGTCACTTAGCCCACCACCCGCAATGTGCGGCGTCGGCATGGGTTCCAGTGGTCGGAGAGGGTTTCAGTCAGCAGTGTTCGGCTCGTGGAGTAAGGGGTGCGCAGCGGCTTCTCCCGCGCGGCCGATCGTGGTGAGACCGGCCGCGGAGCACGTTAAGCCGGTCACGCTGGGGTACCAAGGCCGGGCTGTATTGCGAAGACGCGTAACGGCGACGCCCTACCCGTAACACGGCGTCACAGGCGCTGGCTGTCTGGTAACCCCGGCGTGCTGAGTGGAGGCGCTGTCATCTCTATGGTGGCGAACCACTCGGTTACGCCTCAGGACGCCCGATCTTGGTTCTTCTCCCGTAGGACAGGTCGGACGATCGCGTCCTCTTGCGCCTTGCGGCCTTGTGCGAACCAAAGGGGCAACCCAAGCGAAGTGTACTCAGATTATATTGTTTTCCCTCATATAGTCGAAGACGTCCGCCCCGCTGGCGGCCAGCTCAAAGGTTCCATACATATCACGGAACTTCTTCTGTTTGTCGGTAAACCGTACCCAGAGGCGGCGCCAGTCCGGCTCTTCAACAGTGGTGAATTTTTCTCGCGGGCTCAACGCGACTACGCGCCCTCCGCACGTGTTCAATAAAGATCCGAAGAGCGTCCGTGCTGCGTCTTCGACATCAGGTGGGTTCGTCAAGGCGACTCTGACCGAGGCGTAGGAGCGAGACCCTTCGCTGGTTGCAGGCGAAAATTCGACGTCGATCCAGTATCGATCGCCTGAAACCACGTACTGCTTGAGTCCGCCACTTTCGGGAAATTCCCGAGTGGCCAGTTCACGCAAAGACTGTTCCAGAAGGTCTTGACTGGCAACAAGTGGCACATAGCCATAGTTCATGGACTCGACACCCATGACAACCCCTATTCGTTCGTCACCTGCAAACCGCTCTTCATGACTCTATACTTTCCCATTGCCTCTTCGGTGCAGGCTGGACGAAGGCTCGCTCGCGCCGGACTTCGCCGAGCGTGATTGCCCGCGTGACTCCACGATCACGCGCGTCGGCAGGGTGACCTACCCGGGCCCCGACGGACGCGCATGTTCCCAACAAGCCAGATCAGCCCCACGGCACGCCCGCCACCGCTACCCGCGACACGGCCCCGGGCACTGGTGTCTTGACGAGGGATGTGATCTCCCGCCAAGCTCATGTGACAGTCGTAGTGTGATGTAACAGTTGTGATCGGGTGACGTACCGAGACGTTCGCCCGACTGGGCCGCCCAGAACCTGCCCCGCCACGCCGCCCCCCCGTCACCGCGGCCCTCGCCCGCGCACTGGACCTCCCGACACCGGCCGAACCTCCGCCAGAAACCCCGAGTCACACGCCGACACCCCTTACCCGAAGCTGAGAGAGGCTGACATGCATAGCCGCCGGCTAGCGTGTTCAGTACTCGATTACCGGGGCTGAGGATCATCCCGGCGAAGTGGATGGTTCAGGCACGCCGAAGGCCGAGTGGGTCGTCAACCCTCCCAGCGGACCGCCGGAAAGGGGGCCTCGCGCGGCTCGTCGAGGCGATGGCGGCCGGGACGATGCCGAGAACGCCTACTGCGAGGCTTTTCGCTAACCCTCGTTCGTTCGAGTGGAGACCGCCCAGCGCCGTTTCCGCGGCCAGTACCTCCGACGGCTGCGACGCCTGGCAGCGCAGCATGACCACCGACACCTCACTGATGTGGTGCCTCCGCCTGCCTAATCGAGCAGCTCCCCGATGGAGGACTCCGCGGCGTGCTCACGCGGGCGACGGCGGCGCCGAGGCGATCGGGCCGGGCCGGGGAGGCCCAGGGACGGCGACGACAATCAGGCTGTCGGGCGGGAGCCGTAGGCAGGGCCGCGGTGACCGCGCCGACGCGGGTATCACGGCCGATCTCGGCTCCGGCAGAGTGATCGCCACGCCCCGACGAGGATCCGTCGCCGGTCTCGATCGGCGCGACCTGCAGCGGCAGCTGGTGCCCGATCGCACGTATTAGTAGAGACTCCGCCGCGCGCTCTGCTGGGGCTAGGGCTGCCCTGAACCACGTTGTCGCTTCAGGGCAGCTGTCGTCCCCAGCACAGCGGTTGAGCACCGTCGCTGGGGTGTGAACGAACACGACGCCACCGCGAACGGCAAGCACGCCACGGCGTGGAGCCACCGTCCTCCTGTACGTCGGCGACTCCGCGCGACCAGGATGGACACGCTATCCGAGCAGATCCGCGAGCACGTCGACGGACCGGTACGCCCGCCGGGTCAAGGGGGTGTGCTGTTCGTCCTCGACGGCGGTAACCGGCCCTGGTAGCTCCATGCCCCATACTCGGCCTACGCTGCGATGTTTGCACTCGCCGCCCGCCTGTTGACGCTGTCTGTCGAGCTGTTCACCGAGAAATTTCCAGCTGGAATAAACGCTGGTGCATCGGCTGGCCAGCGCAACCTCGGGTCATTAGACGCGGTACGGTAGCCGGGGCAATCAAATGCTGGGAGGGAGTGTGAACTCATTGTTTCAGTGGATGCAGAGGTACAGCAATTATTGCATCAGCGCCGTGGAGTCAGCGAGCGCGGCGGAGGTTCTCAGCCAGTTCGGCGGCGATCTCGCGCGGAGTGTGCATGGGGGAAACAGGGACGCCGCGGAGCTGCACAGCACTGACCCTGGCCGCTTGCCGACGTTGTGGGTTCTGGACCTGGGCGGCCGGTGTTTGACGGCCGAGCTTTTCAGTTCGGAAGCCTTGCGTGTGCCTGTTCTCCGGCGGCTGGCGAGAAATTCGCGCATGCTGTCGGTGGGGGTGAATGATAACGCGGAACGGCGCCTGGCCTACGCCGACAAGAATGGGCCGATCGGCCCATTTTCCGCACCGGTACGCACCATGCCGGAATGGAACCAGCTCGACCAGGTCGCCGATCGCGCAGGGCTCTCCCTCGGCGGGTGGTCCGACGACCATGTGCCCGCCAGTTCAATCGAGTTCCTGGGCCAGGCATGCGGACGACCGGTCGACGACGAGATCATGAGCGAGTCCGGACTCATCAGCGTCATACTTCCGGTGCTGCCGCACACGTTCTCCGAAGACGGGCCTGTCAGGTCCCAGCCAGAAGCGCGCTTGACCGCGCTCGCCGATTCCGCCAGTGCCGAGCAGTTGCGGCCCGCGGTCGCCCGGCAGGTTCAGCAGATGCTCCGCGAGGCACAGGTGGATTCGGACACGGTCCGTTCCGCCATCGACGCGTGTGGCAACAGCGCCACGGAGGTGACCGACGAGTCTCCGGCAGGCCGCGAGGTACGGGAACTGCTGGCCGAGCAGTACCTGTTGGCCGGTACCGCGGTGTTGCGGCCTTCCAGGGGATCGAGGCGACGGTCACAGCCTGACCCCGAGGTGGTGCACGGTCGTGTTTCCGCCGGTGTGGTGGCCGCCGCGCTGCTGCGTGGCGGCCCGCGAGCGGCTCTCCTGGAGATGATGTATCGCCGGGCCGGCACGACGTGGCAGCAGGACCTGATCGACGACCTCGCCGCGGTAACCCCGGCACCGGCAGCGGCCAACAGAGCTTCAGCGCGCCTCGAGGAGCATCACCTCCGGCATGGCAGGTCACGGAAGGCCCCGCCGACGTGGCTGTCCGACCGTGACGACAACGGCACGGCGCCGGCGCGATCCGAACCCCTGGAGGAGATCCGGATCGCGCCTCAGACATTCCGACAAGAAACAGAGAGCTAGTTATAGACAGTGACCCAATAAGGATCGCCGTCGATCAGACGGGCGTCGTTGGTCACGACCCCGAGAGTGCTGCCGACGAGAGAGTTCTGGTCGAGCGGCACATGGGCACGCAGGCAGCGTTCTTTCCCGGTCATCCGGATCGCCTCGTAGTACCACTTACCGTCGTCGCTATTGAACCAGGGCATAACCTCAGCGCAGTCCTTGCCGGTCAAGCCCAAGAAGCCGCCGCTTTGCCTGGCCCGCGCGAACGCGTACTCGTCGCAGCTGTCATCGCGGACGTCGGGTCGCTTCACCCAGGTGCCGTCCTCACAGATCTTGCGGCGGTTGGCTTCTGCGACATTCTCATCAGCGAGCCGGTTGAGCGGGACCGTGCGCCCGAAGCCGTCCGGCAGGTTGTACTGCGCGACAAGAATTCCGATCGCGGCGGCCTGATGAGTGCTTACCGAGACAGGCACTTCAGGCACGAAAAACGGAATGACACAGCCGCGGAAGCTCGACACCAGGTCGTCACATCGGAACGAGTTATCACCGAAACGCCACGTGCCCGGACCGAGAGGCGTGGTGTTGGGCGGCGGCTGAACGACCAGCGTGTAACTGCTGCTGAAGGAGATCGCTCTGTTGATCGCGGCATCGCCGCTGTAACGGAAGAAGGCATCCTGGGTCTCCCCGCGAGTGAACGTCTCCAAGGTGAAGCCGTTCCCGTCCGAGGTGCTGCACGGGCTCGAACAGGTCGCGGTCAAGGTCGCCACCGGTGAGGTGAGCGCTCCCAACGACACCGGGCACCTATCGAGACGAGCTGGCCAAGGCGGGATTCGATATCCACGTGCATCAGGACCTGACACGACATGTAATCGATCGCAGCTTCAACGCGGTTACCGCCCATGTTCGACATCGCCGCGAGGAACTCGAGCAGGCCCATGCCCCAGACCTGATAGCCAGTTTCGACCTGGCTCAACTCGCAGACCTTCCCGAACTCGGATACCACGCCATCGTTGCCCAGCGCCGGTCCCGGCCACATCTTCGCTCGTGTAGCGCACGGTCACCGGCTCCGCCGACCTGGAATTCGAATAAGGCCGTCGAGAAGGCAGGCGACGCGCCGACTATCCCAGTCGAGACACTGATCGCGCGCGAAGCCTTCGCGGGCGTCTTCGGACCCACGTAGCCGCGGACTGTTATGAGAGGTCACCCTGAAAGGGCGCTGTCACCTTCATCCGCGGCACACTGGCCAACAGGGTGGCCCGCGAACGCTGTGACGCGGGTGCCCACAGCTGGGACGCCTCGCCGCAGGTTGCCTGGTCGGCAATGAGGTTCCCGTCCACGGCTTCGGCCCCGACATGGCGGCGGCGACCAGGTGCGGCTGAGGCGTGTCGTGTTGAGTCGGTTGTCAGGTAGGAATCGGCCGCGGCTGGTCTGCCCAGCCGAGTAGGCAGAACGGGGTGCCGTCGAGGTAGGCGCGGATGCCGGCGAGCGGGTAGCGCCTCTGTGGGCTCGCAGGCAGGCTACGCCGTGGCCTCCAGCGCCTGAGTCTTGACGAGGCTGTGATCTCCTGCGAAGCTCATGTGACAAGTCGCAATGAGATGTCACAGTTGTGGCCGGATGGTGTGTCGAGACGTTCGCCGAACTAGGGGAGGCCCACCTGGCATAGGGGGCCGATCGTGAAGCTGTTTTGGGGGTCGTGTCGCACTTGGCAGTCCGTACACGGTGCTGATGTTGGTCTGTGAGGGGCGCGCGCCAGGTCAGTATTCGGATCAGGACTCAGATCGCTTTTTCGGTGCGCGCCACATGCCGGAATGGCTTTCCGTGTTCGGTGTCGTCGGCATGTTTCTGGGAGTAAAGGACGATAATAGTGTCGCTTTCAGCGAAGGTAAAAAAGGGCGCCATAGTCCTGGCTGCCGCGGTCGGTGCGGCGACGTTGACCGTTGCCTCGCCGGCGGCCGCGGTGTCGGTTCAGCCGCCGGCTGCCGGCGCCCAGGCCGCTGCGGCGGCTTATACGGTGAGTCCGGGGTCGTCGGTGAACGTCAATTCCCGGGTCGTGGTGCTGCCGGGTATGACGGTGTCGTTGTCGATCACGCTGGGGAACTACAGCGCGACTCCGTCGCAGGCCAGGGTCCGGTTCCGTGCGAAGTGCATCACCAAGGACATTGATTTCCTGACGGTCTGGTCGGATCCGCAGATCGTCACGGTGCCGGGTGATCCGGCGAACCCGCCGAAGGGCGGCAAGGACCTCAAAACCGTCACCGCGAGCATCACGCTGCCCGCGACATGTGCCCCGCAGCCCGATCAGGGGTCGATCACCCACGACGGTGATTTCGCGGCGGAGATGGGGCCGGCGGTCGGGGCGGCGACCGGCTTGAAACAGTCGTTGTTCTGGATCGGCAAGCCCTTCACCTACACCTACTATCGCGACAACCTCATCCTGCAGACCCATGGTCAGCCGGCCGAGTCCGCGGCGCATCACACGCTTCCGCGGAAGTTCGAGGCGAAGTTCAACAAGGCCGGGATCCCGACGATTCACGACCCGATCTACCTGCGCTGGTGGTGTTCGCGTCCGGGTGTGCCGGGAAACCACCCCAGCAAAGCGGCCGAGTACAACGCATTATGGGACACGTTCTTCGCGCAGAAGCCGAACCCGACCGCGGCCGAGGTCCTGGCCTATCGCGCATCGATCCAAGGCAGGTACACCTACACATGCCCACCGAAGACGACCGGCGCTACATCCTCGAGGCCCACTCCACAGATGATGATGTCTGGGTCCTGATCGAGCACGACGGTCAGCCGCCGCCGGTCCCGTGGCGGCTGGCCGACGGCTCGGAGGTGTTCGAGCTGATCGACAACGGCGACACCGGGCGGCTCGGCTTCATTCCCCGGTTCGTGCAGGCGAACCGGGGAACCCGGCTGGGTGACCTGCTCTGGACGACCGGGGACACCAAGATCGCCTCCCGCCGGTTCGTGGACGTCCTTGCCGCGATCGGGGCCACCGGCTACCGCACGTTCCCGGTCGACGTCGTCGACGGGGAAGGTGCGCCGCTCGGCGATTTCGTCGGACTCGCCATTGAGGATGGCGATACAGGCAAGGATCTGCACTTCAGCAACGGTGTCCAGCTCTGGAACTTCGCCGCCACAGGCAGGGTGGTGGACGCCCTCATGCAGGCTGGCGTCACCGAGCTGTCCATCACCTCCGCACGCCAGGACAGGTGATGCGGGCAGTCGACGAGATCGGAACTTTCGCGTTTCATTCGCAACGTGGTGGCGGCGCGGATACCCCGTCACCGCTGGTGTCCCTTGTCCGCGGCGCCTTCCGGGCTGCTGCGTGACGTCGTCCATTGCGACGCCGCCCAGCTGGGGGTGACGTGGAGAGTCGGCGTTCCCGCACGATCGGCCACCGGCACGGGCGGATATTCGCGACTTTCGGCACCAGTTGTGAATGACTGGAATGTTCGGTCGTGGTGCGCTCCACGCCGTTACCGTAGGGGTGGTGGAGCGCCGGATCGACCTCAGCAACCTTGATCTCGACCGGGCGGCCGTGATGGTGGCCGCCCGGCGCGGCGGCTGGCGTGAGCTGGGGCTGGTGGCCGATGAGGTCAGCTGGATGGACAACGACGTTTCATGGCCTGCGCCGCTTCTGCGGGATCGTGGCCAGGCGCGTCGGCCGAAGTCGTTGGGTGTGCGTGTGCGTGGGGACGCGGGGGAAGCGGAGTTCGTGCTGTACGCCGGTGGCTGGGCGGATGTTGTAGTCATACACCCAGGCATCGACGAGCCGACCGCCGAGTACATCGAGCTGGACGACGTCGAAGAGTTCGGGCCCGTGCTCGACCGCGCCGTCGGACTCCTTGCCTGAGTCGGGGAGAAGCATCACCGGCCAGCGAGCACGGCAGGACTTGCCGCTGAGCCGTACACGGCATGACAGGACGTTCGTAGGCGCGCGAAGTGTCGACCAAGGTTATGCAAAACGCAGAATCGCGGCGGATCGAGATCAGGGCGGTGTCAGGGCGGTTACCTCTGCATGAGCGCGCTCGAGCAACGCAATCAGCGGCATCAGGTGACGTCAAAGGCAAAATGGTCGACAGCTGCCCGAGGCGGTGAGCACACTGCCGGAGTGATCCGTTTTCACTTCCGTCTCAGGCCGCTGGCCGATGTGGAGCCCTGGGGCGATCGCAGTCTGCACTGGTTCGCTTTGACGGACGGCTGGTACTGGATCGACGTGGACGGACACACGTTGTTCCACCACCCGTCGAGCGCCGATACAGGGCAGCCTTCGCCAGTCGACTACTACGTCGTCCGATTGTGGGAGGACATTCAGGAAGTACTTCCGTCTCTGCTGGAACCGGTACCCGCGGATCTCGTCGACCGCATGACCAGCGATCAGGACGC
Source organism: Amycolatopsis orientalis DSM 40040 = KCTC 9412 (assembly GCF_000478275.1). GTDB lineage: Bacteria > Actinomycetota > Actinomycetes > Mycobacteriales > Pseudonocardiaceae > Amycolatopsis > Amycolatopsis orientalis. The sequence continues at coordinate 39,060 of NZ_ASJB01000044.1, forward strand.
GTGGTACAGGGCAGGCGTCGAGGACACGGAGGCAGCTCTCGACTGGTACAGCGGCCACGTCATGTACACCAGTTACCTCGCCGCCTCTCCCCACATCCTGTGGTGGCGATCGGTCGCCGACCGGGACACGATCACCGTCGACTGGCGGCACCCCACCGAGAGCGGGGTCGACTGCACCGTGCCGAGGCAAGGGCGAGCGAGCGTCCCCACTGAGTTGTTCTTGCAAGCTGTGGAGGAGTTCGACCGGGAACTGATCGATGCGATGGACCGGCGCATCACGGAGATCGAGGCCGGCGGGTTGGATCCAGACGTCCGGCTCGACATCGCTCAGCTCCGCGACGAACACCAGCGGCGTTCAGGATCTCTGGCCGCCGCCATGCGGCACGTACCCGCGACGGACTGGACAGCCGTTCGCAAAGGCGCAGCGCGCATATTCTCGACTCGAACTCAGTAGCCACCATCCTGTGCCGCCGACCCGGATCACCAACTGCAAGGCGGTGGCCGCTCGTCGGTATGTGCGAGTGTCTCCTTTGAACGCGCGACTCGCGGCATGAGCGGACGTTCGTGCGTCGCTGCGGGTGGGTGGATTGTTTCCGGGTTTCGGCTCGGTGAGATCGCCGACGTCGGCAGAAGGCTTTGAGGCTTGAGGTCATCTTCTCGAACGTTGGTAGATCGACGGGCCGCGGATGTTGGAGTGGTGCTAGGTCTGGTTGTGGGATTCGAGTGCGCGGATCAGGTCGGCGGTGTGGGCGGCTTCGGGGGCGTGGATCTTTTGGTGCATGGTCAGGGCTTGCCGGGCCAAGGTGATCGCGTGTGAGGTGTCTCCGGCGCGGTGGAGACATTGCGCTTGGCCGACGAGGGCGTTGGCTTCGTGCAGGTTCGTACCGCAGTCGCGAGCAAGTGCGAGTGCGGTGGTGAAGTGGGCGTTTGGGTCGCCTGCATCGGGGTGGTCGAGGGTGAGGTCGCCGAGTGCGTTGTGGGTTTCAGCTTGACCGTCAGTGTCTTCAACTCGGGTGAACAAGCGCAGCGCGTCGGTGAGATGTCCAACGGTGAGGACGAGGTCATGCCCGTCTGTTAGGCGGTAGGCGATGCCGAGCTGCAGGTGTGCGTTGGCTTGCCCCAGGAGCTCACCGATGTCCGTCAACAGCTGCAGCGCTCGGGTGTGCGCGTCCACCGCCGCCTCCAGATCGCCCGACCTCCGATACACGGTGCCGAGGTCGTTGAGGGCGTTGCCCTGCCCTCGCCGGTCACCGATGTCGGTAAACAGCTGCAGCGCTCGGGTGTGCGCGTCCACCGCCGCATCCAGATCACCCCGCAGCAGGTACACGATGCCGAGGTAGTTGAGGGTGTTGCCCTGCCCCTGCAGGCTGCCGATGTCAGTAAACAGCTGCAGCGCTCGGGTGTGCGCGTCCACCGCCGCATCCAGATCACCCCGCAACAGATACACGTAGCCGAGATAGTTGAGGGCGTTGCCCTGCCCTCGCCGGTCACCGATGTCGGTAAACAGCTGCAGCGCTCGAGTCTGTGCCTCCACCGCCGCATCCAGATCACCCCGCAACCGACACACGGTGCCAAGTTCGCTGAGGGCGTTGCCCTGCCCCAGCCGATCACCGATGTCGGTAAGCAGCTGCAGCGCTCGGGTGTGCGCGTCCACCGCCGCCCCCAGATCGCCCCGCACCCGATACAGCCAGCCGAGGTCGTTGAGGGCGTTGCCCTGGCCTCGCCGGTCACCGATGTCGGTAAACAGCTGCAGCGCTCGAGTCTGTGCCTCCACCGCCGCCTCCAGATCACCCCGCAACCGACACACGATGCCGAGGTCGTTGAGAGCGGTGGCTTGGGCGTGGACGTCGTTGGTTCGGGTGGCGGCGGTGAGTGCGGTGTGGTGGACGGTGTGGGCGTAGTGCCATTGTCCGGCTGTGCGGAGGTAGGGGTGCAGGGTCGTGGATAGCTGGGTGGTGTGAGTGGTGTGGGTGGTGTGGGTGTGGTCGATGGCGGCGGCTAGGACGGGCAGTTCCGTGGTGAGCCAGGCCATGGCGTCATCGAAGCCCGTAATGCGCCGAGGATGGTGGGGCGAGATGGGGGTGACGAGGCAGGTGGGGGTGCGGTAGGCGGGAAGGTGGCTGGTGGCGGCGTGGGTGGTGTGCAGGTAGTAGTCCAGACCCCGGGTGGTGGCGTGGTGGCGGTGGCTGGGGTTGAGGGTGTCGGCGTGGGCGTGAGCGTGGAGGCGGAGTAGGTCGTGGAGGCGGTAGCGGTCGGGGCCGGTTTCCTGAACGAGGTTGCGGGTGTGGAGGGCGCGCAGCAGGTGGCGGGCCTGGGTAGGGGTGGTGTCGGTGAGGGCGGCGGTGGCGTGGGGGTCGATATCGGGGCCGTGATGCACGCCCAATAGGACGAACAGGTCGCGTTGCTCGGTGGGCAGGTCGTGCAGCGAAGTGTCGAACACGGCGCGGACGGAGCGTTCCCCGGCCTGGAGCTCGTCGAGGCGGTCGTAGGCGTCGGCGAGCAGGTCGGCGAGGTAGCGCACGCTCCAGGCGGGATGGGTACGCAGTTGAGAACCGGCGACCGCGATGGCGATCGGGAGGTAGCCGCACAGTTCGACGATGCGGGCGACCTGCTCGGCGTTGGTGGTGTCGGGGTTGCGGTGGGCGCGGCGCAGCAGCATTGTCGCGCCGACGTCGGGGTTGACGATGTCGAGGGAGATGGGGTGGATGTCGTCGAGTTCGGGGAGGCGGTTGCGGCTGGTGATGATGACCAGGCTGCCGGGTGTGCCGGGGAGCAGGGGTTCGACTTGGTCGTGGCTGGCGGGGTCGTCGAGGATCAGCAGCATCCGCCGGCTGGCCATAAGACTGCGCCACAGTTGTGCCCGTTGCTCCACGTCCCGGTGGGTGCTTAGGACTTGGCCGTGGACGCCGAGGGCGGTGAGCAGGGAGTGCAGGGCGTCGAACGGGGCTGTGGGTTTTTGGCCGGGGGTGTGGCCGTGAAGGGGGAGCAGGCGCTGGCCGTCGGGGAAGCGGTGGGCGAGGCGGTGGGCGGCGTGGATGCCGAGGGTGGTTTTGCCGATGCCGGGCATTCCGTCGATGGCGTGGATGGCGATGGTGGTGGTGCCGGTGTCGGCGGCGTTGTCGACGGTGGCGGTGAGGGTGGCGAGTTCGGGTTCGCGGCCGGTGAAGTCGGTGATGTCGCGGGGCAGGGCCAGCGCCTCAGGGGCTGCGGGGTGGTGGGTGGTTGGTCCGGGTGGGTCGGCGATCAGGGTCTGGAGCCCGAGGTGGGTGGTGATGGAGCGGCCCGCGCCGAGTTCGTCGTGGGCGCGCGCGTCGATGCGGTCCGCCCAGGCACTGATCTCGGCGTGACGTCCCGCCGCCGCGAGCGCCTTCGCTCCCAGCAGCAGCAGGTTTTCGTCGTGGACGAGGTCGTCTTCGCAGGGGCCAAGCATGGCGATGAGGTCGTCGCAGCGATTGGTGTCGATCAGGTGGGTGAAGAGGGATTTCAGTGCCGCTTGGCGGTGCAGGCCGAGGGTGTGGCGGATGCCGTCGGCCCATCGGCCGTTCACGGTGGACAGTGGCCGTTCGTGGCGGGTGGTCAGGATGTGCTGAAGGCGGTCCCAGTCGGCGTCGCCGCGGGCGAGGATGATCTCGTCAAGAAAGCGGTGGTAGTCCACCACTGCGGGGCTGACCGCCAAGGTCCAGGACCGGGTCGCCTGTTCCCAGCGGATGGCGTTCCGGTCGCCGCCGGCGGCGGCAAACTCGGCGCGGAGCCAGCCGAGGTTGCGCCGTAACGTCGCCGGGCTCCGTTCAGATTCGTCATCGGCTGCCGCGCTTGATCCGCCTGTGCCGTCGTCGCCCCAGATCCGTGTGATCAGGACGTCGCCGGTAACCGGTTTGCCAGCTTCGACGGCCAGCAGTGCCAGCAGCCGTGTCACCGCCGACCGGGACGGCTTGATCAGGTCACCGTCGCCGGTGATGAAACCGACCGGCCCCAGCAGCTGAATCCTCACGCTCCCCCGCGCACCCATTCACCCAGTGTGCAGACCTCCCCGCTCTGTCAGGGCGATTCCATCGACCCGTCACTCCACTGTGACGGGCAGCTCCTCCATTCAGTCGGATACGCCGTCACCGGATGCGATTCTCCATATCGGTTTCGCGCCATTCAGGTGAGCTCCTCAGATCGTTCTCGGCTCGAATCCGGATTCCACCCGGATGGCGGACACGGTGTCGGTGCTGTGTCCGGGCGTGTGTCCGCTCCACTGTCCGCGCGATTCCCTGATGCTCGGTGCAGCTCCTGATCAGGCAGGGAGCGGAGACGGAGACCGGCACCATGAGCGTCCACAGTCACCACCCGCCTCACCCCGATAACGCGGAGCACCGCCACTGTCTGCGGCCCGCAACAACGGCGGCGGGCAGGCGCACCGGTGCCGTCTCCCCGATCTGGGACGGGAGGTGGGAGCGGTGATCGAATTTGTCGAATACGAGCAGCGGATGACGTTCTGCAGCAAGGACGGCGCCTAGCCCGTAACCGGAGGGGAAGAATTGACGAGTCAAGGAGGATGCTGTGGAGCGTCCCAGGATCAAAGTCAAGCACCGGCCGGTGCGACTCGATGACGGCCACGTCCGCATCGGCGGCCGCATCCCCGGGATCGGGACGACGATCCGCGACCCGGACGGCTGGGTGTGGGCGCTGCTGAGCATCCTCGACGGAACGAGGACGGTGGACCAGATCATCACCGAGCTGGTCCACCGTTTCCCCGCCAGGCCCCCAGCCGACGTCGCCGCCGAGGCCGTGGGCGACCTGCGGGTGCTGACCGAGACCGGCTACATCGAGGACGCCGACGAGACCCCACCCCCGGGATTGTCCGCCCGGGAGCAGGAACGCTACAGCCGCAGCCGGGAGCTGTGGCGATGGATGGCCCGGATCGGCCGCCGATCGAGCTGGGACACCCAACTACTGCTGCGCCAGGCCCGGGTCGTCGTCATCGGCGTCGGCGGCACAGGCAGCACCGCAGCTATGGATCTGGCGCTGTCGGGAATCGGGGAGCTGCACTGCGTGGAACCGGACGTGGTCGAACTGTCCAACCTCGCCCGGCAGATCCTGTTCACCGAACGCGATCTGGGCCGGCCGAAACTGGAGGCGGCCGCGCGGGAACTGCGGGCACGCAACTCCGACATCCAGATCACCGGGCAGGCCACGACCGTTACCAGCCCGGCGGCCCTGATCGCCCTGGCGGCCCGGTACGACCTCGTCGTCTTGGCCGCGGACCAGCCGGCGGAGATCCGGACCTGGACCAACCGCGCGTGCCAGGCGACCGGCACTGCCTGGGTCCACGCCGGCTACCACGGTCCGCAGATCAACTACGGCCTGTACCGGCCGGGCACCGGTCCCTGCTACGAGTGCATCGACACGACAGAACGAGAGCGTCACGTCGAGACGACCCCTCCGGCACCGGTGCCGGCATTGCAGGACGTTCAGGCGGGCAACGCGGTGTCGGCTGGGGTGTCCGGGAATCTGGCGGCGCACGCCGCGATGAGCCTGATCACCGGTGTCCCCGATCTGGCCCCCAACCGCGAGTACGCGTTCAACCTCGTCACCCTCGATGGCTACGCGGTATCCACGCTCGACGCGCCGCGACCGGGCTGTCCGGGCTGCGGGCCGCACGCCGCGACAGCCTGACCCACCGGGCTCCTGCCCCTTATTACCATGCCTGGTCAGGGACGAGAGCCGGCGGCGATGCGGGCTTCCAGACCGGTCAGCCGTTCCCGAGTGGGCGCGACGCGGGGATCGTCGAGTGCCGTCAGCACGGTGATGGCCTCGCTCAGGGCTTGCGCCGCGGCGGGCAGGTCGCCGAGGGCCTCCAGTGACGTGCCCAGAGGCAGGAACGTGTCCGCCAGATCAACTCCCGTGTAGTTCAGATTCTGGTAGGCGGTGATCGCCTGCTGGCACAAGCTCACGGCGGTGCCGTGCCGACCCAGCCCCTGGTTCGCCATCGCGATGTCCACCAGTGCGCCCGCCTCGCCGAGCAGATCCCCGGCTTGCCGGCGCAGCGCCAGGCCCTGCTCGGCGTAGCCGAGGGCGTGCTCGAATTCACCCAGCTGAACGCTGAGCCAGCTGAGGTTGCACAGCGCCACCGCTTCCGGCCGTACCTGCCCCGACTGTCGCGCCATCGACGCCGACCGCTGGAAGCAGTCCCGCGCCTCCGGCCACCGCCCCTGCTCACGGCGGATCCGGCCCAGCCCCGACAAACCGATAACCCAACAGGCAGGGTCATCGGTCTCTTCGGCCAAAACCAGCGTGCGCGCAATCACCGCTTCGGCCTCCGCCAGGCGCCCGATCCGGCGTAACGTGATCGCCCGCACGTCCAGTAATAGAGCCTCCACCCCCTGATTCCCGGCGGCGAGCGCGCAGGCCACGCCCACCTCGGTGACCTCCAGATACAAAGCGGCCCACGCGGCACTTCCAACAGCCATGAACTTGCACGCCACCGCCAGGGTCATCGCCGCCACATTCAGCCCGGCAGCGGCGGCGCGGCGGACCGCGGCGACCAGGGTGGCGTGCTCGGCATGCAGCCACACCGCCGCCGCCCCCCGGTCGGTGAACACGACCTCCGGCGCCACCACAGCGACCTCGTCCAGGGTGAATCCGGACAGGACGGGCATCGTCATCTGGTCGGCGTGCCAGGCGGTGCGCGCGTACCAGGCCAGCACTCGCTCCACGGCCGTCCGGCGGTCCTCGGCAGTATCGTCGAGACCAGCGCGGTGGGCAGCGTAGGCGTGCAGCAGATCGTGCATCCGGTACCGCCGGCGCCCCAGCGGCTCGAGCAGATGCAGCTCGGCAAGCACCTCCAGACACCGGTACGCCCCCGTCGGCTCGAGCCCGGTGAGCGCCGCGGCCGCGTCCACCCCGAACTCCGCGCCCGGATGCGCACCCAGGCACCGGAACACCCGTGCCTGCTCCGGCGGCAGCTGGGCATAGGACCAGTCAAACACCGACCGCACCGCGCCACCGATGACGCCGTCACCGCCGAACCCGTTCCCTGGCTCGGATGTCTGCTCGTCGCCGATGTCGGCGGCCACGTCGGCGAGGGTGTAGCGGGGCCGGGCGGCGGCTCGGGTCGCGGCGACCCGCACCGCCAGCGGCAACCCACCACACAACCGCACCAGCTCCGCCACCGCAGCAGGCTCGGCGTCCGCCCTAGCCGCGCCGACGATCCGGCGCAGCAGGACCTGGGACTCAGCGGTCGTGAACAGGCCCAGATCGACCCGGTGCGCGGCCGCAGATACGACCAGGTCAGTCAGGCTGGCGCGGCTAGTCACCACCACCAGACACCCGGGCGTGCCAGGCAGCAGCGGCCGTACCTGCTCGGCAGTGGCGGCGTTGTCCAGCACCACCAGCACCCGCCGCCCCGCCAGCACCGACCGATAGAGCCCTGCCAGCGCATCCAGCTCACCCGGGATCTGCGCCTCGGGAACCCCAAGCGCGGTCAGGAAAGAGGCCAGCACGATCCCCGGCTTTAGCGGCGCACTCGGCCCGAACCCGCGCAGGTTGACGAACAACGTCCCGTCCGGAAACACGTCCTGCACCCGGTGGGCCCACTGGACAACCAGGGTGGTTTTCCCGCCGCCGCCGGTTCCGGCCAGCACCGCCACCACCGCGGCACCACCGGCGTCCTCCCGGCTCGGCAGGAGCGCGTCGAGCGCGGCGAGCTGGGCATCGCGGCCAGTGAAGTCCCGCAACCCTGCGGGCAACTGCCGCGGCACCGGCAGAGACTCGCGCCGCTCCGGTGAGAGAGTCAGGTGCCCGATGGTCCCGGCCTGGACCACGGAGCCAATCACGCTGCCGCTGATCGTGTTCCGCACGCCCGCCCCGTCGGTCACAGCATCAGTCTGCCGTCACCATGCCGCGGCACCAGCCCGCCGCACCTGACCTCACCCTGATGGAGCACCCACTCCGCAACCACGTCGACGCCAGGCCGGCGAAGGCAACGTCGGCCGACGGCCGGGGTCAGAACGAGATCCCCCCGTGGATATCGCGGGCCTGCACGACGTTGCCGCCGACCTGGCCGGATACCTGGTTGGCCACACCGCCAGACCCGGCGTTCTGCTCGACGGTCACCCGATCCCATTCCTCACGCAACCGCACACCGAACGCCGGATCAGCGCCCTGCTTCTCCTCCAGCGCGGCGGCGAGCTCACCTACCTCCTTGGAATCCGCCGCAGCGCCTTCTGCGGCCTCCAGCACCGCGGACGCGTCGGGATCATCTGCGAACTTGGCCTTGATCAGCTGATACAAACCGGCCACCGCACGCCCAGCAACAGCCGCAGCGATCGACACAAGCACAGGCTCAGGCACAGCAATCCTCTCCACCAACACGGACAGCACGCGGTCGACTACCAGCATAGAGACAAGCCTCCACAGGTCCATCTGCTCAATGGCAGGCGGCGAAACCCGGCTCTTCACCCGGCAGCAGGAGTTCGAGCAGACTCAATTGGGATATCCGCTCTTCGGCATGAGCGTGCGCTTGGCCTTCCTTCGGCCGGCTTGCGGCATGAGCGGATGTTGGCTACGCGACGGTCCTGTGCTGCCGCGGCGGGTGCGGCGGGCGGAGTCCAGAAAGGCCTCGCCCGAGAACTCAACCGAAGGACCGGCTCGAGCATGAGTTCAGCTGGGTTCGCCCCGGGCCCTCTGGTTCGTCCTTAGCGGCCAGCGGGCTGGACGATGTTCGGGCCGCCGGTATGAGGTGTCGGAACGTAGCCTTGCGCCGACGCCGGCAGCGCCGCCACGCAGTCCGCGGAACACGCGTTCACCAGCAGCGGCAGCACGTCGGTACCGACCCGGCGGGAAACCCACACCTGATGCAGTTCTCGATCGATCAGCCTGTCGCAGACGCTGCATGTCCGTACGACCGTGGTGCCCCACACGCCCGGATCGAGCTCGGCGAAGTCCGTCTGGTCGGCGTGGGTCACCGGCCGCAACGCCGGAAACGGTGGCCGGAACTTGACGTTGCCGTAGAGGACACGGGTGCTCACCGTGCTGTCGATGACTCTTGCACACCTGGTGAGTTCATACGGGTACCAGTGCAGCCGGTGCGACGTATAGGGCTCGAACACCTCAAGGCTGGTCATCGCTCCGATCTCGGGTGGCAGGCGGACCAGGTTCGTGCCGTACAGGACCAGGCGCGTGACCGCGGTCAGCTTCGCGATCGTGGACGGCAACGTGATGATCTGCCGCCGTTCCACGGCGCTCATCTCCGTGAACGGGGCGAACTCCGTCCGACCATCCTCGGCAGCCTCGTCGATCAGCGACAGTAGGTGCTGCCAGCCCTCTGCCGCTTGGTCTTGTGTGTCCTTATGGAAGGAGACGGTCACCGGTCGGGTCGTCTTCGAATAGCCGACGCACCGGCAGTGATCCCGATCGGCTCCATCTTGCGGAGCTCCGATGGCGTCGGCGAACCGGTTGAGGAACACCTGCGGCGCGTTCTCGTCTGTCGACACCTGTGAAGCGTATCGACGATGGCCGGTAACAGTTGCCACCGCTACGACCCGCAGGGCGCCAACCTCCTCTCATCGGCATGAGCGCGTGTCCAGACAGATGAACACTCAGCGGCATGAGCGCGCGATGGTTGTGTATCACCTTGTCGCGCTCGCGCGTTCTGAATCGACTTGGTTAAGTTGCTGCTCCCTCGACGAGCCGGCCGCTTTGCACGGCGGTACTTCGCGGCCCCAAGCTGATCCTGTAACTGCTGGAGCGCTGGCGGCGACCTACCTTCTGGCTCGTGCTTCAGTGGACTGCGTGATGCAACAGGAGTAGTACGTGAATCTCGGACTCGTCATTGGCGCTGCGGGACTACTGATGGCCGCGATTGCCCTTCCTGTGACCTGGGCCAACTTGCGCCGAGGGCGCGGTGAACAGACCTCCATCGGGTTTCGTCAAGCGTCCGAATATGTTCGTGCGCATCAACCACGCCTATACGAGCTCGCAGTCACCAGCCTTCCGGAGAGCTGGCGAGCCGACGGAATTCCGATGATCACACGGCCAAACTGGATACTTTCCAGCCCGAAGGCCGCTGAATCGGTGCAGCTAATCTGGCAGGAGAAGCCGCCGGAAGGTGATCGACTCGAGGGTTCGCGGCGTCGTGCTCGCGGTATAATGCCGCGGCACAATGACGGCTCGCCGTACGCGACCTACAGCCACGCGCTAGTTGAGCTCGGTGGAATGACACAGCTATACAACGGGTGGACTTACCGGCCGGTCGCGATCGACGCGGTGGCTGACCATCTACAGCTTACCTTCACCTCTGGGCGCTATTTCGATCATCTCGACACGACAGAAGTGCTCGCTTACGAGGCAGCGAAGCGGGATCATGCTCGCAGACATCTGCCGCTAGCAGGGCCCTACCGGCGTTATCTCGAAAATCCGTTCGATCTGTCGCGGCGATCGACGAGTCTGGGCACGTGCACCCTCACGCTCCGGGTGGGAAACAGCACGTGTGGCTTCTACATGCACCAGCGCAACAGCGGCGGCCTGATTGTTGGTCCGGATATCCTTCATGTTGTTCCCGCCGGGGAATTCACTCCAGCCGATATCGGGCTTGAGTCACGGCAATCTGACTTCGATATCTGGCGCACAGTCATGCGCGAGTTTGCCGAAGAATTCCTTGACATCGAGGAGGCTTACGGTCGAGGCGGCAGGCCTCTTGACTATGAGCATGACGCGCCTTTTAGTAAGCTCGTCGCCGGGCGAAGATTGGGAAGTGTGCGCCTGAGCGTGCTTGGGCTCGGCCTTGATCCGCTGACTTGGAAACCTGAATTACTCATGGCCTGCGCGATCGATGATGAAGTCTTCGACGATATCTTCGCCGACCTCGTTGCGAATGGTCGGGAAGGTACGATTCTGGTCGGCCCCAACGGCCACGGTATCCCATTCACGGCCGAGAATGTTGGTCGCTACAGCGAGATTCCCCATACCCGCTGCTCGGCGCGCAGCTGCCTGATCCTGGCTTGGCGCCACCGTGTCGAACTCCGCCTTGGCGGGTAAGTACGGGCGGCGTCCGCACTTCGGCATGAGCGGACGTACAACGGGTCGCGCGCCCTGTGGCACGGGCATATGGTGCAACGCTAGAAGTGCCGGTTCCAGTGGCTTCCGAGGCATGTTCGTGTGGCGCTGCCGCCGGGTGGAAGGTCGAGGGTGTCGATCAGGGTTCGGTCTCTGTCGATGGCGTGGTGCAGGTGCCCGATCTTGCCGGTCCCGCTGTCCGCGTCGGAAGCGCCGATGAGCTGCCACACGCCGTCATCGGCGTCATGCTGGACAAGCAGAATCGGCTCGCTGCCTTCGAAGATCTCAAGGGTCTGGATACAGGTGGTACGCAGAAGCCAGTGCCTCATCCACCAAGCCCGCCGGTCGCGCTGCATGATCTGGTCGGCGACCCACCAGATGAACGGCAGGTCCTCGTGGGCACGTGCCTCTTCCGCGGTGAGGTCCGGGCCGCCCTGCGGCACCTGCTCGAACGGGTCGCCGGTCAGCGAGAAAGCATGCCCGTCGTCGTGTTCGAAGATGACGGCATGGAAGGTTCCGCCGCCAGGGTTGCCGGCACCGATCCCGACCGACAAGTGAGCGACATGCGGGTCCGCCCCGGTCGTCCAGCCGAGCGCGTACGACGCCAGCTCGCCCTGCGGCCCGACGAACTCCCCGAACGCGCGCCGGTCCATTCCTGTCACTGTGTCTGTCGGCAGCTCGACCAGCGCACCCTCTAGCACCTGGATATCCACCACCGCACGGTAGCCGATCAAGCATCCGAACAGCCCCGTTCGTACTGGTGAACGGCTGCAGGAGGAGCGAGGGCCGGTGCGGCTCACACGGATCCAGTCTTGTCTACTGCCTAATCTTGACGACGGTGGCGCCCTGCTGCTGGTGGGTCTGCCAGTAGTTCGCTCCGGCCTGCACCAGCAGGTTAAGGCAGCCTTCGCAGAGCACGTGCGGTTTGTCGATTTCCTTCTTGCCGCACTTGAAACAGAGCCGTTGAGAGCTGTCGTTGTTCTCCACGCCGCGGATCATAGGTCGGCTCACCGACACACTCCGCATAGGAACACGGTCATGGCGACCGGGTTCACACGGTTGACCAGTGTGTCGATCGACCAGGGTATTCGCCGCGGCTAGGTAGGTCCCAGAGCAGGCGTCGCGATGGCCATCGATGCACTCCGCGGTCAGCATCGACCGGCGGACTAGCTGCGAACACGCAGCGGCCGGTTGCTGTGCTCGACAGCGCGGAGGAGCTGGCCGACGGTTTCGGACACCGCCGACCCCCAGCCTGACACCGGTCACCTTCTCGGCACGTCGCGCTCGTGCTGCTCGAATGAGGTCGACAACTGCGGCCGATCGGGTAGGTGGATCAGCAGATCCGCTTCGGTGGCGGTGTCCTCGGTTGCGGCACGAGGTGGGCGGGCTGGGCGACGTCGGCATCGGCGACGCCGCCCAGCTGGGGTACCCACCCACCCCGAGGAAGTCCCGGGGCGGATCGATCATGACATCGACCACCGACACATCGTGGCAGTCGGTGTGGCAGAAGCGAGGCGGATGCGGTCCACGCAGCCGCTCAGCCGATGCCTGTCCTCGCGAGGCGGCGTGGTCGCCGCGTGTGCAGCGACCACCGGGCCGGTGTATCCGACGTCGGAGTTCACTCGCGGAGCAGTTCACCCCCGGTCTTCCCCAGTCGGGCCGCTGTTTGCCGCGGTCGGATGGATGCCGCGAGCAGGATGCCAGGCCCTGTATTCCGGCTCCACGCGATGCCGTGGCTCTGCCGGTTGTGGGGTTTCAGGACAGGAGGTGCGAGTATCCCCGGGCGGTGGCGGGTGCTGCCGGCCGGGGACGCTGATCCGATCTCTCGGGGCGGTCGAGGTAGGTCTAGCCGAGCAGGACCGCCCGCGCGAGTCACAGATCCGGTCGTCGACGCGGCCGATGCCGACGCCGGCGCGGTGAATCCGATGGGTGCGGCACGAAACCCGGGCATCGCAGAGGCGGCTCGCGGGCGAGGCAGACGTCGTGGCCGAGGCCGGTTTCCGTGTTCGGCCGGTGCCGTGCGTGGTCCAGGGTGGCAGCGTCCGCCGGGTCGGGCACCCGCTGTCCATCTGGGCCGCCGGTCCGGGTGAGAACTCTCGTTCAGGCCGCTGTCCGGCTCCAGGAGAGGGCCGTGCGGAGTGCGGTGATCAGGGCTTCGTCGTCGGCGAAGGAGGGTTCCTCGCCGACGGGTAGCCAGACCTCACCGACGACGTGGTCGCCGTGGTGATGGATGAGCGCGATACCCGGGTAGGAGAGAGTGGCAGGGTGGCCGTCGATGTCGTCGACCGTCACCGTCCTGTCGAGTAAACGTAGTTGGACAACGCGATCGGACCGCACAGGCCACACCTCCTTGGTTTGACGTCCCTGTTATGTCGCATTCCGGCGTGCGCATGTAACAGCTGCAGCCGGGTGTTTGGGAGGAATCCGGTGGTATCACCCTGTCCGGCGACGTAATCGGGCGTGTTTAGGCCGTTCGGATTACCGTCGGTGCAGGCTGAGGTCGAGTGGCTCGTCCTGGTCTGTGGGGTGGTGGGAGGTCGTGATGGCGCGGGAGTCGGCAGGCGGCCGAGGCGACGCCGGAGCGGGTGTTCCGGGGTGGGTGGAGCCGATGCTGGCCACGACGGACGGTGGCCGGCTGCGTGAGGGGCCGCAGTGGGCGTATGAGTACAAACTCGACGGCTACCGGGCGTGCATGAGGATCGCCACCGACGGCGCCACGGTGCTGACCAGCCGTAACGGGATCGACTTCACCGACGAGTTCGCAGACCTGACCGGTGTCCTCACCGAGTGCCTTGAGGGGCGGAGCGCTGTGCTCGACGGTGAGATCGTCGCCTACAACGACGACGGTCAGATCGACTTCGGATTGCTGCAGGAGCGCCGAGGCCGCTACCAGACCCATCGCAGCTCTGTTCGCCGCGGGGAGCCGTTCGAGGACATACCGGTGCGGTTCTTGGTGTTCGACCTGCTGCAGCTCGGCGGCGTCTCGTTGCTGCGTGAGCCGTACGACGAGCGACGACGACAGCTGACGCGGCTGTCGATGCCTGATCCGTACCGGGTGGAGGTGGTGCGCGCGTTCACCTTCACCGGCCTCGCCGCTGATCGCCGGACCCCGCGCCATCTGCTCGATCACGTGAAGACCAGTGGTCACGAGGGCGTGATCGCGAAGCTCCGCACCTCCGCGTACACGCCGGGTCGTCGTAGCGGCGCGTGGCTGAAACACCCGCTGACCCAGACCACCGAGGTGATCATCTGCGGATACCGGCCAGGACAAGGCCGGATCACCGGCCGGATGGGCGGGCTCCTGCTGGGCGCCCACGACCCCGACACCGGCGACCTGGTCTACATCGGGGACGTCGGGACCGGGTTCACCGAGGACGAACGCGGCAGGCTCCAGGCGCGGCTGGAGAGCCTGGAGCAGAAACGGCACCCGTTCGCCGTGGCGCCGCCTCGGGCCGATGTCGACCGGGCCCACTGGGTCCGGCCGGAGATGGTGGGGGAGGTGGTGTTCCGGCAGTTCACCCGCGGCGCCGGCCGCCTGCGGCACACCGCGTGGCGAGGACTGCGCGAGGACAAGAAACCCGCCGACGTGCTCCTCCCGCACCGTCCACACCCTGGTGCCGCCGAGACCGCACCGCCGGTGTCCTCACCCGGCCCCACCAGCGGCCGGGTGAAAGAGGCCGCACCCGACGAGGAACAGTCCGCCGTCGCGTCGCCACCGGTGGGACCGCGGATCACGGTGCAGGCAGGAAAGCGCCGGCTCACGCTGTCCAATCTGGACAAGCCGCTCTATCAGGACGGGTTCACCAAAGGGGAGGTCATCAACTACTACTCCCGCATCACTCCGGTCCTGTTGCCGCATCTGGCCGGGCGCCCGGTGACGTTCATCCGTTTCCCCGACGGTGTCGGAGGTCAACAGTTCATCGAGAAGAACGTCCCCCAGGGCGCCCCCGCGTGGCTGCCCACCATCCGGATCGCGCGCAGCGGGACCCGCGGTTCGGGAGAGCCGATCACCTACGCGTTGCTGGACGAGCTCGCCGCTGTTGTGTGGGCGGCGAACATGGCCGCCCTCGAACTCCACGTTCCACAATGGACCGCCGCCGCCGATGGGACCCGTCTCCCGCCGGACCGGCTGGTGTTCGACCTCGACCCCGGGCCGGAAACCTCGATCGTGGACTGTTGCCGTGTCGCCGAACGACTCCACGACGTCCTGGCCGCCGATGGGCTGACCCCTCTGGCGAAGACCTCCGGGTCGAAAGGCATGCAGCTTTACTGCGCCATCATCACCGACGATCCCGCCGCCCCGTCCGCCTACGCCAAGAAACTCGCGCAACGGCTGGCGCGGGAAACACCGGATCGGGTGACCGCGGTGATGGCCAAAGCCCAGCGGACGGGGCGGGTGTTCATTGACTGGTCGCAGAACAACCCCGCCAAAACCACTATCGCCCCGTACTCTCTGCGCGGCCGCGACCATCCCACCGTCTCCACCCCGGTCACCTGGGACGAGGTCCGCGGCTGCCGCCGAGCGACACAGCTGGTGTTCACCGCCGACGACGTCCTCGACCGCGTCAACGACCACGGAGACCTGCTCGCCGACCTCGACACCACGCGAATGGCGCTGCCTTAGCGCCACAACGGTCCGGATCGAACACGCGTCGCTACCCACGTCAGCTGGAACGCTCGCCTTCTACCCGGCAGACCCGCGGCAGCACCTCCGTACCCACCCGCCCGTTGTGTCCCACGAGACCCGATCGGATGACGTTCGGACAGTCACGAGTCCGGGTATCCAGTGGTCGTCGGCGACCACGCGCGGAGAGGAGTTCAGCGGTGCAGGGTGACATCGAGACGTACTTCGAGGACGGGCAGTGGAAGAACAAGGTCGAGGGCAGCACACGCGCGGCCAGTACTCATGACACCAAGGCCGAAGCTGTGGAGAAAGGCCGTGACATGGCGCGGGAACGCAAGGTCGAGCACTTCATCCGGAAGCAGGACGGCCAGATCGGCGAGCGCAACACCTACGGCCACGACCCCCGCAACATACACGGCTGAGCAGCCGAAGGAACGTCCGCAAGCGCGCGACGTTTAACCACACCGCGCCCGATCGCCGACGCGATGAAGAGGTACGTCGGCTACGGTCACTGAACCGCTTGCACGACGAAAGAGGGGGTACGCGGCGAATGTTCGCCGCGTAGCCCTTCTTTCTTGTGCTGGACTGTCAGCCCTCGCGATTCGCCATCCGGATCAACCTCCCTCGATCGCGCTACTGGACTCTCCAGTGTTGGTCACGACGTCAACGGCGGTACAGGCTCCGAACGAGGGAAGACCGCGATCGTCGGTCGGCCCGGCTGATCAACTCCGCCACCAATCGCTACCACTCGACACTGCGGGACCGGCGAGCGAGCGCACTCGGCAGCCTGTAGCCCATCTTCGGCTTCAGCGGCGGCCGTGGTCGACCACTGAGACGCCGACTCGCGACCAAGCGGACCGCGAGTGGACCCGCCAACTGCCTTCCATCTCGCGCTAGTGGCGGTCCAACGTCCAGCTGTATCTATGCATTTTGAATGCGCCGTCATCGAGCGTGGCGGTCAACTCGATGCTGTACCGACCGGCTGGCATCGGGCCAGGATTCATTCCCAGGTAGATGGTGCCTGGAACGCCGCAAGTGTTTGTCTCCCCCTTTTCTTCGTACTTAGACGTCATCCCGTACGCGATCCAGGAGATGCGGCACCCTGATGTGAACTCGCCCAGGTTGTCGAACATCTTGACGATCACTCCAACGCACGGTTTGACCGAGTCGTCTCCGCAGGCGACGGCCCGGTCCTTGCCTCGGGCGAACTCCGGGGCAAGACCGACGCTGATCTGTAACCGGCCCGGCTCCGGTCCAGCTTCGGGCTCGCTGTCCACCGCGTGATCGTCACGTACTGCGCCCTCGACCACCACCGTCGAGGGCGCACTGCCCGGGGCGGCGACTCTCTTCTCGTCCTCGCCGAACAGGCGCTCGAAGAATCCGGCCGTACCGTCGATATTCGCCAACAGGGCGAGCGTGGCGAAGGCGAACATCCAAAGCCCCCAATACCAGCGCCTCGGTGCCTGGTGGTACGTCATCCACCCAGTATCCCCCACATCGGGAAACCGACACCGGCATTCCGATCTGCTTCGACGGCGTGGCGGATCAGCCAGCGGCCACACTCGACCCCGTCCCAGGAACCTGCCAGCCGGTTCACAGCAGGCTCGCCTGCTGGAGCTTGACGGCCCCGGTGGCCAGGCCGCTGGCCTCAGCTGGCTGACCCGTGCGGGTGGCTTGAAAGGCGGAGTGATGCCGCCTAGCCGAAGACCGACCGCCGCGGCCGCACCGGCGGCCGAAGTGCGCTGACCTCGCATTTCGTGCACACTGTCAAACTTCTCTCATGGAAACAACATCCTGGGACGGTCGCCGCTTGGTTGACGAGCGCACGGGGGACACTACTTACCGGATCCGCGGCGAGCGGGTTGTCGATGAGGTCACCGGTCAAACCACGTACCGGATCCGGGACGTACGGCTCGTCGACGAGCGCACAGGGAACACGGCCTATCGGATCCGCGATGAGCGGGTCGTTGATGAGAACACTGGCCACACCGCCTACCGGATCAGAGGCTGATGAAGATCGCCTCGCGGAAACGCTCTGTTCCGCCCGGCATCAGCGCCAGCTGTCCAGTGGATCGACCGCCGATCGGGTGATGTCGGACGTTGTGACCGTGACATCGACCAGGGTGCTCGCGAGGTAGGGAAGGACGAAGCCGTATCCAGCGGTGTCGTGCTCCTCCTCCCCCTTGGTGTGAGCCCGTTCTGGCGTGAAAGGCCAAAAAGTTTCATGCCTCCGGTACTCCCGGACAACAAAACCGGCGATCGCGGACATCCTGCTCCTCGAGGGGACCGTGGATCGCCGACGTCGAGCGAGCGTCCGGCAACGCCGGGCCACTCGACGTGCATCCCGGCCTCCCCCGAGGAGGCATTGGAGAAGTTCACCAAGTTCGTCATCGGCTCCACGGAGCTGTTGGTGAGCCATGCCCGTGCTGGTGGGACTGACTTCCATCTCGCGGAGGACTTCGTCCAGACCGCCCACGAGCTCTTGTGGACGCGGTGGATGCGCACCGGCGAACTGACTACTAACTTCGCGTACTCGCGCACGATCGTGGACCGGGTCAAGATCAGCTACTTCCGGACCAAGAAGAACACCAAGGCCGTTCCCACCGAGCTCTCCGCCGAGCTTCCGGTGCCGGATACAGCCGACAGCGAGGACGCCTTCACCTACACCGAAGCCTTCCGGCAGGCGGTCGAACGCCTGCCTCCTCGGCAACGTCTGGTCATCGAGCTAACGCTCTACGACCAGCTTGAGGTGCCGGAGATCGCGGAACGGCTGCAACTCAATCCTCGGACAGTGAGCAACTACCGATCGCTGGCCAAGGACCGGCTGATTGCGGAATTCCGAGCGATGCACTGAGGAGTGACATGGACGTAACCCAGCTCTCTGGCTGGAACGTCACCGATTGCTCCGAGGTTGCCAGGCAGGACGTCCGGCCGCTGATCGACCGCGTGATCACCACTGCGCGTGACTCGATCCCGGCCGGCGTCCCGCCTTACCTCGCAGCCCCAGCCAGGAGCGACACCACTGTCGCCCCCGTACCGGGCAATCGCGTGACGCTCGATCAGAAGAAAGAACTGGACCAACTGCAAGAACAAGCGAGAGGAGGTGATGCAGCGAGCGCTCGCCGAGCGGCGGAACTCCACGAGTTGCTCGACGACATGAACACCGCGGCCACCTGGTGGCGTCTCGCCGCCAAGCTGGGTGACCCAGACGCCGAGGACTACGTCCGAGAGATCCTCGGTCAGTAACACCACAAAGGGGAGAAGGATCGCCAAGCAGCGAGTGCCCGCTCGCTGCCGTCTGGTCGAGGCCGACTGACCGGCATCGGCCGGAGATGAAGAAGTCCGACACAAGCCATCGAGGAGGGCTTGCTGTGTCGGACCAGAAAGTGATCGACTGGTCGCTAACATGCCCACCATGGCGCACATGTGATGTTCCGAGGGGGTCCATCACATAGTCGCGGCGGCCTGCTCATTCCCGTGCACGCAACAACCTTGAGAAGGAAAAGAACATGACGACCGTAGCGCTACTTCATGCTTTCAGAGCGGATCGCTTCCTGTCCAGACGACTGCAGTGACCGTGCAGCGCGGTCGACACGGTGCAGCGGTGACCCCACGAGGCGAGAGGAACTTGGACGTCTCCGTCGGCGGAACCGCTGTCACTGGTGAGTAGCAGCTCGACTGCGCCGTCACAGTCGTAGTTACTTCGCCCCCGCACGAATATGTGCCGTCTATTCGACCAGGGCGGAGATACAGAGCAGATGAATCGGTCCCGGCGAATGGCAGTCGCCGGGACCGATTCATCTTCCGGCCGTGACATCAACGGTCTCGATCTCGTATTTCCCGGTAAGCGCAACATATCCGCGCGGTATCAACCCGATGCTGCCCCGAGCACACCGAGGACCGAGATGTCCACACAGACCACCCCCAGCACACCCGACCCCGCCACACCGCCCTCGGCCTGGCGTTGGATCGGCCGATGGGTCCGCGACCCGACAATCGGCCGGGACTGCCTTCTCGCTCTGGCCATGCTCCTGGTTACCCTCATCGCCCTGGCGCTGGCCTGCGTGATCCTGCTCGTACCGCACGCCGTGAAGATCCTCTCCGGGCTCGTCGCCGGCGGCCTGGGTCTGTACGGCTACCGGCTCCTCCGCCGAAACCAGAGCCGCCGCAAGAAAAGCTGACACGGAGCTGCGTTCGTCGTGGTGCCGCTCGCCGAGGGCGATCTCAGCGAGCTGGAACGGCTTCCCGACCTTCTCGGGAAGCTGGTCCAGCCGAGGTGATCAGTTGAGTTGAGCTGCGATTTTGCGATCGGCGCGGGCCCAGAGTTTGACCTGGGGCCACGACAGCCGCAGTGGTCCGGTGGTTGTGGCGGAGATACGTGACCTGCCCAAGCGGCTTAAGCCACGCCTGCAGGGCGACTGCGGAACAAGGGTGGGCCATCGTATCGTGCGCATGACTGTCACGTAAGTACTGCCTGATTGTGAATCGTGACCCTCCGGGCCAATGAACGAGTCGCGCGTCTCACGTCAAAAGGTCCATCCTTCGAGCTAACTGTGAATGCACAAAAAGTACTGCTTTTGTGCGTAAGCTTCACGCGTTTGGGTTTACTCGTTCTCGAACGAGTGATTGCGCGATCTGCGGTGAGACTTTGTGTGGTCGACCGGCTGATGTTGGCGACTGAACACTCAGCGGGCATGCGGTCACTCGTCATCATCCCCGGGGGAGCCGGAGGACGCGCCCTGGGGACTTGGCCGTAGGGCACCGTTCCAGGGGCGGCCGCTCGGCTTCGTACTTGCATCTCCGATCGAACGAAAAAACCGCAGGTCAAGAGCAGAGCAAGACCGCTGCGTCACAAAGGGAAGCGCCACGCCGACAAAGGTGTG
Source organism: Amycolatopsis orientalis DSM 40040 = KCTC 9412 (assembly GCF_000478275.1). Lineage (GTDB taxonomy): Bacteria > Actinomycetota > Actinomycetes > Mycobacteriales > Pseudonocardiaceae > Amycolatopsis > Amycolatopsis orientalis. The sequence goes on from NZ_ASJB01000044.1 coordinate 59,607, forward strand.
ACGATCCGTGCTGCCGAACTTATGCCGTGCGTCGCACCTCCCTCGCCCGGGGCATTCACAGGCCAGCGTTGCCGCAGAGCGAGTCATCCATGCCGACCTGTCGTTGACAAGTAGCGAGAGTCGGTGAGCTTTCGTTAACAGCCATCCGGGTCCATCCGGAAGGCCTGACCGCCGTAGTCCGGATGGGGTCGGATGGGCACGACTACCGGTTGGCTTGTGCGCTTGCTCAGCATTGGTGTTGGATCGTTCTCCAGCCGCACCGAACTGTGCACCCTGAATCTCGACGGGTTGAAGCCCGCTCTGGTGATCACAGGAACGGACCCGGTTCTAGTTGCCCGTATCAATAAGGACCGCGGAAATCCGCGACACAGAAAGTGAATTGGAAGATGTCGGCTTCTCTGTACCCAGTCCGGGTGCGCCGTACCTGTGGAACGGCCGCGCTGCTCGTGGTGTGCACGATGGCGTTCGCCCTCGCTCTGCTCCAGCATGGCCATGACATCGCGACCGCGGCTGCGGCCGCGGTCGGAGTGCTCGCGGGATCCGTTCGGGCAGTCGGGGCCTTGCACATGCACGGTCCGGCCTCCTATGTCGTCTCCTGCCAGGCATGAACGACGCGCCAGACGCGGCCACGGCCGCGTTGCGGGCGCTGCACCACGACATGCGAGGGCTTCCAGTCCGCCATCGTTTGTGGCGGATCCGGAGCGAGCTACCGGAGATGCCCCTGGCGGTCCTGGAAACAGCCTGGGATCCGGACGCGACTGAACTGCTCGACTTGACGGTCTATCTCGGAATTGCTCGGGCTTGCGGTGTCGAAGGTCGGCAACTGCAGCGCATCGTGTGGCAGTACCGGACAGTGGAGGCCGCCCGCGATGGGACACCATGCCCCCCGGCTCCGCACCCGGAACGAATGCAGACACGGGAGCTCTATTACCGCCATGCTCCTGCGACGCCGCCGAGAACACGTCTCGACCCCGCCTGGGACGCCAAGCTCGACACGATCAAGACCCGCCATGAATTCATGGGTTATCTTCGCGCCCTGAAGTGCCAAGCATCGTTGTCTTACGAGCAGATCGCCCGGCACACTAAACAACTCGACCCCGCACATCCAACACCCCGCAGCACCTTGCACGATGCGATGAAACGCATCATCGTACCCACCGACGAAGAGACCGTCCGCGTCCTGTTCACAGTGCTGGTTCGGAAAGTCATCGCTCGGCCCCTGGTGCCCCAGCGGGTGGAGCAGATCGTGCAGGCCTGGAGGCGGGTCCTGCGCGACGATCCGCCGCGCCCGATCGGGTCTCCGGCTCCGTCGCCACCCGACATCGATTCCATTGTCCGGGACATCGTCTACGCAGAGCATGAAGCGATCGTGCTCGGGCTCGACACACAATCAGGGCTCGCCGAGGCTCTGCGGATCATCCGTGCTCGTATTCGCCTCACCTAGCCCGTCGGGCGTGTTCTCCGACGGCAGTCCGAGCGAGCGTGCAGCTCACCGGCGGGCGCGTCACGAGATTAGATGGCCGTGCTTGCCGCCCGGCTTAGAGGATGGGGTTACTGAGAAATAGCGCTGACGAACGGCATGAACTGGCCGTTAGCTCAAATGTGCACCGTCCAGATTCGACGAGATCATGCCGAATGCCTGGCCGCCGCCACAATCGATCGGCTCGTGTATCACGTTCATACTGTTGTCACACAAGGCGACAGCTTCCGGCCGGCTCAGGACATCTCCGGACAGGGGAGGGTACCGCTGCACTGACCATGAGATTCACCAGGCGGCGGGGGACTTGCCTCGCCGTCGTCGGGGAAATCCAACTAGCCGCCACGGACGAGCCAGTGCGCTCGCGCTGAGCGTGCAACTGTACCGACGGCATCGACGATTCAGCACTCCTAGCGCCCGGCGAGCCCTAAGGTCGACTCGCCCTGTTGAACTCACTGCGCGGCAGACTGCCTCTGTCCGCCCTGGGAATAGGGCAGACAGAGGCAGCCGCAACGGATTTTAGGCGTGCGCCTTGGTCAGTCCGACGTTGTTGTCCCAACCGCCCAAGTAGGCGCCTTCGGCTCCGAAGTCGATGTTGAAATCATGTGCCGAGTTCAGTGCGCGGTTGGTGACGTGCGCGTATCTGCAGTTGTTGTCGCCGAGAATCGACGACATGTTCGCCTTCCAGTACGAGTCGGGTTCGACGCGGTAGCCGGCTGAGTCGCACGGTCCCGCGTTTCCGTAGATCGTCGTCATGCTGCCCGCGGCATTGCGGTTGTAGTTTCCGTTCGAGTACCAGTACATCAGGGGAGTGGCCTCGGCGATCGCCGAGATGGCGTGCTCGTCAGCCTGGGATGCGAGTCCGGCCGTGGCCGCGGCCGGTGATACCTCGGAGCACGACTTCGCCAGGACGGGTGACACGTCGCCGTTCTCGGCCGGCCCGACCACCCAGGCGCAGTAGCGTCCTGCTGAGTCAGCGCTCACGGTGGCCGCCGAGGCGGAGGTGCCGCACAGTGACGCGAGTGCAAGCGTCGCCACGCCAACGGTGAACATCTTCGATACGCGATTCATTTCAACCCTCTCGACATACCTCAATTGGATGCAACCCTCGAAATCGAACGCATAGCGCATCCGTGACATGTATTTCGCGTCCGCCGCACACACGGTGAAGATGGCGCAAACGGCAGAAGTCAGGGGCTATCGGCGTTTCAAGACAGGAGAAGACCGCCGTAATTGCGGCAGTTCAGACAGGCTCAATTTCGTTGCTGACAGACGAGCGCGAGCATGAGCAGCGGTACGGTCAGAAAATAGGCATGCCCTGCATTGGAAGCCCTCCCCAGTAGAACCGCTTCACACTAATAATTGCGATCAATTAACCTTGCCACTAGATCAACATGGCCGAACACCACCGAACGAGTGTGATCAGGGTCACTGGAAACTACTTATCATATTCTTATGAATGACAGGTGTGGTAGCTGATTTGCTACGAGTTCCACTGCCTTGACCTTGTTGGACGAAGGTTTCTCGGCGGTGCTGGGACCCCAGGTGTTGGATCGGGGCGAGAGGTGGGGTCCGTGCGGCCCGTGCCGGGCGTGGCGGCGTCGACGCGGTGTGCTTCCGGTGCGGTAGGAGCTAATGCTCCAGTCTGATCAGGATTTCCTCGAGGATGTCCGGTGCTGACACGACTATGAAGCCGAGGCCTCCCAACGGGATTGCGTAGGCTGCAACCTGGATGGCTTGTCGTGCCGACCGAATCCCTCGAAAGCCCACATAGCCAATCGCGACCACCGTCGCGAGCAGCAGGACGCCGACGCCTGAGCGGCCGGACTGCCGGACGACGTCGGCGGCCAACAGTCCGACTGCCGCGGCGGTTGCCACTGTGCCGCGGATATCGGTTCGGCCGATCGCATTCAACAGGAAGCCGGCGAGCAGGCCGCCGGCGATCGCCAGCGCGCACCACAGCGCTGTCGTAGACACGTCGATCTGGTACGGCATGCCCGCATACTTGATGTCATAGACCAGTGCCTTGCCCCAGTAGAAGGCAAGAACTGCCGCGATCAGCGCTCCAACCGCCCGGATCGTCGCGCGTCGACGAGGTGCGCCGGCGGTCACTGCGACGACCAGCACGATCCAGATGGTGAAGCTGTGCGCCAGGGGCCTCAGCACGTCGCTGTAGTAGGCGTAAGCGCCTATGGAGCCAGAAACTACGCCGGCCAGGAGCGCGCCGAGATCGGAGGCGCGAAACGAATCCGACCGGGGTGTCCGTGTCGCGTCGTCCTCGGTCTCAACCGGCACATCTACCCCCAGCTAGTGCATGTAGCGACGACTTGCAGTCTCCTGCAAGGAGCAACGAGTCGGACACCATCCGTAGTCGCTTGTCGGAAGCATACCGTCATGATCAAGATCTGGACGTGACGCGGGCGGTCTCACGACGTTGCGTCGGAGCGGGCAACATGCCAATGGGGGAGTACTCGTGTGCAGTGTTTCGCCGCTTCCTCCGGCGAAGCTGGCGAGACCGCTCCGCACGCCTGCTTTTCGCTCGTCGGCCGCCAGGTTGACCCACGGATGTCGGAGGCGGTCCCGGTCCGCCGGTGGGCCGCGCTCGCCGCCCTGCCGGAGCGGGGCTTTCCTGCTGTCGGTCGTGGTGCCGACTTGCGCGTTACCGGCTGAGCTCGGGGAATGACGAGACACTGGTGTGAGGTTCGACTACGCTGGCCGCTCGGCCGGTTACGCTCGTGTGTCGATCACGAGATAGCGCGGTCTGGCCGGTAGGGCGGCCAGCAGGGGAGATGTCGGGCGACGGGGAGGGCGAGCCGGCGTGTCATTGAATGTGGTCAGGTTGCGGCAGCAGGCTGGTGAGCTTGATGCTGAGCTGGAGCGGGCCCGGTTTATCGGGCGATCTGCTGACGGTGTCGCGTCGGCGGTGGTGACTGGCCAGGGCAAGCTGGTGGATCTGACGATCGCGGATCAGGTGATCCGGAGTTCGCATCCACAGCGGCTGGGGCCCGCGGTGGTGGAGGCGGTGTCGGCGGCCCGGCGTGCGGCCGCTCAGGTCGGTGTCGCCAAGGTGCGCGCAGTGGTGGACAAGGACCAGGAGTGGATGCCCGAACCCGCCCCTGGGCCCGCGGCCACCCAGGGGAACGACGTCGCGCCATCACCTGCTCCCCGAACCGCGACGGCGGCTGAGCCGCGTGGAGCGCGTCCCGATAGCGGGGAAGTCGAGGAGGAGAGTTTCGATCAGCTCGATTTCCTGGACGACGATCTCGAGGACGAGGGGCGGGATCGCTGGTGAGTTACCAGGACGAGCTGTATCACCTGGCTCGGGAGATCGACGCGACGGTGGCCGCGGTCGAGCGGGCCGCGGCGGGTGCGGCGCGGGATCGTGTCACGTGGACGTTGCCGGGGGAGTTGGGGTCGGTGACGGTGACCGGTGCGGGTGAGCTGGTCGATGTGTCGGTGGACGTGGCCGCGATGAAGGCCTACAGCGCGGCGAGCCTGTCGCGGCAGCTGTTGCTGGGGATCCAGCGGGCCGAGGAGACCGCGGCCCAGCGGTATGAGGCGGCGATCGCCGCCGTTCGGGATGAGGAGCGGCTGGTATGAGCTTTCCGGATCCGTTCGACCCCGGTCCCGGCCAGGGCTACCACGTTTATCCGGAGAAGCTGCGGGCCGCGGCCGACGCGATCGCGGAGGCAGCAGGCCTGCTGCAGAACTTCGCGGTGGAGGACTTGGCGGATGTCGCGCTCGGTCCGTATGACCTTGGGTTGCCGGGGACGGCGACGAACATGATGCCCGGTCTCAACGGTCTGGGGACGGTGGACCGGTACAACGCGGCCATCGACGCGATTCAGCGGATCACAGCCCAGAATTCGACCCAGCTTGCTGTGCTGAGCGCGGCCTTGGGCAAGGCCGCGAACCATTACGAGCAGCTCGATCAGGAAGCGTATGAGCGGATGAAGAAGCTGGAGGGTGAGATCAAGTGACCACCCCGAACCCGGGCCAGGCTGCCGCGGAACTCGCCACCATGACCTACCCCGAGTCCGCGGACGCGAAGATCCGGGAGTACGCGGACCTGATCGGCGCCCACGGGATCATCGGACTGCTCGACAAGCTCCGCGTGTTCGTCGCCGGCGACCTGGAGAAGGCGCTGAGGCTGGCCGAGGTGTTCGCCCGGGAGAGCAAGTTGAAGGACGCGGCCGAGATCGTCAATGACACCAAGCTGTCGCTGACTGCCGCATGGCGCGGTGACGCGTTCGACCAGTACTCCCTGTATTCCGGGATGGCTGTCGACAGCCTGAACAAGGGACAGATCTCGATCGCAACCCTGACCAAAACGATGAGCACGGTCGCGACAACAGTGATCGACACGTACAAGAACCTGCTGCTCGCGCTCGGGAACTGTGCGGCGAACCTGGCGCAGCTGAGCGGGAAGTTCGCGATCGTGATGGGATCTCTGCTGGTCCCGCCGCTGGCTGCGCTGTCAGCCAAAGACTTCGTGGACGCGATCAACTCAGCGTTCGAGAAGTTCTGGCGTGACTGCAACACGCTCCTGGGCAGCATGATCACCAACATCGGAGCGCTGGTGGGGAGCGGCCTCGAGCTGACGGTCATCGAAACCACCTTCCCCAAGATCCCGGATATCGGCACGAGCGTCGAGGTAGTCGGAGAACCCCGCCGCTGGCGGATCAAACCGGGAGCCGATCCTTCGTGATACGACGTCTCGCTCGAGAGCTCGCCCTGCTGATTGCCGGCGGACTGGTGGTGCTGGCCGGCTGCCGAACGGTCCCGCCGTCTCCGCCGCCGGGGCCGTCGGTGTCGGTCCCGCCGATCCCCGCACAGCTGAACGGCAACAAGTTCATCGCCGATCCGTGTTCGGCGATCACCGTGGAGCAGCTGCGGAGCATCGGATTCGGTGAGGGCAGGCATGAACAGACCCGGCAGGGCCAATGTCTGATCGTCCTCGGCCGGTCGGTCGACGTCACCACGTCATGGTTCCCGCCGCTGCGGGAGAGCATCGCCACGTTGTACAGCGGCCGCGCCCAAGGCCACGATGCCGGCAACCACTGGGAAGAGCTGACGATCAACGGCTACCCCGCGGTGATCGTGGATGTCGAGGAGAACATCTCGACGAAACGGGACGAGGGACCCCTGGCGTGCCGACTGGTTCTCGGCGTCGATGACACCACGCTGGTGCACATCAAGACCAACACCCGGGGAAAGCCGGAAGCGGGACCCTGGCAGAACGATCCTTGTGGTGCGGTCAAGAAGATCGCGGAATTCGTCATCGACAACCTCCGCGGCTAGGCGCGGTGGCCGGCGGCGGTGACCAGCGTCCGCCAGCGGCCGCGGCTGAGTGCGAGGTCGGGTCGTTCGGCGTGTGACCAGGCGAGCCCGACGAAGCCGCTCAGCGTGTGGTCGGTGATGAGGCGGTGCCGGTGCAGGGCGTTGAGCAGGACGGGCATGTCGTCGCCGGGCACCCGGTACAGGGCGACCGCGAGCTGGTCCGTGGGTGGTCAACGCGACGCCACGTTTGATCAGGTGGGTGGCCAAGGCGACGACCTCAACAATGACCGGGATGCCGAGGTCGTCCGACGGTTCTGCGGAGTCGTGAAGCTGAAGCTCGTCGTCAGGCATCAGCGCTCTCCCAGGCAGGTGGGCTAGAACAAGAGGGGACGGGCCGCCCATCGTCGTGGCGAACCAGACGTTGGGGGCGGGCACCGAATCGTTGCGTCCAGTCCGAGCGTGGCGCGTGTGCCAGGTGTTCGCCGCGGGCTGCGGCTAGAGGTTGGTCAGGAAGATCGCGTAGTTCATGACCGCGTCGCCCATCAGTTCGCCGCGGCCGATGACGCCGTCGGTGTCGCCCTGCTGGTGCGCCTTGTGGAAGGAGGTCTGGCAGTTGTGCAGCTGTGTCCGCAGTTGCGTGGAGGTCGTGTCGCCTGGGGGTGCGATGACCAGGGTGGCGAGGTGATGTACCGCGTCGATCGCGGCCGTCACACCGGCGGCGATCCGGGCGGTGTCTCCGAGTTTGATCGCCTGACGCAGGAGGTGGACGGCCTGCTCTGTCGCGAAGCGTTCTGCCCGGACCGCCAGCAGATGTTTCAGTTCGCCTGCGGGATCGTTAGGTTGGTCAGCGGCCACCATGCGGGCCAGGGTACTGCCCGACGGTCGCCGGTCTTCGCACGGCGGCGACCCGTCCGGATGGGCGGTGTTCGTGTGGGGCGCGTGCACTGGCGTGTGCCGGGGCCGACGTCGTTTTGGTTGGGCAGGTGACACGTTAGCCTCGTGGTGAACGAACGGAGCTTCCTTATGTCCCCTCACCTTCGTGATCCGCGCCCGCAGAGCACGTCGCTCGACGTCGATGTGCAGCGGACGACCGTGCGCGTGCGGTTGCTTCGCGCGGGTGAGGGAGCCGCCGCGGTGGCGATCGCGGCCGGGGCGGCGGTCCCTGGGCTCGTGGAAGGCGGGGCGCTGCAGGCGGCTCTCGATCTGTCCGGAGGCCGGATCGAGTTCCCTGGCCTGCCCGGCTGTGCGGGCTGGTGTTTCGGGGCGCATGCCGGCGATCGCCTGGTGGGCGTGGTGTACGTGTGCACGCCGGTGGATTTCGTCTTGTCGCATCACGGTGAGCAGAGGGCCTGGCTTGCCCGGTCTGTCGCCGAGATCGAGATCCTGGCCGTCGAGGAGGGCTTCCGTGGCAGCGGAGCGGGAACCGCGTTGCTCGATCATGCCGAGCGGTATCTCGGTGATCAGGGTGTGCGGGTGTTCGTCGCGAAAGTCGACGCTGGGGATATGCCGGTGATGCGGTGGTACCGCCACCGGGGCTATCGACTCGCCGACATCGGTGAAAGCTGCATACTCGACACCCCATCCGGTGCGACGAGTATCAACGCCGGACAAGCACACGAACGCCAGTGGCGACTCGCGATCAAAGCGCCCGGACACGCCGTCGTCCGAGGCCTGCGCGGACTTCACCTCACTCCGGACACGCTGCCCTAGTCCGTCGCCGCAACAGCCTGTGGCAGTGCCACGGCATCCGTCCGGGCTCGTTGGGGACCGGCGTTTCTCGGCGGGCTGCTCCCGATCGCCGTGACCACGAACCCAGCACGCCAGGTCTACCGTCTACGAGCGAGATCGTGCCCCCGCTCCGCGCGATGGGGTGGTGCGACACGGGTAGGTCGAGTTTCGGCGCTACGACGATCGTGGTCTGTCGTCGTGTGGGGCGGTCAGGGGAGCGGGGTGAACGTTCCGTCGCCGAAGAGGCCGGCGGAGGCGAGAGTGTCCCGCAGTTGTTCGGCTTGGTGGGTGGTGAGCGGGCCGAGGTCCTCGCCGCTGCTGTCGACGATGTACGCCCGGATCACCGCGGTTGTGTCCACGACCTGTTGTCCGGTGACGTCGTGTGAGAGCAGGCCAGCGTTAGCTAGGAGGTCGGCGAGTTCGGCGGCTTGCTCGATCATGGGCGGGCCGGCGTCGAACCCGGCACTGTCGATGAGAAAGCCGTGGATCGCCCTTGCTGCCCGAAGCCTGCGTACAGGTGTGGCTGTGTCAGGCTCGACGGGGGACACGGATCCTTCGCGGGGCGGGCGATCCTGTGCGGGAGTGGCGGCATCGGCCACGGTGTCGTGACGGCTGTTCTTGCCGTACACGCGGACGAGTTTGTCGATGACCCGGCGGGTATCCGCAGGTGGGTCAAGAATCGCGCTGACACCGTGCGCGGCCGCCGCGGCCCCGGACTCCCACAACGGGACCGGCGAGTCGTAGTCGCGGGTGCGTTCGGCGGTCTCGAGACTGATAACGCCACTACGTACGGCTACGCGAAGGCTGAGCAGGTTGTCACTATCGTGGCATCCGGCCCAGCCGGCGCAGATCCGGGCGAGCCCGCCCTCCGTCTCGCCGGAACGGCGACGCTTGGTGGGATGGTTGTCCTCATCGGTGAGGTGGCACTGGAACACGGCAGCGGGTTGGTCCCCGGTGTCCTGGTCGTAGCGGGCGAGTTTCTCGTACTCGGTGATGTCCCAAACACCGGAGGGCACATCACGCCGATACGGGCACGTCCGGCACGGCGCCTCGGCAGGCGCGCCGAGCTTACCCTTACGTGTGACAACGACAGGAACGTCATCAGCTGCGGAGGACATCCGCGCAAGCACCTCCCTCGGTATCCCGGCCGACTCTCGCCGATCGTGTGCGATTGTGAGATCAGCGTACTGCTGCGCCGTAGCAGTGCTTGTGCTGACCGACAGAGTGAGACACCCGGCAGAGCCGGGCAACCGCGTTACGCAGCCAGTCCGCGTCGGTCCAGATCTTCCGCAGCCGCTGCGACAGGTCGAGCCCGTGACGGCGCAGCTCCGCCGATCGGGGTGAGATTCCCGCATCCCGGTCACGCACCGCCGCGTCGATTGCGAGTTCCACACTCCGCCGTGTCGCAGTGGCTCGCTCCACCGCGACGCGCCGCTCACGAACGTCGGCGATCTCGGCCCGTAGCCGCTGCAACTGCCCAGCAAGGTCGCCGTCGGGCACCTCGTCAGTCTGTCCTGCCGCCTCTGCACTGGTCATCGACCCACCGTAACCGTCACGGGCCCCGCGAAGCGGCATTGCGCAGCGCAGGCCCACCACCCGCTCAACGCCCCCCGCCCGTGCACAAGGCCTGGCAGTGGGCTCAGACTCGATTGAGCGGTTTACCCTTCCGCCAGGCTGTCGCCATCAGGTGCACGAGCTGCGTCGGGGGCCACCGTGGCAGGCCCGCCGATTGTCCGGCCTCCACGTGAGGCCTCGCCGAGGGCCCCGCTGGTGCATCAGGCCGTCGTCCCCGGGGCGGCTGCTCCTCGTCGAAGTTCGGCGACCAGGGCAGATCGAACTGCTCCTCGAGGAGCATCGTTCGCCCGTGATTGGTGGCGTGGGCGGCGGAGAATCGACTGGAGTTCTCGGGCCGGGCGAGTCCGATGAGGCCATGGAGTGCGGAGTAGTCGAGACGCAGCTCGGGGATGTCGGCTTTGGTGAAGATGATCGGCGCAGCCGCGATCGCTCTATCCAGGTCCAGCCTTTCGGCGAACGTGGTCCTCTGAAAATGGACACCTGGGTAGCGGTAGTCGATGTCGGTGGCGAAGCGTGCGGCCTGGAAAAGTACGGAAGATTTGAAGGTGGCCTCGTCGAAACCGGCGATGCTCCGGAAGGCCGCTTCGCTGAAATGTGCGGTGCCGCCGAACGAGGTGCCGCCGAAGCTGGCAGCGTCGTCGAAGGTCGCCGAGTAAAAGCTGACGTCCGCGGTGAAGGTCGCCCGGTGAAAGAAGGCGCCGCTCGTGAAGGCGGTGAAGTTGAAGTAGGTCGAGCCGAGAAACGTCGCACCAGCAAATCTCACGGCGCCGACCGAGCATTCCCCCAGGGTGAAGTTGATGAGGGTTGCGCCATCGAGGTTGAGTGACAGGGGTCCCCAGTTCCGCTTTCCGGGGGCACGTGGTCCCGTTCTGGTGGAGAGATGCGCATGCAGGATGTTCTGCACGGCCAGGCGCACTTGGCGTTCGTGGTCGGCGGTGGCTGCGGCCTGGTGTGGCACGGTCTCGCACTGGGAGGGCTCGCTCTGCTGATGGTCGAACGGCATCCGCAGGTACGCGCATAGCAGGTCCGCGACGGTCTGCCGCAGTTCCGGATGGGCGTCGCCCAGGCGTTCCAGGGCGAGCACCGCCGAGGCGTTCGCCGCGCTGCCGCACCCCTTGCTGCAAGCACTGCGAGCCACGCTGCCGATGCCGCAGCCGGGGGAGGAGCATTCTCCGCGCGGCCTATCGCTTCTCTGGCTCGCCCGGCACTACGACGATTCCCCGAACACGGCGGAGGCCTATTACCGGGGCCTGCTCAGCTGGCTGGACTACTGCCAGCTCACCTCGGTGAATCCGCTGCGGGCGCGCACTCCGGACGTTGACAGCTGGACGCTGGGACTCAAGCTCGATGGCGCCTCGGCGTCGGTGATCAACCAGCGGATGGCCGCCATCCGAGGCTGGTACACCTACCTGCGCCGCGGTCGCGTTGAGATCACCGATCCGGTCACTGACGCCCAGCGCCCAGCCCAGACCAAGACCGACGAGTCGGACACGCCGTTCCTGACCATCGCCGAGATCGGCACGCTGCTCCGGCAGGCGATGCGGGAAGTCGAGGCCGCCGGCGACAACCTCGCGAAACGGGAACTCGCGCTCCGGCTGGCCGCACTGGTCTGGCTGCTCGCGGCCACCGGCATCCGCAGCGGCGCTGTGTTCGCCGCCGCCGCGGGCGGCCTCCACCACAACGGCGGCCACCGGCGCCTGCGCTATCACCTCAAAGGCCACAGCCGGGACGTCTCCGACCCGATCCCGCCCCAGGTCGCCATCGTCCTCGACGCCTACCTCGACTGCCGGGCCGCCCGGCAGACCCTCGCCGCCCTGCCGCCGGAAGAGCCGCTGCTCGCTACCAGCTCCGGGAAGCACTGGACCAAGCAGGGCGCGACGATGGCGCTGGCCGGTCTCGCCCGACGTGCAGGGCTCCCGAACGCCGATGACCTGAACCTGCACGCTTTGCGCCACACCGCGGCCTCCGGTGCCCTCAACGAGCTGGGCATCACCCTCGACCGAGTTCGACGGATGCTGCGGCACCGCAGCATCACCACCACCCAGATCTACGTCCACGACGGTCTTCAGCCCGGCCAATCCGCCGCGCACAAACTCGCCGCCGCCTACGGCGCCGAGATCCACATGCCCGGCAGCGGCACCCTCGGCGGCGCCGTGCAGTCCGGTGCCGCCGCGGTGACCCGCGCGGCGATCACCGCGCACAGCCACGTGACCGCACTGCACCGCATCGCCGACACCGGGGACAGCCTCCCCGCCACGGTCGTGGCCGAAATCGCCGCGACCCTGAGCGCGCTGCTGGACCGCTGCGACGGCGCCGACCCTGTCTACGCCCCGCTCGCCGAAACCATTCGCGCGCTCATCGCCGGCGGACTGCCATCCCTCACCGGAGCAGGCCCGGACGCGGAACCATCATGACCCCCCTTGTTGGTACTCCGGCGGCGGCCGGGCTGCCCGCGCTCGCCCGCGCTCTGCGGCACCACGGCCGCGACGGCGACGAGCCGCAGAACGGCTACGACGTCAGGTCCTACCGCGACGTCGCCGGCGTCCTCGACCAGGCCGTCGCCGCCACCGACCTCACCACCACCGGGAGCCCCAGCACCTCGGCGGCGCCCACCGGCAGGTCGCCGAGCAGGTCTGGCCGCTACAGCGATCCGCGCCGGTTCGCCGGAGCCACAACCAAGGCCTAGAGGTACGCTCGCGGCTTCCGGCTTCATGTCGTCGCCCGCCCTGACCAGGTATTTTCCGGTCAACCAAACAGAAATGGGCCCGCCTTGCTCTAACAGGGCAGCGGGGTACAACGCCCGGCGGCTGGACATCTGGGAGAACGGTGTGATCACGATAGGGAGCCTTTTCCGGGGTCTTAGGAATGGCTGTGGCGCGCTCCATGAGTGGATCAAGGGACGCTACCGCCTCGCGCGGGAGAAGGAGGACCGGGCAACGGCGGAAGTGGTCCTGCGTCAACTTGGTACCGGAGGTGGCGTGTGGATCGACCGGGAATCCGACCGGTTCAGGATGATCGTCAGACCCGTCGATGGTCAGCCGGACAGTGTTCAGGCCCAGGTCGACCAGGCTGGGCACCTGCTTCAGTTGGAACAGGGCAATGGGACGCTCGAGCGATGATCCGCAGGCGGCGTCGGCTCGCCGGTCCGATCCGGACGTCGCAGCTCGGCTCGACGCTCCGGCGGCAGCCTTGCTGGAGGACTGGTTCGCCGAGCACGCAGGGGCGGGCTACAACTACCTCCGTGTCCGGGGTGTTGACGCGCTCACGGCCGAGGACCTTGTCCACGAGGCGTTCCTGGCGATCGGGAAGTGCCTGCGCAACAACGGGTCCGTCGCCCATCCACGGACGTACATCATCACGGTGGTGCACAACCGGTGGGTGAGGTGGCTGAACAGCTCGGACCGGAACGACCGGCCGCATCCTGAAGCGGGGATGGAGGAAGTGGATGAAACGAGCAGCGATGCCTTCGACCGGGTTCTCGATCAACACGCCCGGCGAGATGATCTCGACATGCTCCCGGTGGCCCTGGAAGCTCTTCCGCCCCGCCAGCGGGCGGTCGTGCGCATGAAGTACTTCAGGGGCATGTCGGAGGTCCAGATCGCCGAAGCCTTAGAAATCAACAAGAACACCGTCCGCTTCCACCTGTCGCGTGCTCATCAAGCCCTCGAAGCGTTCTTATCTCGGTCAACGCGCAGGAAGGGGGAGAGCTCGCATGAATGACGAGGATCTGGACGCCAGGCTCGCCCGGTTGCCGGAGAGCTACGAAGCCGAATTCGATGTCGGGCGCGGGCTTGAACGCCTGCGAGCCGACGGCTATGGCTTTCGAGAGACCAGCGCAGAGGCAACCGATGCAAACATTGCTGCGACTGCGGTGTCCGGCCGTGCGACGCGCTCTGGATCAAGCGTACAGACGCTGGGCGCGGAAACGGGCACCGATTCAGTGCGAGTGAACACGTCTGTCGCGCTACGCGAGGGCGTCAGCCTTGGGCCCGGCCAGGTAGCTATCAACCTCGCCGAACTGGAGGGCGGCGCCTACGCGGACCCGAGCCTCGCACCGGTCCTGGCCACCGGCACCCGGGTCGCCGGCACCGACAACACCCCGCGCGAGCTTTCCGCGCGCGAGGTCGAGGTGCTGCAGCTCGTCGCCGACGGCCAGAGCTACAAGGAGATCGGTGAGGAACTCAGCCTCTCCGCTCTCACGGTGAAGTCTCACCTCTCCCGCATCGGGCGCAAGCTCGGCACGGGTGACCGGGCTGAGATGGTGGCGCTGGCGATGCGTGCCGGCGTGATCCTCTGACAAAGGCGAACTGCCCTTGCGGGGCGGGCGGACCAGGCGCGGTCCGCTCGTCCCGTGGGGGCTTCACCTATCGCCACCCCGATTCCCGGCCACCGCACGCGCAGCCGGTGTCCTGCGGGCGGCGGTGTCCGGGGTGAGCTCCACCTGACAGACCAGTCTGGACGCGAAGACCGACCGTGTCGTCTCGGCGGTGCAGCAGGAAGAGGAAGCTCAGTTTCATCCCGTAGGCGATCAGGATCCCGAGGGCGATGACGGCCGCGATCAGGACGGGGGTGGGCAGTGGCATACGAATCTCCGTTCGGCCGGGGGACTCGCCTCCGGGGGAGGGGCGAGGTCCGCGGTGGTGTGCTCGTTCAGCCTTCACCCGGTGCCCGGACCGTGGTGAGGTTCGGGGCGGTATGAGGCAAGGTGAGGAGAGTGATGAGGTGATCTGGGGCGATCGGAGGAGGAGTCGATGCCACGGCTAGCGCAACCGGTCCTCGGTGAAGGACCCCTGAAGCGCCTGAACGATGCCCTCCACGAGCTGCACGGCAAGGCGCATCACTTGAGCCTGAGCAGAATCGCGAAGGCGATCAAGAACGAAGAGTCGAATCACCACGAGATCTCGGCCGAGACCGTGCGGCGCGCGTTCAGCGCTCCACGAATTCCGCCCGCGGAGAACCTTCTCATGATCGTCGATGCTCTCGCCCGAAACGTCCGGGACTCGAACGCCGCCTTCGTGGAGGAGGAATGTGACCGGTTCAGCCGCCTCCTGCAAGAGGCGGTCGCGGCCGATGAAGCACCGGTGAGCCCTCCGGCGGCGGAAGGCGCCGGTGTGTCCGTCCTGAAGGCCACACCTCATTCGCGGCTGGCGACCTTGATGATCAACACCCTCGCCCGCGAGTACGGCGCCGAGTCCCTGGAAGCGTGGCTTGATCCCGAAGGCCCCGAAGATGCGATGGTGCTTTCGGAGCTGGTCGTCGACGTGCTGGCCGAGAACGGCGATGTGGACAACCTGCGGGCGAAGACCGACGACGGTGACGCCTACGCGGGGCAACGGCTCGCCGAGTACTTCGCCGAGCAAGGCGATCAGGAAGAGCTTCAAACCCTCGCGTACGCCGACAACTCAGTCGCGCAGCCGTTCGCGCAGTACCAACTGGCTTTCTGGCAGTGGTCTGACCATTCCGGCTGGTATCGGGAAGAACCCAAAGAGCCGCTCGATGTGCGGATCCGGCGCCGGCAAGGCCCAACATCTGAGTGACCCCACGGCCGCCCCGAGGCGAGGCCCTGGACCCCAGTCCTCATGTAGTTCAGTGTGATCGTCCTGGCTTCGCGGTCCGCCTGCGCAAAGCTGCGGTGGTATCCGCAGACGAAACAGGTGCCCGCGGCGATGCCGACGCCCTAGTCGCCGCCGCCGCCCACCGGGACGAGCGCTGACCGGTCGCAGACCGGACAGTCCTGAAGTTGCTCTACATCGTCGCCCGGCACCGGGGGCCAGCGCGCGCCGCTTCGACCCGCCGGGCGATCTCGTCGTCGAGCAGCCGGAGGTAGTCCCGGGTCACGGATCAGGTCTTCCTCGCTGCCATCGCGTTCGTGGGCAAGCTAGCGGACGAGGCAGCGCCAGGTGGCTCGCGCGCCGTCCAAGCTGGCGGGGCTTTCGGCGAGCTGCCTCCCGGGCGTTCATCCCCATCCGCGATCACCCTCGTTCGCGAGTACGGGCGTTTCTTCGCGTCAGTAGTACGCCATAGCCGGGTTAGGCCTGGGCCGCGCCGATCCGGTGCAGATAGCGGTAGGTATCGCTCCTCGGGTTGCGCAGGTAGTTCTGGATCGGTTCGCTTGCCTTGTTGACGGCAATGCCGGCACCGACCGAGCCCAACACCGTGAGCACAGGAGATGTGCCGGACGCCACCATGGCCGTAGCGGTGCTCCCGGTCGCGATGACGACGGAGACCAGTCTCTTGGACCATCCGCGCAGCACCGATCGGCCCGCCGAACACATGTCGGCCAGGGCGTCGGAGATCTCGCGCCGAACAGCGCGCTCGACGTGTCTCGGTTCCGAATACGTCTGCGTCAACTGCTCTACGAGACGTTCGACGGCCACGATCAGGCGTCGGCGCTCGTCGTCGTACTTCTGCCGGAACCTGATCAGCGCCGCGGTGTCGATACCGGGGCGCGGGTCGGGGAGGATCCTGCCGACGTCGACATTTAGCAGGACGTCGTTGCGGCCCTCGCTACCGATCCATCGGTCTACGTCTACCAACTCAGGGCCGAAGCACGCTACGAACATCGGCGCTGTGCCGCTCTCGTTCTCAAGCTCCGAGAGGATGTTAGCGGTACGCACCATCACCTCGCGGTCGACGCTAGTCAAGGGTCTCGAACCTGAACACATGACCGGGTAAAAGTCCCATCCGCTCACGTAACACCCACCGGTCCAGGCGGCTTGAACGACACCGATACGGACCGTGGCGCTGTCGACGAGGGCTGCGGCCTGATCCCTGGCATCGCGCGCTCGGATGTCCCCCGCCACGAGGCGGTCCTTGCCCATCCAGCAGTCGTAAGTCTGCCCCCATCGCGGCTCGAACTTGCCTCGCAGCACGAGTTCGCGAACTTCATCCTGGACGACCGCGTGGTACGACTTCTCCTGCAGGGCATCGAGAACTCTGGGGTTCCGCCAGAGGCTGCCCGTGGGCAACGGCCGGTACAGGCCTGCCTCGTGCGCGCACCGCACCCGTGTATCGAGATGCGCGAGGGGATCATCGTCCGGCGCGAGCGTCGCAATACCGTCGCGATAGAGGAGCGCATGATGGAGCACTCGCTCGGGAGGGTTGACCGCCGGCTTGTACAGGACCTCAGACATAACACTTCAACGCCGCAGGCCCGAATTCCGTTGTCTCGAATCCGAGCAACTGCTCGCCCCGTGCGCAGACCCTAGTCACCGCGGCCAAACTGTTGACAAGATCAGTCGCCGTTTCCAAAGCCCCTTAGAGGTTTCGAAGTCGCGGAAGGGGCAGCTCGAAGGTCGTGATTCCGAAGCGGCGGATCGCCGCGTTGAGCACGATCAGCGCAACCCGGATCTCCTGCTCGTCCAGCTCTACTCCGCCGCCTGTGCCGAACCTCTCCAACGCGTCGTGGACGAGACGGGCAAGGCCGACCGCCGCATCGACATCGTCGTGGTCGTCGAGCGGACCCCCCCTCGACGCAGGTCCAGCAGTCCTCGTCGACGCGCCGGGATCCCAGAACATCCGGCCAGAGCGGTTCGGTTCGGTCGACGAAGAAGTCATCCGGCCTCAAGGGACTCTCAACTCAGCAGCGAACCATGCGCCCGGCACTCGGCGGCCAGCGCGGTGCAGAGCAGGTCCACGGCCGCGCTGCCGCCTCGGCGAAGCGTCGGAGCCGCTCTACCAGTGCAAGGTGCCCGACGGTGTCGAAGGCATTCAGCATTCAGCAGCAATAGAGAGATCCGTCAACGTCGCTGGTGGCGCGGTGGTCTGCGAGAACCCATGCGAATATTGCCAGTCATGCCTACGGGGCGGGGCAACCGAGCACTACACCCCTAACCAAGGGACACTCAGACGAGTGGCCCGTTCCGGGGTACTCGAATGCCGCCCCGGTTGATCGCGCCGGGTTGGTCAGCTGTCGCCGCTGGTGCCGGGCGAGTTGTTGTACGGATGCTCGCGAACCCAGCGATCGCCGTGGATAGCCCGCACGACACCTCCGGCGCTGTAGCCGCCGGCCAGCCATAGTTGGGTCAATCCGCCGGGGAGATCCGGTGCTTCGCTCGGGAGCGGGCCACCGAAGTAGAGGTTGTCGGTCACCGCGTAGCTGAACGCCGACATCCGCACCCACAAGAACAGGTGCCGGTCATTGTGGCCGTCCTTGCCGAGCTTGGTCAGCTTCGACTGCATCGTCGGCGACTCCAGGTGGATCGCGAGTTCGCCTGGCAGGAGCCGTTCGCCACCATCGGCGAGCCCACCGACGCCATCGACCAGAACCCAGACCTCCGGTGGCCGCCCGGTGCTGCTGCGGGCGACATTGGCCGAGACTCCGGCATCGACGGCGTCAGTCACTGCGGAGCTGATCTGCCCAAGCAGGGCGGCCCCGTACAGCTGATCCAGCGAGGGCACGTCGTGCCTCTCGCACATCAGCAGCAGCGCGTCGATGCCTTTGAGATCTTTCGGCGGGAAGTTTCGCGGCACGGTGACGATCCAGGTGCTGCGTAAGCCGTCCACCGTGTAACGCGTCTTCGTCCTATCGGCCAGGACCGCTGTGATCGCCGCCTCGGCCTGCGGGCCAATGGAGGAGATCTCCAGAACGCCTTCGCGCCCGTCGGGATAGTGCAGCAGCCCGTCGACGACGTTCTGCCGACCACCCAGGTCATAGGGCTCGACTCTTGCACCCAAGACGCGCTCAACGACCGCGAAGGCGACCTGCTCGTCACCGCGTTCCCGTGTCATCGCACCAGTGTCGAGGTTAACGATCCGGCTGGCGAGCACGCCTGTCGGGAGTCGTTGGCGAGCTTGCGGAGACGACGGGACGTCGGCCGGGGTCAGCTCGGACAGCTCAGCGATCTCGGTGACGCTGGCATCGAGATCGACGAGGCGGGCGTCGGCGGTCGGCCAGCGTCGTCGACCCAGTTGTCAGCGTTTGACCCTGGCGCGGATGGCGAGAAGCGCGAGCGCGATAAGCAGAGGGCCGAGGAAGCGTCCCATCATCACGGTCCAGGTCCCGGTGGAAGTGAGCTTCTGACCGGCGTCCCGAAAGACCACTGAGCCGATGGCGGTCTGCACTGCCTTACCTGCCCGATCCCAGGTCCATCGCTGGCCAATTGCGGGCAACGCAAGTGGGGACTCGTTGACTTGCAAGGTGACAGTTTGAGGTGAGGCTGCGGCACCCTGCGGCAGAACGCCGGTGATTTGCTGGGAAGAGTTTACTGCGGGTAGCCCGAAGCTCATTAACAGGATGGTGATGGTTGCAACGAGGACGGCGAGTGCGGTGACGGCGCGGAATGCTCGCTGCCCGTATCCAGAAACCAGCCAATAAGCCGTAAGTACGACTCTGTCACGGAAAGGACCGCCGTGCCGACGGGCTTCCATCTCGCCATAGTAGAAGTCGCCGGCTCCAGCCTCATCTTTGCCATCCTCCAAGGCTTTTCGCAGCGATCGATAAACTGCGGCCAGCCGTTGCGAACCGATGTCGAGATGGCTATCGTCATCGCTGAGTGGATGCGGCTGCCAGCCGACCGTCTTGGCCTTGGCGCCGGGCTTCTTGCAACGCCAATCATGCTCCTCAGCGAGAACGTCGCGGCGGGTCCATCGCCAAACCGATGGCCACGCCCACCCCGTTTGCCAGCCAGATGGCGGACGGTGGAAATGGCTCTGTCCCTCGATACGGAGTTTGTCGAGGTGGTGGGCACCGGCGAATCTGCACCACCGCAGGTCGACATCGGTCAATATCAGTTCGGATACGTCGGTCGCCTGCAAGGACACCAGGCTAGGCTCCCATTGACCGACTAGTTGGAAACCCACGCCACTTCGCGGCGCCTCTCGATAGATGGTGCCACCCTTCTGCGATGTGGGCGCGTTCTCGGCTTGCGGGATGGTCGGACGGTTAACCTGGGGGAAGGAGTGCACTTGCCCCTGCAAGGACGACGGCCCCCCGAAAAACACGCGCTGGAGACTGACGACTGCATGACGCAGGCGCAATGCCACCCCGTCTTCGAACCGGGCGCCATCGCAAGAGACCCAGTCAGCATCGACCTCCACGACGGCGGATCGAGAAAGTATCACATCGTCGAGAACAAGCTCTCCCGCACTTAACGGACCTAGCTTGGAGGCGACCTCAAACCTACCACCGGTAAATGTAGCCTTCCTCGCAACGTGTACCTGGGCAAAATCGAGGTATCCATTGAACTTGGCGTGGTCGAATCGGACTCCGCTACCGAACTGCGCGTTTCTAAACTCGGCGGCATGGTCAAAACGTGCACCAATAAAGCCTGTATATTTTTCGAATTGGGAGCCTTCAAACAAAGCAAGTCCACTAAACCACACATCTGAAAAGATTGCACCACCGAGGAATCGGACGTCTCGAAACGTGCTATTTCCACCAAACCAGACGTCCTCGAAGTCTATGTCCCCGTCCTCAGTTCGAGCGCCAGTGAACGTTGTGTCCCCGCCGAATCGGGCGTGCTGAAAGGTGGCACCACTAACAAAGTTCGTGTGATCAAACCTGGCTTCGCCATTGAAGCGGGTGTCGTCGAAGTCTGGGAGTCTACTAAAATACGCGAATTGAATATCAGTTAATCCATCGAATGTGGCGTTGCAGAAACTTACCTGCCCATCGAATTGTGCGTTAACAATCCGCACATCCTTGTCGAAACGTGCGGAAGCAAAATTGACTGATCCAGTAAAGGTTACGTCGGGAAGCCAAACTTTCTCGACAAAATGTGCGCGGGCGCAGTCTAGAGAGCCGAATCGTATGCCGCCCGCTGGCGCGTCGGGAGAAGGCGCGGCGAAAACTTGGGCAATTTGTGCAAGCAGGTCTTCGTTGAACGTGGTGCCACGTGCGTCGAGATCCGCACCCGGCCCAAGAGTGCTTAGAAACTCCTGGAGTTGATCGCGATGAAGGTGTGCCAGGCACTGCTCAAACCCAGAGACTTTCACCCCAGGACATGATACGTCGGAGCCATTTCGCGCCTGGCAAGTCGGCCAGGGTGGGTCACGATCAAGCCAATTGGTCGCCGAAGATGGTCCTGACATCGTGCTGTTCTATCACCCGAGCCCCCGGATCGGTCGAACTAGTCAACCGCCTTGGTGAACCAGTCGGCGGGCTGCCCCTGCTCGGTCACCGCGTTGCACCGCGCCGACCGACCCGGCGCCCTGGCGCTGGAGCAGAGCGTGGTGACGCTAAACGCGCCCGAGCTGGCCGAGACCGGGCTGCTCGAGGTGGACGAGTTCGCGGCCGAGGCCGGGATCGCCGCCTCGACCCTGCGCGCCTACATCGCCCGCGACGAAGCCGCCATCCCCGCGCCCCAGGCCAGCGATGGCGGCCGCAAACGCTGGCCCCGTCCCGTCGTCACCGACTGGCTCGAACAACGCCGCCGCGACCCCGGCAGCGCCACGGCCGCTCTCCCCGGCGCTGCGGAACCTGTGGGACAGGCTCACCGGCATGCTGCTGCGAGAGCTGTGGGAACAGCCCGCCGGCCGTCGACGCTGGGCCCGGCCCTTCCGAAACGAGCCCGCGGCGAAGGACCTGGCCCAACAACTCGGCTGGGTCGCGACTGTCAACGCCGACGCCGCCATCCCCGTCTATGACCTGGCCTGGATGATCGAGCAGGGCGTGCTGTGGGAGTTGCAGCGCTATCAGCGCACGACCTCCACGAACGGCCAGATCAGCCTCATGCCCCAGACCGGCCACGCGCTTGGCTGGTTCGTTGAGCAGGCACCCGGCCGGGTAGCGGGCCTCCTTGGTGCCAGAATCCGCGACGCCGATGCGATCTTGGAAATCCCGGCCGAGGTGGTCGAGAAGTCGCTGCGCAACTCCCTCATGCTCGACGGCGGCATGACAGAGGCGCGCGTGGAACGACCGCGAGTCCGTCGACGGCCTCAGCCTCCGCAGCAAGGCGCGGGCGGCCAGGACGACCGGGGCCGCAGGGAGGCGAGTGCCCACGCCGGCGCCTCGCTTCCCTGCGGCTGGTGAGTTAGTCGATCATCTTGTGCAGTGCGGCGGCGACGCCGACCGCGACGAGGATGGCAGCGGACTGGCCGGACGCCGCGTACGCCGAGGCGGCCGCGAGGGCGGAGATGACGCCGATCACCAGCCAGCGCAGCGGCAGCCGCCGGTTGGGGGCATCTCCGCCCGACGGGGTCTGCGAGCTGCCCGAAGGCCGTACTGTGGTCATGAGCCCTACTTCCTGTTGCGGGTCGTGGAGTTCTCCGGGCGGCCTCCGGGTACCAGCCGGGGGCCGCCCATTTCCTCGAAAACCTGCTCTGCGCTGGCCTTCGACATCATCTTGCACAGGTTCGCGGGCAGGTGGGTGTAGAGTGGGGATACGTCTTGATCCGCCAGTGAGCCAGGTAGCCGATGACCATACGAACAGCGGGCTTTCTGGCGGGTCAAGACGTTCATTTCAGCAAGGAGAAAGATCTTGGAAGATTTTTTCCTTCTCACACCTCGTAGTCCGAATGCAGCGGAACGTGTCCAGCTCGGACGTCGACTGATCCGGCTTCAGACCATGCGCAAGTCGATCGCTCAGGCCACCGACAACATGGCAAGCCTCGGGGCGAGGAAGCCAAAGCTGACCACCGTGCTCATCCGACGACGGTTCGTCCGCCGGAGTGAGCCCGCCCCGGGGGAATTCTCGGACCGCTCGCTTCCGCCCCCGTCCCTTCGGCCCCCGTCCACCCGGATCATGAGCCCGCGGGGTGCCGCACTGCGGTTCTACCTGACCGCGCTGTTCGAGGCCCAGACCTCAGCGGCCAGGGCCGACTCGCACCCGGTCAGCAAACGCCCACTACGGGGAACCCACGACGACACCGGGTGGGATGACCTGCTCGCCTCGCCCTCGCAGGACACCAGCGGCAACGTCTACATGACCGTTGCCGCGAAGAAGCGCCGCCAGCTCCACGCGACACTCGACCGTCTCCACCAGGAGGAACTGGTCGCGCTGCCCAACATCGACGCCGGTTCGAACAAGTACGAGGCCTTCGAGCTGATGGATGAAGGGGGCCGACGCGACCAGGGACCCAACGACGTCTACCGGCTGCCGAAGGCCGATGACAAGGCAGCCTTCGGGCTCCCGGTCTCGTTCTTCACCCAGGGCTGGGTCCACTGCCTCGAGGACACCGAGCTCGCGTTCGTCCTGATGATCGCCTCGCTCGGTGCCCTCACCGACGAGGTGAAGATCGAGGGCCGCGAGCGCCTCCTGCGCTATGGCCTGGGCCGCGACGCCTACGAGGCGCACATCATGCTCAACCGCCTCGGCCTGCTGGACGTCCGGCCGGACCCCAGCAGATACGCCGATGGCAAGATCCAGGGGTACAGCGGCCCGAGCGACGCCCACCTCCACAGCTTCAAGCTCCTGCCGGACGGGTTCGAGAAACCCGCCTACCGTGCCGTGCTGACCGCGATCGGCGAAGCCCTTGACCAAGCCGACGATGCCTGAGGGGTTGAGTAGCGGCGATGACCCGTGGGCGAGATCGCCGCGAGCTTCACCGCCCCGCCGGACGGCCACGACGGTTCAGCCTGACCGCCGTCCTCGCGGGGCGCCCCATTGCCGCACCGCGGACGCGTGCCGGATTGCTCGGCCGACCGGAGCCCGGCTGCTAAGACCCGTGTCGCCTGGGGACTATGCCGCAGTCCCTGCGGGGGCGCGGACCTGGCACGCCGCGGTCATGTCGTTGCCGGTGACGACGAACCTTTCCAGGCCCAGGTCGGCGGCGAGCTTGGCCACGCCGGGGATCCGGTCGGCGGCTTTGGCGTGGACGAGCAGGCCCGGCTCGTGATGCCACCGGGCGTCGCTGTCGCGCAGGATCCGCACCGAGCACAACCGGACCGGCCAGGCGCGGGTCCCGGGGACGTCGTCGACGAGCCGGAGGCGGGTGGGACGTGCCGGGTGCACCGGCGCGTCGGGGTGGTAGCCGCGGCGCAGGCCGAGCGGGATCACAAGCCCCGGCATCGGTTTGGCGGGCGGCGGCGCCAGCCGGTCGCCGCCGTGAGCAGGTCCACCAGATCCTCGTAGCGGGACACGTCCGGCGTCCCGAACAGCGCGCTCGGATCCCGTAACAACATGATTTCGGTGACGTCGCCGGCGCTGCCCCGCACCGCGGCCGTGATCGGCATATCCCGTATGCGCGCGGCGGTTTCCAGCTTCCCGCATACCTCGTCGTAGGGATCCAAGGGAACTTGCAGGCGGCAGCACCACGCGTCCATCGCGATTGCCCACACCGCGTACCGGCCTGCCGTCGAGGTGGTCATGCTGATCATCGTCGGCGAACGCGGCCCGGCAGTACATGACAAAAACTGGACAGCACCAGCCCTGCTTGACACCGGCCGCCCCGGACGCGGTGAATCGCCCACGGCGAGGGAAACGAAGCGGGGTGCCGAGGTCCCCGCTTCAGCATCCGCTCAGCCGCGAGGCATCCGGCTGACGGCATCGGCATGGCCGTCCAAGGCGGCGCGCAAGCTATCCATCGCGTCGGCGTGCTCGGCGAGCATCTTGGTTGTGCTCGGCGAGCGCCTTGGTGTGTTTGGTCAGTGCCTCGAGCTGCAGGGCGGCCTGGTCGTGACCGTGGCGCAACTCGCTGTGGATCGCCTGGAGTGCCATGAGTTGAGCGCTGGCGATCTTCTCGGAACGTGGCCACGCGGCCATCTCGTCGGCAGTGGCATGGTTTTCCAGCTCATCGGCCTCGTGGCTGACGAACCTGGCCAGCGCATCCGCGACCTCACGGTCGCTCTCACGGTCGTTCGGGCCGGGCGCAGCTGGAGTAGTCGTCACGAAACCGACTGTAGCGAGAGTGCCCTCATCGCGGCCTGGTCTTTCGGTGACCTGGCTACGGGCATGTTGCCTCGCCAGGCTCATCGAAGGTTCGGAGAACGATCGACCTGTTGACCGACCCGACCGGTGTCAAGCACATCGCAGGCTCTGCACAGGTGAACGTCCAGGACGTCGGCGTGAGTCGCCTCGACGACGGTCGCCCCGCGTCCGCCGCATTCCCGGCAGTGGCGCCGACCACGAGAACGGGTCAGGTTCCGCCACGTGAAGGCAACCAGCGCGCCGCCGCCAGCCAAGCGAGGGTGCGCTTCTGCATGACGAGCACAGTAGCGCTGCGGCGCAAGGAATGTGTCGTTCGGCAGATCCGCGTACACCTCGGTGCAGACCGTGACACATGCCCACTGGCCGTGGACTCGGCGTGTTACGCCGGGGAGCTGGTCGTGTGCGGCGTCGGCGGCGGCGCAGTCGCGCTACACCGGGTTGAGTGGGACCAACCTCCGAGAACGTTCAAGGTTCGTTTCGTCGGTTCAGGTGCTTTCCAGATGGCGTGGTCGAGTTCCCAGGGGGTCCGGCCCAGCGCGGCTGCGGCCTCAGAGAGCAGCTGTCGCGCGACTAGGACATCGACGTGGCACCCGACTGTTAGACCCAGCCACCGCAGCACCTTCCGGTCCGGCTTCACCTGTTCGTCGGCGCCGGCCGCTACGCGAAGTGTGAAACGTGAGATCCCGGGGGCGCATGTCAGAGGAATGCCTCGGCGAGAGCAGGAAGCGCGTCCGCGATGTTGCAGAGTTGGACGTGGGAAGCGTGTTCGGTGACGAAGTCGCGGAGCGGGATGTCCGTGGTTCCGTAGCGGGCTTCGAAGCGAGCGCGTTGGTGGCGTGAAGATCGTGAGAGCAGACCACTGACTGAGCTGCTGCTGGTGCGCAGGAATTTGATCGGCTCGGTTCCTGCGACCCAGAGTTCAGGGCGGCGTTCGTCATCATTTAGGGCGAGGTGGACGAGATCCTTGGTAAGGCCGCGTTTGCGCATCATGTTGCCGCCGGACCAGACGGCGACTTTGAACTCCGCGACTCGTTTGTTGGTCTCGAGGTCGAACGGGCGTGACTGGTCGTTGCCTGGGCCGAGGGAGGGCCGGTTGGAGACGATTTCATCGTCCTCGAGGATGTGGGGCAGGGCGAGGGTGATGACGGTGGCGTGGATGACGTCGCTGACCCTGCCGACGTCGCGGCGGACGGTCAGTGCAGCGTGTAGCAGTTCTTCGGTCAGGCCGGCGGCCGCGGTGATGTCGGCCGCGGTGGTGCGGTCGGCGTTGAGCAGGTTGTGTTCGAGTGTGCTGATGCCGGTGGTGAGCGGGCCCGTGCGGAGGAACGCGACCAGGGTTGCGAACGCGGCTCCTGCCTCCTCGACCGTCGGTCGATGTTCCGTCGTGGTGGGTTCGTTTCTTGCTGGTGGTCGTGGCGGCCTGCCAACGGTGTTTGCTGTGCTGGTGGGGAATCCGAGCCTGTCGAACTGGTAGCGGGCGGTGTGTGAGGTGAAGGTGGCGCGGCTGATCCCGAGCACGGTTTCGAGGGCTTGCTTGACGGGGAAGCGGGTTTCTTAGATCTCGACCCAGTGAACCTGGACCGGCTCCGGCGTCTGTCCTCGAAGGCGGGCTTCCACGGTGGCTTGGTCGAGGTCGAAGTGGTCGCCGTTCAGTGTGAGCCGCATGCTGACCTCCTGCTGCGCCTGATGACGACAAGTTGCGCCCCCACTCGGTCGGCGACCGAAGGGCTTCGCGTTACGCCGTCGCGGTGACCGTTGTCCAGCTGTCACCGGTCGCTGTGTAGTGGCCGGTCGCGGCACGCAGACGTGCTGGTATTCGGTCCGGTCCTATGGTCCCGCTGCCGTGAGTGTTTCGGTGATCGAGGCGAGCGCTTGAATGATGTTGTGACAGAGGTAGTCGAAGATCTCGGCGGGTGTGTGCAGTCCCGGCGCTATCGTCGAGATCTCGAGTTGGACGGCTCCGCCTCCGTAGTGGGCGAAGCCGCCCTTCGATCGAAGCCGCTGGAGGTCCCTCAGAGGCTTGACGGCGTCTGGCGTGCCGCCGTGCTCGGTGAGGTAGAGCTGGAGCAGGCCCAGGGTCCGTGTCGAAGGATTTTTCGGTGGTGTGGACAGCGCACCTTTGATCCGGACCTCGTCGAGACTGTCGACCAGCACCTTCGACAAGGTCAGCAGCGGGCTCAGAAGCGCGCTCATGTCGTCGACGACTGGTGCGTGCAGGGTTTGCCATTCGGTGGCTGTGGGTTCAGCGAGTGGCCGCCATAGTGGCCAGTTCTGGTGGCGTTGAGCGGCGTCGTTGGCACGAGCGACCGCGGTTCGCAGATCTCGGACGGTGTCAGGGCTCGACGCGATTCTGTTGAGGCGCTCTCGTTCGCGCTTTCCGGAGTCGGGTTCGCCACCGGAGGGCGGGACGTTGTGGCTCTTCCAATGGCTCCACTCCGGCGTGGGCATTCGTGAAAGGTCGTAGAGGTCAACTTCGACGAGTCCGTCGGAGCTTCGCCCGATCGAGAGGCCCCACACGTTGAGGCAGTTGATCCGGCTTGCGGTGACGGTGTAGCGGCGTGGTTCGCTGAGGTAGCGGTCGAGGACCTGGGGTTGGAAGTACACCCGTGTCCCGAAGTGCGGGCCGGGGCTGCCGTCGATTCCGACGTTGGCGGGGGTGGGCTCCACGGTGAGCGGGCCTCCGGTGGAGGCATCGGTGTCGTAGGTGAAGGCTGGGTAGTCGGCGGGTTCCTCGTCGCTGCACCACGCGGGCCCGGGCGCGTTCTGCGCGGGAAGGATCACGTATTGGCCGTGCAGGGAGCTGGCCGCGACGAGCTTGCCGTGGGCGCGATCGCCGTCGTAGTCGTAGGTCTGGAACTCCATGGAGGCCCAGTCACACCGCATGGTGTGTTCTTCGGTGGTGACCGATGGTGCTTCGGGGTGGTCCTGATTGATCTGAATGGCGAGGAGCATGGCCATGCCGCGGGTGTGAAGGTAGTTGCGCAGTGCCATCGCTTGGACCTCGACGCAGTAGTCGTCCTGGCCTTGGACGCGCACACGGGCCAGCTCGACGTCACGTCCGGCGGAGTCAAGGTAGATCCAGCTGTTACCTCGGCGGACTGCGCGCCAGTACCAGAGGAACGGCCACGCCCACTCGACGGACGGCTCCGTCACGGAGGCCACCCAGCGCAGGTGGCAGAAGAACTCGGCGCGGCCGCCGAACAGGTCGAGCAGCCCGCTGTGGAAGCCGCGGCTTTCGGAAATCTCCACCTGTCCGACGAGGAAGACTCGTGAGTGCGTACGCGCCAGCTCGTCGGGCACATCCGCCAGAGGGATCAGGGCACACTGACGCACGTCTGACGCCGGGCCGGGTGTCAACTCGGCGATCTTCACCCACTGCGTGGGATAGGGAGTGATCGACTTCATCGCCTCGTGAGGCCACCAATCCTGGTGGGTGCCGACCGGCGCGAACTCGGTCTCCAGTGACGTATCCGACGATGCCATCTGCCGATCACACCATCTACGCCGCCGCCGCGGCGGCAGAAGCAGTCGTCTGACACGCCGGACGGACCGCTGCTCCCCGTGTTTCGGGCCAGATGTTAGGCGGTCACGGGGATCCTGTGCCGGGCGAGGTGATCGAGGACTTCGTGGGGCGGTGAGCCATGAACCTGTGATTCGGGTTCGCCGATGATCAGGTCGGTGCTGTCTGGGTGTTCGGGCAGGACGTCGGCGGTTCCGACGTGGCGATCGCTGGTCAACGAGATGCACCGATGAGATCAAGTAGCACCGACCTGCCCACGTCCATGCCACCTCCGCCGTGCAAACCGCGCAACAGGCAGAATGAGCCATGCGCGACCTCGCTGAGAGACCGGTGACGTTTAACTACGACTTCAACATGGCGTGCTCGGCCTGCCCGGCGATCACCCCGCTCACCAGCACCGACTACCACCAGGAAGTCAACCAGGCGCACATCGCGTGCCGCGGATGTGGCGCCGACATCCACTTCGGGCGAGCCGTGATGACGCTGCGCAACGCCGACGACCCGGTCCTCGACGACGGCTACCTCACCGTCGTTGCCTGGTATCACACCAGCACGTATTCCGACTGGCCCTTTGGGAGCCGCACGATGCCGGCCGCGACCCTCGAGGCGTACCGGGAACACATGCCGGCGGGAGCGGGGGCGGGCGCCCGTGCCCGTCATGAGAATCAGGCACTGCATGTTGGCACGTACGAAGCGGCGATCGAGTCGATGCTGCGCCGGATGGATGACCAGGACGACGGCGGCGCCCAGTTCTTCCTGTACCGCGTCGCACTCCGAGCCAGAGACCTGGCGGTGGAGCGGGGTTGGCGAGACGAGAACACCGAGAACGCGGCGAGCCTGAGCCAAGACGACCTCGGCGGCGCCGACGTCGTCCGATATCTCAACGTTTTCGAGTCACCCGGTTCGATCTCTTTGGCCATCCGCCCATCGGCGATCGCCGCGACCCAGTGTATCGAGCTACCGGTCGACACCCTGTGCGACGGCGTCGAACCGAGCCTGCTCGCTGAGGTCGGCGAGGTGCGGATCGAGCACGAACGCCGCAAAGCCGAGCGTTCGCGGCTTGGGCCAAGCCCGCTCGACCTGTTACGCCGCAAAGTGGAGGCCCGCCGCGATGCCATTCCCGGACTTATGCCACCTGTGCGCCAGAACAGCCTGCCGCAGCCGCTACATCAGCTGCTTATCGACAGGTACCTGCCGGGTGTATCGGAGCCAGTTCGGGAACGGTTCACGAGCGCGATGAGTGCTTGGCGCGGTGCACAGGAAGCACTGGTCGGCGACGCCGACTACGCCACGCGATTCGCGAGTATGGCTCCTCTGCTTACGCGCCACCAGGAGGTACGACAGCTCGTTGCCGCAGATAGTGCGAACCACATCGAGGTAGGCGCGGAAAGGTCGACTCGATGATCGGCAGTCATGTAGAGGGCCGACTTGCTGGCAAGCGTCAGCAGAGTTAGCGCCTCGACGATTGAGCTCGCGGATGGTTGGCGCTCGCCACTCCTATTGTCACGGCCGCCGTCCCGATCTCAGTGACGGGTGGCAGCGCCGGTGCTGTACGCCGAACCTCCGGCTATTTGCGGAGAGGTCTCTGGCTTGCCGCGTGGGGCGTGACCGGTCCTGCTTGCCGCGTCGGCGTCAATGACAGGCAACAAGCAATCGGACTGCGCAAAACGGTCGCCTGGGTCATTTCCTAATACTGTCCGGTGCCAGGCAAGCAACCCCGGCGGGACCGGCGATGACGACCGCGCCTGTGGAGGTGATGGCGACGCTCTGGATGGGGCTGCCCACGTCGATGACGATCGGGACGCCGCCAGTGCGCCACAGCTGGTCCCAGAGACGCAATGTGCCGTCGTTCGCCACCGTCGCGAGGGTGGCGTGTCCGTGCACGACTCCGGTTGCCACTGAGGTGATGGAGCCGGTGTGGCCTTCCAAGCGGTGGCGCAGTGCGCCGGTCGTGAGGTCCCAGACCCTCACAATGCGGTCGTTGCAACCGCTCACGATGAGAATTCGGCCATTGACCTCGGCCACGCCCACGGCGCGGATCCAGTCACCATGGTCTGTCAGGTCGTGGCCGAACTGGTCGCCTGTGCGCAGGTCCCAGGCTCTGACGGTCCGATCGTTGCTGGCGGTCACGGCCAAGGGGATGCCCGCCACCGTCGCCGTCGCCAGGGCGTTGATCGCGCCCTTGTGGATCTTCAGATATTCGCCGACCTGTTTGCCGTCCGACGTTCGCCAGATCCGCAGTGCTTTGTCGTCACCGCCGGAGGCGATGCACTCAGTCCCACTGATCTCGATCACAGCGACTCCGTTCACTTTTCCCACGTGCGCGGCCGGAACCTTCACGAGCGCGGTCCTGCTGGTCAGGTCCCAGGTCTCAACGGCGCCGTCCCGGTTGCCGGTGACCAGGAGGGCGCCGAGTGTTCGTGTGGCCACGGCCACCGACTGGAAGGAACCATGGCTCTTTATCGCTGTGCCGAAGGGCGCGCCGGTCGTCAGATGCCACACTTGCGCCGTGCGGTCGTTGCTGACCGTGATGGCCATGTTCGAGCCGTCGGTGGCAATCGCGTTGATGCCACCGGTATGCACGGTGCGGTAGCTACGCTTGGTCGTTCGCGCTGTCAGGTCCCACAGGCGTACTGACCTGTCGGTGCTGGTGGTGATCGCGGTCGCTCTGCCGTTGAGCACGGTGGTGGTCACGCCGGTGGCCTTGAGCCGGTGACCGGTTCGCGGCGTAGACAGTGCCGCACCGGTGAGGACGTCCCAGACGCGGACGGTGCGGTCGTTGCTGACGGAGACCACGACGGGAACGGAGTCGAGCGTAGTCACCGCGAATGCGTTGATCCAGCCATCGTGACCGGTAAGTACCTCGGCCTTGACCTGCGCGGAGCCGAGTCGCCACAGCCGGATTTTGTGGTCCGTCGCGCCGCTGATCACCACGACATCGCCGAGGTGCCTTGCCACGGCCACCGCGTTGACAGTGCCCGTGTGGTCTTCTAGCGGCTCGCCGAGAGCCGTGCGGTCACACAGGTCCCAGAGCCGGACGGCTCCGTCGGCTCCGCCGCTGATCGCGACCGCGCGGCTGTTCAATTCGGTGAAGATGACCGCGTTCACCCCGCCGGCGTGGCCTGGAAGAGGTTCGCCCAGCGGCGCGCCCGCGGTAATGTCCCAGACTCGAAGGTCACCGTCGGCTCCGCCGCTGACCGCTACCTGCTGGCCGTTGATGACGCCGAGCGCGACGGCGTGCACGGGACCGGTGTGCTCGGTGAGCGGGTCGCCGATTTGCTGGCCTGTCATGGCGTCCCAGATTCGAACGCTGCCGTCGAGGGACGCGCTGATCACGACCGCGCGATCGTCGAGTTGTCCGCACACGAGCGAGGTCACCGACTTGGTATGGCCGACCAGCGGATCGCCGACCATCTCGCTGGTGCCGAGTTCCCATAGTCGGATCGTGCCGTCCGCGGCACCCGTGACGACGACGGTGATGCCTGCGAAGGCACCCATGGTGACAGCGGTCGTCGCACTGCTGTGGTCCGGCAGACGACGGTGTCTGCCGGGTGGCAGCCATTGGGTCCATGGGACGTCCCACTTCACCGCCTGAAGTTCACGCACGGCGTCCGCCAGCCAGTCGACTCCGTGCAGTCGCGCGGTGAGCGTGAGC
Organism: Amycolatopsis orientalis DSM 40040 = KCTC 9412; assembly: GCF_000478275.1. Lineage (GTDB taxonomy): Bacteria > Actinomycetota > Actinomycetes > Mycobacteriales > Pseudonocardiaceae > Amycolatopsis > Amycolatopsis orientalis. The sequence goes on from NZ_ASJB01000044.1 coordinate 91,649, forward strand.
ATCGTGGCGGAGTCGACGGCCGTGCCGTCCGAGGCTTCACGTCCTGCCAACTCGTAGACGTGGGCTGCCGCAAGCGCCTTCTCCGTTGCGACCTCGGTCAACAACGGGAGGATGCGGTCCCTGTCGGTGGCGAGCAGGAAGCCGGGGTCCACGACCAGTTCGTCGAGTCGTCGTGCGCGTGTCGCGTGCTCCGCGAGGTTTGTGCGGGTGTAGCTGTCGCTGGTGCTCCAGTCGCGCTGCCCTGTCGGCATGGAGTCGACATTGCTCAGCAGAATGTCCACAAAGGATCTGTGAATGTCACTCTCGTTGCCCACCAGCCGAATCGCGTCGTGCCGGAGATACTCGGCGAGGGCCTCGTGGAAGAGCGACCACGAGGTCAGGCCAGCCGCTTCGACAGCGCGCAGCAGCGCGGCGGCCGGGGTGTCGTCCCGCAGCTTCCGCACGTCCTGTGCCGAGTACGTGCCCACCCCCAAGCGGGTGGCCAGTTCGGCCCAGACGTCGTCATTCGGTAAACCGTCGCCGTGGCTGAACGCCAACGGGCGCAGCAGATCGCGCACCCAGCTCGTGCACGCCTCCGGAGTGAAGGACAGAATCCCGCGCCGGTGCATCGCTTCACCTGCCGATGCCAGGTAGCGCTCCATGGCGTCCGACACGGTGCTGGGGAACGCCACGGTGTCCGCGCCCACGACGGTCGGTCGCTGTACCAGATCCAGCGCGACCAGTTGCGCGATCAGGAAACTCTTACCGGCTTTCGCCGCAGCCTCTTGTGCGATCGTGGTCGCCAACTCTGGACGGCCTCGGTAGGGAGTCGTGAACGTAGGGTCGCTGTCCGCGAGCAGATAGGCGGCGATGTAGTCGCTGACATCAGTGGCGGAGAAGTATTCGGCCTTGTCGAGGTCGATCTCCTGCTGCGCGGTGCGAAGGTGGGCGCGAAGCTCCCGGCGCGTTCCGATGATCATTCGGAGCCCCGTTCCTTGCCCGTTTCGGATCAGAGGGGCGAGGAGTTCCCTGGCCAGCTCCCGCGGGTGCACGGCCTCGTCGAGTGCGTCGAGCACCACCGCGCCTGGCCACGTGTGGTCGTGCAACGCGTCGATCAGGTCGTCCTGGTCGCCGATGTCCGGCAGACCCAGAAATGTGCCGATCTGTGCGGCGACCTGCGCGGTAGTCTTGCCCGCCGCGTGAACGGCGGCGGCGACCTGGCCGACCGCGGCGACAGTACCGGGTTGTGCCTGGTCGAGGACGCTCGCGGGGATCTGGGCGCGGTAGTGCTCGTAGGTCGTCACGACCAGGCGGGCCAACACAGCCGACTTACCGGACCCCGGTGACCCTGTTACCACGGTGACGACAGGTGACGCAGGATAAGCTGAGATCGACAGCGAACCCACGAGCTCGCGCAACGCCGAACTGCGCCCGGTGAAGTACCAGCCGCCGTGTGATGCGCGCTCAACGCCGCGGCTGCGGGGTTCCCAGTGTCGCCGGAATGCGGGATCGAGGTGCCACGCCGAGGTGCTTTTGTCAGCGGCCGGAGCGTCTTCCGGTGCGGTTCGGGCATGCCGGTAGGGCATGAGAGCCTGGCTGAACTCGCCATCGCTGCCGCCGAGTCCGCGGACCGACGAGCTGAGACGCCGAGCCTCGGCCACTGCTTCAGGATGCGGCGGTGCTTCCTTGATCTGATTGCAGAGCCGAGTGAACCTCTCGATCCACGGTGGGATCTCGGCGCGCCGGTCGAGCTCGGCCAGGGCCAGCGCGCCGTCGGTGAGGAACGCGTCCTCGGGAGCGTGCTCCACCAGTTCCACGATCTCCCGGAACACGCGATCCGCCTGGCCTGCCTTGATCAGCGCCTGGAAGCGTTCGTGCTGGAACCTGCGGAACTCGTTCTGGAGGTCGAGTCGGCGGTTCCCGGCCCACGAGCCCTCGACGTCGGCCAGCGGCTCGCCTTTCCACAGCGCTGCGGCTCGGTCGAAGAGCTCGGGGATCTGTCGCTGCCGCGCCTCGGCGTAAAGCTCGCCGAACTGGTGGTAGTCGACCTCCGAAGGGGCGACGTTCAGGGTGTAGGTGCGGTCTCGACTGTCGTACTCGAGCGACTTGGGGTCTCCACCTGCCTCTCGGATCGCCTTGTCAACGTGGCCTGCGTACCTGGCCAACGTCTCCAGCGAACTGTCCGTCTGCTTGCTGGGCAACCAGACGCAGTTCACGAGCCTGTCCGCAGGCACCGGCTTGCCGGGGTTCAAAGCGAGAGCCGCGAGCACGCAACGCGGGCCAGATGAGGGCAGGGGGCGCTCTCCGTCGTGGAGGTAGACGCCCACCTTGCCGAGCAGCCGTACCTCCATCAAGTCCTCCTGCGGCGTGGGACCGATATCCGATTATGTCAGTCCGCATGAGTCGTACCGGTGAGACCCCGTGCCTGTTCCTGTAGGTCCGCAGGAAGTTGAAAAAGCTTGAACCGCGGTCTGACCTGCGCTGTCCTGCGGCCTGTCCGGGTTTCTGTCCGATTCGCCGTCCCAGATTTTGTCCGGGTTGATCCGGATCGTCGTCCCCGTCAGCACCACACAGGGATGGGGAGACACCGCATGAACAGGCTCGGACTGCACGCGCCGCTCGCTGAGGAGGAGGACCTGCACCCGCGGGCATCTCTCTCCGCGTTCCAGCCGAAGGGCAGGCGGGCGCAGATGATCATCGAGATCCTCCGCGAGGAGCGCGATCTGGTGGTCCGCTGCCACAAGAACGACCCGAACAGCTGAGCGGGAGGAGCAGAGCCGTGCGACGTCCTTGCGTCAAGCCCGAACACCTCCCGTTCCGCATCGGCGAGGACAAGGTGCAGATCGGCGGCACCGTGCTGGATATCGCGGGTGCGATCAAGGACCCGGATGGCTGGTGGTGGGCGTTGCTGCTGCTGCTTGACGGGAAGCGCACGGTGGACCAGGTCGTTGCGGCCATGGTCCACCGGTTCCCCGCGTATGAGGCGGCGGACGTGCGCACCGCCCTCCGCACTCTCTACCGCGAGGGTCACCTGTACGACGCCGGCGCGCCCGAGCCCAGACTCGACCCGCGCCAGCGTGAGTACTACTCGCGGTCGCAGTCGGCGTGGCGGTGGATGGACCGCACTCCCAGGCGTGGGTTCTGGGAGGTTCAGGACGTGTTGCGCGAGGCCGCCGTCCTCCAGATCGGCGTCGGCGGCGTCGGCTGCGGATCGGCGCTGGCCCTGACCCTGTCGGGGATCGGCAGCCTGCACCTGATGGACCCGGACGTCGTCGAGCTCTCGAACCTCGCCCGGCAGTGCCTGTACACCTACCGGGACATCAAGGCCCCGAAGGTCGTGGCAGCCACACGGCACCTTCGGGCGCACAACGAGGACGTCGAGATCACCGCCGAACAGGCCGCCATCGAAGGACCGGAGCAGTTGCGGCGCCTCGTGAACGACTACGACCTGCTCGTCATGGCAGCGGACGCGCCAAAGCAGATCCGCGACTGGGCCAACGGCGCGTGTCTCGCCACCGGCACACCCTGGGTGTACGGCGGCTACCACGGGCCGATGCTGATGGCCGGCGCCTACCGTCCCGGTTCCGGGCCCTGTTACCGGTGCACCAAGGCCGCACCGGACGAGGTGGAGATCACCGAGTGGCCGGGCGAGGTGCCCCCCTTCCAGGCCGCGAGCCCGGTGACCTCCGCCTCCGCGGGGTTCGCCGTCGCGCACCTGGCCATGAGGCTGCTGACCGGCGTACCGTCGTTGCCGCACAACCGGGAGTACCGGCTGAACCTGGTGAACTGGCGCAGCGAGATCCTCCCGGCCCCGTCAGCCAGCTGCCCTGCCTGTCTCTAGCTCGTACGCCCGCTCCGCGAGTTCGGCGGCTCGTTCGTCGCCGAGGAGGGTCAGCAACTCGGCCGCTTCGCGCAGACAGCGCGAGGCGGCCGATGTGCGTCCGGTGCGTGCCTGCGAGAACGCCATGACCTTCAGAGCGGTCGCGCGGTCCGCCATCGAGGCACCCTCGACGGTCAGAGCACGTTCGCACAACTCGATCGCGACGGTGTCGTTGCCGAGGCCCTGATGCGCTACGGCGACGTTGACCTGCGCGTACGCCACGCCGATGTCGTCGTCGGCCTTTGCGCGCAACGCCAGTTCCTGCTGCGAGAACGTCATCGCCAGGTCGAACCGGCCCAGGGCAGCGTGGAGCTGACCGAGGTTGCACACGACCGTCGCCTCGGCCAGTAGGTCCCCGGTCTGCCGGGCGACCGGCAGGGCCGCCTCGTAGAACGGCAAAGCGTCGGCGGGGCGGCCGCGGTCTCTGCCGTCGGAACCGAGCCCGCACAACGCCTCGTACCGCCGCTCCGGGTCTTCGGTGAGCTCCAGCACCGACCGGAAGTCGGCGTTCGCGGCCAGGTACTCGCCTACGATCCGGTAGGTATTGCCCCTGCGGACCTGCAAGAACGCCTCCGCCGCCGCATCACCCGCTGATCGTGCCGCGCGCAGCCCGTCGTGCTCGGCGTCGAGCCGATCCCGCCACAGCGACCGCCCCCGCAACGGCAGGTGCCGAGCCGCGCCGGCAAGAAGCACGACGACCGCTGGCAGCTCCTGTTCGACCGCCAGCCGCCGGACCGCCACCAAACTGGCGTGCTCGACGGTCAACCATTCCAGCGCGTCCGCGCGCGTGGTGAACGGCAACGGGGCGGCGACCCGCCCGACCGAGATCGCCAGCCGCGCCTGTCCCGGGAAGACGATCTCGTCAGCCTTGTTCGCGGCCCACGCGTACCAGGTCAGCAAGCGCGTCAACGCCTCAGGACCGTCGTGCTCGTCGGCTGTGCGGGAGGCCGCGTACGCGTGCAGGAGGTCATGCAGGCGGTAGCGCTGCCGCCCGACCTGATCGAGGAGGTGCTCGTCGGCGAGCTTCTCCAGCAGGCCGGCCACCTTGTCGAGACCGCCGCCGTCGAGCGCCGCGGCGGCGTGCGGCCCGAACTCCACCGCCGGCTGCGAGCCGAGCAGCCGGAACACCCTCGCCTGTGGCGGGGACAGTTGCCGGTAGGACCAGCCGAACACTTGTGTGATCGCACTGCGTTCATCGCCGGACCGGTCGAGCGCGCCCAGGCCGACCCTGATCTCACGCACCACGTCCGTCACCTCGACGAACCGGTTCGACGCTACGTGCGTAGCCGCGATGCGCAACGCCAGCGGCAGCCGTGCGCAGATCTCCACCAGTTCCTCGACGGACGTGCGCTCCCGTGCCGCGTGCTCCGTGCCGATGATGCCCGCGACGAGCTCGAACGCCTCGTCGGTATCGAACAGCCCGATCGGGATGTCCACGGCGCCGTTTCCCACCGACAGCCCGCGCAACGTCTTGCGGCTGGTGATCAGGACGAGGCACTCAGGCGCGGCCGGCAGCAACGGCCGGACCTGCTCAGCGCTAGCGGCGTTGTCCAGCAGCACCAGCGTCCTGCGGTCCGCCAGCAGCGATCTGAACAGCCCGGTCTGGGCGTCGATGTCGGCGGGGACGTCCGCGTTCGGCACACCCATGGCGGCCAGGAACCCGGACAGCACGGTGCCCGGCGTGGCGGGCGAGCCGGGCCCGAAGCCACGCAGGTCGGCGAAGAGCACGCCGTCGGGGAACTCGTACTTGACCTCGTGCGCCCACCAGACCGCCAGCGTGGACTTGCCGACGCCGGGCGTTCCGTGCAGCACCAGCACGGTCCCGGTTCCCGCACCGTCACCAGGCTCCGGTAGATGCCGCCTCAGTGCGGCGGTCTCCTGCCGACGTCCCGCGAAGTCCCGCACACGGGCGGGAAGCTGCTGCGGGACCGGTGGCGTCGCCGGGGCGGGCATCACGACCCGACCGATCGAGTCTGCCTGCACCACCCGCCCGATGACGGCGTCGACCTCGTTGTGCACCTCGCCGAAGTCCGTCATGAGTTCGAGTTTTGACAACAGGACCGCGTTCTCCGGCATCCGGACCGCCCTCACCACCCGAATTGCGCAACGGGGCTGAGATACTCGGGTGTCGCCGTCTGCTGGAGGACGTAGGTGAAGGTTCGGCTGCTCGGCAACGTCGAGATCGTCGGTCATGGCCGGACGATTCGGCTGGAGAGGCAAGCGGAGCGGTGTTTGCTGGCCGCGCTCGCGTTGAACCCCAACCGTGCACTCACCTTCGACAGCCTCATGGGCACTGTCTGGACGGCCGATTCGCCAGGTTCGCCAGACACCCTCGGTAAGTACGTACAACACGTTCGTGGTGGCATCGTGAAGGCGGGCGGTGACCCCAAGAGCCTCGTGCGCTCGCGTGGTTCGAAGAGCGTGCGGCTGAACATCGATCCTGAAGCGGTCGACTACCACCGATTCCGCACGCTTGCCGACGAAGCGAGCCGGTTGCGCGATCTCGACCTGTTCGACAAAGCGGCAGGCCTGTGGTCGGGGGAACCGCTCGCCGACCTGAGTCACGACGAAGGTCATTGGGCAGTCGCGCGGCGGCTCGCGATGAGGGAAGAACTCATCGCCTGCCAACGGGAGCGGCTTCAGCTGATGATCGATCGTGGCGACGCCCCGCGGGCGTTCGCCGAGGCCTCCGATTTGGTGGAGCGCTACCCGGCCAAGGAGTTCCTGCCCCTCGGCGTCCACGCGCTCGAGGTACTGGACCGCACCGGTGAGGTCGCCGGCTGGGAGGCGCGGGTCCGCCGGCGCATCGGTGACACCGGGCGCACGTCGGCGGTCGTAGTCACCCCTCAGATGTCACGCCCGATCGGGCCTTACGACGTCCGCGAGCTCTTGGACAAGTCCGCCGCCTACGCGCGGGATGTGCGCATCGATGCTGATCTGCAGATCGAACGCACCCTTGAGTCCGAGCTCTTCGACGCCGTGAGGAACTCCCGCAACGCCTCGCCGTTAGCGCTCGTCGGAGAGGCCGGCTCGGGCAAGACAACGCTGCTTCACGCGTTGCACCGGCGCCTGTCCGGCGTAGCAGGCGTCGACCCCATCCTGGTGCCCGCGACATCTCTGATCAGTGCGGGCAGCGCGGACATGATCATCGGTCCGTTCCGTGACCTGGCCAGGAGCGGGCACAAACCGCTGCTGCTGCTCGACACCGCGGACTTGATGCTGCACGACCAAGCTGGGAAGGACCTGCTGCACCAGTTGCTCAACGCCGTTCACGCGGCGGGGCACGTCGGCGTGTACTCCACCCGGCCCCAGGAAGCGGCCGTTCTCACCCACGACCGGATGAGGCGGTGGGACCTCAAACGTTACGACGACCCCGAGCTCGCACGTGCCGTCACCGCGCTCGTCGCGCACTACGGCCTTGAGGTGCCTGTCGCCGAGGCCATCGCGAAGGTCCGCGACGCTACCGCGAGAGAACTGCCGGCTGCGGACGTCTGCAGAAGCCCATTGTTGCTGCGCTTGCTGTTCGAACTCTCCACGTCGGGGCTTCCGGAGTTCGACGACCTCGACGTCACCAGCCTGTACCGCGACTACTGGAAGCGCAGGGTGGCCAGGGACGCGCGTATGGAACGTGACACGACGATGCGACCGCTCGCCGAGAACAACCTGACCGAGGTGGCCGGGCGCACGGGGATCGGCTTGCTGGCACTCGGTCTGCCTGAGACCTCAGAAGAAGAACTGGTGCGCACAGCAGCGTTGACGGCCGGTCGAAACGTTGGTCACGCCGTACTGCAGGAGGCGCTCGAAGTTCTCACCGAGCGCGGAGTGCTCGTCCAAAGTGGAGCGGGCGTCGGGTTCTTCCACCAGACGATGTTCGAGTTCGCGGCGGCGCAGGGTCTGCTGGACCGCCACGACCCGGCGGACCTCGGCGTGCTCGCCGAGCGCACCTCCAGGCACGGAGGCGATCTGTTCGTCGGGGCCGTGCTCGAACAGGTGCTGGTGCTCTGCGGCTCCCAGCCGCTGCTGCACGCTGCTGCTCGCCAAGCGGTGCACACCCTACTGCAGGCGGACAGCCAGGCGGTGCAGGCGATCGGAGCTGTTGCCTGGGCACATCACCCCGAGCTGCTCGGAGATCCCGTGGCCGCTTTGCGCAAGGCCGGTCCATCGGCGTTGCAACGAGCGATCGCCAAAATGCCCTCTATCGCCGGCAAGAAGTCCGCCGACATCGTCGACCAGTTGATGATTTGCTGGCAGGCCAACGAACAACCGGACAACCGCACCGCCGTGCTGCGGTCTCTTACCAGACTCGCGCTCCGTACGCCAGAGCAAGTGAGCGAGGCTCTGCACGACCTCGACCTTGACCAGGCCGTACGGGACTCCGACTCGGCCGAGCTGCGTTCGGCCGTTCTCGATGTCCTGCTCACGACGACACCGCACACCGCCAAGTTGTTGCGGTCCACCGCTCTGCTGATGCTCGAGCAGTCCAGTGAGCCCGTTCCGCACGAGCTGACCTTCTTCGCGGACAACTGGTCGATCCTCGGCGAGCCGGGGCTGTTGAAGCGCATCATCGATGCTTTCGTTGGCGCTGGGGGAGATGTCCGCCGCGCACAACCGGCCTTCGCCCAGCTGAACGCCGCCGAGTGGCAGCGCAACGATTCCTGGAACGACAGCGAGAACTGGGCGGCCTTTCTCCACAGGATCCGCGTGAATGACCCCCAGAAGGAGATCGGCAGCCGCACCCTGCACCTGAGGGCCATCGAGCGTTTCACCCTTCAGCTTGACGACGAGCGTGCGAGTGTCGCTGTCGACTGCCTGCTCGACTGGCCAGGTGACGAACTGCGTGAGTTCGTAGGAACGACCGTGTTGCCCAACATCCTGCGCTCGAGCTCGCGCGCCTCGGACGTCCTTGTGACAGCGGCCAGAACGTCCCTCAAACAGCTCAGGGAGTTCGACGGCGGCCATACCCGCACGAAACTCCTACTCGACGCGCTCGCTCAAGCGGACCTGCCTCGCGGACTGTTGTACGACGTGCTGCCGTTGCGCGTCCCCGCCTGGGACAGCCACGACCTGCTGCTACGCCTCGCGCCGCTCGCCGCTGACCACGGCCATCCAACGGCGCAACGGTTTGTTGAACAGATACGCAGGGGAGAGCGGACACTGTCGGCCGAGGAACTTGACACGTTCTTCTCCACGCGTGCCGTGCACATGGTGAAGACCGACGCCGTCTTTGACGCGGTCTTCACCATCGCGCTCGCGTCCGGCCGGATCGAAGACGTAACGAAGACGGTGCGATCGTACGGGCGACACAAGGAACAGGTCCGCCGCCACACCTCCGAACTGCTACGGCACTTCCGCACGTTCATGGCCGGCAGCGATGAACAACAGGCCGTAGGTGTACGGTTCCTCGCCGATCTCATGCTGTACATCGACTTCGGCACACCGTGGCCCGAGCTACGCGGCATTCTCGACCAGGTGCACGAGCCCGTGTTGCTCGCCGAGCTCATCACCTCGTTGTGGCACCAGACTCCGATCGGGGATGTCACCGATCGGCTCGACTGGCTCAGTCGATTCGTCGAGGTCAGACCAGGTGCTGAGACACCGGTGGTTAAGCCGCGCAGTGGCGACGTGGACACCGCCGTCGCGGGAGCCGCTGCAACGGCGATGGTCCACCTGCTCATCCGGAGTGAGTCGCCGTGGGCCGAGCACTGGCCTGTGATCCGCACTCTTGGGCTCCATCAGCTCGACCAGCCCGGAGTGCACGTCGACGGCCCCAACTTCGCGATCATCTGCGACTACCTGGCACGGCTCGCTGTGCGCGAACCGGACCTCGCCCGGCGGCGCCTGCTCGACTACTTCAAGGAGTTGGCCGGGGGCACCTTCTTCGGCATCCAAAAAGAGCTATGGCGACGCGGGCTGCGCAACGCTCTGCTGCATTTATGCGCTTTGGGAGCTCCCAGAGATGTGCGCACTCTCGTCCAGTTGTGCGAACGGCTCGATGAGACCGTCGCCGAGGTGATCACCGAGGCCGCTGCGGAGTGGAACTACGCGGAGGCACGCGCACCATTGCGGGCGTTGAGTCGGTCCGAGCAGAGACCACAGTTGCGGGCGCATCTACTGGCCCTGCTGCGAGATCGCGACCGCAGTTACGGCACGCAGCAGTTCCAAGAGATCCTGTCGCCAGGCGCTCGAATCGGGTGAACGCTCCGTCAGCCCCGAAGCCACGATCCGGTCGTGGCGCCCGTCTCGGCGTCCGCAGTGACGACAAGCCTCTGGACAGCGACTCCGTGGAGTGCGACCGCGATGCCCCTTTGCCCGACTTCCCTTGACTGATTCCAGCGTGTCCGCACCTCACCATCGTTCCCTTGGGCACGGCACCAGTGTCGCTGATCGTCTGCAAAGCCGATGCTCAAACGCTCTGCCCGATCTGCGGCGGTCGGCTGCCGGCACGGCAGACGCTCTACCTCGGCCGACACGGTGGTGGGCACCCAACGTCCCGGCCGTCTCCCGCCACACGGGAAGATGGGGCATGACGGTTTCCGGCCTGGAACGGGCACGGCAGGCTCTGCGTCGGGGTGACGTCGATGCTTTGCTCGGCGAGCGGGAATGTGCGTGGCTCGATGTGAAGGACGGTGTCTACCGTCTGGACCAGCCCAAAGGGGCCGACGAGCTGGCCAAGGACGTGACGGCATTCGCGAATACCCCGCATGGCGGCCTGCTGGTGGTGGGCTTCGCCGCCCGAAAGGAACACGGCGAGGAGATCATCGAGGTTCTCAACCCGGTTCCTCGCAGGCTCGTCAATTTCGATCAGTACCGCCAGGTCATCGCCGCTCGTGTGCTGCCCGCCCTGCGTGATGTGACGGTCGAGTGGATTGACTGCGGCAACGACGCCGGTGTTCTGGTCATCGACATTCCGGCCCAGCCGCGCTCGAGCCAGCTGTTCGCCGTTCCCGCTCCGGCGGGAACGGCTGAGGTGGGCAAGATCGCCGTCGCCGTCCCGGTGCGGGACGGCGACGGGACTCGCTGGCTGCGACCGCACGAAATCCGGCACTTCATCGGTCTGGGCTACGCCAATTCCGGCGACGGGGACGACAAGCTGGCAGCCCTTCTCGCGGCCATCCAAGCTCCGCGCGACGAGCAGCCGAAGTACGTAGTCGGTGGCACCGACCCCCGCTGGAGCGGAGTGCTCCGGAAGGCCGTCAGCGACCTCGCCGAGATGCGTTTTGTGCTGGGCGATCCCATCTCCGATGCCGACTCGATCGGCCCGGGCGTGGCGCAGCACTTCCGAGAGCCAGGACAGCAAGCCGGTTGGGTTTTGTGCGCTCAACCCCGGTACCGGCCGGTTGCGGTCGCCGAGGAGATCTGGCAGGCGTTGCGTGAGCAGGGAAGCGGTGCTCCGGACAGCGACGCGCTGGGTGCGCTCGGGTTTCCGTCAGGAGTTTCGGCGTTCGTGCGCATCGTGGGTCGGGATGCTCAGACGGTGCGGTTGTCCGGCGGTCGCTGGGGCCGCGGTCGGCTGCTGCGCTGGCCCGACCCACGTGGGCGTGACTGGCGGTGGGAACCTCACCCGACGCCCAGCGCGATGACGTCGGCTGCGACGCGTTCCTGGACCGGTTCGCTGAATCCGCCGCAGCTGCGGGCGCGGGTACTGGCGATCCTGCCCTTCGCCGACGCTGGCGACGCCAAGCTCACCCCGAGCGCCCTGGACGAGACGCTGCCGCTGATGCCGTCCAGCGCACTGGGGAGGTTCACCACGATGCTGTCGTCCCGCCGCGGCGGGAACTTGGCCCCGAGCGCATGGGTCCCGGGTGCCCACGGCAACGCCAGCGACCGGCTGAGCCAGATCAGCTCGATCACTGCCCCGGACGGGGAGCCCGCGTTGTCCGCCGAAGTGATGATGACGCTGCCGCTGGAGTCGCACGGATCCGCGGTCATCACGTGCGCCGAGGTCCGCGTCGAGAACTTCGATGCTTGGTCCAAGGCCTTGAATGATCCGGTGACGGATCTGCGCTGGTCGGTGGACGAGCTCGTCGAGTTCATGGGGGCGGCCTGGGTCACTGCGGCCGAGATGCTGCCCCAGCTGATCGAAGCTGTTGGACCCGAGCTGATGACTCCAAGCTTCTGGGGCGGGGTCCCGCGGATGGAACTGTCGATCAGCGCCGAGTCGCCGCATAGCCACGAGCCTGGTCGGCAACTGCTGCTGGCCGACGTCCTCGACCTGGACCCTTTGGGGCACAGTGATCGCCGTGACCAGTTGACCGAGCTGTTCGTCTCGGTGCCCTCGGCGCCGGGGCTGAATCCGGATTCGCGGCGTCGCCTGATCCGGTCGGTGTTGGTGGCGATGGCGCGCAGCTACGGCTTCATGCACGTTCAGGAAAATGTCTTCTGAGTGGCGATCTTGATCGAGTCATGGGCCCGCAGTTCGGCGATCGCCCGGTGCGGCCGCGCCGACGGCTGATTCGACACGATCGCGTGCAGGTCTTCGTCGAGTCGGCTCCGGCTCTCGCACATGCGGATGCGCGGCCTCGGCGTTCGTGCCGCCGAGTTCTGCGCTCGTCACGGCTCGGAGAGGTCGAGGACGAGGATCAGGCGCGCTCTGCTGCGTGATGATGGCTGTCGGGTGTGGGAGTGTTTCGATGGCGGGGCAGGTTCGCTGGTGATGACTTGCAGGGTCGGCGGGCTGCTTTCGGCAGGTTCGCGTTCGGGCCTGGGCTCCCAGTGGGGGTCGAGTTCATGCCAGAGCCGGGGCCAGTCGATCTCGGGGAAGTGGCGGGCGAGTGCGCCGCCGGTGTTCGCGTAGGGCTGGGGCACGATCTCGGGTCTGCCGCGCGCGTGTTCCGCAATGTATGTCGTCCACCAGTCGGTGTGACGTGTGCAGGCCTCGCACCACTGCCGTTGGCCGGTTGTCCAGTCGGTGAGCAGGGTGCTTCGGCTTGAGCTGCGATCGCATCGTCCTTTCCGGGGCATCGGCGCCTGGCAGACTCGCTTGGCGGCTGGGGGTTGGTAGCGGCGGATGTCCTTGCGTAGTAGCTCCCGGATCGGGTCGAGGCGTCGCTCGGCGTACCAGGCGGTCAAGTCCTGGTCGCTCCTTCCAGGCGCTGTCACCGGGCCGCCTGACGTGCGCTGTGGTCCGAGCGCCAGGTCCTGGATGGCTCCCAGTGTCACTTGGTCGTGCATGCCGCCGTCGAGGATCGTGGCGATCGCCGCGCCGGTGCCGAAAAGTGCACCCGTCACGCGTGGATCGGCCGCGAGGCGCTGAACTCGCTGGGCAAGTGCGAGATCCTGTTCGCGTGTGGTCATGGCCGCTCGCTGCCGACGTCGTGTGGGCGCGGGATCGTGGCGCGGCGTGGTCGTGGTGATCGTCGTCCGGTGACGCGCCAGGCCGGCGGGTGGGTTCGGTTGAAGGTGTCGGCGAAGCCGCGGAGGGCTTGTTTGGCGGCGCGATCGTCGGGCGCCTGGCCCGTGCTGCGTTCGGCCCAGTAGACCAGCGCGTTGATGGTCTGGCGGATGGTGTCGGGCCGGTACTTGGGGTATGTGTCGGTGTCCTGGTCGGTCGTGTCGTCCCAGCGGGCGATCTGGTCGTCGACGTACTCGAGGACCTTGGCGGCCGTGATCGCGTTCGTGCCGGTCTGGTAGCCGCGAAGGTGGCACCAGTGCTGGTAGTGCGCGAGGCGCGCGCGGTAGCAGCTGAGCGTCTTGTCGGAGTACCGACGCAGCATCGACGGGCGAAGTTCCATCTCGGAACGCGAAGACCTGGACACCACTCCAGAATGCCATTAACCCGGTTTCATCGACCGCACGAACCCCTGTTTCACATCTGCGAGCGCAGCGCACTGACGATCCGATTCGCGGTCACCACAAAATGTGGGGGATACCCGCCGGTATCACCCACGCCGCCCTGCCAGTGCGCGCCGGCGACGGGACTCTCACTGCAGGTCCATGGCCCTGCCAGCCCAGCATGACACTACTGTCAGTAATCGACGGTAAGTGCGGCTGTCGACGCGAGAACCACATTAGCACCATACACTTTTCCTCGATAAAGCGAATATGGCGGTCAATGCAATATCCGCATTAGAACCACACACTTTCCTTCATGAGCAGAATTCGTGGCGCCGAGTCGCGGAAACCCTTCGATGCGCCTTATGGCCTCGGGTGATGAACGCGCCGAGAAACGGGTCGGATATGCCTGGGCGGCATGCCGTCGAGTGACTCAACCTGGTGCGACCTCCAGGCCGCCTGACTGTCCATTGTGGATCTGCTGGGCCTTTTCTGGGCCTTTTGCGGTCCGGTCGCAACCGGTAGCAACCGGTCCTGATCAGCACAAACAGCCCGCACGGCGGAGGGGGCGTTCAAAGCTCGGACATGAGCCTGAACGCCCCCTCGGGGACCTACCTGGCGGGTTGGCCGGTTAGGGCTGCGGGGGCTGGTCGCGCCACCAGCGCTGGCCGGCTTCGGGCAGGGTGGAGATCGGGTCGTAGTAGGGGTAGCGCTGCTGCAGCGCCTCGTCGGCGTTGGCCACGTTTTCCCTGTCTACGCTGGTCAGGTAGTTCTTGGTCCAGTAGGAGATCCCGAGTTCGCGGTCGTATTCGGCGAGCTGGTGCACCCAGCGCTTCCCGACGTAGGGGACGTCGCAGACGATCCGCGGCGTCGCGTAACCCGGCAGATACCCCATGATCGCGTGCTGCAGTTCCTGTGCCTCGTGCACGGAAACCCGCCAGTGCTCGGCGTTCGGGATCATGTCGCACATGGAAAAGTCTGGCCTGCCGACGACTTCCACGGCAACTCCCCAAGTCAAGAATTGGCAAGCATGACCTAGTTGGAGCGTGGTCATCAGCTCGCCGGTCGAGTGTCGCGTAGGTGGAGCAGCTACCGATGCGACTCCAGTCATCGACATGGGTGATGGCATAGGTCCAGGACGAGCGTCCGCAGAAGGGTCGACGAGCCAGAGGGGTGCTGCGGGGCGCCGCAGCAACTGGGGAGGCCTTCGAACGGTTCAAGAAAGATGTTCGAGAGCCAGCCGCATCTGCTTGCGCTCACCGGCCCGGACGCGCCCGCGTCGCTGCACGTCAAGCTGATGAACCCCGAACGCAGCCAGGTGATCATCCAGGGGCGCACCTGGCTCTTCGTGGCTGAATGGCTCGCTATGACGACCAGCACCACGCCGCCAGTCGTGACGCCACTCGCGAGGTGTACGTAAACCCTCCGACCCTAGCTGCATTCCATGATGATTGCGGTGCACTGTGTGATCGCTTGATGAGCTTCCGGGTCTGCAGCTGGCAGCGGGCGCCTGGAACTAGAAATGTTGGCTAGCGGCCTGCGATCGCCTACGTAACCATCTGTAGTCAGTCTGATACTTCTGAGTGAACCTGACCTGCGAAGAGCGACCTCTTTCCGGTTCCCACCTACCGTAGCTGTCGGGATGCTCGCTGTGGTGGCGGTATGGGGGCCGCTGCTGTGAGGGTGCGGGGGAGGGAATGGCTGAGCAGGGCAAGGCTGGCTTTTCAGTGCCGCTACGCGTGCGCGAGTTTCGCTCGCTGTGGATGGCCGAACTGGTCTCGATCGCCGGTGACCAGGTCGCTCGTGTGGCGCTGTCGCTGGTGGTGTTCGCTCAGACGTCGTCCGCGGTTCTGACCGCGCTGACGTACGGCCTGACTTTTGTGCCTTCGGTGCTGGGCGGGTTTCTCCTCTCCGGTCTGGCCGATCGTTTTCCGCGGCGGACAGTGATCGTTATCGCAGATATCGTGCGCGCGGTCCTGGCTTCGATGATGGCGATTCCAGCTATGCCGCTGCCCGCGTTGTGGGTATGCGTGGGGTTGCTGAGCGTCGTGGCGGGCCCCTTCAAAGCCGCTCACATGTCGCTGATCCCGCAGATCCTCGAGCGCGATGACGAATACGCAGTGGGTGTCGCCCTTCGGCAGTTCACCGCCCAGGCTGCTCAGCTCGCTGGTTTCGCTGGCGGCGGGTTGCTGCTAGTCGTCGTTGAACCCCACGTCGGCATGCTGGTGAACTCGGCGACCTTCCTGTGCAGCGCGGTCCTGATTCTTGCCGGAGTTCGTGCGCGACCGGCCGCTCGATGTCAATCGGTAGCCCATGAACATCGTGTCGGCGACCTTGGTCACCGTGGCCAGCTCGCCGTCCTTTTTGGGTTGGCGTGCCTCCTTGGCCTGTACATCGTGCCGGAGGGGCTTGCTGTGCCGTATGCCGACGAGCTGGGTGTCGCCGCTTGGAGTGTGGGTCTTCTCCTAGCGGCCGATCCTGCTGGAAGCGCGATCGGTGCGTGGCTCACGACTCGCATACGGATTCCGACTTCACCGCTTGCCGCTCTCGTGCTCGCGGCCGCGGCCGGACTCGTCCTCGTGGTCTGCGGTCTCGGTCCCGGGCTGCCGATATCCGTAGCGCTCTGGGGACTCTCCGGCGCCCTTTCCACCGCGTATCTCATTCAGACGCAGACGATGGTCGTCCGGATCGTTCCTGACCGGCACCTCGGTCGGGTGATGGGCCGGATGGCCACCTGTATGTACTGCTCGCAAGGTGTCGCCGTGGTTCTCGGTGGGCTTGCTGCTGAATCGTTCGGCTCGTTCCGTGCGGTCGCGGGTGCAGGGCTGATCGCTGCTGTTCTGGCGTTGGCGCTCCTCGGTATCTGGAACTGGACCGGCTCCCGGCGAAGGCGCGGGAACCGGTCCGAACGCGTTGCGGATTCACCTCACCATTCCTTTCCGGCCACGACGAGCACCTCCTCCCAGGAAACGGACTGCACGGACGGCTCGCCGGCGGAGGCGGGAGCAACGCCAACCGCGGCTGGACCGTCCGGGGACGCAAGCGCAGCCAGTATGAAGGGTGAGGATCACAGGACGAGCGGCCGGACGCGCAGCGTATTCAGGCGCAACCGAAGAGCGACGAGGGGGAGGCTCTTCGCCTTGCGCCCGCGCGTGGTCGCTTTCGTCGTTGGCGTCGTGACAGCTGCGACTGTCACAACGGTCGTGGTGGCGGTGAACAGCTCGGTCAGCGCGACAGGCTGGATCGAATTCGCGGTACTGCTCGGCGCGGGGCTGGCCGTCGCGGAAGCGACGCGGTACATCGAACGCATCCGCAGACAGCTATCGGATACGCCGCATGTCAACATGAGCTCGGTTTCGATCTTGGCCGTGACCATGTTGGCCGGTCCGGCTCTCGGCGCGGCGACAGTTGTCCTCCTATACCTGCATTTGTGGTGGAGGACGTGGCGCTGGACTTCCGGCGTCCCGATCTACCGAGCGGTGTTCAACGCCAGTGTGATGATCTTGTCGGTCTATGCGGCGTGGATCGTCGTTCACGCGGTTCCACATGGCCAAATCCTGGACATCGTCGGGCCCCAGGACCTGATCGGGCCGGTGCTGGTCATCGCGACATTCTGGGCGATGAACTCCGTGCTCGTCGGGGCGGTGATCGCGCTCGAGGACGGCGAACGATCCTGCGCGCGGCTGCTGGGGAGCTGGAGCGACAACGCCTTAGAAATCGTCACACTGTGCATCGGCGTTCTGACTGCGGCGTTGATGATCTGGCGGCCATGGCTGATCGCGTTCGTGTTGCCCACCGTCTACGTGCTGCACCGCAGCGTCCTCGTCAAGCACCTCGAGCAAGCAGCGACCACGGATCGGAAGACCGGCCTCCTCAACGCGACCAGTTGGCGAAGCCTCTCTGAACGTGCGTTCGGCAAAGCCAAGCGCTACCGAACGTCCGTAGCGCTCCTGATGCTCGACCTCGACAACTTCAAACGCATCAACGACACCCACGGTCACCTTGTCGGCGACCGGGTGCTCCAAACCGTTGCTGACACCGTTCGGCGTCAGGTCCGCGCGTACGACCTGACCGGACGCTTCGGCGGCGAAGAGTTCGTCATTCTCCTGCCAGACGCAGCGGTCGACGACGCCGTCAGCGTTGCCGAGCGGATCTGCGCGGCCGTTCGAGCGCTCCGCTTCGGCGAAGAAGGCGAGCAGCTTGCCGAACTTCGAGTCAGTGTGTCGATCGGCGCCGCACAGTATCCCGGCGTTGGACAGGACCTCGAAGAGTTACTTCTCGCCGCGGACAACGCGATGTTCGCCGCCAAGCAGTCGGGGCGCGACCGCGTTTGCGTGGTCAAGGGCGCACCGGCACAACCGCGGGTTCCTCAGGCTGACCGCCGCTGACGTCAATCGACCCGGACGGCGTCGTGGTCGTCCTGATCCTCGTACTCCTGAGCCCACTCGACGAGCGGACGAACTGCCCGAAGGAGGGCTCGACCCTTGGGCGTCAGCTCGTAGACAGAGACGCCGGAGCGCTGCGGGTCCGTGCGTTTATCGATCAAGCTGTGTCCCTGTGCTCGCTTCAACGTGTCGGTGAATACGCGATCTGACAGCGGGGCACGTCCACCGGGACGATGTTCGGCTGTGTTGACCGCCGTCAACAGTTCCTTGTACGGCAGCTCCCCTAGCGCGAGCGCGGCGAGGACGGAGATCGTCCACTGCCCGCGGAGAATCGAGACGGCATCATTCACCCTCTGCTGATACGAGACGTTCTCCCCACCCATACCGTCAGCTAACACGACTCGGCGGCACGGCATGCGGGAAACCTCGGCTCGGTCGGTCACCTACCCCAAACGGGTGAAAGGTGGCCCACTGAGCCCACACTCACCCGGGTACTTACCTTGCACTCAGTCGGGCCCGTGGGTGTACGGGTTGATCTCAGCCAGGAAATGGACTGCCTGGTGACGCAAGGGGAGCGCGGTCGGTCGACTGGGTGTGGCGAGCCAGCGGGAGCAACGCGTTTTCGGGCTCGCTCATTCAGTTGGCCGCCGTTCATCAGCATCGTCCTCACAGGGACGTCCTCGCTCCGGTAGGCCCTGGGGCCGGTGCCGTGAACGCCGGCATAAGCAGTGAGAACGTGGGAGGACACGTGCTGGAACGAAGTGACTACCGACTTCGCTGTCCTGTTCGGTTGGGAGGTTTTAGTGGTTTCGACCATGGTGGTCGCGGTGGGCACGGGAAGCCTTGTCGCGGGCCCTGCACTGCTCGCGGCCGCGAAGCGCACGACGGGCACGGCGCTGGTGACTGGACTGTGGGCACAGGTCGCGGTCGCGGCCACGATGTCGGCCGCGACGGTGGCGGCGAGCTGGATCGGCTGGCTTCGGCTGGGCACGACGCCGAGCTGGCCGGTGTGGTGCTGGGCCTGCGCGTTGGGAATTGGTCTCGCGCTCACGGATCTCCGATGCCGACGGCTTCCGTTTCCAATGGTGACGGCGCTGGCGGGCGGTTGCGCCATTCTTTTCTTCGACATCGCACTCATGGACAGGGCCTGGTCGAGGTTCGGCTTCGCCTGCGCGGCTGCCGTGGTCATTTTCGGTCTCGTGTCTCTGGTTCAGATCTGCGCGCCGAACCACACCGGAGGAGGCGATACGGCGCTGTACGGCGCACTCGCGTTGTTTCTCGGTTGGTTCGGATGGGATGGCTTACTGCGTGGCCTGCTATTCGCCAGCGGACTTACCGCGGTGATCGCCCTCGTGGTCGCGGTGTCGTCCAAGAGCAAACATGCCACTTTCGCTGCCGGCCCGTCACTGCTCGGCGGAGCGTTGGCGAGCGTCGTCGTGGCATAGACAGATCGTTGAGCGCGGGACGGCGTGGTTGGGCACGGACCGGGGTCAGCATTGGGGAGGAATCATGAACAAAGTCAGTACTCGGCGGGCGCTGCCGGCTGTCCTGGCCGGATCGACAGTGGTGCTGCTGATGGTGAGCTGCAGTGCGGACACGGGGCAGGTTTCGCCGTCGTCACCGAATCTGTCCGCGCCATCCGCGCCACCACAGTCAGCGAGTTCTTCAGGCCAGGATGAACGGGCAGCGGTCGAATCGGCTTACTCCGCGTTCTGGTCGCGGACACTTCGGACCGACGACGAGCCGGAGGAGACGTGGCGTGCCGCGATGGCGGCGGTGGCGGTCGATCCCCAGCTCACCACGACGCTGAACGCGATGCGTAGGCAGAAGCAAGCGGGGATCAACGTCTACGGCGACGTCACCGCGCGGATTCAGTCCGTTCGGATCGACGGCGCATCCGCCATGGTGAGTGATTGCCAGGACGCGTCGCGCACGGGACAGGCGGATGCGGCGACCGGTGATCCGAAAACTGTCGGGGTGTCGAGGAACCCGGTGAGCGCTGACCTCAGGCGGGACAGCACGGACGGTCGGTGGCGAGTCGCCAAGGTCGCGTTCCCCGGTGGGACATGCTGATGTTCCGGCCACCCAGCATGCGGGCTACTTCGATCGGCCTCGTCTGCCTGATCGGAGGAGCGGTCGTCCTCGTCACGCCCCAGGCGCACGCTACGGTGCCACCGACCGCCGATGATGGTCAGGTCATCGTGGTGCCGGGGGATTCGTCGGGGTTGGTCGCTCCTCCGACGGTCGACATGGAGGCGCTGCGGCAGCGGGGGCAGGCTCCTGTCCGGCCAGGCGGACCGGGAAGGAAGTCCTCGAGTCAGGATCGGCGGGCGGCAACTGGCAACGGAGCACTGGAGCCGTCGGACGGGCTTCCTGCCGGCTGTTCGCTCGGCGGTTTCGGTGTTGGTGGCTCACCTGGCGTAGGTCGGCCGGGCGGCAGTGCGTTCGGGATCCGCTGCCTTCCTTCACCGGCTGTCGACGAACTCGCGGCTTCAGGTGGACCGGCAGCTCCGCCGCTGCCGACGCCGGCGGAGCTTGCCGCGCGCGCGTTCGAGCAGCTGCGGTTACCGTTGCCGGTGCCCCGGCATTCGCCGGACGTGCGGTTGCCCGACGGCCGGGCCGCCACGATCGTCGGGGAGAACACCTGGATCTGGACCGATCGCAGTGTGTGGAAACCGGCGGTCGAGCGGGTACAGGCCGGTCCGGTGTGGGCCGAGGTGACCGCGACACCGACCGGGATGACGTTCAACTCGGGCTCCGGCGGGTCGACGTCCTGTTCGGGGCCGGGAACACCGTACGACCGGTCCCATGGGCTGCACGCCGACAGCCCTGATTGCGGTTTCGTGTACACCCGCAGTTCGGTAGGGCAGCCGAACGATCAGACCACCGCGGAGTGGGCGATCCAGTGGTCGGTGAGCTGGATCGGCTCGGACGGTACCGGCTCCGTCGGCGGCGATTTCCCGCTGATGCAGTCGCGGGCGAGAGCGACGTTCGCCGTCGCCGAAGTGCAGGCCCTGCGCGCGAACTAGCACCACACTCTGCCGAAAGTGCAATTAACACATTCTTAGGCGCACCGAAGCCGTAATTCGGAATCGTGGAGGAATACCGCTATGGGTACCGCTTTGTCTTTTTCCCGGCAACCGAAAGCTCACGGCAGCGACTCGCCCTACACCGAACCCGAGGACGACGAGGCACCACGGGTGCCGCGGCGACGGCGCTGGTGGCTGCTGGGGGTCGCGGTGGTGCTGGCTGCGGTCGTCGCGCTTGGCAACTACGCCCTGATCACAGGTCAGGACAACCGTGTCGATGTCCTCACGCTCACCCGCGACGTGGACTGGGGGCAAAGGATCGAGGCGAGCGACCTCGGTGTGGTCAAGGCCGTCCCGGACCAGCCGCTGGCCTTCATCCCGGCCGGTGACAGGGACAGGGTCGTGGGCCAGGTCGCGCGATCGGTCCTTCCCGCGGGGACGGTGCTGGCGCCCGGCCAGCTGGCCGGACAGCCGATTCCGGGGCCAGGGGAGCGGCTAGTGGGGCTGCCCGTTAGGCCGGGTCACCTGCCTGCCCGCGGCTTGTCGGCTGGGGATCTGGTGCAGGTCACCCAGGTCGCTGCCGGGAACGGGCCCGACGTCGGGCAGGCCCCGGTGAACATGTCGGGTCCGTTTCGTGCGCGGGTGCTCGGGGTCGGCCCGCCGGATTCCGCCGGCGCGGTGACGGTCGATGTCGTCGTCGGCGCTGACGACGCGGCCGCCGCGACCAGCGCATCAGCTGGGCAGGTCGTCCTGGTCCAGCTCGGACCGGGCGCGTGAAAGAGACCGGCTGTGGAAGGGAGTGGTGAGGGAAATGGCGATGATCACGATCGTGTCGGGCAAGGGATCACCCGGCGGGACCACGACGCTGGCCGCACTGGCGGCGGCCTGGCCAGCGCCGGTGCTGCTGGCCGACTGCGACCCCGCCGGGGGCGACCTGGCGCCGGGCTGGCTGGGGCATTGGGTCGTGAACGGATTCCTTCGGACCGATCGAGGCCTGTTGTCGCATGCCATCGCGACCCGGCACGCGACCGCAGGAGACCCGGCGACGCTAAATGCGCATGTGCAGGCGGTGCCTCCGGCACGGCACGTCGGCCTGCTGGCCGGGCTGAGCACACAGAGCCAGCACACCGCGATCGGCACGGCCGGATGGACCCGCCTGATCGTGGCGTTGGCCGCGTTCAAGACCACGGCCGGGCATCCGGCCGACGCGCTGGTCGACCTGGGACGTTTCAGCTCGGCGACGCCGTGGCCGGTGCTGCTCGCGGCGGATCTCGTCCTGGTCGCGGTGCGCCCCACGCAGCGGCATGTGCTGGCCGCGCGCCCCGTCCTGGCCGAGCTCGCCGAGCGGATTCTGCCGCAGCGGCTCGCGCTGGCCGTCTGCGCGACTACGCCCGCAGGCACCCGCGAAGTCCGCGTGGCGCTGGGGCGGGAGGCCGCGGCGGAAATCCCGATGGCCGCGCGGACGGCGGCGGTGTTCTCCGACGGCATCGACGGAGGAGCCCTTCCTCACCGGTCGCCGCTGCTGCGCAGCGCACGCCGCGTCGCGCGTCGCCTGCACGGCACCTATCACACCTACGCGCCGAGCGGACCGCGCATTCCGGCTGTGTCGACTTCGGCCCACTTGCTTTCCGGAGGTGCGCGATGACGTTGCCGCGTAACGGGTTTCGTCCCTCAGGTGATTCGGTGTTCCCGCAGCAACTGGCGATGTCGCGGCCTCCGCGCAGTAGCCCGGCGGGATCGGCGACAGCGCTCCCGCGCATTCCGGTCCAGCCGCGGAACACTGTGGAGGCCGGGTATGTCGATTCCGCGGTCGTCCGGGAGATCCGGGAAGTGGTCGCTGCCCGGTTGGAACGCGTGGCGGTGGGTGAGTCCCATGTGGACACACCGCTCACGGGCGGGGAGCAGCAGGCGCGGATGCGTGCCTACGTGGCCGACGAGGTCGCCGGCTGGGTGCAACGTCGCGCAACCGCCGGACACGCACCCTTACCGGCTACCGAAGAACGCCGGCTGGCCCGCGCGGTCGTCGCCGCATTGTCCGGGCTGGGTGCCTTGGAGGAGCTGTTGGAGCGCGACGATGTGGAGAACATTCACGTGCACGGTTGTGACCGGATCCTGCTGGAGCTGGCGGACGGCACGGTCGAGCAGTGGCCGCACCCGATCGCCGACACTGACGCCGAGCTGGTGGAGATGTTGGCAGCGATGTTCGCCCGCCAAGGCCAGACCTCCCGGGAGTTCAACGCCGGTCGCCCGCTGGGAAACCTCCGGATCCGCGCGGGCGGCCCGCTGGGCGCTCGGGTGGCCGCGGTGATGGAGGTCTCCGACCGGCCGCGGGTGGCGATTCGCCGCCACCGCCTGGTCGCCGTCGGCCTGAACGATCTCGTGGCCAACGGCACGCTCGATCCGCTGCTCGCGGCGTTCCTGCGCTCGGCGGTGCGCGCGGGCTGCAACATGATCGTGTCCGGCGGCCCGGCGGCGGGCAAGACGACGTTGCTGCGCGCGTTGTGCGCGGAGATCCCGGACTACGAGCACGTTGTCACGGTCGAGGAGGAGTACGAACTCGGGTTGCACATCGGCGCCCGTCCCTTGGTCACACCCTTGGAGGCCCGTCCGGCGAACTCGGAGGGGGTCGGGGAGATCTCCTTGGACGATCTGCTGAAGCAGACGCTGCGGCACTCGCCGAGCCGGGTGATCGTCGGGGAAGTTCGGGCAGGGGAAGTCACCGCAATGCTGCGCGCTCTCGGGAACGGCGCCACCGGAGGCATGTGCACGTTGCACGCCACGAGCGCTTCGGCGGTGTTCGACCGGATCGGTGCGCTCGGGCAGCTCGCCGATCCACCGCTGGCGATCGAGGCGGCTCACCAGTGGACCGCTTCGGCGATCGACCTCGTCGTGCACGTCGCGCGCGCCGACCACGACACACCTGGTGGGCGGCGCAGGGAGCGGTTCGTCACCGAGATCATCGAGGTCGGTCCGGTCGGGGATTCCGGCCGACCGGACACCACCAGAATCTTCGCCCCGCGGCCAGCCGACGGCCGCGCTGCCCCGGCCTACCCGCCGACCCGTGACCTGCTGGAGCGCCTGGCCCGGCACGGGTTCGATCGCACCCTGTTCGACACCGCCGGTACCGACAGCTGGTCTACCACTGAGCTGCCGGGCGGAGGCAGGCGATGACGGGCGTGTGGGCGGGCGTGCTCGGCGTCGCCGCGGTGGCGGCGATCGCCTGCGCTGTCGCCGCCTTCCACCCACCCGCCGCGCGGTCGATAACACCGGGTAAGGCGCGTGACGCGAGCTGGAGGACGTTCACGGCGCGGATACCGCGGCGGCGGGTGGTCGTCGCGGTGGCCGCGGGCGGGGTCGTGTGGTGGGGCACCGGCTGGCCGGTCGCCATCATCGTGACCGTCGCCGCGGTGCTGAACGTGCCGACTCTGGCCCACGGACACGACGCCCGCCGGGTGATCGCGCGGTTGGACGCCCTCGCGAGCTGGGTCCGGCGTCTCGCCGATGTCCTGGCCTCCGGAGCCGGCGGACTGGAGCAAGCGATCACCACCTCCGCCCGCACCGCACCCGAAGCACTGGCCGGCGAGATCGAAACCCTCGCGGTCCGACTGCGGACCCGCGGTCTGGAGGCAGCGCTCCGCGCCTTCGCCGAAGACGTGGGCGACGAAGCCACCGACGAAGTCGTGCTCGCGCTGATCCTGCGCGCCCGCGCGGGCGGCCGCGGACTGGTCGACATTCTCGACAGCAAGGCCACCGCCCTGGAACGCGAGGTCGTCGCCCGCCGCGACATCGAAGCCGACCGCGCGAAACCCCGCACCGATGTCCGCGCCATCCTCGGCATCACCGCGCTCCTGCTCACCGGGCTGGTCCTGTTCGCGGGCGAGTTCCTGTCGCCGTTCACCGGCCTGCTCGGTCAGCTCGTGATGGCCGGAATCGGCGGCCTGCTGGCTGCGGCCGGGTGGTGGATGCACCTGCTCACCCGAACCCGCCGCCCCGCCCGCCTGCTCGGCGTCACCTCGAGGATCCCGCCCGGGACACCGAAACCGAGGCGCACACCCAGTACTGCCGCCCGCCTCGAGGCAGAGGTGCCACGATGAACCCCGGAATCACCGCTGCGTTGCTCGGCGCGCTGGGCGGACTGGCGCTGGTCTGCGTATTGCTGGCGCTGCTGCGCCCGGCACCGGTCAACGTCGCCGCCGCGGTCGCCGAGCTGGACGACCGTGCCGCCCGCCGTGCTGACGGGGCACCGCCACGCAGCCGCTGGTCCACCCCGATCGAGCGCGTGGCCGGGGTCTCCGGACGGTCGTCGAACCGCTGGTGGGGCATCCCCGCTACCGACCTCGACGTGCTCGATCAGACCGCCGACCGCTACCTTGCCCGCCGTCTGGGGTGGGCCGTGGGCGCTGCCGGAACCGTGCTCGCGGTGGCCGGGCTGGGCTGGTTCGGCGGAATCGGTTTGTCCACCACGGTGGTGGTCCTGGCCGTGATCGCCGGCGCGGCGGCCGGATCGATGGTGCCGGTCCTGGCTGTGCAGGAGGACGCCGCCCGGGCGCGGGAGGAATTCCGTCGCGCCACCGCCGCCTACCTCGACCTCGTCGCACAGGAACGCGCCACCGGCCGAGCACCCAGCCAGGCGCTGAGCGAAGCCGCCGCAGTCGGGGACTCGTGGGTCTTCGCTCGGATCAGCCGCACACTCGGCCGCGCGACACGAACCGGTCATACCCCATGGGAAGCCCTCGCCCGGCTGGGGAAACGCATGGGAGTCGTCGAACTCAGCGACCTGGCCGACATCCTCGCCACCGCAGCCGACGGCGCCGCCATCTACACCACCCTGATCGCCAAATCGAACTCGCTGCGCGCCGCCGCGCTGGCCGCCGACAAAACCGACGCCAACGCCCGCTCCCAACGCCTCGCGCTCCCCGTAGCCCTGTTGCTGGTCGCGTTCCTGCTCCTGGTCATGTACCCCGCCATGATCCGGCTTGCCGCAGGCGGTGGCTAGCCGAAACCAGCGACGACACCCTGTCGTCGCTACCTCCACTTTCCCCTTCCAGAGAACGAATCGACCCCGGCTGAAGGAGAAGCACGATGCGCCACCAGGAATCGCCTGCAAAGGTGCCGCCGGTGCTTGACTGCGTGCTCCCCGACGGCTATGCCACCGTGCTGCTCAATCCTGCGATCACCAGGTGGCAGTGGCGGCGCAGGCAAGCCCTCGGTCTCGTCCGGCCTCTGACCATCCTCAAAGGACTTCTCGCCGCGGGGCTGGCCATACAGGTATCCAGCGCCGGTCACGGCTTCGGCGAGAAATTCGGCATCGGCTTGGTGGCCCTAATACTGGTGCTCGGTGTCATGCGTGTCTTTAGCCGCCCAGCCACAGAGAACTCGTTCGAGTATGAAGGAGTGCCGCGGCTCCGGCTTCGGCGAGGGGAGTTCCACCGGCGCCGCGATTTCGATGACCTGGGTGCAGATTCCCGCCAACTGGTAGCCGAGTTGCTTTCGGGAGTAAAGGAGCTGTACCGGAGCCCGGCGCTCGCCTGGCTCGATCCCGCATTGCCGGGTGAGATCCACACAGTGGTGTGGCGGACTTTGTGCTGTCTCGACCACAGCCGCGAGGCCCGTGCTCTTGCTCAGGAGGTCGCTGCCGAGCTCGACACGACCGATGACCTGGTCGCCGCGACGCGGCGAGCGGTCGACGACGTCGATTCGAGCCTGCGGGAGGTAGCGCGGCATGTGCGAGGGTGCGTCGTGCTCTGTCGTGCATGGGAACAGAAACTCCGGCGACGCGATCTCGCTGCCCGCGTCAGTCACACGCTGGCCACCATCCCGGGGCGAGACCACCTCACCAGGTTGTCGCGGGACTCCGACGCGTTGCCGCGAAACGTGTTCGCTCACGTCACCGCGGCACGAGATATCACGCATTCCGGGGCATTCCCGTGGGAGCAACCTCCGTCCGAGTGGCCCGGCGCAGGTTGCCTTCCGGTCGGGCGAATCAGCAACATGGCTAACCGCGAGGAGGCAGCCGTGTCCAAGTATTCGACTAGTAAGCCTTATAGGCCAACGACTTAATCGTGAAAGGAGAACGAGACTCATGCTTAACCATCTCAAGCGCTGCGCGACCACAGTCCGGCGACGCGGCGCCCGGCTCGGGCTGTTCCTCACCGTGTGGGTGCTCAGCTTCGTCGTCACTGCAGAAGACCAGTGGACGCGGGCCCGTGCATCGGGAGACCGCGGATCCGAGTCCGTGGAAAAGGCGGTCCTCGTCGCGATCGGCCTCGCCGTGGCCATCGGGCTTGGCTTCGCCATCCGTGCCGCTGTCCAGACTTACCAAGGCCAGATCAAGTGAACCTGTATGTGCCAGGAAGCCCTTAACTGCAAAGGAGACCACACAATGCCGACCGCTGAGGAGATCGAACGACGTGTCGAAATAGCAGACACTGCTCGGAGTGAGAGGAGGTCCGCCGCGGCACGGCGCGTCGGTGACTTGGCAGATCGCCACGCCGAGCTGGCCGAGCAACTCGGCGGCATCGAACGCGAGCTGGGTGAGGTGCTGGCCGAGTCCGGCGACGTGATCGAGATCGACGAGCTGGCCGCCTTTACCGACGTCCCCGCAACCGAGCTCGCCCGCTGGCTTAACAACGCCAAACCCGGACGCGCCAAGCGGAAGAAGTCCACCGGAACGAATCCTGCGAAGACCACCCAAGCCCGGAAGCCGGCCGCTTCACCCCAGCCAGCGCACACCAACGTCGCCGCCGCGCAGGACATTCCACTCGCGCGCAGCGGCACCGTTCCTCTCCCGGCGGTAGCGTCGTGACGACATCAACATTCCCTCTCCGTCACGACGACCGGCCACTATGGACACGGTGTCGGGTATTCGTGCGGGCACGGCTTCACGACGACAGGGGAGTGGAGTCCGTCGGCTTGGCCGTGCTGTTTCCGTTGGTGTTGCTGCTGATTCTCGCTGTGGTGCAAGGCGGCTTGTGGTGGCACGCGCACTCCGTGGCCGCTCACGCGGCACAGGCCGGTGTGGATGTCGGGCGTCCTGTCGGCGCCACGCAACCCGTCGCGGCCGCCGCCGCACGGTCGTTCGCCGACCGCGCAGGCCCCGGTGTCCTGACCTCACCCGAGGTTCGTGCCACCATGACCGCCGACACTGTCCAGGTCGCGGTGTCCGGCACGACGGTCCGGCTGCTGCCGATCCCCGGCCTTGATATCGGGGTCGAAGTGAGCGCGCGAGCGGTCAAGGAGCGCTTCACCACGTCGATGACCGGGGGCGGCTCGTGACTCGCCATGCACGTGCGCTTCGTCTCGGTCGGTTGCGGACAGATACGGGTTCCGTCAGCGTCGAAGCCGCGGTGCTCGTGCCCGCCGTGATCATCGTCGGGCTGCTGATCATCGCGGGTGCCCGTGTCAGCTCCGCGGAGCAAGCCGTCGACAACGCCGCCACAGCGGCTGCACGCGCCGCGTCGATCGCCCGCAGCCCTCACTCGGCACAGCAGGCCGGAGCGGCTGTGGCTCGTGAGCGTCTCGGGCGTGAGGGCATTACCTGCCAGGAGACCAGTGTGTCGGTCGACGCCAGCCAGATCGCCGTCGGCCGCGCAGGCTTGGTGAGGGCCAGTGTGACGTGCCGTGTCGCGCTCAGCGACCTCGCCCTCCCCGTTCCCGGCGGTACTCGCCTGATCACCAGTTCGTTTACCAGCCCTGCCGATCCGTACCGGGGACGGCCATGATCACCGTGGCACGGCCACGGGATGCCGGGTCGCTCAGCGTGATGATCGCGGTCCTGGTGCCCGCGTTGCTGTTCGTGCTCGCCTTGGTCGTCGACGGCTCCGCCCGGCTGCGGACCATCGCCCGCGCCGACGCCCTGGCCACCGAAGCCGCCCGCGCCGCCAACACGGCCGTGGACACCCGCAGCGCGCAGGTCGGCATCGACACCGCCACGGCCGCCCGGACTGCGGGCGACTACCTCGCTCGTACCGGGCACCCCGGCCAGGTCAGCATTACCGGTACCCGCACGGTCCGGGTGACGGTCACGGTCACCGAGCCCGCGCCCATCGGACTGCTCGGCCGTAGTGTGCAGGCCACCGGTACCGCGGTGGCCGAACTCGGTGTCGGGACCCGCGACGGCGGACTGCCATGACCTCCCCGGCGGTACAGCGCGTCCGCGGCACGCTCGCCGCGCTGGCTCTGCTCGCCTTCGTCGCCGGTATCCCGAGCGGGCTGCTGGCCCTTGGCGCCGATCCCGCCCGCCTGATTCCCGACCGCTGGCCAGACCCGGTACAGATCACCCAGTGGCCCGAGCAGATCTGGGCCACGCTGCGCTGGGCGTGGATCACCGGCGACCTGGTGATCTGGCTGATCGTCGCCGTGGCATGGACGGGCTGGCTGGCCCTCACCGTATCCGTGATCGTCGAAGTGATCCGCCAGACCGGCCGAGCCGCCCGCAGCCCGCTGCGGCGGATCCCGACCGGCCGGTGGATCGCCGGGCTCGTCGCCGCCGTCCTGATCGCCACGTCCGCGGGCACCGCGGCAGCGTCCGGACTCCCCGCCACGCCGACCGCGGCCACCGCGCCACCACGGCCTCACCCGAACCCGGCCAGCGCGACCCGCGATTCCGCCGCGGGCACGGCGACGACAACCACGCACGGCGCGATCCCGTACACGGTGGTGCACGGCGACACCCTGTGGGACCTCGCCGAACGCCATCTTGGCGACGGCAGGCGGTACCACGAGATCGTGCGGCTCAACCCCGGCCTGCTCGCCGGCAACCCGGACGACCTCGTACCCGCCTGGACCCTGCTGCTCCCGCCAGACGCCGCCGGTCTTCCCCCGCGCCACGCCACCACCTCGCAGACCGGACGGACCGTCACCGTGCAGCCCGCGGACACCCTCACCGGCATCGCCGAGCGCCACCTCGGCGACCCGGACGCCTGGCGCGTGCTCTTCGCCCTCAACGCCGGGCGGCCCCAGCCCGATGGCCGTGCCCTGCGCCACCCCGACCAGCTCCTACCCGGCTGGACGCTCGCCCTACCCGCCATCGCGCCAACCGCACCACCGGCAGAAACGCAGGAACCACCGCCGAGCGTGCCTGCATCCGAACTCCCGGACGATCCATCCCCCACCGGCCAAACACCCCCGCCCACACCCGGGTACGAACTGCAGAAGCCCGCCGCGTCCGGAGACGGCGGTGTGTCGCTGCCGGGCGGGGCGTTCGTCGGCCTCGGACTGGCCGCTCTGATCACCTTGGCGACGGTCACGGTCCGAATGCGACGTCGCCGCTGGTACCGGCCTGGTGTCCGAACCGACGGCGATCCTGCGGGATCGCCGGTCGTGCGCGCTCTGCGCATCGCTCACGACGTCGCCACGCAACCTCCGGCCGACCAGGAGACTCCGGCGACCGAACCGACGAACTCCCGACACACCCGGCAGGTCGAGCTGGACACCCGCGACCGAGCTAAGGCCGTCGTCCGCGCCGCACACCCGAAGACACCCGGGACCACGGTCGGCATCCGGGACGGACACACCATCGCGCTCGACCTCGCCCAGGCACAAGGCCTCGGGCTCGTCGGGCCCGGCGCCCGATCCTCCACGCTGGCCCTCATCGTCACCCTGCTCGCGCAAGCCGCCAGCGACGGACTCGACGCCACGATCGTCATCCCACGCCCAGTCGCCCGCTCCCTGTTCGGGGACACCATCCCGGACCACGTACCGCAACGGCTGAGAATCGTCGACGACCTGCCCGCGGCTCTCGACGCTCTGGAAGCCGAACTGCTCGCCCGCACGCACGGCCAGAGCCTCGCCGGGAATGACCCGGATACCCAGACACCTCGCCCGTCGAGTCGCCCCGGGCCCTTTCTCATCGTGGCCGCGCCCAGCGCGGACGCAGACCGGCGCCTGCACGCCATCCTCGAGACCGGAGCCCACCTCGGCCTCACAGGGTTGCTCCTCGGCCCATGGCGTCCCGGCGGCACCGTGCGCGTGACCGGTGACGGCATCGTCGACACGGCTTCCCCGGCACTCACCGGCAACCTCGCCGGCGCGCGGCTCTTCACGCTCCCAGACGCCGACGCCCGCGACCTGCTCGCACTGCTCCACGCCGCCGAGCCCGACCGCGCCGAACCGTCACAGCGCTCCGCATGCGTCGATAGCGTGGCCATGACCACCTCCGACTACGAATTCAGTAAAGCCAGTCCCGAACACGAGCCTGAAGCGGCTCCGCCAACTACGCAACGGGACATTGGGCCGGTAGAGACCCGCACCGCGGACCGATCCCCGGATCGGTCGCTGCGGTTGCAGGTAGTCGGCCGTCTCCGCCTGAACCGCACCGGCCCCGAACCGTACGACCTTGTCGAAGCGCTCGCGCCGCGACAACGGGAGATCCTCGTCTACCTGGCATTGCACCGCGAAGGCTGCCGCCGCGAAACCCTCAGCGCCGCGCTCTGGCCTGACGCACCGGCCGATCGCCCCTACAACACCTTCCACGCAACGCTGTCCCAGCTCCGCCGAAGCCTCCGCCGCGCCACGGAGAATGACGCCCTCGACATCATCACCACCCAGGACGGCCACTACGCCCTCAACGAACAGCTCGTGACCGTCGACCTCTGGCAGCTGCACGATGCGCTCACCGCCAGCCGAACCAGCACACCGGCTGAGGCCACCGAGGCGCTGAACGCCGCGATCGCGCTCTACCGCGGAGACCTCGCCGAAGGCATCACCGCCGACTGGATCGACGGACCCCGCGAAGCGCTCCGCCGCGACGTCCTCGATGCGTTCAGCACCCTGATCCGCGCAACTCGTCGCGACGCGCCCGAACACTCTCTCGCCCTGCTGGAACAAGCCTGGCAGCTCGATCCCTACAACGAAGCGATCTACCGGGACCTCATGCGCACCCAAGCCCGTCTCGGCCAGTACGACAGCGTCCCGCGCACGCTGCGGCTCCTCGCCACGATGCTCTCCGAACTCGGAGAGCATCCTGCCCGAGACACCGTCACCCTCGCCGCCGCACTTCAGCAACCGAGGAACGCCTTCCCGGACAGGCAAGCTAGCTGACACGACTGAGCGAGCTGTCGCCGTCCCGCGCGCGTCCAACTTCGGTGCGACCATCATCGCCGGGCGCACTGCGCTCGAAGGGCAACTACTCGACGCCGGGAACCCCACTTGAGTTCATCCGGTGGGTCAACGCACAGCTGGGAATCAATGCCAGCACACCGTCCGAGGAGATCTCGGAGCCGGCGATCGACAACCCGGCCGAGGCAAGACATGCGACCAGCTACGTTCGAGCTTCGCGGACGTACTGCGGCGCTACCAGGATGACGTGCTCACGTGGCTTCGCCTGGGACCCGGGGCGATGCTGGGTGAGGCTCCGGGGGAGCGGGCCGCTGTCTCACTTGGCAGCAGTACTCCCCAGTGAGAAGTCGGCGCTCCATCAAGGTGGCAAGAGCTTGTCCGCCTACTTCTCCAGCTTCCTTTCCGCCTTCCTCTCCGGGGACCGGCTAGAGCGGAAGGGGCAGGGAACGTGCTTGTCGCAGCACAGGTACGTCGGCCCCCTTTCCTCTGTGCCTCCCAACTTCGGTGCCAGCAGGCATCTGAACAGTCTGTCGGGTGGGTGGTCGGCTTCCGTCTGTTTGGATTCGGCGGTGACGTTGGGCGCGATGGTTGCGTTCGCATCCCAGGGCTTCCCGACATCCGAAGTATTCTTCCGCCCCGCCAGCCACTGGCCGCGGGGCGGCTTGCTGGCCGCCGTGCTGTCCTGCGCGCATGACTGTCCACTATGGACCAACTGGCCGTTGCTTGAGATGGGGAACGACGCTTAGCGGCCGCTAAGCGCTCCCTGTGGCCAGCTAAGTACACCTAAGGCGCCCTTAGTGCTCGGCGAAACTCGGCCCCATGGTCGTCCACGGGGTCGAGGACGCCACGAACGCCGGTGTCTACCGCTGCCGCTGGTGCAGCAACGCCTTCAATCGGCAGCAGCAGGCAGTGCTTGCGCGGCGTCCGAACGAGGACGAGCTCTACGGCTTCCACGAATCCTGCGCCGGAGACTTCGCCCTCAACTACCTCCCCATCGTGGTGACCGTCCGGCCGGACCGCTCAGCCCAGGTCACCGGCCCGCCGAACACCAGCGTCACCGTGCTCATCGAGGACTAGCAACTCAGGAGGAAGGCCCATGCAGCAGAAGACGAGAACCATCTACGTCGCCGTTCACCGAGTCACTGGACAGGAACTGGAAACAGGTTCGCCGGTGAAGGTCGCAGGCCCGTACGGGCGTGGCGCTGTATTCCTCCACGTCGTCCGGCCAGATCGCCGCGAGCCGCACCGGGAGCTGGCCGAGGTTCACGTCCGCTGGGACACGAACGGCCGCCCCAGCGACTGCTGGGCGCGAGACGTCGGGATCCGGGTGGAGCCACGCGAAGTACCTATCACAGGAACGATGCCGCTCGTACCGGTAACGGCGCGCCAACAGGACGCCATACGCCACGCCGTTCCCACGGCCCTGCTGGACGGCTGGCATTTCGGCACCGGGAGCATCGTCGTGCCGCACCCTCCGCTAGAGGCACTCGCGGTAGTCCAACGGGCCTTCGACTGGGCGGCGGAGAAGTACGGCGCGAGCAAGTTCCCTGCGGCTTCACTTCGCTCCGTGCTGAAGAGCCTCAAGGAGAGAACGACGAGCTGAACCTGGGACTTCGGTTGGTGACGGTCGGCGCGGGAACGCGATGAGGCGACCCCGCGCCGACCTCATGCCCTCGCAGACCATCGGCAGCACAGTCGTTCCACCAAACCTGGCCCCTTCCTTACCGACAGCGCCGGCTGCCATTTACGGAGGCCCTCGGCCCCCTTGAAGTCCTTGCCCTATGTCGCTTCGCCGTCCCGTGAGAGCAAGCGGACGGAGTGCGGGCCGTTCGAACCCGCAACAAGGAACTTGGAGAAGCCCATGACTGCACGATCCACCAGCCTCGACCCAGCTTCCATCCCTCCGGAAGAGACGTGCCCCGCGTGTCACGTCGAGATCGGACAAGTGCACGTATGCCGCTGCGAGGTCGCCCGCTGCTTGACCACCGGTCTACAGCGCAATGGTCATGGCCCGTCTTGCCGTTGTCCCCAGGACGTGTGGACAGGCCTGATGTCCGGGATGCTTGAATGTATCGAGTTCGGCTGGATGCAAGAAGCGGATCCCAGCCTTCCCGACCTCAACCGTCTCTACAACACCGCAACCTGGGATCCGCGCATCCGCCGCTGGACCCGATCTTGAGCAGTCGACTCCAGAGAGCAACGATCGATACCGCATCAGGGCACAGTCGGGGGCGGTAGCAGGCCGACTTGTTCTAGTGTGCCACGCTGGTTGGCCAATTCGATCGTGTGAGCGTGGTCCAGCGCCAAGTAGGTGGCCGTTTCCGTGGTCGGGTCCCACGCGTCGATGACGAATACGGTCAGCTGGCCACACTTGTCACAAGGCAGAGACACAAAGAACGGTCGGAGAAGGTGATACCGGCCGAACTGGTCGACCGCGTACGGACTGTCGGCCTCGATGATGTGGTCGACGGTGCCATCGTGGAGGGGGACCACGTTGTGGTCCCCCATAAGCTCGCGGAAGGACAAGTGTGACAGCTTCTCAAAGGTGTCCCAGCGGGAGCGCTCGATATGACGCAGCGGGAAGTCCACGAGCCATTCGACTGCCTCCAGCAGGATCAACAGGTCGTTCTTGGCGTCCTCGACTGCGGACCGCGTCTCGTGCGGACTAGGGCGCCTGCGATGCGCATTGTGGTCGCGGCGGCGCTTGTTCGCGGCAATTGCTTCGCTGACCTCTGGTCTTGCTAGTCCGGCGAAGTGCACCAGTGGCGAATCAGCTGGTAGTCCGCGGAACGGCTTTGCCGTGGCGAAGTAGCTGACGATGGTTCCCCAGGTGCCGAACGTGGGTCCGCTGCCGCCCTTCGCGAATCGGTTGGCCTGTTGACGCAGTGGTCCGAGGGGGAGACCGTCTGCGCGGGCCAGCACTAGGCCGAGCACTGCGCAGTAGGCAAGCACGGCCTCCGCGCACTCCAGGACGAGGGTGTACGCGCTATGGTCGTACGGGGCGGCCTGGACAGCACGCCACCTGGTGGCGAGGGGGAAAGGCAGCGTAGTTCGTAGGCGTGAATCGCGTGCGTCGATTAGGCTGCCAGCTTCCCTGCGCTGCCTGGTGAGCCGGCCGGCGTCGATCATGTGAGAGCGTGCGACCGCCACGTTGTCCCACTTGAAGTAGCTGTGTACAGCGTGCTCCGCTTCGTGACTCCACAGCGAGAATTGCCGCGCGGCGCTGGTGAGTTCGGACAGCGCGTGCAAGGTGGCCTTGTCCGGACGCGGGATGCGCAGGCCGCTGAGGTTCCACGGTCGCAGCCAGGCGATCCCGTCAGAGCCGACGAAGCGTGCAGTGAAAGCTTCGCTGTTGAAGTAGCGGCGATAGAATAGTCTCTCGCGTTGGTCTAACTCGCGGACGGGGCGAAGGACGACGAGAGCGTCGGTCATAATCCGGTCTTCCCGGACGACTGGTCCGAACGCTAAGGGAGTGACGAACGTCGATAGCGCGATGTCGCCTACGCCAAGCGCGGATTCTCCGATTGGATGGTCGTTCGGTGATACGAACCTGAACACATCGGTAAGTGGGACGTGCTCCATGACTTCTTCGCCGGGATCATTCCCAATTTGGGGGTGACTGCCCCAAATCCCAGTGCGAGTGTGCGTGGCGACCGCGGCCTTCCGAACCTGGTTGGCGGATTCTGTCCTAACACCGATAACTACATCGACGGCGGCCAATCCCAGATTGAGGTCAGAGGCCGTCAGTACCACCTGAAAGCCCATGGCGCGACTAATGTTGAATGCTCGGGATAGCCATATTGGATCATCGTGCGGCCAAATGTGCTCGTCCAGAAAGAGTGTGCCGACAACGTCGCCGTCTCGTTGCGCTGGCTGCCCGCTCTTGATCAATGCCATAACGAGGAAATAGGCCCAGGTGGCCAAGAATGATTCATGGCCGGAGAGCATC
This sequence comes from Amycolatopsis orientalis DSM 40040 = KCTC 9412, assembly GCF_000478275.1. GTDB lineage: Bacteria > Actinomycetota > Actinomycetes > Mycobacteriales > Pseudonocardiaceae > Amycolatopsis > Amycolatopsis orientalis. The sequence goes on from NZ_ASJB01000044.1 coordinate 127,700, forward strand.
CTGACGGAGGAAGATCTGTAAGTAGTGGAGTGGCGGGAGAGGCCGAACTCGATATCGCCACCGAACATCTGCTCTAGGGCATCGAGCACGAGGTCCTCGACATCATGCGGGTAACGCGCACTGGAGGTCAAATGGCCGCCGAGGCGGGTCAAATGGTCGACGAGAGCGTCAGGCGGGTGACTGATCGAGACGGAGTCGATGTGGATTTCGACGATCGGACCGTCGGTGTTGGAGCTTGAAAATGCAGCCAGTTGCCCAACGGTTTGAAAGGCGGAAAGCACCTCTTGGGCCACTGCGAACAGGTCGGCCCGCAAGGCATCCAGCGCATCTGAGGGTACGTTGTGACACGCTTCTACGCGGCGGGCGAGTCGATCAACTATTCCGGCTGGTATCACCTCGCGGAGGAGCTCTCGGTCAATGCGGCCAAAGCCTCTTTCTGCGCAGCGCCACAGGTTTCTGGTTCCCCCGCGAGAGTTATAGAGGTCGATGGGAAAGCCTAAGTCGTACAAGTGCGTGTGGAGGTCGTCATGAGACGAAAACCAGTTCGGCCCGGACTCCTCGACCGGCGTTGCGCGTACTCGACTGGCGACATCGTCGAACGACATGTCCGCGGCGTTGACTGGGGGCGCGTCCAGGCTCAGCTGTTCGGTGGGTGCGAAAGCATACCAGCTCCGACGTACCGAGTCCGGAATATGCGGCGACTCCACTTCGGCGGTCATGACCATGCCGACCACCACCTGACTTCCCGCTCGACTCTGGTACTCCACGATCACGTGCGATAAACGGCCTGGGCGCGCGAAGGAGAGTTGATCGCGGGAAGCTCTGGGGTCTTGAGGTGTGAGGACCGATTCTACAAGATTGAGTAGGACGGTTTTGCCCGCACCGGTCTCGCCGACTAGCACTACCGCCGGGGCCGGGGCTCGGGCCGAATCAGACGTGGCGGCGCCGTCCCTGAAGTCGACAGTGACGTCGTCAAACCACGCGCCACGGGGGCCAACCTGGAACAGTCGAGCCCTGCTCAGTTCATACATCGCCTCGCCACGCATTCGGAGCATTGGGTATCAGGCCGGGTCGCCCTGGTCTGGCCTGTGTAAACTGTAGCGGATGTCCCTGGTAACTGGATGCACGGTCCGTGTTCGGAGCCGCATCGGCGGGCAGAATCGAGCGGTTCGAGTTTCGAAATTTAGATACGGAAAGTAAATTTTCTATTATTGTACATACCGTGCAACACGACCAAATTTGATCGTATGGCCTGGTGTTTCCGTGCAACGTGACCGCTCCGTAGGCAGCTAGCGTCTGCACCACTTGATCGATCGCCGCGCGCAGACGCGACCGTTCGGACACATGGAGGAGTGCGTGTCGCGCTGGCTGTAACGGCTGTGCTCGCGGGCGAGCCTGCGCCCGTGGCCCTCTGCACGTGTCTTCTCATGGATTGTCGGTTTGACGTCGAGACCAGCCGGCATGACTGCAGCCTTAAATCCATCTCGGCCCTATAGGTCGACACCTCGAAGATTGAACCAAATGGGTGAGCAAGGACAATCAAATCCAGAGCAAGGACTTATCTGTGTAACGATCTTAGACGTCCGCGCGTTATAGGTCACGATGTCGGCTCGCTAGGGTTCGTGGAGAAAAGCATGGCGCGCGTTCGAAAGCATGACCATAGTCTAACCTTGAAGCTCTTTATCGCCTCACTTCTGGTGGCGGCAGCATTGGTCGGTCAGCGAGAACGCCGAAATAAACGCGCAGAAAATATCCGTGAGATGTCGTCAGTCTTGGCATCGATGGCCGAAGACGGACCAATCCGAAGTGAAACTCAAGACAATATCGCCGGTTTTCGCCTACTTCTCACTATTCTTACTGGCGTCGCGTTGGGTGCCGCCGCATCTGCGTTACCAACTCTAATGTCGACTCCCGCATCAGGAGATCTTCTAATCAGCATTTGGCTATTTTGGACAACTGGAGTCTTTGCTGTAGTGCTCGTGTATTTATCCACGTTGACCGGTTCGAAGGTGATACCCAACGAGATCGACTTCGTGCACGCCGCGGCGTTGATCGCCTCCTTTCTCGCGCAATGCGGACTGTTCGCGTCCCTCATAAGGACTAATGCGCACGACTCGATACGGTGGTGGCTAATTAGCTTCTCCTCATTTGGCGCGGCAGCCACAGCTGCGATACTCCTCGGGCTCAGGATTCTACCTAAATCACATCGGGAAATGGACCCTGAGATATTGGCTTTCTATAGCCGAGGGCAGTGGGGCGACGCCGCGATGGCGAGCCTTACGGCTGGAGTTCCCTTGATTTACTTGGTTCTAGTTCCAGAACCTTCAGATCGGGTCGCCCTGATGGCTTCTATTATTGCCCTAACCTCCATTATTGCAGCCTGCATGAAGCAGTCCTTGGAGCGGCGGCGACTGAGGCGTGGTGGGCTAATATGAAGACGCGTTAACGAGCCTCTAAGGGTAGGCGTCTACGACCGGAAACTACGCCACGGCAACAGATTCACTACATCGCTCGACCGAACCGACTCCACTACCACCTCCTTGACTTCCGGAGACTTCGGCTGAAACGCAGACAACGGGCACGACCCTTCGACTACACGGCGTACTGGAACACGCACTGCAGCGAGGTGGCCTGGAAAACTTTCCATGGCATCTGATCAGAAGACCAGAAACGTATCATTTAGGCGCGGAACATGTCATGTTTCCGCCGAAAACTACAATTATTCTGAAAAGCTTGGGCGAGTCGCTCCCGCGTAGTCGTCCCCTGGTGAGCGGTAGTCGTCTATCTGAACCGGATGGCCGAACGTGGGGGCATTGATCATCTTGCCGTTTCCGATGTAGAGGCCGACGTGGTGAATTCTAGCTGGCGTCCCGTAGAAAACGAGATCGCCGGGTAGCAGTGGCTCGTTGAGCGGGACCTGGGGGCCAGCTTTGTACTGAGTGTGTGCGGTGCGAGGAAGCGGTACTCCTGCTGCCCCGTAGGCGGCCTTGGTAAGTCCGGAGCAGTCGAAACCGTCATGCCCGCCGTCCGGACCATCGCCGCCCCAGACGTAGGGAAGACCACGTTGACTGCATGCGTAGGTGATCGCGGCCGTCGCGGCGGGGGTGGGCGCCTGGATTGCGTCGCAGTCGCCTGTTCCGCTGGTTGTGCAGGCAGCGCCGTGGACTGCTGCGACGATCTGGCGAGCGACTGGTTCGAACTGCGCGTAGCGATCGGAAAAGCCGGACCGCTGTACGGTTTGTGCTGCTTCGGCGACGGTCATGCTCTGCCAGTTCGGTAGCGCTAGGAGGTGCCAGTAGAACTGCTCGCTGCTGTAGTTGGGGTTCATGATTTGGTCGACGGAGCCCCAGCCTTGCGAGGGGCGTTGCTGGAAGAGTCCGACGCTGTCGCGGTCGCCGTAGGTGAGGTTGCGCAGTCGGGACTCGGTGATCGCGGTCGTGATCGCGATCACCCAGCCCTTTTCGGGAACGTTCATCTGCTTGCCGACGGCGACGATCGTCGCCGCGTGGCCTATTTCTTCGGAGCCGTATCCGGCTGTCGGTGTGCCGGTTGCGCCGACGGGGATACAACTCGTGCGTTGTGCGGAGCTGCCGAACACTGCTTGGACGACGGCGATCGCACTTCCGCCGATGAGAAGGAGCAGCACGACGAAGAACGCGATGCCGGCTAGAGCGAGCTTAGCCATCGCTTAAGGAACCCCCTTAGCTGTTAAGGCGTGAGGAAACGGCTGGCGGCATCGGCGTGGGAGGCTCCAGTCCCGGTCGCGCGGCATCGAGGTTGCGCCCACCGCTCGACGGCGGGGATACAGATGAATGCGGCCAAAGCTTCGGAAGCTCGGCCAGAGCCACCCGTCCAAGGGCACCGGAGTCATCGACCCGGAGCCACCGGGATGCGGTCATGTCGAGTGGATCAGCGGAGGACTCGCCGCTCGTCGTCGCCACTGGCACTCGCGCGGGGCTATCGAGACCTCGCAGGACTTCGGCCAGTACGCGGCGCGCGTTGGCTTCTCTGGCGGCGGTGGGAACCCAGACCAGAACGGGTGTGGCGATACCCGTGGCGTCGGCGAGGCGCTCGTAGCGGACCAACTTGCTCGCCAGACGGGGCAGGGTCTCTGTCCCGAAGTCGAACTCGACGAACCATTCGATCTCCCGTCCGGCTTCACGCCACCTGCCGTAGCCATCCGGGGTGACGATGTCGCCCCAATGTCGTCCGCACCGGGCCGCCGACCACCAGGTGGTGAGCTTTCCGGCGGCCTCGGGTTGGCGGGCCGCGCGGATCAGGGTGGTGAAGAGCGCGTTACAGCCAACGGTGTGGGCGAGTTGGAGGGAGAAAGCGCGGCCCACCTCGCGTTCGCGGCTGTAGCCGAGGTCTTTGATCTGAAGGCCGTCTTCGTGGGCGAGCGCGACGGCTCCGGCGGTATCGAGGACGTAGTGCATCGGGTACGAGCCAAGGGACCGGTGTGGCTGGAATCGGTGCACGACGCCCCACCGATAGAGGTTGTGCAGGCGCAGGTTCGCGGCACGACGTCCGGGGAAGGCGATGTCTACGATCTGCGTGCTGGTAAGGACGTGGTGCTCGAACAACATCCGGCACAGCCAGCGGTCGCGGTCGGTGAGATGCCGGGCGAGCCAGGCATGGTGCTCGGCGCTGTTCAGCACCCGTGGCGCGGGACGTTCCGGCCGGTGTGCTCGCAGTTGCCGTTGCGGGGTGGGGTTGCTGATCTTCATCTGGTGACCTCCAAACGCGCCAACGCGCGGCCTTGGTTCCAATGAGGGGATGGCGAGCGCCGGAGTCAGGCGGCACGCCGGGGATCGAACTCCGCGGGGCGTGCATGTTCGGCAGGGCGCGGTGTGCTCGGAGCCTTAGCGTTGGTCCGTGCGAGTTTGCGGATCTCCTTAGCGCGTCCGGGAATGGCCGGCGGGAGCTTCTCGGTGACTGCGGTGAAGGAGGGTGCTTCCTCGCTATTGAGTACCAGTCGCGCGGCGATGTGGTAGCGGCCCAAGTTGGCGAGGTCGTGCTCGGAGAGCTGCGGGGCAGTGTGCCGGGCGAGGATGCGTGCGTCTTCGGGCGACGCTGAGAAGATGGCCTTCGAGCGGGCGTTGGCGCTGATGCCTTCCTGCAGCTCAGGGGTGAGCTGGCGCAGGTACTGGTGTGCCAGGATGATCGACATCCGGTAGCCGCGGGATTCTGCGAGCATGTCTTCGATGGGGTATGCGAGGGACAGGAAGTTGTGGCATTCGTCGATGTAGAGCGAGCTGTCGAGCCTCTCGTGCTGGGGAATTCGCACTCGTCGAGTGGCGGCTTGCCAGGTTCGGGCGACCACGATCGAGCCGATCAGCCGCGCAGTGTCGATCCCGAGCGAGTTTTTGCTCAGCCGGACCAGGCAGATCCCGCCGTCGAGGACTGTGTCCATGTGGAAGGTGGATGCGCCGCCTGCCAGGGAGGCCCGGACGAACGGGCGCAGAAGCAGGCCGCGGAGCTTGTTCATCAACGGCGCGACGACTTGGGCCTTGCTGGCGTCGGACAAGTCGTCGTACCAGCTCCAGAATCCTTGCAGGACGTCATCGGTGACCTTTTCGAGGGCGCGATGCCGGAAACTCGGCACCGTCAGCAGTTTCGGCAGGTCCGTCAACACCGGAGTCTTGGGGAGCTCTCGCAGAGTTAGTAGTCCGGATCGCAGGATGTCCTCGGTGCGCGGTCCCCAGCTGGAGGAGTACACGTGGGAGAAGATCGACACCAAGTCATCCACTGTCCGGGCGGTATCGGCGCCCTCGAGCGGGTTGATCACCGGAGGCCGCCACCGGCTGTCGGCGTCGAAGAGCACGACTCTCTCTCCGAGGCGCAATGGAAGCCGCATCAGAACGTCGGTTATGAGGTCGCCCTTCGGGTCAATGACCACTAGGCCGCGGCCGGCGTCGGCATCGTCGAGAATCATCCGCGCCATCAGCTCGCTCTTACCGCTGCCGGTGGCCCCGAGCAGGTGCAGGTGATGGCGCGCGTCCGCGATGCGCAGTCCGACCGGCCGGGAATGTCCGGAGTCGCTGACCCCGATCGGTTTCACTCCCATGCCACCGGTGGCGATGCCCGGTGGCGGCGGGACCGCTCGTGCTCCGGCACGCTGCAGGCCGGGTATGGCGTCGTCTGTCGGGAGGTGCGCGAGCGCGGCCAGCTCGGTGATGGAGAGCAGGTCGCCGTCGGCGAGGCGGCGCTCAGCGACGGCCTGGATCGGACGGGCGAGTCGGACGCGGCGGTAGTAGTTGTGCTCGCTGAAAGCCGCGAACGCGCTGGCGATGGCGTGGCCGCGTCCGGCCAGGTGCTCCCGCACCGGCGAATGGTCAGTGCCAGTCAGATCTTTGCCGACGAGGGTGGCGACGGCGTAGCGGACGCAGGTTTCGTACTGGGGTCCGCGCTGTTTGGCCACGATGACCCGGTCTAGGGACGAGGTCTCCAGGACGGTCTGGCGATCGGTGACCGGCTTCGTTGCGCTGGTTCGGGGTTTGCGTCCCTTCGTGTGCGGGGTGATCAGGTCCAGGAGGCGACCGGCCAGTTTCGCGGAGCTTCCGGTGCGGACGTGGCGGGCGGCTCGGCGGGCCTTGCGGACACGCGCACCGGTGACCGGTCGCGCGAGGATCTGGACGACCGCGCGTTCATGGGCGCCCAGCCCTGCCGGTGCGCCGAGCAGGGCGCGGACCGGATCGGCGGGGAAGTCGGAGCGGATCGGCAGCGCTTCGCTGCGAGCCAGGCGTATCTCCCCACCGACAGCCTCAACGACTTTCCCCGCAGGTGCGGATTCCGGGATCGGTGGTTTGGCCGGGGTGGTCCGGGTGTGGGCTCCAGGCCATGCCGCCTCGATCGCCCGTTCGGCCATGCCGGGCGGGACGATCCCCGGCAGCCACACGCGCACGGCGACACCGGCACGGGAGAACACGTACTCCCACACGATGTGCGGCTGGCCGTGGAACCGGCGTTTCCAGCCGGGACGCAAGAGCCCAACCAGGTTGGAGAACAGCGCCTCGGCACCGTCCGGGTCCACGGTGGGCGGAGCCAGCACCGTGACCAGCCTGGCTCCAGCGGCAATCCGGTCATGGCACCGTCGCATCCACCACCGGCGCCCGAAGACGGCGCCGGTCCAGGCCAGAGCTAGCACGGGACCGGCGACCGGTCCCCACGACACGACGACGTCTCGCAACGCGGGGAATACCGCGTGCACCGCGCCACCGGGATCACGGAGGTAGTCCTGCAACGGCGAGGTAAACGCCTCCGCATAAGCGGCCACGGATAGGGCAGTAGGCATCAGAACTCCGTTCTGCACTGGGTAAATCAGAGGGACTCAGGCTGCGTGGCGATCGGCGTTCGTCGGGCGCGGACGGCTCTGCGGCGACGGCGCTGCCGGGCCTGTGCCGGGTACGAGCCGGAGGTGTCGACGTCGTTTGCGGGCACGGTTCGCGTCGATTTCGGCCTGCCATTCCGACGGCCGCCGCCCGTCCATCCGCTTGAGAAAGTGCGGGATGTTGTTCGCAGGAACTCCGACGAGCCGAGGGCCGAGTACGGCCAACAGGTCGGATGCTTCCTGCGAGGACCATCCGGCCGCGGTGATGGCGTCGGTGTCGGGGAACACGTCGGCGATCCGGTCCCGGCTGGGGTCGATGTGGGCGTCTTCCTTGCCGCCGTAGCTGTAGACCCACAGGAAGTTGCCGGGCGGATCCGGCTCGATCAGCCGCTTGAACCGAAGGACTTCCTTGGTATAGGCGTAAAAAGTTACGTCCGGGCAGGCGTGCATGACACGGCACCATGCCAGGGTGTAGGGGTCGTCGAAGAAGTCTCCGGCGTCGTGGACGCGGATGAATTTCCCGGTGAATCGTGGGGCTGAGAGTTCGCGGATCATGGTCGATTCCCAGCCGGGAAGATCGTCAAGGACGAAGGCGAGATTGGCTTGGTGGCGGGCTTTCACGGCAGGAAAGCGATAGGTTCCGTTGTACTGGCAACCCCGGATGTCAGAACTTGCGGAGTTCTAGGGCATTGCGTCGTGGTGGTGGTTCGGCGGGTTCATGACGGTGGCAGCGTTAGTTAGATTTCGCGTGGTGAGTTGGTGTCGTCCGTGGCGGCCAATGGGAGTGAGCGGACCTTCGAGCCCAGGCCAGGGCAGAGTGACTCTGCGTCACTTAGCGCGTCAGACGCCCCCTGGCTATGTCTGCGAATGCTGACGGCACCTGGCCCGTCTGAGCGCCGATTGTCGCCGCTGCTCGGTCTTAGGCTAGGCCGTTCGTCCTCACTGTGCTGCGGGCCCTCCATCTGGAGCAGCAGCTTCGTAATCGGAGGAAGAGCTAGGATGAGTGGACCCGGCAACTGAGGCTCGTGACAGCAGTGACGTCGGCGTTCGCGAGCACGGGTCGCTCGGCATGAAAGCCGTCGCCGTTGCCGGAGAACCGACGTCGAGATTCCTGGTCAGAACCGAGGCTCAAAGGCGGGCCCCTCGATCCGCGGGACGAGTAGTCAGTTTGCCGACGAGAGGCTGGACCGAAGAGCGGTCAACGGGATGAACGTGCTGTGGTTGGCAGCGTGCCCGGGCATGTCGAGCTTCATTCCGGGAAAATATTTCGCACGCCACGGACACTCCGGGTACTCTGACTCTGATACCCGGAACGCTTTCGCGAAGCACCCGACGCACTCGCCAATGTAGGCGCAACCATGACAGGTCTCAAGGTGGGGTGATGGTGAGGGCGCGTCTCGGAACATCGACATCTCAGGGCTTGCGAACAAGGTAGCGTAGTCCACCTCGTCTACACTGCCAAACTTCTTACTGTCTGTCAGATAGAGGCACGATCGAACTTCACCGGTGGCCCCGTTGATGCCGAAAGAGCGCCAGCCCGCGCCACAGTTCGTGTGCCCCCGCTCTGCCATCATCTCCGAGCCGATCCGGCCTGCGTCGAAGATCGGGTCGTCCGCATGGCCCGCCAGCGCTTCGGCGATGCCGAGTTGGACCTGCTCGTCCGAGCCCGACGAGCACAGGCCGAGTTCCCCGGCCCGGCCGAACGCAGCGACAGGAGTCACGGCCAGCGAGTCCACACCAGCTGCTTTGGCAGCGTCGAAAACGCTACTGATGTACTGCACGTTGTCGGCGGTCACGCTCATGCCGACCCGAACAATCACTCCTGCCTGTTTGAGGGCGCGGATCGCTGTCCACGCGGCGTCGTGAGCACCCTTCTTCTTGCGGAAGGTATCGTGGAACTCGCGGTCTCCGTCGATGCTGATTTGCACGGAGACGTTTTCGAGGGACGCTACGTGCGCGCACAGGCTCGGTCGCTTGCCCAACAGGTAGCCGTTGCTGACGATCGCGACGAGGTGGAAGGTCTCGGCGGCATATCTAAGAATCTCGCAGAACTGCGGGTGCGTGGTGCACTCGCCGCCGGTGAGCTCGACGACCTTCACGCCGTTGGCCCACATCGTGTCGAACAGACTGATCAGGTCGTCCTGGGCGCGCCGTGCCTTCCGCTGCGGAGACGCGGACACGTAACAGTGGTCGCAGGTGAAGTTGCAATGATCGGTGATCTCCACGCTCATGTGCATCGGTGCCTGGGACGACAAGTTGCCGGTAACGAATGTTGGCGTTGTCCTGTCGGGGTAATCCTCCAGGGCAATCGCGCCGATGGCTGCGAGATCGTCGGTGATCCTACTCATGATGGCCAAGGAAGGCAGGCCCGTGGCAGTTGTGACCTCGGCGAGTGTTCTCGTACCGTCGCAGAGTGACAGGACCCGCGCGGATAAGGTTGGGAGCTGCCATTGATCGTATGCCGCCATCCCGAGCCGGGACCGTGGCAGGCCTGAGGCACGGATGATGTGCATAAGGGTGCATTCGCCATTTGTCAGATGGAGCTCGTAGCCGGGCTGCGGGACGGGATATTTGCCGTCGGTCGACACAGGGAACCCCTCAATGATCTCTGAGTGCTTCAGCCGCAAGGGAACTGCCGGCGACGCCGACGATGCCGAGTGTTGTGTCTACTCCGACCAGCCCTAGGGCGGCAGCCGGGCTTGGGCCGCAGATCGCGCAGCCAGCGCAACCGCCGCACACTGCGCATACTGCGCACCCGGCGCAGCTGACGCCAAGACCACCCCCCACCCGGCGGGCCATCAGCTTTGTGTTGAACATGTCCCCACGGGCGATCGCGCCAGCTGCCTGCCGTGGTACGGCATAGCCGTAGGTCGCGGCCAAGTCGGTGTCAGCTTCGAACCAGTACAGTTCGGTGCGGTTGATCAGCCGTCGGGTAACGGTGCCGGCCACCTCGACGGTGATGTCGTCTGCCCCTTCGGTCGGGTTCGGAGCTATTATCTGGCCCGGGCCCACCTCCGAGACGCTGACATGCCCGCGCTCCGGTTGTGCGTCGACATTGCGCAGGACCTGCTCGTCAACGACGGCCTGTCCCCAGTCGCTGTCATATCGGTCGCGCCATGCGCCGCCACCGGCGTTCGCAGCGTCCTCCTCGATCATGAATTCGCGATAGAGGATGTCGGCGGCGTCGGGTGAGAGCACAGCCGAGTCTGACGAGGTCAGCATGAAAGCCGACGAGCGGGCCTTGTCGGACAGTACAACGATCACTCGTTCATGATCGTGGGGAGCCAGGTACAGGCGCTCTCGGGCTTCATGTGTCATCGGAGACCCCATTCTCCTGCAGATTCGGGCCCAGATATGAAAGCTTCCCGGAACCAGATCGGGCGATCCGTCCTACGACCCGCAATTTACTACGGATGACCTGCTTGCGAAAGACTGCGAATGTCAACCACTGGAAGAAGCTGATGGTCAGTTTCTAACAACAGTGACCGAAGTGTCAATGTGTGCCACTGCTTAGTGTCATATTGATCGACATGGTCGTTCAGCTTCGTTACTACTAATTGCAGAGTACGGCAGCTCCGACGTGTGGCGATGGTCACCTATTTCTCTAGGCTGACTGCAGCCCGCTCGGAAGTCAAATCGCGCGTATTTGATACGGAAGTAATTCTCCGATACCGGGAGTGCGGCGCCCCGGCAATTCCCGCGCAGAGCGGGCGTAGCAGATCTGCGCGCATGCCGAGGCCGCGGGACACGTCACCTGTGTTCGTCCGTCGGGCAGCCGAGCCGCGAGCGCGGGCAGTGTCCAGTTCCAGACGCCGATGGCGCGCATCGCCCGGTTCTGCGTCAGCAGCCGCGCGGGCCGGCTGGTACTAGCGGGTTTCGTGATGGGTAAAGACATACGGCACCTCACACAAAGACGGGCAGAGCAAGGAAAAGGAAGCGGCTAAGGAGGCCCTAGCGTCAGGCGGCGGGATCGAGGTCGATGTGACGATCGGCGTCCTCGTCGAACGCCGGCTCGGTATCGATGCCGTCAAGGTCAACGAACACGCTGTCGCCGGCCTCGACACCGGATTCGGCATACGCAGCAAGCTCGGCCGGATCGGTGGTGACAAGCGCGTTCTCCTGGGGCGAGGCCAGGGCTTGGAACGCGACTCGCTGTGTCCCGGTGCTGAGCAGGCCTTGTCCTTTGTCGGCGGAGACGAGGAATTGTTTCTCCCCGTCGGACAGGTTGAACGTCGCCACGATCTCGTCGATCGCTTGGGTGGCTTGGCGGAGCAGAATCTGCGTGGCGGCGTTGGCGATGATCGCCTTGCCCAGCTCGGTGCCGAGGACGTCGCCGACATCCTGTGTGGCGATGGTCAGGCCTGCCCAGTGTTTCCGGGCGGCTTTGGCCATGCGGTGCAGGAAACGCGCCCCCGCGGGGTCCTGCATCAGCAGCCACGCTTCCTCGACAGTGATCAGCCGCGGTCGCCGGATGGCCGGGTTGGAGACCCGCCGCCAGATCGTGTCCAAGGTGAGCAGGGTCCCGATCGCACGCAGTTCGTCCGGCAGGTCGCGGAGGCTGAAGACGGTCAGGTGGCCCTCGGGCCTGGTGGTGGTGTGTCCGGCGAACATCGCAGAGGATGCGCCGTCGACGAACGGATGGAGCCGGGACGCGAGATCGGCCGCGACCGGATCACCGGTGCCGGTCAGGGTCGCGGACATGTCGGCCAGCAGCGGTGCCTGTCGGCCCCAGGTCCGGGGATCGCTGCTGATCCCGGCTTGCTGGTAGGTGGCCAGGATCGCGCGGTCGAGCACGGCGCGCTGGTGCGCGGACAGTTCTGTACCGAGCAGGACGCCGATCACGGTGTGCAGGAACAGGATGCGTAGTGTCAGCGCGTCCTTCGGTGCGGTGCGGCGTCCGTCGGGGCGGGTCGCGATCGGCAGGTCGAAGGGGTTGATGCGGACTCCCGGGTCGCCGAGGCGGATGTAGGTGCCGCCGATCGCATCGCACAGCCGGCGGTATTCGTCTTCCGGGTCGATGATCGCGACTTCGATTCCCCGGTAGAGCGAGCGGAGCGCTTCGAGTTTGACGAGGTAGCTTTTCCCTGCGCCGGACCGGCCGAGGACGACGCTGTTGTAGTTGTCCGCGGCGAACCTGTTCCAGTGCACCAGGCCCTGGCTGCCGATGTTGAACCCGTAGAGCACGCCGTCCGGTGCGGCGACGCTGGTCGGGTCGGCGGGCGGAAGGTCCGGTGAGGTGAACGGGAACGCGGCGGCCAGCGCGCTGGTGTCGAAGGTGCGGCGCATGCCGATGAGGTCCAGTGCGAGCGGCAGGGTTGAGACCCAGCCTTGCAGTGACCGGTAGGTGGTGGGCTGGGCGTTCATCAGCAGAGATGCTGCGAGGGACCGGACGGCGGCGACGTGCTCGGCGAGATCGGGTTCGCTGGTGGCGTGCACGGTCAGATACAGGCCGAACCGGTAGAGTTTTCCTTCGCCGCGGGCGACGCGGGCGGACAGGTCGTAGGCGTCTTCGGTGGCGGCCTCGACCATAGGGTCCAGCAGCCGCCCCTTTTCGTTGTTGTGCCGTCGCCCGGATTCCAGTTTGGACAGCTGGCGCTTGAGCCGGTTGGCGGCGGTGACCGGGTCGATCGGCTCGATGTGCAGCGAGACAACGACCCGTCCGGGATAGGACAGCAGCGGTTGAAGCCATCCCGCGTGCACTTCGCGCGGGTAGCCGGAGATCGCGAACGACGACACCCACTCGCCGCCGATCTCCAGATGCCGCGGCGCGACCGAGAGCGAGTCCGGAGTGAACGCGCTCGCCCCGCCCGCCGGTGTCGCCGCGGTTCGCCGGGCGCGTCCTCGAGTGTGGCTGGTTTTCCTGTTCATAGGTCGTCGCCCTCCCAGTCGTCGAGTGCTGTTGCCTCCGGTGCCGCGCGGCGGGTGGGCTCCCCGAGGCTCCTTGGGGTTCGGAGGGGTGGTTCGTCCTCGGGTTCGGCGGCGGTGGTGATCACCTCGTCTGCGCCGGCGAGCCCGGCCGAAGGCGGGATGAGGGTGTCGGGATTGCAGGCGGTGGCGAGGACGGCGGTGGCCTGCCCGGCGTCCAGCGGGGTGATCGTGATCCCGGCGGGGAAGAGCAGTTCGATGGCTTCGCCCAGGCGCCGCACGAGCCGGGTTTCCGCGGACCGCAGCGCGCTCTCGGTGACCGTGTCGCTGCGGTTGGCGTGGCGGCGTGCCCGCAGGACAGCCAGCGGTGACGCGCCGCCGAGCCCGTCGGTCGGACCGGCCGCGCGCACCGGTTCACGCAGGACGATCAGCACTTGACGGCGCAGCAGATCGGTCGAGCGGCAGAGTTGGTCGAGGTAGGTCGCGTGCTCTCGCGCGGCCGCTTCGAGCATCGGATGCGGCAGCCCGGGAGCGGCCTCTCGCAAGTCGTCGATCTGGTGGCTCAGGTCGAGCCGCTCGGCGCGGACGAGGATCTGCACGGGCGCGGAGATCGAGTGCAGGTACCGGCCGAACGACGCGACCAAAGCTTCCTGTTCGCCTGGGGTGCGGAGCGCGAAGTTCACGGTGCTGGCAACCGCGACCATGGCCACGCCGTCGGACCCGAGGTCGATGACACCGGCTTCGGTGACGCCTTCCGCGGGCAGTCGCAGCGCGGCCGGAGACACCTGGGCACCGTCCGCCGCGCCGGTGGCATCGCTCGCCGCGACGTGGCTGGTCAGCCAGTCGGGCGCGGGACGGACTCCTTCGGGCGCGGCGACCCGATGCCGGGGTTGCATGCGCTGGCGGATGGCCGCGAACAGGAGCCGGTCGAGGCTCATGCCATCGCGCTGACCCAGCGCCAGCACAGCGGCCGCGACTCCGGCCGGGACCGCGATGATCAGGTACAACGGCAGCGGCACCGCGCCGCGGGCCAGGGACCATCCGCCGTAGAGAACGACCCCGGTCACCGCGAGGATCGCCAGCTGCCGCGCAGTGAGATTGGCGAGGACGCGGTCCTCGCGGTCGACGTCGGACGGTATGCGTACGGGCTGGGTCATGACTTCGTACCTCCACGGGACGAGGGCTTCGGCGCGGGCGCAAGCGGTGGCGGAGTCGGTGCACGGAACGCGACCGGGGGAGCGGCCGGAGTGCGCGGCCGGGCGTCTGCGGGGCGCGGTTCGGGGTGCGGGGTCCGGAACACCGGTGCCGACGGCGTCGCGGTCGCGGGCGTGACTGGGCGCGAGAGGTGGCGCGGTTCCGGCGCTGCGGGCTTGAAACGCAAGTGCGGCGGGACCGCCGCGACACCGACCGGCCGCGCGGGCGCCTGCCCGTTCCCTGGGCGGCGTGACGGATTCGCCGTCTGGAATCGCGGGTTCGCCACGCGCCGCCCACCACCGCGGGACGGCGGGAGGGGAACGGCGGGCCGGGGCGCCGAACTGAACTCCGGCTTCGGCGGAGGTCCTGACGGAGCGGGATGGACGGCGGGGTCGCGCGTCGTGGTCTGCGGCCCTGGTTGCAGGAACTTCGGTTCTTGCGAGGGGACGCGCGGCTGCTGGGCGGCGTGCAGCCGCTCGGCGTCGTAGTGCTGTTGCATGCGCTTGTTCACCGCTTCCGGAGTCGGGGCCAGCCGCGGTTGCGGCGGCCAGGGCGGGTCGGCGACACGGGCACGCCCAGTCCCGCCGCGGCTGGAAGATGTCGTGGCGACGCCGGCTGCGCGGGACCCGCCAAATCCGCCGGAGCGTCCGGCGATGGCGCCGAAGGTTTTCGCGGCGATCACGGCTTTGACCAAGCCGCCGAGGAACGAGCGGCCGCCTCCGCCGAGCTTCGTGGCGGAGAGGAACCAGGACGGGATCTTGATCAGGATGTAGAGCAGTCCGAGGACGGCGAAGAGCATCATCAGACCGCCACCGACCGAGCTGAACAACTTCGTGCTGCCGTTGAGGAAGGTGTTGACCGCGACGATCAGCGTGAGCGATTGGGCAACCTGGATACCAAGCGTCGCTCCGGTCGCCCGCCAGCCCCAGCGGGCGATGCTGTCGGTATGGGGCAGGGCGTGGCAGGCGACCCACAGCGGGGCGGACACGGTCAGCAGCAGCGTGATGATCACCCGCACCACGTAGACCAGCAGCAGCGCGATGACGGCGATGACCAGGACGACTTGCAGCAGGATGACGAACAGCCCGCCGGAGGCCATTGCGGAGTACGTGCCGTTGATCGACTGGGTGAGGTTGTCGCCGAGCTTGGGCGGATCGGCCCCGCCGGACAGGACCGCGGTCGACAATGCGTTCGCGAGCCGGATCGCCTTGTCGATGACGAACAGCGACAGCATCGAGGCGATGAAGGAGATGACGAGACGGGGCGCGATCTCCTTGATCGAATAGCGGCTCTGGACCGACTCGTGCGACATCACGATGATCCCGCCGATCATGATCAGCCCGCTGTAGCAGGCCAGCACGATCAGCCAGGAGTTGTTCCACAGGTTCGTCACGCCGGGCAGCGAATCCAGCGTCGGCGTGCTGAACGCGGTGTCGCCCAGCAGTTTCAGCAGAGGGTCGAGCGCGGACTTGACCAGCTCGCGGAACACCGCGTTGATGGCCTTGTTGATGCAGCCTTCGATGTTGGTGATCCCGCAGTCCGGGTCGTCACCGTCGGCGCCCGGCCCGGTCGGCCCCGGAGGCGTGGACGGCGCGGGGGAGCTGGGTTGCGGGATGCACCCTTCACCGACACAGGGACTACCGGAGCTGGTGGTCGGAGCCGGGCCCGGTTCGCCGGGTGCGCAGCCGATCTGGCCGGGGAAACAGCTCTCCGGTGCCGGCAGTTCGGTGATCGGCGGCAGCGGAGTCGCGGGGACCGACGGCCGTGGCGACCCGGTCGGGAAATGACATGTCGGGTCAGGCGAACCCGGCGCACACGTGTCGCCCGGTGCGACGGTCGGGAGAGGCAGGGGAAGCTCGGGTTGCTGCTGCGCCACCGCGGCCTGCGACCCGCCAGGAGGCGACGAAGGCTCCGGCGAGGCCCACGCGCCGACCGCGAGAAGACAGCCGAGCACCACGGCCACGCCGAGCGGAAGCAGCCGCAGCAGGCGACGTCGCGGACGGCCGGTCCCGTCCGAGCCGGACGGGCTGAGCAGGATGCGTCCGCGGACCGTCACGCGCGTGTCGGCCTCGCCGTGGTCGGGTGCGAGCGCGGGGGCGCGCCGGGACTTGGTCATGACCTCAGGCCCCGACAATCCCGCGCAGGATCTCCACGGCAAGCGGTGCCAGCGCCGCCAGGCCGTAGCCCCACGCAGCGTTCCGGAAAGCCGACTTCGCCTTCTCCGTTTCACCCGGGTCGCCACCGGCCAGCAAGTACCGGACACCGCCGACGGTCAGGAACACCGTCGCCAGGCCCGCCAAGATCCCGATCAACCAGTTGCGGATGTTGGTGAAGACCTGATCGACGGTGGTCGCGAGCGCGACAACGTGTGTGGCGGCCTGCGCTGGATCCACGGTTGCGCCACACAGCAGGACCGCGCTCACTGTCACGAGCGCGCCGCGGATCATCGGCAGCGCCACCGGGCGCGTGCTCGAACGTGGTGTGTGGTGGAAGGGTGGCGGGGGTGTCATGCGCATCGGCGCACCTCCGAAGTCGGCTCGTGTTCGGCGGTACGCGGAGAGCCGGGTGTGGTCTCCCCGCGCCCCAAGAGGCCGGATTTCGGGTCGTTTTTCGACACCGAGCGTGAAGTTTTCTTCCGGGACGGCTGCCTGCCGTTGCGCAGACGTCCGCTCACAGTGCGTGATGCCTGTGCTGGGGCATCAACCAGAACACCGCAGACATCGGAGGCCAATGCGGTCAGCGCCGCGTCCGCGACCGGGTCCTCGGAGTTGGGGGCCGTCACCTGATCGCGCAGCCACGCGACGAGTCGGTCCTCGGCCCGGTCGCGGGCCTTGAACGCGGTCTTGAGCGCTGTCCCGCGGCGCTGTGCCCACTCGGTCATCGAGTCTTCGCCGAGCCGCGTTGCTGAGATCAGCTCCGCTTCGGCGGGGGTGAGAATCCCTTCACCGACTGCCCGCGCGAGCACCAAGTCCGGGTGCCCGTAGGGCGGACGCGGCGCGGTGGAGCGATAGCCCGAGCCAGCGGGCAGCGGAGCGTCGAGAGACTCTTCCAACGCCGCCTGCCCGGCGCGGCGGGCCGCGAAATGCAGCCGGACCGCGATGCCCGGATCGGTCAGATCCACCGTCGTAAGCGCTTGGATGAACCCGGCGAGAACTGCCGCGTGCACGTCCGCGCGATCACCGCGATACCGCGCCGCCAGCCAACGTGCGCTCGAGGCCAGTGACGGTAGTGCCATCCCGACGCACGCCACCGTCCACGCGCCGCCTCGGGCACGCGACTGCAGCACCAGATGCGCCCAGACGTCGTCGCGGGTGCGGGGCGGGCACTGCTTGCTCATCACCCGGTCCCGCAGCTCGTCCAACGGCACCGGCCGCCGCGGCAGCCCGGCGAACTTCGAGCCGTGCAGCGCCATCGGTTCCGGCCCGGTCACCAGCCAACCGAAGGCATCGCGTGCCGTGTCCAAGGGCAACCATTCTCTTGTCATCGCCTGCTCCTGTCCGGTAGCGGAATTGCCCCGTCAGGAAGCCGGAGTGGCGACAAGAAAAGAACAAGAAAAGCTACTAAAAGATCGCTGCTGAAAGGATTCAGGCTGGCGAGCACGAGCGCTGGCGGAGTACCACATTCGTAATGCCTACGTGGTTGTTGACCTGGGATTTTAAGTTCTTCTTAGTTTGATCGCAGGCGCACTTCTGGCCGGGGATGTAAACAACTTCTGGTTCGGCAGATCTGAGAAACCCTGGAGCTGGATTGGTCGATTGGTTCAGCTGGAATGCTGTCTACTAGTTTTGAAGGAGTGTCGATTTCGGTGTCGAAAAACGGGCTCGAAACCCGCCTCTTGGAGTGACCTGGCAGACCACGCCACGAGGAGGGGTAACCCATGGCATCGACACCTCACGATGAGCCGAGGCGAGGTTGGCACCGACCGCCCCAACGGCGAACGCCGACACCGGTGCACGGCAGAAGCCATCGGCGCAGGGTTCGCCTCCGTCCGCCCGCTGTCGGACGCGGTCGCGCGACGCGTCTGACCACTGTCTGGCCCTTCGCCGGCGCCGAGCAGTTGCCCGGAACCGCGCTGCTCGCCGGCTGGCTTGGGCGCACGATCCTCACTCTCGTCAGGACCTACACCCGTCCCGGCGACCGCGTGCTCCTTCAGACTCCGCCGGCCGCGATGCGCGCATCGCGGTTCGTCTCCGACCGGGGCCGCGGCACCACCGTCTACGCCGGACTCGACGAAGCGGTCTGGACTGTCACCCGGCTCGGTCGCGGTGTCGACACCGCGACCGCCGCGCCGGAACACGGGCACCTCGGCGATGACAATGGTCCGGCCCCGTCTGACCGAACGGAGTCCGAGTCGCGACCCGGACTCAGGCGGCCGGAGCTCGGCCCGGTCACCGAACCGGACACCGACTCGCCGCGCCTGCGCCGGCGGACCGTGCACCGACCGCGGGGTCGATTCGACCTCATCATCACCGCCGTCGATCCGCTCTCCACCGAATGGCTCGGTCACACCGATTTGGGCGTGCTCCTCGCTCCGCGAGGGCTGGCCGCCGTCATCACACACAGTGAAACTCGTGGCGGGCGCCTGCTGGATCCTCAGTCGCAAATCGTGGACACGCTGGGTAAGCGCGGGTTGCGTTGTCTCGACGCTATCGCCGTGCTCACCGCACCGGTCACTCCGGAAGCCGCCACCGTCGCCAAGCCGGTCCGCGGTGTGCTGCCGTCGCGCAGAGCCCACCACGACCTCGTGCTCTTTGGACGACTGGCGGACACGGCCGACCGGACGGAGGTTGCGAATGTTTGACCAGCCAGGCAGCCCGGTTCTGACGTCGGTCTGGCCGACCGGGACGGCCAGTGTGGCGACCCAACTGGACGAGGGCGGCTACCACGACGCCACCGGTACTGACACCGCGTTGATGGCCCCGGACATCGCCCGGCACGCCATCGAAGTCTTCACCCCGCCCGGTGGGGTGGTGCTCGATCCGGACTGCGGATCCGGGACGACCATCGTCGAAGCACTGCGTTGCGGGCGGCACGCGATCGGGCTCACCGGACAACGCCGATGCTGGCGCCTGGCCCGCGCGAACGTGACCGCCACAAAGGCTCGCGGCGTGTTCGTCGACGGGATGGTTCTCGTCCTCGACAGACGCCCCGGCACGGCTACCGCCGCGGCAACGGCGGGACTGAGTGGCCGCATCGACCTCCTGCTGACCACCCTGCGCCGCGGCCCGGCCGGCGATCTCAAGGCGGCGCTTGAGCGGCTGCACACCCTGCTGACGCAGTACCGGCACCTGGTGCGCCCAGGCGGGTATGTCGTCGTCACTTGTGCACCCGAGCGGCATCCGGCCGGGCACGAACTGCTCGACGTTCCCAGCCAGATCGCGGCCATCGGCGCCGCCGTCGGGCTCGCACCGGTGGCGCGCAGTGTTGTGCTGACCGCTGACGTTCGCCAGCACCGGGTCCGCACGCACGCCACGGCTGCCGAGCGCCGCGCCGTGGCTCACGCGGAACGCGCTCTCGGTCACCCCATCGCAGTGCCCGCGCACCACACCGCACTGGTGTTTCGCGCCGATCCTGAAGCCGGGAGCCGAGTGACTGCGCTTCCAGTTCCGCCACTACTCGCTCGCCGTGGGCTGGCGCGGCTGGGTGATAAGGCACGTGTTCTGTCGAACGCGGCGTAGGGGTGCTCATGATGCTCGGTGGCTCTTCCAAGTATCGGAGCGAGAGATCGTCCACTGGGGACATGTCCAGCCGCGGTGAGGCCGGACTCGGACCCGGCCGAGACGGTGCCTGCTCCGTCCACTGTGATCCGTCTAGTTCTGTCGGCCGCGACGGATCGGAGGTGCCGCAGTGGGTTTGAGTATCGTTCCGGTCACCTTTCGCCAGGCGTGCGATTTCATCGCTGCGCATCACCGGCATCATCGGCCGCCGCGCGGGATGAAGTTCGCCGTGGGTGTCGCTCACGAGACCGAGCTCGTCGGTGTGGCGATCGTCGGGCGCCCGGTTGCCCGTCACCTCGATGACGGGGTGAGCGTCGAGGTGACTCGCACCTGCACGACCGGGGCCCGGAACGCCAACTCCAAGCTGTACGGAGTCTCGTGGCGCGTCGCTCGAACACTCGGCTTTCGGCGACTGATCACCTACACGCAGGACGGTGAGAGCGGCGCGAGTCTGCGCGCGGCCGGTTTCCGTCCGGTCGCCGATCTCCGGCCGCGGCCGGGTTGGTCCACTGTGTCGCGACCGCGCGAGTCGCGCGGTGTCGACGGGATCCGGCGGACGCGGTGGGAGATCCGAGCGGACCGGTAGTTCACGCGATCGGGCAGGTCGTCCGATCCGCTCAGGATTGCCTTGTGCGCCAGCTGTTTCAGCTGGTACAGCTGGCGACTGGCCGACGCTACCGCGTCTCATCAGCTGATCCGTTGCACGAGCCCTTCACGTCCGCGGCCGTCAGACCCATCCGGTGCCGCGACCTGGCAGGGCGGAACCGTGCTGTCCATGTCACTGGAGGAGGTGAACTGTTGTGACAGACGACAGTCCGCACGCGAGCACTTCCGCACGGGATTCCGTCGATGGTGCTGCGGCACTGGCGGCGTCGATCCGGGAGCTCGCCAGCGCGGTTCGCGCGTTGGCGGAGCACACGCCGCGCGATCCCGCTGCACTGCTGACGGCAGAGGACGTTGGTGCGTTGCTCGGCTTGTCTCCGAGGACATTGAAGGACCGGGCCGCGGCCGGGCTGTTCCCGCATCGCCGGTTCGGCAAGCACTACCGGTTCAGCCGGGAGGACGTCGCGGAGATCGTGCAGTTGACGAAGAGCGAGGTGCGTCCGTACCGCGGTGGTTGGCGTGCGGCGTGAGCGTCGGCCGTTCTGTTCAGTCCCGGCTGATTCGGGAGTCACCCTAGGAAGAGAGTGTGTTCGACATGGCCTATGCGCAACCGACTGGCGGTAGTACGCCAGGGTGGCGTGCTCGGTTCAAACGTCCTGATGGGACGTGGGGGAGCCGAGCCGGGTTCAACTCAGAGAAGGCCGCTGAGGCGTGGGGTGTGGAGCAGGAGGCGCTGATCCGGCGCAACCTGTGGTTGGACCCGCGTGAGGCGGAGATGTTGTTCGGTGTGTTCGCCGAGGAGTTCATGGATGCGGTCGGTCCGCGGCTGGAGCCGACGACATCGGCCAAGTACCGGTCCTTTCTGGACAACCACCTGCTCCCACAGTGGTCGTCATGGCCGCTGGCCGGAATCTTCAACAGCTACGTCGAAATCGAGAAGTGGCTCTCGGAACTGCACGAGGACTACGCCGACTCATCGGTGGCGTCGATCTTCTCGCTGTTCTCCACCATCCTCGGTGCCGCGGTCAAGGCGAGGAAGATCCCGGCGAACCCATGCGCTGGGATCCGGGTCACCTCGGGTGAGTTCGAGATAGAGAACCTTGTCGCCACGCCGGTGCAGGCGCTGCGGGCGTCGATGCGCCTCTACGAGAGCGGGCTCGGGCTCGCCGGCTTCGTGCTCGGGCTGCTCGACTTTTACACCGGGTCCCGCTGGGGAGAGTTGGTCGGTCAGCAGCGGCACGAGTACGACAACGAAGCGCGGGCGATTCAGGTCCGTGAGCCGTTGAAGGAGATCGGCGGACGTCTGTTCAAGGGTGGCCGCCGGGTCGACACCTCACGGCTGGCCGATCTCGGGCCGCGGCCGACTCGCCCGGTGACACCGCGACGACAGGGCGGCCGCACGAAGAAGGGCCGGACCAAGACCCCGGCTGGTACGCGAAGCGTTGAGCTGCCGCCGAGTATCGCGGTCTTCTATGAGGAACTGATGGACAGCCACAGCTTCCCGTTCGTGCTCTGCAGCGCCGAAGGCGCGCCGCTGCGGCGGTCCAACTTCCGCAACCGGTACTGGCGCCCGGTTTGGGACGGCAGTGACGCTGAACACACGCGGTCGGCGGAAGTGGTGCAGCCGATTCTGCCGACCTTCACCTTCCACGAGGGGCGGCACAGTCACAGCACCTGGCTGGCCGAGGACGGTATCCCCGAGGTTGCCCGTCGGGCGCGGCTGGGTCAGAAGATGAAGGGGATCGCGAGGGTCTACGACCATGTGACTCCGCTGATGCGTCGTCAGATCTTGCAAGCGCTGGAGACCCGGTGGATCGGCTCGTTGGTCGCGCTCACCCCGAGTGAGCGCACGAAGCTGGGAGAGTGGTTCCCGCACCTGCACGCCACATTCCGTGACGGGCAGTTGGAGACGGCCCCGAAGGCCATCGCCTTTTCATCGCCTTTTTACGACTGAAGCCCCGCCCCTCCGAGGAGGAGCAGGGCTTCTGACCTGCGAAAACAGATGGTGCGCGATACTGGGATTGAACCAGTGACCTCTTCCGTGTCAGGGAAGCGCTCTCCCGCTGAGCTAATCGCGCGAGGTGGAGACGGGATTCGAACCCGTGTACACGGCTTTGCAGGCCGTTGCCTCGCCTCTCGGCCACTCCACCGTGTCAGGCCCGAGAGGGCCTTCCGAGCGGATGACGGGATTCGAACCCGCGACCCTCACCTTGGCAAGGTGATGCGCTACCAGCTGCGCTACATCCGCACATCCTCGGTCGGGATGGGAGGTCAGTACCTCGCGGTTCTGTCCCTCACCCCGTCGCCGTGGTGTGTGTGAACACTATCGGACCCCGAAAACGGCCTTGCAACCGGGGTGCCACTTGCTGTTCGCAAGCCCGTCATCAGGCCATATCGTTGGGAATGAGGTGGGTCAGGGCGTCGTCGACGTCGACCCACAGATGCTCGTTGCCGGGCAGCACGACGTCGTAGGTCCGGTCGAGGAAGTCGGCCAGCTCCTGAGCGGACGCCTCGAACATGGCGTGCCCGGACGGCGAGTTCAGTTCGATGAGGACGGACTCGGGGTCTTCCACGGACGGGCGGATGCGTACGTCGCCGTCGCCCGCGTCGGCGAGGAGGCCGTCCGCGAGGAGGTCGCGCGCGTAGACCCACTCGACCCAGCCGGCGCGGCCGGTGCGGAAGGCGGCGACGACCGCATAGGGGTCGCGTGTGTCGTATCGCAGTTCCACCTTCACGGGGACCGCGGGTGTCCGCGGCGCCAGGAGGTCGAACACCGCCGTCGAGCGGAGCGTCACGTGATCGTTGCGCATCGTCCTACCCTTCGTCTCCTTCCCGGCCCGGTCGAACCGAGTGGCGATGATGTGACGTTTCGGCCGGCCGATCGGAACGCGGTTTTGCCGCAGATCACCCGGACGGGGTCATCGGACCCCGGGTCCATGCTCCGTCACCCCATCATCACCCGCGCGACGCGCAGCCATCCATGCGCCCTGCAGGCAGTCCACATGTACATACTGCGCGGTTTAGTCGTCACGCGATAGCACCGTCGCACGAATGTCGAAACGCGTCGCGGGCGGCCCCCGGCCCCGACAACCCCGGCTAGCTCGCGGTTGTTCGCTCCGTATTTGCTGGTGAGCGGAGTGTGGTCGTTGTGAACCACCCGTTTGCAGGCGCCCTAAAGTCGTGAGGTAGAGTCTGCCGGACACCGCGAGCGGGCGATTAGCTCAGCGGGAGAGCGCTTCGTTCACACCGAAGAGGTCACTGGTTCGATCCCAGTATCGCCCACCGGATGAAGGCCCTGGACCGTCGGTCCGGGGCCTTGATTCATTCTCGGACGGTGTCGACCGGCGGCCGTCTGGACGCATTCGATCCCCAGGTCGGACGCGGGTTATCCGGGGTCGGTACTTCTGCCGTCGCGGAATGGGCCGGGAGCGGGGCCCACTTCGCCGCTGCGACGGCGATGGCCGGGAGTCCGCCGGTTCGAAGATCGCCGTCGGGTCCCGGTTCGGCCGGTGTGGACATTCGCCGGAAACCTTGTTTCGCGTGTCGAACAAGTAGCAAAAGGCAGTCATCGAGACGACATTGTGATCCTCGGCACTGTGGGCCCTCTTGAGAGGTTCAGACCACGGCGGAAGTGATGCGGGGCACGGAGTAGCGCCTCACCCGCACGGCTCCGGAGCCGGGGTCGCCGTGATGCTGACGTGATGTGACGAAACGCCACCCCGGTGACCGATTGACAAGGTAGGTCGCCCAGCCGTCGGCGCGGGGCGCGGGCCGTGGGGCTCCGGGGGCGTGAAATCCACAGTGGACCGGCCGGAGATCGATTCAGCCGGACCGTCCACTGTGGAGTTTTCCGGGCTGTTCGGCCGTTCGGGCGCGCGGTGCTCCAAGTGGCCGGGAAAGCGGGAATTGGTGACTACTTTGCGTAGTTGTTCGGGGGATACGGTCTATTACGCATCGTCATCATCTTGTTATCAACACGGCATTCATTTGCCGGAAGCCCGCGCAGGATGTGGCTGGAAATCCTTGTAACGATGGTCGGAGAGTGGCCGATACCTTGGCGTGTGTCGCCCCATCGGCCGCTGAAGGATCTTGAGAATCGATCACTCTTCGAAATCGCTCTCATTGACTCAGCGTGTTGATCCGGCGTTCGGGAATTCCCACTCCGGGAGGTCTGATGGAAGAGTCGGTGCGGCCGTCGTCCACCGTCAAAGGGACGCCGCAGCACATCGACCTTCAGTCGATCCCGCTTCCCCCGCAAAGGGGTGCGGGCGTCGCCGCCGCGGTCGACAACACGTCGGCGCGGCCGCCGTACGCGGCTTGGGAATCGCGCTACCGCGCCTGGGTCATCGGTAGTGACGTTTTCACCGCCTTCGTGCTCATCATGATGAGCGCCTTCTTGATCGATCGCTCCGATCCGCACGACATGCACGCGGTCGGGACCGCCGCGGCCTTCCTGTTCGGATTGTCGGTCTGCCGCGCCTGGAGCCCCCGTGTGCTGGGGGAAGGCGCGGAGGAGTACCGCACGCTCGGCCGGGGCCTGGTGGCCACCGCGGTCCTCGTCGCGCTGGGCGGCCTGCTCTTCGGCGCGCTCGCCGTGCAGCCGTGGGTCTTCATCGTCGTCCCGATGATCTCGGTCTTCATGTTCCTGCAGCGGTACGCGCTGAGACAGGTGCTGCACCGGCGCAGACGGCTCGGTGAATGCCTGCTGCCGGTCCTCGCCGCGGGGAGCCCCGACACGGTCGCCGATCTCATCGCCCGCACGAAGGCCGATCCCCATGTCGGCTGGCGGGTCGAGGCCGTCTGCACCTACACCGGCGCCGGCGCGGAGCGGGGGAGTGGTGAGGTCGAAGGCGTCCCGGTCGTCGGGAAGCTCGACGAACTCGCGGGCCACGTCCGCCGTGGCGGCTACCGCGTGGTCGCCGTGACCGCGGATCAGCACTGGAACCCGAAAAGGCTGCAGCGGCTGGCCTGGGACCTGGAAGGGACCTCCGCCGAGATGGTGGTCGCCCCGATGCTGATGGAGGTGGCCGGTCCCCGGCTGAACGTCTCCGGGGTGCTCGGCATGCCGCTCCTGCGGGTCAGTGCGCCGGCGTTCACCGGCGGCCGCCGTCTGGTCAAGGAAGTCCTCGACCGGTTCGGTTCGACCGTGCTCCTCACCCTCGTTTCCCCGCTGCTGCTGGCGATCGCGATCGCGATCAAGGTCGACGACCGCGGCCCGGTCATCTACCGGCAGCGCCGGGTCGGCCGCGACGGGCACACCTTCACCATGCTGAAGTTCCGCACGATGGTCACCGACGCCGACAAGCTCAAGCAGGATCTCCAGGCGGAGAACGAAGGCGCGGGGCCGCTGTTCAAGATGCGCAAGGACCCGCGGGTCACGCGGGTCGGCGCACTGCTTCGCCGGTACTCGCTCGACGAGCTGCCGCAGTTGTTCAACGTCGTGAGCGGGCGTATGTCCCTCGTCGGCCCGCGCCCGCCGTTGCCGGAGGAGACCGCGAAGTACGCCCCCGACGCGCGCCGCCGTCTGCTGGTGAAGCCGGGGCTGACCGGGCTCTGGCAGGTCAGTGGCCGCAGCGACCTCAGCTGGGCCGAGAGCATCCGTCTCGACCTGCGCTACGTCGAGGACTGGTCCCTCGCCCTCGATCTGGTGATCCTCTGGAAGACCTTCCGTGCCGTGGTTCAGGGACGCGGGGCTTACTGACCCGGCTTCGCCTCGCCTCACCGGCCGCCGTTCCTCCGGGGACGGCGGCCGTTCTTGTGATCGAGCACACACGCAGGGGTAGTTGAACGAGAAATAGTTCAGCGCTCAACTAGGTTGGGACGGGTACAGGACGCGTACGGAAGGAAGAACCACCCATGACCACCAGCGTTGAGCCGACCGAAGCCTTGAGCCTCCCGCGGGACGTTCAGGACCTGTTGTTCCGCGAGGCTCGTACCGCGAACAACTTCAGCGACGAGCCGGTGACCGACGAGCAGATCCGCGCGATCTACGAGCTGGTCAAATGGGCTCCGACGTCGATGAACAACCAGCCGCTGCGCGCGCTGGTCATCCGCACCGAAGAGGGCAAGAAGCGCCTCGCGCCGCTGATGTCCGAGGGCAACCGCGCCAAGACCGAGGCCGCGCCGGTGACCGTCGTGCTGGCCGCCGACACCGAGTTCCACGAGAACCTGCCGCGCACCTTCCCGCACTTCCCGGGTGCCAAGGACCTGTTCGCCGACGAGACGGCCCGCGTCGAGACCGCCAAGCTCAACGCGCTGCTGCAGGTCGGTTACTTCATCATCGGCGTCCGGGCCGCCGGGCTGGCCGCCGGCCCGATGACCGGCTTCGACGGCGAAGGCATCGACAAGGAGTTCTTCGCGGACAAGCCGTGGAAGTCCCTCGTCGTGATCAACGTCGGCAAGCCGGGCGAGAACCCCTGGTTCGACCGCCTGCCGCGGCTGGACTTCGACGAGGTCGTCGAGACCGTCTGACCTCGTCCCTCAATACGCGAAGGCCTTCTTCCAACGGGAAGGAGGCCTTCGCGGTGTTAGGGGTAATGCGCGTGAGCGGCGCCGCACCTGACGACTAACATCACGGGAACCATCCGCTTTAACCGCGAGGAGTCCATCGTGTCCCAGCCGTCGTCAGTAGCAGCCGCAACCGCCCCGCGCGTGGTGGTACCGGCGGGCACTACGGCGGGCTCCGCGGTCCGCGAAGCCGGGCTGCCGACCAAGGGACCGGACACCATCGTCGTCGTGCGCGACGTCGAGGGGAACCTCCGCGATCTCGCCTGGGCGCCCGAGTCCGAGGTCGAGGTCGAGGCCGTCGCCGCGAACACCGAGGACGGCCGCAGCGTCATCCGCCACTCGGCCGCCCACGTGCTCGCCCAGGCGGTGCAGCAGCAGTTCCCGCAGGCCAAGCTCGGCATCGGCCCGCCGGTCAAGGACGGCTTCTACTACGACTTCGCCGTCGACACCCCGTTCACCCCGGAAGACCTGCAGGCGCTGGAAAAGCGCATGAAGCAGATCGTGAAGGGCGCGCAGCAGTTCTCCCGCCGTGTCTTCGATTCGGTGGACGAGGCCAAGAAGGAACTGGCCGACGAGCCGTTCAAGCTCGAACTGGTCGACCTCAAGTCCGAAGACTCCACTGTGGACACCTCCGAGGTGATGGAGGTCGGCGGCGGCGAGCTGACGATCTACGACAACCTCGACCCGCGCACCAAAGAGCGCGTGTGGAGCGACCTCTGCCGCGGCCCGCACGTGCCGACCACCAAGTTCATCCCGGCGTTCAAGCTCACCCGCGTCGCCGCCGCGTACTGGCGCGGTGACGACAAGAACCCGCAGCTGCAGCGGATCTACGGCACCGCTTGGGAATCCGCCGAGGCGCAGGAGGTCTACCTGGAGCGGCTGGCCGAGGCGGAACGCCGCGACCACCGCAAGCTGGGTGTCGAGCTGGACTTGTTCTCGTTCCCGGACGAGATCGGCTCGGGCCTGCCTGTGTTCCATCCCAAGGGCGGGATCATCCGGCAGGAGATGGAGAACTACTCGCGCCAGCGGCATGTGGAGGCGGGCTACGACTTCGTGTATTCGCCGCACATCACCAAGGGCGCGCTGTTCGAGACCTCCGGGCACCTCGACTGGTACCGCGACGGCATGTACCCGGCGATGCATCTCGACGCCGAGCACAACGAGGACGGTTCGGTCCGCAAGCCCGGCCAGGACTACTACCTCAAGCCGATGAACTGCCCGTTCCACGACCTGATCTTCCGCTCGCGCGGGCGTTCCTACCGGGAACTGCCGCTGCGGATGTTCGAGTTCGGTTCGGTGTACCGCTACGAGAAGTCCGGCGTGATCCACGGCCTCACCCGCGTCCGGGGCATGACGCAGGACGACGCGCACATCTTCTGCACCCTGGAGCAGGTCCCCGGTGAGCTGAAGTCCCTTTTGGACTTCGTGCTGAACCTTTTGCGCGACTACGGTCTCGACGATTTCTACCTCGAACTGTCCACTCGGAACGAAGAGAAGTACATCGGCTCCGAAGAGGTCTGGGCCGAGGCGACCGAGGTGCTGCGCACCGCGGCCGTCGAATCCGGCCTCGAACTGGTGCCGGACCCGGGCGGCGCGGCGTTCTACGGGCCGAAGATCTCCGTGCAGGCCAAGGACGCGCTGGGCCGCACCTGGCAGATGTCGACCATCCAGCTGGACTTCATGCTGCCGGAGAAGTTCGAACTGGAGTACACCGCCGGTGACGGCAGCCGTCAGCGTCCGGTGATGATCCACCGCGCGCTGTTCGGCTCGATCGAGCGGTTCTTCGGCGTGCTGAC
Organism: Amycolatopsis orientalis DSM 40040 = KCTC 9412; assembly: GCF_000478275.1. GTDB lineage: Bacteria > Actinomycetota > Actinomycetes > Mycobacteriales > Pseudonocardiaceae > Amycolatopsis > Amycolatopsis orientalis. Next base: position 156,712 of record NZ_ASJB01000044.1, read on the forward strand.
CGAGCACTACGCGGGCGCGTTCCCGGCGTGGCTGTCGCCGGTCCAGGTGGTCGGCATCCCGATCACCGAGGACCAGGTCGAGCACCTGCGCGGGGTCGAGAAGGCGCTGCGGGCCAAGGGGATCCGGGCCAACGTCGACGCGAGCGACGACCGGATGCAGAAGAAGATCCGCACCCACACCACGCAGAAGGTCCCGTTCATGCTCCTGGCGGGCGCGAAGGACGTCGAGGCGGGCGCGGTCTCGTTCCGGTTCCGTGACGGCGGCCAGATCAACGGGGTCCCGGTGGCCGACGCGGTCGAGGCGATCGCCGGCTGGGTCCAGCGGCGCGAGAACTCCTCGCCGACGGTGGCGGGCTTGGAGGCGGTCCTCCGGTGACGGGCCCCGATGGCCCTGAAGTCGTCGGACAGGACGGTGTGGGGGTTCCGGACGCGTTGCAGCGCCTGTGGACCCCGCACCGGCTCGCCTACGTGCAGGGGGCGAAGCGGCCCGACGAGGGCTGCCCGTTCTGTCATCTTCCTGAGAAGAGCGACGAGGACGCGCTGATCCTCGCGCGCGGGAAGACGGTGTACGCGGTGCTGAACCTGTACCCGTACAACCCCGGGCACCTGATGGCCGTGCCGTACCGCCATGTCGCGGACTACACGGACCTGACGGCGGAGGAGACGGTCGAGGTCGCGGAGTTCACCCAGCGCGCGATGCGGGTCATCCGCGAGGTGTCGTCGGCGCACGGGTTCAACATCGGGATGAACCAGGGCGTGATCGCGGGCGCGGGCATCGCCGCGCATCTGCACCAGCACGTCGTGCCGCGGTGGGGTGGCGACGCGAACTTCATGCCGGTGATCGGGCATACGAAGGTGCTGCCGCAGCTGCTGGGGGAGACCCGGCAGCTGCTGGCCGACGCCTGGTAGGCCTGCCGCCTGCTTACGTCGGCGGTGCCCATGTTCTCAAGTCCGCGAAGGCCTCTTTCCCTGCCCTGAGAGCAGGGAAAGAGGCCTTCGCGGACTTCGGGCTGAGGTGAGTGACTACCGCTTGATGTAGAGGTCCCAGGACCAGGTCGACGCGGAGCAGAAGTAGGCCGACCACCGGCCGTTCTGCTGGCCGAAGTAGCCGTTGATCTGGCAGTCGCCCTCCGACGACCAGCTGGACTCGTAGTAGTACCTCGTGTCGACGCCCGCGCTGGCAGGCTGCGCGAACGCGACCGTTGACGCCAGCGCGCCCATGACGGCGGCCGCTGCCGCGATCTTCTTCTTCACTTGTAGAGCCCCAGTTCTCTTGTGAAACGCGTGCGCGCACAATCAATCATGAAACGGGCAGGCGTGTCTGCCGAACGGCCGAATTCACCGACCTGTCGACGACGACCGGGGAACACGTGAAGCCAAGCCTCAGGAGTTGAGCGCGGCCTGCAGCTCGATGTCGATCTTGACCTTCTCGGACAGGAAGGCGTTGCCCTCCGGGCCGATGCCGAAGTCGCGGCGGTTCACCGTGGCGGTGGCCGAGACGCCGAGCGTGGTGGCGTTGTCGTTGGCCGGGTTGGTGCCGATGCCGTTGAACTCCGCCTCGAGCGAGACCGGGACGGTCTTGCCGCGCCAGGTGAGCTCGCCGTCGATGACGTAGTCGCCACCGTCCTCGCGGATGCCGGTCGAGCGGAAGGTGATGACCGGGTGCTCGTCGACGTGGAAGAAGTCCTCGGACTTGAGGTGCGTGTCACGCCCGTCGACACCGCTGGCGACCGACGAGGCGTCGATCTCGACGGTGACCGAGGAGTCGAGGATGTTGTCGGCGGTCACGACCTCGCCGGTGAAGGCGGTGAAGTTGCCCCGGGACTTCGCCAGGCCGAGGTGCTTCACGGTGTAGGCGATGTCGGAGTGAGCGGTGTCGATCGTCCACTTGCCCGTGACGTAGCCCGGGATTTCGGTGGTGGTCATGAAGTCGATCTCCAAAAGTCTGTGGTCTGTCCAGGGGAGCCCTCAGCTTGTTGAGCGCTCAACAAATACTGTAGCGCAGTTTGGTTGAGCGCTCAACCAGGGGTAGAATGAGCCACATGTCCGAACCCCGATGGCTCTCCGACGAGGAGCAGAAGATCTGGCGCGACTTCTCCGCGGCGACGCGGATGCTGCAGGCGCACCTGGAGGGCCAGCTCCAGCATGAGGCGGGCATGCCCCACACCTACTACGAAGTGCTCGTCGCCCTGTCCGAGGCGCCGGGCCGTCAGCTGCGGATGAGCGAGCTCGCCGACGCGCGCAAGGCGTCGCGCAGCAGGCTTTCGCACGCTGTCGCGCGGCTCGAGGCGAACGGCTGGGTGCGCCGTGAGTCGTGTCCCACCGACAAACGCGGTTCCTGGGCGGTGCTCACCGCCGAGGGTTTCGCCGCGCTGGAGAAGGCCGCGCCCGGGCACGTCGAGGCCGTCCGCGAGAGTCTTTTCGATCCGCTGACCCCGGAACAGGTGAAGGCGCTCGGGGAGATCAGCGCCGCCGTGCTGGGTCGGCTGACGCCGAAATGCGCCGCCGCCGAGGCGGAACTGGCCCTGCGGGAAGAGTCCGGTGTGGCCTCCGGCGACGTCCGCGAGGTACCCGAACTGGCCAAAGCGGACTGAGCGGAAGCCGGTCCGGGGCGGGCACGACGGCGGGCGTCGGTGCGGGTGGATAGGCTTCGGACGCCCATCCGACCCTGCTGCTTAGGTGCACCTGAAGAACCGATGCTCAACATTTTCGCGCGCGCCTCCGTTTCCCGCGTCACCGACCCGATGGGGAAGGTGCTCGTCCGCGCCGGTCTGACCCCGAACGCGATGACCGTCATCGGCACGGCCGGCGCGGTCCTGTGCGCGCTCGCGTTCTTCCCCAACGACATGCTGCTGTGGGGCACCTTCACCGTGTGGGGCTTCGCGATGCTGGACCTGCTCGACGGCGCGATGGCCCGCGCCCGCGGGTACGGCACGGCGTTCGGGGCCGTTCTCGACGCGACCTGCGACAGGCTGGTCGACGGCGCCTTGTTCGCCGCGATCGCGTGGTGGTGCTTCGTCCACGACGACAACCGCCCGGCCGCGGCCGCCGCGTTGATCTGCCTCGTGCTCGCGCAGGTCATCTCCTACGTCAAGGCCCGCGCCGAGGCCTCCGGACTGGAAGCGGACGGCGGGCTCGTCGAACGCGCGGAACGGCTGATCATCGCCCTCGTGGGAACCGGACTGCACGGTCTGGGCGTTCCGTACACCGTGGACATCACCCTCTGGCTGCTCGCGGTGCTTTCGGTGATCACCCTGCTGCAGCGGACGGCCGCGGTGGCCAAGGCGGCGAGGGCCGCCAAGGCGGCAGGGCCACCCGCCACGGAAGGCGGGTCATGAGCGGGTTCTCCCAGCGTCTGGGCGACTTCGGCTACGCGGCGGGCTGGCGGCTCGCGCGCTGGCTGCCCGAGCAGGTCGGCGCGGTGACCTTCGGGCTGGGCGCGGATCTCGCCGTCCGGCGGGACGGCGGCGGGGTGCGCCAGCTGCGGAGCAACCTCGCCAGGGTCGTGCCGCAGGCCGACGAGGTCGAACTCGACGAACTGACCCGCCGCGCGATGCGGTCCTACGCGCGCTACTGGCACGAGATGTTCCGGCTGCCCTCGATGGACCACAAGGAGGTCAGCCGCAAGGTCGCCCAGTCGATCACCGGGGTCGAGAACCTCGACGCCGCGCTGGCCGAGGGCAACGGCGCGGTGATGGCACTGCCGCACAGCGGGAACTGGGACGCGGCGGGCGTCTGGCTCGCGGACTACCTCGGCGGCTTCACCACGGTCGCGGAGCGGCTGAAACCCGAGTCGCTGTACCAGCGGTTCGTGTCTTATCGTGAATCGCTCGGTTTCGAGATCGTGCCGCTGACCGGCGATAGTTCCGCGATGCGCGTGCTGCTCAAACGGCTTCGGGAGAACAAAGCGATCTGCCTGGTGGGGGACAGGGACCTGACGAATTCGGGGGTGCCGGTCAAGTTCTTCGGCGAGCAGACCCGGATGCCCGGCGGGCCGGCCAGGCTGGCCGCGACCACCGGCGCCGCGCTGATCCCGGCGGGTTGCTGGTTCACCGAGGACGGCTGGCAGATCCGGCTGCACCCGAGGATCCGGGTCACCAACCGCTCCGAGGTCCCGGCGGCCACCCAGGCGCTGGCGGACATCTTCGCCGGGGACATCGCCGCGCATCCCGCCGACTGGCACATGATGCAGAAGTTCTGGCTCTCCGATTTCGAAGCCGGCGAACAGGCCGACCTCGGCGAAGCGAGCTGAGCCGATGGCTCAGCCGCGGGTCTTGAAGATCGGGATCGTCTGCCCCTACTCGTTCGACGTTCCGGGTGGGGTGCAGGGCCATGTCATCGATCTCGCGAAGGCGCTTCTCGCGCGCGGGCACGAGGTCTCGGTGCTCGCGCCGGCGGACGAGGACTCCGACGTCCCGGATTTCGTCGTCCCCGCGGGAAAGGCGCTCGGCATCCCGTACAACGGCTCGGTCGCGCGGCTGCAGTTCGGCCCGGTGTCCTACGCCAGGGTGCGGCGATGGATCCGAGATGGCGAGTTCGACGTCCTGCATCTGCACGAACCCGCCGCGCCGAGTCTGTCCCTGCTGGCGCTGAAGGTCGCGGACGGCCCGATCGTGGCGACCTTCCACACCGCGACGACCCGGTCGCGCACCCTGGCCGCGTTCCAGCCGGTGCTGCGACCGCTGCTGGAGAAGATCACCGCGCGGATCGCGGTGTCGGCGCTGGCCCGCCGGGTCCAGGTCGAGCACGCCGGTGGCGACGCGGTCGAGGTGCCCAACGGCGTCGATGTCGACTTCTTCTCCCGCGCGCTCCCGCTGGACGGTTACCCGCGGGCGGGCGGCACGGTCGGCTTCGTCGGGCGGTACACCGAACCTCGCAAGGGGATGAGTGTGCTGCTGGAGGCGTTGCGCATGCTGCTGCCGGAGTTCGAGGACCTGCGGATGCTGGTGGTCGGCCGTGGCGACGAGGAGCAGCTCCGGCGCGAGGCCGGTCCGGAACTCGCGTCGCATATCGACCTGCTGGGCCAGGTCGACGACGAGACGAAGGCGCGGGCGCTGCGCAGCGTCGACGTCTACTGCGCGCCGAACACGGGTGGGGAGAGTTTCGGGATGATCCTCACCGAGGCGATGGCGGCGGGGACGCCGGTGCTGGCGAGCGGGCTGGACTCGTTCCGCCGGGTACTCGATGACGGCAAGGCCGGGATGCTGACCGAAACCGGTGACGCGGCCGCGCTGGCCGACGGGTTGCGTGAGCTGCTCGGGGACCCGGCGCGACGGGCGTCGCTGGCGGCGGCCGCGGGGGAGCGGGTCGCGATGTTCGACTGGTCCGTGGTCACCACGCAGGTCCTGCGGGTGTACGAGACGGCGATCGCCGCCGATCCCCGGCGGGTCGGCGCGGGCGAACGCGAGTTCAGCCGGTGACGACGTGGTTGTGGATCGGCGGTCTGGTGGCCGTGATCGTGGTGCTCGGCGGGTTGTTCCTGCTCGCGACGGCGAACCGGCTGGACCGGCTGCATGTCCGGACGGACGCGGGTTGGGCGGCGCTCGACGCGGCCCTCGCGCGGCGCGCCGTCGTCGCTAGGGCGGCCGCCGTGATCCTGGGCGACGAGGAACTGCGCGCCCTGGCCGAACGGGCCGAGCACGCCGACCGCTCGGAACGCGAAGCCGAGGAAAGCGAACTGACGCTGCGGCTGGGGGACGTCGACCGGACGACGTTGCCGCCGCCGCTGGCCGAGGAACTGACCGACGCCGAGCACCGCGTCGTCATCGCGCGACGGGTGCACAACGACGCCGTCCGGGACACGCTGCATCTGCGGCGGCGCCGCAAGGTCCGGTACTTCGGCCTCGCCGGCACCGCCCGGCTCCCGGAATACTTCGAAATCGCCGAACCCGACCTCTGACCCCTCCCGCATTTCGTCCTCTGGATGCGGTACTTGCGTGTGCAACTACCGCATCCAGAGGACGAAATGCGGGAGGATGGGCGCGTGACTGACGAACAGCGGGTACTGGTGGCGGTGTTCGCGACGCCGGTGGCGTCGTTCCTCCTGCGCTACGCCAAGGATCTCGGGTACACGACGGTGTTGCTGGAGCCGGACGGCGCGCGGGCGACCGACGTCGAGAACGGCTTCGAAGCCGTCTCGGCGGTGCCGGAACTCGGCGCGGATACCGACGTGGTCGTCACCGACCATGACCGGCCCGAACTCGGCGAGGTGCTCAAGGCCGTCCTCGACCGCCCGGCCCGCTGGGTCGGGGTGCTGGGCAATCCGCGCCACGCCGGTCCGCATGTGTCCGCCCTCAAGGCGCTGGACGTGCCGGAAGACCGGATCGCGCGTGTGCATCGCCCGGTCGGCCTGAACATCGGCTCGCGTACGCCGCCCGAGATCGCCATCGCGACCCTCGCCGGTCTGCTCGCCGACCGGAACGGCCGTCCAGGCGGCTTCGAGTTCTCCCCGCCGCGCGTTTAGTCCTCTGGATGCGGTAGTTGCACGCGCAACTACCGCATCCAGAGGACTAAACG
>NZ_ASJB01000045.1 GCF_000478275.1 Amycolatopsis orientalis DSM 40040 = KCTC 9412
CCCCCCCCGGTCGCGACCTTGGCCAGGCCACGCAAGACCGCGGCACAGGACTCCCGTTCATGACATCTAGAGGGAGAACATCGAGCCCGGGTTGAAGAGGTTCCCCGGGTCCAGCGCCTGCTTGATCTGGCGATGCACGCGCAGGCCGACCTCGCCGATCTCCTTGGCGAGCCACTCGCGTTTGATCCTGCCGATGCCGTGCTCACCGGTGACCGTCCCGCCCAGCGACAGGCTGACGTCGAGAATCGCGTCGAAGGCCTTCTGCGCGCGGGCGAACTCTTCCTCGGAGTCCGGCGCGTAGACGATCGTCGGGTGCATGTTGCCGTCGCCGGCGTGGCCGACCACGGCGATCCGCAGCCCCACCTCTTCGCTGATCCGCTCGCAGCCGGCGATGAGTTCGGCGATCCGGGTGCGCGGCACGCAGACGTCGTCGGTCAGCCAGACACCGTACATCTCCAGCGCGGTGAGCACGACCCGCCGCACCTGCAGCAGCATCTTGCCCTCTTCGAGATCGTCGGTGGCGTAGGCGAGATCCGCGCCGCAGTCGACGCAGATCTGTTCCAGCACCGCGAGTTCCCGCCGCGCGACCTCGCCGCCGGAGTCGGATTGCGCGAGCAGCAGGGCCTTGCAATCCGATCCGGCGCCGACGTCGGTCTTGAGGTAGGTCTCGGCGGCCTTGATGGACGTCGCGTCCATGATCTCCAGCAGCGACGGCACCAGTCCTTCGCGCACGACCCGCGCGACGGCTTCCCCGGCGGCCTCCGTGCTGCTGAAGCCCGCGACGAACGTGGAAGGCAACTGCGGCAACGGTTTCAGCGCCACGGTCGCCTGCGTGATCACGCCGAGCGTGCCCTCGCTGCCCACGAAGAGCCGCGCGAGGTCGTAGCCCGCGACGCCCTTCACCGTGCGGCGCCCGGTCTTCAGGATCGACCCGTCGGCGAGCACGACTTCCAAGCCCAGTACGGAATCCGTGGTGACGCCGTACTTCACGCAGCACAGTCCACCGGCGTTCGTGGACAGGTTGCCGCCGATGGTGCACCAGTCGTAACTGGACGGGTCCGGCGGATAGAACAGGCCGTGCTTCTCCACCGCGTTGCGGAAATCGAGGTTCACCACACCGGGCTGCACGACGGCGAGCCGGTTGCCCGCGTCGATCTCGACGACCTTGTCGAGTTTGGTCAGCACCAGCATCACGCAGCCGTCGATCGCGTTCGCGGCGCCGGACAGGCCACTGCCGGCGCCGCGGGGCACGATCGGCACCTCGAACTCCGCGCAGGCCCTGACCACGGCCTGCACCCCCTCCACATCGGACGGCAGCACCACCGCGAGCGGCTTGCCCGCCGAGGCGAGCGGCATCATGTCGCGCGAGTACGCGGCCGTGACGTCGGAGTCGGTGAGCACCGCGGCCTTGCCGAGATGTTCACGAAGGTGGGTGACCAAGGCGTCGTTGCTCATGACCCCATCGTAGGCTCATGAGATCCGCACTACGGAATCTTTCTTCCGATTGAGCAGAACGAAGGCCTGAACACCCGTATAGACGAGCACAGCGACGCCCGCCCATGCGGTGACGTGCATGCCCTGGGTGAAAGCCTCGCGCGCCGACGTCAGGAGCGCCTGACCCTGAGCGGGATCGAGCTGCTGCGCGGTGGCGACAGCGCCGCCCAGCGTGTCCCGCGCGGACTCGGCCGTGCCCTCCGGCAGGCCGGCGCGATAGACCGCGGTCGCGACACTGCCCAGGATCGCCGTGCCGAGCGCGCCGCCCAGCTCGAACCCGGTTTCGGAGATCGCCGAGGCGGCTCCGGCCCGCTCGGCCGGAGCGGCCGAGACGACCAGGTCGTTCGTCAGCGTCTCAGACAGGGCGACACCGCCCCCTAGCAGCGTGAACGACACCACAACGTATGCGAGCCCGCCGCCTGCCGAGACCTGCGTCAACGCGAGGAAACCGACCGCGGCGACGAGGAGACCGCCACTGACCAGCACGGAGACCCGGATCCGCTTCGCGAGCCAGGCCGCGAGAAGCGCGCCCGCCACCCCGGCGACCGTCGCCGGGAGCATCCACAGCGCGGCGACGACCGGAGTCAGGCCGAGCACCAGCTGCAGGTACTGCGGGACCAGGAACAGCAGGCCGACCATGGCGAAGACGCCGAGCATGTTCGTCACGACGGACGCGCTGAAGGCCCGGTTCGAGAACAGCTTCAGGTCGAGCATCGGCTCGTCGAGGTGGTTCTGCCTGCGGACGAACACGACGCCGAGCGCGAGACCGAGCAGGATGCTGACCGCGGCCTTCAGGCCGAAGCCGTCTTCGGCGATCAGCTTGATGCCGTAGACCACCGGCAGCATCGCGGCCAGCGAGAGCAACGCCGACAACGGGTCGAAGCGGCCCGGCTTCGGGTCACGCGCCTCCGGCAGCACGAACGGTCCGACGACCAGCAGCACCAGCATCACCGGGACGTTGATGAGGAACACCGAACCCCACCAGAAGTGCTCCAGCAGCCAGCCGCCGAGCACCGGCCCGACCGCCATCCCGCCGGAGAACCCGGCGCTCCAGACCCCGATCGCGATCCGGCGCTGTTTGGGGTCGAGGAAGATGCTGCGGATCAGCGACAACGTCGACGGCATCAGCGTCGCACCGCCGACACCGAGCAGCGCCCTGGCGATGATCAGCATGAACGCGCTGGTCGAGAAGGCCGCGAGCACCGACGCGGCACCGAACGCCGCCGCGCCCATGAGCAGCAGTTTGCGGCGCCCGATGCGGTCGCCGAGCGTGCCCATCAGGACCAGAAGGCCCGCGAGCATGAACGAGTAGATGTCGACGATCCACAACTGCTCCGCACCGGTGGGCGCCAGATCCTCGGACAGGAACGGCAGCGCGAACCCGAGCACCGTCATGTCCACGCTGATCAGCAGCACCGGAAGCACCAGTACCGCCAACGCCCACCACTGCTTGCGCCCCGCCATGGCGCACTCTCCTCTGTGAGATAAACCGTCTGGACGGTACAGTTACCGCCCCGCTCGAAAGTAAACCGTCCGGACGGTATAGTCAACTGATATGGCGAAGCCCACCGCGAAGGAACGCGTCCTCGATTCGTACGAGGAGATCCTCATCGAGCAAGGCCCCGGCGGGGTCACACTCGAAGCCGTCGCCGCGCGCGCGGGGGTGTCGAAGGGCGGCCTGCTCTACCACTTCGGCTCCAAGGAAGCCCTGGTCGACGGCCTACTGGAGCGGCTGTCGCGGCTCTCGGACGAGGACCTCGAGCAGGCGCGGACGGCTCCCGAAGGCGTCGTTTCGTGGTACCTGCGCACCGCCATCACCGACGCGACCCAGCGCAAGCCGCTGCACCGCACGACCATGGCGACGATCCGGATCATGCTCAACGAACCCCGCGTCTTCGAGGTCGTCCAGATCTACAACCAGAAGGTCCACGACCTGATCAGCGCGCACGTCGGCGACTCGCTGACCGCCGAACTGGTCATCCTGGTGGGCGACGGGCTCTACCTGCGGTCGGCACTCGGCCGGGACGACGCGAGCCCCCTGCTCGACCGGATCGACGAGATCAAGGCGCGCATCCAGCCCTGACCCCCATTTCGCGTTTAGCCCGCTAAACGCGCCTGGAGGCCGTAGACGCGCTCGATCGGGATGGTCAGCAGGACACGCTGGTCGGCGACCATGGCGTCCCGGAACTCGTCCCAGTCCGGATGCTCGCCGCGAGCCCGGCGGTAGTGATCCACCAGGGCATCGACGGTGGCGTCGTCCCGGGCGGCGGCCGTCGGCGTCAGGACGGCCGGACCCTCGACGACGACGTAGCCGTCGCCGCTCTCCGTCGACACGTGGAAGGTCGCCCGCGGATCGCGCCGGAGATTCTTGGTCTTCGCGCGCGGCGCGGTGATCGAGATCAGGATCGCGCCGGCGTCCTCGTCGTAGAGATAGTTGACGGTCGACAGCTGGGGCCTACCGTCGCGCTTGATGGTGGCGAGGGTGCCGAAGTTGCGGTCGGCGAGGATCGCGTAGAGCGCGGAGTCGGTCATGACTTCCTCAAAGCGCGGGCCGCCCAGCTTGTTCCCCGGCGGCCAAAACACCAGCTCAGCGCCCCAAGGCGGGCGAATCGGACAAACATGCACGAATAAATGTGCTTGCATGCGGCAACTAAAGTGTTGTCCGACACACAAGGTCACTTTCTCCTTGCGAAGCACTCTTGAGAGGAACATCCTTGCTCTAGGCAACTAGTTGCAGTGACCAAGCAACCGGCGAGAGAGACCACCATGGCACCCACGACACCCGGCACCAGGTCGAAGTCCGACCTCGATCTGGCCGACACCCTCGGGCACGAGCTCGTGCGGCTCGTGCGCCTGGTCAACCGGGCGAAGTCCCAGGTGTCCAAGCAGGGGCCGGACGGCATCGAGCGGGCCGCGTACGCGATCCTCTTCTGCCTCATCCACGTCGGCCCTCAGCGGACCAGCAAGCTCGCCGAGTTCCTGCACTCCGAGATCTCGACCATCAGCAGGCAGTCGAGTTCTCTCGTCCAGCACGGGCTGGTCGAGCGCCTGGCCGATCCCGAGGACGGCCGCGCCTGCCTGCTCGCACCGACCGCCGAAGGACTCCGGGTCTTCGAGGAGAACCGCAAGCAGCGGAACCAGTGGCTCGCCGAGGTACTCGGCGATTGGTCCGACGCCGACCGGGAAACCCTCAACTCGCTGTTCCACCGGCTGAACGACGACATCGAGAAAACATCTCCACAGTTCGCCGACCCCGCGTCGGCGTCGAAGGCCAAGGGGGCCTGAAGCAATGAGTACCACCGTAGAAAGTCCGCCAGCCATCCAAGAAGATGGTCCCCGGCTCAGCCACCGTCAGATCGTCACGATCCTGATCGGCCTGATGTCGGGCATGTTCCTGGCGGCACTCGACCAGACGATCGTGGGTACCTCGATCGTCCGTATCGCGAATGACCTCAACGGGTTCGACCTGCAGGCCTGGATCACCACGGCCTACCTGATCACCTCGACGATCGTCACGCCGATCTACGGCAAGCTGTCCGACATCTACGGGCGCAAGCCGTTCTACATCGCCGCGATCTCGATCTTCCTGATCGGCTCGATCGCCTCGGCGTTCGCGACGTCGATGTACGAACTGGCCGCGTTCCGCGCGATCCAGGGCCTCGGTGCCGGTGGCCTGATGTCACTGGCGATGACGATCATGGGCGACATCGTGCCGCCGCGGGAACGCGCCCGCTACCAGGGCTACTTCCTCGCCGTGTTCGGTATCTCCACCGTGCTCGGCCCGGTGCTCGGCGGGTTCTTCGCCGACTTCGACACGCTCGGCACCGTCTTCGGCTACCAGATCGACGGCTGGCGCTGGGTCTTCCTGATCAACGTGCCGATCGCGATCGTCGCGCTGTTCGTCGTGGCCCGCGTGCTCAACGTTCCGCACCAGCGCCACGACCACAAGATCGACTGGTGGGGCGGGCTCGCGCTCGTCGTCGCCGTGGTGCCGTTCCTGATCGTCGCCGAGCAGGGCAACAAGTGGGGCTGGGGCTCGCAGAACGCGATCATCTGCTACATCATCGGCGCCATCGGCGTGGTGGCGTTCATCTTCATCGAGAAGCTGATGAAGGACGCGGCACTGATCCCGCTGCGGCTGTTCAAGAACTCGACCTTCACGGTCGCGATCATCGGCGGCATCATCGTCGGTGTCGCGATGTTCGGCGCGATCATGATGATCCCGCAGTACATGCAGGTGGTTCAGGAGTTCTCGCCGACCGAATCGGGTCTGCTGATGATCCCGCTGATGGCGGGCATCATGAGCGGTTCGATCATCTCGGGCCAGATCACCAGCAAGACCGGCCGCTACAAGGTGTTCCCGGTGGTCGGCACGCTGCTGATCGCGGCGGGCGCGTTCTTCTTCGCGCAGGTCGAGTACAACAGCGACCTGTGGCACCCGCTGGTCGCGGCCGCGATCATCGGTCTCGGCCTCGGTGCCTGCATGCAGACGCTGATCATCGCGGTGCAGAACGCGGGCCCGCGCAGCGACATGGGCGTCTCGACCGCGTCGGCGACGTTCTTCCGGCAGATCGGTGGTACCGCGGGTGTCGCGGTGTTCCTGACGATCCTGTTCAACGTCCTGCCGGGCAACATCACCAAGGCGTTCGGCGGCAACCCGCCGAGCGGACCCGGCGCCGCGGCGCTGGGCGACCTGCAGTCGAACACGAGCGGTATCGCGAACCTGCCCGAGGCCATCAAGACCCCGGTGCTGATCGGCTTCACCGAGTCGATCACCACGGTGTTCTACGTGGCGGGCGCGGTCGCGCTGCTGGCGACGCTGGTGCTGCTGTTCATGAAGGAGATCCCGCTGCTCGGCGGCTCGGCTCCTTCGGCGGCTTCGGCTCTCGAAGGCGGCGAAGCACTCCTCGAAGAGGAAGAAGCGCCTGCCGAAACGGCTTCCGAGAAGACGGTCGTGACCGCGCCCGTCGAACCCGGCAAGCACGCGCTGACCAACGGGAACGGCAACGGGGTGTTCCGGGCGGGATCCGCGCAGATCAGCGGGCACGTCCGCCGGGACGACGCGACGAACGTCGCGGGTGCGGCGCTGACCCTGATCGACCACAACGGCAACCAGGTCGCCAGGACGCACACGAACGAGAACGGCGTCTACTCCTTCGCCGGCATCGTGGGCGGGCGGTACACGATCGTCGCCAGCGGCCGCTGGTTCCGGCCGGTCGCGGCGACGCTGACCGCCACCGGCGCCGGCGTGCTGCGCCACGACGTCGAGCTGGTCAGCACGATCCTGCTGAGCGGGGTCGCCAGGACCGACGGGGACCGGGTGGTGCCGGACGCACGGATCACCGTGCTCGATTCCTCGGGCGGCGTCGCCGCCGTGGCGAGGACCGACGCGGAGGGCAACTACACGGTCAGCGACCTGCCCGCCGGGACGTACACGGTGATCGCGAGCGGTTACCCGCCCGCCACCAGCCGGGTGGAGCTGCTGGGTGGTGACCAGGCGGAACACGACGTCCGGCTGAGCTACGACCAGGCGCTGGACGAGCTGGTCGACCACTCCTGAGGGCTGAGATGAAAGGTCCTTTCCTTGCGAATTTCGCAAGGAAAGGACCTTTCATGGCATTCAGGGGAGGCGTGACCGGGACTTTCGGACATCCCGATTCAACGGTTCGGCCGCGTGAGGTTCGCCGAGTACACGTAGGCTCGCGTCGTGAGTGAGGTGTACACCGAGGCCGCGGGCATCGGCGTGAGCTGGCTCGACACCGCCGGGCCGGTGCTCGTCTGGGTGATCGTGCTGAGCTTCATCTTCGTGGAGTGCGCGCTGATCATCGGGCTGTTCCTGCCCGGTGACTCCCTGCTGTTCGCGGCCGGGGTCGTCCTCGCACAGCACGGCTCCGACCTGAACGCGTGGCTGCTCTCGGCCGCCGCACTGCTCGTCGCGATCCTCGGCAACCAGGTGGGGTATTACATCGGCCGGTCGACGGGCTCGAAACTGATCGCGCGGCGCGGCGGCAAGGTGCTGAACCGGCACAATCTCGACCGGGCGAGGGCGTTCCTGGATCGCAAGGGTTTCTTCGCCATCGTCGCCGCGCGCTGGATCCCGTGGATCCGCACGCTGGCGCCCCTCATCGCGGGGACCGCGCGGATGGATCCGCGCCGGTTCGCCCTCGCGACGGCGCTGGGCGGGCTGCTCTGGGTGCCGACGCTGGTGCTGCTCGGCTACTACGGCGCCGGCCTGCTGGACGAACTGCCGTGGGTGAAGACTGTCGCGCTCTGGGTCAGCATCGCGTTCTTCGTGGTCGGTACGGCCTACGGCGTGATCCGCTACCGCCAGGAGATGCGGCGCCCCGCCGAAGAGACCGAAGAGAGCACAACCTAGGCCTCGGGGTCAGCCCAGATCTCCAGCTGGATCCCGTCGGGGTCGCGGAACACGATGACCGAGGAACCCTCCAGGGTCCGCGAACCCTTCGACGGCGTGTAGACGACGCCGTATTCCGAAAGGCGCGCTTCCCACTCGGCCAACTCCGAACGCGAAGAGACTTTGAAGGCCACGTGGTCCAGACCGGTCCGCCGTTCGTCGAACCGCGGCCGCTCGGTGCCCTGGTGTTCGACCAGCACCACCGCGAACCCCTCGCTCGGCGAGCGCAGCACGACCTTCCGCAGACCCGTTTCCGGGTCCTCGCGACGCGTGAACTCCTCGAGTTCGAGCACGCGGGCGTACCAGGGCACGCTCCGGTCCACGTCGGTCACGGTGAGTGCCAGGTGGTGCACAGACATGAGCTTGGACATCGGGGATGACCGTCCTGATCAAGAAGCTGGGGGCGCCACCAGGGTGACACAGGCGCCTGGGGCGCCGAGGTGATCCGCCGACTTCCCACATGAATCGTGATATCCGCCGGGAAACAGTGTTAAAAAGTGGCTGAACCGCACGCGGACCCGATATCGCCTCGTGACCGCTCCGTGGCCCCGGGTGTCAACGCCCTCCGCTGACGGTCAGCACCGTCCCGGTGGTGTACGACGCGGCCGGGGAAAGCAGCCACAGCACGGCTTCCGCGACTTCGCCGGGTTCACCGGCCCGGCCCATCGGAATGGTCGGGGCGATCCGGTCCATCCGGTCGGGCATCCCCGCCGCGGCGTGCAATCCAGTGTGGATCATGCCGGGGGCGACCGCGTTGATCCGGACGGATTCCTTCGCGACCTCTTGCGCCGCGCCGTAAGTCATCGTCTCCACGGCGGCTTTCGTTCCCGCGTAATGGACCCATTCGCCGGGCGATCCGGTGCGCACGGCGGTGGAGGACACCGTGACGATCGCGCCGCCCGCGCCGCCGTACCGGGTGGACATCCGGCGGATGCCCTCGCGGACGCACAGGAAGACGCCCGTGACGTTCACATCGACCACCCGGCGGACGACGTCCACGTCGTACTCGTCGAGACGGCCGGGTGTGTTGCCGGTGATGGCCGCGTTCGCGACCACCCCGGCGAGCGGGCCGAGCGCGACGGCCGCGTCGAACAGGGCCACCACGTCGTCTTCGGACGCGACGTCCCCGCGCCGGGTGATCGCCCGGACGCCGTGCTTCCGGACGCGCGAAGCGACGTCTTCGGCCGCTTCGGTATCGCCCGCGTAGTTGACGACGACGTCGTAACCGCGCGCGGCGGCCAGTTCGCAGACCGCCGCGCCGATGCCCTTGCTGCCGCCCGTGACGACGAGAACCCCGGTCATATGGCGAAGTTGACCAGGGGAAGGTTCTCGAGGACCAGATCGGCCCGGTCTCTGGTGGACGCGATCAGATCGGCGTTGCGCTGGTCGGAACCGAGCGCGCGGCGGCGGGCTTCGACCAGCGAGCGGCCGTAACGGCGGTGCCGTGACACGAGCCGCTCGATGCGCTCGGGTTCGTCCGGCGCGAGGAACCACGACTCGGCGAGGATCGGCTTCACGCCGCTCCACGGATCGTCCTGCATGAGCAGGTAGTTGCCCTCGGTGATGACCAGCGGGACGTCCGGGGTGACCGCGACGGCGCCGGCGATCGGTTCCTCGATCTCACGGCGGAACTCGGGCGCGTAGACCGTCTCGCGGCCTTCGGCGAGCCTGCGCAGCAGGTGCACGTACCCGGCGGCGTCGAAGGTGTCCGGCGCGCCTTTGCGCTCCATGCGGCCGAGCCGCTGCAGCTCCACCTGCGCCAGGTGGAAGCCGTCCATCCCGACCACGGCCGCCCTCGTGCCCAGCGCCTTCGCCAGTCCCCAGGCCAGCGTCGTCTTACCGGACGCGGGCGCGCCGATGATCCCGAGCACGCTGCGCTGTCCCGGCTTCGCCAGCGTCTGAGCCCTGCTCAACAGGTCCTCGAACACCGATGGCGTGGCTGTCATGGCAGTCCTTCTCCCCTCTTCGCGACCGCGGCCGTCCATGACCTCGGTCCTTCATGCCGCACCCGTTCGGCGGCCACCTCGTTGGCGAACGCGATCCAAGCCGGGACATCCCCTTCGTCCCTGGCGACCGCGTACGCGAAAGCTCCGTGCCAGACGTCGCCCGCGCCCAGAGTGTCACGCGCACGGGTGACAGGGACGGGGACGGCACCGGATTTTTCCGGCGTCGACCAGCGCACCGGCTCCGGCCCCGCCGTCGTGATGACCACCGGTACGCCGTGTGCGCGGGGATCGTCCCCGCGGTACAGCGACGAGCACGCGGCGATGTCGACCAGCGGAAGGAGTTCGCCGAAGACCGGCTTCCAGCTTCCGGCGTCGAGCACCACCGGCACCCCGCGCTCCCGTGCCCAGCGCGCCATGGGCAGGGCGACCTCCGGATGGTGCCCGTCCAGGAGGACGCACCCCGGCATTTCGTCCTCTGAATGCGGTAGTTGCGCGTGCAAGGACCGCATCGAGAGGACGAAACGCGAGGAAGCGTGGGCGTTGCGCGAGACGACGGTGCGTTCCCCGTCGGATTCGCGGACGACGATGGCGCTGATCGCGGGCGGATCGGGCCGTTCGGGATCGAGGTCGACCAGGTCGACGCCGTGCGCTTCGAGGTCGGCGCGGGCGAGTGCCGCCAGCGGATGCGCACCGGCGACCGTCAGGAGCGTCGCGTGAGCGCCGAGCGCGGCCACGGTCACCGCCGCGTTCGTCGCCGGCCCCCCGGCGGCGACGTCCATCGACAGCGAACGCACCTTCTCGCCCGGCGCCGGGAAATCGGCGACGCGCTGAACCTGGTCGACGGTGCACAAGCCCGCCAGCAGCACTCTCACTCGCTACAACCCCGTGTGCACGGCCGAAGCGACCTCTTCGACTTCGCCGTTCTCGCCGAGCTTCAGCGCCCCCGTGAGCAGGCCGACGACCTGGTTCATCGTGTGCGTCTTCGGCGAGACGACCGCGACGCGCTTGCCGAGGCGGTGCACGTGGATACGGTCGGCGATGTCGAACACATGCGGCATGTTGTGGCTGATCAGCACCACCGGCAGGCCGCGTTCGCGGATCCGGTTGATCAGGTCGAGCACCTTGCCGGATTCGGCGACGCCGAGCGCGGCGGTGGGCTCGTCCATGATCACCGCCTTGGTGCCGAACGCGGCCGCCCGCGCGACGGCGACACCCTGGCGCTGCCCACCGGACAACGTCTCCACCGGCTGGGCGATGGACTTGATGTTGATCCCGAGTTCGTCCAGGATCCGCTGCGCCTCGTTCCGCATCGCGGTCCGGTCCAGTTTCCGGAACACCTTCCCGAAGATGTCCTGACGCCGTTTCTCCCGGCCGAGGAACATGTTCGACGCGATGTCGAGCGCGGGTGCGACGGCGAGATCCTGGTACACCGTCTCGATTCCGTAGTGGCGAGCGTCCAAAGGGGACTTGAAGTGGACGGTCTCACCGTCCACTTTGATCTCTCCGGCGTCCGGGATCACCGCGCCCGAAAGGGCTTTGATGAGACTAGACTTCCCGGCGCCGTTGTCGCCGACGACGGCGAGCACCTCGCCTGGGAACAGTTCGAAGTCGGCACCGTCGATGGCGGTGACCCGGCCGTAGCGTTTGACCAGTCCCTTTGCGGACAACGTCGGCGTCGTCATGACTGCTGCCTCCTCGCGAAACGGTCGACGCAGACGGCGCCGATGAGCAGGGCACCGGTGGCGACGTCCTGGTAGAGCGCGTCCACGCCCAGCTGGGTCAGCCCGGACCGCAGTACCGCGACGACCAGCGCGCCCATCATCGTGCCGAGTACCGAACCCCGGCCGCCGAACAGGCTCGCGCCGCCGAGCACCACCGCGGTGATGGAATCGAGGTTGCCGAGCTGGAAGGCGTTCGGGTCGGCGTTCGGCACCCGGCCGAGCGCCTGCCAGGCGGCGATCCCGACGATCACCCCGGCGACGATGTACACCGAGAGAATGGTGCGGTTGACCTTGATCCCGGACAGCCGCGCGGATTCCGGCGCGTTGCCGACCGCGTACACGTGCTTGCCCCACGGCGTCCGCGTGAGCGCGTACCAAAGTCCCAGGTACATCAGCAAAGCCAGCGTCATGCCGTACGTGATCGGAATGCCGCCGAACAGGTACCGGCGGGTGCCGAGCCATTTGAGCAGTTCGTCGGCGACCGGGACGGCCTGGCCGCTCGCGAACAGTTTCGCGGCCGCGGTGAGCACCGTCAGCAGGCCGAGGGTGACGATGAACGGCGGCAGCTTGATCCGGGTGACCAGCGAACCGGTGACCATCCCGATCGCCACCGTCGCCACGATTCCCAGCAGCAGCGCCCAGATCCCGGAGACTCCGCCGACCACGAGCTTCGCCATGATCAGTGTCGCCAGCACCATCGCGGCAGCGTTGGCCAGGTCGATACCCGCGGTCAAGATGATCAGTGTCTGCCCGAGCGCGAGCGTGCCGACCACCAGGGACTGTTGCACCACAAGGGAAAGGTTGTCGAGATCGAGGAAGGTGTCCGTCGACAGCGAGAACACCACGATCGCGACGAGCAGGGCCAGCGCGGGCCCGACGGCGGGCGCGCGCAGGAAGAACTCACCGAGGGAAGGTCGTTCGCTGCCCTTGAGGGTCGCCGTCGTCATTTCGTCCCCCAGCAGTTCTCGAGGCCCCATTTGGTGTCCTGGCTTTCCACACCGGGGATCGGCTTGTCCGTGATCACCGCGGATCCGGTGTTGACGAATCCGCTCGGCTTCTTGCCGGTCTTGGCGTAATCGATGGCGGCGAGGACGCCCTGTTCGGCCATCTTCTTGGGGAACTGCATGACCGTGGCGGCGTACTGGCCGTCGCGCACGTTCTTGACGCCTTCGCAGCCGCCGTCGATCGAGCCCATCACGATCTGGTTCACCAGGCCACGGGCCTGGAGCGCGGCGTAGGTGCCGCGGCCCATCGGCTCGTTCATGGTGTAGACGGCGTTGATGTCGGTGGTGCGCTGCAGCAGGTTCTCCACACCCTGCTGGGCGAGGCTCTGGTCGCCGTTCGCGGGCGTCTTGCCCTTGATCTCCGGCGAGGCGTCGGTCAGGCCGATGCCCTTGAGGAACCCGGTGTGCCGCTGAGTGTCCACTGTGGATCCGGCGGTGCCGTCCACCATGAACAGCTTCGGCGGCTTGCCCGCGAGCGCGGCCTTGACGTACGCGCCCTGCTGCCGTCCGGCCTCGAAGTTGTCCGTGGCGAAGGTCGCGTCGACGGCGGTGTCCGGCTCCGTCGCGGTGTCGAGCGCGATGACCAGCACCCCCGCCTTGCGGGCGCGGTCGATGGCGTCGAGGACACCGGTCGACGAACTCGGCGTGATCAGGATGGTGTTCGCACCCTGCTGCATGAGGTTCTCGATGGCCCGGACCTGGCCGTCGTTGTCACCGTCGAACTGACCGGCGAGGGCGCTGAACTCCGCGCCGTTCGCGTCGGCGGCGGCCTTGGCGGCCGCTCTCAGCTCGACGAAGTAGGGATTGGTGTCGGTCTTGGTGACCAGGCCGACCTTGGCCTTGCCGCCTCCGCCGGTTTTCGACCCGCCACCCCAGTGGCGTTCGACCGTGCAGCCGGCCGTGGTCGCCGTGAGCACGGCGGCCAGTGCCAACGCGACGAGACTGCGCTGTCTCATGGGGGATGCCCTCCGATTCAAGGCTGTCCTGATGGACGGGAAGGTAGACAGGGTTATGCTCAGTCGCAAGCGTTTGCGCAAACGCTTGCAGCAGACCTGACCGAGGATTGGTAATGCCGTCGTCACGCTCCTCCCGTCCCACCCAACGCGACATCGCCGAACTGGCGGGCGTCTCCATCACGACCGTTTCGCATGTGGTCAACGGGACGAGGGCGGTCGCCGAGGAGACCAAGGCCGCGGTCCTCCGCGCGATCGAGCAGACCGGCTACACCGGTGACGCCATCGCGCGCTCCCTGGTCACCGGTGGGACACGGTCGATCGGCGTCGCGATCTCCCTCTTGGCGAATCCGTACTTCGCGGTGCTCATCCAGGCGATCGAACGCGAAGCCGCGGCGGCCGGGTACACAGTCCTACTGGCCGACACGCACGACACCGTCGACACCGAGCGTGAAACGGTACGGACGCTGCGTTCCCGAAGGGTCGACGGACTGCTGATCACGCCCTCGCCCGGCGACGGCTCGGTGATCGGCGAACTCGTCTCGCTCGACGTCCCGACCGTGCTCATCGACCGGCTCTCCACGCGCACCGACGTCGACCAGGTCGGCGCGGAGAACATCCAATCGACGTCGGCGCTGACCGCGCATCTGGCGTCGCTCGGGCACCAGCGGATCGGCATGATCAGCGGCGCGGCCGGGCTGAGCACCAGCGAGGAGCGGATCCTCGGCTACCGGCTGGGGCTCGGCCGGTCGGGACTGACCTGGACGGAGGAGCTGGTCGCCTGCGGGCAGTCGTCACGCTCGGGCGGGGCACTGGCGCTGAGCACGCTGCTCGCACTGCCGGAGCCGCCGACGGCGCTGGTGGTCGGCAACGACAGCATGATGGTCGGGGTGCTGCACGAGCTGCGCCGCCGAGGCCTGCGGGCCGGGATCGACCTGCCCGTCGTGGTCTACGACGACGTCGAGTGGGCCGATCTGGTGGAGCCGCCGCTGACCACGATGGCGCAGCCGATCGAGGAGATCGGCACCCAGGCGGTGCGGCTGCTGCTCGCCAGGATCAACGAGCCGTCGCGCAAGGCCCAGACGATCCGGATTCCGCCTACGCTCCGCCATCGAGCTTCCTGCGGATGCGCGCACGTTCACTCACATTGATGATTGTTGGAAGACTTTCCGGTCTTGCGGCCGAACAGGGCACCGTCAGCCGTTACCTTCATTCAAGCTCGGATGAAGGCGTGGATCGATGACCGCATTGTCCCCGGCGTTACCCCTGTGGGAGGACACTCCAGTCACCCACCGGTTCGGGGTGGCCATGGCGATGCACGCGAACCCCTATTCGGGTGAACTCATCCGCGCCATCCGCCGCGCCGCACGCCGTCACGGCTGCGAGATCACCCTCGCCGACACCGGTGACAGCGTCGCCAACGAAGCCGCGGTCATCCGCGCGCTGCGCGCCGACCGCGTCGACGGCGTCCTGCTCGTCCCGGCGGCGGGCGACGACGCGGTGATCAACGGACTGGTCCGGATGGGCGTACCGACCGTGCTCGTCGACCGGATGGCCGGACGCAACGACGTCGACCAGGTCGGCTCCGAGAACATCCAGGCGGTCTGCGCGCTCGTGCGGCATCTCGCCGGGCTGAGGCACCGCAAGATCGGCTTCATCTCGGGCGAAGAGGGTATGACCACCTACGAGGAGCGGGCGCTGGGCTACCGGCTCGGCCTCGGCCGCTCCGGCATCCGGTGGACGTCGCAGCTGGTCGCGTGCGGGCAGTCGACCCCGGGCGGGGCGGCCGCCGCGACCGCGAAACTGCTCGACAGCTGGCCGTCGCCGACAGCGCTGGTGGTGGCGAGCGAGGCGATGATGATCGGCGTCCAGTACGAGGCGCACCGGCTCGGCATCCGGATCGGGCGCGACCTCGCGATCGTCGGCTACGGCGACATGGAGTGGGCCGGGCAGGTGACCCCGGCGGTGACCACGATGGCGCAGCCGATCGAAGAGATCGGGCGCAAGGCCGTCGAACTCCTGCTGGCCCGGATCACCGACCCTGAGCGACGGCCCGAATCCGTACGGCTCGCACCGCGCTTCATACACCGCCAGTCCTGCGGCTGCTGAGTCACAACTCGCTGGTGAGAAGCCCGCCGCCGGGTGATGATGGCGGAATGACCGAGCTGTGGACCGTGCACACCGCCGACCTCGACGCCGCCGTGCTGGAAGCGGCGCGCGCCCTGCTCGACGACGCCTTCGACGGTGATTTCAGCGACGACGACTGGGAGAACGCCCTCGGCGGCATGCATACGCTGATCTGGGAGGGCGGCGAGCTGATCGGGCACGCGTCACTGGTCCAGCGACGGCTCGTGCACGAGGGCCGGGCGCTCCGGACGGGGTACGTCGAGGCGGTCGCCGTCCGCTCCGATCATCGGCGGCGCGGTCATGGCGCCGCGATGATGGACGCGCTGGAGCGGGTCGTGCGCAAGGCGTACGACCTCGGTGCGCTTTCGGCGTCCGAAGACGCCCTGGAGTTCTACGCGTCGCGCGGCTGGCTGCTGTGGCGCGGCCCTTCGTCGGCCATGACGCCTTCGGGCGTGGAGCCGACGAAGGAGGACGACGGGTCGATCCATGTGCTGCCGGTGGGGGTCACCTTGGATCTGGACGGGGAGATCACCGCGGATTGGCGCTCGGGCGACGTCTGGTGACGTCGCGTTTAGCGGGCTAAACGCGACGTCGGGGGTCTGGGGCCCACGCATTCAGAGGGCTAAATGCGGTGGTCGAGGGTGGCGGCGGCCTCGAGGAGCATCCAGGCGCTGATCTGGACGGACAGGTCGCGCTCGGGAGCGTCGGGGGCGAGGGGCAGCGAAGGCGCCGGAGTCGCCCAGTCGGCGCTGAAGAGCGGCCCGTGCGGCGTCGCGGTGGCTCCGGTCCAGCAGGCTTCGGCCGACCGGAGGACCAGATCGCGCGCCACTCCGCTCGGCAGCTGCGGCGCCGCGAGCGCCAGGTACCGCGCCAGGATCCCGGCGAACAGGCCACCGTCGCCGCCTTCCTGTCCCCGGATCACCCCGTTCGGCGCGACATGCTCCGCGACCGCGTGGATCGTCCGCTCCACTCTGTCCATTTCGGACAGTTCCAGGCAGGCACCGAGGTAGACTCCTTGGCAGTACGTGAAAATATGCTTGACCATCTCCCCGGAGTCGACGCGCAGACCGTCCCACACCAGCCCGGTCGCCGGATCGACGAGCCGCTCGGTCATCCAGTCGGTCAGGCCGCGCGCGTGCTGCGTCGCCCCTTCGCGGGCATGGAAGATCGCGGCGGGGCCGTTCGCGGGCGCGTTCTTGAACTGGTCGCCGACGCGCCACCAGATCCCGCCGCCCGCGTCGTCGGTCCAGCCTTCACGCAGCCGCGAACTGATCGCTTCCAGCCCGCCACGGACGTCCAGGCCGAGGTGGCCGACGCGTTGCAGCGCGAGGCCGAGCCAGGCGATGTCGTCGTAGTAGTCGTTGATCCACTTGCCGAAGTTGCGCAGCCGCAGGGAGGCCACGAACCGGTCGATCAGCTTCAGTCGATCCGGTGAAGGATCCCGCAGTTGCGCGTCGACGAGGGTGTCCAGCAGATGCGCCTGCCACCAGTAGTTCCAATGCCAGTGGACGCGCTGATCGGCCGAGGGCGGCCAGCCGCTGCGGCCGAGCACGGTCCCCGGCAGTCCCCACACCCGGCGCAGATGCCGGTCGCGGATCGCGCGCTCGGCGGTCGCGGCCCGTTCGGCGAGAGGTCTGTCCGCACTCATCGCGCCATCATCCCTTGCCCGCTGACATACCGCTCAGTATGTTGAGGTGATCCCCGAACCCGCGAGGTGCCTCATGACCACGGCGCATGTGACCTGCCCCCTCTGCGAAGCCACCTGCGGCCTGGAGGTGACTTTCGACGAGAAGAGCCTGGTCACCCGGGTCCAGGGCGACCGCGAGGACGTCTTCTCGCAGGGATACATCTGCCCGAAGGGCGCCTCGCTCGGCGCGCTGCACCACGACCCGGACAGGCTCACCGCGCCGCTGGTCAAACGCGACGGCGAGTTCGTCGAGGTCACCTGGGACGAGGCCTTCGCCGAGATCGACAGGCGGCTGCGGCCGATCATCGACCGGCACGGCAAGAACGCCGTCGCGGTCTACTCCGGCAATCCGACGGTGCACAACGCGGCACTCGTCCTCTACGGCCGCGTGTTCTTCAAAGCCTTGGGCACCAGGAACTTCTACACCGCGACCACGGTCGACCAGATGCCGAAGCACTTCTCGTCCGGCTACCTGTTCGGCGATCCGCAGGCCATTCCCGTCGCCGACCTCGACCGCACCGGGCATCTGCTCATCCTCGGGGCGAACCCGTTGGTGTCCAACGGAAGCCTGATGACCGCGGCCGACGTCCGCGGCAGGCTGCGGGGCATCCGGAAACGCGGCGGAAAGGTCGTCGTCCTCGATCCGCGCCGCACCCGGACGGCCCAGCTCGCCGACGAACATCACGCGATCCGGCCCGGCACCGACGCGTTGTTCCTGTTCGCGCTGGTCAACGTCCTGTTCGCGGAGAACCGGGTCGACCTCGGACGGCTCGCAGAGCATGTCACCGGCGTCGACGAGGTCCGCGCGCTCGCGGAGCCGTTCACCCCGGAGGCGGTCGCGCCGGCGACCGGCCTCGACGCGGCCGAGATCCGCCGGATCGCGCTCGACCTCGCGGACGCCGAACGGGCCGCGGTCTACGGCCGGATGGGGACCACGACCCAGTCGTACGGCACCGTCGCGAGCTGGCTGGTCGACGTCGTCAACACGCTCACCGGCAATCTCGACCGCGAGGGCGGCGTGCTGTTCCCCCTGCCCGCCCTCTGGCGGCCGCGGCGGTCGTCGCCGTTCACCAGCGGCCGGTGGACGAGCCGGGTGCGCGGGTACCCCGAAGTGCTCGGCGAGCTGCCGGTGGCCACGCTCGCGGACGAGATCGATACGCCCGGTGAGGGGCAGGTCCGCGCGCTGGTGACGATCAGCGGCAATCCGGCGCTGAGCACGCCCAACTCCGCGCGGCTCAGCGAAGCGCTGGGGCAACTGGACTTCATGGTCTCCCTCGATGTGTACCTCAACGAGACCACCCGGCACGCCGACGTCATCCTGCCCGGACCGTCACCGCTGGAGCGGCCGCACTACGACGTCGCGCTGTACGCGCTCGCCGTGCGCAACGTCGCGAACTGGACGCCGCGGACGCTCGAGACGGAGATGCCGCAGGAGTGGGTGACCCTGCTGCGGATGGCCGGGATCGCCGCCGGTCAGGGCCCGGACGTCGACGTCGCCGCGTTCGACACGATGGTCGCGGCCGAGACCGCCCGCCGCACCGGCGTCGACCTCGCGCTCGCGGAGGGCCGCACGGGCCCGGCGCGGATGATCGACCTGATGCTGCGCGGCGGGCCGTACGGGCTGAAGCTGGCCGACCTCGAAGCCGCCCCGCACGGCATCGACCTCGGCGCGCTGAAGCCGCGGCTGCCCGACGTGCTCGCCACCGCGAGCGGGAAGGTCGAGCTGGCCCCGGACGCGATCACGAAGGACGTCCCGCGGCTGCGCGCGGAGCTGGACAAGACGCCGGACGGCGGGTTGCTGCTGATCGGGCGGCGGCATCTGAGTTCGAACAACTCGTGGATGCACAACCTGACGCCGCTGGTACGCGGCGGGAACCGGTGCACGGTCCAGGTTCACCCGGAAGACGCCTCGCGGCTCGGGCTGACCGACGGCGGGCTCGCGTCGGTGACTTCGCGAGCGGGGAAGCTCGAAGCGCCGGTGGAGGTCACGGCCGACGTCCGGCCCGGGGTGGTGAGCATGCCGCACGGCTGGGGGCACGACCTCGACGGGACGCGCACGAAGGTCGCCACGGCGCACGCCGGCGTCAACTCGAACCTGGTCGCCGACGAGACCCTGCTCGACGTCCCGTCCGGCAACGCCGTCCTGAACGGGATCCCGGTGGACGTCGCCCCGGTTTAGCCCGCGTGGGTCACCAGGCCTGGGTGAGGTCGGCGTGCTGCCGGACCCAGGCGTGCATGACGATCCCGGCGGCGACACCGGCGTTGATCGAGCGCGTCGTGCCGAACTGCGCGATCGAGACGACCAGCGACGCCGCCTTCTGCGCCTCGGCCGACAGCCCCGGCCCCTCCTGGCCGAAGAGCAGGACGCACTCGCGCGGCAGTTCGGCGGTCTCGATGGGCTGCGACCCGGGCGTGTTGTCGACGGCGACCACGGCGAGTCCCTCGGCGGCGGCGAAGGTCAGCAGCCCGGAGACGTCTTCGTGGTGGAGAAGGTGCTGGTAGCGGTCGGTCACCATGGCGCCGCGCCGGTTCCAGCGCCGCCGTCCGACGATGTGCACGGCGGCCGCGGCGAACGCGTTCGCCGTCCGGACAACGGTGCCGATGTTGTGATCGTGCTGGAAGTTCTCGATCGCGACGTGGAACGGGTGCCGTCGGCCGTCCACATCGGACACGATGGCCTCTCGCCGCCAGTAGCGGTACTGGTCGACGACGTTGCGGCGGTCCCCGTTGGCCAGCAGTTCGGGGTCGTACCGCTCGTCCGCGGGCCACTCACCCTCCCACGGGCCGACGCCGACCTCTTCCCGCGCCACCCATTCGGTGGGGCCGGCCTCTTCCTCAGTCACCGGGTGATTGTCACTCAGCCCATGCTGACGCGGTGCGCCGGTGCGTCGCCGTCGTGGTCGCGGTGCCGCCAGCGCTGGACCGTGCCGACGTAGGAGACGATCACGGTCGCCATCGCGATCACGACGACCAGCGGCAGCGTCGAGCGCGGGAACACCGTGTCGTAGAGGTAGTAGGCGTTGAAGCCGCCGGGCAGGTCGCCGAGGCCCTGCAGGTGGCGGAAGTAGTTCTCCGCCGCCGTCAGCGGACATGGCCAGGGGAAGACGTTGACGAGAACACCCCATGCGGCGAAGAACACATGCACGAAGATCACCTTCGGCCACCGCCACGCGAGAAAACCACCGAATCCGATGAACAGCAGCGCGAAAATGTGCACCGCGACTGTCACGTTCGCCAGGAAACCCGCCACCTCAAGCCCCCTTTCACACCCCTACCAGCGACGTTACCCCTCTCGTATTGAGAAACGCTCACGAAAAAACGGGGCATCCTCCGTTCGCACGGAGGATGCCCCGTTCGGGACGTTTTAGTCAGGACAGTCCGAGATCGTCCTTGTTCAGAATGTAACGGTATTCGAGGCCTTCCTTCTCGATGGCCTCGCGCGCTCCGGTGTCCCTGTCGACGACTGTCGCGACGCCGACCACGTTCGCGCCGGCCTCGCGCAGCGCCTCGACGGCGGTGAGCACGCTGCCGCCGGTGGTCGAGGTGTCCTCGACGGCCAGCACACGCTGTCCCAGCACCTCGACGCCTTCGATCCGGCGCTGCATGCCGTGCTCCTTGACGGCCTTGCGGACCACGAACGCGTCGAGCACGACGCCGTCGGTGGCCGCGGAGTGCAGCATCGCCAGCGCCACCGGGTCCGCGCCGAGGGTCAGGCCGCCGGCGGCGACGTAGTCCCAGTCGTGAGTGAGCTGGCGGAGCAGCTTCCCGATGAGCGGCGCGGCCGCGTGATGCAGCGTCGCCCGCCGAAGATCGATGTAGTAGTCGGCTTCCTTGCCGGAAGACAACGTCACCTTGCCGTGCACGACGGCCAGTTCGCCGACCAGTCTGGCCAGTTCGAGTTTCGCCGCTTGATCAACCCCGGGGTACGCCACGGCCGAGAGTCTTACACACGCCCGGCCGGGCGCCCCCGGGGTGTTTGCCCCAGTGTGCTCAGTCACTGCCGGTCGTCGCGGCGTCCACGGGCTGCCCGCAGGTCGCCGCCCAGGCCGGGACCAGGGTCGCCGCCAGCGCGAGCGCCGCCGCGATCCCGATGATGGACAGGTAGATCAGCGGCGAACCCATCGGCAGCAGCGAATCGGCCGCCACCAGGCAGAACGGGACGATCGCGCCCGCCGAGACGACCGTGCCGAGCACGATCCCGATCAGCGCGACGAGCCCGCCTTCGAAGCCCGCCATCCGCAGCACCTGAGCCCTGGTCGAACCGGTGAGCCGCTGGAGCCCGAATTCGCGGCGCCGCCGCATCGTCGCCATCACCAGCGTGTTGGCCACCGAAATCACCGTGTAGGCGATGATCATCCCGACCATCAGGTAGTTCACCCAGGCGCCGACGGCCTGGTCCTTCGCGTGCGCCGCGACGAGCGCGTCCCGGTCGCCGACGGACACCGGCTGCCCGGCCGTCGTCTCGCGAAGCCGTTCGGTCAGCACGGCCGGGTCGACGCCCGGAGCCGCGCGGACGAGCATCTGCTGGGCGAGTCCGGCGGTGGTGTGCGGCGCCAGCAGGCTCGCCGGGAGCAGCATGCTCTCGAAGCCGGGGCGCTGGCTGGTCACCGCGACGACCTTGACGTCGACCTTGGCGCCGTCGCCGAGCCTCAGGCTCAGCGTGTCGCCGATGCCGCGGCCGAAGTCCTTCGCGTAGACGTCGGGGAGCGCGATGGTGGCGCCGGTCAACGCCTTCAGGTCGCCCTGGGTCACCTTCGTGTCGGTGGTCGCTCCGGCCCCGGACGCGGTGAGGCCGATCGCCGGGCGCCCGTCGTCGGAGCGTTCGTACGGCACCTCCATGAACACGCTGCTCGTCACGTACTCGGACGCTCCGGCCACCCCGGGCACCGACTGGATCCGCTGGACCAGGTCAGGAGACAGCCCGGTCCCGTGCGGCGCGCCGATCACGGCGTCGGCGCGGACGTCCTCGGTGAACGCCTGGTTCGCCAGTTCCTGCTGTGTGGTCTGCAGGTAGATGTTCGCGGTCGCGATCCCGACGGCGAGCATGATCGGGGTGACCGCGCCCGCCGCCCGGACGATCCCGGCACGGGTGTTGAGCACGGCGAGCCGGGCGTCGATGCCGCCGAGCAGGCGCATCGGCCACTGCAGGATCGCCGTCATCACCTTCGCGACGCCGGGGGTGATCATCGCGACGCCGAGCGCCCAGAGGATCACCGCGGGCCCGGCGGTGCTGGCCGCGATCGGACCGGTCATCACCGCGACGGTCACGATGGCCAGCGCGGTGCCGCCACCGAAACAGAGGGCGGCGAGGACGAAGCGCGTCGGCGTCAGCCAGCGGCGGGTGACGGCGGCTTCGGCGAGCGCCTCGGTCGGCCGGATCTTCCCGGCCCGGCGGCCCGCCACGAAGGCGGCGATGAACACCGCGAGGATCGCGGCACCCGCGCCGACAACCGACGGCAGCCACCCTTGGTAGAACCGCAGAACCTCGGGCACGACACCGTTTTCGACCAGCTGCCCGAACAGCCACTCACCGAGGAACGGGCCGAAGGCGGCGGCGAGCGCGGTGGCGAGCAGGCCGACGGCCAGCGCCTCGCCGAGCACCATGCGCCGCAGCTGGCGCGGGGTGGTGCCGATCGCCCGCATCAACGCGAGTTCCCGCGAGCGCTGCTGGGTGGACAGGCTCAGCGTGCTCGCGACGACGAACATCGCCACCATCACCGAAAGCCCGCCGGACACCGCGGCGATGACGATCAGGTTGGACCCGCTCGACTCGGCCTCGGGGAATTCCGCGACACCGCGGTCGATCCCGCTCAGGACGGTCGCACCCGTCGCGGCCGCGGCGACGCTTTCCCGGACCGCCTCGATGTCGGCGCCCGGCTCGGTGAAGACGCCGATGACGTCGGCCTTCCCCGGATAGCCGGAAAGCCGTGCGGCGTCGGCGGCGGAGAAGAACACGCCTGCCCGCGTGATCGAACGCGGCGCGGCGGCGACCCCGGCCACCCGGAACGTGTCGATCTCGCCCCGCGCGGCGATCTCGACGCGATCGCCCGGCTTCAGCCCCGACGTCGACTCGACGACGACCTCGCCCGCGCCGGGCGCGGTACCGGCTGTCAGCGCGTACGGCGTCAACGCGGCGGAATCCCAAGCGTGGCCGAGGGCCTGCCGTCCGTTCGCCGCGAGCGGGATGCTCACTTCGCCGACGACGTCCGAGACGCCGGGCACGGAACGCAAGCGCGAGACGAGACCGTCGTCGAGCCGGACGCGCTCGGGCAGCCGCGCGTCCTCGAATTTCCGGTCGTCGTCGGGTTCGAGAGTGGCCGGGTCCTTCTTGGGCAGTTCGAAGGTCTGGCCGCCGGTGACGACGATCGGGACGGCCGCGAGGCGTTGCGGTTCCGCGTTGCCGCGGATCCCGGTCTCCATCAGGCCACCGCAGGACGCGACGATCAGCGCGCCGAAGAAGACGGCGACGAAGGTGCCGATGAATCCGCCCTTGCGCAGGCGCAGGGTCCGGAAAGCGAGTCGCAGCATCACACAGCCGCCGCGTGAACCGGTCGGCCCCAGGCACCCAGGTGGGTCATGCGCTCCGCGACGACGTCCGCCGTCGGCGCGTGCAGTTCGTCCGCGATCCGGCCGTCGGCCAGGAAGATGACACGGTCGGCGTAGGAGGCGGCCATCGGATCGTGCGTCACCATGATCACCGTCTGGCCGGTCGTCCGGACCGAATCGCGCAGCAGTCCGAGGACCTCGGCGGCGGTCCGCGTGTCGAGCGCGCCGGTCGGCTCGTCGGCGAAGACCACCGCGGGCCGGGTGACCAGCGCCCGCGCGATCGCGACGCGCTGGGCCTGACCACCGGAGAGTTCGCCGGGAAGATGCTTGCGGCGCCCGGAAAGGCCGACGCGGGCGAGCATCTCCTCGACGACGCGGCGGTCCGGCTTGGCGCCGGCGAGCTGCTGCGGAAGCGTGACGTTCTGCTCGACGGTCAGCGCGGGGAGCAGGTTGAAGGCCTGGAAGATGAAGCCGACCCGGTCGCGGCGCAGCTTCGTCAGCTTCGTCTCGCTCATCCCGGCCAGCTCCTGCCCGTCGAGTACGACGGACCCCGACGTCGGCCGGTCCAGTCCGGCCGCGCAGTGCAGGAAAGTGCTCTTGCCCGAGCCCGAAGGGCCCATCACCGCGGTGAAACCGCCGCGCGGGAACGCCAGCGTCACCCCGTCCAGGGCGACGACGCCCTTGCCGTATTCCTTGCGGACGCCGTCGAGCCGGACCGCGTCACCGTTCCACCCAGTGTTCATGGGAAAACCCTAGGAATCCCCGGTCGAAAGCACCCTGGGGCGAGCGTGCGTCTCGGAGGTAGGGCGCTCCC
This sequence comes from Amycolatopsis orientalis DSM 40040 = KCTC 9412, assembly GCF_000478275.1. Taxonomy (GTDB): domain Bacteria; phylum Actinomycetota; class Actinomycetes; order Mycobacteriales; family Pseudonocardiaceae; genus Amycolatopsis; species Amycolatopsis orientalis. The sequence goes on from NZ_ASJB01000045.1 coordinate 24,708, forward strand.
TACCTCAGCGGCTCAGCGTGCCGCGCCGGTCTTGGCGTCCACGGTGACCTTGTGCTCGACGCCCTTGCCGTCGCGGAGCCCGATCTCCCAGACGAGGGTGCCGTCGGCCGCGCGGTCGATCTCCATCTCGTCGAGTTCACCGGGCTGACGCTGCTGCGCGGTTCGCAGTGCCTTGACCGCGTCGACGTCCGCCTGCCCGACCTTCGCCAAGTCGTCGCTCGGCTTCGCCGTCTGCTGCTCGCCGAAGACCTGACCACCGTCCCGGCTCACGCGCACTTTGTGTTCCTGCCCGTGTGACGCGACCTTGATCTCCCAGGCGTCGTTCCCCGGCTCGACGTCGAACACCCGCCCGTCGGATACGGCGCCCGCCGCCGCTTGGATCGCCTTGACCGGCTGGGTGCCTTCCTTGCCGGGCGCCGGTGCGGCCGGGCCGGGCGGCTGCTCGGTGGAACAGGCGGCCAGCGCCAACGTCAGTGCCCCGGCGGTGACAAGACGTGAGGACTTCATGATCCACACATACCCGCGCGGAGCAGGTCCAAACCCTCATGCCTCAGGTGCGGCCCTTGCCGCCGAAACCGCCGCCGAGCCGCCGCAGCACCGCCCTCGGCAGCAGGCCACCGATCGCGACGACCGCCTTGTACTGCAGGCTCGGCACCGAGATCACCTTGCCGCGACGCAGATCCGTGAGCGCTTCGTCCACGACCTGGTCGACGCCGAGCCAGAACGCCTTGGGGCCTGGCCGGTCCAGCCCGGCCCGCTCGTGGAACTCGGTGGCGGTGAAGCCGGGACAAAGCGCCATCATGCGGACGCCCTTCGGCAGGGAGGCCGCGATGCCTTCGGTGAACGACGTGACCCAGTTCTTGCTGGCCGTGTACGTCGAACCGCGGCCGCTGAAGAAACCGGCGACCGAGCTGACATTGATGATCGCGCCCTCGCCGCGGTCGATCATCGCGGGCAGCGCGGCGCGGGTCAGGCGCAGAACGGCGGTGACATTGACGTCGAGCTGACGCTGCAGCGCGTCCGGCGGAATGGTCCAGAAGTCGCCGTTGAGGCCGAATCCGGCGTTGTTCACCAGGAGGTCGACCGGCTCGCCGGCCAGCCGGGCCTCGACCAGCGCGCGTCCGTCCACTTCGGACAGATCGGCTGGCAGGACGACGACGTCGACACCGTGCGCCTCGACCAGTTCCGCGGCGAAGGCCTCCAGTCTGTCGACGTCGCGGGCGACGAGTACGAGGTCGTACGCCTCGGCGGCGAGCCTGCGCGCGAACTGCGCGCCGATGCCTGCGGTGGCGCCGGTGATCAGTGCGGTGGGGGTCATATCCGGAACCTACTCTCCAGTCGGGTGGTTTCCTCGCCGAGACGGCGAGCGGTGGACGTCACCCTCAGTGGGGACCTGACGTGCGACGACTTCGGTCGGGAAGTATCGTCCCGGCCCATGGGGAAGCACAGCAGGCGCAAGCCGAGCTATCTGCCCAAGGTCGCGGCCGGTGCCGCGCCGCTGGCGTTGTTGCTCGCCGGCCCGGCCACCTCGCTCGCCGCGCAGGCCGACCAGGCGATCCCGCTCGGCAGCGTCCCGCTGCCCCTCGACCACCAGCGCGAAGGCAGCCTCGATCGCGGCATCGGCGCCACCAGCGAAGGGGACACGACCGTCCTTCGCGGCTTCGTGACCAGCACTGAACGGAATGTCTACAGCAAGGACCTCGGCGGCGCCAAGGTCGTCGCGGACGTCCGCCGGTCGGCGAGCGAAAGCGTCGAGACCCGCGACGGCGTCACCGTCCGGCCGGACAAGGTCGGCGCCCTCGCCGCGTCGAAGACCGCCCAGACCCTCACCCAGGGCCAGCGGGACACGATGAAGCTCGATCCTCACGGCAGCGTCGTCGCCGGGAACGAGACCAAGGTCGAGCGGAGCGCGGCACGGCTGACGGAGGCCGCCCTCGACCCTCGCACCGGCACGCCCTCCTTCGTCACCGAAGACGGCCGCGCGCTCGGCGCGTCCGAAGGGACTTACCACGCCGTCCGCCCGATGCCCGGGTTCGGCGTGATCACCGAGACCGAACAACACGCCGGTGGCGAAGTCGACAGGGCCCTCCGGCTCGACGGCGGTTTCTCCGGCGACCTCGGCGGCACGCTGGAGGCCGGGCGGTCTTCCGGGCACGCCGTCGACCTCGGCGATCTCGCCGCCGTCGGGACGACGTCGGCGCAGCACGGCGGCGGCCGGTTCAAGGGTGTGCTGCCCCTGGACGCCGGTACCGGCACCGACTTCGGCCAGGAACACGCGTTCGGCGGCAACGCCGGTCCGGTGAGCGGGCTGGTGACGACCGGTCAGGACGCGGGGCTCACGCAGCACGGCGCCGTGCTGACCGGATCCGGCGCCAACACGATCAGCGGGGACCTCGGCGTCGACGAGGTCGCGCGCGTCCACGGCGCCACGACGTCTTCGATCCGCGGGGTCCTGCCGACCGTCGATCCCGCCCAGGCGGGGCACGTGACGCAGTCCGGGACGCTCGACGTGACGGTGCTCGGCAAGCCGACGCACACCGGCGTCACCACCGGGGCACTGCCGCTGGAACTCAGGCAGTCCTAGCCTTTGGGCTCGATGTCGTCGGCTTCTTCGGCCTGCCAGTGGCGGCCGGGGGTCGGGGCGTTGTTGTACTCCTCGTCGAACGGGTCGACGATGTCGGCGATCTCGCCGAGGTCGCGCAGCAACCGCTCCAGCCGCGAAGGTCCGGCGTTCGGGGCGACACTCGCGAGCACCCACTCGTTCTCCAGCCACGCCACGCCGACGTCGCCGCCGAGCGAATCGGCCGCGTCGACGAGTTCCTGCGTGATCACCTTGCGGGCGCCTTCGGAGTCGTCCGCGAAGGCGTAGCGCTGACCGATCGGGCCGAGCATCTCGGGCATGTCCTGCCGCTGGAACGGCACGCTGGACAACCACATCTCCAGCGGCGTCTCGTGCACGCGGTTGCAGCGCACGGCGACCACGACCGCCGGGATCTGGCCCTCGGTCTCGATGTCGAAGATGAAGACGGGACGCCGTCCGTCGGAGGTGAAGGTGGACCCGGCCACGACGTTGACCGCCGCCTGCGCGCCGAAGTACCCGATGGCCCCGCCGGACCACTGCCGCGGCAACCGCTCGTCCTCTTCGACGAACTGCCAGCCGCGCAGCTCGGCCCAGCGCATTCGCTCGCGATTGCGCGAGCCCTCCTTCGCCCGGTCGGCCGCGAGCAGCCCCAGCCCCGCCACCAAGGCGACGGCGGCGACGACGAACCAGATCCACGCCGGAATACCCACGACGGTCAGGGTATCCCCCTGCGCTCACCGGATGTGATCGCCGGGCGCCGTGTCGCGCCACCCCTTTCGGTGCCGCGGCCCGAATACGGGCTGAAAGGTCGACAAATCGCTGTGTCGCCAACGCTATGAACGGGACTTTCCTGGTCGGGGCGCGGGGCTGAAGGGCGCTTTCCCCGCATCGCATGAGGGGAAAGCGCCCTTCGCCGCGTGAGATGAGGGGAAAGGGCCCTTCAGCCCCTCCGGTCACTCCACCCGGGTGACCGTGAGGGCCTCCGACGCCTCCTGGGCCGGGATGTCCACCCGGACCGTGTCGCCGTCGCGGACCTCACCGGCCAGCAACTGTTTCGCCAGCTTGTCGCCGATCGCCGACTGCACCAGCCGCCGCAGCGGCCGCGCGCCGTAGATCGGGTCGAAACCGTTCAGCGCGAGCCATTCGCGTGCCGCGGCGGTGACGTCCAGCGTCAGGCGGCGCCGCGACAGCCGCGAGGCGAGCCTCGCGATCTGGATGTCCACAATGGACGTCAGCTCGTCGGTGCCGAGCGCGTGGAAGACCACGATGTCGTCCAGCCGGTTCAGGAACTCCGGTTTGAACTGCCGCTGCACGACCGCCATCACCGCGTCGTTGCGCTGCCGCTCGTCGAGCGCCGGGTCGGCGATGGCCTGCGAGCCGAGGTTCGAGGTCAGCACCAGGATCGTGTTGCGGAAGTCCACCGTGCGGCCCTGGCCGTCGGTGAGCCGTCCGTCGTCGAGCACCTGCAGGAGCACGTCGAACACGTCCGGGTGGGCCTTCTCGACCTCGTCCAGCAGCACCACCGAATACGGCCGCCTGCGCACCGACTCGGTCAGTTGCCCGCCCTGGTCGTAGCCGACATAACCCGGCGGCGCCCCGACCAGGCGCGCCACCGAGTGCTTCTCGGCGTACTCGCTCATGTCGATCCGCAGCATCGCGCGCTCGTCGTCGAACAGGAACTCCGCCAGCGCCTTCGCCAGCTCGGTCTTGCCGACACCGGTGGGGCCGAGGAACAGGAACGAACCGGTCGGCCGGTCGGGATCCGCGACGCCCGCCCGGGTGCGGCGCACCGCGTCCGAGACGACCTGCACGGCCTCCTTCTGCCCGACGACCCGCTTGCCCAGCTCCTCCTCCATCCGGAGCAGCTTGCCCGTCTCGCCTTCCAGCAGCCGTCCCGCCGGGATGCCGGTCCACGCGCTGACCACGTCCGCGACGTCGTCCGCGCCGACCTCCTCCTTCAGCATGACGTTCTGCTGGCTGACCTCGCTGGCGGCCGTCGCGGCCTCGAACTCCTTCTCCAGCGCGGGAATCCGGCCGTAGCGGAGTTCGGCGGCCTTGCCGAGGTCGCCGTCGCGTTCGGCGCGTTCGGACTCGCCGCGCAGCTGCTCCAGCTGCCCCTTGAGTTCGCGGACGCGCTCGATCGAGCCCTTCTCGTTCTGCCAGCGCGCTGTCAGCGCCGTCAGCGTCTCCCGCTTCTCGGCCAGTTCCGACCGCAGCACGGCGAGCCGTTCCTTGGAGGCGGCGTCGTCCTCTTTGGACAGAGCCATCTCCTCGATCTCCATCCGGCGCACGGCGCGCTCGACCTCGTCGATCTCGACGGGCCGCGAGTCGATCTCCATCCGGAGCTTGGACGCGGCCTCGTCGACCAGGTCGATCGCCTTGTCCGGCAGGAACCGGGCGGTGATGTAGCGGTCGGACAGCGTCGCGGCGGCGACCAGGGCGGCGTCGGTGATGCGCACCCCGTGGTGCACTTCGTACCGCTCCTTGAGCCCGCGCAGGATGCCGATCGTGTCCTCTGTGGACGGTTCGCCGACCAGTACCTGCTGGAAGCGCCGCTCCAGCGCGGCGTCCTTCTCGATGTGCTGGCGGTACTCGTCGAGCGTGGTCGCGCCGACCATCCGCAGCTCACCGCGGGCCAGCATCGGCTTGATCATGTTGCCCGCGTCCATCGCGCCCTCGCCGGTCGCGCCCGCGCCGACGATGGTGTGCAGCTCGTCGATGAAGGTGACGACCTCGCCCGCCGAGTCGGTGATCTCCTTGAGCACGGCCTTCAGCCGCTCTTCGAACTCGCCGCGGAACTTGGCGCCCGCGACCATCGAACCGAGGTCCAGCGCCACGACCCGCTTGCCGCGCAGGGACTCGGGCACATCTCCGGCGATGATGCGCTGGGCGAGCCCCTCGACGATGGCGGTCTTGCCGACGCCGGGCTCGCCGATCAGCACCGGGTTGTTCTTCGTCCGGCGCGAGAGCACCTGCACCACGCGGCGGATCTCGGTGTCGCGGCCGATCACCGGGTCCAGCTCGCCCGCGCGGGCACGCTCGGTCAGGTCGACGCCGTACTTCTCCAGCGCCTTGAACGTGCTTTCCGGATCCGGGCTGGTGATCCGCGCGGAGCCGCGGACCTTGGCGAACGCCTCACGCAGCGCGTCCGGGGTGGCGCCGTGCCGTTTGAGCAGGTCGGCCACCGGGCCGCCTTCGGTGGCGAGTCCGACGAGGAGGTGCTCCGTCGAGACGTACTCGTCGCCCAGTTCGGTCGCGAGCTTCTGCGCGTGCGTCAGCGCCTTGACCGCGTGCGTGTCGAACTGCGGGCTCGACACGGTGGCGCCGGTCGCCGACGGCAGCGCCGCGATCAGTGGTTCCAGCTCCTTGTGCACCAGCCCGGGGTCGGCCCCGACCGCGGTCAGCAGCGGCGCGGTGAGCCCCTCACCCTGCGCCAGCAGGGCGCCGAGCAGATGCGCGGCCGCGACGTGCGGATTGCCGGCCATCGTGGCCGCCTGCGCCGCCGACGAGATCGCCTGCTGGGTCTTCGTGGTCGGGTTGAAAGCGTCCATCCCTCACCTCGTACTAGGTCCTGCGAAGTTCTTCTCGACTCGTACAACGTCAGAAAAGTTGAGTCTGTTCCGCTCAACCCTGAATTCGTCATCCTCCAGTCGGCGAGACGGCCTCCGCGGGCAGGCGCGGGCCCACCCTGCCGAGGCCGACGACGGCCGCGCAGGCGCACGCGGCCACGAGCACCCACGGGATCCAGACTGCCACGGAGAACAGCGCGACGATGGTCGGCGCGATCACCGCGGCGAGGGTGAAGGCATATTGGAAGGCCGCCAGATACCGTCCCCGCGCCTCCGGCGGCGCCGCCGCTTCGGCCAGCGCCCCGGACCGCGGCCCGAAGGCGAGATCGCCCGCGGCCAGCACGAGGGTCACCCCGAGCAGGTACACCGGCTGGAAGACCTTCGGCACGAACACCACGCCGAGGCACGCCAGGCACCACACCGCGAACAACGCCGAGCCCGCGCGCATCGCGGCGATCCGGGTCATCCCGCGGGTGACCCGCAACGCGACGACACCACCCAGACTGGTGACGACGGTGAGCAGCGCGATGATCGCGCCGGGCAGCCACCGCGGCCCCTGCAGCGTGTTGAAGACGTACACCGGCATCCCGATGAGGAAGAAGTCCATGGTGAGCGCGAAGAGCCCGCTGAACACGATCAGCGCGAGATAGGGGCGATTCCGCCAGACCCCGGCCGACCCGGACAGGCGGCGCGCCTGCCGGGGGACCGGCGGGACCAGGGTCGAGAGGATGGCCGCGGCGACGACGAACGTGAAGACGTCGACGATCACGGCGACGTACAGGCCCTCGCGTCCGATCCAGACCAGCAGTCCGCCCGCCGCGAGTCCGCCCAGCCCGAAGCCCGCGGAGCGCACCATCGCGGCTTCGGCGAAGGGCCGGTCCTTCGGGCCTTCGCCCGCGACGTCGGCGATGAGCGAGAACTGCGAGCTGTAGAACAGCTGTTGTCCGGCCGCGAGCATGACCGAAGCGCCGACGACGCCGGCGAACCCGGCGGCGGGCAGGAACGCACCCGCCCCGGCGGCCTGCAGGAGATGGGAGCAGATCATCACGGTGCGCGGGCCGAACAGATCGACGAGCCGCCCCGCGAGTGCGGGGACCAGCAGACCGGCGAGTGCACCGAGAGTGACCGCCGCCCCCGCTTGGGCGAGGGGCAGACCGACCACCCGGATGACGAAGACGAGGCCCAGTGGGAGGAAGAGTCCCGAGCCGAAGTTGTCGATTCCCAAGGCGACCAGCAACGCGACCCGGCTTCGCACGAACACCGACGTTACCGGGGTGACAGCGCTACGAAAGGTCCGTTCAGTCAAGACCGGCGGGTAGGTATGGGGGCGTCAGACCTCGCATGTCCGCACGGACAGAACGGCGCGGATGTCCGCGTTCATCTCGGCCAGTCGCGTGGTCAGGTCGACGACCTTCTCCTCGGTCCAGTCACCGAGCGCACGCTCCATGAAGTCCAGGTAGCCCGCCCGCCTGCGGTCCAGTTCCGCGTGCCCCCGCTCGGAGAGACTGATGATCGACGCGCGGCCGTCCTCGGGCGCGGGACGACGGTCGATCATCCCGGCCGCGGACAGCTGGGAAAGCTGACGGCTCACCACCGAAAGGTCCACGAAGCGCCGTTTGGCCAGTTCCGACGGGCGCGCTTCACCGTGCTTCGCCAGATCGGACAGCAGCATCGCGGCGGCCGGATGCAGACCGGGATCGTCCTGCCACGCCTGCATGATCCAGGCGTGCTGCAACTGGGAGGCGGCCTTCAACTCGCGCATCAGGTCGACCCTGGCGTCGTCGGCGGAGCTCATCGATGCCTCCTCGGTACTTGTACGATACAACTTTATTCGGGGACGCTTGCGTAAGGCAACTATTTACCTCGTGAGATCGCCCACTACCACCCGGATTCCGGTACACCCGTCCGGAGCAACGATGCGGGCAAAAGGGCTCGCGGCAGCTAGTCTCGCGGACGAGCCGGAAGCAGCCAGACCGGCGGACAGCCACTGACCGGAGAGGTGAATGATCCGTGAATTCTTCTCCAGTGGTCACTCTTCCGTGAATCAGCGGAACCCCCTTTCGGTATGCACTTCCCGAGCAGCGACCCCCAGCCCGTGACAGCCGACGCGGTCAGCCCGGTTCCCCGCTCCTCGGCGCCGAGGGAAGCCCCGCCCGCGGTCACCGCGATGGTGCGGCTCATCCGTGACACCTGGGCGAAGTCGGAGCCGTTCATCCCGGAGATCTCCCAGTTCTTCTACGGGATGCTGTTCACCCTCGCGCCGGCCACCCGGGACTTCTTCCCGATCAACATGGAGGTCCAGCGCGGCAGGCTGGTGCGCGCACTGGTCCACATCGTCCAGATGGTCGACCGGCCGGACGATCTGGTGCCGTTCCTGACCCAGCTCGGCCGCGACCACCGCAAGTTCGGCGTCATCCCCCGGCATTACGAGGCCGTCGGCACGGCGCTGCTCGCCTCGCTCAAGAACCATCTCGGTCCGGACTGGACACCGGAGGTCGAGCGGGCCTGGGCGGAGGCGTTCACCATCGTCGCCCGCGCGATGCAGGAGGCCGCCGCGGCCGACGTGAACCCGGCGTCGTGGTCGGCCACCGTGCTGGAGCACCGGCGGCTCACCTGGGACCTCGCCCTGGTCCGCGTCCAGCCCGAGTTCCCGGTGCCGTACCAGCCGGGTCAGTACATGAGCGTCGAAGTGCCGCAGCGGCCGAGGCTCTGGCGCTACCTCTCCCCGGCGAACGCGCCGCGCGAGGACGGCGGCATCGAGTTCCACGTGCGCGCCGTCGACGGCGGCTGGGTGTCCCGCGCCATCGTGAGTCACACGCAGCCGGGCGACGTCTGGCGGCTCGGCCCACCACTCGGCAGGCTTTCGGTCGACCGGACCGACGGCCGCGACGTGCTGATGATCGCGGGCGGCACCGGTGTCGCGCCGCTGCGCGCCATTTTGGACGACCTCGCGCAGTGGGGCGAGAACCCGAAGGTCTGGCTGTTCTACGGTGGACCGTCGCGTGAGGACCTTTACGACCTCGACGAGTTGCGCGCCCTCGCCGCCACGAACCCGTGGCTCACCGTCACCCCGGTGGTCGAACGCGGTGAAGAAGCCCCCGGCTGCGAACAGGGCACGCTCGCGGAAGCCGTTACCCAGTACGGATCCTGGCCCGGCCACCGCATCCTCGTATCCGGCTCGCCCACGATGATCCGGGCGACGGTGTCCAGGATGCTCGTCGCCGGCAGCGCGCTCGACCAGATCGCGTACGACCCCTTCACCATCGACTGACAGCCTTTCCCGCTGCACGAATGCGATTCCACAATAGGGATCAGCCGACGGCCGCGTATCGTTACGCTACTCGCTAATCACGGAGAAGCACCACCCGATCGGCGGATCACGCTTTCGTGTCGACCTGGCGAAAAGCACTGGTGGACAATGAAATCCGCGTCGCATGATCACCTTTACCGTGCGACAGACGAGGTTTACGGCGCGTATACCGTTTGCTCCGTTCGAGCGGGAAACAACGATTCTTGGATCCTTTTACGACGGTCGGGCATACAGTCGAGAACCTTCGGGGGAACACGAGCACGATGACATCGGGTCTGGAGAATATGCCCGATCCAACTGGAGAAAATCGTTCACCCATGACTGCCGAAACAGTGAAGTACGAACATCCACCGAGTTCGTCGAGATCTTCGCCGCCGGTTCCCGTCCCTCCCTTGATCGAGGCACCCGCGGCGGACAAGACCGTCCAGATGGCCAAACTCATCCGGGAGAGTTTCGCCGCCGTCGAAGCCAAAGCCGAGGAGCTTTCCCAGTACTTCTACGGGGTGCTCTTCTCGGTTTCGCCGGATGCCAGGGCGTTGTTCCCGATCAACATGGCCACCCAGAGAAACCGATTGCTGCGTGCCCTCGTCTACGTCGTACAGATGGTCGACCGGCCCGACGAACTGACCACGTTCCTCGGCCAGCTCGGCCGGGATCACCGGAAGTTCGACGTCCTCGGCCGCCATTACGACGCCGTCGGCGTCGCGCTGATCGCCGCGCTGAAACGGTTCTTGAAGGACGACTGGACGCCCGAGGTCGAAGACGCCTGGGTCACCGCGTACGGCGTCATTTCCAAGAGCATGCGGGAAGCCGCGGGCAAGGAGATCGGGCCGGCGTGGTGGAAGGCGACGGTGCTCGAACACCGCCGCGTCTCCCGCGACGTCGCCGTCATCAGGGTGCGCACCGATCAGCCGCTCCCGTACCGGGCCGGTGGCTACGTCAGCGTCGAGGTCCCGCAACGGCCACGGATGTGGCGGTACTTCTCGCCCGCGACCGCGCCGCATGACGACGGGACGATCGAGTTCCACGTGCACGCCGTGCGCGGCGGCTGGGTCTCGCGCGCGATCGTCCACCACACTCGGGTCGGCGACGTCTGGCGCCTCGGCCCGTCACTCGGCGCGCTTTCGGTGCACCACACGGAAAGCCGTCCGCTGCTGATGATCGGCGGCGGCACCGGGGTCGCCCCGCTGCTCGCGCTGATCGACGACATGTCGCGCTGGCGGCACAACCCGCCGGTGCACCTGTTCTTCGGCGGCAGGCGGCCGGAAGACCTGTACGCCCTGGACGACCTCCGCGGGCTGACCGTCACCTGCCCTTGGCTCACGGTGACCCCGGTGACCGAGGAAGGGACCATCGCCGGAGGCGACCGCGGCACCCTGGCCATGGCGGTCACGCAGCGCGGTAACTGGCGAGAGCGCGACGTCTACGTCGCCGGGTCGCCGTCGATGATCCGCGCGACGATCGCGAAACTGCTCGCCGGCGGGACGGACCTGGAGCGGATCAAGTACGACCCCTTCACCTTGGACTGAGCAGACGAACCGTTCGTATTAGGCCGATCGGCCGTTCCACCTGGGCTCAACGCACCAGTAGGTCAGTGAATCATTGACCACCGGTCACCGACGGATTTATGGTCTAGACCACATTGCTCCCCCTCACGGGAACACCGTCGTTCCATCCCAGGAGCCGGCATGACCGTCAAACGTAAGCTCATGGCAGCCGCCGCCGGTGCGGTTCTCGCCCCGATCGCCATCGTGGCCATCCCGCAGGTGGCCAGCGCGCACGGCTACGTGCTGTCGCCGCCCAGCCGTCAGGCGAACTGCGCACAGGGCAAGGTGTCCGGGTGCGGCAGCATCGTCTACGAACCGCAGAGCGTCGAAGGCCCCAAGGGGCTCCGCAGCTGCAACGGCGGACTTCCGCAGTTCGCGCAGCTCAACGACGAATCGAAGTCGTGGCCCGCCGCGTCGGTCGGCAGCAGCGTGACCTTCAACTGGAAGTTCACCGCCTACCACCGGACCACGAACTACGAGTACTACATCGGCGGCACCAAGATCGCCGACATCAGCGGCAACAACTCCGCGCCGAAGGACCCGACGTCGCACACGGTGAACCTGAGCGGTTTCAGCGGCCGCCAGAAGGTGCTGGCCATCTGGAACATCGCGGATACGCCGATGGCCTTCTACAGCTGCATCGACCTGCAGATCGGCGGCGGCAACCCACCCACCACCAGCAACCCGCCGACCACGTCGAATCCCCCGACCAGCACCACCACGCCCACCACCAGCACTCCGCCCGCGGGCGGCACCTGGGCGGCAGGGACGGCCTACGCGGTCGGCGACACGGTGACCTACGGCGGCGCGGGCTACCGCTGCCAGCTGGCGCATACCGCGATCCAGGGCTGGGAACCGCCGAACACCCCGGCGTTGTGGACGCGTCAGTGAAGCTCGCCCTCGTTCTCGTCGCCGGTCTCGTGGCCCTCGCGGGCTGCGGGGCCGGCGATGGCTCACCCACCACCGCCGGTGCCCCGCTCTCGCCGGTTCCCCAGTCGGCGGCGGGCGCCCCGGCGTCCGCGGAGTACAACGACGCCGACGTGATGTTCCTGCAGATGATGATCGCCCACAACAGCCAGGGCATCGAGATCGTCAAGCTGGTACACACAAAACAGGCGCAGCTACAGCCGCTGAAGGACCTCTCCGCCGCCATCGAGGCGACGCAGCAGACCGAGAGCTCCGACATGCGGAACTGGCTGAAGTCCTGGGGGAAGCCCGAGACAGGCTCGATGGATCCGAACGCGCATCACCACCACGGTGGCGACGGACTCACGGACAAGGGGCTGCTCGAAGCGCTGTCCAAAAAGGACGGCAAGGAGTTCACCCTGGACTTCGTGGACATCCTCGTCGCGCACCAGCACAACGGCGTCGCGCTCGCGCGGACCGAGCTGAAGGACGGCAAGAACCCGGAATCGAAGGCACTGGCCCAGCGGATCATGGACTCGCGCACCGGTGAGGTCCAGCAGCTGCGGACCCTGGTCCCCGGCCAGTAGAACGCGTTTCGTCCTCTGGATGCGTTATGCATTCAGAGGACGAAACGCGTTCTAGCCGCGGCGCTTGGGTTTCCAGACCACGAGGGCGGTCTGCTGCCGCAGGGGCACGAGGTCCTTGCGGTAGGAGGCGTGCACGGCCGCGGCCGTCTGTTCGGCGGCGGTGTACGCGGCCGCGAGTTCCTCGGTCAGTTCGGCGATCCGGTCCCGCAGCGCGTCGACCTGGTTCTCCAGCTCGATGATCCGCTTGATGCCCGCGAGGTTGACACCGTCCTCTTGGGACAGTCGCTGCACTTCGCGCAGCAACGCGATGTCCCGCATGGAATAGCGCCGTCCGCCACCGGAGGTCCGGCCCGGCGACACGAGACCCTGCCGGTCGTAGGACCGGAGGGTCTGCGCGTGCAGGCCGGAAAGCTGCGCCGCCACCGAGATGACGAACACCGGGGTGTCTTCGTCCGCACCGTGCGGCAGCCCGCCGAACATCCTGCTCACCTGCCTTCGAGAAGTTCGGTGATCTCCGGTCGCGGGTCGTGTTCGGCCATGGCGTCCGCGTAGGCCTCCAGGGCCTCACGGGCCTTGTCGTCCAATTTGGACGGAATGGCCGCCTGCAGGGTGACCAGCAGATCGCCCTGCGCGCCGTCCCGCTTCGCGATTCCCTTGCCGCGCACACGAAGTACCCGACCACTCGCCGTGCCCTGCGGCACCTTCAGCGACACCTTGCCCTCGAGGGTCGGCACGGTGATCGTGCCGCCGAGGGCCAGTTCCGTGAAGGACACCGGCACGGTGATGGTCAGGTCGAGGTTCTGCCGCCCGAAGACCGGATGCGGGGCGACGTGCACGCGGACGTACAGGTCGCCCGGCTGCGCGCCGCCGCGGCCCGGTTCACCCTGGCCGGCGAGCCGGATCCGCTGGTCGTCGGCGACGCCCGGCGGGATCCGCACGGTCAGCGTGCGGGTGCGGGTGCTGACGCCCTCGCCCGCGCATTCCGGGCAGGGCTCGTCGATGATCGAGCCGCGGCCGCGGCAGTCGCGGCACGGCTCGGAGAACGCGAACGCGCCCTGGCTCCGGCTGACCAGCCCGCTGCCCTGGCAGGTCGAGCACGTCCGCGGGGAAGTCCCCGGTTTCGCGCCGTTCCCGCCGCAGGTGGAACACGTCGCCGGGCTCGACAGCCGCAGCGGCAGGGTCGCCCCCTTGACCGCCTCGGTGAAGTCGATCCGGACGTCGGTCTCCACGTCCGTGCCGCGCTGCGGCCGGTTCGCCGTGGCACCGGCGGCGCCGCGACGGCCGAAGAGGCCGCCGAGGATGTCACCGAGCCCGCCGAAGCCGCCCTGCTGCTGACCGGCCTGGCCGAAGATGTCGCCGACGTCGAAGCCACCCGCGCCACCGCCGCCACCCGGGAAGCCGAAGCCGCCGGGACCGCCGGAGCCGAAGAGACGCCGGGCCTCGTCGTATTCCTTGCGCTTGGACGTATCGGAAAGCACGCCGTATGCCTCGGAGACCGCCTTGAACTTCTTCTCCGCCTCCGCGTTGCCCGCGTTGGCGTCGGGGTGGTTCTCCTTGGCCAGCTTGCGATAGGCCTTCTTGATCTCGTCCGGGGTGGCATCGGAGGAGACGCCCAGCTCACGGTAGAAGTCCTTACCGATCCATTCTCGTGCACTCACCGAACGTCTCCTCCTTTCACGCCGTTTCGCCGATCAGCGGTTGTTCTCATCGAAAAGTTCGCCCTCGAGCGGCAGCTCGCCGCCGACGGGCGGGTCCACCGGAGCGGCTTGCGCCTCCGGTGCGGGGGCGGCCGCGGGGGCCGCGCCCGGTTCGTGATCGGTGACCCCGACCAGCGCGGCACGCAGCACGCGCTCGCCGAAGCGGTAACCGCGGCGCATGACCGTGGTGACCGTCGGGCCCGCGACGTCCGGCGACGTGCTGTGCTGGACGGCTTCGTGCACGCTCGGGTCGAAGTCCTCGCCCTCGGTGCCGAACGGCTCGAGGCCCGACCGCTGCAGGCTGCCGACCAGCTTCTCGCCGACGGCCTTGAAGGCACCGGTCAGATCGCCGTGCTGCTCCGCGCGCTCGAGGTCGTCGAGCAGCGGGAGCAGGTCACCGACGACCGACGCCTTCGCGGCGGCGACGACCTGCTCGCGGTCGCGGTCCACGCGTTTGCGGTAGTTGGCGTACTCCGCCTGGAGCCGCTGAAGGTCGGCGGTGCGCTCCGCCAGCTCCTTCTCCAGACCGGTGGCCACCGATACCGAATCGTCCACAATGGAGTCCCCGAGGCCGGGGCCCGCGTGCGCCGGTTCGGGCGCCGCGGGCTCCTCGGTCGGAGCGGCGTGCTTCGGGCCGTCCTGGGGCTCGGCCGCCGGGGCGGCCTGGCGGACCTCACCGGTCAGCGGATCGATCCGCCGACGGTCCCGCACGACCACCGGTTCGTCCGGGCCCCGGCCCTCGGTTTCGTCGTAGCGTTCGGTCACTTCTTGTCCTTCTCGTCCTCTTCGACGATCTCGGCGTCGACCACGTCGTCGGCCTTGGCCTGCGAACCGGTACCCGCGCCGGCGGTGCCGGTCGCGCCTTCACCGGCGGCACCCTCGGCCGCGGCACCGCCCGCGTTGGCGTAGAGCGCGGTGCCCAGTTCCTGCGAAGCGGTGTTCAGCTTCTCGATGGACTCGCGGATCTTCGCCGAGTCGGTGCCCTTGAGCGCCTCGTTGGCCTCGTCGATCGCGGACTTCACCTTGCCCTTGAGGTCGTCGGGCAGCTTGTCCTCGTTGTCCTTGACGAACTTCTCGGTCTGGTAGACGAGCGTCTCGGCCTGGTTGCGGGTCTCCGCCTCCTCGCGACGCTTCTTGTCCTCCTCGGCGTGCGCCTCGGCGTCCTTGACCATGCGCTCGATGTCGTCCTTCGGCAGCGCGGAGCCACCGGTGATCGTCATCGACTGCTCCTTGTTCGTGCCGAGATCCTTCGCGGTCACGTGCACGATGCCGTTGGCGTCGATGTCGAAGGTGACCTCGATCTGCGGCACGCCACGCGGGGCGGGCGGCAGGCCGGTCAGCTCGAACATGCCGAGCTTCTTGTTGTGCGCCGCGATCTCGCGCTCACCCTGGAACACCTGGATCTGCACCGACGGCTGGTTGTCGTCCGCGGTGGAGAAGATCTCCGAACGCTTGGTCGGGATCGTGGTGTTGCGCTCGATGAGCTTGGTGAACACGCCGCCCTTGGTCTCGATGCCCAGCGAAAGCGGGGTCACGTCGAGCAGCAGGACGTCCTTGACCTCACCCTTGAGCACACCGGCCTGCAGCGCCGCGCCGACCGCGACGACCTCGTCCGGGTTCACGCCCTTGTTCGGCTCGCGACCGCCGGTCAGCTCCTTGACCAGTTCGGCGACGGCGGGCATCCGGGTGGAACCACCGACGAGTACGACGTGGTCGATGTCGCCGACGGCGATCCCGGCGTCCCGGATGACGTTGTTGAACGGCGCCTTGGTGCGGTCCAGCAGGTCCGAGGTGATCTTCTGGAACTCGGCGCGGGAGAGCTGCTCGTCGAGGAACAGCGGGTTCTTGTCCGCGTCCACGGTGATGTACGGCAGGTTGATGCTGGCGGAGTTCGAGCTGGACAGCTCGATCTTCGCCTTCTCCGCCGCCTCGCGGATGCGCTGCAGCGCCATCTTGTCCTTGGTCAGGTCGATGCCGCTGGACGACTTGAACTTGTCGACCAGCCAGGTGACGATGCGCTCGTCCCAGTCGTCACCACCGAGGTGGTTGTCACCGGAGGTCGCGCGGACCTCGACGACGCCCTCGCCGATCTCCAGCAGCGAGACGTCGAACGTGCCGCCACCGAGGTCGAAGACCAGGATGGTCTGTTCCTTCTCGCCCTTGTCGAGGCCGTACGCCAGCGCCGCCGCGGTGGGCTCGTTGACGATGCGGAGCACGTTCAGGCCGGCGATCTGCCCGGCCTCCTTGGTGGCCTGCCGCTGCGCGTCCTCGAAGTAGGCCGGGACGGTGATGACCGCGTCGGTGATGGTCTCGCCCAGGTACGCCTCGGCGTCGCGCTTGAGCTTCATCAGCACCCGGGCGCTGATCTCCTGCGAGGTGTAGGCCTTGCCGTCGATCTCGGTCTTCCAGTCGGTACCGATGTGCCGCTTGACCGACCGGATGGTCCGGTCGACGTTCGTCACGGCCTGGTTCTTCGCCGGCTGACCTGTCAGCACTTCGCCGTTCTTGGCGAAGGCGACGATGGACGGGGTGGTGCGTGAACCTTCCGAGTTGGCGATGACCGTCGGCTCGCCGCCCTCAAGGACAGCGACGACCGAGTTGGTCGTGCCGAGGTCGATGCCGACCGCTCGCGCCATGGTGTGTTCCTCCTGCTATTCGTGACCTGCACGTTCACGCCCACCTTGAGTGGGCGCCACGCAAGTTCTATCGGGATGGTGCGGCTTCCGTCAAGCTGGACTTGAGCCGCCTGCACTCAACCTTGTACCCGGCTCAACGAGCGACCCGGGCGTCTTGTTCCCGGCCTACCGGCAGACCGTGCCCGGAGCCGGTGTGACCCCGCTCACCAGGTACTTCACCTCTTCGGTGCGCACGCAGCCCGAGTTGAGCAGCCCCGTGTGCCCGTATCCGGCGTCGACCAGCAACGTCGAGTTCTCGATGTTCCGCGCGAGCCCCTTCGCCCACACCAGCGGCGTCGCCGGATCGTGTTCGCCGCCGACCACGAGGATCGGCGCCGCGCCCCGCACGTGCTGTGGCCGCGGCAGGTACGCGGAGGCCACCGGCCAGCCCGCGCAGCCGCTCGCCATGTCCCAGAACTCGGTGTAGCGCCAGCTGTGCGGCGCGAGGGCCTTCACCAGCCCCTGCATCGCCTTCATGTCGGCGTAGGAGGTGAAGGGCGAGCCGAAGTCGTGGCAGCCGATCGCGCGGTACGCGCCGTACGACGGGTCCAGCTGCGAGTAGGGCAGCAGCCCGTCCGCGTTCCCCGCCCTCGCGGCTTCGACCGCCTTCGCCAGGTCCGGCCAGAACATCGGCAGGATGATCGAGCCGTACAGGCCGGCCGCCATCTCCTCGGCGGTCACGTTCCGCCCGAGTTGCTTCGACGGGACACCGCCGGGGGTGCGCATGAGGGCGTCGTAGGTCGCGATGACGTCCTTGCCGCGAAGCACGCACTCAGCCGACGTCGTGCACCACTTCGCGAAGTCGTTCAGCGCGCTTTCGGTCGCGATGGCCTCGTCGAGGACCGCCTGCCGCGTCGGCCGGGAGTGGTCGACGGCCCCGTCGAGCACCATCGCCCGGATCCGCTTCGGGTACTTCTCCGCGTAGACGGCGCCGAGTTCGGAACCGTAGGAGACACCGAGCCAGTTCACCTTCGGTTCGCCCAGGGCGATCCGGATCGACTCGATGTCGTCGGCGGCGCTCCAGGTGTCCACATGGGACAAACCCGGTCCTGTCCTCTTGAGACAGTCTTGACCGGAAGAGCGGTTGTGCGCGATGAGCTTTTCGTAGTCGGCACGGCTCTTCGGGAACCGGCTGACCGCGGGGTCGTGCAGATCCGGGCCGCAGATGATCGCGGGCTCGCTCTCCCCGACACCGCGCGGATCGAAGCCGATGATGTCGAACCGCTGCCGCGCCTCGGCCATTTCCGGTTTGTCCAGCGCGAAACCGCGACCGCCGTACTTGAGCACGGTGACCCCGGAGCCGCCCGGCCCGCCCGGGTTCGTCAGCAGGGAGCCGACGCGGCGCGCGGGATCGGTCGCGGGCAGTTTCGCCAACGCGATCGAGAACGCACCACCGCTCACCGGAAGGCTCGCGCATTCCAGTGTCGGCGCGTACTCGGTCGCGCAGGGCTTCCAGTCGATCCCGGGCGCGGCGGACGCGGGCAGCGCGGAAAGCGGCAGCAGGGTCAACGCCGTGAGCGCGGCGAGCGTCTTCATGCGGCCTTCACGGTGATCGAACCGGTGCCCGCCTGGAGATCCAGGACGTTCGGTGACGCCTGGTCCTGCCGTACGCCGCCGGTCTCGACGCCGCCGACCTCCGACTTCGCGCGAACCTGGTACGCGCCGTCCGGGACGGTGACGGTGATCTTGCCGACCTCGGCGTTCGCGGTGACCGCGCCGGGTTCGGCGAGCCCGACCTCGATGTCGCCGGTGCCGGTGCGCAGGTTCACCGGCCCGGAGGAACTCAGCACCGTGAGATCCCCGACGTCGCCGTGCAGATCGACCGACGCCGCGCGGGTGAGCGTGATCTTCCCGGTGCCGATCCCGCCGGAGATCGCCAGCTCACGCGGGACCACGACCTCGTAGTCCACGCCGCACTGGCTACAGCCGCCGAGTACCAGCGTGCCGTTCTCGACGCTGTGCGTCTTGCCGGGATGACGTCCGGTGTAGGTGACCTGGCGGTGCAGCGAAACCGGTGCGCCGTCCTCGACCCGGAGCGTCACCCCGCCGACCGGGACGTCGACCCGGATCGCGGTGATCTGCTCGGTGACGGGCGTGCCGTCGCTCAGCGTCTCGCGGCTTTCGCTTGTGCAGCCGACGATCCCGAAGGCCGTCAGCGCGCCGAGTGCGAGCGCGCCGAGGACGCGCTTCTCCTTGTTCCCCATGAGAAAGTGTTTCCCCCGATAAGTCCGTCAGGCCGCGTTGACCTTGACGCTTCCGCTGTCGGTGTTGAGATCGAGCTTGTGCGGGGCCGAACCGGACTGGTTCACGCCGATGTCGCGGCTGCCGCTGTCGGTGGTGCCGCTGACGTTGTAGTCGCCCGAGGGCACGGTGACCTCGATCGAACCGCTGTCGCTCCGGGCCGTGACGTCGGCGCTCTTGATCAGTTCGAGTTCGATGCGGCCGCTGTTGGCACGCGCTTCGACGTTGCCGCCGAGGCGTTCCCCCTTGATGGCGCCGGAAGCCGCCTGCACGGTGACGGCCTGCCCGATGTTCTTGAGCTCGACGCGGCCGGAGTCGGCCCTGACCTTCACCGTGCCCGGCACGTCACTGATCTCGACGCCGCCGGAGTCGACGGTGACATCCACAGTGGACGCTCCGGCGATGTCCAGTGATCCGGAGTCGAGCCTGCCCGAAACCGGGATGCCCGCCGGGACGATCACGTCGTACCGGACCTCGCAGCTGGTGCCGCAGCCGGCGAGGACGAGGGTGTCGCCCTCCACGCGGAAGGCGTCGCCCGGCTTGTTCCAGCGGTACGAGAACTCCTGGTGCACCTTCGCCGGCCCGCTGCCCGTGCGGATCTTGACGGAGCCTTCGTCGTTGTCGACCCGGACGCTCTTGATCGACTGGGTCAGCTCGGCGGTCGCCTCCGCGTCGGACGGCCACCACCAGCCGAGGCCGGTGAGGACACCGACGCCGATCAAGGCGATGCCTCCGATTGCGAGGAGTGGGCGCGCCATGGTCTTGAGTCCCTCCAGAGCAGGTTTTCGTGTGTCTCGACGCTAAGGCCAGCGCGCCGGGATGGACATAGGGGTAACCCCCGGATTCGTCCCTGATCCCGCACCGGGGTCCTCGGGGTCATAACCTGGCGGGGTCATCGGTTCCACGATCAGGAGGACGCATGCCGCAGGCACCCGATCCGTACGACTTCCTGCCCGATCTGCCTGCCTTCACCTTGAGCAGCAACGACATCGAGGAAGGCGGCTTCCTGCCGACGCCGCAGCTGTCCGGGATCTTCGGCGCGGGCGGCGAGGACCGCTCCCCGCAGCTGTCCTGGGAGGGCTTCCCGGCCGAGACCAAGAGTTTCGCCGTGACCTGCTACGACCCGGACGCCCCGACGGCGAGCGGGTTCTGGCACTGGGCGGTGTTCAACATCCCCGCCTCGGTGACAGCGCTCGCCGCGAACGCTGGCGACGAAGCCGGGTCCGGCCTGCCGAAGGGCGCCATCACCCTGAAGGGGGACGGCGGCGTGAAGCAGTTCCTCGGGGCCGCCCCGCCGCCCGGGCACGGACCGCACCGGTACATCTTCGCGGTGCACGCTGTCGACGTCGAGAAGCTGGAAGTCGGCGAAGACGCTACGCCGGCCTTCCTGGGCTTCAACCTCTTCAGCCACGGGATCGCGCGGGCCACCCTTACGGCCCTGCACGAGAACAAGGGCTGAGCGACTTTCCGTGAAGGCCTCCTTCCCTACGCTCAAGGTAGGGAAGGAGGCCTTCACGGACTTCTGCCCGCTTTAGACCCGCCCACCGGGCCGGGGCCGCTCCATGTACTGGCCGTCCGCCGGATCCCCGAAGCCGAACGGGCGGTACAGCTCGTGCGCGTCGGCGGTGTGCAGCATCCACCGGAACTCCGCGCCCGGCCCGTTGTCGACCATCTCCCGCACCAGCTCCTTGCCGAGCCCGGCACCGCGCGCGTCCTCGACGACGAAGACGTCCGCGAGGTAGGCGCTGCCGATGGTGTCGGAGAACGCCCGCGCGAACCCGACCAGACGGCCACTCGAAGTCTCGTACGCGCCCACGACGCGCCACGCGTTCCTGACGACCTTCTCGACCATCTCCCGATCGCGCCACTTGCCCCAGTAGGCGCCGGTGGAGAGGAACTTCCACACCGCGTCGAGGTCCACCCGTGCCGGGTCGTCATCCAGTTCGTAAGCGCCGACAGTCCTCATGAGCCGAAAGTTACCGGGCAGGTCAACGCGGTTTCAGCAGGTAATCCACCACCGGCCGCAGCTCCTCCGCGGACGGCGGCTCGTCGTCGATCAGGCCCTGGATCAGCAGGCCGTCGATCCCGGCGAGGAACACCCGGAACGCGACCTCGTCGTCGTGCCGGACCATCGAGGTCAGCACGTCCAGCCAGCGCCGCGCGGCGGGCCGCAGTTCGGGCTTCCGCGCGGCCAGCAGGTACAGCTCGTACTCGGCCATAGTCCGGCCCCGTCGCGGGCCGAGCGCCTGGGCGAGCAGCCCGGCGACCTCTTCGGCACCGCGGCTGCCGCGGGAGCGGGCCCTGTCGATCATCCAGTAGACCTCGGTCGCCATATCCCTGGCGCACGAGATGAGGGTCGCGATCAGGAGGTCGTCGAGGCTGGAGAAGTGATACGTCGTCGAAGCCGTCGGCACGCCGGCCTCGGCGGCGACCGTCCGGTGGGTGACGCCGGCGACGCCGTCCCGCTCGATCACCCGCAGAGCGGCCGCGATGATCTCCTCGCGCCGCTTCTCGCCCCGCGCCTTCCGGCCGTCGACCTGGATCTTCACTTAATGCGCGCTCCCTGCCTCGATCAACACGACGCCGCCGATCACCAGTGCCAGCCCACTGATCACCGCGAGGTTGACCGGCTCCTTGAAGAAGACCATGCCGACGGCCGCCACCAGCGCGACACCGGCCGCGGCCCAGATCGCGTAGGCGACGCTCACCGGCACGCCGGCCTTCAGAACGTACGCGAGGGCGACGAACGCGATGGCGTATCCGGCCACCACGACGATCGACGGGCCCACCTTGCTGAAGCCTTCGGAGAGTTTCAACGACACCGTGGCGGATACCTCCGCGGCGATGGCCAAAGCGAGAAGAAGGTATGCACCCATGTGACAAAAACTACCTGGACGATCGTCTTAAAACAAAGAGAGGTGTACACCACATCGGTGGGACTTGGGCGCGGTCAGTGGGTTACCCATCAGTAAGAAGCATTAGTCTGCCCGAACCACCACACCGCTTCACTCGGACGAAAGGCACCCGACGATGGGCGCTGTACAGCTGACGCTCGGCGGGATCGCGGTCCTGCTCGGCGTCGTCGCCTGGGGAATGTTCTTCGCGACCATCGCCCGCTTCGTGCGGGTGATCCGCCTCGGTCAGCCGGACTCGACCCGCAACGGCCCGTTCATGCCGCGGATGAAGACCTTGATCAAGGAATTCGCCGCGCACACCCGCATGAACAAGGTCAAGAGCGTCGGCCCGGCGCACTGGCTGGTCATGTGGGGCTTCCTGATCGGGTCGCTCGCCCTGTTCGAGGCGTACGGCGAGGTGTTCGTCCCCACCTGGGGCTGGCCCATCCTCGACGACTGGTCGGTCTTCCAGCTGCTCATGGAGCTGCTCGGGGTCGGCACCATCGTCGGCATCCTGGTGCTGATCTGGGTCCGCCAGAAGAACCACCCGCGCCGCGCCGACCGGCAGTCCCGCTTCCAGGGCTCCAACTTCAAGTGGGCGTACTTCATCGAGGCCGTCGTGCTCATCGAGGGCATCGGCATCATCGGCGTCCGCGCCGCGAAGTCCGCGCTGAACGTCCACGAGACCCCGGTCTGGGCCGCGTTCGTCTCGCATCCGATCGGTGAGCTGCTGCCCGCCAGCCCGAACCTGGTGTCGGTGTTCGCGTTCGTCAAGCTGATGAGCGCCACGATCTGGCTGTTCGTCATCGCACGCACGATGACCATGGGCATCGCCTGGCACCGCTTCAGCGCCTTCTTCAACATCTACTTCAAGCGCGAAGCCGACGGCGGTGTCGCGCTCGGCGCGCTCAAGCCGATGATGAGCAACGGCAAGGTGCTCGACCTCGAAGAGGCGGACCCGGACGAGGACACCTTCGGCGTCGGCAAGATCGAGGACTTCAGCTGGAAGGGCTGGCTGGACTTCTCCACCTGCACCGAATGCGGCCGCTGTCAGTCGCAGTGCCCCGCGTGGAACACGGGCAAGCCGCTTTCGCCGAAGCTGCTCATCACCCAGCTCCGCGACCACGCCTACGCGAAGGCGCCGTACCTGCTCGCGGGCGGCAAGCGCGACATGGCCGGTGACGAGGTGGGCCTGTCCGGCGACAACATGTACGCGGGCATCGACGTCCTCGCCATCGCGGAGTCCCAGAAGGCCCTCATCGGCGACGACGGCGGCGTCATCGACCCCGAGGTGCTGTGGTCCTGCACCTCCTGCGGCGCCTGCGTCGAGCAGTGCCCGGTGGACATCGAGCACGTCGACCACATCGTCGACATGCGCCGCTACCAGGTGATGATCGAATCCGCGTTCCCCAGCGAACTCAACGGGATGTTCAAGAACCTGGAGAACAAGGGCAACCCGTGGGGCCAGAACGCCAAGGACCGGCTCGCCTGGACCGAGGAGCTCGACTTCGAGGTGCCGGTGTTCGACGGCGACCTCGGCGACACCGAGTACCTCTTCTGGGTCGGCTGCGCCGGCGCGTTCGAGGACCGCGCGAAGAAGACCACGCGCGCCGTCGCGGAACTGCTGCACATCGCGGGCGTGAAGTACACCGTGCTCGGCTCCGAGGAGTCCTGCACGGGTGACCCGGCCCGCCGCGCGGGCAACGAGTTCCTGTTCCAGATGCTGGCGCAGCAGAACGTCGAGATCCTGAACTCGGTGTTCGAAGGCCGCGAACGCAAGGAGCGCAAGGTGGTCGTCACCTGCGCCCACTGCTTCAACACGCTCGCGAACGAGTACCCGGAACTGGGCGGCCAGTTCGAGGTCGTGCACCACACGCAGCTGCTCAACCGCCTGGTGCGGGAGAAGCACCTGACCCCGGTGGCCCCGGTCGCCGAGGACGTCACCTACCACGACCCCTGCTACCTCGGCCGCCACAACAAGGTCTACGACGCCCCGCGTGAGCTCGTCGGCGCTTCGGGCGCGCAGCTGCGGGAGATGCCGCGGCACGGTGACCGCTCGATGTGCTGTGGCGCGGGCGGCGCGCGGATGTGGATGGAAGAGAAGATCGGCAAGCGGATCAACGTCGAACGCGTGGACGAGGCGCTCGGCACCGCGCCGTCGAAGATCGCGACCGGCTGCCCGTTCTGCCGCGTGATGCTCACCGACGGCGTGACGGCGCGCCAGAGCGACGGTCAGGCGAGCGAGAAGGTCGAGGTCGTCGACGTCGCCCAGCTGCTGCTGACCGCGGTCAAGCGCAAGCCGGAGCCGCAGCTGGTCCCGGCGGGTGCCCCGTCGCTGGACGGCGTCTCGGATGCCGAACTCGACGGAAAGGCCGACACGCCCACCGACGAAACGGCCACCGGCACGCCACTTCCCGAGGAAGACAAGTAGCACGTCAAGACCGGAGGGGACATTTTCTCGCACATAATGCGAGAGAATGTCCCCCCGTGTTTTATCTGGACCAGACCATTCCGTTCCCTTACCCGTTCGGCGGTACACGGCGACGATAAGCTGGCGTTTCCTCGTTGCCGTTGTCGTCCGCGAGGTTCCTTTCGGCGACGCAGAAATGGGGCGAGGAAATCAATGGGCAACCGTCACGAACTCCGTCCGGGCAGGGAACACCGCCTCGCGATGCCGGGATCGTCGGCCGCTCGTCCCCTCAGCCGCCTGCCGTCGACCGCGGCACTCGCCCGGATGGCGCAGGAGGCGACCATCCCGAGCATCCCGGCCGCCCGGCGTCCCCCGCGACAGCAGCAGCAACGCACGCGCGTCCGCCCGTACGTCCGCACGGGCGGACGTACTCAGTCCAAGCGGAACTTCGCCATCGAAGCGATGATTTCCGTCCGAACGGACGCGCCCTGGAACGCGCCGGGGTTCAGCGTCGAATTCCATTCCGTCCGGTCACTGTGCCGTCGTCCGACTTCGGTCGCCGAAGTGGCCGCGTCCTTAAGCGTTCCACTCGGCGTTGCAAAGGTCCTTTTGGGTGATATGGCCGAACTCGGTTTGGTTACCGTTCATGAAACGCAGGCTGAATTCGACGGTCATCCGGCACTCGCCTTGATGGAACGCGTCCTGCAGGGTTTGCGTCGTCTGTGAGATCGGCGCACTCGCACTACGCTACGCGAGGTGAGTGAAGAATCCGGCGGTGAAAGCACCCTGACCGTAGTGCTGGCGGGCGGGGTCAACCTCGCCATCGCGGTGCTGAAACTGATCGCCGGGATCATCACCGGCTCCGGCGCGATGCTGTCGGAAGCAGCGCATTCGGTGGCCGACACGATCACCGAGGTCCTCCTGTTGACCGCGCTGAAACGCTCGGACCGCCCCGCCGACCGCGTCCACCCGTTCGGCTACGGCAAGGAACGGTACTTCTGGTCGCTGCTCGCGGCGGTGTCGATCTTCGCCTCCGGCGCGATGTTCGCGTTGTACGAGGGCTTCTCGACGGTGTTCGGTGAGGAGACCGACCAGACCGACCCGATCGTCGGCTACCTCGTCCTCGCGATCGCCTTCGTCCTCGAGTCCGTCTCGTGGATCCAGGCCGTGCGGCAGGTGCGGCGCGATGCCGCCGAAGCGGGCCAGAAGGTGTCCGTCTACCTGCGGATGATCGACGACCCGGCACCGAAGACCGTGCTGTTCGAGGACTCGGCCGCGTTGATCGGCCTGCTGCTCGCCTTCGCCGGGATCGGCCTGCACCAGCTGACCGGCTCGCACGTCTGGGACGGCGCGGCGTCGATCGCGATCGGCGTGCTGCTGGCGCTCGTCGCCTATGTGCTCGGGCGCACCAACCGCGGTCTGCTGATCGGCAGGCAGGCCGATCCGAAGCTGGTGCGCGGACTCCGGGATCACCTGGTGGCCGCGCCCGAGATCGAGGCCGTCGTCGATCTGCAGACCATGCTGATGGGCACCGATCAGGTGCTCGTCTGCGCCCGTGTCGACTTCGACGACGCACTGGGCGCGGCCGACCTCGAACGCGCCTGCGTCCGGCTGGCGACCGAGCTGACGGGGGCCTTCGGCGATGTCACCGAGGTGTTCATCGAACCGGTCCCGCGTACGGATCCCGAACTGCGCGCGGCGGTACTGGCCCGCTACGGCGACATCGCCGAACGATGGGGCAAGGGTCAGTAGCCGAAGTTCTGCGTCCAGTACATGCCCTTGGTGTTCACGCCGACGCCGATCTTCTTCAGATTGCAGTTGAGGATGTTGGCGCGGTGGCCCTCGGAGTTCATCCACGCTTCCATCACCTTCGCGGCCGTCGACTGGCCCTTGGCGATGTTCTCGGCGCCGGGCTTGTCGTAGCCGGCGGCCCGGATGCGCTGGTCGAAGGTGACGCCTTCCGGGGTGGTGTGCGAGAAGTAGTTCCGCTCGGACATGTCGTCGCTGTGCCCCTGCGCCGCGGCGGCGAGATGCGACTCGTTGCTCACCGGGGAGCAGCCGGCGTCGGCGCGCTCGGAGTTGACGAGATCGATGACCTGACCGGCGAGCGAGCTGTCCTGGGAGCGAGGCGGCTTCGGTGCTTCACTGGAAGGCGGCTTCGGCGCTTCGGAGGACGGGGCAGGCGGCTCGGCCGGAGCGGAGGACGAGCTGGGCGGGGCCGAGGAAGACGTGGGGGCCGCCGAAGACGACGGCGGAGCGGACGTACCGGGTGCGGGGTCACCCGGGGCCGGAGCGGACGTCTGACCGAAGTAGGCGGGTGGCTTCGCGAGGGCGTCGCCGGGTCTGCCCTTGGTGTCGGGAACGCTCAACGACAGGTTGCTCAGCGCGGTGCCCTGGAACCGATCGGTCACCATCAGGTAGCTGGCGCTGGCGATCACTCCGCCCAACAGGAAGCTGAGCGTGACCAACAGTAACCGGGTTCTTGTTCTATTGGGGGACACGGGGCCGAAAACTATCACGAACTGGTTACGGCAATACCCCCGAAAGTAGTAATACCGCTCAGCGGTGGCGTCCGGTGATCCGCTGGGTCGACTCGTTCGTGATCGCCGCCGCGTCGGCCAGGAACCGGAGCACCGTCTCGAGTTCACCGTCCGTGTACTTCTCGCAGGCCTCGCGCACCGACTTCACCAGGTGATCCCACAGCGGGGCGACGTCGGCCATCCGCGCCCCGTCGATCTCGATGAGCACCTTCCGCCGGTCTTCGGGATGCGGCTTCCGCGCGACGACGCCTTTGCCTTCGAGCCTGTCGATGAGCGCGGTGATCGAGGCGGGCGCGAGTCCGGAGAGCTGCGAGAGCGCCTTCGGCGTCTGCGGTCCGAAGCGGGCGAGGTAGTCGGTCACCTTGTTTTCGACGGCCGAAAGCCCGCTCTGCTCGGCGATCGCCGTGTGGAACATGACCGTCTCGGTCGACAGCGCGCGCGACCCGTTGAGGATCCGCTCGACCAGTTCCGCTCGCTCGCTTGACACGTCGTCCAGCCTAGCGGAGTCTTTAGTTCGATAGAACGAATTAGTTTCTAAGAGGTTCGATGGGGTGAAAGACATGGCGAAGGTACTGATCGCCGGCGGGGGTATCGCGGGCACGATCACGGCGATCGCACTGCACGCGACGGGCCACGAACCGGTGGTCCACGAGGCGTACGACCGGACCGCCGAAGGAGTCGGGGCGTTCCTGACCCTCGCGGTGAACGGGCTCGACGCACTGACGCCGCTGAACCTGAAAGGCGTGGTCAAAGGCCTGGGATTCGACACACCGCGGATAAGGATGCGGCTGGGGAACGGACGGGAGGTGGCGGAACTACCGCTGGGCGGGCCGCTGGAGGACGGCACCGTGAGCCAGACCGTGCTCCGATCCGACCTCTACATCGGCCTGCGCGACGAAGCCATCAGACGCGGCATCGAGGTCCACTACGGCAAGCGCCTGACCGGCGCGCGGGAGACCGGTGACGGCGTGCGCGCGACGTTCGACGACGGTTCGTCGGCGGAGGGCGACCTGCTGGTCGGCGCGGA
The DNA here is from genome assembly GCF_000478275.1 of Amycolatopsis orientalis DSM 40040 = KCTC 9412. GTDB lineage: Bacteria > Actinomycetota > Actinomycetes > Mycobacteriales > Pseudonocardiaceae > Amycolatopsis > Amycolatopsis orientalis. The sequence continues at coordinate 52,692 of NZ_ASJB01000045.1, forward strand.
CGGGCTCCGGTCGCGGGTGCGGCGGATCATCGACCCGCAGGCACCTTCGCCGCGCTACGTGCCGCTGCTGAACACGGGCGGGGTCGCCGAGGGCCTGCGGCTGGACGGCGAACCCGGCGTCATGCACATGACCTTCGGCAAGCGGCTGTTCTTCGCCCACGTCATCCATCCGGACGGCGGCGTCTGGTGGTTCGCGAACGTCCCCCGGAAACAGGAGCCGTCCCCCGCCGACCTCGCCGCGATGACCGGCGACGCCTGGCGTGCGGACCTGATCCGGCAACTCGCGGTGGACCGCACCCCCGCCGTCGAGATCGTGCGCGCGACGCGGGAGGTCTACCGGCCGTGGGCGACGTACGACTTCCCGAGCGTGCCGACCTGGCGGACGGACCGGATGGTGATCATCGGCGACGCCGCCCACGCGACCTCACCGGCGGCGGGCCAGGGCGCCTCGATGGCCATCGAGGACGCCGTCACGCTGGCGCGATGCCTGCGTGACCTCCCTTCGATCCCGAAGGCGCTCGCCGCCTACGAAGGACTTCGACGCGAGCGCGTGGAGGCCGTCGTCGAGCGCGGTAAGCGCAACGGCGACTCGAAGGCGGCCGGCCCCGTCGGCCGGGTGATCCGGGACTTCTTCATCACGCGGGCGTTCAAGAACCCGCCGGAAGAGGATCCGAACGCCTTCATGTGGCGGCACCGGATCGACTGGGAAGCGCCCGCCTTGGGTTAGCGCCAGGTGTCCACGCGGTGAAAGTTCTTGTACGCGCGGCTCGGGGTCGGCCCCCGCTGCCCCTGGTAACGCGAGCCTGCCTCGTTCGAGCCGTACGGGAACTCCGCCGCGCTGGACAGGCGGAAGATGCAGAGCTGGCCGATCTTCATGCCCGGCCAGAGCGTGATCGGCAGGTTCGCCACGTTCGAGAGTTCGAGCGTGATGTGGCCGGAGAAGCCCGGGTCGATGAAGCCCGCCGTGGAGTGGGTGAGCAGGCCGAGACGGCCGAGGGACGACTTGCCCTCCAGACGGCCGGCGAGGTCGTCGGCCAGCGTCACGGTCTCATAGGTGGAGCCGAGGACGAACTCGCCAGGGTGGAGGACGAAGGGGTCTTCGCCCTCCTTCTCGACCAGCGACGTCAGTTCGTCCTGCTGGAGCTGCGGGTCGATGTGCGTGTACTTGCTGTTGTCGAACACGCGGAAGAAGCGGTCGAGGCGCACGTCGATGCTCGACGGCTGGACCATCGTCGGGTCGAACGGGTCGACACCGAGACGGCCGGCGTCGAGCTCTTTACGGAGGTCACGGTCGCTGAGGAGCACCCGGTCAGCGTAGTCAAGCGGCCTTCATGTGCCTGCCGTAGGTCGGGTCGAGCCGGAACACCTTGGTGACCTGCCGCAGATAATGGCGCCGCCCGGCCGCCCCGATCCGCTCCTGGAGCGCCGTCGCCCCCGGCACCAGCCGCCGGACGGTCTCGGCGGCGAAGTTGGCGCCCGCCACCGCGACCACGGCCGCCTGCGCGATCGGATCGTCGGGCAGCTCCAGGAAGTCGGCGTTGCTCTTGCCGAGCAGCAGCCTGCTGATCGCCCCGTGCCCCGCGACCGACACGTGCGCGAGCACCTTGCCGAACGCGCCCCGGCCCTCGCCGATCCCGGCGTGGGCCTTCATGAGCGCCGCGGCGAGCCGTTTCGAGTCGTCGTCCGGGATGAACTCGGTGGTGGCGAGCAGCCACAGCAACCGCCAGGCGTCGTCCTCCCCGGCGGGCAGGAGTTCCTCGTCGACGCCCATCAGCCAGCCGACGTAACGCCAGAGATGCAGGATGTCGGCGCGCTCGCGGGCGCTGTAGCGGAGTCCGAGCAGTTGCGTGCCGAAGACGTAGACAAGGGAGAAGAGGAGGAGCGTACCCGCGGTCTGGACCTGGTTGACCGGCCTGTCCCAAGCGGCGTAATCCCAGTCCTCGCGGCGATTCATGGCGGCGCGGACATGCGCGTGCACCATCCGCACCCGCAACGCGGACTCGTACCCGTGCCCGCCGGGCACGAGCGCGCCCGGTGTGGTCACGTGGATCCACCACGTCGCCGTCTCGACGAGGCGCCGCGCCGCCTTGTACTCGATCTCGCCCGTCCCGACGAGCGACTTCGTGGCGCGCGACGCGAGGTAGCCGCCCATCAGCGAGACGTCGCCGAGCGGGAAGAGACCGAGCAACCCGGCGCGCGTGATCGCCCGCGCCCCGCGCTCCACCCTGTCCTGGTCGACCCAATACGGCGTCGCCTCGACGTCACGGAAGAACGCTTCGAGCTCCCCCGGCGCGCCCTCGACGCTGTCGATGCCTTGCCGCAGCGCCTGTTCGAAGGTTTTCCGACCGCCGTTCCGAAGGTAGGGCACCAGCACGTCGGCCGCCGGATCCTCCCGCTGCGCGAACTTCCGCAGCCGGGCCACCTGGCGCTCGTCGCCCCTGATGTCGCCCTCGATGAACAGCCTCGACGCGACCCGGAACCCGCCTTGGCGGAACAGCTCGGGGTCGGGCAGCCTCTCGTCCATCCGGCTCACCTCCGATGTAGACAACAAGTGTTGTCACTTTCGTCGGTGACGTCAAGGAGGGGGTAGGGCTTGGCAAGGGGAGATCCGGACCATGTATGCTGGCCGAGCACTGCGGATGTAGTTCAATGGTAGAACATCAGCTTCCCAAGCTGAATACGCGGGTTCGATTCCCGTCATCCGCTCTCATGCGAAAGCCCCAGGTCAGTGGATGTCCACTGTGGACCTGGGGCTTTCGCTTTGTCCGGCCGATCTTCCGGCTGGGCCATTAACGGGCCATTAGCCGACCGGGACCGGTTGGCCGTCCTGATCTTCGTCGTCGTCCGGGGTCGTGCCCTTGCGGTGGCGGTCGACGAGCTTGGACAGCCGGTCCGCGATCTGCGCGTCGGCCTCACTCGTCGCCCTCTGGTAGATGAGCGCCGTCCGCGTGCGGAACTCCCCGCCGTCATGGCATTGCGACGACTTAGGTCACCGAAGACGGCCGCGTGGTCAAGTTCGCACATGGCGTGCGAATTCGGTATTCAGGGCAGCAAAGTGAACGCAGAAACGTGCTTGGGCTTGACGACAGAGAAGTGACGCGTGTCGAGGGTCGCCACACGCGTGACACCAAGCCGCTCGGCGAGGGCGATGACGCACGCGTCGGCATTACCCCAGCGGGAGATCGGCGTACTTCTCCACGAGGTCGGCTGCCCGTGCGATGTCGGCGAGCAACATGGACTCGACGGTATAGAGACCATCAACGACGTCACGAAGGAAGTCGGCTTCTGCTGAAGCGCCGGCACGCGAGCCGAGCATGTAGCCGATCTCGACCAAGAGAGGCTCTGGCAAGACCAGCGGTTCCAGTGTCGAAACCAAGAGCTCTGTGCAGCGTTCGTGATCATCGTCGCGCCGGTTGCCCATCGCGACCACGACCCCGGTGTCGATCAGAATCACGCCGACTTACTCGATCCGCCGCCGAGTTCGTGTCTAGCTATCTCCTTGGCACGCCGACCGAGATCGCTTTCGCCGTCGAATACACCGACTGTGCGAAAACGACGACGCGGCGACTCGGTGTCCGGCTGCACCTCGGCCAGTTGCCTGAGCGCTGCCAACGCAGCCGATACCCGCTCATCGGGGACGGCCTCGAGGAGACGTCGGGCCTCTTCGCGGGGAGCACCCGGGTCTGGGTTTTCGCCAGTCGTCATATCCCCATCCTAGCCGCGGCCATGCGCCCCATTCGGGAATGCGGTGTACGCATTGTGCATGACGCGCAAGTTCACGTAACGCTAAGTAAGCGTAGTCGATGTGCCGCGACGACAAGCACGACGCAACTAGATTCCCCTGCAAGAGGCGGCCGACGGTGATCAACGATGGTTCGGGTTTGCCCATCCCCTGTTATCTTCGCACCGTGCCAAGAAGGTCGGGTGACAGCACGGCGGCGGCCTTGCTGACCGTGCTGTCCGCGGCGCTGATCCTTCCGCTCTTGCTGGTAGGCGCGATCTTCCTCATCATCGGCCTGAACACAGGCAGCGCCCCGGGGCCGTACACGGTCGTCTTCGCCAAGGCCGGTGACAAATGCGGGACGACCGGGCAATACCTCGACGCGTCCACCGGCGAGCCGCTGAGGTGTATAGGCGGCGGGGTCCTTCGGACGTCGTCTGTCGAATTCCCCGGCTTTTCGCCCGCGCAGAACGACGAGGTTCGCAACTGGTTGGCCACGTTGGCGGAGGACGGCGATTTGAGCGTCTTCGACCATCGTTCGGTCCAGGCCAAGATCGACGGGATCGCGGCCGGATTGCCGCCGGAAACGCGCGTCGAGCGGGAGTCCGGCTCGACGGAGATCTGGATCGGCGCGGCCTTGGCAGGCGCCGGGTTGCTCTTGGGCTCCGGCTTCGCCTGGCGATGGTTCCAGAACCGCAGGACCGGTTTTTGATTTCCGAGCGTTGTTACGGTGACGGACATGGACATCCGGGGGTTCACGAACGACGACTGGGCACAGGTCTGGCCGATCGTGCGCGAAGTCGTGCAGGCGGCCGACACCTACACCTACGACCCGAACCTCACCGAGGCCGACGCTCGCGAGACGTGGGTCGAGTCGCCGCCCGGCCGGACGGTGGTCGCGGTCGAGGGCGGTCGGGTGCTCGGGACGGCGAAGATGGGGCCGAATCGCGCGGGGCCCGGATCGCATGTGGCGACGGCCAGTTTCATGGTGGACAAGGACGTTCGCGGCAAGGGCGTCGGCAGTGCGTTGTGCGCGCATGCGCTGGAATGGGCGCGGGCACAGGGTTTCGCGGGGATGCAGTTCAACGCGGTCACCGAGGCGAACGCCGCCGGGATCCGGGTCTACGAGCGGCTCGGGTTCAAGATCGTCGGGACGGTGCCGGGCGCGTTCGAGCACCCGGCGCTGGGGCGCATCGGGCTGCACGTCATGTACTGCGACTTCGGCTGAGGGTCAGCCTTCGACGAGTTCCCACGGGGCGTCGGCGGTGGCACGGTCGTACACCTGGCCGGGCGCGGCGCTGAGCACCAGGGCGACGTCCGGGTACAGCGTGACGGCGTGCTCCATCTCCAGGGCTTCGACCTCGAAGTCCTCGTTCTCCGGCACCTGGAAGCCGACGAGCAGCCAGGTGCCGTCCGCCTCGCGGACGACCTGGCGCACGGCGCGGGCCGGAGCGGCGGGGTCGGTGGAGATCTCGGCGAGTTCGGCGCTCACCTGCACTTCTTCCAGCGGCGAACCGGGGTGCGTCCACGCCGCGAGGCGGGCGGCGCGCACCAGAAGGTCTTCGTCGTCGTCATCGGAGTCGGCGACCGAGCTCAGCAGCCACGCGCGCCGCTCCGGGTCCCAGTCGGCGGCCATGCCGGTGGGGAGGCCGGCGAGCGCGGTGAGTTCGGGGATGAGGTCCACCGCGTCCCGCAGGGGCAGCGAGCCGAACGCGTCGCGGTTGAGTTCCATGTCTTCAGAGAACTCGTTGCCGTCGCTGATGAACCAGTCGCCGTCGTCGTCGAGTACGACGAACGCGAGGTTCGCCGGATCCTCCACCAGCGACCGGGAGATGATGACCGGCGACTCCGGATCCTGACGCAGCGGCCAGTTCTCGCTCGACATGCTGGGCTCCCAACGGGGTTGTCCGGCTGTGGGGCACCATCCCACCATCTCCGGCGTCGCCGCCGCGCACCGGCTCAGCGGAAGTAGCGGCGATAGCCCTCGGCGACGGCGTCGAAGCCGCACGACCGGTAGAAGGCGTGCGCGTCGGCGCGGTCGGAACGCGAGATCAATTGCACCTTGTAGCAGTCTTCGCGCAGGGCGAGGTCGACCACCGCCTCGAACAACCGCGAGGCGACACCGGTTCTGCGCCGTGCCGCCGCGACCACCACGTTCTCGACGAGCATGAACGGGCGCCCGGAGCGAGTGAGGTTGGCGTGGATCGAGCAATCGACCGTGCCGATGATCGCGTCGCCGGAGTCGGCCACCAGGATCTCGCGGCCCGGCTGGTCGGCGATTCGCCGCCAGATGGCGACACCCCGCTCGGCGGACAGCGGCGGATCGTCCGGATGCAGTTCCGCGTACAGCCCGAGCAGTCCGGGAAGGTCGGTTTCGGTCGCCGGACGGATCATTCGCTGAGGTCGTACTCGTCGACGTCCAGGGCCGCGGCGGCTTCGGCGAGGAAGGCGAGGACGGCGGGCGAGAGGTGCCAGCCGAACTCCTCGCCGCCGTCGCGGTGATGGAAGTAGCGGACGACCTGCAGTACCGCGCTCGCGCCCTCGTCCACCAGTTTCCGGATTCCCGGGCGGACCGGGGCGAGCCTGCCGATCACGCTCTCGATCTGGTCGTCGACCGGTCCCGTGCCACGATGCGTCACCTTCCACGTGTGCATCCGCGGCAACCGGTGTTCGGCGGACCGTGAACCCAGTACCAGGGCCTCGTCGGGCTGCATGCCGAGCCGCGCGGAGATCTCCCCGGCGGACACGGTTTCGCTCTTCAAAGCGAAGTAGCAGTACTGGTGGACCTTCATACGCCCCGGACCCTAGCTTTCGGGCAAGCTGACCAGGTGAATCGTGATCAATCGCTTATCGAACGCCTCGCCAGGGAACGAAACGCCTGGTTGTGCACGCTTCGCGCGGACGGTTCGCCGCATGTCACGCCGGTGTGGTTCGTGTATCTCGACGACGTCTTCTGGATCAGCAGCGGTGAGCGGAACGTGAAGGTGCGCAACGTCGGCCAAGACCCGCGCGTCAGCATCGCGCTCGAAGACGGTGACGCGCCCGCGGTCGCCGAGGGCTCGGCGCGCGTCCATCGCGGGGCTCCGCGCGAAGACGTTCTCGCGGCACTCGCGGCGAAGTACGACGGCTGGGCAGCCGACGTCGAGGTCGAACCCTTCGGTGCCAGGGTGTTGCTGGAAGTCCCGGTAAAACGGTGGCTGCTCGAAGGCGTGGCCCAATAGTCTCGGAAGCCCGATACCGATCTTGGGGTGAACGATGCCGACCGGGGAACTGATCCGTTTGCGACCGCTGGAGCCCGAGGACGCCGACACGTTGTGGCGCTGGCACAACGACCCGGAGGTCATGCGCTGGTTCGTCGCGGATCACCCGGAATCCCTCGCCCAGATCCGCGAACGGTTCGCCAAGCGGAAGCCCAACAGCTACGAACAGGCGACCTTCGCGATCGAGACCCTCGCCGTCGGCACGCTGATCGGCACGTGCACGCTGCGCGACGCCACCCCGGAACGAGGCCGGGCCGAACTCGACATCTACATCGGCGAGAAGGACCACTGGGGCGGCGGCTACGGCACCGATGCCATGCGCACGCTCTGCCGCTACGGCTTCGACATGATGCGGCTGCACATGATCGCGCTCTGGGTCGTGGTCGACAACGAGGCCGCGATCCACATCTACAAGAAGATCGGGTTCCAGGTGGACGGCAGGCACCGGCAGTCGTTCCGCGGCCAGAACGGCCAGTGGCACGACGAGTACCTGATGAGCCTGCTCGAAGGGGAACTCCGCTAGTCGTCCAGCCCCTTCGTGAGCCTGGCGGGCGCCTTCATCCGCCAGGCTTCCTCGATGAGTTCACGCAACTGCGCCTTGTCGACCTTCTCCAGGTCGACGAGGATCGCGCCGTAGCCGTCGTAATGCGGGGTGGTGAAGTACGCGGGGTCGCCGGAAGCCAGCAGGGCCTCCTTCTCCGCGTGCTCGCACAACAGCATCAATCCGCCCTCGGCCTCGGTGCGCAGCCGGGCGAAACTCTTGCCCGCGACCTTGAGCGACGGCGTGCGGTACGACGTGGACACCTCGACCTCGGGCAGCCTGCCCGCCAGGTCCACGACTTCTTCCCAGGTCGTCATGGCGGACATTGTGCCCTGGGTCACTGTCGAAACCACGCCGTGAACGCAAGGAAAGGTCCTTTCCTCGCAAATTTCGCAAGGAAAGGACCTTTCATGGCACGCGCCGGGGGGGGGGCTACGGCAGGACGGTGATCCGGTCCGCGGGAGGCGGAGCGATACCCGGGTTCGCCTCGAAGTAATCGATCAGCGCGTCGAGGTCCACCGGACCACCGGAAAGATCGGTCCCCTTGGTGAACTCGGTGAAGCCGTCCCCGCCGGCGGCGAGGAAGTTGTTCACCGAAACGCGGTACGACGCCGCCGGATCGATCGGCGTGCCGTTGAGCGTCAGGTTCGAGATACGCGCCCCCTGGGCCGCCGACGCCGAGTACGAGTACTTCAGCGACTTCGAGATCTGCAGTGTCCGCACGACCCCGTTCGCCTGCCACTGCTGTTCGAGGACGTTCTTCAGGTTCGCGCCGGTGAGCGTGATCGTCTGCATGATGTTCGCGAACGGCTGCACGGCGAACGCCTCGCCGTAGGTCACGACACCGTCGCCTTCACCGGCGGGCGAGGACGCGTAGGTGAAGTCCGTGCGGATGCCGCCCGGGTTCGTCATGGCGATCTGCGCGTTGTTGCTCCGCGTCGCCGCGAGCTGGGCGTCCGCGATGACGTCACCGAGCGGGGACTCACCGGAGGCCGCGCCCTTGGCGACCAGGTCGGCGGTGATGGTGCCGACGGCCTTGTTCGCGATCGGCGCGGCCTTGACCTTGGCCTCGTCGATCAGCTTCTGCACGTCGGTGTCCGGCGTGACGTCGCGGGTGACGATCTCGTTGTGCGCCTTGGTCTCGCCACGGACGACGTCGCGGGTCCGGCGGTCGATCTTGAGGTCGACGACCGAAAGCAGACGGCCGAACGACGCACCCTGGATCACCGGACGCGGCTTGCCGGCGGGGTCCTCGATCGAGCAGTTGTACTGCTGGTGGCTGTGCCCGGTGAAGATCGCGTCCACTGTGGACGTCACCTGCCGCGCGATGGCGGTCGCGGCGCCCGGCCGGACCTTGCATTCGTCCGGACCGGCGGTCTCGGAGCCGTCGCCCTGGTGCAGCAGGACGACCTGCGCCTTGACCCCGAACAGGTCGAGCAGTTTCGCGGTGCGGTCGATCGCCTGGACCTCGTCACCGAACTTCAGGCCCTTGATCGCCTCCGGGGTGACGACCTGTGGCAGATCCTTCAGCGTCGCGCCGATGACGCCGATCGGGACGCCGCCGGAGAACTCGACACTGAACGGCAGCAACACGGGGATGCCGTTCTCGTAGTACACATTGGACCCGAGGAACGGGAAGTTCGCGCCCTCGAAGGACTTCCGGAACTGGCAGCCGTCGGTCGGGTGACAGCCGCCGTTCCGCATCCGGCGGAGTTCCTTGAGACCTTCGTCGAATTCGTGGTTGCCCACCACGGAAGCCTCGACGCCGAGCAGGTTCAGCAGTTCGACGGTCGGCTCGTCGTGGAACAGCGCCGAGATCACCGGCGACGCGCCGATGCTGTCCCCTGCCGAGAGCACGACGGAGTTGGCCACTTCACCGCGAAGCCGCTTCAAATGCGTCGCGAGATACGCGGCACCACCGGCGTTGACCGTCGCGCCGCCGGGCAGCGTGACGCGCCCGCTCGAACCGGACGGCGGTTCGAGGTTGCCGTGCAGGTCGTTGAACGTGATGATCCGGACGTCAGTGGTGGCCGCCGCCGCGGACGCGGGCCCGGCGACGGTGGCCAGCGCGGTCAGCGCGGCACCCGTCACCACGGCCAGCCGGGTAGAGAGCTTCATTCTTCCTCCGATTCGCGCCCCGAGTCCCCAACGGGCGCACGGCGGAGGAGTTTGCCTGGCGAACTTGACGATCACCAGAGGCGAAAGCAGGACGATAAGCAAACGTCACATGGCGCGTGAACCGTTCAGCAGCACGCGCGCCACCAGCTCCGGCTCGTCGTTCATCGGCACGTGCCCGCAGCCGGGAAGGACCAGCAGTTCGGCCTTCGGCGCGATCCGGCGCAGCTCGGCGGCCTTCGGGCGGGCGAGGATGCGGTCGCGCCGCGCCCACGCGATGGTCACCGGAATGTCCTCGACGACGCCCGCGAACCGGAAGCCGCCCCTGGCCTGTTCCAGCGTCGGCCGGAAGCCGGGGCAGCCGGCGAGCGCGCGCATGTCCTCCATGACGACCTGCGTGGTGAGCCGGTCCGGGCGGCCGACGATCATCCCGGTCAGCATCGACCGGCCCGCCGGGGTCGCGGCGAGCCGGCGGGCGGTGCGTTCGGGGATCCGCTCGGCGAGCAGGCGGTGGGTGCGCAGCATGCTCAGCGCGTACCGCTGCTGCCTCGGCGTCCACAGCCCGGCCGGGGACAACGCCGTCACGCTCCGGACGAGGCCCGCTTCCCCGAGCGCGAGCGAGAGCAGGCCGCCGAGCGAGTTGCCCGCGACGTGCGGTCGGCCGAGACCGTGTTCGCGGAAGAACCTCCCGAACATCTCGACGGCGGCCTCGATGCCGTAGCCACCGGCGTGCGGTGCCGATTCGCCGAAACCGGGCAGGTCGACGGTGATGACGTCCCGATGCGGCGTGAGCAGCGGGAGCACGGGCGACCAGGCCTGACGGCGGTGGCCGACCCCGTGGATGAGCACCAGCGGCTCGCCTTGGCCCGCGCGGTCGAAGACGACGTTGTCCATCCCCCGAGGCTAAGCTATTTACTGCTACCGGCGGTAACAGGTAAATAAAGACGTTCGCGCCGACGGCCGACGTCGTTCGGCATCGGCTCCAGTTCCCCCGTCGCGATGAACCCGAGCCGCAGGTACAGCCGCCGCGCCCGGTCGTTGTCCTCCGCGACGTGCAACCACACCTCACGGGCGCCGTCGGCCTCGGCGGCCGCACGCACCTCTCCCATCAGCCTCGCGGCCAGCCCCTGACCTCGCGCTTCGGGGGCGACCCACATCGAATAGAGGATCCAGCTCCCGTCGCGCGCCCGCCCGGCGACCAGGCCGACCGGGCGATCGGCGTCGAAGGCGGCGAACCAGGCGTCCCCGTCCAGCCTCGCTAGCCATTCTTCGTCGGGCTGCTCCCGTTCGGCCGCGGCGATCGAGCCGTAGTTCTCGGGGGTGTCCGTGAGGGCACGCAAGCGGATCTCACGGAAGACGTCGAGATCTCCGGCGGTCAGCCGTCGCACGAGCACCATCCGGGAAGAATCCCACGGCCACGGCGCCGATGGGGAGCGAATATCGCCGATCGGCCAAGACCGGGATCGGCCGGTCGGCCGATCCGATCCCGCCCGCCGCGGCCCTTCGACCGAAGTGGCGGGCCCCTGGTGATCCATAACGTCGGTGTCATGACGAACGCACAGGTCACCGCCCTGCAGTACGGCTTGATCGGCTTCTTCGCGCTGTGGGCGACGCTGCTGATCCCGCAGCTGATCATCCTGCACGCCCGGCACGGCCAGGTGCGCCTTCGTCCCGTCCTGACCATGGCCGCCGTGCTCCTCTACGGGAGCATGACCTTGGCGGTGACCTTCCTGCCGCTGCCCGGCCCCGGCGCGAAACGGCTGAGCCAGACCGTCCAGCTGAACCCGTTCCAATGGGTCGCCGACATCCACACCGAACTGCTCAAGCACGGTTTGCCCGCCGCCGACTGGTTCACCACCCAGACCTTCCAGCAGGCCACCATGAACGTGCTGCTGTTCGTCCCGCTCGGCTTCTTCGCCAGGACGCTCTGGAAGCGCGGCCTCATCGGCACCACGCTGCTCGGTCTCGCCGCTTCGCTGCTGATCGAGATCACCCAGCTGACCGCGAACTTCGGCACCGCGCCCTACGTCTACCGGATCTTCGACGTCGACGACCTGCTCAACAACACCGGCGGCGCGATGCTCGGCTGGATCGCCGGAGCCCTGCTGCTCAGCCTCGTGCGGAAGCCCGTTCCTTCACCGGTCGAGCAGCCGCTGCGCCGCGAGCGGATCGACTTCGCCCAGGCTCGCTAGCCGCGCCCGCCGCCGCTCGGCCGCGCGCCGCGCGGCCCGCCGGTCTTCCAGTACGACCAGCACCGTGGCCACCAGGAAGATCACCGCGACCAGCCCGAGGATGAGCGAGAGCTGCAAAACTCCTCCTCGAAGACGACCTTGTGCGCGAGATCACAAACTGTACGCAGTTCGTGGTGACTTGGCCACCCCTCGCGACGACGGATCGTGGCGCCGGTCACGCCGGGAGCGCGGCGAACCAGGTCCGGTCCGCGGTGCACCACCGGTCGAAGGTCAACCCGGCGGCGGTCAAGGCGGCGTCCAGCGCGGGGAGCGGCAGACGGCGGCAGGTGAACGGCTGGCTCCACCACCGGTCGCCCGACGAGTACCGGACGACGGCCGACAGCAGATCGCCGTCGCGGACGATCTCGCCGAGCCGGAGATCGACCTCGCCGAGCCGTCCGCCTTGGCCGTCCCGGACCGATTCGAACCACTCCGGCGGATGCCATTCGACGAGCACCCGCCCACCGGGCGAGACATGCCGCCGGGCCGCGGCCAGGAAGGCCGCCCGGACAGCCGCGTCGGCGGTGTTGACCAGGTGACTGCCGAGCAGCACCGCGTCGAAGAGCCGGTCGAGCCGCAGGTCTTCGATCTTCGAACAGACCGTTTCGGCGCGGACGTGGGCGAGCATCTCCGGCGAATCGTCCACCGCGACCACCGGATGACCCAGGTCGAGCAGGGCGTGCGTGAGCCGCCCGCTGCCGCTGCCGAGTTCCAGGATCGACGCGCCGTCCGGAACCGCCGCGTGCACGATCCCGGGCTCGCCGTCCGGCGGCAGCAGCCGGTACACCTCGACCGAACAGCCGTCGGCCGTGAAAGCCCCCTGATCCATACCCGCCAGCGTGCCGGAAACTGGCCGGGTGAGGACACGACCGACCAAGGACCAGCTCGCCGCCGCGTACGGCAAGACCATCGACGACGTCATCGCGCCGGACCTGGACGTGCTGTTCTGCGGGATCAACCCCGGCCTCTACTCGGGCGCGCTCGGCCTGCACTTCGCCCGGCCGGGGAACCGATTCTGGCCCGCCCTGCACCGCGGCGGTTTCACGCCCCGGCAGCTCGACCCCAGTGAGCAGGACGAGCTGATCGGCTACGGACTCGGCATCACCAACGTCGTCGCGCGGACGACGGCGCGGGCCGACGAGCTGTCGCCGGACGAATTCCGCGAAGGCGGGCGGCTACTCACGGCGAAGGTCGCCGAATACCGGCCACGCTGGCTCGCCGTGGTCGGGATCACGGCCTTCCGGACCGCGTTCGGCCTGCCGAAGGCGAAGGTCGGCCCCCAGGACGTCGAGATCGGCGGCGCCCGGGTCTGGGTGCTGCCGAATCCCAGCGGGCTGAACGCGCATTGGACGCCCGCGACGCTCGGGGACGAGTTCGGCCGCCTCCGGGCGGAAGTCCACTCTGAGTAGCGAACGCGCCAACATCTCCCGTCGGCGCGCTCATTCGAGCAAGAGATCCACCAGCAGCGGATACCCAGAGTTTGCTGCGACGATGCGATACATCTATGAGGGGGATACCGCGTCACGTCTCCGGACCTACTGACTCGTAATAGTTACAAGGTGTTATTCCCGTCCGGTCCCGCAGGGGGGACCGGTTGACGAGGGTGACCACGCCGGGGGGCCGTGGGCACCGAATGGACGTCATGTCCTCTTGTCCGGGGATAGCGGGCAGGAAAGCGGAGGGGTCCGTGATGCGAGGCATCGAGCCGAACCGAACGCAGGCCGGGAGGCCTGGCGGTCCGCCACCAGGCGGCAGAGGACTCGGCGTGGCCGCCGTCGATCCGATCCCGATCTTCTGCGAGGGCCTGAGTTCCCTGGTCCACCGCACCCCCGGGCTCCAATGGCTCGGGCACGCGGGCAGCCACCATGCCGCCCTGCAGCTGTGCGAACAGCTCAAACCGGACGTCATCGTGCTGGATTCGGCACTCGACCCGAACTGCCACCTGTCCAGGCTGCTCAGCGGCGGCGATCCGGCGCTGGTCATCATCACGCTGGTCAGGGACACGAATCGGACGCAGCAGTACCTCGCAGCGGCGATCGCGGCAGGAGTGCACGCGATCGTGCCGAGGGCGACCGACGGCCGCCATCTGACCGAGGCGATCCGGCGGGCGCACAGTGACCGCCGCTACATCGATCCGACCTTGGCGGCCCTGACGGCGCGGCCGAAACGCCAGCCCGTGCTCGCCAAGACGGGTGAACCGCCCAAGGCCGCGACCGCCCGCGGCCTGATGCCGCTGTCCCGGCGCGAGTACCAGGTCCTGCAACTGGTGGCCGAAGGGCTGGAGAACTCCGGTATCGCGAAGATCCTGTTCCTCTCCGTCGAAACGGTGAGGACGCACGTCAAGAGCATCTTGCGCAAGCTTTCGGCCCGCGACCGGACACACGCGGTCACCATCGCGTTCCGCGCCGGCATCCTGATCGCCACCCCGGACGACGCGCACACCCCGCCGGAGGCGACCCCGGCCACCACGATCGCCCCGGCCCCCCGCTGAACCCCCTAAGCCCCCCAGATTGCTGATTTCCACATCACAACAGTGGCCATTCACTTGCCGCCGGTTACCCACAGGTAATATCCTGAAGTTACCGGCGAGTAGGGGACGTGTGCCCGGCCGGGGAGCCGAACACATTGGAGTGACGAAATGGGCCACTACAAGAGCAACGTCCGAGACCTGGAGTTCAACCTCTTCGAGGTCCTCGGCGTGCAGGACCGCCTCGGCAAGGGCGTCCTCGCGGAATCCGACGAGGAGACCGCGCGCGGCGTACTGACCGAGCTGAACAAGCTCGCTTCCGGTCCCCTCGCCGACTCGTACGCCGACGCGGACCGCAACCCGCCGGTGTACGACCCGAAGACCTTCTCGGTGAAGATCCCCGAGTCGTTCAAGAAGAGCTACCAGGCGCTGATGGACGGCGAATGGTGGCGGCTGGGCCTGCCGAACGAGCTGGGCGGCTTCGGCCTGCCCCCGACCGTGCAGTGGGCCGCCGCCGAGCTGATCCTCGGCGCCAACGCGCCGCTGTTCATGTACATGGCGGGTCCGAGCTTCGCCGGGATCGTCGACAAGAACGGCACCGAAGAGCAGAAGCAGTGGGCGCAGATCATGATCGATCGCGGCTGGGGCGCGACGATGGTGCTCACCGAGCCCGACGCCGGTTCCGACGTGGGCGCCGGCCGCACCAAGGCCGTCAAGCAGGAGGACGGCTCCTGGCACATCGACGGCGTGAAGCGGTTCATCACCTCGGCCGAGAACGACATGGTCGAGAACATCATGCACCTGGTGCTGGCCCGTCCCGAGGGTCCCGGCATCGAGACCAGGCCCGGCACCAAGGGTCTTTCGCTGTTCCTCGTGCCGAAGTTCCACTTCGACGGCAAGACCGGCGAGCTGGGCGAGCGCAACGGCGCCTTCGTGACCAACGTCGAGCACAAGATGGGCATCAAGGCCTCGACCACCTGTGAGCTGACCTTCGGCCAGCACGGCACCCCCGCCAAGGGCTGGCTGCTCGGCGAGGTGCACGACGGCATCGCGCAGATGTTCCAGGTCATCGAGTACGCCCGCATGATGGTCGGCACCAAGGCCATCGCGACGCTGTCGACCGGTTACCTCAACGCGCTCGAGTACGCCAAGGAGCGCGTCCAGGGCGCCGACCTGCCGAACATGCTCAACAAGACCGCGCCGCGCGTCACGATCACCCACCACCCGGACGTCCGCCGCTCGCTGATGCTGCAGAAGGCGTACGCCGAGGGTCTGCGCGCGGTGTACCTCTACACGGCGTCGTTCCAGGACCAGGTGTGGACCGGCGAGGGCGACGAGGCTTCGCAGAAGGTCGCGCACGGCGTCAACGACCTGCTGCTGCCGATCGTCAAGGGGGTCGGCTCCGAGCGCGCCACCGAGCAGCTCGTGCAGTCGCTGCAGACCCTGGGCGGGTCCGGCTTCCTGCAGGACTACCCGATCGAGCAGTACATCCGTGACGCGAAGATCGACTCGCTGTACGAAGGCACCACGGCCATCCAGTCGCTGGACTTCTTCTTCCGCAAGATCGTCCGCGACAAGGGCGCTTCGCTGGCCTACGTCGCCGGTGAGATCACGAAGACCATCGAGTCGGAGATCGGCAACGGGCGGCTCAAGAACGAGCGCGGTCTGCTCAAGCAGGCGCTCGAGGACACCCAGGGCATGCTCGGCTCGCTGATCGGCTACCTGACCTCGTCGCAGGAGGACCCGCAGAACATCAACAAGGTCGGCCAGCACACGGTCCGCCTGCTGATGTCGGTCGGCGACCTGCTCATCGGCTGGCAGCTCATCAAGCACGCCGAGGTCGCCATCGCCAAGCTCGACGCGGGCGCGTCGGCGAAGGACACCCCGTTCTACGAGGGCAAGATCGCCGTGGCGTCGTTCTTCGCGAAGAGCGTGCTGCCGGAACTGACCGCGCGCCGCGCGATCGTCGAGGCCGCTGACAACAGCCTCATGGAGATCCCCGAAGCCGCTTTCTAAACGGTTTCGTGACGAAAAGCCCTCTCCCTCGCGGAGAGGGCTTTTCTGGTTTCGAGGGGGTATCGCGGGGGCATCTCCGTGCTGAGTCCGCCCACCGGGCGGAGACCTCGGCAAAGGAGTCTCAATGACAGTCACCGGCATCATCACGGCGATCGTGGTCGGTTTGATCCTCGGGGTGCTCGGCAGGTTCTTCGCCCCCGGCAAACAGTCCATCCCGATCTGGCTGACGATCGTGGTGGGTATCGTCGCGGCCCTCATCGGCACGGCGATCGCCCGCGGGCTCGGCTACGCGGACACCAAGGGCTTCGACTGGCTCGAACTGATCACCCAGATCGTCATCGCGGGTATCGGCGTCACCCTGGCCGCGAACCTCTACGGACGCCGGGGTGTCACCCGGTAAGGGGGCTTGAGGCGCGGGAAGGCGGGATCGGTGTCACGGTGGGCCCAACTCGATTCTCCAGCGAAGGAGGAACCATGTTGGGTGGCCTTTGGGGCATCATCACCACGATCGTGGTCGGGCTGATCCTCGGTGTCATCGGCCGGATGCTCGCGTCCGGCGATCAGAAGATCCCGATGTGGCTGACGATCGTCGTCGGCATCATCGCCGCCTTCATCGGCAACTGGCTGGCCGGTGTGTTCGGTGTCCGCGACACCCCGGGTATCGACTGGATCCGGCACGCCTTCCAGGTCGGCGCGGCCGTCGTCGGCGTGATCGCCGCGGCCGCGATCTACGCGAAGGTCAAGGGCGGCGGGCACCGGGCCGTGACCTGAGCCCGCCGGTACATCGCCTACGGTCGGCCCCTGTGACCACTCGACTCGAACTCAGTGGCCAGGGGCTGACCTCCCTGTCCGGCACGACCCTCCCGGCGACGCTGGAGTACCTGGACCTCTACGACAACCGGCTGACGTCCGTTCCCGACGAGCTGTGGTCGCTGTCCGGGCTCCGCGTGCTGAACCTCGCCACCAACCGGCTGACGTCGATCTCGCCTTCGATCGGCGCGCTGCGGCAGCTGCACACGCTGGATCTGGGCCACAACGAGCTTTCCGCGGTGCCCGACGAACTCGCGGAGCTTTCCGGGCTGACGGAATACCTTTATCTGAGCGACAACCGGCTGACCGCGTTCCCCGCCGCGCTGTGCTCGCTCGGGCGGCTGAAGTACCTGGGGTGTACGGACAACCGGATCTCCACACTGCCGGAAGATCTGTCCGGACTGACGTCGTTGCGTGAACTTCGCTTGTACGGCAACGGGTTGACCGAACTGCCGGAGTCGCTGGGGACGCTTTCCTCGTTGCGCGAACTGCATCTGCGGAAGAACCGGCTGACGTCGTTGCCGGAGTCCATCGGGGAGCTGAGCGAATTGCGTCAGCTGGACCTGCGCGAGAACCGGCTCACCACACTGCCGGATTCGCTCGTCCGGCTGTCCAAATTGGACAAACTGGATCTGCGATGGAACAAGGAACTCCGGGAGCCGTCGTGGCTCGCGGACTTCGAAGCCCTCGGCTGCATGGTGCTGCGCTGAGCCCTACTCGGGCCGGGCGGGCCCGTTCGGCCCGGCGATCGCGCCGAGCTGGGTGAGTCCGTCCAGGACGTCGGTGCAGGTCCAGTACTCGACGAACCTGCCGTCGGCGGCACGGAGGATGTCGTGGCCGCTGAACGCGACCTCGGTGCCGGCCGGCGCGGTGGCACCGGGAAGGCCACCGGCATAGGTGGCGCGCATGGTCCACCTCGCCGAAACCAGGTCACCGTCGACGATCGGGCCGAGGTCCACGCTGATCGAGATGTCGCCGAAGGCCGCCCGCGTCTGCTCGATCTCGGGGAGCAGCCGCGCCGGGCCGGTGGTGGCCTCCGAATCGCTGCCGTCGGGCCGCGCCTGATGCACGACGAAAGCCGGGTCGAGGATGTCCTCGGCGTGACTGAAATCGCCGCGCCACAGCTCGGACCAACGGGCGTACAGCTCGCGAAGGTCGGCGTCGGGCAAAGTGTCCATGAGGGAACTCCTGTCATCACTGGTATCTGCGCCACGCAGTATCTGCGTCATGCAGGTACCTTAGGAATGGATGTCGACCGTGTCAAACGAGAAGCACGCGGAACTGCTGGCGGCCGTCACCGTGGCCGCACGGCGGCACTACGTCGCCTACACCCTGTTCAACCAGGCTCTTGCGCACCGGCTCGGCCTGCATCCGACCGATCTGCAGTGCCTGGGCCTGCTCGAACTCGAAGCCGAACCCCTGTCCACCGGTGAGATCGCGAAGCTGATCGGCCTCACCTCGGGTTCGGCGACCCGCCTGGTGGACAGGCTGGAGAAGGCGGGTTTCATCGCCCGGGTACCGGATCCGCTGGACCGACGGAAGGCGCTCGTCTCACTGGCGGCCCGGCGCGCGGACGAGGTGGCCACGGCCTGGGAGGAGCCCGGCAGCGCGTTCGCGGAGGTTCTCGCGGACTTCGACGACGGCGAACTCGCCGTGATCGAGCGGTACCTGCGGCGGACGACGGAGGTCGGCACCGAACAGGCCGAACGACTGTCGAAGCGCTGAGCCTCAGGCGCAGATGACCGCCGTCCGCGGCGAGTAGGTCGCGTTGCGGGTCTCGCGGCGGACCTCGGTGCCGGAGATGACGTCGATGAGCACGCGGGTGTCGGAGGTGCTGAAGCCGGCGGCCCCGGGGTCCGGCACGCATCCGGGGCCCGAGCCGATCCGCACCGGCTGCGGGACGAAAGAGTGCCGTTCGCCGCCGGCGCTCTGGACCGAGAACCGTTTCGTACCCCAGATCCGCACGGTCACCGAGCCGTTGGCGGGGATGACCTGGATGGCGATCCCGGTCGGCGCGTCGTTGACGATCTGCATCTCGACCGGCGAGCCGTCGTCGTTGACGGCCTTCACGTCGCGCGCGACCGGGTAGCGGTCGAGGTAGTGGTCATGCTCCAGATGCCCGCCGTCGGCCAGTCCCGCCAGGTATGCCGCGTTGTAGAGCGTCGTCGCGAGCTGGGAGACACCGCCGCCGACCACGACCGGGCCGGTGCCGTCTTCGCTCGCCGGGGCGGGCACGTAGCCCGCGTCCGCCGTCCTCGCCCCGGACCGCGCGCCGAGGCTGAAGGTCTCGCTCGGCTTCACGATGGTCCCGGAGACCCGGGTGGCCAGCGCCTGCGTGTTCGTCATCGCCGGACCGCTCAGGCCGGACGTGGTGAACTCGCCGATGATCTCGTTGATGCCGAGGACCTTCGCCGCGTCGGTGCTGACGGCGGGGCTGCTGGCGTCGTAGACCGCCTTCAGTTCCCGCTCTTCGCTCTTCGCGAGTACCGAGGTCAGCGCGGAGAAGGTGAGGTCCCAGTTGACCTTCCGCGCGTCCTTCGACGGCTGTACCGCCGGCCGGTCGTCGACGAAGACGATCTGCGCGTCCGCGCCGTCGGTCTCGGTCTCCTTCAGCTGCGGCTGCGCCGCGGCCCGGAGCTTGCCCTGGTCGATGCGGACTTCGAGATTGCCGTCGTCACGCGCGGCGAACTGGAAGGACCCCGCGATCACGTCCGGTTTCAGGGTCGCGTCCTTGCCCTCGCCGCGGATCAGCAGCGGTTTCGCCACGGCAGGGACTACGACGCCGTCGAGCGCCGCGTGTACTCCCGCCGAGCTCGCCTTCACCGGCGCGACGTTCACCTTCAGCTCGACGCCGTCGTCGCTCAGCCAGCGGTCGGTGACCGCGGTGACCGCCGCCTTGACGTCGGTGAGCGTCTGACCGGCCCGCGGTTCGACCGCGACCGGACGGACCCCGCCGTCGCCGCCCGCGATGGGCTGGAAACCGATGGTCCCCTCGACCGGCGGGCGGTTCAGTTTCGCGGCGGCGAGGTCGGAAACGGCCTTTTCCAGCTTCGGCGCGTCGATCCAGGTGACGACACCGACCTCACGGCTGCTGAAGAACGACATCAGCCGCGTGTACGGGCTCAACGGCTGATGACCGGCGCGGCCCAGTGTCTGCGGCCAGTCCAGGCCGAGGCCGGACGACGCGGGCTGCAGCTCGGTGCGCACGTCCCCGGCGCGGACGCGCACCGGCCGGATCAGCCTCGGCTCCAGCTCACGGCGGAGCTTCGACTCGGCCTCCTTGTGCGTGAGGCCGCCGACGTCGATCCCGGCGACGGTGACGCCGCGCGGCACGTCCCCGGCGCTGACGATCAGGTCCACCGCGTACGCGAGCACGAACAGGCCCATGAGCACCCCGGCGGTCATGAAGGCCTTGCCGAGGGCCCTCCGGAACTTCGACGCGGGCGTCGGCGGCGGATGCACCACCCTGTCGCCCTCGAAGAGCTCGTCTACCAGGTCTTCGTCGTTTTCCGTCGCCGGGAGGAGTTCGTCGGTGAACAGGTCGGTGCCCGGCTCGTCGTGATCATCGCGTACCAACCCTCACCACCTCTCCCAGCGGCTGGAGTTACAGGTACAACCCCGTACCGTGCTCCGTCCGCTCGGTCGCCACCGCGTGGATGTCGCGCTCGCGCATCACCAGGTGCCCCTCGCCCTGGATCTCGACCTCGTGCTGGTCGTCGGGATTGAACAGCACGCGATCGCCGGTCTTGACGTTCCGCACACTGTTGCCCACGCCCAGTACATCACCCCAGGCGAGCCGCCGCGCGACCTGCGCGGTGGCGGGGATGACGATGCCGCCGGAGCTCCGGCGCTCGCCGTCCTCGGGGGACAGCTTCACGAGCACCCGGTCCTGCAGCATCTGAATCTCGAGTTTCGGCCCATCTGACACGTAGACGACTCTACTTACCCGGATCCCCGGCCATGACCAGGCTCAGCACGGTTTCTCCACCGTTTTCGAACCGCACGGGCACTCCCCAGTCCTGCCGGGTGATACGGCAGGCGGGATGCTCGCCCCCGTCGTCGCAGCTCGCTGCCTGCGCGACGATCTGCAACACGCCTTCGGTGACTCCGGGGGCGAAGCGGAGCTTGCGGAACAGGTCGGTGCCCACCCCCGCGCCGTCGGCGAGGAGTTCCGGCGGCGACGAGCTGATCTCCAGCCGCGTCGAGGGGCCGTAGCGGTCGTCGAGCTTCTCCCCGGGCGGCGGGGTGAAGACGACGGAGAACTCCAGCTCACCCGGCGCCAGCACGGTCGGCGGGCGGCGGACCGCGTGCGCGTCCCCGGCGACGGACCGCTCGCCGAGCGGCACCGGCCCGATCCGGCTCCCGGCGGACTCGACGACCAGCAGTGAGCCGTCGTGCACCAGCAGGCCGGAGGGTTCGGCGAGACCGGTCGCGAGCGTGGTCACCTCGCGCGTGAGCGGGTCGTAGCGGCGGACGGCGCCGTTGTAGGTGTCGGCGATCGCGATGGTGTCGCCGGGCAGCACGGCGAGGCCGAGCGGATGCTGCAGGAGCGCCTGGTCGGCGGGGCCGTCGACGTGGCCGAAGGAGAACAGGTCGACGCCGACCGCGGTGTGCACGGTGAACGTCTCGTCCTCGGGCTGGATCCAGCGCAGCGCCGACGTCTCGGCGTCCGCGAGCCACAGTCGCCTGCCGTCGGGCGTGAGGCCGGACGTCTGCGCGAAGAACGCTTCGTGGACGTCGCCGTCCTTCAGCCCTTCGACGGTCGTACCGGCGAAGCGGCGGATGGTGCCCGAGACCGGCTCGAACACGCTCAGCGTGTGGTTGCCCGCCATGGCGACCACGACTCCGCCCGCGGGGCCCCACCAAGCCACGTCCCATGGGCTGGTGAGGTCGATGTCGAGCGCCTTGCCGGTGTCGACGCCGTCGCGCCACTGGCGGCCGGTACCGGCGACGGTGGTGACCTCGCCGGTGATCAGGTCGATACCGCGCAGCCGGTGGCCGGCGGTGTCGGCGACGACGGCGTGGTAGCCCGCGCGCTCGGCGACCTCGTACGGCAACAGCGTGATCCCGGACGGCTCGGTGAAACTCGCCAGGTCGAACGGCCCGTCCTGCGCGCCGCGGGCGCCACTGCCGAAGCGGCGGATGATCGTCTCACCGTCGGAAGCGAACTCGACGATGGAGTGGTTGCCGGTGTCGGCGACCAGGATCCGGCCCTCGGCGGTGGTGACGGCCTTGCTCGGGAAGCGCAGCTCGGTGCGCTGCTCCTCGGCCGGGACGTACGGGCTTCCGCCGCGGCGGAGCGTGCCCTTGGCCTCATGGGTCGTGACGAGGTCGGCGATCACGCGGCGCAATGCTTCGCCGTGCCCTTCACCGGCGGCGACGTGCACGACGTAGCCCTCGGGGTCCACGACGACCAGCGTCGGCCAGGCCTTGACCGCGTACTGGGACCAGGTGGTCATCCGCGGGTCGTTGAGCACCGGATGGTGCACCTCGTAGCGCCGCACCGCCGCCTCGATCGCGGCCGCCTCGCCCTCGTGCAGGAACTTCGGCGAATGCACGCCGATGGTCACCAGGACGTCGGCGAACTCGGCCTCCAGGGGGCGCAGCTCGTCGAGGACGTGCAGGCAGTTGATACAGCCGCTGGTCCAGAAGTCCAGCAGGACGACACGGCCGCGCAGCCCGGCGAGCGTGAGCCGCTCGCCGCCGGTGTTGAGCCAGACGTCACCGGCGAGCTCGGGCGCCCGCACGCGGGACTGCGTTTGTGGAGAAGTCACGACAAGAGTGAACTACACCCGGCGCCGCTCTGTTCCGGGCTCCGCGCGTTGAGAGGGCGAGCTCACCCCAGGGGAGGAGGCTCATGTGGGTGATGAGGGCCGGCGTGGGAGCGGCGTTAAAAGAGAAGGCGCCACCGCGTTGCGCGACTTAGGCTCGAACACATGTCCACAGTTGAGCACGCCTTCACCCTCAAGGAGGCACATGACCTCCAGGCGAGCTTGGCCGAACCCGTGCGCCCCGGGTTGAGCGAGGCCGAGCTCGACGACGTCGAAGCACGTTTCGGCTTCCGATTCGCCGCGGACCACCGGACCTTCCTCTCCGCCGGGGTGCCGATCGGCGACCGCTGGCCGGATTGGCGCTGCGGCAACCCCGAACAGCTGCGGAAACGGCTGGATTGGCCGGTCGACGGGGTGCTCTACGACATCGAGCACAACGGCTTCTGGCTGACCGGCTGGGGTATGCGGCCGCTCGACCTGGCCGACGCGCTGGCCAGGGCCCGTGAGCACCTCGCGCGGGTGCCTCAGCTGGTGCCGGTCTGCGGGCACCGGTATCTGCCCGGGATAGCCGGGAGTTCGGGCTATCCGGTCTTTTCGGTGTATCAGACCGACATCATCTATTACGGCTACGACCTGC
The DNA here is from genome assembly GCF_000478275.1 of Amycolatopsis orientalis DSM 40040 = KCTC 9412. GTDB lineage: Bacteria > Actinomycetota > Actinomycetes > Mycobacteriales > Pseudonocardiaceae > Amycolatopsis > Amycolatopsis orientalis. Next base: position 76,261 of record NZ_ASJB01000045.1, read on the forward strand.
GGGGATACCTGCAGCATGACTTCGGCGGCCGGCCGCTGGGCCCACCGCCGCCGGGCGGCCCGCGGCACGTCGAGTTCTGGTCGCACTTCGTGGAGTGAGGCGCCCGCCCCCACCGCATTTCGTCCTCTGGATGCGGTAGTTGCGCGCGCAAGTACCGCATCCGGAGGACGAAATGCGGGTGGTTGGTGGGGGTCAGGACTCGGCGGCGGCCTTCAGCCGGGCCAGGGTCGCCGCGATGTTCGCCCGGTTGGCGTCGTCCCGGTTCCAGACCCCGGTGAACAGCGACGTCGGGCCGCGGAGCCAGCCCGGCCGCCGGTCCCACGTGCTCTCGACGGCCACACAGCCGTCACCGGTGGACTCGATGTCGTACTGCCAGCGCGCGACGGGAAGCCCGGCGAAGGTGGTCACCTCGAACGCGAACCGCTTGCCCTCGTCGGCGTCGGTGATCGTCGAAAGCGTGCTCCACCGGCGGATCCCGTGGCGGTTGCGGCCACGGAACTTCGCGCCGACGGCGGCGGCCTTCGCATCACCGACCCAGCGGTGCCCCTCGTACTCTTCGGCCATTCCCGCGAGCGCGCCCGGGTCACTGACCAGGGCGTACACCTTCTCGGGTGGAGCGGCGATGGCGATCTTGCCGGTGGCGCTGGGTTCTGTCATGACATACCTCCGTACTGAGGGTATGTGAAATACCCTCAGTTGTCCCGGCGGAGCATGCGACTGATACCGGCGGCGACCGTCGTGGCCAGTACCCAGCCCGACGCGGTGAACCCGGCCGCGACCCAGTTGTCCACGCCGTGCATGTACCAGCGCGACTTGTTCCCGAAGTCGACGATGGGGACCAGGAGATCGACCGTGTACAGCACCGGGTTCCACTGCAGCCCGGTGTCGTCCTGGTTGACCAGGCACCGCGGCCCGCTCACGGTGAGCTTGGGATTGGTGACGCAGTCGTCCATCCCGAGCCCGAACCACAGGCTCCCCAGCACGAGCAACGTCAGCAACCAGCCGAGTGCCCGCACCGGGCGGAAGCCGTAGCCGACCATCGACCGCTGCAGCCAGCTCCACACGTGCACGCCGGGACCGAAGAACTTGAAGCCCTTCGCGAGCGCCTCGTACCGGAACTGCTGTTTCTTCAGCATCACCGTGGAGGCGTGCTCTTCGTTACCGGACGCGCGCAGCGTCGCCGCCAGCTGGTCGTAAGGTCCCGGCCGGTAGCCGTCCATCGCCTTGCGCAGCAACACGATCCGATGGTCGATCGCGCGGTCGTCGTCGAGGGCGATGTCCTCCTGGAGCGCGTCGTACCGGAAGTCCTCCAGCTCGATCCCCGCCGCCGACGCCCAGAATGCCTCGTTGTCGCCCAGCGTGCCGCAATGCGCGCGCCGCAACACGATCCGGCCGTCCGGGGGCGTGGCCGGGGTGAGCAGGAACTCGTCGGCCGAAACGTCACTGCCGTCGAGCGCGATCCCGTGCTGCGGCAGAGAACCGAGCCGCGCGCCGCGGAAATCGACTCGCCGCGCGATCTGGGCGCCGTCGAGGTTGACCCCGCCCTGCGCGATGAACGGGCGCTCCTTGTTCTCGGTGAGGACGAGGTCCCGGCCGATCCGCGCGGTGCGGACGTCCAGCGAGTAACTGGTGTTCGTCCGTGCGCCGGGCTCGGTCAAACTGGTACCGAAGAGGTTCACGCTGCCGCCGACCTCCGCACCCTGCAACCGCAGGGTCCCTTGCACGGTCGCGTCAGTGAGCTGGAAGTTCCCGGCGATCTTCGCGCGCCGCGCGGAGAAGACGTCGCGGCGCGGGTGCAGGAACATCGAGTTCCAGGCGAGGACGTTGCCGCCGACGGTGATGTCGGCCATGCGCAACTGTCCCGACGGCACCCGCAGACTCGTCGCCTCGATGTCGCCGCCGATCGTCGTCCCGTCGAGATGGATCGCCCGGTCGTAGTACGGCGTGCTCTGCCCGCGCACGACCTGGACCTCGGCCCCGGCCAACCGCAGCGATCCGCCGATCCGCGCGTTGACCATCCGCAGCGTCCCGGTCGCCTGCATGCCGTCGCTCAGTTCGAGATTTCCGTTGACCGTCAGGCGATCCGCGACCAACGCCGGCCGCGGGTCGATGTATGGATCGTTCGACTTCCAGGCACCCACGACGATCGGCCCGGACTGGTTCACCGAAAGCCGGGCCTCACGCATGATGATGTCACTGTCCACAGTGGCGCTCGGCAGGAACATGATCCCACTGGCGGAGAAGCGTTTCCGCTGCGCCGCGGGCCCGTAGTTGTCCACCTCGCAGAGCAGGCTGCCGCCGATGTGGATCCCGTTCCCGTTGAGGGCGAAGCCGTCCCGGTTGTTGAGCGTCGCGCCCGAAAAGTTGACGTTACCGCCGGCCCGCATACCCGGGATGCGGACTTCCCCGTTGGCCACCAACCGGTACGCGAGCAGCGCGCCGACGATGTTGACCCGGTCGGCCTGGATCGCCTTCCCCCGCGGATGGGTGATCACCGTGCGGGTCAGCACGACCGACCCCTCGATGACCGCGTCCGTGAGGTTGACCGCCGCGTTCGGCATCCCGCGCTCACGATCGTCGCCGCGCTGGACCGTGGTCTCCTCGATCTCGTGCTCGCCGTCGACGTGCACGACACTGCGGATGAGGCGGACGTCGTTGCGGGTGCGGAGGTTCCGCGCCTTGAGCCCGGGCAGCCAGCACTTGCGGAACACGAGTCCCAGCAGATGCGCCTCGCGGACGTCCGGCGGATGCTCGAACCGGCACCGCTCGAACCGGAACAGATACTTGAGGTCCGCCGCGCGCAGATCGAGCGTCCCGGTGATGTAGGCGTCCTCGATCTGCACGATCGGCGCGTTGGTCGCCTGGCGGCGCCAGCGGAGCAGACCGGTCGTCCCCGGCTTCATCAACTCGGAAGCCGGGACCTCGTACCGCTTGTCGGGGTTCGGGTCGAACGGATCGAGCGGCGGCAGGGCGGCGTCGCCGTTCGTCTCACCCTCCCCAGGATCGCGCGGCCCGTTGTTGCGCCGAAAGCCCGGCATCGTCTCGCTTCCCTCCCCCGTCGTTCCCCGGCCATCAGCGAAGCCGATCATGCCCTGGATTCGCAAGGGGCCCAAGGTCAGTAGACCGGAACCTGCCAGGAATCAGGACGGCAGAACGGCCCTCGGGGTTACAGACCTGGGCGTTCGCATTCGTCGTGGTGATCTTCGTCGGACTTGTCACTGAGCGGGCGGCTCGCTGCTACGGTCACTCACCGAAGTCAGAGGTGGACTACGGGTAGGTCGCGCCCTTCGCGGCCCGTGCGGGGAGGCACGACATGACCAAGACGACGACCGAAGTCCTGGTGGCCGGGGCGGTGGCGCTGGCGGTAGTGATCAGCGGATGCAGTGACCGGAATTCAGGCGTTTCCGTGCCGACGAGTGCGCCTTCGACAGTCGGGGTACCGGCCGTGACGGACCCGATAAGCAACACGGCGAAAGCCGAGGCTGATCCCTGCGGGGTCCTTTCCGCCGCGGAGATCGAGTCCATCGGCGGCAAGGTCAAGAGAACCCGCACTGAGGATTTGACGACGGGCGTCGCTTGCACCTGGGTCTTCGAAGTGTCCCCCACCACTGTCAGCGCGGGCCTGGTCACCGGCAACAAGAACGGTCTGCGTTCGTTGTACGAATCGAACGCGACCGGCGGCCTCACCACGTTCAGACCGGTGGAGCCGATAAATGGCCATCCGGCCGTCGTCTACGCCAACGGAGGCGAAGGCCAAGGGACCTGCACTCTGGCCGTCGGCATTCGGGATGACCTCGTGTACACCATCATCCCCAGGCTTAGCAGCGATCATCCCTCTTTCGCCGATCCCTGCGGAATGGCGACCAAGGTCGCCGCCGCGGCGATCAAGAATCTCAAGAAGTCCTGATCAGGCGATCACATCGACCTGCGGCCATACCTGTCCAAATGAAGATCAAAGAGCCCTCGACGCACTCCGCCAGATGGGGAAGGCCGACTGATGCACCACGCTAGGAAACTCCTGTCGATCGCCGCAGTAGGCGCCGTCGTACTCGCCGGTGGTTGCAGCGACCAGAAGACGGCAACCCCGGCCTCGCCCGCACCGTCCTCCGCCCGCCTTCCGACAAACGGAGCGCCCGCGGTGATGAACCCGATCCTGAACACCTCGCAGGCCGAAACGGACCCGTGCAGCACGGTGACCACCGCTCAGATCGAAGAGATCGGCGGAAAGGTCGAGCGGTCCGAGCAGGAACAGATGACCATGGGTAAGGCCTGTGCGTGGATCTTCGCAAAGGGGGCGAATACTGTGAGTGCCGGGCTTGTTGCCGGCAACAAGCCCGGTCTTAGCTCTCTCTACGCGCAAAACGCGACTAGCGGCTTGACCACGTTCAAACCGGTCGAACAGGTCGTCGGCTATCCGGCCGTCGTTTATGCGAACGGCGGCGAAGGCCCGGGGACCTGCACGCTCGCCGTCGGCGTCCGCGATGACCTCGTCTACACCACCATTCCGCGACTCGGCAGCGACCACCCTTCGTACTCCGATCCCTGTGGTCTGGCGACCAAGGTCGCCGCCGCGGCGATCGAAAATCTCAAGAAGTCCTGATCAGCGGACCAGAAATGACAGGTCGCGCAGCCAACCGGCCGCGACTTCGCCCCCGAGTAGCCATGGACCAACGGCAGGACGAGGCCGTACTGGAGGCGATTCGGCAAACCGGAAAGGCTGTTTGATGCGCCGGAGTACCCATTTCCTGTCCGTGACCGTCGCAGCCGTAATGGTCCTCGCAGATGGCTGCAGCGATCAGAAGTCCGGGAGCCCCATACCGGCGCCGTCGCCGGCGACAGCCTCGACACAGCTTCCGAGGGACGGCGCTCCCGCGGTTCCCGAACCGATCAAGAACACGGCGGGGGCGGAGACGGATCCATGTACCGCGGTGAAGACCTCGCAGATCGAAGAACTCGGAGGAAAAGTCGAAAAGACCGTGACCGACGACGGTGCACTCGGCAAGAACTGCGGTTGGATTTTCGAAGAGGGCCCCAGCAATGTCAACGCCGGACTCGTCGTCGGCAACAAGGAAGGACTGAGCAGCCTCTACGCAAAGAAGGCACACGGCGACTTCGTCACTTTCAAGCCGATCGACCCGATTGAGGGCTATCCCGCCGTCATTTACGGCACCACTGGCGGCCGTGAGGGCTTCTGCAACTTGGCTGTCGGTCTTCGCGATGACCTCGTGTACACCATCGTTCCCCAGCTCTATGCGGGCAACCCCATGCTCTCCGATCCCTGTGGTTTGGCGGCCAGAGTCGCGGCTGCCGCGATCAAGAACTTCAAGCTGGCCTAGCAGCGGCGAGGTCTTCACCAGCTCAATCCCGACCGTGCGACGACGTGCCCCTCTTCCAGACCGGGCGAAAAGGCCGATCGGGACAAAAGCAAGCCGATCCCCCATCTTTCGATGGCGATCTTCCGCGAAGGGGCTGATCGGCGGTTTACCTGCTGCTATCGTCACCGATTGGAGTCAGTGGGGAACTACGGGTAGGTCGCGCCCGATCGCGGCCCGTGCGGGGAGGCACGTCATGACACGACCGGGAAGCGGCCCTCAGGGGATCTACGAGCAGGTGGGCTCGACGGCGCCGCAGGCACCACCGCCGCCGGGCTCGGGGTTGATCCCGGGTGCCGCCGCGGCACCGCCCCCGCCACCGCCGCCGAACTACGGCGAGCTGGGCAGCGGGCAGGCGAAGGCCGACTTCGCCGCCGCGTCGGCGAACGGCGGCTGGGAATTCGACCCGGCGGCCATGGACAAGGTGATCAAGTCCCTAGAGGACTGCTTGGAAAGCGACTTCCGAAAGGCACGGCGCGAAGCCGACGTACTGAACCAGATTCAGCCCCCTGGTCACGAGGTCGGCAGCGAGGGGTACACCGCCGCCGCGAACAACTCCGGAGCCGCTTATCAGGCGTTCATGCAGGGGGCGTGGGAATACACGAACTCGTACCTGGACACTCTGAAGCAAATCCGGACTGCCTATCAAAATCAAGATGAGGCAGCCATCGACGCACTCCGCCAGATCGGGAAGGCCGACTGATGCACCACGCTAGGAAGCTCCTGTCGATCGCCGCAGTAGGCGCCGTCGTACTCACCGGTGGATGCAGCGACCAGAAGACGGGAACCCCGACGTCGGCCGCCACACCCGCACCGTCCTCCGCCCGCCTCCCGGCAAACGGAGCGCCGAGGGTGACGAACCCGATCCTGAACACCTCGCAGGCCGAATCGGACCCGTGCAGCACGGTGACCACCGCTCAGATCGAAGAGATCGGCGGAAAGGTCGAGAAGACGGAAATCGATGACGGGACCTTCGGGAAGAGCTGCGGATGGATCTTCGAAGAAGGCCCCAGTAGCGTGACCGCAGGCCTCCTGCCGGGCAACAAGGACGGACTGAGCAGTCTCTATGCAAAACACGCGCAGGGCGGGCTTTCCACCTTCACGCCGGTTGACTCGATCGAAGGCTACCCAGGCGTCATCTATGACAACGGCGGAGAAGGCAAGGGGCGGTGCGTACTCGCCGTGGGTGTGCGTGACGACCTCACCTACACGGTCACCCCGCTCCTCGCCACCGGTAATCCCATGCTGTCGGATCCATGCGGATTGGCCACCAAAGTCGCGTCCGCAGCGATCAAGAAGCTCAAAGGAGCTTAGGCCATGACCTACAGCGGTTGGGAGATCTTCACCAAGCTCAACGCCAATCCTTCGACGACGGAAACCCTCGACAAGGCGCAGGTCGCCTCCCACAAGTTGATGGTGTTCCACGAAAACTTCAGCAAGGCGATGGAGTCGAGCCAGACGGCGCTGAGTTCCTTCTGGAAGGGCAAGGCCGCCGACAGCGGCACAGCCGGCCTCGCCCCGCTCATCGCGACCTCCAAGATCGCGGGCGAGAACATGGACCGCGCCCGTCAGTCGATGTTCGACCAGAACGCCTCCTTCCATTACACGCGCGGCAATGTCCGCCCGGTCGAGAAGGAGCGCGCCGGGGACAGCGGGCCGGAGGACGTGCTGTCCATCGGCGCGAGTGACGACGAGATCGCCGCCGCGAAGTTCGACGCGGACACCAAGCACAACGTCGAGATCTACGAGCCGTACTACCAGAGCACCCAGCCGCGGCAGCTGACACTCGCGCCGGTCTACCCGGCCGCGCACGATCCGAACGTCTCCGCCGGGCCGATCACGCCGGATCCGATCGATCCCGGGCAGACCAAGGTCAGCGGGTTCAGCGGTGGTCATTCCGGCGGCGATTCGGGGCGGACGGGGCCTGGGCCGGGCGGGTACACCGGCGGGCCGAGTTCGTACAGCGCGCCGCCGGGGGCCGAGGGTTACCAGGCGCCGAGGCCGCCGGTCGTGCCGCCTCGGATGCCGCAAACCCCGCTGCCCTCGCAGCCGCCTCGGCGGCCGAACGACCAGACCGATCTTTCCTCGGTGAAGCCCGCGCCCGCGATGCGCCCTGGTGAGTTCCGGCCGCCCGGCTTCGGGCCCGGCGGTGGCGGTCCGGCCGGTCCAGGTGGACCAGGTGGTGGCGGATTCGGGCCGGGTTCGGGTGGGTTCAGCGGCGGATTCGGGCCTGGTGGCGGGTTCGGGCCGGGTGGGTCGACCGGTGGGCCCGGGAGCATGGGGCCCGGTCGCGGTGTCGGGGCCGGTATGCCCGGCGAAGGCGCGATGCGCGGTCCGGCCGGAACGCCTGCCGGGGGTGCGGCGGCGGGCAGGCCCGGCGCGCCCGGGATGGGCGGCGGCATGGGTGGTGCCGGTAAAGGCGGCAAGGGTGGCGAGGACGAGGAGCACCAGCGCAAGATCATGCTTCAGGAAGAGGACGGCGACTCCATCTTCGGCGGCTACGACGGCGACAAGCCGGTCCCGCCGGTGATCGGCGCGTAGCCGTGCTCCAGAAGCCTGTCGAGCTGACGCTCCAGACCTACGAAACCCTGCTGGATCAACATAATCTCGGCGACATCCACCCGACGCTCGTCCGCGGCGCGCAGTGGTACCTGCCCGAGGAACGCCGTGCGCTGGCCGCCACCGCACAGTCCGAATTGGACAGACAAGGACTGCTCAGGCGTGGCCGGATCGACGACGAATTCCTCGACACGCTGCGCTTTCTGCAACGGCCGGCGGTCGAGTACTACTCGTGGGTGAAGTCCGAGGGGCGGGAACGGACCGTTCGCGCCGCGGGCAGTGGCCGGGAAGCGGTCACGGTCGTCCTGGTCGACAAGGTCGTCTACCTGACGCCGATCCGGCCCGACACGCTCGCGCAGGATTTCACCGGTCTGCTCCCGGAGGCACCCGCCGCGCGCACGCCTTCGCTGAACTGCTCGGAAGCCGATCTGCACGTCCTCATGAAGGGCGAGATGCTGACCGGCAGCAGCCCGAGCATCCGCGACGCCAAGAAGGTCCTCCAGTGGATCCGGTCACCGCACACCTTCTTCGGCAGGCTGTACGTCGCCATCCGTGACGGCGGCGGCAACCGGAAACGCGTGGAGAAACCACCGGGCTGGATGGACACCGAGCAGGGCCGTGTCGTGTTCGGCCCGGACACCAAGGGCTGGGTGAGCCTCATGGGGGCCGGGCCGCACGAAGTGGCCGCCAAGGTGGTCCAGCTGGAGTCGCAGCTCCGAGGCCGTTAGCCCTGGTGGTTCGGGTTCAACACCCGCGAGAGGAACGTCTTCGTGCGTTCCTCCTGCGGGTCGCCGATGACCTGGTCCGGCGCGCCCTGTTCGACGACGACGCCGCCGTCCATGAACAGCACGGTGTCGGCCACCTCACGGGCGAACTGCATCTCGTGCGTGACGACGAGCATCGTCATGCCCTCCTGCGCCAGCTGCCGCATGACCGCGAGGACGTCACCGACGAGTTCGGGGTCGAGCGCCGACGTCGGCTCGTCGAACAGCATGACGTCGGGGTTCATCGACAGCGCCCTGGCGATCGCGACGCGTTGCTGCTGTCCGCCGGAGAGCTGCGTCGGCAGCGAAGACTCCTTCTCCGCCAGGCCGACCTTCGCGAGGTTTTCTCGCGCGATGCGTTCCGACTCCTCCTTGCCGCGCTTCAACACCTTGCGCTGCGCGACCGTGAGGTTGTCGAGCACGCTCAGGTGCGAGAAGAGGTTGAACGACTGGAAGACCATGCCGATCTTCGTGCGGGCGGCGTCGATGTCGACGTCCGGGTCGGTGATCTCGCTGCCGTTGACCACGATCTTGCCCTGCTGCGGTTCCTCGAGGAGGTTGACGCAGCGCAGCAGCGTCGACTTGCCGGAACCCGACGGGCCGATGATGCAGACGACCTGGCCCCGCTCGACGTGCAGGTCGATGCCCTTGAGCACTTCGAGTTCGCCGAACGCCTTGTGCAGTCCCGAAACCTCGACGATCGTCTGGCCGCTCATACCGTTCCTCCGCCGGGCACTCCGGCTCCGTATTTCTTCTCTAGCCGCTGCTGCAGGATCGACAGCGGAATGGTGATGACCAGGTAGCACAGACCGGCGACGACGATCGGCGTCAGCCCCTTGGCCTCCAGCAGCGCCTGACGGCTGAACTGCGCCAGCTCCTGCTGTGCGGGCGTGGTGCCGAGCAGGAACGCCAGCGAAGAGTCCTTCGTCAGCATGATCAGCTCGTTGGCCAGCGGCGGCAGGATGATCCGGAACGCCTGCGGGATCACGACGGTGATCATCGTGCGCGCCGGTGACATGCCGAGCGAACGCGCGGCTTCGACCTGCCCACGCGGCACAGCCTGGATACCCGCGCGGATGGTCTCCGCCATGTAGGCCGAGGACACGATGCCCAGCGCGAGCATGATCGACACGTTCCGCGGCAGGAACACGTTCGGGAAGGCGATCGGCACCCCGACACCGACCGCCAGGAAGATCAGCAACGCGGGCAGGCCGCGGAAGAATTCGATGTACCCGCGCGCGAACCATCGGTACGGGCCGACCGACGAAAGTCTCATCAGCGCGAGCAGAAGCCCCAGCCCGAGGCCGAGTGCGAAGCCCAGCGCGGTGAAGATGATGGTGTTCTTCAGCGCGACGGTGATGACGTCCGGGAACTGCTTCGCGGCGACGTCGAGATCGAAGAACGCCTTGCCCAGCCGTCCCCAGTCGGCCAGGAACGCGAACACCACGACGATCACCAGCAGCAGCGCGTACTGCGCCCACCGGAACGCCGATCGTCGCTGGCGGCGGCTCAGTGCCATTTCACTCCTCAGAAAGGTGGCGACAAGCCTGTGGCCGGTGCGCTGGCACCGGCCACAGAGAAGGTGATTATCAACCCGCGGTCGGGCTGCCCGGCTGCCAGGTGGGTGCCTTGCCGAACCACTTCTGGTAGATCTGCGCGTACGAGCCGTCGGTGACCGAGGCCTTCAGCACCTCGTTGACCTGCGTGAGCAGGGCGGTGTTGCCCGTCTTCATCCCGATGCCGTAGAACTCGTTCGTCTTGAACTCCGTGACGACGGTGGTGTCCGGGTTCGTCTTCACGAAGTCGTACAGCACGCCGTTGTCGTTGACGCCCGCGTCGATCTGACCGCTCTTGACGGCCTGCTCCAGCAGCGCGAGGTCGTCGAAGGTGACGATTTCGGCGCCGGCGGCCTTCTCCTTGGCGTAGTCGGCGCCGGTGGTGGCCGACTGGACACCGATCTTCTTGCCCGCGACGTTGCTCAGGTCCTTGATCGGCGAACCGGTCTTGACCAGCAGCGCCTGCGAGGCCTCGAAGTAGGGGTCGGAGAAGGCGAACTTCGCCTTGCGCTTGTCGTTGATCGTCATCCCGGCGGCGGCGAGGTCGCACTGGCCGGTGTTCATCGCTTCGCCGGACTCGATGTTCTCGAAGGCGATGTCGACGATGCTCTGCTCGACGCCCAGCTTCTTCGCGACCAGGTCGACCAGGTCGACGTCGAAGCCGACGATCTTGTCGCCCTGCTTGACCTGGAACGGCTGGTAGGGCAGGTGCGTGCAGGTGGTGAGCTTGCCGGAGGCGACGAGCTGCACGCCACCGGCCGCGGTGTTCTGCCCACCCTTGTCACCGCAGGCGGTCAGCGCCCCCGCGGCGAGGGCGAGCGCCGGGATCAGGGCGAGCGCTTTCAATCGGGCCACGTCGTCACTCCTTGTAGTTCCCATGTGTCGAGAGCACGCATATTGCCACTCATCCGGCGGCAAGCCCAGCACCGCGACGTTACAGGGCCGTTTCGGCCGTAACGGTCCTCACGCCGGGTATCGCGCCGACATGGCAGGGTGAGCGAGTATGGCGACCATGAACAACAACTCGGCGCCGCGCCTTCCGCCGTCGGGCCGCCGTCCGCGGACGACGACTTCGGCGCGGCGGGCGGCGAAACCCGGAGCGCAGTTCGACGGTTATCTCTCGCCGTCGAGACCGCACGCGGGGGCGTACGACGAGATGTTCACCGCCGACGGCACGGTCCGCCAGCCGTACCGGGCCTTGTACGAGTCGATCTCCGCGCTGACGTCCACGGATCTTTCGTCCCGATCGGCGGCGATCGACCGGGCCATGGTGGATCAGGGCATCACGTTCTCGCTGTCCGGCCAGGAACGCCCGTTCCCGCTGGACCTGGTGCCGCGCGTGATCACTTCCGCCGAATGGAGCAAACTCGAACGCGGTGTGGCACAACGGGTCCGCGCGCTGGAGGCCTTCCTGGCCGACATCTACGGCGACCGGCAGATCCTGCGTGAAGGTGTTCTCCCGCGACGGCTGATCACCTCGTGCGAGCATTTCCAGCGCGAGGCGTTCGGGATCAACCCGCCCAACGGCGTCCGCATCCACGTGTCCGGAGTGGACCTGGTGCGCGACGAGGAGGGCACGTTCCGGGTCCTGGAGGACAACCTCCGCAATCCGTCCGGTGTGTCGTACGTGATGGAGAACCGCCGCACGATGGCGCGCGTGTTCCCGGACCTGTTCGCTCAGCACCGGGTCCGCCCGGTCGGCGACTACGCCTCCCATCTGCTGCGGGCGCTGCGGGCGGCGGCCGCGGCGAACGTCGCCGACCCGATGGTCGTCGTGCTCACCCCGGGGGTGCACAACTCCGCGTACTTCGAGCATTCGCTGCTGGCCCGGCTGATGGGTGTCGAACTGGTCGAAGGCCGCGACATGTTCTGCCGTGACAACGTCGTCTACCTGCGCACCACCGAGGGCGAACAGCAGGTCGACGTCATCTACCGGCGGATCGACGACGAATTCCTCGACCCGGTGCACTACCGGCCGGATTCGGTGCTCGGGGTGGCCGGGATCCTCAACGCGGCCCGCGCGGGCAACGTGGTGATCGCGAACGCGGTCGGCAACGGCGTCGGCGACGACAAACTCGTCTACACCTACGTGCCCGAGATGGTGAAGTACTACCTCAACGAGAAGCCGCTCCTGCCCAACGTGGACACCTTCCGGTGCTGGCTGCCGGACGAGTTCGACCACGTGATGAGCCATATGGAAGAGCTGGTCGTCAAGCCGGTCGAAGGCTCCGGCGGCTACGGCATCGTCTTCGGGCCGGATGCGACGCCCGCCGAACTGGCCGCGCTGAAACGGAAGGTCCGCGCGCACAAACGCGGCTGGATCGCGCAGCCCGTGGTCCAGTTGTCCACCGCTCCCTCCAAAGTGGATGATCGGCTGGCGCCGCGGCACGTCGACCTGCGGCCGTTCGCGGTCAACGACGGCAAGGACATCTTCGTGCTGCCGGGCGGACTGACCAGGGTCGCGCTCCCGGAAGGCAGCCTGGTGGTCAACTCGTCGCAGGGTGGCGGCTCGAAGGACACCTGGGTACTGGCGCCGCGATCCTCGACGGCGGAGCGGGAGCTGGAACGGCCCGCGCTCGGCGCACTGTCCCAAGTGGACGGTCTGGTCGCCGAACAGGGGCCAGAGCTGACCACTACCCAGCAACAACAGCAGCAACAGGCATAGGGAGGCACCGTGCTGGCCCGCAACGCGGAATCGCTGTACTGGATCGGCCGGTACGTCGAACGTGCCGACGACACCTCCCGGATCCTCAACGTCTCCGTGCACCAGCTGCTCGAAGACGCCAGCGTCGACCCGGACCACGCGAGCCGTCAGCTGCTCGCCGTCCTCGGCATCTCGCCGGAGGGCATGGACTCGCTCGACGTGTGGAAGCTGACCGAACTGGTCGCCTACGCCAAGGACAACCCGGCGTCGATCGTCGGTTCGATCAACTCCGCCCGCGAGAACACCCGCGGCGCCCGCGAGGTCGTCTCGACCGAACTGTGGGAATGCCTGAACGCGACGTGGAACGCGGTGCCGGACAGGCAGCGGTACGCGCGCCGCGCCGGCCCGCACGCGTTCCTGTCCTTTGTGGAGGAACGGGCGGCGATGTTCGCCGGGCTCGCGGATTCGACGATGAGCCGGGACGACGGCTGGCTGTTCATGGTGCTCGGCCGGTCGGTCGAGCGCGCGGACATGGTGGTGCGGCTGCTGCTTTCGCGGGTGCAGGACAGCGCGTCGTCGCCGGGCTGGATCACGGTGCTCCGGTCGGCGGGCGCGCAGGACACCTACCTGCGGACCTACCGCGGCGCGCTCGACGCCGCCCGTGTCGTGCAGTTCCTGTTGCGGGACACGCTGTTCCCGCGTTCGGTGTTCCACGCGCTGCGCCAGGCCGAGGAATGCCTGGAGCAACTGGATCCCGGGGTCAACTCGCGCACCAACGAGAAGTCGGAGGCGTTGCGGCAGCTCGGCCGCGCCCGCAGCGAGCTGGAATTCCTGCGGCCGTCGGATCTGCTGGAGGATCTGCCGAAACGGCTCGGCAGCCTGCAGACGTCGATCAAGGACATCGGCGACGCGGTTTCGGTGCAGTTCTTCCATTCGTCGCCGTGGGTGGCCTGGAGCGGTGCGGAGGTTTCGCTGTGACCTGGCAACTTCGGGTGGCTCACCGGACGGGCTACCGGTACGCGACACCCGCCACGCAGTCGTACAACGAGGCGCGGCTGACCCCGCGGTCCGACCGGCGGCAGACCACGGTCGTGAACCGGGTCGAGACGACACCGGCGACCCGTGCCTACCGGTACACCGATTACTGGGGCACCGTCGTGACCTCGTTCGACCTTCACGCGCCGCACACCGAGTTCACCGTGCTCGCGACGTCGGTGGTCGAGACCGCCGACGAAAGCGAGCCGATCCGCTCGGCGTCGTGGAAGGACCTGCGCGCCGAGACCGTCATCGACCACCGCACCGAGTACCTGACGCCGACCCCGTACACGCCGCGTGATCCGGAGCTGACGAAGGTCGCGCGCGAACTGCGGAAGGGGCTTGACCCGGCGGAGGCCGTGCTCGCGATCTGCGAGTGGGTCAACAAGCAGCTGAAGTACCAGCCGGGGACGACCGGCGTGCACAGCACGGCGACCGACGCCTGGCGCGCACGCGAAGGGGTTTGCCAGGACTTCGCGCATGTGACACTGGTGATGCTGCGAGCGATCGGCGTCCCGGCGCGGTACGTCTCCGGGTACCTGCACACGAAACCGGAGGCGAAGCTCGGCGAGACGGTCGAAGGCGAGAGCCACGCCTGGGTCGACGTCTGGACCGGCGGCTGGTGGGCCTACGACCCGACGAACGCGATCCCGGTCGGGACACGGCACGTCTGGGTCGCCTACGGCCGGGACTACGCCGACGTCGCGCCGCTCAAGGGCATCTTCACCGGCGGCGGTCAGTCCACTTTGGACGTTTCGGTGCAGCTGACCCGGCTGACCTGACCCGTCAGGCCCGTCGCCGGAGCAACAGCCAGAGCAGGTAGGCGCCGCCGAGGGCCGCCGCGACGACGCCCGCCGGCAGCAATGACGACTCCAGCAGGCGCTGGCCGAGATAGTCCGCCGCGACGACCAGGGCCGCCCCGACGAAGGCCGACGCCACCAGGTTCGGCCCCGGCAGGCGCGTCATCCGGCGCGCCAGTTGCGGTGCGGCGAGGGCGATGAACGGGAGCGGCCCGGTCGCCGCGGTGGCGGCGGCGACCAGCGCCACGGCCACCAGCACCAGGGTCCGCCGCACGCGGGGGACGTCGACGCCGATCCCGATGGCGGTGTCGTCGCCCATCTCCAGCATGCGCAGCGCGCGGCCGTTCGCGAACACGATCGGGACGAACACCGCCATCGCGATCGCCAGCGGCACGAAGTAGGTCCAGTCGCGTCCGGCGAGGTCACCGACCAGCCAGCCGACAGCCTGCGCGGCGGCTTCGAGGTTCGCCTTCACCAGCAGGTACGAGTTCACGCCGACCAGTACCGCGCTGACCGCGATGCCGAGCAGCACCAGCCGCGAACTCAGCAGTCCGTGCGGCGCGCACAGCGCCATCACGACGGCCGCCGTCAGCAGTCCGCCCGCCAGCGCGCCGAGCGAGACGACGCCGGGAGCGGAACCGAAGATCAGCAGTGTCGCGATACCGCCGGTCGCCGACCCCGTGGTGAACCCGATGATGTCCGGGCTGCCCAGCGGATTCCGGGTCACCGTCTGGAAGATCGCGCCCGCCAGCGCCAGCGCGGCGCCGACGAGGATCGCCACCAGCACCCGGGGAAGCCGCCCCATGACGACCAGGTACTGCGCCTTCGTCCCCTGGCCCGCCAGGGTCGCGAGCACTTCGCCGGGGCTCATCTCGTAGTCGCCGGTACCGACCGAAAGCACGACGAGGGCCAGGGTCGCCAGGGCCAGTGCGGCGACGACGGTCAGCGATCGACTGTCCAAACCGGACTCGCGACGGACGAGCGAGGTCATCGGCGCACCGCCTTCAGTCGCCGGGCCACGATCACGAACGCGATGCCGCCGACGACGTCGGTCATCACGCCGACCTGGATCTCGCCCGGTGAGCCGAGCAACCGTCCGAGGACATCGCAACCGAGCAGCAGTACCGGCCCGAGCAGTGCCGAAAGCAGCATCACCCAGCGTTCGTCCTGGCCGATCAGCGACCGGACGACGTGCGGGATCATCAGCCCGACGAAGGCGATCGGCCCGCAGGCCGCGGTCGCCGCCGCCGACAGCAGCCCGACGGCGACCATCCCGGCGACCCGGACGAGCGCCGGATTCGCGCCGAGACCGCGGGCGGTGTCTTCGCCGAGTGCCAGCGCGTTCAGCGCGCGGGCCAGGACGACCGCGATCACCACCCCCGCGACGAAGAAGGGAAGCAGGACGGAGAGGGCGCCGAGGTCCCGGTTGACCAGCGAGCCGACCAGCCAGAACCGCATGGCCTGCAGATTGTGCGTGTTGATCATCTGCATGCCCTGGTTGATCCCGACGAACACCGCCTGGATCGCGACACCGGCCAGCACCAGCCGCAGCGGACTGGTGGCGCCCCGCGTCCCGCCGATCACCGAGACCAGCGCGGTGCCCGCCAGCGCTCCGGCGAAGGCGAACCAGACGTATTCGTCGGGCGACGTCACCGAGAACACCGCCGAACCGAGCACGATCGCGACGGCGGCGCCGTGGTTGATGCCGAGCAGGCCGGGTTCCGCGACCGGATTGCGGGTGATCGCCTGCATCAGCGAGCCCGCCAGCCCGAGCGCCATCCCGACGAGCAGGCCCAGCACCGTCCGGGGCAGGCGATCGTCCCGGACGACGACGTCGGTGTAGCGGCCGTCGTAAGCGAAGAGGGCGTGGAGGACTTCGCCGAGGGAAAGGCGGTTCGAGCCGAAGCCGATCGACAGCAGGATGACCGCGGCGAGCGCGATGAGCGACCCGGTGAGGACCAGCGTTCTCACGGAAACGCTGGTCCTGGGTGATCTGACGCGCTCCGTGACCTGGACCATGGCGTTCAGAGTAAGCGAAGGCTAGCCTAACTACGAATCCGGTTCGACGGCGAAAGAAGATCTCCATGCACCTCTCTCGACGCGGCTTTCTCGCCGGCACCGCGGCGCTCGGCGCGACCGGCCTCCTGACCGCCTGCGGCTACCAGGAGGAGAAACCCGCGTCCGGGGGCGGCACGACGTGGTCCTACACCGACGACCGCGGCCGCGAACTCGAAGGTGAGCGGCCGACCCGGATCGTCGCGCAGGTGACCGCCGCCGCGGCGCTGTGGGATCTGGGCGTGAAGTCGGTCGGGATCTTCGGCCCGTCGAAGTTCGCCGACGGCAAGCCGGACCCGCAGGCGGGCGGCGTCGACCTGAACTCCGTGACCTCGCTCGGGAACGTGTGGAACGAGTTCAACTTCGACAAGTTCGTCGCGCTGAACCCGCAGCTGCTGATCAGCGTGATGTACCTCAAGGAACAGATGTGGTACGTCCCGGACACGCAGACGGAGAAGATCGACAAGGCCGCGCCGAGTGTCGGGATCCGGCTGCAGGACATCTCGATGCCCGAGGGGATCGCGAAGTTCATCTCGCTCGCGAAGGCGCTTGGCGCCGACACGGAAACTCCCGCGATCAAGGCCGCGAAGGAGGAGTACGAGAAGGCTGACGCCGCGCTCGCCGAGGCGGCCAAGAAGGCCGCCGGACTGAAGATCCTGCTGGTGTCGGCGCAGAAGGACGCCGTCTACGTCTCGAACGCGCCGAAGTTCGCGACCTCGAAGCACTACCGGAGCAAGGGCCTGGACTTCGTCACGCCGGAGGCGCCGGACGAGAGCCAGGGCGGGTACTACCAGCAGATCAGCTGGGAGAACATCGGCAAGTACCCCGCCGACGTGATCATGTACGACAACCGCGGTGGTTCGCTCTCGCTCGGTCCCGACGGGCTCGGCGGCGTGCCGACCTGGACCCAGCTGCCCGCGGTGAAGGCGGGGAAGCTGATCCCGTGGAACAACGAGACGCCGTTCTCGTACCAGCGCTTCACGCCGCAGCTGACGGAACTGACCGCGGCACTGAACAAGTTCGCGTAGGAGCTGAAGGGCCCTTTCCCCTCATCTCACGCGGTGAAGGGCGCTTTCCTCGCATCGCATGCGGGGAAAGGGCCCTTCAGCTCAGGAACTCGCGCAACGCCGCCGCGAGGTCGGCCGGGTTGTCCTCGGCCATGTGGTGCCCGGACTCGATGGCGAAGCCGCGCACGTCCTCGGCCCAGTCGCGCCACACCGCGACCGGGTCGCCGTACAGTTCGCCGAGATCGTCGAGGCTGGACCACAGGACCAGCACCGGACACGCGATCTTGTTCCCGGCCGCCTTGTCGGCGTCGTCGGCCGCGCGGTCAGGCCCGAGACCGGCTCGGTAGTCCTCGAGCATGGCGTGGACGGTTTCGGGATCGTGGATCGCGCGCAGGAAGTCGGCGTGGTTCTCGGCGCCCATCGCCTCGGGATCGCCGCCGTACCAAGCGTCCGGGTCGGCGTTGATCACGCGTTCGGCGGGTTTCGCGAGCTGGCCGAAGAAGAACCAGTGCCACCAGGCCTGCGCGAATTTCGCGTCCGCGCGGGAAAGATGCTCGCCGATCGGGATGCCGTCGAGGATGGCCAGCTTCGTGACGGCTTCCGGGTGATCGAAGGCCAGCCGGTAGGCGACGGCGCTGCCGCGATCGTGTCCGGCGACGGCGAACCGTTCGTGGCCGAGGTGCCGCATGAGCGCGACGATGTGCCGGGCCATGGCGCGCTTCGAATGCGCGGAGTGGTCTTCGGTGGTCTCGGGTTTCGAAGACTGGCCGTAGCCGGGGAGATCCGGGCAGACGACGGTGAACGCGTCCGCGAGCCGGGGCGCGACGTCGTACCAGGTGGTGTGCGTACGCGGATGTCCGTGCAGAAGGACGAGAGGCGGTCCCGAACCACCGTGACGGACTCTTAAGGTCGCTTCGCCGACGTCGACGTTCTCAAGCTCGAAACCCTCGAACATGATCCTCCCGTACGCGCCATGAAAGGTCCTTTCCTGGCAAATTTTGCAAGGAAAGGACCTTTCATCGCAGCGTGAGCGGGGAGATCAGCTACGCGCGTGCGCGTCCAGGATGTGCGCGACCGCCTCGGTGACCCGCTGCGCGAAGTCGATGTTCAACCACTCGTCCGGCACGTGGATGTTCGAGTCCGGGCCGCAGGCGCCGGTGACCACGAACTGCGCGGCCGGGTACTTCTCGCCGAGCAGGCCCATGAACGGGATCGACCCGCCCATGCCGTAGCTCTTGTGCGGCGCGCCGAAGACCTCGCCGCTCACGCGGTGCAGGGCCTCGTCGAGCCACGGCGCGGTGTCCGGCGCGTTCCAGCCGTTCTCGGCCTGGAAGTCGCCGAGTTCGACCGAAGCGTCATACGGCACGTCGGTGGTGAGGACGCGGCGGACCGCCTCCATCGCGGCCTTCGCGTCGGCCGTCGGCGGAAGCCGGAAGCTCAGCGTGAGCGTGGTGCTGTCGCGCAGCACGTTGCCCGCGTCGGCAGGGAGCGGGAAGCCCTCCGCGCCGATCACCGAAAGCGTCGGCCGCCACGAGTTGTTGAGCAGCAGTTCGAGGTCGTCGTCGGACACCGTCCGGCCGACCACCGGGAAGAGCGTCTTCGCCGCGCCGGGCGCGATCTCGACGACGCCGCGAGCCTCGTCGACGCGGTTCTCCGGGATGTCGACGCTCAGTTCGGCGAGCTTGATCTCGCCGGTCTCCGCGTTCTCGATCCGGTCGAGCAGAACGCGCAGCACGCGGAACGAACTCGCCACGATGCCGCTGGCCATGCCGGAGTGCTGTGCCGATTCGAGCACCCGGACGGTGACGTTGACGTGCAGCATCCCGCGCAGGCTGGTGGTCAGCCACAGGCGCTCGTAGTCCGTGCCGCCCGCGTCGAGGCAGACGACCAGCGAGACAGCGCCGAGCCGCTCCTTCAGGTGCTCGACGTACGCCGGCAGATCCGGGCTACCGGACTCTTCACCGGTTTCGAGCAGCACGACCGCGCGGGAGTGCTCGCCACCGGCGGCGCGCACGGCCTCGATCGCCGTCGTCGCCGCGTAGCCGGAGTAACCATCGTCGACGGCGCCGCGGCCGTACAGCCTGCCGTCACGGATCACCGGCGTCCACGGGTCGAGCCCCTCGGACCAGCCGCCGACCGGGGGCTGCTTGTCGAGGTGCCCGTACATCAGCACGGTGCCCTTGTCGGCCGCTTCGGACGTCGCCGGGATGTCGACGACCAGCAGCGGGCTGCGGCCTTCGAGTTCCACGACCTCGAGCGTCGCGCCGGGGATCTCCCGGGCGGCGATCCAGGCACGGACGTGCTCGACGGCGGCGGCCAGATGACCGCTCTTCGCCCACTCGGAGTCGAAGGCCGGCGACAAGGCGGGGATCGCCACCAGGCCGGACAGGCTGGGAAGGACGTCGTGCGCCCAGTTCGAAACCACGGTTTCGCGTACGGATTTCTGCTCCACGTCCGCCATCCTGCCACGGGCAAGGGAGCGTGTGATGGGTCACAATGGCGGGCACGCATCGTCATCGATCAAGGTGGGCGCTACACCCGTCGGTGCGCGCCGTCCGCTGGTCGGCCCGCGGGTGAATCACCTACTTTCGGCGGCCCCACACTCGGGCTTCCTAGCATTTTCCCTGATCAGACACCCTTTCTCAGCAACAAATCAGCAACCGCCACTGACCAAACCGGCGTCCGGCATGCCAGGATGTGCGCACGAACCGTCAACGCCGATGGTGACCCAGCGCTTCAGATCCGACGCGCTGGTCCCCGCCGGCGCAGTCACTGTGGCCGCCACAAGTGGCCGCCAGAGGCGCCGACATCAAGGAGAACAGCGCATGCCGTCCGAACACTGGACGCACCCGGAGCCTGGAGACGGCCCCGCCGCGGTAGCGGCCCAACCGTCCCCCGAACAGGTGATCGCCGGTTTGCGAGCAACGAGCGAAGGTGGCGCTGAGCTGACTCAGCTGCTCACCCCCGAAGGCGAACGGGTCTCCTCGCCGCGATTCGACCGGTACGTCGACGACATCGACGCGGAAGCCCTCAAGAGCCTCTATCGCGACATGGTCCTGGTCCGCCGCGCGGACCGCGAGGCCAACGCGATGCAGCGCCAGGGCCAGCTCGGCATCTGGGTCCCGCTGCTCGGCCAGGAAGCCGCGCAGATCGGCTCCGGCCGTGCGCTGCAGAAACGGGACATGGCGTTCCCCAGCTACCGCGAGCACGGTGTCGCGTACGCCCGCGGCGTCGACCTCAAAGAGGTGCTCGGCATCTTCCGCTGCACCGACCACAGCGGCTGGGACTACAAGGCCCACGGCTTCCACCCCTACACCATCGTGATCGGCAACCAGGTGCTCAACGCCGCCGGTTACGCGATGGGCCAGAAGTTCGAAGGCAAGGTCGGCGACGACAACGGCGAAGCCACCATCTGCTACTTCGGTGACGGAGCGACTTCGCAGGGCGACGTGCACGAAGGCTTCGTCTGGGCCGCCGTCTACGACGCGCCGCTCGTGTTCTTCTGCCAGAACAACCAGTGGGCGATCTCGGAGCCCACCGAACGCCAGTCGCGGCTGCCGCTCTACCAGCGCGCCCGCGGTTACGGCTTCCCCGGCATCCGCGTGGACGGCAACGACGTCCTCGCCTGCCTCGCGGTCTCCCGCTGGGCGCTGGAGGAATGCCGTCACGGCAACGGCCCTGTGCTGATCGAGGCGTTCACCTACCGGATGGACGCGCACACCACCACCGACGACCCCACCCGCTACCGGCTCTCCGACGAGCTGGAGGAGTGGAAGCTGAAGGACCCGATCGAGCGCGTCCGGGCGTACCTCGCCCGCGGTGGCGGCGCCGACCAGGCGTTCTTCGACCAGGTGCAGGCCGATTCGGACGCGTTCGCGGCCGAGCTGCGCGAGTACTGCTTCAACATGCCCGAACCGCCACCCGAGCGGATCTTCAAGAACGTCTACGCCGAGTCCACGCCGATGCTGGACGCGCAGCGCGAACAGTATCTGTCCTATTTGGATGGTTTCGTCGGGGCGGGTGAGCACTGAAATGAGCGACCTCCAGAAACTCACCATCGGCAAGGCGATCAACCTCGGCCTCCGGCGCGCGATGGAAGAGGACCCCAAGGTCCTGATCATGGGTGAGGACGTCGGCAAGCTCGGCGGCGTCTTCCGCATCACCGACGGCCTGCAGAAGGACTTCGGCGAGCAGCGCGTGCTGGACACGCCGCTCGCCGAGTCGGGCATCATCGGTACCGCGGTCGGCCTGGCCGTCCGCGGTTTCCGCCCGGTGTGCGAGATCCAGTTCGAGGGCTTCATCTTCCCCGGCTTCGACCAGATCGTGAGCCAGGTGGCGAAGCTGCACTACCGGACACAGGGCAAGGTCAAGATGCCCATCGTGATCCGGGTGCCGTTCGGCGGCGGCATCGGCGCGGTCGAGCACCACTCGGAGTCGCCGGAGTCGCTGTTCTCGCACATCCCCGGCCTCAAGGTCGTCTCGTGCTCGAACGCCGTCGACGCCTACTGGATGATCCAGCAGGCCATCAAATCCGACGACCCGATCCTGTTCTTCGAGCCGAAGAAGCTGTACCACTCCGGCGCGATGAAGGCGGAGGTCGACACGGAGGGCACACCGGACGCGCTGTTCAAGTCCCGCGTCGTCCGCGAAGGCACGACGGCCACCGTCGTCGCGTACGGCCCTTCGGTGAAGGTCGCGCTCGACGCGGCCACCGCCGCCGAGGACGAGGGCAAATCGCTCGAGGTCATCGACCTGCGGACGCTGTCCCCGCTGGACCTGGACCCGGTGTTCGAGTCGGTGTGCAAGACCGGACGGCTCATCGCGCTGAGCGAGGCGCCGTCGGAGACGTCACTGACCTCGGAGATCGCCGCACGCGTGCAGCAGGAATGCTTCTACTCACTCGAAGCCCCCGTGCTGCGGGTGACCGGATTCGACACGCCGTACCCGCCTGCCAAGCTCGAGGAGCATTACCTCCCCGACCTGGACCGGGTGCTGCACACCGTCGACCGCTCACTCGCCTGGTAAGGGGGACGTCTCCGAAATGCCCGAATACAAACACTTCCCCCTGGCCGACACGGCGGAGGGGCTGACCGAGGCCGACATCATCGCCTGGCAGGTCAAACCGGGTGACACCGTGACGGTGAACCAGATCGTGGTCGAGGTCGAGACCGCGAAGGCCGCCGTCGAACTGCCCATCCCGTGGGCGGGCGTGGTCACCGAACTGCTCGTCGAACCGGGTCAGACGGTGGAGGTCGGCGCGCCGATCCTCACCATCGACGTCGACCCCGACGGCAAAGCGGCTCCGGCGGCTGCCCCCTCGAAGGAAGAGGAACCGGCCGAGGAGGAGATGAAGCCGCTGGTCGGCTACGGCTCCAAGGCGGTCGTCACGCACCGCCGGGCCCGGAAGGGCGCGGCACCCGCCGCCGCCCCGACTGCCCCGGCCGCTCCGGCGGCGGCGGCTCCGGCACCCGCTCCCGCCAAGCCCAAGGGCGGGTACGTGCCGCTGGCGAAACCGCCGGTGCGCAAGCTCGCCAAGGACCTCGGCGTCGACCTGCACGCGCTCACCGGCACCGCCGACGGCGGCGTGATCACCAGGGACGACGTCCAGGCCGCCGCCAACGGTTCGGCGACGGCCGCCCCTGTCCAGTCCGTTGTGGACAGTGGCTACGACCCCGCGACGCGGGAACGCCGGGTGCCGGTCAAGGGTGTCCGCAAGGCCACCGCGGCCGCGATGGTGCAGAGCGCCTACACCGCCCCGCATGTCACGGAGTTCCTCACCGTCGACGTCACGCCGATGATGGAATTCCGGGAGAAGCTCAAGAAGTCGCGGGAGTTCGCCGGGGTCAAGGTCACCCCGCTGACGTTCGCGGCGAAGGCCGTCTGCCTGGCGGCCAAGCGCACTCCGGACGTCAACGCGGTGTGGGACGAGGCGGCACAGGAGATCGTCTACAAGGACTACGTCCACCTCGGGATCGCCGCGGCCACCCCGCGCGGGCTCGTCGTGCCCAAGGTCCGTGACGCGGACTCGATGTCGCTGAAGGAACTCGCGATCGCGCTCACCGAGCTGACGGACGTCGCCCGCGAGGGCAAGACGACCCCGGCGGCCATGCTCGGCGGGACGATCACCATCACCAACGTCGGCGTCTTCGGCGTCGACACCGGTACGCCGATCATCAACCCCGGCGAGTCCGCGATCCTGTGCCTCGGCGCGATCAAGGACACCCCGTGGGTGGTCGACGGCGAGATCAAGGTGCGCAAGGTGCTCCAGCTTTCGCTGAGCTTCGACCACCGCGTGGTCGACGGGCAGCAGGGTTCGGAGTTCCTGGCCGACGTCGGCGCGCTGCTGGCCGACCCGGCGGTCGCGATCACCTACTGACCGCTCGTGAGTGGTAATGACGGTTAGAACCGTCATTACCACTCACGAGACTCAGCCGAGGAAGTCGGCCAGCGGTACGGGTGTGAGGCCGTCCTTCTTGGCCTGCTCCAGGAACGCGGTGTAGTCCTGGGGGAACGTCTTGCGGAAGTGCATCAGCACGATGTCCCCCGGACGCAGCTTGTCACCGACCTGGAACTGCACATGTCCGTCGTTGACCGCCGCGGACCACAGCACCGCGACCCGCATCCCGCACGCGGAGGCCGCGCGCAGCGTGTTCGCGTCGTAGTTGCCGAACGGCGGGCGGAACAGCACCGGCCGCATCCCGAACTCGGCCTGGAAGTCGTCCGCGTCGTCGCAGATCTCCTTGCGCTGGAACTCGAACGGCTTGCCCTTGAGGTTCGGGTGGTTCACGGTGTGGTCGCCGAGCGTCGCGCCGGCCGCGTCGAGGATGGCCTTGAAGTAGGCCTCGTGCCCCTTCACGTACTTCTGGTTCAGGAACAGCACCGGATGGGTGCCGGACTCCTTGATGAGCCGCAGCGCTTCCGGATCCTTGACCGCGCCGTCGTCCATCGTGATGAACACGAAGGGCTTGTCGGTGGCGATGCGCCGGACGACCTGGACGGCGCCGTCCACCGGTGGCGGCGCTTTCTGCTGGATCGTCCCGAACGGGTAAGGCGCGGTGAAAGCCGGACCAGGGGCGGCGCCCGGGGCCGGGTTCGGCTGATCGGGTTCGTCAGGCCGGGCCTCCGGACTCGGTGACGAACACGCCACCACGGCGAGCACCACCGCCGCCAAGCCGACCGTCACCCGCCAGTGTCGCTTCGTCATGGCACCGCCACGCATTCCGCACCCCCGTCCTTCTCCGTAGTCATGGAGCAAGCAATCGTTTACACGATTGAGTGACGAGGCAGACGGGTGCTACGTTGCGTGATCTCCAGGAAAATGTGACCCAACGCACTCGGCAGTCAGGGCGCGATCTCCCGCATCTTCAAGGAAAAGTAAAGCACAGGAAAGCGGCATCGCGAATACAGAATGCGATGCCGCTTCCTTTTCACGAATTTGAATTCACCGAACAGCGAATCCTGTCGATCGACTAATCGGCCACGACGCGCGCGTCCACGACATGGCAGCCATTCGGTTCACCACGAACAGTGGACTCCGGACCGAGGAATCCTTGCTCCTTGTAAACACGAGGTCCGTCAATGGTCCTCGAGTAGGGCCAATGCGCCGAGTTGCAGGTGACATTGACGTGGTAGTAACCGAATCCCTGCTCGCAGACCGCCCAGCCCGCGTTCAGGTCGTTATTGACCCCGGCCCGACAACTCCATACCTCGGCAAATGCGGGCGAGGCATTCATTACTACTGCAGATGATGCGACGACCAACGTCGTCGCAGCACCGATGAGCACGCGCTTGAGCGGCCTCATTGATAACTCCTTCCCCAGTACGAAATGGACTGTAGCGCATTCGGACCAGGCGTACCAGACGGCTTTTCGATTCCGCTTATCGACAGGAAGTCGCGCACGACACGACCTTTAACCACTTGACGGAGTGAGCGCTCACTCCGCAGACTGGTCACATGACTGAAACCACCGCCCGGCGGAGAGCGCCGGGGATGAGCGCCGACGAGAGGCGCCGCATGATCGTCCAGTCCGTGCTGCCGTTGCTGGTGGAGCACGGAGCCGGTGTCACGTCGGCCCAGATCGCCCGTGCCGCCGGGATCGGCGAGGGCACGGTCTTCCGCGTGTTCAAGGACAAGGACGAACTCTTCGCCACTTGCTTCGCCGAAGCACTGAAGCCCGACCAGGTGCTCGACGCGATCGCGGTCATCGACCTCGATCAGCCGCTGGAAGACAGGCTCGTCGAGGCGGCCGACGCACTCAGCGCGCACCTCCAGCGGATGGGCGCGCTGATGGCCGCGATGCACGGTTCCGGCAACCGCCCGGCCCGCCGCGAACCCGCGGGCAAGGATCGACGGCGGGAATCGATGGGCGTGATGCGGGACGCCATGGCCGAACTGTTCGAACCGGAGCGGAAACGCCTTCGGCTGCCGTCGGCGCAGCTGGCGGCGCTCTTCCTGTCGTTGCTGTTCAGCGGCCGGATGCGGTTCGACGATAACGGCGACGAACCGACCACGATGGAACTCGTCGACGTCTTCCTCAACGGCGCCGTGGTGGCCGCGTGATCGGCCCGCCCGGCGGGGGCGGCATGGAGCTGCTGCTGGCCCGCGGCGGCAGACGCCGCCGTCCACCGACGACGGTGCCCGACAGCGGGCTCACCGGCCCGGTCGACATCCCGGATCCCGAGCCCGACACCGGGCCGAAGGATCTCAAGTCACGGCTCAACCGTATGTGGGTCAACGTCATCGGCACGGTCCGCGGGCTGCCGAAGGTCGCGAAGCTGACCTGGCAGGCGAGCCCGGTCCTCACCATCACGATCACCGTGGTGACGCTGCTGTCCGGCCTCCTGCCCACCGCGACCGCGTACATCGCGAAGCTGCTGATCGACTCGGTGGTCGCGGCGATCCAGGGACACGGGACGAAGAGTGCGATCGTCGGCGTCGCGCTGTTCCAGTTCGGTGTCCTCGTGCTCACCGCGATCTCGCAGGCGCTGACCACGTACGGCCAGTCCCTGCTCCAGGAACGGATGACCCTGACCATCCGCCACCAGGTGATGGACCACGCGAGCAAACTGCATCTGTCGTACTTCGAGGGCTCGGCGTCCTACGACATGCTGCGCCAGGCCGCGCAGGAAGCGCCGACCCGGCCGCTGTCGATGATGAACTCGGCACTGGGCCTGGTCCGGACGGCGATCACCTTCGGCAGCATGATCGCGCTGCTCGTCTCGATCAGCCCGCTACTGGCGCTCGTCGCGCTGGTTGCGCCGATCCCCGCGTTCATCTCGCAGTCGAAGTACGGTGCCCGTGCCTTCTGGCTGACGCTGATGATGTCGCCGCTGAAAAGGCGGATGGACTACCTGTCCTCTTTGGTCACCACCGACACCTATGCCAAGGAGACCAAGCTCTTCGGCCTCGGCCCGTACTTCGTCGACCGGTTCCAGCGGCTCGGCCAGGTCTTCTACGACCGCCAGCGGAAACTGACCCGCAACCGCAGCATCAGCTCGACGTCTTGGGGGCTGCTGAGCACCGCCGCCGGATCGGCGATCGCGCTGTACATCGCGCTGGAGGCCGTCGGCGGCAGGCTCACCCTCGGCGATCTCGCGCTGTACACGGCCGCGGCGGCCTCGGTGCAGACGTCGGTCCAGGGCCTGTTCACCGCGTTTTCCGGGATGTACGAGAACAATCTCTACCTCGACACGCTGTACCGCTTCCTCGGCACGAAACCGGAGATCGTCGCGCCGCCGGAACCGCGCCCTCTTCCGTCCACTGTGGAGGGACATATCGAGTTCGAGGAAGTGTCCTTCACCTACCCCGGCGCCCCGGAACCGGCACTCGACGGCGTGAGCTTCGAAATCCGGCCTGGTGAGACGGTCGCCGTCGTCGGCCGCAACGGAGCCGGGAAGTCGACGCTGTTCAAACTGCTGTGCCGGCTGTACGACCCGACCGGCGGGCGGATCCTGCTCGACGGCGTCGACATCCGTGAGTACGACCCACTGGAACTGCGACGACGGATCAGCGCGATGTTCCAGGACTACGTGACCTACCAGGGCACCGCGTCCGAGAACATCGGGCTCGGCGACCTGACGCATCTCGTCGACCGCGAGCGGATCGAGGAGTCGGCGAAACGCGCCGGGGCCGACGAGCGGATCGTGCGGCTGCCCAGCGGGTACGACAGCCCGCTCGGCCGCTGGTTCGACCAGGGCGTCAGCCTTTCCGGGGGCGAATGGCAGAAGATCGCGCTGGCCAGGGCGTTCCTGCGGGAAGCGCCGATCCTGATCCTCGACGAACCGACGTCCGCACTGGACGCCCAGGCCGAGCACGACCTCTTTTCCCGCCTGCGGGAACTTTCGGAGGGCCGGACGACGCTGTACATCTCGCATCGGTTCTCCACCGTCCGACAGGCCGAGCGGATTCTGTTGCTGGAGAACGGAAAGGTCGCCGAGTACGGCACGCACGAGGAGCTGATGGCGGCGCAGGCAGGCTACGCCGAACTGTTCACCCTGCAGGCCTCCGCGTACCTCGACGAGGCCGTGAGCTAAGGAAGCAGCACGACTTTTCCGCTGACTTCACGGCTTTCGACACGCTGGTGGGCCTTGGCCACTTCGTCGAGTGGGTAGGTGCGGTCGATCGCCGTCCGCAGGCCGCCCGCCACCCGGTCCAGCGCCGGGGGGCGGGCGGCCCGCACGTCCGCGATGAAACCCATACCGCCGAAGCCGGTCATCGTGAGTCCGCGGGGCAGGAGGTCCGCCGCCGTGATCGACGGCAGTGCGCCGCTGAGCAGGCCGTAGACCAGGATCCGGCCTCGGCCGGGCGTCATCCTGTCGAGCAGTTCAGTGGTTTCCGGCCCGCCGATGGCGGCGAAGACGACGTCGATCCCGTCCGGCAGTTTCGCGCGCCAGCCGGGATCGTCGTGGTCGAGGACCAGATCCGGGTTCAAATGCTCGACCGACGCGGCCTTTCCGGCGCCGGTCGTCACGATGATCCGCTGATCGGCCGCGAACCGCGCCAGGTAACCGCCGATCGCGCCACCGCCCGCCTCGATCAGCACCGTCTCACCCTTCGCGAGCTTCGCGGTGCGGACGAGCGCGAGCGCGATGGACGCCGGAACGGCCGCGGCGACGGCGTTTACCGCGTCGAGGTCGTCCGGGATCGGAAACGTGTCTTCGCGTGGCGCGACGAACAACTCCGCGTAGGCGCCACCGGCCATCGACATCGCGACGACCCGGCGCCCGACGAGTGCGGCGTCGTCCGCCTCGGCGACCGTGCCCGCGGCCTCGTGCCCGAACACGGCGGGCAGCTCTCCGGCGGGCAACGCCCCGGACCGTTGCTGGATCTCGTAGTAGGGCACACCGATCGCCTCGGTACGGATGAGCACCTCACCCGTTTTCCTTTCCGGCACCGGGACTTCTTCCACTTTCAGTACTTCCGGGCCACCCTGCTCCCGCATCAGAACCGCACGCATCACGTCACCCCATGACTAACTGGACCGTTGGTCAAGTTCTCTGCCGGTACTATATGGACCGACGGTCAACTTGTCGAGGGGACGCCGATGGCAGCCGAACGCGCGGACGCCGCCCGCAATCGCCGGGCGATCCTGCGCGCCACCGAGGAACTGCTGGCCGAGCACGGCCTCGAATACGTGTCGATGGAACGCGTGGCGGCCGCCGCCGGCGTCGGCAAGGGCACCGTGTTCCACCGGTTCACCAACCGCGCCGGACTGATGACCGCGCTGATCGAGGAGCGGATGCGCGCCCACAACGAGGCGTTCACCGCCGGCCCGCCGCCGCTCGGCCCCGGTGCCCCGCCCCGGGAACGGCTGACGGCGTTCTTCGACGCGGTGATCACGGTCGCGACCAAGAACGTCGCGCTCATGGCGGCGTTCGAGGAATCGGCGAAACACCGGCACGGCAACGATCTCTACGTGAGCTGGCACAAGCACGTCAGCGGCCTGATCGCCGAGGCGAGGCCGGACCTCGACGCGGAAGTGATCGCGCACGTCCTACTGGGTTCGCTGCGCAGCGAACTGGTCGCGCACCTGCTGAAGAGCGAGGAGTCGGCACGGCTGGCGGACGCGCTGCGATCGATGGTGGACAGTCTGCTGGGTCAGGTCCGCCGGACTTAGCGCACACGATCGACCACCGTATCGGGGGGTAGGGAGCAAAACGGGCGAGTCGTACGTTGTCCAGGTATGGCTGTCGCGTTCTTGCTCTATGTCGTCGCCGAGATCGCCGCCGTCTGGGCGGTGGGCTCGGCCGTTGGCGTGCTCGGCACGATCGCCCTGCTCTTCGCCGGTGCGTTCATCGGCTCCTGGCTCGCCCGCCGCGAAGGCGGTCGCGCCTTCCGGGCTTTCGCCGAGTCCGCGCGGCTCGGCCGCCCGGCCGACGCGGAGCGGGAACTCACCGACGGGATGCTGATCGGCCTCGGCGGCCTGCTGATCCTGCTGCCCGGTTTCGTCAGCGACGTCATCGGCCTGCTGCTCATCCTGCCGCCGACGCGCGGGGTGGCGCGCAAGGTCTGGCAGAAGCGGATGCAGCGCCGCGCGATCAAGTTCGCCAACCGGTCCCATGGGCCCGTGATGGTGGTGGACAGCGAGGTCGTCACGGACACGCCGCCCGCGGAGGCGGCCAAGAGGCAGCCGCAGGTGATCGAAGGCCGCATCGTCGAGGGCTGAGTGCCGCGCCAGCTTAGACACCAGCTTCGCCATTAGACTCCAGTGTCTAAGCTAGTGTCTAAGCTAGTGTCTAAGCTGGGACGGCGACATGCTCTACGACGAACTCGCCGAGATCATCACGAACCTTCGTGATCTCGGCGGCGACCACGCCTTTGTCGAGGCCAAACGGGCTGAAACCAAGCTCCCGAAGAGCGTGCGCGAGACACTTTCGGCGTTTGCCAACACCAGCGGGGGCGTCCTGATCCTCGGCCTCGACGAAGCCAACGGGTTCGAGGCGACCGGAGTTCGCGACCCGGCCAAGATGGAGGCCGATCTGGCCGCGTTGTGCTCGGAGAACCTGGAGCCGCCACTACGTCCTCTTATCGGGACCCACCGCTTCGAGGGCGCGGACCTGGTGGTCGCGGAGATCCCTGAACTGCCCCAGGGGAGTAAGCCTTCGTACAACCGCGGTGCGGGTATGACGCAGGGAAGCTTCATCAGGGTCGCCGATGGAGATCGCAGGCTGAGCCCATACGAAGTACAGCTGATGATGGCGAATCGAGGTCAACCTCGGGACGACGAACAGCCCGTCATCGGTACGACCGTCGCGAATCTCGACAAAGCGCTGGTCGACACCTTCTTGAGCCGGCTCCGCCGCCATCGCAGCAGGGCGTTTGCGAACTTGGATACCACTGCGGCATTGCGACGAGCGAAAGTCCTCATCGGCGACGAACTGTCCCTCGCGGGCCTCCTGGCTCTTGGGGAATACCCCCAGGAGTTCTTCCCGCAGCTCATGCTCACCTTCGTCCACTACCCGACGAAATCAGGGCCCGATCCACGAAATGGAACGCGGTTCATCGACAACGTGGCTGCCGAGGGACCTGTCCCGGTAATGGTTGACGAAGCGCTGATCGCTCTTCGCCGCAACATGAAACGACGGTCCACCGTTCGCGGAGCCGGCCGGGCCGAGACGTACGAATACCCCGAGACCGCGTTACGCGAGGCGGTGGTGAACGCGCTGGTGCACCGCGATTACTCGGGTTCTTCCCATGGGACACAGGTGCAGGTCGAGATGTATCCCGACCGTCTGCTCATCCGTAACCCAGGCGGTCTCTACGGATCGGTCCGTGAAGAGAACCTGGGCGTCGAAGGTACCTCGTCAGCTCGCAACGCCACGTTGCTGAAGATTCTCGAAGACACCCCGTTGCCCGGGTCGGATCGCCCGATCTGCGAAAACCGTGGCTCCGGGATCCCGGCGATGCTGGCCGCCATGCGAGACGCGAAACTCAGCCCGCCAAGGTTCGCCGATGACATTTCCACTTTCACGGCGACGTTCCCGAACCACACCCTGATGGGAGAGGACGCGGTTCGTTGGATCGCTTCACTCGACGAGCACGGCCTCACCGACAGTCAATGTCATGGCCTCGCGATGCTGTTCCATGGCGAGACGCTCAACAACCAGGCTTATAGAAACGCCAACGATCTCGATTCCCGTGTGGCGACCGAAGAACTCGGCGACCTTGTCGCCCGTGGTCTCCTGGTCCCGGCCGGCGGTCGCCGGTACGCGCAGTACACCCTTGCCGAGGACGTGGTGCCCACTTCCACGGACAGTCCGTCCCCTCCCAGACGTCGCGCCGACCGACGCGAAGAGATCCTCGAAGCGCTTGGTGACGATGAGGCGACGCGTGCCGACCTGGTGACGGCGACCGGCCTGCATGACCGCACGATGACCCGATGGCTGAGCGTTCTGCTCCGGCAGGGACTGGTCGAAGCGACAGAGCGAAACCTGCGGAGTCCCAACGTCCGCTATCGCCGCACCTCTCAGCGAACTCTCGACGAGGGCTGAAGGGCGCCTTCCCCGCATCACACGCGACGAAAGCGTCCTTCACCGCGTCGCATGCGGTGAAGGACGCTTTCAGCCCCCGCTCGGCTTCGGGATGTCGAAATAGCCGCTGAACCGGACGGCCGGGGCGTACTCGCCCTTGACCTTCACCTTGCCGGTCACGAACATCGCCGCCACGGCCGCGTTGCCGGTGGCCATCCGGATGAAGTCGTCGACCGACAGCGTGATGGTCGTGTCCGGAACGCGGGCGAGATCGGTGCTGGAAACGCAGACACCGTCTTCGATGACCGTTTGAAAGCGATCGAATCCGTCTTCGCCGTCACCGTCGGTAAAACGCCATGCGACGACGAAGTCGACATGCCGGGCGCGTTCGGGAACGAAATGGTCCGACATTCTGCGGAAAATCTCGTCGAGGAACGCCGCTCGCAGTTCCGGGTGGTCGGCGATGGCCTTGAGCTGCTCTCGTGACGCGCGCTGCACGACGTCGACGAGTACCTCCGTCTCCAGCGAGCTCAACTCGATGCCCGCGCCGGTTTCGCCCAGCATGTGCAGGGTTTCCAGTACCTGCACGAACTGTCCGGGGCTCAGTTTGGTGAATTCGAGCTTCTCCGCGAAAGCGTTGACGACGTGCTCGCCTGCGGTGCGCGTCTTGTGCAGCCGCAAGGGGCGGGAAAAGCGCATCTTGTCCCGCCAGCGCCGGTTCGGAGAATTTCGGGGCACGGCACGGAAGTCTATCTGCTCGGCCGGGTTCAGGACGGCTTCGGCAGGTCGAAGAAACCGATCAGGCCCGCCGCGAATGCCAGGTCACCTTTTACTTTGATCTTTCCGGTGACGAATAGCACAGCGGGTGTCGCCTGATGGGTGATGAGCCGGAAGAAATCGACCGGGGCGATCGTGATCGTCACCCTCGGCTTCTCCCTCATGTCCCGGCCGACCCTGCACTCACCGTGCGAGATCACCGTCTCGTAGCGGTCGTACCCGGCGTCGCCCTGCCCGCCGGACATCCGCCAGTGGACCACCGCGTGCAGCGTCTTCGCCCGGTCCTGCCGGATGTGGGCACCCATGCGGTCGAAGATCTCGCGCAACACCCGTTCGCGAAGCGGCCGTTCGGCGACGACGCTCTCGAGCTGCGTACGCGAGGCGCGGGCGACGAGGTTCGCGAACCGGGCCGGATCGACCTTGCGGAGGTCGAACGCCGGCGCGGATTCCGCGAGCCGTCCGAGCGCGGCGAGCAGCCGCCGGACGTCGTCCTTCCCCAGGTCCTTCGGGTCGATGGCCCCCGCGACCTCGTTGACGTCGAGCGCGTGCGCTTCGGGCGAATCCGGTTCGATCCGTTCCAGCGCGTCGACGAGCGCGCGGCCGGTCAGCCCCACGGTCTCGGTCATCTGCCCCTCCAGCTCCGCCTACCCGAGCGTAAGGCTACCCGCGAGTAGGTAGCCGGGCAAGCGTGCCGAAATCACCCATGCCAGGGGCAGCCCGGTAGCGTCTTACGGGAACTTAAAGGGAGGTCCTGAGTGTCCGAGGAAGTACCGCGTCCCGCCGAACGCGCCAAAAGGCTGCCGAGAGCGGTGCGGGAACGCCAGATCCTGGACGCAGCGGTCTCGGTGTTCTCGCGCTACGGCTATCACTCCGCGTCGATGGACGAGATCTCCGAGGTCGCCGGCGTGTCCAAGCCGATGATCTACACCTACCTCGGGTCCAAGGAAGACCTCTTCGGCGCGTGCATCCGCCGTGAAGCCACGCGCCTGCTCGAAGCGGTGCAGGACGGCATCAAACCCGACCTGCCGCCGGACATGCAGCTTTGGCACGGCCTCCGCGCGTTCTACCGGTTCGTCGCCGACTACCGCGAGTCCTGGACGGTCCTGCACCGCCAGGCCATGACCGTCGGCGGCACCTTCGCCGCGGAGATCACCGACATGCGCACCCGCGCGATCGAACTGGTCGCCGCGCTCGTCGTCTCCGCGGGTACCCGCAAGGGCCTCGGCGAGCAGGCCGAGTTCTCCGGCGCCGGGCTGTCCGCCGCACTGGTCGGGGCGGCCGAGTCGCTGGCCGACTGGGCGCTCGACCACCCCGATGTCTCCGACGGTGTGCTCGCCTCGTGGCTGATGAACCTGGTCTGGCTCGGGTTCAACGACCTCGTCGAAGGCGACGTCTGGAAGCCGTCAGAGAGCGACGACTGAACCTTCCAGATGCGGCTTCGGCTTGCGCGCGTTCCAGAGTTCGAAGGCCCAGCCCCCGCCTTCACTCCAAGTCGTGAACGCCGCCTTCGACGGCAGCAGCACCGGCTGCTTGAACTTGACGTCGACGGCGAACGCCTCCGGCAGCCTGCCCTCGAACGCCGCGAGCGCGTGTGCCTTCGTCCACATGCCGTGCGCGATGGCGGCGGGGAAGCCGAACGCCTTGGCGGTGATCGCGTGCAGGTGGATCGGGTTGCGGTCGCCGGAGACCTCGGCGTAGCGACGGCCGATGTCGGCGGGCACATGCCAGATCGCCGTGGGCGCGGGCTGGGCGAGCTGACCGCGTGACGTCTTCTCGCCGCTGCCGCCGCCGCGGCGCAGGTACGTGCTGACGTCCGTCCAAACAGGACTGTCGTTCACGAGCAGCTCGCTGACGACGTCGAACTGCTTGCCCTTCTCGTGCGGGCGCAGCTCCTCGGCGCGCACCCGCAGGGTGAACGACTCGTCGAGCCGCAGCGGCCGGTGCTGGGTGATGCGGTTGGCGACGTGCACCATGCCCAGCAACGGGAACGGGAAGTCGCGCTCGGTCATCAGCGCCATCTGCAGCGGGAACGCCAGCATATGCGGGTACGTCGCGGGCAGGACGTCGTCCAGCCGGAATCCGCACACCTGGTTGTACGCGGCGAGATGCGCGGGGTCGACGACGACGCCCTCGCGGACGAACTCGGTGCCCGGCAGCGTGTTCCCGCCGCTCTTGCGCAACGAGCCGAGCAGAGCCTTGGGATACAGCGAAGACAGGCTCGGCGACTCGTGGAGTTCCTTGACGGCCATGCTCACGCCCCCAGCAGTGCCTGGCCGCAGACGCGGACCACGTTGCCGTTGACCGCGGCCGACGCGGGGTTCGCGTACCAGGCGATCGTCTCGGCGACGTCCACCGGCAGCCCGCCCTGGCCGAGGCTCGACAGCCGTCGTCCGGCCTCGCGGATGAACAGCGGGACCGCCGCGGTCATCTTGGTCTCGATGAAACCGGGCGCGACCGCGTTGATCGTGCCGCCGTACTCGGCGAGCTTCGGCGCACCGTCGTTCACCATGCCGATCACGCCCGCCTTGCTGGTGGCGTAGTTGGTCTGGCCGACGTTGCCCGCGATGCCCGCGATCGACGAGACGCCGATGATCCGGCCGTTCTCGTGCAGCACCTTGCCGGACAGGAGCTTCTCGTTCACCGCGAGCTGCGAGGCGAGGTTGACCGCGATGACCGAGTCCCAGCCGCCCTCGGTCATGTTGCCCAGCGTCTTGTCGCGGGTGATGCCCGCGTTGTGCACCACGATGTCGACGCCGCCGTGGCGTGTGGTCAGGTACTCGGCGAGCTTCTCCGGCGCGTCGGCGGCGGTGATGTCCAGCTGCAGCGAGGAGCCGCCGACCTTGTTGGCCACCCTGGACAGATCCGCGCCCTGCGCGGGGATGTCGAGCGCGACGACGTGGGCGCCGTCGCGGCCCAGCACCTCGGCGATGGCGGCGCCGATGCCGCGGGACGCGCCGGTCACCAGCGCGACCTTGCCGTCGAGCGGCTTCGCCCAGTCGGCCGGGGCGGAGGCTGTCTTGGTCTCGATGCCGACACGGATGACCTGGGCGTCGACGAAGGCCGACTTCGCCGACAACAGGAACCGGAGCGTGGACTCGGTGGCCTCTTCGGCACCTTCGGCGACGTATACGAGCTGAGCGGTGGCGCCGCGCTTCAGTTCCTTACCGACGGAGCGGACGAAGCCTTCGAGCGCGCGCTGAGCGATCCGCTCGTGCCCCTCCACCAGCTCGGGCGGGGTACCGAGGACGACGACCCGGCCCGACGGCCCGACACTGCGGATCACCGGGTGGAAGAAGTTGTAGACCTCGCGAAGCTGCTTCGGGTCCTTCACGCCTGTCGCGTCGAAGACGAGTGCGGCGTGCTTGCCGGCCGCCGTCGAGACGACCTCGATGCCCGCGCGGTGCAGCTGTGCCTCGGCCACCTTTTCGAGGCGACCACCCGGCGCGGAGCCGAGAAGTGCGGGACCCTCGAGGGCGGGCTGGCCGGGCTTGTACCGGCGGAGCGTCGCGGGGTTCGGCAGGCCGAGCTTCGGCACCACGAACTTCCCCACCGGGGATTTCGTGAACTGCTGGTACCTGTCAGCCATCGCTTGCCTCCCGTGCAGTTTGCATCACGTCGCATTCTAACCTACTCGCTAGTAGGTTACAGTGTGAGAGAGCCTACGGAGGAGTGGAAAAAATGGCCACGAAAAGGACGACACCCGTGCGCAAGGTCGCGATCATCGGCGGCAACCGGATCCCCTTCGCCCGTTCGAACGGTCCGTACTCGAAGGCGTCGAACCAGGACATGTTCACCGCCGCCCTCGACGGCCTGGTCAGCCGCTTCTCCCTGCAGGACGAGGTGATCGGCGAGGTCGCCGCCGGCGCCGTGCTCAAGCACGCCCGCGACTTCAACCTCGCCCGCGAAAGCGTCCTCGGCAGCAGGCTGAACCCCGCCACCCCGGCCTCCGACGTGCAGATGGCCTGCGGCACCGGCCTGCAGGCGATCGTCAACGTCGCCAACAAGATCGCCCTCGGCCAGATCGACTCGGCCATCGCGGGCGGCGTCGACACCACGTCCGACGCCCCGCTGGCGGTCAACGACGACCTGCGGCAGATCCTCGTCCAGCTCAACGCCGCGAAGACGCTCCCCGAACGGCTGAAGCTCGCCGCGAAGCTGCGCCCCGGGCACATCGTCCCCGAGATCCCGCGCAACTCCGAGCCGCGCACCGGCCTCTCCATGGGCGAGCACGCGGCGCTGACCGCGAAGGTCTGGGACATCACCCGCGAGGCACAGGACGAACTCGCCGCCACCAGCCACCAGCGCCTGGGCGCCGCGTACGACAGCGGTTTCTTCGACGACCTGGTGACGCCGTACCTGAAGCTCGCCCGCGACCAGAACCTGCGGCCGGACTCCAGTGTCGAGAAGCTCGCGAAGCTGAAGCCCGCTTTCGGCGGCCCCGACGGCACGATGACCGCGGGCAACTCGACGCCGCTGTCCGACGGCGCTTCGACGGTCCTGCTCGCCACCGAGCAGTGGGCGAAGGCCCGGAAGCTGCCGGTGCTGGCGTACCTGACGTTCTCGCAGACCGCCGCCGTCGACTACGTCCACGGTGACGAAGGGCTGCTGATGGCGCCCGCGTACGCGGTCCCGCGGATGCTCGAACGCGCCGGGATCACCCTGCAGGACTTCGACTTCTACGAGATCCACGAGGCCTTCGCCTCGCAGGTGCTCGCGACCCTCAGGGCGTGGGAGGACCCCGCGTTCGCCAAGCAGAAGCTGGGCCTCGACGAGCCGCTCGGTTCCATCGATCGGGCGAAGCTGAACGTCAACGGTTCGTCGCTGGCGGCCGGGCACCCGTTCGCCGCGACCGGCGGCCGTATCGTCGCCACGC
The DNA here is from genome assembly GCF_000478275.1 of Amycolatopsis orientalis DSM 40040 = KCTC 9412. Lineage (GTDB taxonomy): Bacteria > Actinomycetota > Actinomycetes > Mycobacteriales > Pseudonocardiaceae > Amycolatopsis > Amycolatopsis orientalis. The sequence goes on from NZ_ASJB01000045.1 coordinate 114,172, forward strand.
TCGCGAAGCTGTTGAACGAGAAGGGATCCGGCCGCGGCCTCATCTCGATCTGCGCGGCGGGCGGCCAGGGCATCACCGCGATCCTCGAGAAGTAGTCCGTTCGCCTGGAGCGGATCCGGGAAAAACCCCGGTGCCTTTGTCGGCACCGGGGTCTAGTTTGTCCGCATGTTCGCAGTTCAGGCGAAAGCGCTGGTCAAGACCTATGGGTCCACACGGGCGCTCGACGGGGTCGATCTGTCGATCCCGACGGGCAAGGTGCTGGGCCTGCTGGGGCCGAACGGCGCCGGCAAGACGACCACGGTCCGCATCCTGACCACGCTGCTTCGCCCTGATTCGGGCGAAGCGGAGGTGGCCGGGCATGACGTGCTGGCCCAGCCCGACGCCGTCCGGCGGTCGATCGGGCTCTCCGGGCAGTACGCCGCCGTGGACGAGAACCTCACCGGGTTCGAGAACCTGTACATGGTCGGCAGGCTGTACGGGAGCAAGAAGGCCGCGGCGAAGGCCAGGGCGCGGGAACTCCTGGCGCGGTTCCGGCTGGAGGACGCGGCCGACAGGCCGGCCAAGACGTACTCCGGCGGGATGCGGCGCAGGCTCGACCTCGCGGGCGCGCTGGTCGCCGAGCCGACCGTGGTGATCCTCGACGAACCGACCACCGGGCTCGACCCGCGCGGCCGGATCGACACCTGGGAGGTCATCAAGGAACTCGTCGCCGACGGCACCACGGTCCTGCTGACCACGCAGTACCTGGAGGAGGCCGACCAGCTCGCCGACTCGATCGTGGTGATCGACAAGGGGAAGGTCATCGCCCGCGGCACGGCCGACGAACTCAAGCAGGAGATCGGCGGCGAGCGGCTGGAGCTGGTCGTGGCGGAAACGAGCGATCTCGCCATCACCACGCAGGTGCTCACCGAGGTCGGCTCGGGGACACCGACGGTCGACGAGCACACCCGCAAGGTCGACGTCCTGGTCGAGGGCGGGCCGAAGGCCCTGATCGAGGCACTGCGACGGCTGGACGGCCACGGCGTCGCCGTCCAGGACGTCGCGCTGCACCGGCCGACGCTCGACGACGTCTTCCTTTCGCTGACGGGGCACGCCACGGACGAGGGAGAAAAGCAGTGAGCGCGGTCGCGAAGGCCTTCTCCGACGGTGGCGTGATCACCTGGCGGAACCTGAAGAACGTCCAGCGCAACCCGGACTGGCTGATGGCGGCGACCCTGCAGCCGATCATGTTCGTGTTGCTGTTCGCGTATGTCTTCGGCGACGCGATCGGCGGCGAAGCGGGCGGGCTCGCGTACCGCGAGTTCCTGATCGCCGGCATCTTCGCGCAGACGGTCGCGTTCAACTCGGCGTTCACCGTGATCGGGTTCGCGAACGACCTGCAGAAGGGCATCATCGACCGGTTCCGCTCCCTGCCGATCTCGCGGCTCGCGGTGATCTTCGGCCGGACGACGTCGGATCTGGTGATCAGCGTGGTGGCGCTGGTCGTCATGTCGCTGTGCGGGCTGCTCGTCGGCTGGCGGATCCGCGGCAGCTTCCTCGACGCGGTGCTCGGGTACCTGGTGATGCTGATGTTCGCCTGGGCGCTGTCCTGGGTCGGCGCGTGGATCGGGCTCGTCGCGCGCAGTGTCGAGGTCGCGCAGAGCGCCGGGCTGATGTGGATGTTCCCGCTGAGCTTCATCTCGACCGCGTTCGTCCCGGCGGACAAACTGCCCGGGGTGCTGAAGGCGATCGCCGACTGGAACCCGTTCACGGCGGTGATCAACTCGGCGCGCGACCTGTTCGGGAACCGCTTCGGCGCGGCACCGACGGGCTGGCCGGCCGAGCACGCCTCGCTGTACGCGATCCTGTGCTGCGTCGCCATCATCGCGATCTTCGCGCCCCTGGCGACGGCCCAGTACAAGAAGGTCGCGAGCCGCTGAGAATTTTTCTGAACGAAATGTCGAACCGTCGTCGAGCCGCTCGACGCGTCGGTGAAGGCGGGGTAGAAACAGCCCCGCCAAGACACTGAGGAGCAGCGATGCGGTTTCTGATGATGCACCGGCTCGACGAGAGCGCCCCGGAAGCCTGGAACCCCAGCAAGGAGTTCATCGAGAAGATGGGCGCCTTCATCCAGGACTCGTTCGAGAAGGGCTTCCTGATCACGGCCGAGGGTGTGCACCCGTCGGAGAAGGGCGCGAAGGTCCGCAAGGTGCGCGGCGGCAAGATCACCGCCACCGACGGCCCGTTCACCGAGGCCAAGGAGGTCATCGGCGGGTTCGCGCTGATCAACGCCAAGGACCTGGCCGAGGCCGTCTCGTTCGCCGAGTCCTACGCCGCCCTCTTCGACGAGATCGAGGTCGAGGTCCGGACGGTTGTCGAGATGGAGGACGTCGAAGCCTTCACCTCGTGACCCCACACGCGTTTAGTCCTCTGGATGCGCTTTTCGCATCCAGAGGACTAAACGCGGGCGTTACTTCGTGATGGCCTTCTCGGCCTTCTTCGCCAGCTTCTCGGCGCGCTTCTCCGTCTTCGACGCGGCCCGGCGGGCGCGCCAGCCGAGCGACGGCTTGCCCGCGGTGTCGGCGGCGGCCAGCAGGAGGCCGCCGGCGAGTCCGGCGTTCTTGATGAACTGGATCTGCTGCTGCTGACGTTCGGCCGGTTCCTTGATCTCCCAGAACCGGTGCGCGGCCAGCGTCGTCGGGACGAGGCTGCCGAGCAGCAGCAGCGAGGCCAGCCGCGGCGCCTTGCCCGCGGCGAGCGCGACCCCGGCGCCGACCTTCACCGCCGCGTCGATCCGGACCAGGGTGGCGGGGTCGCGCGGCACCGACTCCGGCACCACGCCCTCCAGCTTGTCGAAGGACTCGGTGAGGAACGGCTCCGCGGCCTTCGCGTGGCCCTGGGTGTCCCTCAGCGCGCCGATCCCGCCGGAGATGAAGATCGCGGCGAGGAGCGGACGTGCGACGCGGCGGAGAATCACGGTCGTAGCCTTTCTTGATCCGGACCAGGGAAAGCAAATCTATCCCCAGACTTCCCGCCTGCCAGGGCGCCGAACCGCGCTAACGGGGTATCCGTGAATATTTCTCTGGTGCTAGACGGCACTAGATTCCGTTAGCGAGCCGGATACGTCTTCGGCAGCTTGAACCCGCGGTCCGCCGCGACCTCCCGCAGCCTGTCCGGATAGTCGGTGATGATGCCGTCGACGCCGTCGTCGATGAGCTTGTGCATCGTGGCCGGGTCGTCGATCGTCCAGGGCACGACCTTGATCCCCGCGCGGTGCGCCTCGGTGACCAGCGCCTTCGTGGTGAACGGCCGGTAGTCCGGGTCGCCGACCTTGCCGCCCTGCGGATTGCCGTGCACCGGCGAAAGCGCGCTCGCGCCGAACGACTGCACCGCACGGACGGGGCTGCCCCCGAAGTCGTCGATGTCGAGGCCGCCGAGCCACGGCGACTTACCCGGCTGCCCGACCTGGAGGAACTCGGGCTGGGTCAGCGCGACCACCGGAAGCCACGGCGCGACCTCGCGCAGCCGCCTCAGCGTGCCCCAGTCGAAACTCTGGACGGTGACGTTGCGCGCGAACCCAGACCGCAGGATCTCGCCCACCGCCCGCTGGACGAACTGCTCGCGCGGCGCGGTCTCCTGCGGAGCGGCGGCCTCGACCTTCGTCTCGATGTTGAATTTGACGCCCCACGCGTGACGCTCGCGCGCCAGCTGGAACAGCTCGGCGAGCGTCGGCATCTTGGCGCCGGGGGAGAGCGTCTGGCCGGGGTGGGCAGGCTGGCGGATGGACCCGCAGTCCAGCGTGCGGACCTGGGCGAACGTCAGGTCCTTCACGTACTTCCCGACGTACGGGTACGCCGGGTCGCCCGGCGTCGCGGGTGCGGTGTCACGGCACTTCGCGGGTGTCGTCTTGCGGTCGTGGGTGATCACCTCGCGACCGTCCTTGGTGATCTGGATGTCGAGTTCGAGCGTGGTCACCCCCAGTTCCATCCCCTTGCCGAACGACGCGAGCGTGCTCTCGACCGTGAGGCCGAGGCCACCGCGGTGGGCCTGGATGTCGAAGGCGCGGCGCGGGTGCGCGTCGGCGACCCCGGCCGTGGTGAGGGTGAGCGCGGTGGCGATGACCAGCGCAAAGGTCTTCATGGCGGAACCATGACACAGCCGGGTGAACTTCGATTGACTTTGACGCAACGTCAACCTCTACCGTCGTGGACATGCCGAACGAGAAGGAGTGGTCGATCCAGGACATCGCCCGCTCGGCGGGGACCACGAGCCGCACGCTGCGCCACTACGGCGACATCGGGCTGCTCGAACCGAGCCGGGTGGGGAGCAACGGATACCGCTACTACGACCAGGACGCGCTGGTGCGGCTGCAACGGATCCTGCTGCTTCGCGAACTCGGGCTGAGCCTGCCCGCGATCGGCGAAGTCCTCGAAGGGGAGCAGGACACGACGGCGGCGCTACGCACGCACCTGAAGTGGCTGGAGCAGGAGCGACAGCGGCTCGGACGGCAGATCGAATCGGTCAAAACGACCTTGAGGAAGACGGAGAGAGGTGAACGACTGATGGCAACGGAAGTGTTCGACGGCTTCGACCACACGAAGTACGAGAAAGAGGTCACCGAACGCTGGGGCGCCGACGCCTACAAGCAGGGCGACCAGTGGTGGAAGTCGCTGAGCGCCGAGGACAAGAAGGCGCATCAGCAGGAGCAGAAGGACATCGCGGCCGCTTTCGGGGAAGCCCGCGCGAAGGGCCTGCCCGCTGACGGCGACGAGGCGCAGGCGCTCACGCAGCGGCTGTACGACTGGCTCCGGCCGGCCGTGCGCGCGGTGTCGAAGGGCTACTTCGCCGGTCTCGGGCAGCTTTACGTCGACGACCCGCGCTACGGGCAGTACGACGAGAAGCACGGTGCGGGAACCGCGGAGTACATCCGCGACGCGATGGCGGTCTACGCCGAGCGGAACCTGCGGGATTAAGACCGAAGGACGGGGCTGCAGACCCGTCCACTCGGCGTAACCCGCCGCGACACGCCTATCCCTCTATGGCGGAATATCGGACCCACGCTAGAAACGCCGATAGCGTGTGAGAGTGGATCCCATCCGCAACCCCTTCGCCCCGGGCGCCGGTCAACGGCCGCCCGAGCTGGCCGGTCGTGTGCGTGAGCTCCAGGCCTTCGAGGTCGTCCTCGAACGGGTCGCGCGCGGGAGACCGGAACGCAGCCTGATGCTGACCGGTCTGCGCGGCGTGGGCAAGACCGTGCTGCTGGGCGAGCTGCGCTCGAGGGCGATCAAGCACGGCTGGGGCGCGGGCAAGATCGAAGCCCGTCCCGACACCGAACTCCGGCGGCCGCTCTCGGCCGCGCTGCATCGCGCGATCCGCGACCTCGCCGTGCGCCATCGCGCGCCGGACCGGGTCGAGCAGGTACTCGGCGTGCTCAAGGCGTTCGCGCTGCGCGCCAACAAACCGGACGCCAAGCTGCGCGATCGCTGGCAGCCCGGGATCGACGTGCCGGCGGCGCAGGGCCGCGCCGATTCCGGCGACATCGAGATCGATCTGGTCGAGCTGTTCACCGAGGTCGCGGAGCTGGCGGCCGACGTCGGCACCGGCGTCGCGTTGCTGATCGACGAGATCCAGGATCTGCTGCCCGAGGACGTCTCCGCGCTTTGCGCCGCCTGCCACGAACTCTCGCAGTCCGGGGCGCCACTGGTCGTGGTCGGCGCGGGGCTGCCTCACGTGCCCGCCGTCCTCTCGGCGTCGAAGTCGTACTCCGAACGCCTCTTCCGCTACGCACGTATCGACAGGCTGGAGCGCGAAGACGCCGACCTCGCGGTGATGGCGCCCATCGAGCGTGAAGACGCGGGGATCGAACCGGAGGCGCTGGACGCGCTGTTCGACGCGTCCGGCGGCTACCCGTACTTCATCCAGGCGTACGGGAAGGCCGCCTGGGACGCGGCCCCCGCCGATCCGATCACCGTGAAGGACGTCCAGGTCGCCGCCCCGGAGGCCGAATCCGAACTCGCGGTCGGCTTCTTCGGCTCCCGCTACGAGCGCGCGACACCCGCCGAACGCGAGTACCTGCTCGCGATGGCCGAGCTGACGCAGGGCCGGGATGAAGCGGCCGGCACCGCCGATGTGGCCGTCTACCTGGGGCGGAAGCCGTCTTCGCTGTCTCCCGCGCGGGACAGCCTGATGAAGAAGGGCCTGGTGTACTCCGCCGAGCGCGGGCACATCGCCTTCACCGTCCCGCATTTCGGCCACTACCTGCTCGGCCGGGACTAGATCTCTCTCGCACTCTCTAGCGTCAGGGCTATAAAGCGGTAGAAAACTCTACTGTCAGCTTCATCGCGCCTTCTTCCACCGTATGGCATGAACACTAGAGATCGCTAGCGTTACCAAGAAGTGACCGGCGACACCAAATCTCTCCGGATTTTCCTCGCCGTTGCCGATGATTCATCGGCAGGTGTGCCAAGTCACCGGATAATCGTTGGATTCCTTGTGAAAAAGGGTGCATACTAGAAGCACAGCCACGAAGACACAAGACCCTCAAGGGGATGACTTAACCGATGAACAACATCGCCGCCAAGCTCCGTGCCCGTCGCGCCGAGGCTCGCACTCGCCGGGCGCTGAACCGGGCGATCGACACCGCGGCCACCGCGACCGTTCGTCAGGAGCTCATCGCTATCTCCCAGGCGCGTCACACGCACATGCGCTGACCTGACTACCACCGTTGTGAGTGTCGCCCATTAGAGTGACCTACGACACATAGTGCGTGAGGTGTAACGCCGCGGAACACCGCGTCGATACCCACTACGACCCCGTGATGCTGGCGGACCCCCGACCTGGCAGCATCACGGGGTTTCCATATGTCCGGATCCTTTCCCTGAAATTTCTTGCCGTCGCCGCTTCGCGCGGTAATCTTTGACCTAGTCAACGAATCTGTTGAGGTGGTCAAATGACTGGATCCGCGGACCGGGTGGCGACCGTCCGGGCGTTCAACCGCCTGTACACCGGCGTGATCGGCGTCCTCGACGAAGGACCGGCCGACGCCGAGTACTCCCTGAGCGAGGCTCGGGTCCTCTTCGAACTCGCCCAGCAGGACTCGACCCAGGTCACCGATCTCCGCAAACGTCTCGACCTCGATGCCGGCTACGCGAGCAGACTGCTCGGCAGGCTCGAAGGCCGCGGCCTCCTCGTCCGTGAGCGCAGCGACGAGGACGCGCGCCGTCAGGTCATCCGGCTCACCGAAGAGGGCAAGAAGGCCTTCGCCGTCCTCGACGCGCGTTCGGTGGACCGGATCGACTCGCTGCTCGGCCGGTTCGCCGACGACGAGCAGGAGCGGTTGCTCGGCGCGATGGGCACGATCACGTCGCTGGTCGGCGAACGCGCGGCCGATCCCACCCTGGTCCTCCGGCCGCCCCGGCCCGGCGACTTCGGCTGGGTGGTCCACCGCCACGGCGCCCTCTACTCGCGCGAGTACGGCTGGGACGAACGCTTCGAAGCCCTCGTCGCGCGGGTCGTCGCGGACTACGCCGACCATCGCGGTGATCCCCGCCAGGCCGGGTGGATCGCCGAACTCGACGGAGAGCGGGTCGGCAGCGTCTTCTGCATGCCCGCCGAGGACGGGCGCACCGCGAAGCTGCGGCTGCTGCTCCTCGAACCGGCCGCTCGCGGACGCGGCGTCGGGAAGCGCCTGGTCACCGAATGCGTCGAGTTCGCGAGAGCGTCCGGTTACCCGGCGATCGAACTCTGGACGGTCTCCCTGCTGGACGCGGCGCGGGCGATCTACCAGAAGGCGGGCTTTCAGCTGGTCAGCGAGGAGACGATCCCCGGCTTCGGCTATGAGCTCACCGGGCAGACCTGGCGGCTGGAGCTGTGAGATGACGCGATCGTGTCGATTCGCGGCGTGCTTGCTCGTCTAGGGACCATCGATCCCAGGGAGGAAGCCATGCCCCACTACATCGGATTCATCCGCGCGAGCAAGGACGCGCACGACCGTCTCGGCCCCGACGAGGCACAACGCGTCCTCGAGAACTACCTGGCGTGGGACGACGAGCGGACGAAGGAGGGGCGGTTCGTCGGCGGCTACCAGGTCATCGAAGCCGACGACTTCGATCAGGCGGAGAAGATCTTCGCGACGCACCCGCATCTGGAGTTCGGGCCGATCGAGGTGCGCCAGGTCGGCGAGCGCGGTTGCGAGGACTGACCGATGCCGAAATTCGTCGGGCTGATGACCTTTCCGCGGGATGCCGAGTCCACGGGTGAAGCCACGGAGAGCGGCATAGACCGGTACTTCGCGTGGCAGGAGGAACTGCGGGCGTCCGGCAGGCTGATCGCGGCCGCCGGGCTCGACCCGGAATCGCGGGTGGTGCGCGCCGGCACGATGACCGACGGGCCGTTCACCGAGGCCAGCGAGATCGTCGCCGGGTATCTCGTGGTCGAAGCCGCCGATCTCGACGAAGCGGCGAAGCTGTTCGAGACGCATCCGATCGCGGTGGACGGCGTCGGGATGTTCGTGGTCAGCGAGATCGCGCTGGAGCTCGACACCCCGCGCGAGGAACACCTGAGCCGCTTCGAGCGGTCGTGAACCGCCCGGCCGGCGTGGTCGAGCATCTGTTCCGGCACAGCGCCGGGCGGATCGTCGCCACGCTGGCCAGGGCGCTCGGCCCCGAGCGGCTCGATCTCGCCGAGGAAGCGGTCGCGGACGCGCTGGAGCAGGCGTTGCGCAGCTGGCCGCAGTGCGGGGTGCCGGACAATCCGCAGGGCTGGCTGTTCCGGGCGGCGCGGAACCGGGCGATGGACGTCGTCCGGCGGGAGCGGACGTTGCGGGCACTGCTGCCGCGGCTGGTGGAACTCGACGGCTACGACGTCGACCGGCGTACCGACGACGAACTCGTGTTGATGCTGCTGTGCTGCCATCCCGCGCTGCCGACGGTCTCGCAGGTGGCGCTCACGCTGAAGACCGTCGGCGGGCTCGGTGTGCACGAGATCGCGGCGGCTCTGCTGACGAAACCGGCGACGGTCGCGCAACGGCTGGTGCGGGCGAAGAGGTGGCTGCGGCGCTCCGGGAAGCCGCTCACCCTGCCGGGACCGGACGCCCTGGAGTCCAGAGTGGACAGTGTGCTGGCGGTGCTCTATCTGCTGTTCAACGAGGGCTACGACGCGACGACCGGTGAGGTCGCGGTGCGCGGGGAGCTGTGCGGCGAGGCGATCCGGCTGGGGCGGCTGCTGCTGGCCGAGCCGAAGACGGATCTGCCCCGGGTGCGGGCGCTGGTCTCGCTGATGTTGCTGCAGGCGAGCAGGCTGCCCGCGCGGGTCGACCTCGCCGGCGATCTGCTGCTGCTCGACGAGCAGGACCGCGACCGCTGGGACCATCCGATGATCGCCGAGGGGACGCGGCTGTTCGGGCTGGCGTGCACCGGTCCGGAAATGTCGGCTTACCACGTGGAGGCGGCCATCGCGCTGTGCCACAGCACCGCTTCACCGCCCGACTGGCGCCGGATCGTCGGGCTGTACGACGACCTGCTGGCGCTGCGCCCGTCACCGGTGGCGCGGCTGAACCGGGCGATCGCCCTGTCCATGGTGGACGGGGCCTTCGCCGGGATCGCCGAACTCGAGGCCATCGAGGCCGACCTGCCGGATTACCCCCTGCTACCGGCCGTCCTCGGCGCGCTGTGGCTGCGCGCCGGCGACCCGGCGCGCGCCGCCGTCCACTACCGGCGGGCGCTGGCGCTGCCGTGCTCGGAGCCGCGCCGCCGTTTCCTCACCCGGCGCCTGGCGGCCTGCACCCCCTGACCCACTTTTCGGCCTCCGCGCGCGAACCCCACCCCCCACCCGTCCCAGGGGGGCGCGCCCCGCTCCAGCGTATCGGGAGGGGGTGTCGGGGAGCGGGGTCGTGGGGGATCGGGGGCCGAGTTGTCCACAACGGTGGTGGGGTGTGGACAACTGAGGGGAGAGGGAGGCTGGGGGCCGGCCCACCGTCCCTGGTTATCTGGACACGTGAACTGGACCGCGTACATCGACGGCTATTGCGAACGGGTCGCGCCGGGTCTCTGGGGTGAGCCGCTCAACAGCCTCAGCAACCTCGCGTTCCTGATCGCCGCGATCGCCGTCTGGCGGCAGACGAAGGAAACCCATGGCCGCGTCTTCGCGCTTCTCATCGGCTTGGTGTTCCTCGGCAGCACGGCCTTCCACCTGTTCGCGACGCGTTGGGCCGCGGCCGCCGATTCCGGCTTCATCCTGGTGTTCGTCCTGTACTGCGCGGCGGTGTTCCCGCATGTGTTCTTCGGGGTCCGGCGCGGGCTGTCCTGGCTCGGCATCCTCGTGTTCCTGGCGTTCACCGCCGTCGTCGCGTCGCTGGGCGGCGGCCTGTACCTGTCCGCGCTGATCGGTCTCGTGGTCTTCGCGGTCGTCCTCAAGGGCGAGGATCGCCGCGGGTTCGCGCTCGCCGCGGGGGTCTTCGGGGTGTCCCTCGCGTTCCGGACGGCCGACCACACCGTCTGCGGGCACTTCTCCGCCGGGACGCATTTCCTCTGGCACCTGCTGAACGGGTTCGTCCTCTACCTCGCGGCGTCCACGGCCACGAAAAAAGCCGCGTCCCGGCGGGACGCGGCTTCTTCGGTCAGCGATTAGTGGACGCCGATCTCGCGGAGATCCTTGTCGTGCTCGTCGGCGTGGTAGTCCTCGGGCTCGGTGTCGTCCGTGCCGTTGAAGACCTTCATCTGCCGCGCGATCACCGTGAAGATCACCGCGATCAGCAGGTTCGCCAGCAGCGCCACGAAACCGACGTAGATCTGCAGCTGTGAGCCGCTGAACGGGTGCCAGCCGAAGATCGACAGCTTGTCCAGCGCCAGCGCCGAGCCGCCGAAGTGCGCCTTGCCGGTCGCCGCGTTCGGAATGCCGTACAGCAGGATCAGGCCCCAGCCGATGCCGACGACCCAGCCCGCGATCAGGCCCCAGCGGTGGAACCACCGTGTGTAGAGCGAGATCGCCACCGCGGGCAGCGTCTGCAGGATCAGCACCCCGCCGATGAGCTGCAGGTCGATCGAGAACTGCGGGTCGATGAACAGGATGAACGCGACCGCGCCGAACTTCACGATCAGCGAAGCGAGCTTGGCCTGCTTCGCCTCCTGGCCCGGCGTCGCGTTCTTCTTGATGTACTCCTTGTAGATGTTGCGGGTCCACAGGTTGGCCGCCGCGATCGACATGATCGCCGCGGGCACCAGCGCGCCGATGCCGATCGCGGCGAACGCGATCCCGGCGAACCACGACGAGAACTGCGAGTCGAACAGCACCGGGACGACGGTGTTCGTGTCGGGTTTGCCGGTGGCGTTGTTGGTGATCGGCTTGACCGAGGCGCTGATCGCCACGTATCCGAGCAGCGCCAGCAGACCCAGGACCAGCGAATACGCCGGGAGCGCGACCATGTTCCGCTTGATCACGCTGCGGCCGCGCGAAGCGAGCACGCTGGTGAGCGAGTGCGGGTAAAGGAACAGCGCGAGCGCCGAACCGAGGGCCAGCGTGGCGTACTGCAGCTGGTTGTTGGCGTTGAGCAGGATGCCGTCGGCCGGGGACTGCGACTTGTCGAACTTCGCGTCGGCCGCGTCGAAGATCGCCGACCAGCCGCCGAGCTTCGAGGGCAGGTAGATGATCGCCACGATGATCACGAGGTAGATCAGGATGTCCTTGACGAACGCGATCAACGCGGGCGCGCGCAGGCCGGACTGGTAGGTGTAGACCGCCAGGATGATGAAGGCGACCAGCAGCGGCAGGTGCCCGACGATGCCGGAGCCGTTGATGCCCATCGTCCGCAGCACCGCTTCGAGGCCGACGAGCTGCAGCGCGATGTAGGGCATCGTCGCGATGATGCCGGTGATCGCGATCAGCAGCGCCAGCGTCGGCGAACCGAACCGGCCGCGGACGAAGTCGGCGGGCGTGACGTAGCCGCGGACACGGGAGACCGACCACATGCGCAGCGCCGGCATCAACACGATCGGGTAGACGATGATCGTGTAAGGCAGCGCGAACATGCCCATAGCGCCGGCGCTGAACATCAGCGCGGGCACGGCGACGAAGGTGTACGCCGTGTAGAGGTCACCGCCGAGCAGGAACCAGGTGATCCACGAGCCGAACTTGCGGCCGCCGAGGCCCCATTCGTCCAGGTGGTCGAGGGTGTTGCCGGCCTTCCAACGCGAAGCGACGAAGCCGAGGACGGTGACGACCGCGAAGAGGATCGTGAAGATGATCAGCTCGGGCCACTGGATGCCGTTCACTTGAGGTCCCCCTCGTCGAGCTTGTCCACCGACAGCCGGTCGGGACGCTCACTGGTCGGCTTGTCCTTGGTCATCACGAAGACGATCCACGTGCACAGGACACCGACGGCCACGAACACGAATTGGAACCAGTAGAAGAACGGCATCCCGAACAGCCGAGGGCCGTCCGTGTTGAACAACGACGTGATCAGCACCAGCAACGGGATGATCAGCAGGAGGTTCCAAGGGCTGAACTGAAAGCCCTTCACCTTCCCGTCTGCCTTACCTGACGCCATCGGACCTCACCTAACATTCCCGTAACCCCGGATGGTCCCGATGACCCTAGAACCTCTCCCCCACCTGGGTCACGCGTGCCCGATATCGATTTGATCAGCACCGTCGATCCGACGAAGGGCGGTTGCCGCCCGCATCCGGAGCGGATATCAATAGCCCGCAGTGGCGAACAGGAACTTCGCACGCAAGACCAAAGGGGCATCGGATGAAGAAACTCCGCTATGCGGTGGTGATCCCGGCTGTCGCCGGCACCATGCTGGCCGGGTTCACTCCTGCGTTCGCAGGACCGGAGGCGGCCACGCAGCAGCCTCTGAACTCCACCAACATTCCGGCGAAGTACGCGGGCCAGAAGCTGGACTGGCACAAGTGCACGGCCAGTGAGCTGCCGTCCGCGCCGCCTCCGGGGGCCGAGAACATCGAGTGCGCGACCTACCGCTCGCCGCGCAACTGGTACAACCCGGGCGAGAACATCGACCTGACGATCGCCGTCAGCAGGCTGGCCGCGACCAGCGGCACCGCCACCGCCAGCGTCATCACGAACCCCGGTGGCCCCGGTGCTCCTGGCCGGAACTTCCCGGCGCGTCTGCGTAACCAGACGAAGCTGCGCGCGAACCAGGAGATCATCGGTCTCGACCCGCGCGGAACCGGCAAGAGCACCAACATCACCTGCGGCAACGCGATCGGCACCGGCTCCGACCTCGACCCGCGCGACCGCAGCCGGGCGAACCTCAACCTGATCCTGGACGCCACCAAGTACGCGGCGGACTCGTGCCAGGTGAAGTCCGGCGAGCTGGGCCCGCTCATCAACACCGCCCAGACCATCCGCGACATCGACCTGCTGCGTGTCCTGCTGGGCCGCGACAAGATCAACTGGGTCGGCTACTCGGCGGGTACCTGGATGGGCGCGCACTACGCGCAGCAGTTCCCCACCCGGACCGGCAGGTTCCTGCTCGACTCGTCGACCGAGTTCACCACCACCTGGCAGAACTCCTTCGACGGGCAGCCGCTCGGCTTCGAGCGCCGCTGGCGTCAGGACTTCCTGCCGTGGATGGGCAAGTACGACAAGGTCTACGGCTTCGGCAAGACCGGTGAAGCCGCGCGCCAGAGCTACGAGAAGGTCCGTTTCGCGCTGACGCAGAAGCCTGTCGAGGTGGACGGCGTCCCGGTTTCGGCCAACGCGCTCGACTCCACCATCGCGGGATACCTCTACTCGAAGCGCAACTTCCCGGCGCTGGCCGAGTACCTGGTCAACCTGAAGACGCTGACCGAGGGCACCTCGACCCAGCAGCAGAAGAGCACGGCCGCGCAGAAGGTCAAGGCGGAGACGGTGGACGGTGACGGCGTCATCGGCCCGCAGCCGCTGTTCGTCCCGAGCGACGGCGACTCCTACAACGCCAGCTTCTGGTCCATCCCCTGCAACGAGGGACCCTGGTACGGCAACCGGAACAGCGTCATCCGGCAGTCGCAGAAGCTGATCGACAAGGACCTGCCGCTGCTGGGCGCGGGCTGGCTGATCCAGCCGTGCATCTTCTGGAAGAACAAGCCGGTCGACCTGCCGAGGCTCGACGGCGTCGGCGTCCCGCCGGTGCTGATCGTCCAGTCGGTGCACGACCCGGCGACCCCGATCGAGGGCGCGACCCGTGCGCATCGCGCGTTCGCCAACTCGCGGATGATCACCGTGACCGGCGAGGGCGACCACGGGATCTACGCCGGCGGCAACGTGGGTGTGGACAAGGTCGTGGAGGACTTCCTCGTCGACGGCAAGGTGCCGAACGACCAGAGCCTCCCCGGACTCCCACTTCCGGTGCCCGCGGGCGGCTGATGCCCCCAGGGATTGTGGCCCCGTCGAGCTTCGGCTCGGCGGGGCCCTTTTCTTTCGCCCGTCCCCAGCCTGTGCACAGAGTTGTCCACAGGCTGGGGGTAACTCCGGTCTCGTGAGTGGTAATGACGGTTAGAACCGTCATTACCACTCACGAGACGGGCCGGTATTACTATTGGGTCCATGGTGCGAGTGCCGTTGACGGACGAGGAACGCGAACGCGGCGAGCGGCTGGGGTTGGTGCTCCGGGACGCGCGCGCGTCGGCGTCGCGGAGCATGGTCGAGGTCGCCGCGGAGGCCGGGATCTCGGTGGAGACGCTCCGCAAGATCGAGACCGGCCGGATCCCGACGCCGGCCTTCTTCACCGTGGCGGCGATCGCGGACGCCGTCGGGCTGCCGCTGGACGCGCTGCGGACGGCCGCGGAAGGCAACGACGGCGAAGTCGCCGAAGCGAGTTAAGGGCGCAGGGTCGCCAGGGCGTGGGCCCGGTCGTTCAGGTAGAGGAACCCGTCGATCGGCAGGTCGAAGCTGTTCAACAGGCTTTCCAGGGTGGCGAACTCGTCCACCCCGAGCCGCAGATCCTCGTTCACCGCGTGCGCGATGAGGACGTCGGCCAGCTCCTCCCACTCACCCGACCAGTGCAGGGTCCGGTAGAAGGCCAGGACGTCCGGCGCGACGCGGTCCGCGATCTGGTCGAGCAGGCTTTCGCCGAAGAAGCTGATGCGGCCGGCGGCCAGGTCGGCGACGGTCGGGTTCGCCGGGTCGGCCGCGGTGTCGGGATTGCGGACCACGCCGGGACCCGCGACCGGATATCCGGTCTTGACGTGCCCGTTGTCCTCGACGAGCACGATCAGATGCACGCCGTACCGTTCGCCCGCGCAGCGCCAACGACCGTTGTGCTGTCTGCGACGGGGCTCGCTCGGATCGTTCGCGACGTCCTTGATCACCGCGATGATCTGCTCGTCGGTCCAGCCCGCGGGGAACTCGCTGGTCGCCCGCCGTCCCTTTCCCGGTGCGTGCCCGCCGCCCACTCGTGCTCCCTTCGTCGCACCGAGGGTAACTCGCATTCGGAGTATTCGAATGATCCGAACGCGGGAACGGGTGAGGTCAGGTGCTCACGGAGAGCACTATCGAGCCGACGATCAGCAGGTCGACGCCTCGCAGTGCCTGGAATCCCGCGGCGCCGCCGCTGACGTCGTAGTTCATCGGCGGCCGGGTCGCCGTCCGCAGCGCGGCGACGACGGCGAGCGGGATCGCGAGCCACACCGGCCAGGCCGGGGTCACGCCGAGCGTCAGCGTCACCAGGGTGAGCAAGCCGCCCCATACGAGGCCGAGCGCGGCGATCACCAGGCCGTTGACCAGCCTTAACTCCCAGTCCGACGCGCCGAGCCAGCGTTTGCGGCCGGGGTTGCGCCACAGTTCGCCGAGCCCGCCGACGAACGGCACGAGCGCCGCGTACGCGCCGAGCGCGAACATCGCCCCCACCGGGACGGCCGGGAAAGCCAGGTGACCGATGCCCACCAGGCAGGCGATCACCACACCGGCCGCCGCGTAGCGCAGACGGCCGAGCACCCCGGCCCACGCGAGCCGCAGTGTCGTCGGGCGCCGCAGCGACAGCCACGGCACCGGCCTCGACTCCGGGATCAGCAGCATGGGGTCCATGAAGACGGCGGCCATCGCCCGCAGCAGGCGCGCGTTCCAGCCGTCGACGAGTTCCGCGCGCCCGGCCGCGGACGTCGGCCGGCCACCGAAGGCCACCGCGATCGCGACCACGAACAGCGCACCGGCCAGCGTTTCGACCGCGATCGGGCCCAGTCCGGCGGCGGCCACCGCCAGCCCGGCCAGCGCGAGCACGACCGGACCCGCCGTTTCCCCGCGGATCGCCGTCCGCCGCGCGGTGACGGCGGCCAGGATCGCCCCGGAGGCGGTCAACGCCGCCATCGCGATCCAGACGCCCTTCGAGCCGTCACCGATCGCGGTGACCAGCGCCCCGGTGTAGCCGACCACGACGACCAGGCCGCACCACAGGGTCCACATCCGCTTCACCACGACGCGGCGCCTGTCGACGCTCGCGAAGTCCATCCACGTCAGCGCCGCCGGTTCGGCCCAGACGAAGCCACGCCGCAGCAGGCTGCGCCAGAAGATCGCGCACAGCACGATCAGCAGACCGAACACCGCGGCGAAGTCCACAAGAGACTGTCCAAAAAGGAAAGCGCGGAGTTTCGGCAGGTTCTCGAACGCGGTGAACAACGCGCCGCCCCCGAACAGCGCCAGGAAGGTCTGGTAATCCCCGTTGAACACCCCGCCGAAGCGCTGTCGTCCCGGGACACGCGTGGGGGCTTTCGTGGTCACCACAACTCGAGGGTGGAATCGGCCGCTTCGAGCAGCGGAGGATGGTGCGTGGCCACGACGACGGCCGCCCCGGCGTCGGTCGAACGCTTGATCAACGACGTCAGCCATTCCTTCCCGGCGGCGTCGAGCGCCCGCTCGGGCTCGTCGAGCAGCAGCACGTCGTGTGGCCGCGCCGTCGCGCCCAGGAGCAGCAGGCGGCGGCGTTGCCCGGCGGAGAACTTGCCCGCGGTGACCTTCGCGCGTTCGGAAAGGCCCGCGTCCGCGAGAAGTGCGTCGAAGTCGCCGAGATCGGCACCGAACGAGCCCTCCAGCAGTTCGAGATGCTGGATCGGGGTCAGTTCCGCGAAGAAATCGGAATCGTCGAACAATACGGAAACCTTGCGGCGGAAGGACAAATCGCGTTCATCGGGTTTCCCGCCCGCGACGACGACCCGGCCCCGCTGCGGGGTCTGCGTTCCGTACAGGCACCGCAGCAGGGTCGATTTCCCGACTCCGTTCGGGCCGACGATGACCGCGCATTCACCGGCCTCGACCTCGAAGTCGAGGGCTTCGAACAACCAGTGCTCCCCGGCTTGGACGCCGAGACCGCGTACGTCGATCATGGGGCGCGCAAGAGTTCGATCACCGGGGCGAGTGCCTCCATATTGTGTTCCAGCACGGTGAAATAGCTGAACCCGTACCGCTCGCGATGCGCCAGGAACTGTTCGGCGATCTGCTCGTGCGTGCCGACGAGCGCCGTCGGCAGAACGGCGAGCTGGTCGACGCTCAATTGCCCCTTGACGAGTTCGCGCAGATTCTCCAGCCCCTTCTGCCGGTCCTCGACCACCGCGACGAAATGCGGGAGGAGGTTCAATTCCACGTCGCGGCCGTTCAGTTTCCCGCGGACGAAGTCCACCCGTTCCGCGATTCCGTCCGCGTCGTCGGGTGCCAGCGCGCCGCCGTCGGGAACGGCCTTCGTGCCGGTGAATCCGATGATGTCGGCGTGCTCAGCGGCGAGGCCCAGCAGCCTGTCACCGCGACCGGCGATCATCAGCGGCGGCCCCGGTTTCTGCACGGTCTCCGGTTTGTGGGCTTCGTCCGCATAGAGCCGTTTGAGTTCTTTGATGGTGTGTTCGAGATGGTCGACGCGCCGGCCGGCGCGCGGGAATTCCAGCCCCGCCGCTTCGAATTCGGACTTCACGTATCCGGCACCGAGGCCGAGTTCCAGCCTGCCTTCGGTGAACTGGTCCGTGCCGGTGACGTCACGGGCGAGCAGCACGGGATTGTAGAAGGCGGTGTTGATGACGAAGGTGTTGAGCCGCACCCGCTCGGTCACCTCGGCGGCGAGTACGAGCGCGGGAAAGGGCGGCGCCATCCCGAGATGGTCCGCGGCGCCGACGACGTCGAAGCCGAGATCCTCGGCCTTGCGGCATTTCCCGACCCACGCCGCGCGACTCTCGGGGACGATCATGTTGACCCCGAACTTGAACGGCTTGGGCTTCCCTCCAGTGGTCATGAGATCACGTTACCCAGCGCGAAAGAAGAAGGCCTCATCCTCTGGCATGACCATGAGGATGAGGCCTTCTCCGGTGTTCTCGATCAGCCGAGACGCTGCTTCAGCGCGTCCAGCTCGTCACGCAGCGAAGCCGGGACCTTGTCGCCGATCTTCTCGAACCACTCCTCGATCAGCGGCAGTTCCTGGCGCCACTCGTCGGCGGAGACGTCCAGCGCGGCCTGGATGTCGGCCAGCGGCTCCTTGAGGCCCTCGGTGTCGAGGTCCTCGGCGTTCGGCACGAAACCGACCGGGGTCTCCTTCGCGTTGCCCTTGCCCTCGACGCGGTCGATGACCCACTTCAGGATCCGCGAGTTCTCGCCGAATCCCGGCCACAGGAAGCGACCGTCGTCGCCGCGGCGGAACCAGTTGACGTAGAAGATCTTCGGCAGCTTGTTCGCGTCGGCGTTCTTGCCGAGGTCCAGCCAGTGCTTGAAGTAGTCACCGGCGTGGTAGCCGAGGAACGGCAGCATGGCCATCGGGTCGCGGCGCACGTTGCCGACCGCGCCGGCGGCGGCCGCGGTGGTCTCCGACGACATGGTGGCGCCCATGAACACGCCGTGCTGCCAGTCACGGGCCTCGTTCACCAGCGGGACCGTGGTCTTGCGGCGGCCGCCGAACAGGATCGCCGAGATCGGCACGCCCTGCGGGTCGTCCCACTCCGGCGCGAGGATCGGGCACTGCGACATCGGCGTGCAGTACCGCGAGTTCGGGTGCGCGGCCTTCTCGTCCGACTCCGGCGTCCAGTCCTGCTTCTTCCAGGAGGTGGCGTGCGCGGGCTTCTCGCCCATGCCCTCCCACCAGACGTCACCGTCGTCGGTGAGCGCGACGTTCGTGTAGACCGTGTTGCCCTTTTCGATGGTGCGCATCGCGTTGGGGTTGGTGTGCCAGTCGGTGCCCGGTGCGACGCCGAAGAACCCGAACTCGGGGTTCACCGCGTAGAGACGGCCGTCCTCGCCGAACCGCATCCACGCGATGTCGTCACCGAGGGTTTCGGCGCGCCAGCCGGGGATGGTCGGCTGCAGCATGGCGAGGTTGGTCTTGCCGCAGGCGCTCGGGAACGCCGCCGCGACGTAGTGGACCTTGTCCTCCGGCGAGATCAGCTTGAGGATCAGCATGTGCTCGGCCAGCCAGCCCTCGTCACGGGCGATGACCGAACCGATGCGCAGCGAGTAGCACTTCTTGCCGAGCAGCGAGTTGCCGCCGTAGCCGGAGCCGTAGCTCCAGATCTCCCGGCTCTCGGGGAAGTGCGAGATGTACTTGGTGGTGTTGCACGGCCAGGAGACGTCCTTCTGGCCGGGCTCCAGCGGGGCGCCGACGGAGTGCAGCGCCGGGACGAACTCGCGCTCGGTGCCGTCCTCGGTGACGAACTTGTCCAGCGCGGCCTTGCCGGCGCGGGTCATCACGCGCATGGAGGCGACGACGTAGGCGAAGTCGGTGATCTCGATGCCGAGCTTGGGGTCTTCGGCGCCGAGGGGGCCCATGCAGAAGGGGATCACGTACATCGTGCGACCGCGCATGCACCCGCGGTACAGCTCGGTCATCGTGGCCTTCATCTCGGCCGGGTCCATCCAGTTGTTGGTGGGACCGGCGTCTTCCTCGTTCTCCGAACAGATGAAGGTGCGCTCTTCGACACGGGCGACGTCATTCGGATCGGAGGCGGCCCAGTACGAGTTCGGCTTGGCGTCGAGCTGCACGAACGTGCCGGCGGCGACCAGTTCGGCGTTGATACGCGCGGCCTCTTCGTCGGACCCGTCGACCCACACCACACGGTCCGGAGTGGTCAGTTCGGCGACCTCCCGGACCCAGGACAGCACGCCGCTGTGCGTCGTCGGCGCTTTTTCCAGTCCGGGGATGGCGACTGCGGTCATCTCTACTCCTGACTTCCGACGGCAGAAGCCCACATCGGGAACGACGCTGTTCCGATGCGGGCTTCGATGCCGGCGACCGAATGGCTTCGCACACCGGCGGGAAGACCGGCGTGCAGGTTTTGGGATTCCCCGAGAGTAGCCGGATGACCGGCAGGTAACCGAGAGCTGACCTGTCGGTTCTCTCACAAGAACGATAAGGGAATCGATTCAGTATCACCGGAATGGGCCATACGCAAAAATTCTTCCGGTGATCGATGGCACAACGCCCGCCCGAATCGGACACGAGAAAACCCGGCACGGGGTCTCGTACCGGGCTGTTCTGTGACCAGAATTACATCAGCGAGTGGCCGAAGGGGACTTTCCCCTCATCTCACGCGGTGAAGGGCGCTTTCCTCGCATGCGATGCGGGGAAAGCGCCCTTCACCCCGGAGCGCTAATGGATATCCGTATTGGTTTAGTCCATTTCAGGATTCAGTTGGGGCTGATCCACTGGCCGGTGGCGGAATCGATCTTCGCCACTCCTTCGAGTGTTTCGGTGCCCGCGCCACCCCACGCCGCGTCGCCTGCCGGGTCACCCACGGCGGCCGGGGTGTTCGCGAAGGCGGAGCCGATGTCCTCATTGACCACACCGCTGTTGGTCTCGGTCCACTGTCCCGGGCCGGTGTGCTCGTAGGTCTTGGAGTTGCCCGAAGCGTCCGTCTCGACCGCGATGTCGGCATTGCCGTCACCGTCCTTGTCGGTGAACGCGATCGTGCGGCCGTCCTCGGTCTGGATGACGGCGGTGTCGGGGTTCCCGTCACCGTCGGTGTCGATCGTCGGCGCGCCGACCTCGACGTCACCGCTCGGCATGTCGGCGTGCATGGTGCCGCTGGTGCCCGCGTCGGAGCCGTCGGAACCGCTGCCGCCACCGGCTTCGACCCAGGCGCCGGCGGCCTCGTCGTAGACGGCTTCCTGGACGACCTTGCCGTTCTCGTCGAGCACCGCGTACTGGTCGGCGTCGCCGTCGCCGTCGGTGTCGACGAACGCCTGGCCGGTGCCGTCGTCGTGCTGGATGACGGCGGCGTCGTTCACGCCGTCCTTGTCGAGGTCGTAGTTGAGCTCGGCCTGGTACTCCTCGCCGTCAACGTGGACCGTGACCGCCTCCGTGGAGCCCGCCTCGGTGTCCGTGCCGCCGCTCTCGTCGACCCACATGGGATAACCCCCTCGTTGACCTGACTGGTGTGTCGAAGCTTATGACTCACCGTAGGCCCGTTCGGTTCCGGTCCACAACAGGGCCGCCCTGGTCAGGCGTCCCGCAGCGACCGGATACGGCCGAGCAGCGCCTCGGCGCGGTCGCGGCCGTCGGAGACGTCCTTCAGGCGTTTCGCGACGGCCGAGATCTTCTTCGCCCGTTCCTGCGCGCCCATCTTGATCGTCTTGTCGACTTCCTTCAGCTCCGCCTCGATCGCGTCGATACGGCGGCCGAGGGCTTCGTCGAGCGCCATCGACAGCTGCTGTTCGGCCTCGATCAGCTGTTCGGCGACGAGCTGGTCCAGTGTGGACCGCGCGTCGGCGATCGCCTCGACCAGCCACTGCTTCATATGCTGCTTGTCGGAGGCGTGCTTGCGGGTCCGCGCCATCCACCAGCCGGCGCCGAGACCGATGATGATCGTGGCAGGCAGGATCACCGGGTTCAGGATCGCGACGCCCGCCAAGGGCAGCGCGGCGACCTTCCCGGCGCCGAGACCGCCGGAAACACCCATGAAGATGAGCAGTTTGTCTTCGGCCGTCGGCGGCTTCTTGTCCGGCGGCCGCAGCACCACCGGCGGACCGCCCGCCCTGGCGAACTGACCGCGGATGATGTCGAGCTCCTCGGCCGAGAACAGCTCAGAGAGCGCGACGTTGGTGACCTGGTTGAGCCGCTGGGAGAGCAGCATGGAGATCCGCTGCGACGTCGTCTGCAGCGCGATGTCCACCTGCTGCGGCAGCGCGGCGAGATCATCCCGCTTCGCGCCGTCGATGCGCTGGCGGAAGTGCGTCGACGCGTCGCGCATCTGCCTGCTGGTCTCGTGCCCGACCTCGACGCGGGTCCGCTGGATCTCCGCGCGCAGTTTCAGCTGCCAGCCCCGCGTCGAAGACCGGCGTTCGGTGGTGAGGTCGTCGCGGCGCTGGCGCAGCTGTTCCGCCTCGGCCTCACCGGCCGACAGCGCACGGCTTTCCGCCTGCAGCTTCGCCTTGAGTTCGGCGAGCGCGCTCGACAGCGCGCGCAGGGTGTTGGCCTCGCCCAGCATCGCCGAGCGGCCGACCAGCATTTCCTGCAACGCGCCCTGGAGCGCGGCGATACCGGCCTTCTCCCGCAGCATCATGGCCATCTGCTCGTTCGGCGCCTTGGCCGCCGTCTCGAACATGCGCGCGGACACCGGGTGAAAGACCGCGTCGGCGAACCGGGGAGCGTGCTCGGCGAGCAGCCGCCGGTCGGCTTCGAGGACCTCGCGCCAGCCGCGGAACTGGTCGGTCTTGGTCAGCGCGAACAGCACGGTCTCGACACGCTCGCCCATGTCGTGCAGGAACTGCAGTTCCTGTGCCGTGAACGGGGAGGAGGCATCGACGACGAACAGCAGCGCGGTGGCCCCGGCGGCCGCCTCCTTCGCCAGCTCGCCGTGCATCGAGTCGAGCCCGCCGACACCGGGGGTGTCCACAATGGACACGCGTTCGAGCAGCGGGACCGGGCCGGAGACCTCGACGTAGCGCGGCGGGATCTGCCCCTCGGGCAGTTCGTGCGCGGCCGAGACCCACCGGATCAGGTCGTTCAGATTGATCGGCACCGGAGCCAGCTGCCCCGGATAGCAGGCCTGCGCGGACCACTGCTCGGCGTGCTCGAAGACGAGGTACGTCGCCGTGGCGACGTCGGCGTCCACAGGGGACAGTCCCGGCATGGAGAGGAGCGCGTTCACGAGCGAGCTCTTGCCGCGGTTGGTCTCGCCGACCACCACGACCGACGGCTTCTTCGGCCGGGCCTTCCGGATGTCCTCGACCCACTTCGCGGCCTGCGGATCGGCTTCGCGGACGACCGTGAGGAGCTGTTCTCGCGTGCTCTTCACGACCGCGGGCAGGCCTGCCGCCGCGCTCGGAGCGGTCACTGGGCCTTCTTCGCGTAGACGATGACGATCGGCGCGCGCAGGACCCGGTCGTGATCGGCGAAGCCGACGACCTCGGTCTCCGCGACGAGCCCTTCGAGTGCCGGATCCTCGGTCGCGACCGCGCCGCCCGCCTCGTGCACGGCGGGGTCGAACCGCTCGCCGTCCGGGCGCAGGGCACGGACACCGATACCGGCGAGACCGTGTTCGAGCCGCTCGACGACGCCACCGCTGCGGGCGCGATCGAGGGCGTACAGGCAGAGCTGGATCAGCGCCTGCCGGTCGGCGAGAGCCTGTTCGAGGTCGGCCGGACCCGTGGTCGTGGACTCCACATCGGTCTTCGACGCGACCACGACGGTCTCGGTTCCCTCGGCGGGCAAAGTCTCTCCGGCGGCTTCGGCGATGATCGCCGCCGCGATCTGGCCGGTCGGCACGTCGTCCGGATTCACCTCTTCGATGTCCACAGTCTCGACGGCCTTCTTACGCAGCCACGCTCCCACCCGCACCGACCCCCGTCACTGATGTCCCGGGCTTCCCGATCGGCCCGGAGAGATTTCACCAGTGTCGGATACTTCTCCGTCGTCCGGGGGCTGAATCGGCAGAACGGGGCGGAGGAATCTGGTGATCAGCTCCTTCATCACCGCGAGTTCCGCCGTCGGATCAAGGTCCGGTTCCAGAATCACGCGTGAGAGCGGTGCGTCGACCAACGCGACCAGCCAGCTGGCCGCCACCTTCGGTTCGAGGCCGGGGTCGATCCGGCCCGCTTCCACCGCCCGCTTCACGATGCCGACGAGACCGTCGCGCAGGCCGCGGTCGTTGCCCTGGACGAGTTCGGCCAGTTCGGCGTCGCGGGAGCACTGCGCTGCGACCTCGAGGACGAGCTTGGCCGCCACCGGATGCAGAAGCTGTTCGGACACGTGGGCGATGACGTGGAGGATGGCCTCCCACGGGTCTTCGATCCCCCTGGCGGCAGCGAGCAGGGCCGCGGTCTCGTCGGCGTCCTGTTCGAAGATGCCGACGAACACCGCGCGCTTGTTCGGAAAGTAGTGGAACAGGCTGCCGGTGCTGATCCCGGCCGCGCGGCAGATCTCCGCCGTCGTCGTCTTCTCGAAGCCCTTCATCGCGAAGCAGCCCGCGGCGGCGTCGAGGATCGCGCGGCGC
Organism: Amycolatopsis orientalis DSM 40040 = KCTC 9412; assembly: GCF_000478275.1. Lineage (GTDB taxonomy): Bacteria > Actinomycetota > Actinomycetes > Mycobacteriales > Pseudonocardiaceae > Amycolatopsis > Amycolatopsis orientalis. The sequence continues at coordinate 138,540 of NZ_ASJB01000045.1, forward strand.
TTCGCCTCGTGTTTGGCCGGGTCGACCGTCCTCATTTCACCGCCGGCGGCTCGTCGCGCCAGGGATGGCCGTGGTCGAGAAGGGCCTTGGCGACGGCTTGGCGATCGACGTCGGCCTTCTCCCGCACCAGTTCCCGGCCGTCGGCGGCGAGCAGGACGAGTTCCTTGCCGTCGAAGAAGACAGCCTCGAGTTCGGCCTCGAAGGCGCGGGTGCGGCCCTCCTTGAGCAGGGTGATGCGGGACGGCGTCACCTTGACGATGAGCCGCTCGTGCGCCCAGACGCCCGCGAACAGCAGGCCGAGCACCAGGCCGGCGCCGATCCCGGCGATCGCACCCCAGGGCCGGGGGATGTCCGAGACGAGCTGGAACGGGCCCTTGAACGGGACCCAGCTCAGGGAGACCACCCAGCCCGAGATCGACTGGAGGAACCACCCGAGCGCGGCGCCGGCCACGGGGCAACCGAGCCAGGAGGCCGTACGCAGCCACTGGGGCTCGTCGACGATCGTTTCCATGCGCCCATTATTAGACCGAGCGCTCGGTTTATCAATCGCGGGTCGCCTTTAGCCCGCTAAACGCGACGCGTTTCGCATGAGTCTGGACGCCGGAGGGGCTGGGCGCGGGGGGTCAGTCGCGGATTTGCTGCCAGATGAGGAAGTACGCGCGGTGCACGACGTGCGCGACGCGGCTCTGGGCGGGCGTCGCGCCGAAGGACGCGAAGGAGCGCCACCAGCCTGCGCGCTCCAGCGCGTGCGCCGCGAGATCGGCCCGGGAGGCACCGGGCTTGCCGAGCTGGGCGCCGATGTCCGCGTTGCTCCCGACCCGCAGGACCTCCTCCGCCAGGTCCTCGGGCATGTCAACCGCGCCGGAAGCGACCAGCGTGAGCGCTTCGAGCAGCCGGAGCTGGTGCGCCTCGGGCTTGGCGAGCAGGACCTCGATCGCGTCGTGGACGCGTTGCCGTTCGGCCGGGTCGCCCGACGCGTGGGCCAGCGCGGTGACCGACGCCAGTGCGGCGGCCGCCTTGATGCCGTCGGCGCGGGCGGCGAAGACGATGCTCAGCCGCTGCCGAACGGCTTCGAGGCCGGAGGCGTCGAGAAGCTTCCGACGCAGGGAACCCGCGGTGATTTCCGGTTCCTTGCGGATCGCCTCGACGGCGTACCGGACGCCGAACAGGTCCAGTTTCTCCAGCAGCCGCAGCCGGGTGCCCGCCGCGACGTCGCAGTCCCAGCTGGTGAAGATGTCCGCCGAGATCAGCATGGTCTCGAGGATGTCGTCGTCCATCTCGGCCAGCTGGCGCAGCGCCTCGGCGTCGCCTGAGGTGAACCCGCCGGACTCCGCCGATTCCGCGATCAGCCCGATCACCGGCAGCACGTCCGCGACGCGGGGCTTCAGCGTCGCGGCCTGCTTCTCCGACAGCAGCGTCGCGGCCTTCCACACGTCGCCGCCCGAGCCTTCGACCGACTCGGGCGCGATGGTGTCCGCCTTGTTGAGCACCGCGATCGCGTTGACCGGGCCCGCCTCGCGGCTCGCGGTCGCGGCGGTGAACGCGGCCAGCGCCTGCTGGTCGTCGGCGCGCACGCCCTGTGTGACGACGTAGAGAACAGCCTCGGCACCCGCGACAGCGTTGCGAGAAGTGTCGTCCAGCTCGTCGGAGCCCTCTTCGTCTTCTTCGCCGTCGTCGGGCTTGCGGTGCTTCGCCGCGCCCAGCAGCTGCTCGGTCCGCGACACCGACGCGGCGTCGAGCGAGCCGAGGCCGGGGGTGTCGATGACGGTCATCCCCTGCAGGACCGCGTTGGTGAGGTATGCCTCGATATGCGAGACCTTGTCGATCTCGATGCCCAGCTCGGCCGGGATCATCCCGTCGGCGGCGAAGGGCAGTACCTGCTTGCGGCCGTCGTTGAAGACGATCTCGACGCGGTCGACGGTGCCGTACTGGAACCGGGTCACCAGCCGGGTGCACTCGCCGACGTCCGTCGGCGCGACCCGGCGCCCGATCAGGGCGTTGACCAGCGTGGACTTCCCGGACTTGATCCGGCCCGCGACGGCGACCTGCAGCGGACCGCCCAGCCTGCGCAGCACTTCGGCGAAGCCGGCCGCGGTCCGCGCGGACACCTGGGGCTGCAGGCGATGGCAGAGGTTGGCCACCGACATCGACAACGGGCCGGCGAGCCGCCCCTGCTCCGTCGCTGACGTCACGACGCCTGCCCCCTCCCAGTCGCCAAGCTTGCCGAGTCGAATCGTGCCATGCCGCTCATCCTCGGGTCGCACCGAAGGTGGTACCGGCGACCGACGCGCGAGCGGCCCGGGCCGACATAGTGTTATCAGGTGCGACGGTTGAGCCTCTGGATGCGTGCCCACCCCATGGCGGGGGACAGTTTCATCGCCGTCGTCCTGCTGCTCACGGACCTGCTGATCTACGTGGCCGCGACCGAGACGCCGGAAGTCCCGATGCCGCCCTGGTACGTGGCGGTGCCACTGGACATCGTGATGGTCGCCCCGCTGGTCTTCCGGCGGAAGGCGACGCTGTGGTCGGCGTACCTGGTGCTGGTGATCGGCATCCCGCACAGCGCGCTGGAGCTGGGCGCCGCCAGCGCGTTCGCCCTGATGATCAGCATCTACTCGGTGCTGGTCTACGTCGGGCGCAAACAAGGACTGTTGTATCTGGTGGCCACCCTGGCCATCTCGGGGCTCCAGCTGTGGGCCGACCCGCCGGAGGACGTGTGGGTGCTGGCGATCATCGGCGTCTTCTCCAGCGCACTGTGCTGGACGCTCGGCGAGTTCGCCGGCGCGAGGCGCGCCTATCACGAGGAGGTGGAAGCCAGGTTGCATCTACTTGAGACGGAACGGGACCAGGCGACCAGGATCGCCGTCGGTCAGGAACGCGGACGGATCGCCCGTGAGCTCCACGATGTCGTCGCGCACGCGGTGAGCGTGATGGTCGTGCAGGCCGACGGCGCGTCCTACGCGGTCGACGGGAATCCCGAAATGGCGAAACGGGCCTTGCAGACGATTTCGGAGACCGGCCGCGGCGCGCTCGCCGAGCTGCGGCGGCTGCTGGACGTGCTCCGCAGCGACGGTGACGACGAGCCACGCGTGCCGCAGCCGGACGCCAGCGCGCTGACCGACCTGGCGGACCGCATCCGCCAGGCGGGGGTGCCGGTGACCTTGGCGATCGACACGGAAGCGCTGGCCGGGCTGCCCGCCGGTGTCTCGCTGGGCGTGTACCGGATCGTCCAGGAGTCGCTGACGAACACCCTCAAGCACGCCGGACAGGGCGCGCAGGCGGAGGTGCTGGTGCGCCGGGAGGCGGACGTGATCGACGTCCGGGTCACCGACGACGGCGCCGGTGGCGCGAAGCAACTCGTGCCCGCCGCCACGAAAGCGGCTCCCCATGGAGCCCCCGCCGGGCCGCGGCGACTCACGGTCCCCGGCGGGAACGGTTTGATCGGAATGAAGGAACGGGCGAACGTCTTCGGCGGCACGCTGGAGGTCGGACCCGTTCCGGGCGGAGGATGGCAAGTGCACGCGAGGCTCCCGGTTAGGTTGGCGACGTGATCCGAGTGGTGGTCGTCGACGACCAGGAATTGATGCGCGTCGGGTTCCGGATGGTCCTGGGCGCGCAGGCCGACATCGATGTCGTCGGCGAGGCCGGTGACGGGGCCCAGGCCATCCGCCTCGCGGAGGAACTGCGGCCGGACGTCGTGTTGATGGACGTCCGGATGCCGGTACTGGACGGGGTCGAGGCGACGAAGCGGATCGTCGAGGCGGGGACCGCGCGGGTGCTCGTCATGACGACGTTCGACCTGGACGAGTACGTCTATTCGGCGTTGCAGGGCGGGGCGAGCGGGTTCCTGCTGAAGGACACGCAGCCGGATCACCTGGTGTCGGCGCTGCGGGCGGTGGCTTCGGGTGACGCGGTGGTCTCGCCTTCGGTGACCAGGCGGCTGCTCGACCGGTTCGTCGGCGGGGGCGGGAAGCCGATGCGGGACGCGGCCGAACTCGACGTCCTCACCGAGCGGGAGCGGGAGGTGCTCGTGCTGATCGCGAAGGGCCTTTCGAACCTGGAGATCGCCGAGACGCTGTTCCTGTCCGAAGCGACGGTGAAAACGCACGTCGGGCGGATCCTGTCCAAACTGGATCTCCGGGACCGGGTGCAGGCCGTGGTGCTCGCGTACGAGACCGGTCTGGCCCGCCCCGGGGTCAGCTGAACTTCTCCGGAAAAGTGGTCATTCGGTGAGCACTTTGCGGTGGATCCTTGTCTCCAGAGCCACTACTGGAGGAGAAGGAAATGCTGCGAGGACTCACCACCACCACGTTCTACGCCGACGACATGCCCGCCGCGATCGAGTGGTACTCCGACCTCTTCGGGATCGAGCCGTACTTCGTCCGCAACGGCCCTGACGAGAAGCCGGCGTACGCCGAGTTCCGGATCGGCGACTACCAGCACGAGTTCGGCATCGTCCGCGGTGACTACCGGCCCGCGATGGCCCAGCCCGGCCCTGGCGGGGCCATCGCGAACTGGGCGGTCGACAACGTCGAGGACTCCTTCGCGCAACTGCTCGCTAAGGGCGCGAAGGAGTACGAGCCGATCATCGAGCGCGGGCCGGGCTTCGTGACCGCGGCCGTCGTCGACCCGTTCGGCAACGTCCTCGGCGTGATGGTCAACCAGCACTACCTGGACGTGCTGGCCGGGATGAAGGGCTGAAGGACGCTTTCGTCGCATCTCACGCGGCGAAGGGCGCTTTCCCCGCGTCGCATGCGGTGAAGGACGCTTTCAGCCCGGCCACCCCGGCCGGCACGGTGACTCAGCGGTACAGGGCGTGGTCCGCCGTCTCCGGATCCTTGCCCGCGTCCCTGACTTCGGCCATCCACTTGCCGAAGTCGGGGCGTGAGCCGTCGACGTCGGTCAGGCCGTACTCGTTCATCAGGGTCCACGACGCCAGCGTTTTGCCCGCGAACCGCGAGACCTCGGGGTCGGTCGCCAGTTTCGCGACGCCGCGCCCGAGCAGCGTCGGGGTCTCCGAAATGGCGAAGTCGACCGGCGCGGCCTTGCCGACCGCGTCCCGCCACGTCTCTTCGGTGACCTTGAAGTAGTCGAGCATCGCCTCCGAACGCAGGAAGCCCGGCGTCACGGTCATGCCGACGCAGCCGTACTTCTTCAGTTCGGCACCCAGCGCCCTGCCGATCGCGCGGACACCGGACTTCGCGAGGAAGTACGGGATCCCCGCGCCGACGTACTCGTCGTGATCGCCGTCGGTGACCTCGAGGACGAGACCTCCCTCCCGCTTCACGACGAGCGGGAGGAGCCGGTGCAGCGCGATCAGATGGGTGTCGAGCGCGTTGTGCACCAGGGTGAGCGCGTCGTCGAGACTGGAATCCCAGTACGCCCCCTCGAAGTCCGCGAGCGGGTCGCCACCCCAGACGTCGTCGACCAGGACGTCGATCCGGCCGTCCACTTCGGACTCGATCCGCGCCTTCAGCGCGTCCACATCGGACACCACGGTGAAGTCGGTGCGGACGGCGATCCCCCGGCCGCCCGCGGCGTCGACGAGTTCCGCGGTGTCTTCGATCGTCTCCGGCCGCTTCATCGGCGACCCGTGTTCCCGCGTCGTGCGGCCGGTGACGAACACCGTCCAGCCGAGCCTGCCCAGTTCCACCGCGATCGCCCGGCCACAGCCACGCGTCGCCCCCGTGACCACCGCTACTTTATGATCCACTTCGGACACTTCCCTTCCACGCGGTCAGCACCGCGTCCACGTCTTGCCCCACGCGGTCGACATACCGGCCCTTAGGCCGGATCGACCAGTCCAGCGCGGCCCCGTTGGCCACCCCCAGCAGCACTCGTGCCGCGCGGACGACACCCGGCGCCCCCGGCAGGTCGCGTACCGCCACCCGCGTCAATCGCCGCAATTCCGCTTCCACGGCCGTGAAATGCTCACCGAGCAGGGCACGAAGCTCCGGATCCCCGATGTCCACCCCCAGCTGCCCGAGATGGTTGGCCGCCGTGTCCGCGTCGCCCAGCCCTTCGTAGATCACGATGACCGCCGCCCGCAGTCCTTCCACGGGATCGGCCACTTCGCCGCGTTCCCGCATCCGCTCGACGACGGATCGCGTGTTCAACCGGCTCAACGCCTGCAACAGGCCGTTTTTCGAGCCGAACCGCTGAGCGACCGTGCCGACCGCGACCCCGGCCTCCGCCGCCACGTGGGCCAGCGTGAAACCCGGGCCGACCCTGCCGATCACGGTCTCCGCCGCGTTCAGGAGTCGTTCGTCGGTGATGGTGCGGGGCCTCGCCATGCTGTTATTGAACCATGGTTCATTAACCCTCGCGAATCAGGGTCGTTCTCAGGGACATCACCGATCGCGTACGCCGCCGGGAGACGGCAAGCTACGTCTCAGGTCGGGTACCAGGTTGGCACCTCAGGATGACGCGCTCGGCCACCCACATGGACGACGATTGTTTTCGCAGTCGCCGAGGGGAGCAGACATGATCGAGGCAGTGGGCCTCACCAAGCGGTACGGCAGGACACTGGCGGTGAACAACCTGTCCTTCTCCGTCGCGGGAGGAGAGGTCACCGGTTTCCTCGGCCCCAACGGGGCGGGCAAGTCGACGACCATGCGCATGATCCTCGGCTTGGACAACCCGACTTCGGGTTCGGTGCGCATCGGGGGCAAGCTCTACCGCGAGCTGAAGGATCCGCTGCGGACGGTCGGCGCGCTGCTGGACGCCAAATGGGTGCACCCGAACCGATCGGCGCGGGCACATCTGCAATGGATGGCGAAGTCCAACAAGATCCCGACGGCCCGGGTCGACGAGGTGCTCGAAATCGTCGGGCTCACCAGCGTCGCCGGAAAGCGGGCAGGCGGATTCTCCCTCGGTATGTCGCAGCGACTGGGGATCGCGGCGGCACTGCTTGGCGACCCGGAGGTCCTCCTCTTCGACGAGCCGGTCAACGGGCTCGACCCCGAAGGCATCCTCTGGATCCGCAAATTCATGCACCGGCTTGCCGATGAAGGCCGCACGGTCTTCGTTTCCTCGCACCTGCTTTCGGAGATGGCGCTCACCGCGAGCCGGCTGGTCGTGATCGGCAAGGGCGAGCTGATCTCCCAGTCCTCCACCGAAGACTTCGTTTCCCGGGCCGCCGAGAACACCGTCAAGGTCCGGTCGCCGCAACTGCCCGCGCTGCGCTCCGCGCTGACGCAGGCGAGCGCGCAGGTCACCGACGCGGGCAAAGCGCTGGTCGTGTCCGGTTTGGACAGTGACAAGATCGGCGAGATCGCCGCGGCCAACCAGATCGTGCTGCACGAGCTCAGCCCGCAGACCGGCTCCCTGGAGCAGGCCTTCATGCAGATCACCGGCGATTCGGTCGAGTACCACACCGGTCTCGAAGCCGAAGCCGCCGAAGTGGTCGCCGCCGCCCAGTAGCCGCTCACTCTCTTGAGGAAAGAAAAGCCATGACTCTGCTCGCCGTGGAACGCATCAAGCTGTTCACCACACGTTCACCGTGGTGGTGTGCGCTGATCACCCTCGCGGTCGTGATCGGTTTCGCCGCCATCATCGCCGGCAACGCCCCCGCCGGTGAACTCACCGACGTCAGCCTGACCCAGTTCGGCTACAAGTCCGGCATGGCCGTGATCATGGTGCTCGCCGCGCTTTCGGTGACCACCGAATACCGCTTCGGCACCATCCGCACCACCTTTCAGGCGGTGCCCAACCGCACCTCGGCACTGCTGGCCAAGACCGGCGTCGTCGCGCTCCTGTCGCTCGTGATCGGCGAGATCGCCGCGTTCGGCGCCTGGGGCCTGGCCGCCGTCATGCGGTCGGAAGACCTCGCGCTGAACACCACCGGCGAGTGGATCAGCGTCGCCGGTGTCGGCGTCGTGTTCGCGCTCGCCTCGGTGATCGCGGTCGCCGTCGGCATCCTGATCCGGCACAGCGCCGGCGCGATCTCCCTGCTGCTGATCTACAACCTGGCGGTGGAGAACCTGGTCCAGCTCATCCCGAAGCTCGGCCAGGACATCCACAAGTGGATGCCGTTCAACGTCGCCGACAAGTTCGTCCGCGGCTCGGGCACCGGGCAGATGGACGGCCCGCCGCTGTCGGACTCGGTGCTGAGCCAGGGCGGGGCGCTGGCCTACTTCGCCGGTTTCGCGCTGGTGCTGCTGATCATCTCGCTGGTCGTCGCGAACAAGCGCGACGCGTAAGGACTTTCCACAGGGGAGAAAGCCGGTCGCGCGGCTCGGGGGAGCGACGCGACCGGACGGGGAGAAAAAGGGGAACAAGGACCGGGCCGCCACATCGGGGGGCAGCCCGGTCCTTTCCTCATTACCGGCCCCGGGACCCGGCTTTGAGTACTGTCGGAATCCACCGGAGGGAGGGCCGATGATCGAGGCCACGAGGCTGACGAAACGCTATGGCGACAAGATCGCCGTCGACGACCTTTCCTTCACGGCCGAAGCGGGTCGCGTGACCGGATTCCTCGGACCCAACGGGGCGGGGAAATCGACCACGATGCGGATGATGCTCGGACTCGACACCCCCACGGCGGGTTCGGTGCGCATCGACGGCAAGGCCTACCGCGAACTCCATGATCCACTTCGGACGGTCGGCGCGATGCTCGACGCGTCGTGGCGGCTTCCCGGCCGTACGGCCCGCGAGCATCTGCGCTGGATCGCCGCGACCAACGGCCTGCCCGACGCCCGGGTCGACGAGGTACTCCGGCTGGTCGGCCTGGAATCGGTCGCGCGCAAACGGGCCGGGCAGTTCTCCCTCGGCATGTTGCAACGGCTCGGGATCGCGACGGCGCTGCTGGGCGACCCGCGAGTGCTGTTGTTCGACGAGCCGGTCAACGGCCTCGACCCCGAGGGCATCGTGTGGATCCGGCGGATGATGCACGCGCTCGCCGCCGAGGGGCGCACCGTGTTCGTGTCCAGCCACCTGCTGCCGGAGATGGCGCAGACCGCGCAGGACCTCGTCGTGATCGGCCGGGGCAAGCTGATCTACCAGGGCACGATGGAAGACTTCATCGGCCGCGCGAAGGGCCTCGGGGTGCGGGTCCGCAGCCCGCATCTACCCGAACTGCGCACGGCGCTGACCGAGAAGGGCGCCGCGTTCCGCGAGGAGGACGGCGCGCTCATCGTGTCCGAAATGGACAGCGACGACATCGGCGAGCTCGCCTTCGCCGCGGGCGCGACCCTGCACGAGCTGAGCCCGCTCACCGGGTCTCTCGAACAGGCGTACATGCAACTCACCGCCGAAGCCGTCGAATACGGCGCCGGCCAGGCCCCGGGGGTCGTCCGATGACCGCGGCGAACCTGCTCCGCGCGGAGCGGATCAAGCTGCTGAGCACGCGCGCACCCCTTTGGTGCGCCGTCATCGCGGTCGTCCTCGCACTCGCCTACACCGCCTTGTTCTTCGGATTCGTGCCGCTCGAAGAAGAGACCACCGTCACCACGACGCAGACCGCGAGCGCCCTCGGCCGCACCGTGGTGCTGGTGCTCGCCATCCTGACGGCGGCGAGCGAGTTCAACTGGGGCACGATGAAGCTGAGCTTCCAGGCGGTGCCGTCCCGCGTGCCGATCCTGCTGGCGAAGGGCGTCGTCGTCGGGGTGTTCTCGGGACTGATCGGGCTCCTCGTCGGCTTCGGCTCGTGGGGGCTGGCGTACTTGATCAAACCGGCCGCCGACCTGGGGCTGACCTCGGGCGCCGACTGGCGCGCGGTGGCGGGCCAGGGCGCGACGTTCCTGCTGACCGGGCTCCTCGGCGTCGGTCTCGGGCTGCTGTTCCGCAGTACCGGTTTCGCGCTCGGCTTCGCGTTGGTCTGGACGCAGTTGATCGAGGGTCTCGTCGTGCTGATTCCGCGCGTGGGCGACGACATCTACCCCTGGATGCCGTTCTTCGCGGCGAATCAGTTTTCGGGGCCGGATCTGACGGTTTCGATGTTGAAACTCCACCCGCCCCTGGGACCCTGGGGTTATTTGGCTTATTTCGCGGGCATCTGTGTGGTTGTCTATACAGCCGGGCTGATGATCACCCATCGAAGGGATGCGTGAGCTTTTACCGCCTCCAAAGGAGTTAAGTCCACGTTAAGAGGCTGTGGCTTCTCTCACAGGAAGCGGACATACTGTTCGTCACCGGGCGATGCTCGGGACGAGCCTATTTTTTCGGCTCTCGGCCCCGGAGGTGATCCTTGACGGTGGATTCCGGTCAGGGAGTAGAACGCATGATCCCGAAAGCCCGCACGGAAAGCACGCAGCCGCGGCTCGAGCCCATGCTCGACCTCGAATGGTCACAGGCGATCGAACTGCCCCGCACGGTGGCGTCCGCGACCCGGCCATCCGATATTCGCCGCGCCTGGGTGCACCGCGCACCCGAAGATCTCGTTGTCGCGTTGTACCGCGCGTCCAGTGGAATGCACGGCGAAATCCCCGCACCGTGGTGGCTTCGGGCCGTCGTGGAAGGAAGACTCGAATCGCGGGAACTCGGTTTCCGCATCGAAGATCGTATCGCCGGCCTGCTCGGCAGGCGTCCCGGTTGGGAATTCGTCCCGTGGGCCGCGGACGGCGAATCCGGCTACTGGGAGTTCATGCCTTCCGAACGCGGAGCGTCCGGGCATTCGATCCCGACCACGGTGCTGAACACCAGCCGCCACGACGGCTGGATCGACGTACTCCCCGCCCACTCCGGCACGACGCCGTCGCCGATCGCGGTCGCCGGATTCGCGGGTCTGCGCTCGCGGCTGGGGGAGTTCGAAGCGTCCCGGTAACCCCACGTTTAATGGGTGGGTGGAAAACGAGGACCAGCCACGGATGCGCAGCGTGGTCAGTTATGTCAAACGCGGCGGCCGGATGACCGTCGGGCAGCAGCGAGCGTGGGACGAGCTGTGGCCGTCGCTCGGCCGCACGGTCGGCGAACTGCCCGAAGGACCGGTGGACTTCGACGACTGGTTCGGCAGGCAGGCCCCGGTCATGGTGGAGATCGGTTCGGGCATGGGCGAGACCACGTCCCAGCTCGCCGCCGCGGCGCCGGAACTCAACTACGTCGCGGTCGAGGTGTACGACCCGGGCCTCGGCCAGCTGATGTTGCGTGCCGAGAAGCTCGGGGTGAAGAACCTGCGGCTGATGCACGGTGACGCGGTCATCCTGCTGACCGAGCACGTCGAGCCGGGCACGCTGGCCGGGGTCCGGCTGTTCTTCCCGGACCCGTGGCCGAAGAAGCGGCACCACAAGCGGCGGATCGTGCAGCCGGGGTTCGTCTCGCTGGTGGCCTCGCGGCTCGCGCCGGGCGGCACCTTCCACATGGCGACCGACTGGGAGAACTACGCGGAGCAGATGATGGAGGTCTGCTCGGCCGAACCGCTCCTGCGCAACCGCCACGCCGACGAGCCCGGCGGCTGGGCCCCGCGCCCGGACTGGCGCCCGATCACCAAGTTCGAGAACCGCGCCGACGTCGAAGGCCGGATCTCGCACGACCTGATCTTCGAACGGGTCTGAAGCGCCTGAAAGGGCCGGTCAGGACGTCCCCCGTCCTGACCGGCCCTTTCTGTACACCCCGCGCCCGCGGGACGCCCCCTGCGCGTCCCGGTGCCCGTTCGTCCCTCCCCCGACAGAGGGACGACCGGGTCACCCGGCTCGTGGGTGGAACCACCGACTCCACCCACGAGACCTGCCCGCCCGGGCGCCATGACGCCATTCGGGCGAACTTTCTATTCGTCGGCGAGCGGCTCCGACTGCACCCGCTTGAGCGCCGGGGTCGAGACGGATGCCCCGAGCAACGCCACCCCGATTCCCAGCACCACGGGTGCCAGCAGCCACGGGCTCAGCACGACAGGGTCCTTTTCGACCATGCTGTAGAGCCCCATACCGACGCCTACCCCGACCGCACCCGCGCCGATGGTGGCCACCATCGCGGGCAGGGCCGCCTCCATCCGCAGCGCCCTCGCCAGCACCCGGACCGGTGTCCCGGCCGCGATGAGCGCCCCGAAGGTGCGGCGGCGGTCCATCACCGAACCGGCGGTCGCCACGGCCGCGCTGCAGCCGGCGAGCACGCCTGCGGCGATCAGGCCGATCACGGTGACCCGGCGCAGGTCGCCGAGTTCCTGTTGCTGGCCGATCAGGTGCAGGCCGCGGCTGCCGACCTCCTGGCCGGGTGCCGCGCCGACCAGCGCCGTCCGCACGATCTCTCCGTTCGACGGCGTCGTCGGCACGACCACGTCGAGGTTCTCCGGCTTGACGCCCGCGGGCACCAGCGCCGGATCGATGACGATCGTGCTGTAAGTGTCCTTTTCGGACTCGGGGAAGGTGTACGCCGGGATGTTCCCGGCGAACGGCACCCCGGCCTGGTTCCACTTCCCCGTCACCCGGAACTGCGCCGGGTCGATCTTGTAGCTGCTGTAGACAGCGGGTCCCGGCTGGCACGAGCCACCGATGTTCACCCGAAGCAGCTTGGACGCGTCTTCGCAGGTCATCACGAAGGCCCGGTTCAGCGACTGGCTGCCGTCGGACCGCATCTCACCGCTCGCCAGGTAGACCTGGCCGACCGCGACGGCCTTTTCGGTGATCCCGTTGCGGGCGAGGGTGGCGTTGGTCTTGTCGACCACCTGCTGTGCCTGGGTCAGGTCGGCATCGGCGTAGAGGACCTCGTCCTTGAAGGTCCGGCCGCCGCCCGCCATCGATTCGAACGAGGGCAGCAGCGTGAGCGCCATGGAGCCGGTGAAGACGGCGAGGACGACACCCGCGGTGGCGCGGTAGGCGCTCTTCGGGTCGTCACGGAGCCTGCGTCCGGCCAGAAGCGACGCCGGTTTGCGCCAGACCCGGACGAACGTGCCGCCGACCGCCGAGGTGACCCACGGGCCGATGATCGCGGCCGAGGCGACCAGCAGGAAGAGCCCGAACATCACCATCCCCAGGTTGCCGTTCTCCTGGCTGACCGCGAAGAGGAAGAACGCGCCGGACACGGGGACCGCGAGCAGGCGCCACCAGTGCAGCGGCTTGCGAGCGTGCGCCGAAGCCGCGAACAGCGGCGTCTTCAGCACGCGGCGGATGCCGAGGACCCCGGCGAACACGACCAGCAGCGGGATCGCCACGGCGACCGCGATGGTCGAGCCGAGCGAAAGGCTGAAGTCCGACGCGAGCCAGGTGCCACCGCCCCACGGGACGAAGGTCGAGAGGCCCTGCAGCGCCGGTGCCACGAGGATGCCGAGGAGCGCGCCGACGATCGCGGACAACGCCGTCTCGCCGGCGACGATCTTCGTCACCTGACCCGGCGTGGCGCCCGCCAGTCGCAGCGCCGCCATCCGCACCTCGCGCCGGGCCGCGGTGAGCCGGGCCGAGGACGCGACGAGCACCAGGCTCGGCACGAGCAGGACGATCACGCCGACCCAGGCGAGCAGTTCGAGCAGCGGGTCGGGCTTGGCCTCCTTGTTGGGGAAGCCGTCTGCCGCCTGCGCCGACTGAGGCATCGACTCCGGGGTGTGGCCGACGATGGCGACCAGCTGCTCCGGATACATCAGAGAGTCCGGGCCGAGCGAATCGACGAGCTTGCCGAACCGGTCCCCGAGCTGGGCGGACGGCGTCGACTGGATCAGCTTCCCGAGCGCGGGCGAAACGACCGCCTCGCCGGGGCCGGGCAGCTTCGGGATGCCCGGAGGCAGGCTGAGCATCGGCGAAGTGCCGGTCTGGGCGATGTCGACCCGGGTGATCTCGCGGTCACCCGAGTAGTCCTTGTTCGCCGCCATCAGCAGCGGCGCCGGGCGCTGGGCCTCGCCGGAACTGGAGTAGTAGCTGTGGATGTCCTGCCAGATCGCCCGCTGCGAGCGGGCCTGCGTGGCACCGGGGAGGGAGGCCAGCAGGAGCACCAGACTGGTCGCGACGGCGACCCCGACCGCGGTGAGGATGGCCGACGTGCGGGTCCGGCGGTCGACCCGGAGCACCCGCATGGCCAGCTGGAAACTGTTCATCAGGCAGCCAGCCTCGTCGCGATCAGCCCGTCGCGGATGGAGACCGTACGCGGCATGGCCTCGGCGAGTTCGCGGTCGTGGGTCACCACGATCACCGCGGCACCACTGTCGGCGGCCGCCGAGAGCAGCGCGTCCATGGTGGCGCGGCCGGTGCGGGTGTCGAGTGCGCCGGTCGGCTCGTCGGCGAAGATCACCTTCGGCCGGTGCGTCAGCGCCCGTGCGATCGCGACGCGCTGCGCCTCACCGCCGGACAGCTCGCCGGGGCGGCGCTTCTCCTTGCCCGCGAGACCGAGCTTCGCCAGCCATTCACGGCCGGCCTCGATGGATTCCTTGCGGCCCTTGCCACTCAGCAGGGACGGCAACGCGACGTTCTCCTCGGCGCTCAGTTCGGCGACGAGCATGCCGGACTGGAACACGAAACCGAACTCGGTGCGCCGCAGTTCGCTGCGCTTGCGCTCGTTGAGCTGGTCGACCCGCTGTCCGGCGAGGAAGATCTGCCCGGAGTCGGCGCGGAGGATCCCGGCGAGCACGTGCAGCAGGGAGGTCTTTCCCGAGCCGGAGGGCCCCACGATGGCGACCGCGTCCCCCGCCTGGATGTCGATGTCGATCCCGGCCAGCGCGTACTGCGTGCCGTACCGCTTCACCAGCCCGCGGCCCGAAAGCACCGGCTGCCCTGTCCACTGTGGATCTTCCACCGTGATTCTCCCTAGTCAGTCACTTGGTGTTCTGCTTCGGGGAAGAGCTTCGCTTCGAAGGGCTCGTGTCCACTTCGGGCAGACGGCCAGTGCTGATCATCGCCGCATCGGCCGATCGGCCGACCCACGACGGACCGGTCGGCCAAGGTGCGGACGGCGGCGGATCCTCTACCGTCACGGTGTGACAGCAGGTCCATCCCAGAACAAGTTCTACGCACGCGCGGGCTCCCTCGTGCGCCGGATCGGCGTGCCCGCGGCCGTACTGCTGGCCGCACTCGCCTTCGACCTGCTCTTCATCACCGACGCCGCGTTCGACAACACGGGCCCCCGAGGCATCGACCTTCTGCTGTTCCCCGGCATCTTCGCGATGGTGTTCTGCGCGCTCTGGGCACGGAAACGGGCGGCCGTGGCCGCTGTCGCCGCGTCGGTCGTGCTGGTGGCCTACACGCTGGTCGTCCGGTACTTCGACATCCCGACCTACTCGAGCGTGCTCGCCCACCTGTCCATCACCGAGGTGGTGGCCGGGGTGGAGATCCTGTTCTACGCGGCGCGCCGGACGCGGCCGGGGGTCGCGTTCGCCGTGATCACCGGGCTGGTGATGGCGACCCTGACCGCGGTTTCGGGCCGCTATTACTACGGCAGCACCTCGAACGGCACCATGGCGCAGGCCATGCTGTTCGGCGGGATCCTGCTCGGCGGAACGCTGGTCTTCGCGATTCCCGGACGCGATCGCACGGCGAACCCGAAAAGCTACGAGAAGCTGCAGAAGATCAACAAGCTGGTGCTGGGCCAATGGCCGCTGATCGGCATGCTGTCCGTCGCGCTGATCGTGGAATTCGGATTCACCTACGCCAGCGGGGCGCACGGCTTCCCCATCCTGGTCTGCTCGATCGTCGCGGCGGTCATCGCGGTCGCCGCGCCGCGAAGGCCGGCCGACGCGATGATCGGGCTCACCGCCGTCATGCTGCTTTCCGCGCTGGTGACGCCGTTCCTCCGGCTCGGCTACGAATACGCGACGCCGGGCGGCGTGCCGGGAACGCAGGTCGTCGCGGGAATGGGCGCGATCGTCACGCTGGTCCGCGCGATCGGGCTCGGCAAATCCCTCTCCCGGCTCGCGGGGATGACCGGGGTGGTGGCGCTCGCCTGCGTTCTCAACACCAGGCGGCCGAGTCCCCGGCTGATGACCGATCCCGACGACATCGCCGGATTCGCGATCGCCGGACTGCTGCTGCTCGGTATCTCGGTGGCGATCGGCCTGGCGCTGCGTTCGCGGGATTCGGAGCGTACGCAGGTCATCCAGTCGGCGATCAGCGACGCGCAGACGTCGGAGCGGATGGCGCTCGCGCGGGAACTGCACGACGTCGTCGCCCACCACGTGACCGGGATCGTCGTGCAGGCGCAGGCGGCGAAGATGATGGGGGAGACGAATCCGCAGGTCGCGGTCGAGGCGATGGGCCGGATCGAGGACGCCGGGGTGGAGGCGCTCGCGGCGATGCGACGGCTCGTGCGGAGCATGCGCGGTGACGCGCCTGCCGGGAGCAGCGAGTTCAGCGAGCAGGCCACCACCGATCTCGCCGCCGACCTGCGGACCCTGATCGAACGGTCCAACCACGGCGTGGAGACGTCGATGAAGCTCGAACTGCCGTCGAACGTGCCGCACGAGGTGGGGCGGTCGGCGTTGCGGCTGGTCCAGGAGTCGCTGACGAATATCGGCAAGCACGCGTCCGGCGCGAAGGAGGCGCTGGTCATCGCCGAGGTCTCCGACGGGGAACTGCACCTCCAGGTGACCGACGACGGACGCGAGCCCCAGGGCCGTCCGGCGGGCGGGTCGGGCGGATACGGTCTGATCGGCATGCGCGAACGCGTCGCCCTGCTGCACGGCCGGCTCTCCGCCGGGCGCGCGCCGGGCGGCGGCTGGCGCGTCGAAGCGTGGCTACCACTTGAAGGAGAAGAGTGATCCGGGTACTGATCGCCGACGACCAGGACATGGTGCGGATCGGCTTCCGGATGATCCTGGACGCGCAGGACGACATCGAGGTGGTCGCCGACGTCGCGGACGGCGTCTCGGCGGTCGCGAAGGCGCGCGAACTGCGGCCGGACGTCTGCCTGCTGGACATCCGCATGCCCGGGATCGACGGACTCGAGGTCACCAAGCAGCTGGCCGGGCCGGACGTCACCGATCCACTGAAGGTCGTGGTGGTCACGACGTTCGATCTGGACGAGTACGTGCACACCGCGCTGCGGAACGGCGCGAGCGGGTTCCTGCTGAAGGACGCCGGGCCCGCGCTGCTGATCGAGGCCGTGCGCGCGGCCGCCCGCGGGGACGCGCTGGTCTCGCCGCAGATCACCGTCCGGCTGCTGAAGCATTTCGACGGCGGGGCGGTGAAACGCGACGTCAGCCCGCCTTCGGAGCCGCTGACCGCACGGGAGCTGGACGTGGTCAAGGCCGCCGCCAAGGGGCTGACGAACACCGAGATCGGTGCCGAGCTGTTCCTGTCGCTGTCCACGGTCAAAACGCATCTGGCCTCGGTGCAGGGCAAAGTCGGCGCGCGGAACCGGGTGGAGATCGCGGCCTGGGCGTGGCGGAGCGGCGTGGTGGATTAGGGCGTGTCTCTCAAACCGGAGTTGGCAGTTCCGGTGACGACACGCGCGCGCGTTTCTTGTGGGCCGAAGGCCTCGGATTTGCGGAGACGGGCCGCTGATACGACCGCGGGAGTGGTCAGCGCATGCCACGGCCCGGCTGCGGAAATCCGACAGCGCGCTTTGAGTGACACAGCCTGACCTAAGCTCTTTCCATGCAACGCCGTTTCCACGCTCCCGTCGTTCTTCCCGCCGACCCCGCTTGCTCGTTGCTGCGTGACGCCGTGGTCGACGTGGACGAAACGGGACGTATCGCCCACGTCGGTCCCACATCCGGGGCTCCCGAAACCTCCGCTCCCGTGACCCGGTTGAGCGGCATCCTCCTGCCCGGCCTGATCAACGCGCACGCGCACAGCCCGATGACGCTGCTGCGCGGGATGGGCGGCGACCTGCCGCTGCTGCGCTGGCTGACCGAGATCATCTGGCCGACCGAGGCGAAGCTGAAGCCCGCCGACATCCGCACCGGCATGGTGCTGGGCTCGGTCGAGATGCTGCGGCACGGCGTCACGACCAGCGCGGAGATGTACTTCGAAGGCGAACAGCTCGCCGACGCGGTGCTCACCACCGGTGGCCGCGTACTCCTGGGCCCGCCGATCATGGAACTGCCGGGGATGGACTGGCGCGCGATGCTCCAGGGCATCGAACGCTGGATCGACACCGACGGCCTCCGGTTCGGCCCCGGTGAGCGGATCGAGATCGGCTACGGGCCGCACTCGGCGTACATGCTGAACGCCGAAGCACTGCGCGCGACCGCGGAATCGGCGGCCGAGCGGGGCGCGCTGGTGCAGATCCACGTGGCCGAGGCGGCACTCGAAGACGTCAAGCAGCGCGAAGAGCACGGCTCGGTGCCCGCGCTGCTGGAGAAGGTCGGGATGCTGCGGGGCCGCGCGCTGGCCGCGCACGCCATCCACCTTTCCGACGAGGACATCGCGCTGTTCGCCGCGCGCGGGGTCGGGATGGCGCACTGCCCTGGCTCGAACGCGAAGCTCGCTTCGGGCATCGCGCGGGTCACGGAGCTGCGGAAGGCGGGCGTCGCCGTCGGGCTGGGCACGGACGGCCCGGCGTCGAACGACGACATCGACCTGTGGGAGGAGCTGCAGCTCTCGGCGATGTTCGCGCGGCTCGCGACCGGCGACTCGACGGTGCTGACTGCGGCTGACGCGTTCCTGCTCGGCACCCGCGGCGGCGCGGACGCGCTCGGCCGGACCGACATCGGCGCGCTGGAGACCGGCCGCTGGGCGGATCTGGTGCACGTCGACCTCGACGACCCGGCCTTCGCCGCCGGACTGGACGTCCCGGACGAGCAGCTGCTCTCGAATCTGGTGTGGGCGGCGGGCTCGCGTCGGGTGCGTGACGTGTGGGTGGCCGGCGAGCAGGTCGTCGGCGACGGCGAATCCCTGCGGGTGGACCGCGCGAAGGTGCAGGCCGAAGTCGCCGAAACCTCCGCCCGCCTGCGTTCTTGAGAAGCCACGGGTCGTGAGTGGTAATGACGGTTAGAACCGTCATTACCACTCACGAGCCTAACGGTTCGTGGCGCCGTTGTAGACCTCGAGAGCCGCGTTCCGGTAGTAGGCGAAGTACGAATCGCCCCAGCTGCCGAAGTAGCTGGCCGTCTGCGTTCCCGACTGGTCGCTCTGGAAGTTCACCAGGAACGCGCCGCCGCTCGCACCGCCGCTGAGCCCGTCGCAGTTCGGGATCTGCACGCCGCCCGACTGCCCGTCGTACGGTTTCCCGCCGCACCAGACGGCGGTGTTCGTCGAGCCCGGGATGCCGAAACCGTAGGCCTGGTCCGCGAGTCCCCAGTTGAACCCGAGCCCGGAGCTGCCGACGGCGTCCTGCACGTGGCCGCCGTTGTTCCCGCCGGTGGCGAGCACGATGAAGGCGTTGTCGCCACCGGGTCCCTTGTCGTCGATCCGCCAGCCCGCAGCCCGCCAGTTCCACCAGCCGTGCGGGGTGTTGCCGTTGCTGTACCCGGGCGCGAAACGGAAGTTCGAGAACACCTTTCCGGTGGCGATGTCCATCACGCAGTGCCGCGCGGTCGCGATCACGTCGCGGTTGTTGCTGGTGACCACGTTCGCCGTGCAGAGGTAGTCACCGACACCCGGGTTCGTGAAAACCAGGCGCCCCAACGTGTTCCACACGCTGGCTTGCGCGGAGAAGTCGCCGGACGGCTTCGTCGCGGGGATCGACACCGGCGGTCCGTCGGTGCTCTGGACCCGCGACACGCCACCGGTTCTCGCCGGGGCGGGCGCGGGTTTGACGTTGGCGAGGCGTTCCGGTGTCCAGTAGGCGTCGGTCTGAGTTGGTGACGCGTGGTTCGTCACGCTGCCGATGGGCGGTTCGGCCTGGGCGGCGGGGACGACGGTCAGGGTGGCGACGGCCGCGACGGCGACCGCGAGCAGGGTTCGGTACACGATGGGATTCCTTGTCTGCACAGGGAGGGACCAAGGTGGAACGAGCCCGCGGCCGCGGTCCGACCAGCATGACAAAGGAAGCCCGGATTTCGTGAGTACGTACCGGGTTTATGTCCGAAAGCGGACAGTTTCCGACACGTCTAGACCAGTCCTCGTGGCCGAAGGGTCACTTCCGTCGGATGCGCATCGCCGGTGGCGGTGACGGCGGCGACCACAGCGGCCGCGACGGATTCGGGACGCAGGAAGCGTTCCGGCTCGTACGCGCGTCCTTCGTCGGCGACGATCGCCTGCTGCATCTCGGTGTCCGTGCGGCCGGGATAGATCGACGTCACCCGCAGCGTGGACTCCTCTTCGCGCAACGCGTCGGCGAAAGCGCGGACGGCGAACTTGCTCGCCGCGTACGGTCCCCAACCCGGGCGCGCGTTCTGCCCCGCACCCGAGTTGATCACGACGACGTGCCCCTTCGCGGCACGCAACGCGGGCAGCAGCTGCCTGGTCAGCGTGACCACCCCGAGCACGTTGACCTCGAAGTTGGCCCGCCAGTCGGCGTCGGCCGCGGTCTCGACCGTGCCGAGCCGCGCGACACCGGCCGAGTGCACCAGCACGTCCAGCTCGCCGAACTCGGCGGTCGCCGCTTCCAGCGTCTCGGTGTCGGTGAGGTCGATCGGCCACGGCCGCGCGTCGGGCAGCGTGACGGCGAGTTCGCCGAGCGCGCCCGCGTCCCGGCCACCGAGCAGCAGGCGGTGGGTGGGGGCGAGGGCGCGCGCGACCGCGGCGCCGATCCCGCGAGTGGCGCCGGTGACGAGAGCGAGGGGAAGATCAGCCATGGGCGTCACGCTAGTCACCCGCAGTCGACCGGCGGTGACGCGACCCGGGGGAACCGCACGGAGCCACGCGTGAACGACCCGATGAGGTTGTCCGTGAACCGTCCAGGCGTCAGCGGATCCCGCACCGACGCGTCGATCTCGACGATCTTCGGGCAGTCGAGCACCTGTCGCGCGGCGGCGACGTCGCCGGCGCGGGCCGGACCGCCCTCGATGATCGGGAGCCGTGCCGAATTCGCCAGTTCCCATACCGGGGGCAGCCATTTCTGGTGCCCGGGCCTGCCGTCGGGGAGCGACGTCGAATGCGCGGCGACCGGGTTGGCGAGGCCGTAACCGTCACGCAGCCGCACGTCGAGCGGGATCAGCAGGCCGAGCGCGCCCATGCTGTCCGCGGCGACGGTCACGTACGGCCTGTACGTCGGGTACGCGTACCAGCGCCTGGTCGCGTAGTCCTGGATCAGCACCGCGGGCCCCGCCACGCCGTGGACGGCCTCCAGCGCAGGCGGCATCCCCGGATGAGCGGCGTAATCTCTGGCCAGGAGCGGATGTTCGTAGCCTGTCGCTCGCGACCAGTACGACCGCTCGTCGGTGACGCCGACGGCCCGCGGCGCGGCGGTGTGCGCCGGGCGGAGCGACGTCGCGGCCACGAACGCCCAGCAGCCGACGCCGGCCAGGAACGCCACGGTCACCCTCGTCACCGGCACCGCCAGCACGGGCAGTACCAGGCAGAACAGCGCCGGGAGCAGCATGCGCCCGTGCATGAAGTCGCCGCCGACCCTGACCACGTACACGGAGAGCACCACCGCGGCGACGAGCGGGACCGCCGTCAGTGCCACGAACGTTCTGTCCATAGTGGACGAAACGGTGAGGGCCGCGGCAGCGAGCAGCAGAACCGGAAGCCACAGCCAATACGGCTGGACGAGATCGACGAGGTACACCCAGCCGCGAGCCCAGTTCGCCTCCGACGCCTCCTTGACCAGCGCGGTGTTCGGGGTCAGCAGGCCGTAGTAGCCCATCCGGAACACCTGGTACGCCAACGGGAGCGCGGCCGCCGCGGCCAGCAGGCCCAGCGCACGGCGGATTCCCGGCCGCAGAAGGAAGAGCAAGGCCGCCAAAGCGACACCGCTGAAGAGCGCGAGATCCGGTCGCACCAGCGACCCCAGCCCGGCGACGACGGCGACCGGCCAGGTCCGCAAGCCGTCCACTGTGGACGTACGTCGGACGAGCGACCACCACGTGCCGCCCAGCCACAGGGTGATCAGACCCGTTTCCAGCCCGGACGTCGCGAAGTCGCGGAACGGTGGCAACGCGCAGACCACCAGCGCACCGGCGGGCGCGAGGCCGGGGAACGCCAGCGGTTGGTAGAGCCGCCGGGCACCGTCCAAGCCGAAGAACAGCCCGGCGACCGAGAAGACCAGTCCGGTGACCACGGAGATCCACTCCAGCGGAACGCCGGGCAGCAGGCCGAGCACGCTCAGTATCGCCGTCCACAAAGGACTGGTATTGGTCTCGACCCGCTCTCCGATGTTGAACACCGGCCCGTTGCCCGCGATGATCTGGCGGACCGTCCGCAGCACGATGAGCCCGTCGTCACTCATCCAGCGGCGGCGCCACGCGAGGTCGGCGTAGACCATCAGCACCAGACCGAACCCGAACCACGTCCAGGTCGACGGCCGGAGGAACCAGGCACGCGTAGGCCACGCGGGCGTGTTCTCGCTCGCGGTCGTACTCGTCTGCGTCATGGCCCCCGTCCGACTCGGTTGCGTGCGCAGGGAATCAGGTCCGCGGCCCGCGCGTCAAACCGCGCGGGCGTGCAGACAGGCTTGCGGCCGCTTCTTCCCGGCCATGGTCAGCCGCGCGGTGACCTCGAATCCCGCCTGGCCGAGCAGCTCGGCGACCCACTCCGGCCGCAGGAGGTAGGCGTCGTAGCTGACCGGGTGGCCGTATGCCGTTTCGGGACTCAGGCGCTCGTCACCGGCGTGGAAGCCGATCAGCAGCTGCCCGCCGATCACCAGCGTCCGGCGGAACCCGGCGAACACCGCCGGAAGCGTCTCCGGCGGCAGGTGGAAGATCGACCACCAGGCGACGAGACCGCCCAGCGAGCCGTCGGGGACGTCGAGCGCGGTCATCGAACCGACGTCGAACCGCAGGTCCGGGTACTGACGACGAGCGAGTTCGACCATTTTCGGCGACAAGTCGACACCGAAGACGTCAAGTCCGAGCGAAGCCAGGTGGGCGGTGACATGCCCCGGTCCGCAGCCGACGTCGGCGACCGGCCCGCGCACCCGCTCGGCGAACGCGGTCAGCATCGCGCGGCCGAGCGGGTCCTGGTCGAAGAGCGGCCGGACGGTGACGGCGTAGTCCTCGGCGACGGTGTCGTAGGACTCGCGGGTGGCGTCGAGATGTGAGGTCACGGTGGGCGACGCTAGCGGCACCCACCGACAGTTCGAGGCTTACGGCTCGATCAGCCCGGCGTCCCTGGTCAGATCCTCCTGCGCGCCGAGCCTCGTCACCGGAGTGCAGCCTGTCGCGGGGTCCGCCGCCGAATCGGTGCCGTTGTACCGCGCGGCACCGGACTGGGTCAGCCGCCGCGAGCCGGTGTCGAAACAGACCTGGTACGAACCCGTGCGCACGCCCTCGAAGGCGTACCGCCCGTCCGGCCCGGTCACGGCCGACGCGACGGCCTTGCCGTCGGCGTCCTTCAGCGTCACCTTCAGATCCGGGACGCCGATCTCGTCACGAGACTGAAGACCGTCCTGGTCCTTGTCCAGCCAGACGAAGTCGCCCATCCTGCTCACCGGCGCGACGAGCCCCGCGGCGAGCGTCAGATCCTGGCGTTTCCGCGGGCCGACCGTGGTGGTCGCGGTGCAGCCGTTCGCCGGGTCGGCGTCGGAATCCTTCGCGTCGTCACCCGCGTCCTTCGTGGTGAAGGTATAGCCCGCGAACTCGGGCGGAAGCGCGCCGATGTCGAAGCAGACCTGGTAGATGCCGTCCTTCAGCTTGGCGAACCGGTACTTGCCGGCGGCGTCCGTGGCGAGGGTGCCCAGCGCCGTGCCCGAAGCGTCCTTCAACGTCACCTTCACCCCGGCGACGCCCGGTTCACCGGCGTCCTGCAGGCCGTTCCGGTCGACGTCGTTCCAGACGAACTCGCCGATCTCGTCGATCGCGGGCGGCGGGGTGACCTTGAGCGTGGTCGTCGCGGTCTTCTGCGGCAGCGTGCCGCCCGGGTACTTCGCGCCGGAGACGGTCACCGTGCCGACGCGGCCGTTGTCGGCCTCGGTGACGTTCGCGTGGTCGCAGGTGATCGTCGTGGACTTGCCGCCGTCGAGACTCGCGATCGGGGCGGGTTTCACGTCGCAGTACGGGTCGTCGACCTTGATGTCGGTCAGGGTGTCGGTGCCGTCGTTGGTCAGCGTGAACCGGAAGTTCGCGGTGGTGCCCGCCTCGACGGTGGCGGTGGCTCCCCAGGCGCCGCTCGCCGGATCCCGCACCTCCGCCTTCACCGAATACGACGCCACCCGCAGGACGACGCAGTCCCACATGACCCAGTTGCGGTCGGTGGCGGCGAAGAACTTCACCGAGGTCGCCGTCGGCGGGGCCGTCGACGGCGGAAAGTCCTGGCGGGCGAGTTTCCCGTCGGCCTCGACGGCGTGCTCGACCTTGCGCTTGTTCTCCAGGACGACCTTGTTCGCCGCGGTGAAGAACCGCAGTCCCGTTTCCTGGACGGCGTCCCCGCGGCGGAGGTTGCCGTCGTTCGTACCGGTCCAGTCGGTGAGCGTGTAGACGCCGCCGGGTACGAACTTCATCGCCGCGTAGGCGGTGCTGACCATCTTGTCCGGCGTCGCGATCAGCGCGTACTTCCCGCCGTCCTGCTGGTAACCGCCGGCGGTGGACAGCTTGGGCCGTTCGCTGCGCGGCGTGCCGGCGGGCACCGGGGCGGCGGGGTTGAAGGTGTACCCGGTGGGCGGGCTGCCTTCCTCCACACTCGGGTTCGGCGCGACGCCGCCGGTGCAGCCCGGCGGGACGGCCGGAGCCTGCGCCCACGCGGGAAATGCGCCCGTACCCAGCAGGAGCGCTCCGGTCGTCATCAACACCAGTGCCCTTTTCACAGGGCTGAAGCTAGTTACCCGTTTCCCGTTCCGTAATCGCTGAACGGTGTCGACCCTAGCCCCGATCAGGCAGAACGTGGCTCGCCGAGAGTGATCGAGGTGCCGCCGCCGTCTTCCCACGGCGGCGGCACCCCGCGGCTACTTGACGCCGATGCGGCCGACCTGGCCCCAGCGGCCCTTCTTCCACACCGAAACGATCGACGGCCGCGGCTGCGACGTGCCGCCGTCCGGCCAGTGCGACACCGGGCTGCCGGAGTTCGGCGCGTCCTCACCGGGGTGCTGGACCGCGACGAGCACCAGGTGATCGGTCACGACGGGGCCGCAGGCCTCACCGCCGTTCGGCACGGTGAGGAACTGCTTGACCTGACCGCGCTGCGGCCCGGTGACCGGTACCGAGAAAAGGCCGTCGTTCGAGCCGAGCGCGTTGCCGTCGGTGGAGATCCACAGGTTGCCGTGCCGGTCGAACGCGACGTTGTCCGGGCAGGAGATCGGGCTGACCTGGTCCTTCGGGAAGCCGCCGAAGTAGGTGTCCGCCGTCTTCGGGTCACCGCAGACGAGCAGGAGCCGCCAGGAGAACTTCGTCGACGCGGCGTCACCGCCGTTCTCTTCCCACTCGAGGATGTGCCCGTTGCGGTTGTTCGGCCGCGGGTTCGCCTCGTCGACGTTCGCCTTGCCGGCGGGGCCACGCTGGCTGTTGTTGGTCAGCGCCGCGTAGATCCGGCCGTTGACCGGGTTCGGCTCGATGTCCTCCGGCCGGTCCATCTTGGTCGGCTGGACCTTGTCCGCCGCCTCGCGGGTGAAGACGTAGACCTCTTCGGCGGTGAAACCGTCCACAAAGGACTTGTCCCCGGCGGCCAGCGGGATCCACTCGCCGACACCGTCGAATTCGCCGTCCGCCGGGAGCTTGCCGGTGCCGTCGATCTCGGCGGCCGGGCTGTCGCCGGTGAACCGGCCGACGTACAGCGTGCCGTCGTCGAGCAGCGCCGAGTTGTGGCGACGCGCGTGCGCGCTCTTGCCCGGCTTGTACTTGCCCTTGGAGACGAACTTGTAGATGTACTCGAAGCGCTCGTCGTCGCCAGAGTAGACGGCGACGCGGCCGTCCTTGGTGATCTTGACGTTCGCGGCCTCATGCTTGAACCGGCCGAGCGCGGTGTGCTTGATCGGCGTCGAGTTCGGGTCGTTCGGGTCGATTTCGACGACCCAGCCGAACCGGTTGGCCTCGTTGGGCTCCTGCGCGAGGTCCCAGCGCTTGTCGAACCGCTCCCACTTGCGGGTGCTTTCGGTGCCGGAGAAGCCGTACCGCTTCAGGCGGGCGGCCGCGACCGGGTCGGTGACCTTGGCCGCGTTGGCGAAGTACTGGTTGACGTTCTCCTCACCGGAAAGCACGGTGCCCCAAGGGGTCACGCCGCCGGCGCAGTTGTTCTGGGTGCCGAAGACCTTGCGGCCGGTCGGGTCCGCGGAGGTCTTGAGGTACTTCGAACCGGCGGCCGGGCCGCGCACCTCGAACGGGGTGTTGAGCGTGATGCGGCGGTTGAACGGGCTCGGCGTCACCCGCAGGGCGCCGCCGATCGGGTCACGGAAGGCCTGGACGACCGAAAGGCCGTGCGCGGCCCAAGCGATCTTGACCTGCTCCTCGGTCGGGTTCTTCGGGTCGTACTGGTCGACCGGGAACATGTGGACCTCGGTCGTGTACTCGTGGTTCACCACCATGAGGTTGCGGATGCCCAGCGGGTCCTGCGGGATCAGGCCGACGAAGTCGCAGTTGTAGCCGAACTGCTTCGCCTGCGCCGCCGCGGTCTGCTTGTGGAAGTCGAACTTCGGCGCGCCCCACTCGACGGCGTCGCCCCAGCGGATGACCACACGCTGCTCGTAACCCTCGGGGATGGTGACCGCGTCGAGCGTGTTCGGCGGCACCGCTTCGAAGTCGGTGCCCGGCACCGGACGTCCGGGGCGGCCCGGTTTCCCGTGGGCCGCGGCGGAAACGTCAGCCGGGGTCTCGGCGGCGGCCGTGCCGGACAGCGCGGCGAAACCACCGGCGGCCGCGGCCATCACGGCGCTCGCCTTCAGCGCGCCACGACGGGACAGCATGTTCTTGACGACGTCGCCGAAGTACTCGTTGTCCGACGTGTTCGGCTCGGGGTGGGCGCACGCGTTGCCGCAGCGGTACTCGCAGGTGACCGCGGAGCGGCCACCGGGGTGGGAGGTGATCAACGGCAGCAGCCGCTGAGGCTCGAAGGACACAGGGCCTCCATGGTCGCGGTGGGTACACGTAGTCCAGTCGGGGGAACGCCGTGACGTTAAGCGACCAAAACGATCCAGCTCTGGCCAGAAGATGAACAGCGTGCGAACGAGCGATGGCGCGCTGCCGGACCCGGTAGCGCGCCATCGACCAAAAGTACTGCTAGATCGTTGCTTATCGACTAAGAACCGATGTCGGCCAGGCCGTGCCTGCCGGGTTTCCACACCGCCACGACCGAGGGACGGGGCTGGGTTTCGCCGCCGTCCGGCCAATGAGAGGCCGGTTTGTCGGCGTTCGCGCCGTCCACTTCACCCGGATGCTGGACACAGACCGTGACAATCTTCCGCTCGACGATCGGGCCGCAGGTCTCCGCGCCGCGGGGCACGGTGAGGAACAGCTTCAGCTCCCCGCGGTTGCGGCCCTCCAGCGGCACCGAATAGAGGCCGTCGTTGATGCCGAGGGCACCCGCCGAGTCGGTGGAGATCCACAGGTTGCCGTGCCGGTCGAAGGCCACGTTGTCCGGACTGGAGATCGGCGAGACCTGGTCCTTGGGGAAGCCGGCGAAGTAGGTGTCCGGCGACGCCGGATCACCGCAGACGAGGAACAACCGCCAGCTGAACGTGAGCGCGAGCGCGTCCCCGCGACGTTCTTCCAGTTCCAGCACCTGGCCGTGCTTGTTGTTCAGCCGCGGGTTGGGCTCGGTGGCGCCTTCCTTGCCGGGGTTGCCGCGTTCGACGTTGTTGCTCAGCGCGCAGTAGATCCGGCCGGTGTACGGATGCGCCTGGATGTCCTCGGGACGGTCCATCTTGGTGGCGCCCACCCGGTCGGCCGCCTCGCGGGTGAAGACATAGACCTCCTCGGCGGTCATTCCGTCCACAAAGGACTTGTTGCCGGACGCCAGCGGGATCCACTCGCCGCCGCCGTCGAATTCGCCGTCACCGGGCAGTTTCCCGGTGCCGTCGATCTCCGCGGCCGGGCTGTCGCCGGTGAAGCGGCCGACGTAGAGCGTGCCGTCGTCGAGCAGGGTCATGTTGTGCCGCCGCGCGTGCGCGCTGTCACCCGGCTTCATGCGGCCCTTCGAGATGAACTTGTAGATGTACTCGAAGCGCTCGTCGTCGCCGGAGTAGGCGACCACGCGGCCGTCCTTGGCGACGCGGATGTTCGCCGTCTCGTGCTTGAACCGGCCCAGATGCGTGTGCTTGACCGGGGTGCTGTCCGGGTCGTTCGGGTCCAGTTCGATCACCCAGCCGAAGCGGTGTGCCTCGTTCGGCTCCCTGGCGATGTCCCAGCGCGCGTCGAACCGCTCCCATTTCCGGGTGGTCGCGGTGCCCTTGATGCCGTACCGCGCGTAGCGCTTGCGCTTCACCGGATCGGCCACCGTGTCCGCGTTCCCGAAGTACTGGTTGATGTTCTCCTCGCCGGACAGGATCGTGCCCCACGGCGTGACGCCGCCGGCGCAGTTGTTCATCGTGCCCAGCACGACCGTGCCGGTGGGGTCGGCGGCGGTCTTGAGCAGGTCACTGCCCGCGGCCGGGCCGGCGACCTTGAACGGGGTGTGCAGCGTGATGCGCCGGTTGTAGCGCGACATCTTCGGCCGCAGATGGCCGGTGTCGCGTCCGCGCGTCACCTGCACGACCGTCAGCCCGTGTGCCGCCCAGGCGATCTTGACCTGCTCCTCGGTCGGGTTGTTCCGGTCGTAGCCGCGGAACATGAACTCTTCGGAGGTGTACTCGTGATTCGTGACCAGAAGCGCGGAAAGGCCGGAATGGTCCAGCGGGAGCAGCGCGGCGAAGTCGCAGTTGTAGCCGAACTGCTTCGCCTGCGCCTCGGCGGTCTGGTGGTCGAAGTCGAACTCCGGCGCGCCGGGCAGCACCGCGTCACCCCAGCGGATGACGATGCCCTGCTCGTAGCCCTCCGGCACCACGACGGCGTCGAGCGTGTTCGGCTGGACCCGCTGGTAGTCGGTGCCGGGTGGTGGCTTGCGCCGTCCCGCCGGTTCCGCCTCCGGCGCGGCGGAAGCGGGCCCGGCGAGCGCGAGCGGCGTACCGGCGGCCAGCGCGACGACGGCGGTCGCCTTCAACGCGCCGCGGCGGCTCACCGCGCCGAGCACGTCGGCGAAGGTGGGGTTGTCCGAGGTGTTCGGCGCGTCGTGGAAGCACGCGTCGCCACAGCGGTAGGTACAGGTCACTGACGCGCGGCTTGGTGAGTGGCCGGCCAGCAACGGAAGGAACTTCACGCGGACCTCCGGTCAGGCAGTTCGGAAGGTCGACGCTAAGGCACCGGACCGACGAGAGGAAACCCCTCGTTGGTCCGGTGTTCACCCTTCGTTCCGATTCACATCTCTTCGCCGACGAGGACGGCTTCGGCCGGGATCGTGTGCGGGTCGGCGGACTTCTCGCGGATCGTCAGCAGGGCACCGGCCAGCACGCAGAGGATCGCGGCGATCACGAACGGCGCCTGCTTGGCCCCGAACCACTCGGCGAGGTGACCGACGATGGTCGCGGCGACCGCGCCGCCGAGCCAGCGGCAGAAGTTGTAACCGGCGCTCGCGACCGGACGCGGAGCACCGCTGATGGACATCGCCGTCCCGGTGAAGAGCGTGTTGAGCAGGCCCGAGACCAGACCCGACAGGATGATGCCGACCACCAGGACCGGCTTGCTCGGGATCGCCATGATCAGCAGCAGTACCGCGTAGCCGAAGACGGCGACCACGGTCGCGTGCCGCTCACCGAGCTTCGCGGCGAGTTTCGGCGCGAGCACCACGCCCGCGACGGCGACCGAAAGGCCCCAGCCGCAGAAGATCAGTCCGACCGCGACCGCGCTCCACTCCAGTACGAACGGCGACCAGGCCAGCACCACGAAGAACGCGGCGGTGTACAGCGCGGAACCGATCGACGTACGCAGCAGCCCGGCGTGCTTCAGCGCGCGGAACGGGTCGAGCAGGCGGATCTTCGGCCGCTTCTCCTTGGCGTCGCTGGTCAGGAAGATCGAGCACAGCACGAGTCCGCACAGCATCAGGAGAGAGGTACCGAGGAACGGGCCGCGCCAGGAGATGCTGCCCAGCAGGGCGCCCAGCAGCGGGCCGACCGCGAGGCCGACGCCCAGGGCGGCTTCGTACAGCAGGATCGCGCCCGCCTGGCCGCCGGTCGCGGCGCCGACGATCACCGAAAGCGCCGTCGCGATGAAGAAGGCGTTGCCGAGTCCCCAGATCGCGCGCAACCCGATGAGCTGCTCGATCGACCCGGACGCGGCACACAGCGCGGTGGCGACGACGACCAGCGTCAGCCCGACGACCACAGTCCGCTTGGCCCCGAACCGGGCGCTCATCGCGCCGGTCACCAGCATGGCGACCGCCTGGACGCCGAGGTAGCTGGAGAACAGCAGTGTCACCTCGGACGGCGTCGCGTGCAGGCCTTCGGCGATCGACAGCAGGATCGGGTCGACCAGCCCGATCCCCATGAACGCGATGACCGCGGCGAACGCGGTGATCCATACCTGTTTGGGCTGTCCCTTGACGGCGTCCAACAGGCTCGAGTGGTGCTCAGCGCCCATCGCGGATCAGTTCCTCCTTCTTGTCTTCCTGCAGCAACCTGGTGAGGGCGGGGAGCGCGGCTTCGATGGCGGCGCGATCGGCGTCGTCCAGTCCGAGAAGCCGTTCGCGGAGGAATTCCTCCCTGGCGACGATCAGCCGCCGATGGAAGCGCTGCCCCACCTCGGTGACCTCGACGAGCACCGCCCGGCCGTCGGCGGGATCGGGACGGCGGCTGACCAGCCCCAGCCGTTCGAGACGGCGGACGACGTCGGTCATCGTCGGCATCCGGACCTGTTCCAGCTCGGCGAGCGCGCTCATCCGGCGCGGGCCGCCGTTCAGCAGCTCCGACAGCACCGACCCCTGGGTGAGGGTGAGCTGGACCTGCGGGGTCTCCCGGCGGACGAGGTAGTACAGCCGGAAGACCAGCGGGCGGAGCCGATGCGCGAGGCCGGCGACGGTCGTGGTCACTTAGCCATGCTAACTAAAAATACTGAGCATGGCTAAGTAATCTGCCGCACAAGATCTCCCGCGACGTTCTAGGGTTGTGGTGTGGAAGCGGTGATCTTCGATCTCGACGGTGTCCTGGTGGATTCGGAAAAGATGTGGGACGAGGTCCGACGGGCGGTCGCGTACGAGTTCCACGGCACCTGGCGTGACGAATCGACCAGGGCCATGCAGGGGATGAGCACCCCGGAATGGGCCGCCTACCTGGCACACGACCTGGGCGTCCAGCTCCGTCCGGCGGACGTCGCGCAGGTGGTGATCGAGCGCATGGCGCGCCGGTACGCGGAAAAGCCCCCGATCATCCCCGGCGGGCCGGACGTCGTCCGCGAGGTGGCGAAGCACTGGCCGGTGGCGATCGCGAGTTCGTCGCCGCCACTGCTGATCAAGGCGTTCCTGGACATCACGCGGCTACCGGTGCCGACGGCGGTGTCGTCGGAGCAGGTCGGCGCGGGGAAACCGGCGCCCGACGTGTACCTGAAGGCGGCCGAGCTGCTGGGCGCGGAGCCGAAGAACTGCGCGGCCGTGGAGGACACGACGAACGGGCTTCGCGCCGCGCTGGCCGCGGGGATGACGGTGTTCGCGGTGCCGAACCCGCATTTCCCGCCGGATCCCGCGGTGCTGGCGGAGACGACGGTGGTCGAGACGATCACCGATCTGCCTGCGGCCTTGGCGTCACTACCCGATGCCTGACCGGCATGATGGCGAACCCACTGTAACCGTCGAGCTGGTCCGAGCCGCCCGCGAGCAGGGCTACGCGGAGCCGACACCGAAGCCGAGGACTGAGTCAGCGTGCCGCGCAAGAATCCGCATTCGACGCGTCAGGCGATCGCTCGCGGCGTAGCGGCCTCTTTGACCTTCATGTGCATCTACACAGCCTTGCTTTTCGGGAGTCAACCGGCTTCGGGCGCCGCGTTCCTTCTCGCCACAGGACCACTTCTGCTCATGATGCAGATTCGCGTCATGCTCACAGCCACACCTGGTGTAAGTCGAGCAGATCGAGAAGCGTTGGACGAGAAGCACCTGAAGGCGACCTGCATCGCCTCTTTCGCCTTGATCATGGCCTTGATCATCAGCATTGCGAAGCCAGCCGAATCCTACGGGTTGGTTCTGGCCGGGATCATGGCGATTCCCGTATGGACGAACACGATCGAATGCCGGACGATCATCGCTCGTTATATCGAGCGGGATCGACGCGCCGCTGCGCGGTACAAGTATCTTCACCAGGAGGCACAGCAACGCGCAACCACGAATCCCCCATTCACTCGGACACCCCACCCCCGCGTATGATCACCAAGGATCGTCCCCCGAACCTGGCAGTAGGGATCTCACCTCTGGCGATCGACGCGGATACTCCTGCGCGCTAATTGCCCGGCTTGGGCGTACCGTCGCGCCACACACAGGGCGATGAAACCTTGAGATGGACTTCACCGACATTATTGGCCTGCAATCCCATCGTGAAACCGTCTACATTGTTCTTCGCACCGAGAAATTCGCCTTTCTGGTCATCGGTAACGGTGAAGCCGATCTTCTCCAAGAGAGATCGCATATTCTGAAAGTACGCCGGTACTTGTTCCGGGGTGACACCCTCAAGCTGGTAGCTCACGCGAGCGTCCCGCCGGTCCGGGGACGGGCTACCGTCGGCGTTGGAGCATGGGAAATCGTAGTTCTTGTACGGGTTCACGAACTTGGCCTGCGGGTTCAGCGCCGCCCGAGCTTGCTCGGCGTAGTCGTCCACCTTACGAGCGGCATCCGCAAGCGTGATCGTTGGTTCCACGCTGCCTCCGTCTTCGGGTTCATCCACCCCACAGGCCGTCGACAACAGTGTTGTCGCGACGACCACCGCGAGAATGGCTTTAACTGAAATTCTGTTCATCTGTCTTCCCGGCTTGGGTCACGGTTGCCGCCCCGCGACTATCTTGCCCATACCTCGGAGAGACGGGCTGTCTTGCTTCCAGTACTCCCCGTGAGCTTCCACGCTCGGCAACTCGGCGGGTCCACCGGCCGTGGTTCCGCGGTTCGATTCGAAGGTCTTACCGCCGAATTCCGGATCCATGGGGTCGGGACCGAGTGGATCGATGAGCATGCCTTCCCCTCCTGGCATACGGGGGAAGTTGGTGACGTTGATGACGTCCTTCTCGGCCGTGGTCGAGTAGACATGATCGGGCGCGATATTCAGCTGGTGCGCGTAATCCACACCGACACCGGGACTCGCCACGAAAACCATGTCGTCGACGGCGAGGCCGCCATCTCGTGCGGCGTGCCCCACCACCGTGGTTCCATAGCTGTGGCCGATGGCCGTGCTGTGCGACGGGGCTCCGGTGTGACTCTCCCGCAAGCCATCCTGGAACTTGTCGAACGCCTGCTTACCGTTGTCCGCGTAGCTCTCACTCCCGGCGTCCAACAGCGTGTCGGGTGCGTCGTATCCCAGCCAAGTGATGACCGAAGTGGACCGCCCGCCCGCCTCGATGGCCGCTTGATGCATCGCGTCGCCTCGCGCGGCCTCGTCGGCGAAGGTGGCAAGGTCCGCCGTCGTACCGGGGACGTAGGACGCCACATGGGCCGCGGTGTCCGGGTTCCCTTTCGCCAGGATGGCTTTACCGTCGTCGTGACCGTCGATGCCCAGTAGGTAGTACTTCTGGTTCTCGGGCGTCGCCGGGTCCTGCTTGAGCATGGCGTCGAGATCGTCGACACCCTTGATCTTCTTGTCCAACTCGCCGAGTCGTACGGTCAAGGCATCGAACTCGCGCTGGTCGTTGAGTTTGATCTCCCCACCGCCGGTTCGCCGGAAGTCGTCGATCTTCTTCCGCAGCTCGTCACGCTCCGCTTGGAGACGCGATCGTTCACGGCCGATCAGCCCACGGTTCGCGATATCGCGTTGCTTCGCGGAGAAACCGTCCCGTGGCCCGACGAGTTCCGGGCGATCCATGGCCAGCCGGGTCCGCTGAGCTTCACTCAAGGTCGCCCAATAGGCGGCGTTCTGTGCCGCTGTCGCTCCTTCGGGCGGTGGCGCGGGAATACTGAGCGCGCCCATGACGGCGCCAGAGTTGCCTGCCGCCGCCAACGACGTGTTCTCGTTGTCGTTACCGGTCGCGTCGATGGTCTGCCCCGACACGATCCGGTCGAGCACGGGACAGAAGTCATCATCGATGTCGGTCGCGCTCTTGAGTACCTCGGCGACACGATCGCGCAGTTCCGCCGCGATCGTCGCCCGTTCGCGGGCGACGGCTTCTTTCTCACCCTCTGCGGTTTCCGGAGGCGGTCCGTTGTCGACGATCTCCCCGTCACCGCCGATGGTGAAGTGGTGCGCCCGGGCGAGCCCCTCGACTTCCTTGATGCCGTTCACGACCCCGCTGATCGCGTCCCCGACGTCCCCCGCGCTGCGACGAAGCGAGGCGACCTCGGCGGCGTACTCCTCCAGACCATCGATGATCTGACCGACCTCGCTCGCCGCGGCGGTAGCCGCCTCACCATGCCAGCCATCCGCCGTGTTGATACCGCGCAGATCGTCTGAGCACACGACGACCTTGTTGTACGCGGCATTGATCTCACCGACCGCGGTTTGCAGAGGTGCGGGATCCCATCGCGTGACCTCAGCCCAGGTGACCATCAGACCGGCTTCCGCCCACCCGTCGCCTGCACCGGCACGGACAGCTCCGCCGTGGCGGCATCCTCGCGACCGCTGTAGAGGTCCGCGGCCTTCGCCATGTTCGCCGCGTGCGCGTCGAGACGACGCTCGTACGCCTGCTCGCGATCCCGCAAGGCCTGCTTGGCGGCGGCGAGCTTGGCCACGCACTGTGCCCCCGGCATACCGGCATCCCCGGACGGCACGGCCGCGGAGCACTTCGCCCCGCGCAGCGCGTCCGCGACCCGCGTCGCCGCCTGTCCAGTCCCTCTGATCTTCTCGATCACCACGTCATAGCCGACCATCAGGCCTCCCCGCCCTTGGTAGTCAGACGATCACACTACGGGATCAGAGCAGGTAGCGGCACTGCTCAAGACGGGCTGAAGGGGACTTTCACCGCATGTGATGCAGCGAAGGCTCCCTTCACCGCATCGCATGCGGTGAAGGGAGCCTTCAGCTCACTTCGCGATAACGCGCTACCGGGAGGTCACGCCTCGCCGGCGATGAACTTTTCGACCTCGTCGCGCGCGGTGGAGTCGTCGTACTGCTCCGGCGGCGACTTCATGAAGTAGGACGAAGCCGACAGGATCGGGCCGCCGATGCCGCGGTCCTTCGCGATCTTCGCGGCGCGCACGGCGTCGATGATGATGCCCGCCGAGTTCGGCGAGTCCCACACCTCGAGCTTGTACTCCAGGTTCAGCGGCACGTCACCGAAGGCGCGGCCTTCGAGCCGGACGTAGGCCCACTTGCGGTCGTCGAGCCACTGCACGTAGTCCGACGGGCCGATGTGGACGTTGCCCTTGCCGAGTTCGCGGTCGACCTGCGAAGTGACCGACTGGGTCTTCGAGATCTTCTTCGACTCGAGCCGCTCCAGCTCCTTCATGTTCAGGAAGTCCATGTTCCCGCCCACGTTGAGCTGCATGGTCCGGTCGAGCTGGACGCCGCGGTCCTCGAACAGCTTCGCCAGCACGCGGTGCGTGATGGTGGCGCCGACCTGGGACTTGATGTCGTCGCCGACGATCGGCACGCCCGCCGCGCGGAACTTCTCGGCCCACTCGGGGTCCGAGGCGATGAACACCGGCAGCGCGTTGACGAACGCCACACCGGCGTCGATGCACGCCTGCGCGTAGAACTTGTCGGCCTCTTCGGAGCCCACGGGCAGGTACGAGACGAGCACGTCGACCTCGGCCTCGCGCAGCGCCGCGACGACGTCGACCGGGGTCTCGTCGGACTCTTCGATGGTCTCGCGGTAGAAGCGGCCGAGCCCGTCGTAGGTGTGGCCGCGCTGCACGGTGACGCCCAGCGGCGGCACGTCGGCGATCTTGATGGTGTTGTTCTCGCTGGCGAAGATCGCCTCGGACAGGTCGCGGCTGACCTTCTTGGCGTCCACGTCGAACGCGGCGACGAACTCGATGTCGCGGACGTGGTAGTCGCCGAACACGACGTGCATCAAACCGGGCACGCGAGTGCTGGGATCTGCGTCGCGGTAGTACTGAACGCCCTGGACCAGCGAGGCCGCACAGTTGCCGACGCCCACGATGGCCACCCGAACGCGGCGGTTCTCGCCCATGCCGGTTTCTCCTTCATTCGTCCAACAGTTGTAGGTAATGCCCAGCGGGCCCGGAGAGCGCCTCAGGTCTCCGGTCCGCGCTGCTCGGCCTGTTCGTGCGCGATCAGCTCGTTGAGCCAGCGCACCTCCCGCTCGCTGGACTCCAGCCCGAGCCGGTGCAGCTCGCGGGTATAACGGTCGATCTTCTCCTCGGCCCGCGCCATTGCCGTCCGAAGTCCTTCTCGGCGTTCCTCGACCCGACGACGACGGCCTTCCAGGATCCGCATCCTGACGTCGGCCGGTGTCCTCGAAAAGAACGCCAGGTGGACGCCGAAGCCTTCGTCGTCCCACGTCTGCGGACCGGCGTCACCGAGTAGTTCGGCGAAACGCTCCTTGCCCTCGGCGGTGAGCTTGTACACACGCTTGCCCCGGCGTGCCCATGCCCGGTCTTCCACCTCTTCGAGTTCCTCGACGAGGTAACCGGCACGAAGCAGCCGACGCAGCGTCGGGTACAGCGAGCCGTACGAGAACGTCCGGAACATCCCGAGCGTCTCATGCAAACGTTTGCGCAGCACGTAACCATGCATGGGGGTCTCGTGCAGCAGCCCCAAGATCGCGAGCTCGAGCACACCGCACCCCCTTCCGGGAACAAACCGCGACCGGTCGCGTTGGCCACCGAGACCGGCTCGGTCAACCTACCGGCCCACTATATCGCGCCGATACATCGAAGTGGTGTAGCTAACCCCGATCGGGGGCCGGTGATCCGGACGAAATTCACCGGAGAGTTATCGAATCGTCGGCGTGTCCGGGTGCGTACCCACCGTCCGGTCGAGAACGGGGCGTGGACCACACAGCAAGAGCCCGTACTCTGTTGGCGTGCGAAACCAGCGGCAGGTCGTGGACTACGCCTTACAGCGGCGCGCGCTGCTGAAGGGCGTCCACTCCGGACGGGTCGGCACATACGACGTCTGCGACGCGGGTCCGTACCTCCTGCGGGCCGCGAAATTCCACGGACGACCAGGTGAGCAGGACTGCCCGGTCTGTCATCGGGAGGAACTGACCCTGGTGTCGTGGGTCTACGGCGAGGAGCTCAAGCACGTCGCCGGATCGGCCAAGACGCCGGACGAGCTGGTGCGGATGGACGGGCACTTCGCGGAGTTCACCGTCTACGAGGTCGAGGTCTGCCGGAGCTGTCACTGGAACCACCTGGTGCGGTCCTTCGTCCTCGGAACGGGAGATCCGGGAAGCACTCGCCCACGGACCCGGTCACGGAAGACAGCGGGTCAGTGACAGGTATCGAAATCGCAGTTGAGCACAGAGCGGCGTCCCCCGAAGCGCCGGTCTGGGAGGCCCATTCGTGAACGACGACCGCAACCGCTCCTGGCCCGGCCAGGAGCCTGATGCACCTCGCCGTGCCCAATGGCCGGGCGAAGAGGACGGACCCGGCTGGCCGGGCGAGGAACCCCCGCGCCGTCCCCAGCGCCGGACACCTCCGAACGGCACCCCGCGTTCGGCCGCACCACGGTCTCAGCAACCCCGGTCCGCCGACCCCCGTTCCTCCGACCCACAGTGGCCCGGTGGCGACGGTGGCGGCCCGGAATGGCCGTCCGACGAGGAGCCCCGCCGTCCCGCGGCCGCGCGCCGTCCCAACGGCATGCCCCCGCGCCGGCCGGGACCCCCGCCGCCGGGAGCACGAGGCCCCGCCGGTGCCCAGCGCTCCCAGCAGGGCGCCGTCGGCCACCGCCCGCCGCCCCCGCCCGGCAACCGCCGTCCGGCCGCTCCCGCCGACCAGGCGACCGCGATGGTCCGCCCGGTCGAGCCGGAACCGTACGAGCGTGAGCCGGACCTCATCACCCACCACGCCCACAACGGCACCGAAGACCCGTACGGCTACGACCCGTACGACGATCGCTATGACGATCGTCACGAGAGCACCGCCCTCGGCGCCGAGGGCGACGAGCCCTACGAAGACGAGCCCGCCGAGGAAGAAGAAGGCGACAAGAAGAAGGTCCTGACGCCGAAGCAGCGCAAGAAGCGCCGCTGGCGGATCATCCGCCGGGTGCTCTACGCGATGTTCGGCCTGTTCGTCGTGGTCCCGGCGATCGCGTTCGTCATCACCTACTTCCTGGTGGACGTCCCGTCGCAGGAAAGCGTCGCGAGCCAGCAGAGCCAGCCGATCACGCTGATGTACGCCGACGGCAGCCCGATGGGCAAGATCGCGCCCGCCAGCGGCGGCAGCCGGTATCTGCTCCAGCCCGGTGAGATCCCCGACGCGGTGAAGCGTGCCGTGTACGCCGCCGAGGACTCGTCGTTCGAGACGAACTCCGGGTTCGACGTCGGCGGCATCCTGCGCGCGGTCTACAACAACGTCACCGGCGGTCAGGGCGGCGGTTCGACGATCTCCCAGCAGTACATCAAGAAGGCCACGGCCAACGAGGCGCCGACGCTCACCCGTAAATGGACCGAGCTGGCCAAATCCTTCAAGATGAACAACCAGATGTCCAAAGAGGAGATCATCACCGCCTACCTCAACACCATCTACTTCGGCCGCGGCGCGAACGGCATCGAAGCGGCCTCGCAGGCCTACTTCAAGAAGCCGGCCAAGGAACTCGGCGCGTCCGAGGCGGCCCTGCTCGCCGGCCTGATCCAGGGTCCGAGCCGGTCCGAGAACGAGGCTTACGCCACCAGGCGGTGGAACTTCGTGATGGACCAGATGGTGGCGAACGGCTGGCTCTCCGCCCCCGAACGCGCGGCCGCGACCTTCCCGAAGCCGATCCCGAAGGCGCAGGCGAAGGCCGACGACGCCGGGACGTTGAGCCTGCACATCCGCAACCGGGTGATCGACGAACTCGAAGCCCGCGGCTACGACCAGGACAGGCTGCACCAGGGCGGGTTCAAGATCACCACGACGATCGACCCCAAGGCGCAGAAGATGGCCGAGGAGTCCGTCGCCGAGGGGATGAAGGGCCAGACGGACGAGAACATCCTGAACGCGCTGGTCGCGATCGATCCCAAGACCGGCGGCGTGGTCGCCTACTGGGGTGGCCCGGACTGGACGAAGAACGACAAGGGCCAGGACGTCCAGGCCATCGACTGGGCGAACGTGCCGCACAACCCCGGTTCGGCGTTCAAGGCCTTCGACCTGACCGCGTTCCTCAAGATGGGCAAGGGGCTCGGCGAGACGTTCGACGGCTCCAACAACCGGAAGTTCGACGGCCGCACGATCCGGAACGCGGGCGAGAGCTCCAACTGCGGCCCGCAATGCACGGTCGCCGAGGCGATGAAGGTCTCCGCGAACACCGTGTTCTACGACATGGTCCGCAACGTCACGAAGATCGACCCGGTGGCGAAGGCCGCGAAGGAAGCCGGCGTGATGGTGGAGGCCGACGGCGGCAAGGCGAAGCTGAGCCCCGACATCAACATCGCCCTCGGCGGTGGTGGCACGGTCACCACCGCGGAGGACATGGCGGCCGGGTTCGCCACCTTCGCCGGTGAAGGCATCCGGCAGAAGCAGCACTTCGTCGCCAAGCTGACCAACTCCCAGGACGAGATCGAGTTCGACGAGACGACCCCCAAGGGCACGCCCGCGTTCAGCGACGACGCCGACAAGAGCAAGCAGATCGCGGGCAACGTCACGGACGCGCTCGAGAACGTCATCCCGTACTCGAAGCTGAAGTGCCCGTCGGGCCACGATTGCGCGGGCAAGACCGGGACGCAGCAGTACGACTTCAAGGACAGCGACCCGGCGAGCTACCGCGACCGCAACGCCCAGACCTGGATGGTGGGGTACACGCCGTCCATCTCGACGTCGGTGTGGGTCGGCGGCGACGGCAACAAGCCGCTGCACGACAAGAGCGGCAAGCCGGTCTACGGCCGGACGATCGCCGGTCCGATCTGGGAAGACTTCATGTCCCGGTACCTGACCGGCAAACCGTCGGAGAAGTTCGGCAAGGTCAAGCCGATCGGCAAGGACGCCCGCGCGGTGCCGACGACCACGGTGCAGAAGCCGCCGGAGACGTCGACGCCGCCCGAAACGCCGACGACCACCCCGACCCCGACGACTCCCACCGAGCCGACGGAGACGACGCCGACGAAGCCCACCAAGCCGACGAAGCCGAGCTGGACCAGGCCTGGGCCGGGGACTTCGGACCCGTTGTTCCCCAATGGTGAAGATCCATGATGACCGGACAGAACGGCTGAAGAAGGTGTGCCGGGCAGGGCCCGGCACACCTTCTTTTTTCCGTACCCGGTGAACCTGAACGGATCTGACACGTCTTCTCTAGAAGGAGACCTGCGACCGCAGGACCGCGCTCACCCAGGAAAGGTTCGGAGGACGTCCAAGTGAACGACGATCCCCACGGCGGATGGCCAGGTCAGGACCCTGACCCCGCACGTCGTCCGCAACGCCCGGCCGGACCGCCCCGTCGTCCCGCCGGCGGTCCGCCTCCGGGCCACGGACAGCGACCGGGTGCCCACCAGCAGGGCCCCGGGCAAGCACCGTGGCAACGGCAACCGGGTCCGCCCCAGCAGCCGCCGCCCCGGCGTCCGCAGCGGCCACCGGTCGCGCCGCAGCACGAGCCGGACCTCATCACGCACCACGAGCACAACGGCACCGAGCACCGGTACGACGGTGATCGCGGGTACGAGCAGCCGTACGACGACGAGCA
Organism: Amycolatopsis orientalis DSM 40040 = KCTC 9412; assembly: GCF_000478275.1. GTDB lineage: Bacteria > Actinomycetota > Actinomycetes > Mycobacteriales > Pseudonocardiaceae > Amycolatopsis > Amycolatopsis orientalis. The sequence goes on from NZ_ASJB01000045.1 coordinate 179,289, forward strand.
CGTCCCGGAGACCGACGAGGACGGGAAGCCCGTCCTCACCCCGGCGCAGCGCAAGAAGCGCAGGTGGAGACGGATCCGGCGGGTACTGCTCGCGTTGTTCTGCCTGTTCTTCGTCATCCCGGCGATCGCGTTCGTGATCACCTACTTCCTCGTCGACGTCCCGTCGCCGCAGGCCATCGCGGCCACCCAGGGCCAGGCGGTGACCTACTACTACGCCGACAACACCGAGATGGGCAAAGACGTGCCCAAGGGCGGTAACCGGCAGATCCTGACGCCGGAGCAGATCCCGGACATCGTCAAGAAGGCCGTCATCGCCACCGAGGACGCCTCCTTCGAGACGAACTCCGGTTTCGACATCGGCGGCATCCTGCGCGCGGTCTACAACCAGGTCACCGCGGGCAAGGGCGGTGGCTCGACCATCTCCCAGCAGTACATCAAGGTCGCCAGCGGTGACGACGAATCGTCGCTCACGCGTAAATGGACCGAACTCGCCAAATCCTTCAAGATGAACCAGACGTACGAGAAGAAGGACATCATCTCGGCGTACCTGAACATCATCTACTTCGGGCGCGGCGCGTACGGGATCGAATCGGCCGCGCAGTCGTTCTTCGGCAAGCCCGCGGGCGAGCTGAACGCGTCGGAGGCGGCACTGCTCGCGGGCCTCATCCAGCAGCCGGGCCGCTCGGAGAACCCGAAGGTCGCGAACGACCGCTGGAACGTGGCGCTGAACCGTATGGTGCAGAACGGTTTCCTGTCCGCCGCGGATCGCGCGAACCTGCAGTTCCCGACGCCGATCCCGCAGACCGACAAGCAGCAGGCCGGGGTGGTCAACCCGTTCATCCGCGACAAGGTCAAGGAAGAACTGGCCGCGAACGGCATCACCGACGACGTCTATTACACGGGCGGCTACAAGGTCTACACGACCATCGACCCGAAGGCGCAGGCCGCGGCGGAGCAGGCTGTCGCCGACGGGATGAAGGGCCAGACCGACGAGAACCTGCTCAACGCGCTCGTCGCGGTCGACCCCAAGACCGGCGGGGTGAAGGCGTACTACGGTGGCCCGTCCATCGTGAAGGGGCCGGACGGCAAGGACCAAAAGGGCCGGGACTGGGCGAACACGCCGCAGAACCCCGGATCCTCGATGAAGCCGTTCGACCTCACCGCGTACCTGCAGCTGGGCAAGGGCGGCATCAACTCGACGTTCGACGGGTCCAACAACCGGCAGTTCGGGAAGCAGACGATCCGGAACGCCGGTCCCGGCAGCTCGTGTTCGGCGCAGTGCACGGTGTCCGAAGCGATGCAGCGGTCGGCGAACACGGTGTTCTACGACATGGTCGTGAACGTGACCAAGCCCGGGCCGGTGGCTCAGGCCGCCAAGGACGCCGGGATCAAACCCGCTCCCGAAGGCGCCTCCGAGCTGTACGCCGACAACAACATCGCGCTCGGCGGTGGCAAGACGGCCGTCAGCCCGGAGGACATGGCCGCCGCGTACGCCACCTTCGCGGGCGACGGCCAGCGAAGGACCCGGCATTTCGTCGCCAAGGTGACCAACTCGCAGGACGAGGCCGCATACTCGGCCCCGGAGGAGGCGAAGCCCGCTTTCTCCGACAACTCCGACAAGAGCAAGCAGATCGCCGGCAACGTCACGGAGTCGCTGAAGGGTGTCATCCCGTTCTCGAAGCTCAAGTGCCCCAACGGACACGAGTGCGCCGGCAAGACGGGAACCCAGCAGCACACCTACCGTTCGGGCGAGCCCGCGTGGGCCAAGGACGCCAACTCGCAGACCTGGATGGTCGGCTACACGCCGTCGATCTCCGTCTCGGTGTGGGTCGGCGGCGACGGCGACAAGGCGCTGAAGGGCAAGAACGGCAAGGCGATCTTCGGTTCGACGATCGCCGGGCCGATCTGGCAGAAGTTCCTTTCGCTGTACCTCAACGGGAAGCCGGGGGAGCGCTTCGACAAGGTCAAGATCATCGGTGACGAGAACGCCACCGTTCCCTCGACGCAGACCCCGCCGGACGAGGACGACGGCAGCTCCGAGACCGGCACGCCGTCGACAGGTCCTTCGACGGGTCCTTCGTCCTCACGGAACGAGGAGAACCCGCCGTCCAGCTCGCGGAATCCTCCGTCGTCCAGTGAGAACAACGGCGAAGAAGGCGGCGGCAACGCTCCCGGCCGTGGCGGCGGCAGAGGCGACAACGGCTGAGGTGAGCACGGCTAGCTCCGTGTGCTGAAAGGGCCCTTCACCGCATGCCACGCGGTGAAGGGCCCTTTCGCTGCGTCTGATGAGGGGAAAGTCCCCTTCAGCCCCGGCTCTAGAGGGTGACGACGCGCTTTTCGGCACCTGAGAGGTGTGCGGCCTCGATGACCCGGAGAGCCTCGACGGCGGAGGCGGGGTCGACCGGGAAGTCGCCCTTGCCGAGAAGCGCGTCGCGCACCTGCGCGTAGAAGTCCTCGTAGCGGCCGACCTCGGTGGGCACGGTCTCGACGTCGTCGTTCACGCCGAGCCGTCCGGCGTCCGACGCCGGTTCCACGCCCCAGCCGGGGTCGCCGGGCCGCAGCCCGTCCTTGATCTGCGGCTCTTGGACGTCGAGGCCGTACTTCGTGAACGTCGCCTTGTCGCCGAGCACGCGGAACCGCGGGTTCCGGGTCCCCGCGAGCGCCGACGCCCACAGATGCGAGCGCACGCCGTTGGTGTGCCGGAGTGCGACGAAGACGTCGTCGTCGACGGACACCCCGGCACGGCGCCTGTCGACCTCCGCGTAGACCTCGGCGACCGGGCCGAACAACTGCAGCGCCTGGTCGACGACATGCGCGCCGAGGTCGTAGAGCAGACCGCCCGCTTCGGCGGGGTCGCCGAACTCGCGCCAGTTGTCCTTCGGCTTCGGGACCCACCGGTCGTAGCGCGATTCGAAGCGGAAGACGTCGCCGAGGCGGCCCGCGTCGAGGAGCTTCCGGACGGTGAGGAAGTCCGAGTCGAACCGGCGGTTCTGGAACACCGTCAGGCCGACACCCCGGGCCTTCGCGGCCTCGACGACCTTCGCCGCTTCGGCCGCAGTCGGCGCGAAGGGCTTGTCGACGACGACGGGCAGGCCCGCCTCGATCGCCCGGAGCGCGAGCGGGACGTGGGTACGGTTCGGGGTGCTGACCACGATCAAGTCCAGGTCGGCCGCCTTCGCGAACAGCGCGTCCGCGTCCGGCAGCACCTCCGCGTCCGGATAGTCGGCACCGGCCTGCTCGACCCGTTCCGGGTTCGAGGTGACGATCGCGGCGGGGGTCAGCCCCGGCGTCGCGCCGATCAGCGGGGCGTGGAAGACGCGCCCGCCGATGCCGTATCCGAAGATCCCCACTCGCAAGTCAGCCATGCCCCTATTAAACAACAGTGTTGCGTAATTAGCCAGCCGTGGCAGGATGCGCGCTATGCCGGAGACCGGGGTCAATCTGCGCGGCCTGCGCCAGCACAACCGCGCGCTGCTGCTCGCGCACATCCTGCGCGCGGGCGGGCTCAGCCGCGTCGAACTCGCCGAACGCACCCGGCTCACCCAGCAGGCCGTCTCGAAGATCGTCCCCGAACTGCTGGACGCCGGCCTGCTGGACGAGGAACGCCAGCCCGCGTCCGGGGTCGGCAAGCCGCGCACGCTGCTGCGGGTGCGCGCGGACGCCCGGCACGCGCTCGGCGCCCAGCTCGACCGGGACTCGTTCCGGGTGCTCCGGACCGACCTGACCGGGAAGATCATCGCGTCGGAAGGCGGGCCCCTGCCGCCGGGATTCACCCCCGGCCAGGCCGTATCCGCCCTCGCCGAAGCGACCGAAGGGCTGCTCGACGGCGTCGAGCGTGAACGGGTACTCGGCATGGGCGTCGGCGCCGTCGGACCGCTCGACCATCGCGAGGGCATCGTCCGGGACGCCACGAACATGCCCGGCTGGCACCACGTCCCCCTGCGCGACCTGCTCACGGAACGCGTCGGACTGCCCGTGCGGCTCGACAAGAACACCAACGCCGCCGCCTTCGCCCAGCACTGGACCGACGGCGGCCAGGCCGCGACCGCCGTCGTCCTCGTCGGCACCGGGATCGGCGTCGGGCTGCTGATCGACGGCGGGCTGTACCGCGGGCCCCGGACCAACGCCGGCGAGTTCGGGCATACGACACTCGCCTTCGACGGACCGCGCTGCGCGTGCGGGCGCCGCGGCTGCGTCGAGGTACTGCACAACGCGGCGGCGACCACGGAGGAGGCGGCGGGCCTGCTGGGGACCGGACTCGCCGACCTCGTCCAGATCCTCGACCTCGAACGCGTCGTGCTGACCGGGCGCGCGGTCCGCGCGGAACCGGAGATCTACCGGGACACGGTCGCCGCGCGGCTGCGGGAACTCCTGCCTTTGCCGCACTGGCAACGGATCCAGGTCGATCTCGACGAGATGGGCGACGACGTCGTCGCGTTCGGGGCGGCGGCCGAGGTGCTGGCCGGGTTCTACGACAGCGGCGACATCACCGGTCTGAGCCGGTAACGGTCTTCACTCGCCAGACGATCTAGCAGCACCACCTGGAAATCGAGGGGACACAGTTGCGCGCTCGGACGATCACCTTGACCATCGCCGCTACCTGTGGGCTGCTGCTGGTCGGCTGCGGCAGCGAAACCACTCCACCCGACCCCAAGGCGGAATGGACAGCGGCGATGAAGACCGCCGGATTCGTCCCGAACTCCCCGCGCACGTACGACGAGATGTTCGAGGCGGCCAAGAACTTCTGCACTGCTGGGTCTGCGCTCGCGATCAGTGGACTCGCACGCACGGCGCTGACACCCGAAATGGCCGATCGGACGGCGATGCCGGCCCGAGGCAAAGACCCGGACACCGCAGCGAAGGCTTACGGGGACGCCACCTGGAAATGGGCCTGCGGGCAGCGATAGATCTTTGGCCGGGTTCTACGACAGCGGCGACATCACCGGTCTGTCACCCGGATAGGCGCTAACATCCGCCTCGTGTCCGACCAGACGACCCCGCCGGAGCGCGAGGCCCCGCTCTCCCTCACGCCGGGCGAACGGGTCATCCCGAGCTGGAACGAACCGCTCGTGGCCGCGGCCACCCGGCCGATCGGCGGTCCACTCGGCGAACACGCGGCCGTGGGACGGCACTGGTTCTGGTCGCCGCAGCGCGCCGGCCTGCTGCTGGCCTGTCTCGCGCTGCTGCTCTCGTGGTTCGGCAAGGCGTCGTGCATCCAGCAGTACACCGACGACTCCGGGATGAACCAGCTCGACTGGCGGGCGGGCCGCCCGTTCGTCGCGATGTGCTACTCGGACATCGTGCCGCTCTACAGTTCCGAGCGGCTGAACGATCCGGACACCTTCCCGTACGTGACCTCGTGGACCGAGAACGCGGGCACGGTGAAGGAGACCACGAGGTACATGGAGTACCCGGTCGCGACCGGGCTGTTCCAGTGGATCAACGCGAAGCTCACCGAAGCCTGGCTCTCCGTCGCGGAAGCGGGCTGGTTGCCCGGCGCGCTCCCGGTCGCCGTCTACTTCAACATCTCCGCGCTCTGGCTCGCGCTCGCCTGGCTGGTGACGGTGTGGGCGACCGGCCGGTCACTGAAACGCCGTCCGTGGGACGCCGTCCTGGTCGCGATCTCCCCGCTGGTGCTGGTGCACACGTTCACCAACTTCGACGCCATCGCGACCGCGTTCACCGCGACCGCTCTGCTCGCTTGGGCAAGGCGGCGGCCGGAGGTCGCGGGTTTCCTGCTCGGCCTCGGCGCGGCGGCGAAGCTGTATCCGCTGCTCCTGCTCATCCCGCTGTTCTTCCTGTGCCTGCGCGCGGGCAAGGTCAAACAGTGGGTGCTCACCGCCGGACTCGCGGTGGCGACGTTCGTGGTGGTCAACGTCCCGTTCGCGCTCGCCGCGCCCACCGGCTGGTGGGAGTTCTTCCGGCTCAACACGGTGCGCCCGATGGATCCGGACTCGCTCTACAACGTGTTCTCCCACCTTTCCGGCTGGGCCGGGTTCGACGGGAAACTCGCCACGGGTCAGACGCCGGTCGTGCTCAACGTCGTCGTCGCGGTGCTGTTCCTCGCCGCTTGCGCCGGTATCGGGTACATCGCGCTGAAGGCACCGCGCCGTCCGCGGCTCGGCCAGCTCGCCTTCCTCGTGGTGGCCGCGTTCCTGCTGACCAACAAGGTGTGGAGCCCGCAGTACTCGCTGTGGCTGGTGCCGCTGGCGGTGCTCGCGATCCCGCGCTGGCGGCTGCTGCTCGGCTGGATGGTCATCGACGCGCTGGTGTGGGCGCCGCGGATGATGTACTACCTCGGCGTCGACAACAAAGGCCTGCCCGAGGACTGGTTCCTCGGCGCCGTCGTCGTCCGCGACCTCGCCGTGGTCGGTCTGTGCGCGCTGGTGATCCGGGAGATCCACCGGCCGCGCACAGACCTCGTCCGCCTCGCCGGGGACGACGACCCGGTGGGCGGTTTCCTCGACGGCGCGCCGGACGCTAAGCGCGTTTCAGCACCTCAGGTCCAGGACGCTCCAGCCTGAGATGCCTGCCGAAGTCCTCGGCGCCGAAGTCGTCGATCTGGACGACGACCTCGTCGGGCGAGGTTTCGACGAGACGGCAGGTGAACCAGTCGTCGCCGTGCTTGACCGACCAGCGGTCGGCGAGGACGGCCAGCCCTTCGGCCTCCAGCAACGCGACGGAGTCGTCGAAGGCGGCCGGTCCGCCGAGCGGATAGCCGAAAACGGTCAGTGCCTGCCAGCGCGTGGCGGCGTCGTCCCGGGCGGGGACGACGTAGCCGACATGCTCGCCGTCCTCCGCCCGGTACACGGTGCGATGCTCGATCATGGGGATCAGGTTCGACCCTCCCGTGGCGTGAGGGTCAAGCCGATTCAGCGCGGTTCGTCACGTACCGAGAAGCCCGGCCTGGATAGCCTGCGCGGATGGCCTTCCATCTCGCGCACGGCTCGGTCGTCCACCGCGCCACGACGCTGCACGGGTACTCCGCGATCGTCATGGTCGAGCGGTACGTGGGTGGCCGGTGGGAACTCGCCGCGGAGTTGCCCCACGACGCCGAGGAGATCACGGACGACGTCGCACGGGAGAAGCTGGGCGAGGCCGCCGACGAGCCCAGCCGGTTCGCGGTACCGCCGGAGACGGACGTGCCCGGCGGGCTGAAGGCGCGGCTGGACCAGCTGGACTCGATGATCGACGCCACGGTGGCGTGGCTGCGGGCCGGCGCGGCCGGCTCCGACACCGAACTGGCTTGGGCGCGCTATCAGTCGTCGGACTACGACTACGAACTCGACACCCGGGAAGCCTTGCGCGACGCGGCCGGGCTCCTGTCGCAGATGGTCAAGCACCGCGCCACGCTCGCCGCCCGTGCCGAAATGCGGCGCCGGAAGCGGGATTCCGAAGATGACTGACGCATTTAGTCCTCTGGATGCGCCCGGGGGCTGGGCGCATCCAGAGGACTAAATGCGGAAAGAGGGAGTCAGGCGGAGGCGACGCGCTCGCGGAGGTAGGCGATGTCGGCGGCCTGGCCTTCGGCCGGGGTCTCGACGATCACGGGCGCGCCGGCCTCGGCCGCGACCGCCGCCAGCACCTCGGGGTCGATCGTGCCGTCGCCGCCGACGACGTTGGCGTGCCGGTCCCGCGTGGAACCGAATTCGTCGCGCGAGTTGTTGAGGTGCACCAGGTCGATCCGGCCGGTGATGGCCTTGACCTTCTTGACCGCCTCGGTCAGGTCCCAGCCCGCCGCGTACGCATGGCAGGTGTCGAAACAGAAGCCCGCGCCGAATTCGCCGACCTTGTCCCAGAGCCGGGCGATCGTGTCGAGGTCGCGGGTCATCGCGTTGTCACCGCCCGCGGTGTTCTCGATCAGGATCGGAACGGCGAAGCCGCCCTTCTCCTGTTCACGTTCGAAGAGCTTGCGCCAGTTGACAAGGCCTTCTTCGACGTCTTCCGCGGAGCCGACGTGGCCACCGTGCACGACGAGCCCTTTCGCGCCGATCTCGGCCGCGCCGTTCGCGTGCTGTGTGACGTTCTTCCGCGACGGGATCCGGATGCGGTTGTTCATCGACGCCACATTGATCAAATACGGCGAGTGGATGAACACCTCGACCGGCGATTCTTTGATCGCTTCGCCGTGCGGGTGGGGTTTGGGAGCTTTCCAGCCCTGCGGGTCGGAAAGGAAGAACTGGAGGACCTCGGCCTCGCGCTCGGCGACCGCGGATAGGGGGTCGTCGTCGCGGACATGGGCACCGATTTTCATGCCAGCAACCTACCCTCGCGGGATTTTCCCCGGCGCGGGCCGGATGGTCACGCTCGTGGGGTAGCGTGAGCGCGTTCCGTTAAAACCGCGTTGGGTCTTGAGGGGCGGAGGACGAACTCGATGGGGAAGACTGCCGGGCGGATCACGGTTTGGGGATTCGCGCTTTCGGTCACGGCCGGACTCGCGTTCCCGATGACCGCGATGGCCGCCGGAGAACCGAATCCGACCCTTTCCGGCGACTGCGCCACCACGCTGCAGAACGGACAGTCCGGCAACGGCCTCGTTCTCGACGCGGGCGCTCCGCTGAACTCGCCCGAGGCGCTGACCGTCGGACTCGACTCGAAGGCCAAGACCGCCGAGGGCCGCAAGCCGCTGCTCTCCCTGCCGGTCGGCGACCTGGTGAAGGCGACCGGTCTCACCGACAACGCGGTCGGCGACCTCGCCGCGAAGGGCGTCTGCCCGCCGGTGCAGGGCACCGTCAACGCGGTGGGCGACCTGACCCAGGGTGTCACCAAGGGCGTCCCGCCGGTCGTGACTCCGCCGGAGACCAACCCGCCGAACCCGCAGCCTCCGAAGCCCCAACCCCCGAAGCCGGGGCCGGGACCGGGGCCGGGTCAGCCAGGCGGTCCGGGCAGTGAACTCCCGGTCCAAACCGGCCCGGGTTCCTCCACCGGCATCGGCGGCGACTCGATCGCCGGCGTCATCAGCAACGCCGCGCTGCTCCCCGGCAACTTCGTCCAGGCGCCGGTGATCACGGAGATCATCCCCGGCGAGGTCCCGCCGCCCACCGTCGACGAGAAGGACACCGGCAACGCGCAGGCCGTCCAGGCTCCGGTCGCCCCGGCCAAGCTGCCGCTGCTGCTCGCGGTGCTGGCACTGGCCGTCGTCGCCGCGGCGCTCGTCCGTGCCTGGCTGCGGGGCAAACCCGCCTGATCTCACTTTCGGTGACGCCCGCTTCCACTCGAATGCCCGACCTCTTCGAGTGAGCGGGCGTTACTCGTCTCCATTAGCGTCGTTGTGCAGGTAGGTGAACCCGACGACGGAGGAGTCGAAGGCATGCGCGAACGGACACGGAGGGCGACGGCCCTGGGTGCTTCGGCCTTCATTCTCGCGGGCTCGGCCGCCCTCGCGATGCCGGGCACGGCCGCCGCCGCCGAGACCAAGACCGCCGTCTGCGGCGGATCGGTGACCGCGAAGCCCGGCGACACGATCCTCGGCACGACGCCGTTGCTCGGCATCCCGCTCAACCTCGGCCAGGCGGGCTCGGTCTCCGGCGTGCTCACCGGCACCATCAACGCGCTGCTCGGCACGGTCTGCCGGGTGACGGTGACCGTGGTGAACACCGTCGTCGCGCCGGTCCCGGTCGTCGGCGAACCCGCCGCGGAAGCCCTGAACGGCGCCGTCTCGGGCACCACCCAGGCGTTGACCGGCGGCGGCCAGAAGGCCCCCGCGACCCAGCCCGCACCCCAGAAACCGGCTCCCGGAACCGGCGGACCGCAGCAGGGCGGCGCTCCCGCACAGGGCGGCACCCCGGCGGGCGGCACCGGCGGCATCCCGGCCGCGAACAGCCCGTTGCTGCCCGGCACCTTCACCCCGAACTTCGGCGGCCTGCCTTGGGGCGTCAGCACGGGCTATGCCCCGATGCGCGACTACAGCTCCATCCCGATGGCGATGGCCGGTCTCTTCAGTCCTTCGCCCGGTCTGCGCTACGGCGGTCAGATCCCGGGTTATGCGCCTCAGTTCGGCATCTCGGCCGAGGGCGAGAACGGCACCGGTAACCCGGACGTCCACAACGCGGGACAGGCGGAGGCACTACCGAACGTGAGTGACGGGTTCACTCAGGACGGGAAACTTCCCCTGCTGATCGCCGTTTTGGCACTCTCCGGAGTCAGCGCGGGCCTGGTCCGCACCTGGGTACTCCGCCGAATGGCCGCTTCAAGTTAGTCCTACCGCCTAGTATCTTTCTCCTCACTCCCTCGTTATCCCCCTTGGTAGTGCTTTATTCGACGGCGAAATCCTGATGCACTGCCACACGCCCCCACCGACCCGGAGGATCGCGCCCGTGCGGAAGACCACCATCTGGCAGACCACCCGCAAGGCGCTCACCGTCTCCGCTCTGGCGGCCATGGTCACCGGCGGCGCGTTCCTGACCGGCGGCACCGCCTCCGCGGCGACCACGCTGGCGAACGCGTGCAGCGGCACGGTCAACGGCGGGATCGGCGACACCGTCGCGATCACCGGCACCTCGGTCAAGGAACTGGTGCGCGCGGGCGCGAGGGAAGCGGGCACGCTGGCCCTCTACGACGTCGCCGCGAACGACATCGCCAAGGTCAACACCATCTCGGTCGGCACGGTCCCGAACGCCGCGGGCGGCTCGGTCGCGGGCAAGGCCATCGGCGCGGCCGTGCGGCAGGCGGTCAAGGACACGAAGTCCTGGGGTCTCGGCCTCAACCCCGAGAAGACCCTCGACAGCATCGAGCACAAGGTCTCCGGCAGCTGCGGCCTGACCACGGTCGCCACGAACTACGTCGCCCCCGCGCTGCCCACCACCCCGGGCACCACCGCCCCTCAGCAGGGTGGCACCGGCGGCGGCACCAACGGCGCCCCCGCCGCGCCGAACCTGCTCCCCGGCGGCAACGGCACCGGTTACGCCCCGCCGCGCGACTACGGCAACCTGCCGGTCGCGCAGCCGGGCGTCGCGGTGGCGCCGGGCGTGCGCTACCCGGCCAACAGCCCGCTTCCCGGCGAGGGCGGCCCGCAGTACGGCCTCCCCGGCGCCGACGGCCAGGCCGGGCAGGGCGCTGACGTCCGCAACGCGGGCAACGCCGAGGCGCTCGCGACCGACGGCATGCCCGGCGGCGACGTCCAGCTGCCGATGCTGCTCGCGGTGCTCGTGCTCGCGGGCGTGACCGCCGCGCTGGTCCGCACCTGGGTGCTCCGCCGCGTCTCCTGACGCCCGTCGGGACCGGCGAAAAACCAGCCAGGTACGCTTACCTGGACAAACCCTCCTGCCACGGACAGTCCGTGGCCGCGAGCCCATAGGAGGTGAGTGGTTGTGTCACGCCATTACGAGGTAATGGTCATCCTGGACCCCACGCTCGATGAGCGTACGGTCGCACCGACCCTGGACAACTTCCTCAACGTGATCCGCACTTCGGGCGGAAGCGTGGAGAAGGTCGACGTCTGGGGCCGCCGCCGTCTGTCGTACGAGATCAAGAAGCACGCCGAGGGCATCTACGCGCTCCTCGACCTGAACTCGACGTCGGAAGCGGTCAAGGAGCTGGACCGTCAGCTCTCGCTTCAGGAGACCGTGCTCCGCACCAAGGTCATGCGCCGCGAGATCAAGCCGGCCAAGCCCGTCGCCGCCAAGGCCTGAGCCGAAGGAATTTTCCGATGGCTGGAGACACCGTCATCACGGTGATCGGCAACCTCACGTCCGACCCGGAGCTTCGCTTCACCCCTTCGGGCGCGGCGGTCGCGAACTTCACGGTCGCGTCCACCCCGCGCACGCTGGACCGTCAGTCCGGTGAGTGGAAGGACGGCGAGGCCCTGTTCCTGCGCTGCAACATCTGGCGTCAGGCGGCCGAGAACGTCGCCGAGTCGCTGACCCGTGGCGCGCGAGTCGTCGTGCAGGGACGCCTGAAGCAGCGGTCTTTCGAGACCAAGGAAGGCGAGAAGCGCACGGTCGTCGAGCTCGAGGTCGATGAGATCGGCCCCTCGCTGCGCTACGCCACCGCCAAGGTGAACAAGGTCAGCCGTGGCACCGGTGGCGGTGGAGGCGGCGGCTTCGGTGGAGGCGGCGGTGGAGGCCAGAGCGGCCCGCCCGCCGACGACCCGTGGGGTTCCGCTCCGCCCGCCGGTGGCGGCGGTGGCGGTGGCTTCTCCGACGAGCCGCCCTTCTGATCCGAAGTCGCATCAGGCGGTCCACCGCGGGCGAAAGCTCCGCGAGACGCCTCGAGACAACCACTACGTAGAAATCCAGGAGAAATACCGTGGCCAAGCCACCCATCCGCAAGCCCAAGAAGAAGGTCTGCGTGTTCTGCAAGGCCGAGAAGAAGGGCCGCCCGGAGAACATCGACTACAAGGACACCAACCTGCTGCGGAAGTACATCTCCGACCGCGGCAAGATCCGTGCCCGCCGGGTGACCGGCAACTGCAGCCAGCACCAGCGTGACATCGCCATCGCGGTCAAGAACTCCCGCGAAATGGCGCTGCTGCCCTACACCTCGACCGCACGCTAAGGAGGCACGTCAATGGCGAAGATCATTCTCACCACCGACGTCGCCAACCTCGGTGGACCCGGCGACATCGTCGAGGTCAAGGACGGTTACGCGCGTAACTACCTCCTCCCCCGCGGCTACGCCATCGTGGCCACCAAGGGCGCGGAGAAGAACGTGCGCACGATCAAGCGGGCGCAGGAGAGCCGTCGCATCCGCGACCTCGACCACGCCAAGGAGATCAAGGCGACCCTGGAGGGCCTCGGCGCCATCCAGCTGAGCGGCAAGGCGGCCGAGGGCTCGAAGAAGCTCTTCGGTTCGATCACCACCGCCGAGATCGTGGACGCGATCAAGGCCGCGGGTGGCCCGCTGCTCGACAAGCGCGTCATCGAGCTGAAGGACCACATCAAGACCGTGGGCAAGCACTCGGTCGGCGCCCGCCTGCACCCCGACGTCCGCGTCGACGTGCGGCTCGAGGTCAAGGCCAAGTAACACCGCTTCGGCCAAAGGGCGGGACTTCTCCTTCGCGGAGGTGTCCCGCCCTTTGCTTTCCGCGGAACCCGACCCGGTCGGGCCGCGTCTGAAGCCTTGACGGGGGATCAAGGCATTATGAGACTCGACGTCGAGGCACGGGGACTCAAAAGGGGATCTGGAAGCAATGGCTTACGACAGCAACGCCGAACAGAACCGGCAGCAGCAGGTCACGGTGTCCGCTCCGGCCAACCCGGACAAACCGGCGTCCACGTCCGGCGGGGGTGGCGGCGGCTTCGCCTTCGACAAGGACAAGATCGACGGCGTCATCAAGAAGTGGACCGACCTGCAGGCCGAGCTCAAGAAGGACTACACCGACGCGACGCTGATGGCGAACGTCAAGGCGCCCGGCAAGGAGTTCGCGAGCGGCGACTGGGAGAAGCTGGCCAACCCGTCGGGCAAGGCGTTCCTGGAGCAGAACCAGAAGATGCAGGACTACGTCAAGAACTACATCGACCAGCTGACCGCCGCCAAGCAGAAGATCGCCACGAACGAAGCCGAAACGCAGGCTTCGCTCAACAAGCACAGGGCCGTGTGATGCGACGTTCCCTCGTTCTCCTCCTCGCCGCCGGCGCGCTGGTCGCCGGCTGTTCCGGCACCAAGACCGGGACGGCCTCTTCGGAGCCGTCCTATACGACCGGGTCCCCCGGCGCGTCGAGCGGTTCGTCCGGCTCCGCGCCCAAGGTGCCCAGTCCGCTGAAGACCAGCTCCATCGAGAGTGACGCGTGCTCCGCTCTTTCCGCGGCCAAGCGGTCCGAACTCGGTCTCGGCGAAGGCGAGCGGCGGACCACGAGCGTCGGACCCGGCTGCTCGATCTTCGCCGCGGACGACCGGCTGAACCAGATCGAGATCAGCCCGGTCCTCGCGAACAAGAACGGCCTCAGCGACGTCTACGACACGAAGGCCAACGACGAATACTTCGAGCCGACCGAGGTCGCGGGCTACCCGGCGGTGTACGCCGCGGCGCTCGACGGCCGCAAGAGCGGCAAATGCGGCCTGTTCGTCGGCGTGACCGACCAGCTGGCCGTGAACATCCTGGTGCAGTACGACAACGGGCCCGGCGCGAGCGATCCGTGCCCCGTCGCGCTCAAAGTGGGGGAAGCGATGATCGAGACGTTGAAGGAGGGCTGAGGGGTGTTCCTGCTGCCGATCATCGCCGGGTACTCGGCCTACAACCTGGCGACCACGAAATCCGGCGACTTCGAAGCGTCGGGCGGCGATCGCAAGATCGACTGCTACAACATCTGGGAGAAGATCGTCACCGGTCCCGGGACCGGGTCGATCCAGGAGGGCCAGGCCGCGGCGACCCGGCTGAAGGCCGGTTACCAGGACAGGCTGACCACCATCGACAACCTGTCGAAGGAGATGGACGCCGCCTGGACGGGCAAGAGCGCCGAAGCCGCGCAGGAGTCCGGCGCGCATCCGCTGCGGGCCTGGATGGAGGACTCCGGCAAGAAGCTGGCGGACTCCGACAAGTACCTCGGCGAGCAGAACACCGCGTTCACCACGGTGAAGGCGAAGGTGCAGCCGGTCCCGAAGGATCCGCCGAAGAACAATCTGCTCAACTCCATCACCCCGTGGACCACCGACACCGACCGCGCGATCCGGGACTACAACCAAAAGGGTCAAGCGAACGTCGACGCGTTCAACGAGTACTTCAAGGCCAGTTCCGAGAACGGCAAGAAGATGCCCACCTACTCCAAGATGGAGGGGCAGAACACGAACGTCGACGTCAACGGCGGCGGTAAGGACAAGGACGGCGACGGGCAGGGCGACCGGAACGGGAACAACGGCATGCCGCCCGGCGGCATCTCCACCCCGCCCGGTTCGATGCCGCCCGGCGGGATGCCGAACATCCCTGGCGTGAACACGCCCGGCGTGAACATGCCGGGGTCCAACATCCCCGGGTCCAACCTGCCGGGGTCGAACCTTCCCGGGTCCAACCTGCCGGGCTCGAACATCCCCGGCGGCCACTTCAACCCGAACATCCCGGGCAGCGACTACAAGCCGCCGTCCTGGAACGACGGGACGCACGCGTCCGGCTTCACCCCGCCGAAGATCCCCGGTGCCGGTGGCTTCGGGCCGAGTGGCGGCGGAGGCGGTGGCGGCGGCTTCGGCGGCACCGACATCCCCGGTGCGGGCGGTTTCGGCCCGGACGGTGGATTCGGTCCGGGCGGGGCGGGCTTCGGCCCCGGTGGACCGGGCAGCGCGAGCGGTGCGGCCATCCCCGGCGGCGCGGCGGGCGCGGGCCGCGGTGGCATGGGCCCCGGCGGCGCCGGTGCCGCAGGTGCCGGCCGCGGCGCGGGCGGGATGATGGGCGGCATGGGCGGTATGGGTGCCGGTGGCGCCAAGGGCAAGGGCGCCGAGGACGAGGAGCGCAGCTCCAAGTACCTCGTCGGCGATGACCCCAACGACATCTTCGGCACCGACGAACTCACCGCACCGCCGGTGATCGGGGAGTAATACGTACGAGCGGGCCGGGCGCGTGCCAAAATTGGCGCCGCGCCCGGCTTGTCCTGTCCCGGGTGGACGAACACGAACGACCAGGGGCTTGAACGACTAGGGGGCAGTTCCGGTGCTGGACAAGCAGGTCACCATCACGACCGGCACCCTCATCACGCTGATCCGCCGCCGAGGCGGCGAACCGCACACGATCCTGTCGGAGACCCCGACCTGGTACAGCGACGACGCGCAGCGGACCGAGGACGAACGGACCAACGAGGAACTGGCGAGCCAGGGCCTCTTCGGCGCACGGGGCCTGCACCCCGGGTTCAAGGCGACGCTCGAAGCGATCGCCCGGCCGTCCTTGGAGTACTACGGCTGGGTCGACGGCGGATTCGAGGGCAAGGCGCTGAGCTACACCCTGCTCGCGGGCAGCGCGGGCGGGGAGGGCTTCGTGCTGGCCCGGCACAGCGAGCACGACGGCGTCGCACTCGCTTCGGTGCGGCCCGAAGAACTGCTCACCGAGTTCCTCGACCAGATCCCGAAGCTCGCACCCGGACGAGGACGGCCGATCGCCGTCCCGAAGAGCCAGATCGAAGCACCGCGTTCGTCCTCGACGGCGCAGGACGAGGGTTTCGAGGTGCTTCGCAGCGGACGGCAGAGCGCCGGCAGCCAGGAGGCCGACGAGCTTCGCCGCATCCTCGCGCTACGCCGGATGGGCAGCGGCAGCCTGTACGTCGCCGCCCGTGGCCGGAGCGGCGCGCGGCAGCGGATCGAACGCCCGGTGAACTACATCGATACGTCCGAGGGCCGGTGGCTGACCGAGGAGATACCGGGGAGTGGCGAGCCGCGGATCGCCTTCACACCCGCCGACCAGCACGTTCTCGGAGAACGACTACGGAGCGCACAGGGCAGGTTGTTCGCGTCCTGAATTCCACGCCGTTCAGCCCACCGGGTCATGCCTCTACGCTCCGTAGCATTCATCCACAGGGCACCCCTGTGCGCCGCCGTGCGACACGCCGAACGACGTGTTTTGCCCGACACGCCGCACGGATTTGAATAAAGTTCTCCACAGTATGTACACAGGGCCTGACCAGCGGTTTTGTCAGACCATCCCATCGTTGCCCACAAGTTGTACACAGGCTTTCGGTCACCTGTGAAGGGATGCCCGCAGTCATCCCCAGGTTGTCCACAGGGCGGTCCCCAGGCGAAATTGCGCTCGTCCTTTCGGGGGGCCTACCGTGCCCGCCGGGCGGGTACGCACCGTGGCGTTCGACCGGCCCGCAAGGTGGACACAGGGGAGCGCCGGGGCCGCGGGAAGGTGGACGGCGGGCGCGGACGCACTGACCGGGGAAGTTCTGGCATAATCGAACGCGTGTTCGATACATGAGGAGGTGGCAGCAGCGGTGGCGCTGACCGACGACCGCAATCCGATGTACGCGGAGTCCGATCCGGGTCCCAGCGACCCCGGGCCGCGTGGCGGTGAGTACGACCGCCAGCCTCCGCAGGACATCGCGGCCGAGCAGTCCGTGCTCGGCGGCATGCTGCTGTCGAAGGACGCCGTCGCCGACGTCATCGAGGCCCTCGGCCCCGACGATTTCTACCGGCCCGCGCACCAGGCGATCTACGACGTCATCCTCGACCTCTACGGACGCGGCGAACCCGCCGACCCGATCACCGTCTCTGCCGAGCTGGAACGCCGTGGCGAACTCGGCCGCGTCGGCGGCGCCCCGTACCTGCACACCCTGATCGCGACCGTGCCGACGGCGGCGAACGCCGGGTACTACGCGGAGATCGTCTCCGAGAAGGCGGTGCTGCGGCGCCTGGTCGAGGCGGGCACGCGGATCGTGCAGTACGGCTACGGCGCGGCGGCGGCCGACGGCGCGAACATCGACGAGGTCGTCGACCGCGCGCAGGCCGCGATCTACGACGTCACCGAACGGCGCACCAGCGAGGACTACGTCGCGCTGGAAGAACTGCTCCAGCCGACCATGGACGAGATCGACGCGATCGCGTCGCGCGGTGGGCAGTCGCAGGGCATCCCGACCGGGTTCGCCGACTTCGACGATCTGACCAACGGCCTGCACCCCGGGCAGATGATCATCGTCGCGGCGCGTCCCGGGGTCGGGAAATCGACCCTGGGACTGGATTTCGCTCGTTCGGCGTCCATCAAACACGGTCTGACCAGCGTCATCTTCTCGCTGGAAATGAGCAGGACCGAGATCGTCATGCGCATGCTCTCGGCCGAGGCGCGGATCCGGCTGGCGGATATGCGCGGTGGCAAGATGTCCGACGACGACTGGACGCGGCTCGCGCGCCGGATGAGCGAGGTCTCCGAGGCGCCGCTGTTCGTCGACGACTCGCCGAACATGACGATGATGGAGATCCGCGCGAAGGCCCGGCGGCTCAAGCAGCGCAACGATCTCAAGCTCGTCGTGCTCGACTATCTCCAGCTGATGACCTCGGGCAAGCGCGTCGAGTCCCGGCAGCAGGAGGTCTCGGAGTTCTCGCGGCAGATGAAGCTGCTGGCCAAGGAGATCGAGGTCCCGGTGATCGCGATCAGCCAGCTGAACCGTGGTCCCGAACAGCGGACCGACAAACGCCCGATGCTGTCCGACCTCCGTGAGTCCGGCTCGCTGGAGCAGGACGCCGACCTCGTCATCCTGGTCAACCGCCCCGACGCCTGGGAGCGCGACGACCCGCGCGCGGGCGAGGCGGACCTGATCATCGCCAAGCACCGTGCCGGGCCGACGGCGACGATCACCGTCGCGCACCAGCTGCACTACAGCCGGTTCGTCGACCTGTCACACGACTAGGCCGTGTCCTGTAAGTCTGTTCGATGGGCTTCGTGATCCAGGTGGTTCCTGGCGGTGCG